>JAZSAN010000023.1:0-39022 GCA_045601885.1 Acutalibacteraceae bacterium | reverse complement strand
AATTGTCGGGTCCTTTTTTTCTTATCGTTGTTTAATTTTCAAGGTCCAAGTTTCGCTCCCTTTCTTTAGGGCGCCCGATTATAATACCACATACTTTCTGCCTTGTCAACACTTTTTTCTCTTTTTTTTAAAAAAGTTTTTAATTCGTATTTTTGCACATATTTTATCACATTGTGTCTATAGAAATTGTGCGGGAATAATCAGTTTGCACATTTCACCCTTACTGCTAAACTCTCTTTCGCGCCTTATATATATAATATGTATGGGCTGTCGTTTTTTTACAGCGAACAACTAAAGGTCAGGGAAAGTCAAAAAATTTTTAAAAAATATTGCCAAAACCCCTTGACAAGTTATTCCAATGGTGGTAAAGTATAATTACTTTAGCACTCATCGGTTTAGAGTGCTAATTGAAAACTTTGAAGGGGTGGCACAATTGGAACTTAACGAACGCAAACGCGCGATACTCTCTGCGATAATAAGCGCTTATACTAAATACGGCGAGCCGATTGGTTCAAAGGCGCTTTGCAATATGCTTGATTTCAATTTATCTTCCGCCACGCTTCGAAATGAAATGAGCGACCTTTGCGAACTTGGATATCTTGAGCAGCCGCACACATCTGCGGGAAGAATTCCAACCATTTTGGGCTACAAGCTTTATATCGACGATTTGATGAAGCGTGACTCCCTTTCGGGCGAAATGAAGCTTATAATTGATTCTATGCTCGACGGGGTTTCGGGCGGAGTTGACGATATTACGGCCGCATCAAGTCAGATGCTATCCGAGCTTACGGGTTTGCCTGTTATTACATCGGTAATATCCGACATAAACGACGAGGTCAAAAAAATCGCTTTCATCCCGATGGGCAGGCAATCGGTGCTTACTGTGCTCGTCACTGCAAACGGCATTATGAAAAGCAAGGTTTATAAATGCTGCAAGGAAATAGACGACCAACTCATCGCAGGAATGTACAGTCTTTGCGATAAATATATAATAGGTAAACCTCTTTGCACACTTACCAAGACATATCTTCAACAGATTATTGCTTTTGCGGACGGAATATCTATGATTTCGCTGATTGCTTCTCTTTTTGAATTGATTGAAGATGCTAAGCGCTCGAACGTTACACTTCGCGGCGAATCCAACCTTTTCCGTTATCACACACGCGACGGAGAGGTGCAAAGGCTTATGGAACTTTTGGCGCAGAAGGACAAAATGTTGTCTCTGATTTCTAACATAGATGCGCCTGTCGGTGTGCTTTTTGGTAACGACACTGACATTAACGAGCTCAAGCCCGCGACCATCGTTCTTGCAAAATACAACGCCGACGGACACGAGTTAGGGCAGATTGGTGTTATTGGGCCCACGAGAATGCTTTATGACCATTTGATACCGAGTGTTGAATATTTTGCGACAAAAATGAGCAAGGTTATAAGCGAGGCCTTGATGTGATTGGAGGAAAAGAATATGGCAAAGAAAAATGCCGAAAAGGAAATTGTTAAAGAAAACGAAACCGAGGAAATTGTTGAGACAAAAGACGAATCTACTATTCTTAAGGAAGAGCTTGAAAAACAAAAGGATTTGCTTTTGCGCACCGCGGCAGAGTTTGACAACTATAAAAAGCGCACTGAACGCGAGCGTATTATGACTGTCGAATATACAAAGGCTTCTATTTTAAAAACATTTTTACCCGTTTTTGACAATGTTGACCGCGCCGAAGCGGCTGCGCACGACAGTGCCGAATATACAAAGGGTGTTGAAATGATAATAAAACAACTGAAAGAAGTTGTGACAAATTTGGGAATCACCGAAATTGGTGCTGTTGGCGACAAGTTCGACCCAAATATGCATGAAGCGGTTATGCATGTTGAGGACGATGCTGTTGAAGAGAACACCATTGTTGAGGTTTTTCAAAAGGGTTACCGCATTGGCGACACAATTATTCGTGCCGCTATGGTCAAGGTAGCTAACTGATATATTTATTAAACTCATTATACGGAGGTAATTATTATGGGAAAAATTATAGGAATTGATTTAGGTACAACCAACTCTTGCGTTGCCGTTATGGAAGGCGGCGAGGCTGTTGTCATTGCAAACGCTGAAGGCGCAAGAACAACACCGTCTGTTGTTGCTTTTTCGAAGACAGGCGAGCGAATGGTAGGTCAGATTGCAAAGCGTCAGGCTATCACTAACCCCGACCGCACAATCAGCTCTATCAAGCGTGAAATGGGAACCGCTTATACCGTCAACATTGATGGTAAGGACTACACTCCTCAGGAAATTTCCGCTATCACACTTCAGAAGCTTAAAAACGATGCAGAGGCTTATCTCGGAACACCTGTTACCGAGGCAGTTATCACTGTTCCTGCATATTTCACAGACGCACAACGTCAGGCTACAAAGGACGCAGGTAAGATTGCAGGTCTTGACGTTAAGAGAATCATAAACGAGCCGACTGCTGCTGCACTTGCATACAGCATTGACAAGGAAGATGACCAGAAGGTTATGGTTTATGACCTTGGTGGCGGAACATTCGACGTTTCAATTATTGAGATGGGCGACGGTGTTCAGGAGGTTCTCGCAACCGCAGGTAACAACCGTCTCGGCGGCGACGATTTTGACAACCGTGTTATGAAATGGATTACCGACACATTTAAGGCTGAAAACGGAATCGACCTTTCTACTGACAAAATGGCTATGCAGCGTATCAAGGAAGCTGCTGAAAAGGCAAAGATTGACCTTTCGGGTATGACCTCTACCGACATTAATCTCCCCTTCATTACAGCAGATGCTAACGGACCGAAGCACTTTGAAGCAACACTTACACGTGCGAAGTTTAACGAGCTTACCGCTGACCTTGTAGAAGCTACAATGGGACCCGTTCGTCAGGCGCTTTCTGATTCCGGTCTTAACACAAGCGAAATCAACAAGGTTCTTATGGTTGGCGGTTCAAGCCGTATTCCTGCTGTTCAGGAGGCTGTTAAAAACTTTATCGGCCGCGAGCCGTTCAAGGGCATCAACCCCGACGAGTGTGTTGCCATCGGCGCCGCAATTCAGGGCGGTGTTCTCGGTGGAGACGTTAAGGGCCTTTTGCTTCTTGATGTTGCTCCCCTTTCACTCGGCATTGAGACAATGGGCGAGGTTTGCACCAAGATTATTGAGCGCAACACCACCATTCCGACCAAGAAGAGTCAGATTTTCTCCACCGCTGTTGACGGACAGACATCGGTTGATGTTCACGTTCTTCAAGGCGAACGCGAATTTGCAAAGGACAATAAGTCTTTAGGTATTTTCCGTCTCGATGGAATTATGTCTGCTCCCCGCGGTGTTCCGCAGATTGAGGTTACCTTTGATATCGACGCTAACGGTATTGTTAATGTTTCTGCAAAGGACCTCGGCACAGGTAAAGAGCAGTCTATCACCATCACCTCTTCCACAAATATGTCGAAAGAAGACATTGAAAAGGCTGTTAAGGAAGCCGAGCAGTATGCTGCTGAAGACAAGAAGCGTCGTGAAGAGACCGACCTTCGCAATGGTGCTGACCAGATGATTTATCAGACCGAAAAAACCGTTTCCGAACTTGGTGACAAGCTTGACGAGAACGAGAAAAAGGATATCACAGACGCTTGTGAGGCTCTAAAGACCGCAGTTAAGGGTGACAACCTTGAAGAAATCAAGGCAAAGCAGGAAGCGTTACAGCAGAAACTTTACGCCGTATCCGAAAAGGTTTACAAGGCTGCCGCCGAGGCACAGCAGGCAGCACAGGAGCAAAATGGTGCAAACGGCACAGCAAACGACAATGTTTATGATGCTGATTTCACCGATGTTAACGACGAGAATAAGTAATTAAACTAAAACGACAGAGCAGAAAATCTGCTCTGTCGTACATAACTGACAGGAGAGTTGTGTTTTGGCAGACAAAAGAGACTATTACGAGGTACTGGGAGTCGACCGTAACGCCAACGACGATGAACTGAAAAAGGCTTATCGAAAACTTGCCAAAAAATATCACCCCGACCTTAACCCCGGTGACAGCGAAGCTGAAAAAAACTTCAAGGAAGTTAACGAGGCTTACGAGATGCTGTCGAACAAGGAAAAGCGCGCACGCTACGACCAGTTTGGACACGCAGGTGTTGACCCTAACTATGGCGCAGGTGCGGGTGCAGGCGGATTCGGCGGCTTTGGCGGAGGTTTCGACGGCTTTGATTTTGGCGATTTAGGTGACATTCTCGGCGGTATGTTTGGTGGAGGCTTTGGCGGAAGACGCCGCGCAGACCCAAATGCACCACAGCGAGGCTCCAACACCTCATCTACCGTTAATATATCCTTTGAGGAAGCCGCAAAGGGTTGCAAAAAGAAAATAAATGTTACGCGCGTGTCAACCTGCTCATCCTGTAACGGAAGCGGTGCCGCAGATGACGGAAGCGTTAAGACCTGTCCGAACTGCCACGGTACCGGACACGTAAACGTTACACAGCGTACGCCCTTCGGCGCTATGCAGACTCAATCGGTATGCAGTCAGTGCCGCGGTACAGGTAAAATTATTGATAAGCCCTGCCGCACCTGTGCGGGTAAGGGACGAATCCGAGTTACCGAGCAAAAAGAAATCGACATTCCCGCAGGAATTGATGACGGACAGACAATCCGCGTACGCGGTGCGGGTGATGCAGGCGTAAACGGAGGTCCCGCAGGTGACCTTAACATTCACGTAAGCGTCCGTCCGCACCCGATATTCGAGCGAAACGGATTTGACGTTTTCTGTCAAATTCCCATAACCTTTACCCAGGCGGCTTTAGGTGCTGAAATCATTGTTCCCACAATTGACGGAAAGGTGAAATTCAACATACCTGAAGGCACACAGACAGGTAGCGAATTTAAACTAAAGGGCAAGGGCATTCAAAGGCTTAACTATTCAGGACGAGGCGACCAATACGTTATGGTTACGGTCGAAGTACCGCGCAATCTTTCAAAAGAACAAAAAGAGCTTCTGCGTTCCTTTGATGAAGGCACTGAAGATAAAAACTATAGCAGCAAAAAGAGTTTTGCCGAAAAGCTAAAGAGTTTCTTTACAGAATAAAAAAAGACGGACATAGAGGCACCCTCCGTAAGGAAGGTGCCTCAGTTATATTCGCCAAAGGCGAGTTATATTGCTTCGCAGTTATATTATGCTACGCATAGTTATATTGCCCTTCGGGCAGTTTTAAGGGCGGATATAATATCACGAAAACCGAAAGGTTTTCATATCACTTTGCCGAAAGGCAAAATATCACTGTGAGACCTGTCTCACAATATCACTATATAAAATATCTTTTGAGATAGAAACGGATGTGCAGAAATTCTACACATCCGTTTAATAATTGCTCATACCGTAACAAGCAGGACATTTGGGCGCCAAACGTCACTTGTTAGGAGAACCTAAAACCCTTTTCTAAACAAATATCATCTATTCGATAAATTGGAATTGGATTACTTGGGTCCACTATCTGTAATAACATAAAACCCTTCTTGAATTGCGGAAAATGTTGCAATAGAGCATACAACTATGGCAGTGTATTTCAATTCCACAAAGGATATTGTCAAAGGCAATAGGAACAGCAGTAGTCCCGTTGCTTTGTTCATAATCGTATGCAAGGCTATAAACTGGTTTTTAGAAACATATCCCCATATGATATTACTGATTTTGATAAGTGCAACCACACCACCCCATATCCATAACCATTGTGGAGTATGGATTGAAGGCAACAACTTAAACAAAGATACCACTACAAAAATAAGGTCAGCAATCGTGTCCAGTTGGCTTCCAAACTTGCTGGTACTGTTTGTCTTTCTGGCGATTGTTCCATCTACCATATCACTAAAACCGCATAGAAGATATGTAATATTAAAAACTAAAGAAAAAGCAGGAAAGAACAGCAACAAAATACTGCCGAAAATACGACAACCTGTGAGTATATTTGCAATATGCTTCGTCATCTGTTCACCTACAAATTCTTATTTATCGGTTAGTTGTATTATAGCACAACTTGACTAACAAAGAAAGAGAATATTAAAAACACCCACAGTTCTTAAAAAACTATAGGTGTTTTTGTGTCGTGTTGTACTGTCCTTAAGAGTACGGCTCTTATGTCCGTCTTTTTTGTTTGCTATTTTATAAGGCTTTCGCCGTCCATTTCCATAGGTTTCGGAAGTCCCAACACCTTAAGCATTGAAGGTGCAATATCGGCAAGTCTTCCGCCTTCACGCAGTTCACAATCATATCCTACAACACAGAATGGTACAGGATTTGTTGTGTGGGGTGTGAACGGGTTGCCGTCCTCCCCTACCATACAGTCGGCGTTTCCGTGGTCGGCAGTTATAAATACAACTCCGTCCATTTCGCGCGCAGTCTCAACAACGCGACCAACACACTCGTCAACCGCCTCAACCGCTTTAACCGCTGCATCAAACACACCTGTGTGTCCTACCATATCGCAGTTGGCAAAGTTGAGTATTACAGCGTCGTATTTGCCCGAGCGAATCTGTTCACAAACAGCATCACAGACGGGATACGCACTCATTTCGGGCTTCAAATCGAATGTTGGAACATCGGGAGACTGAATGAGTATTCTGTCTTCGCCCTCAAAGGTTTTTTCTTCGCCGCCGTTGAAGAAGAAGGTAACGTGTGCGTATTTTTGTGTTTCGGCTATGCGAAGCTGGGTTTTATTGCAACTTGCAAGATATTCGCCAAGGGTCATTTTAAGTTCTTCGGGCGGATATGCAACCGTAACATTGGGCATTGTCTCATCGTACTGAGTCATACACACATAATGCACGGGGAAATAGCCGTTTTTACGAGCGAATCCATCAAACTGCGGGTCAACGAAGGTGCGGGTGAACTGTCTTGCGCGGTCGGGACGGAAGTTGAAGGAAATTACGCTGTCGTTCTCCTTAATCATACCATCCTTGCAGACAACGGTGGGAACGATAAACTCGTCGGTAACGCCGTTTTCGTAAGATTCTCTCATAGCCAAAACAGCATCGTCTTTTTCAATTCCCTCGCCGTAAACCATTGCGGCGTATGCTTTTTCTACTCTATCCCACGCAAAGTCGCGGTCCATAGCGTAAAATCTTCCCATTACGGTAGCAATTTTGCCCACGCCGAGCTCGGACATTTTGTTCTGCAAATCCTCAACAAAGCCTGCGCCGCTCGTTGTTGATACGTCGCGTCCGTCCATAAGGCAATGCACGAAAACGTCCTTAAGTCCGTTTTTCTTTGCCATTGAAAGCAAACCGAAAAGATGGTCTATATGGCTGTGAACTCCACCGTCCGACAAAAGTCCGATAAGGTGAAGCGCAGAACCGTTTTTCTTGCAGTTGTCCATCGCATCCTGCAGCACCTTGATATCATAAAACTTGCCATCCTTAATATCCTTGGATATTTTAACAAGCATCTGATAAACTACCCTACCTGCGCCGATGTTGGTGTGACCAACCTCGCTGTTGCCCATCTGTCCGTCAGGAAGTCCGACATCAAGGCCCGATGCACCGATGGTTGTAAACGGATTTTCCGAAAAGAGCTTTGAAAGGTTGGGGGTATTTGCCGTCTCAATAGCATTACCCTCTTTGTTTTCGTTAATTCCAAATCCGTCCATTATACATAAAACTACGGGTTTTTTCATATATTTACCTCACAAAATCGGGCGGGACAATCTATCCCGCCCAAAAATTAATTACTTAGATGCAGCCTTTACGATTATGCTGAAATCCTCTGCCTTGAGTGATGCGCCGCCGATAAGACCGCCGTCAACATTTACCTTTGCAAGAAGCTCGTCTGCATTCTTTGCGTTCATGGAGCCGCCGTACTGAACTGTAACAGTTTCTGCTACATCAGCGCCGAACATCTCTGCAACTGCTGCACGTACGAAGCCGTTGCCCTCGTCTGCCTGCTCTGCGGTTGCGGTAACGCCTGTGCCGATTGCCCAAACAGGCTCGTAAGCGATTATAATGTTCTTAAGTTGCTCTTTTGTTACGTTTGTGAGAGCCATCTTGGTCTGGAACTTGAGCAAGGTTTCGGTATATCCGAGTTCTCTCTGCTCAAGAGTTTCGCCAACGCAAACGATAGCAGTAAGACCTGCGTTTACGGCTGCGAGTGTGCGAAGGTTTACAGTCTGGTCGGTCTCACCGAAATACTGTCTTCTCTCGCTGTGACCGATTACAACATACTCAACACCACACTGTGTGAGCATCTCTGCTGAAACCTCGCCTGTGTATGCGCCTGATGCCTTGAAGTGAACATTCTCTGCACCAATTTTGATGTTTGAGCCTTTTGCTGCCTCGACTGCTGCTGCAATGTCAACGAAGGGTACGCAAAGAACAACGTCACAGTCTGTGTCCTTCACGAGAGGCTTCATTTCATTTATAAGTGCTGTTGTTTCTGCGGGGGTTTTGTTCATTTTCCAGTTGCCCGCAATTACAGCGTTTCTCTTTGCCTTATCCATTTTTATTATCCTCCGATTTTTCGATTTTATTTATCGTTAAGCGCTACAATACCGGGAAGCTCTTTGCCCTCAAGGAATTCAAGAGAAGCACCGCCGCCTGTTGAGATGTGTGTCATTTTGTCGCCATAGCCGAGTGTGTTAACTGCAGCTGCAGAGTCACCGCCGCCGATTACTGTAACAGCGTCTGTCTCAGCAAGGCTCTTTGCAACAGCTATTGTACCTGCTGCAAGAATCGGGTTTTCAAATACGCCCATAGGTCCGTTCCAAACAACAGTCTTTGCAGACTTAACCTCGTCAGCATAAAGCTTTGCAGTCTCTGTGCCGATATCAAGGCTCATATAATCTGCAGGAATCTTGTCTGCTGCAACAACAGATATTTCAATCGGTGCATCAATCGGGTCGGGGAACTGCTTTGCAATTGTGCAGTCAATCGGCAACAAAATCTTAACGCCCTTTGCCTCTGCCTTTTCGAGCATTTCACGACAATAGTCAATCTTTGTTTCGTCGATAAGTGATGTGCCTACGCCGTAGCCCTTTGCTGCAAGGAAGGTATAGGACATACCGCCACCGATTATAAGTGTATCAGCCTTTGTGAGAAGATTTTCAATAACAGGAAGCTTGCTGTCAACCTTTGCGCCGCCCAAAATGCAAACAAAGGGACGAGCAGGTGTATCAACTGCGTTGCCGAGATACTTAAGCTCTTTACCGATAAGGTAACCTGCAACAGCCTCTTCAACATACTCTGTAACACCAACGGTTGAGCAGTGTGCTCTGTGTGCGGTGCCGAAAGCATCGTTTACGAATACATCTGCCAAGGAACCGAGCTCCTTGCTGAATGCTTCGCCGTTCTTTGTTTCTTCTGCTCTGTAACGTGTGTTCTGCAAAAGAACAACATCGCCATCATTCATTTTTTCAATTGCTGCCTTTGCATTCTCGCCAACAACGTTATCGTCAGCGGCAAAAACAACCTCTTTGCCGAGCTTCTCGGAAAGGCGCTTTGCTACGGGAGCCAAGCTGAGCTCGGGCTTCGGCTCGCCCTTCGGCTTGCCAAGGTGTGAGCAAAGGATAACGCGACCACCGTCTGCTATAAGCTTTTCAATGGTCGGAAGTGCGGCAACAATACGGTTTTCGTCTGTTATAACGCCGTTTTTGAGCGGAACGTTAAAATCGCAACGGACAAGAACCTTTTTGCCCTTAACATTAATGTCGTCAACTGTCTTTTTGTTTAATGCTGTCATTTGGAACATCTCCTTAATATTTTAAAGATTGTTAATTTTACCACAAATTATTTTACCACAAATTTTATATTTTTCAACACTTATTATATATAATATTGAAAATATTAATCCCACTTGTATTTGTGTAGATTGCCGAAATTCTCAAGTTGTGGGAAATCCCACTGTCTGAGCGCCTCATAAACCGCAACCGCAACCGTGTTTGAAAGGTTAAGACTACGCGCGTCACCTATCATTGGAAGACGCACACATTTTTCCTTGTTTTCTAGCAAAAGCTCTTCAGGAAGGCCCTTTGTTTCCTTGCCGAAAAACAGATAACAGTTATCGGGATAAGAAACATCCGAATAAACTTGACGAGCCTTGGTCGTGAAGAAATAAAAATTGCCCTTATTTTTCTCAAAAAATTCTTTAAGACTTTCATAATAGGTTATATCAAGATATTGCCAATAATCCAGACCCGCACGTTTGAGCTTTTTATCGTCAATCTTAAATCCCATTGGGCCGACAAGATGCAGTCTCGCTCCCGTTGCGGCGCAGGTGCGCGCCACGTTTCCCGTGTTTTGCGGAATTTCGGGCTCCACCATTACAATATTTATTTTTGCCATTTTATACCCTGCTCTCAAGTATTTCGGCGTCGCCCGTTATCTTTACATCGCCGTAATATGCGGGAATAAACAAGCAGTCTCCCGCCTTTACATCAACACCATCAACGGTAGCGTTTCCGTCGGTGCAAAGCAAAGCACAAAAGCTGTCTTCCGATACCGTAATTTTTTTCTCGCCGTTTACTCTCAGGCGGTTGACGGTAAAATACTCGCAGCTTGCAAGTAAATCCTGCTGTGGCTTTCCAAACGGGTGGCGCGGTGCTGTGCGCTCGGTCACCTTTAAGGCCTTTTCAATATGAAGCTCGCGCGGTTTTCCGTCTGCGCCGACACGTCCGTAGTCCGATACCCTGTATGTACAGTTGGAATTTTGTTGAATTTCTGCTATGAGTATGCCCGCGCCGATTGCATGAATCGTTCCCGATGTGATAAAGAAGCAGTCACCCTTATTAACAGGCACCTTATTTAAAACATCGGTAAGGGTATTATCATTTATACGTCTTTCGAACTCTTCCTTGGAAATTTCTTCTTTGAATCCATAGTATAAAAACGCATCCTTATCGCAGTCAACTATATACCACATCTCAGTTTTTCCAAACTGATTTTCGTTTTTCAGTGCATATTCATCACTCGGATGCACCTGAAGCGATAAGGGTTGCTTTGCATCAATAAGTTTTATAAGTATTGGGAAGAACGGAAAATGCTGCGCTTTATTCCCAAGAGACTCTTGTCCGAGTTTATCTATTATCTCGCGCAACGTCTTTCCCTCAAATTCTCCGTCTACGGCTCTGCTCTCACCATCGGGATGGCAAGAAAGCACCCAAGCTTCTGCCAGAGGCGACATATCACTTTGCATATTATAATCGTCGCGCAGACGTGTTCCGCCCCAAAGATAATCTTTAAACACAGGACTAAGTTTTATAGGTTTCATTTTAACTCCTCCAATATAAATGCTTTTCATACCTATTTATTATACATCAAAACCCTCCCTTTCACAATATTTAGTTGCAAAAAACGGGCTTTTTTGTTACAATATTTTAAAGAAAATTAAAATTCGCACAGGTGATGTGAAATGAAGAAAAACGAAAACATACTTCTGCGGCTTCATACAAAGGAAGCCCGAGCGGGAATCACACGCACGGATGTTGATTGCGTTTTGGGAAAAATCTGCAAACTGGTTTACATAATCTTTTTTATATACGCAGTTGCCATTAAACTTTTATATTCGCTAAGCACATATATGCAGGCAAAAAGCGTTGTTGACCGAATCGGTTTTGAGAATCTTTCGGCGTTGCAAAAGAGTCAATGCAACGAGGCTAAAAACAGTATTATACTTGTGGCGGTTATGACACTTTTACTGATAGCGGGTCTTGTGACACTTATAAAAAGACTTTATATCCCCACGCTGATACTAAACACCCTGCCCTGTGTTTTGCTCAGCATCCATTTTGCCGAGCGCATGAGTGACACGATTGAGCAGTTTGGAATTTTCACAACCTATTCTTATTATCATCTCATTCCGCTCACACTTTTGTTAGTTTCTGCACTTATATACTGCATTACAGGTCTTATTTTCACCGCATCCGAGAATAAGGCATACACAGCGTTTGTCGACCGACTGTACGAACAGTATTCTGATAAGTTTGAAAATCTTTCCGACGAAGAATGGGAAGCGTTTTTAGACGAATATGACCCGAAAACCAAAAAGAAGAAGTAGCAATACTTCTTCTTTTTTATTTTATTTCCTAAAATGTTACACGCGTTTGTGACAAATTATGCCACCCTGCTTGTCCTATAATTATGACATCTAAAGTCAATTAAAACAGAAGGTGGTTAATTTGAACGAGAACATAAAGACAAAGGCGGAGGTTTTGCATCCACGAGAAATTTTGGCAGCGGCAACAACCCACATAATAACGGCTGTTTGTGCGTTTATTGCGGCGCGCGCACCCGTTATGAATTTATTTGCACCGTTCGGCATTGCCTTTGCGGCAGGAATGCCCACACCCTACATACTAACGGCAGGACTCGGCGCGGCGGCGGGATATTTCGTGCCGATTTCCGAAGGTAGCGGCTTTCGGTACTTTGCCGCATTGTTTGCTGTTTGCACAATAAGACTGCTTCTTGGAAAAATTGAAGGGTTTGAGAAAAAATCCTTTCTTTTTGCGCTGATATCCCTTGCTTCAAGCCTTGTGACCTCGCTTGCCACAATAGCGGGAGGCAGTTTTTCTTTCACATATGCGCTTATAGAAGCAGTGTTAGTAGCATCGGGCTGTTTCTTCGTTCACCGCTGTGTGTCTGCATACGGGAAAGAACCGACGGGGCTTAACAGCGAAGAGCTTGCATGCACAATAATCACGATAAACATTCTTCTTATGGGGTTATATCCGCTATCGGTTTTCGGCATTTCTATTGGGAGAATATTGGCAATGGTACTTATTATGGCAGTTGCCCGCTATTCCAAAAGCTCAGGCGGAGCAATTGCAGGCTGCACCACCGCGTTTTTTATAATGCTTTGCGGCGGCGACGTTTCTTCTGCTGCCATAATTTTTGCCGTTGGCGGACTGCTTTGCGGTGTTTTTGGCGCACTTTCAAAAATAGTGCTCGCAGCATCCTTTGTTGTGTGGTGCTTAATCGGTGCTTTTTTTATAGCTAAGGACGGAGCGGTATTTTTGCTTTTGAGCGAATCTGCATTCGCCGCAGCCATTTTTTTGCTCTTACCCAAAAGCTTCTGCGTAAAGGTGGGGAAATTATTTTCCGCACCCGTAAACATTCCTTCTCTCGAAGGACTGCGCCGCGCTCTGACAATGCGCCTTTTCTTTGCGTCTAAGGCTCTAAGCGATGTTTCTGAGACCGTAAAGGATGTATCAAACGAGCTATCACTCATAAACGCGCCTGATTTTGACTGGGTATCACAAAACGTCAAGGACGATGCCTGCAAGGGTTGTTCACTATGCAGCTATTGTTGGACACGCAAGAAAAAAACCACCAACGATGCACTTATATATATGACAAAGCTAATCAAGGGCGGTGACCGCGAGCCACATAATAACGCACCGCAGGAATGGCGGGACAGGTGTCTACGACCGATGCGAGTTGGTGGCGCTATTGTTCGGTATTATGATGAATATGCATCTCGCATTGCAGCAGAGATGCGTATTGAAGAAATACGAGGTGTTGTATCAGACCAGTTTGACGGCATTTCGGATATGCTTTATGACCTTGCAAACGAATTTGAGCAGTGTGAAGAATTTGACAGCATTCTGGCATCAAGGTTTTCAGGCGCACTAAAGGATATTGACATCCGCGCATCCGACTGTGCTTGCCGAATTGATAAATACGGTCGTTTATCTCTCGAAGTGCGGGTTTGCATTCCTAACAACGCCACCGTTAACCGAATGGATATTCTCCGTGTGGCAGAGGCGGTGTGCGAACGGGATTTTGAAGCGCCGACAATCACAAGAACAAAGAGCGAAATGTTCATACAAATCACCGAAAAGGCAAATCTTTCGGTTGAGCTTGGTATTGCACAACACATCTGCAAGGATGGTGCGGTTTGCGGAGATGCATACACAACCTTCAACGACGGAAAAGGCAGAACTATAATGATTTTATCCGACGGTATGGGCACGGGCGGACGTGCCGCGGTGGACGGTGCCATGGCATCGGGACTTATGGAGAGGCTTTTGAAAGCCGGGTTTGGATATGACTGCGCGTTGCGTATTGTAAATTCCTCTATGCTTTTTAAATCCACGGACGAATCCTTGGCTACGGTTGATATTGCCTGTATAGACCTGTTTTCAGGAAAAACAGAACTCTTGAAGGTTGGCGCAGCGCCTACTGTAATACGCCGTAACGGTCGCACGGGCAGAGCCTGCGGCACCTCCCTGCCGGTCGGAATTTTAAAGGATATCGGATTTGACAAAGCATCTGTATCCTTAAAGGCGGGAGATATATTGCTGTTGCTGTCCGATGGTGCTACAAGCAGTGGCACTGACTGGATATGTGCCGAGCTTGAAGCTTATAAAAACGGCTCTGCACAGCAGCTTGCCGAAAAGATTATGAATCTTGCAATCAAACGACGCACCGACGGACATGATGACGATGTCACAGTTATGGCGGCCATTATTGAAAAGGCTGTATAGTTGATATTTTTTTCTGTATGTGATATAATTGCGATGCTAGGAGTGATAAATTTGACAGAAGAAAAAATAAACCGAATAAACGAGCTTGCAAAAAAGCAAAAATCCGTCGGTCTTACCGACGAAGAAAAGGCGGAGCAGGCCGTTTTGCGTCGCGAGTATATTGACAGCTTCAAGCAAAGTCTTATAAGTCAGCTTGAAAACACATACATTGTCGAGCCAGATGGAACAAAAAGAAAGCTCGGACAAAATAATAAATAAAACAAAGCCGATAGATTTCAAAAAATCTATCGGCTTCTTTTATATGACAGGTATACTTCCCCGCCACATTTTATCTTCTTTTTTCGTATCCCATTGCCATATGGAATTCTATGCTCTCGCCTGGTCTGAGCGTCGAAATTCCAACCTGTTCTGTAAGCTCGATTCTTGTGCAATAATGTGCGCTTTCACAGCTCCACGGCTCGATGCACATAAACTTCGCTTCCTTGCCCGAATAGATTGTAAGGTTGGGGCAGTTACCCAAATCAACCCTGACATCATAGTCATATTCGGGACGGACAAGTCTGACCGACTTGGATTTAAGGTTTCCGTATGTTATGGCACCGCTTTCAAAAATATCAACCGTCAACGGCATCTCGCTTTGTTCGTTTATGAAGCGTACCGAACATTTCTCGGGGTCAAGATTTTTAACTGTGTAATCCTTTTCCTCGCTATCAAAGACAATTTTAGCACCATTATATCCTTCAGCAATCGGAAAACTTGGATGCATACCCATTGCACAATACGCCGTTCTGTCGTCGGTGTTTTTTGCACACTGGCTATATTCAATCGTATCGCCGACAAGACGATATTTTACGCGAAACTCAAACTTGAAGGGATATGCCTTTAAGGTCTTTTCATTCTCGGTTAAAAGGAAAGTAATTTCGTCGTCGGTTTGCGACTCAACAACGTAGTTGTTTGCCTTTGCAACACCATGTCCGTCAATGTTATATTCCTTGCCTTCAAATGTATATTTATTCTCGGGCAAATATCCAACTATCGGATAAAGGTTCGGCGATATACCGCACCAGCTCTCGTCACCCTGGAAAAGAATCTCTTTTCCGTCTGCGGTTACGATGCTTTGCAACTCTGCGCCGTATGATTTAATATAAACAGTAAGCTTTTCGTTTTTTAGTATATGAATTCCCATAACAAAACTCCTTTTGCCCTTATATATGTAGTTATTATATTAAAGTATTTATTCATTGTCAAGAAAGATGTCGGATTGAAAAAGATTAATATATATGATAAAATTAAACCAAAGTACAAAAAGGAGTAACCCGTATGACGTTTAAGAATGTTAAGAAAAAATTAGGATTCGGTTGTATGCGTCTTAAAATGACCGAAGACCAGGTTGATTATAACGAATTTAACCGTATGATAGATGAATTTATTGCTGCAGGCTTTAATTATTTTGATACTGCACACGGATACATTGACGGCAAAAGCGAAACCGCTATACGCGATTGTCTTGTTGCGAGATATAACCGCGAGGATTATGTTTTAGCCAACAAATTGTCAGATTGGTTTTTTGAAAAAGAAGAGGATATAAAACCGCTTTTTGAAAAGCAGCTTGAGCTTTGCGGGGTGGAATATTTTGATTTTTATCTTTTCCATTGTCTGACAAGAAACTCATATCCCAAGCACAAAAGCTGCAACAGTTTTGAGATTATTAAAAAACTCAAAGAGCAAGGCAAAATCAATCATATTGCAATGTCGTTCCACGATACCGCCGATGTTCTCGATATGATTCTCACCGAGCAGCCCTTTATTGAGGCGGTTCAACTACAGTTTAATTATCTTGATTATGATGACCCCGGTGTGCAGAGCAAGGCCTGTTATGACGTAGCAGTCAAGCACGGCAAAAAGGTCATTGTTATGGAACCTGTCAAGGGCGGCTATCTTGCAAACCTGCCCGATAAGGCGGCGACCCTGTTTGACCGATTGAACGGTGGCAGCTATGCTTCATACGCATTTCGGTTTGCCGCGTCCTTCCCTGAGGTCTTTATGGTGCTTTCGGGAATGGGAGACATTGCTATGATGCAGGACAACATAAAAACTTTTTCCGACCTTGTTCCGTTTGAAGATAAAGAATTTGAGGCGACAAAGCAGGCACGTGAAATTATACGAGAAGTCAGACAAATTCCCTGCACCGCTTGTAATTACTGTGCAGACGTTTGCGTAAAAAACATCCCAATTTCTCAAATCTTTTCGGTATATAACAAGTTCTTGTCCGCTAAAATAACAAGTGGCGAGGCAAAGACTTCTTTTTCGAATGATAAGCCGGCAGCAAGCGATTGCATTAAATGCGGAAAATGCGAAAAGGTTTGTCCGCAAAGCATTGCTATCAGACAAAATCTTGAAGATATATCAAAGCTTTGAAATCAATCTCTTCCCAAATATTGCTTTAGTTTATCAAATCTTGGCGCAGCATCAAAAATGCGGTCAATCAACTTCCCCATTAAGCTGATTATGGGGGAATTGATTGCTGTGGTTACAAGAGTTCCAATACCGATATTATGGTAAGAAGAGCGCCATATTGTTGACCAATCGAATGTTTTTGCATCCCCAAAAAGTGAAAAAGCAAGTATTATGGAAATCACAAGTAAAACCATATCAAAGCACCATTTGGTTTTACTTAAGCCTATATCAAAATGTCTTGAAATTTCGGCAACAAAAAGCTCATAAACCTGCAAGGGCATATATGTTCTAAAATAACACGCAACACCAAAGCCCACAAGGCAATCTCCCAACAGCAGCAGCGCCCACCGAACAAGCACAGAATTTACCTGCACATCTCCCAAAATCCACAGAAAAAAATTCAGCACATATCCGTATAAAACCGCAACCACAAAGGCCAACAAATATCTCCAGTTAAAGCGTCTTATAATAACACACATAAAGAGCAGCAATATGCCCTGAAGTATATATTCGGTAACACCGACGTTAAAAAATTCAAATAGGGATGAAAGTGCCTCTGAAACAACAAAAGCAGGCGCCGCAATCATCGAAACTCCTAAATCTGCCTTGTTGCATATCGAAACGCCCAAGGCCACAAAAATTATTCCGAGAAGCCATAAAATTTCGTTTGATTGTTTGATTTTTTTCATATTCAAAATACCTCGTTAAACTTAGTTAACAAAACAATTCCTGCAAAGCACAATGTTAAAGTATTATACCACAAAAAGAAAACAACCGCAATCCTAATAATTATTGTGCCGTTATTTTATAGCGAGATACTCTGCGCCCCTTGATTTTCCGACCGTTCCGAACGATTGCGAAAAATCTGCGTTGCTCGAGACTTCACAGTTTCAAAATGCTGTCGCGCATTTTGAACTGCTTCGACGAACTACGTCTCACACTCACACCACCACAAAAAATAATGAACCACACCAAAGGTATGGTTCATTATTTTTGGCGGAGACGGCGAGATTCGAACTCGCGGGGGATTGCTCCCTAACTGATTTCGAGTCAGCCCCGTTATGACCACTTCGATACGTCTCCATATATGTTAAACTCGATTAAGAGTTAAACGCGATATTCAATTTTTATCGAACGGGGCGCCCCGTTATGTCCCCACTTCGATACGTCTCCATATTTAATTCGTGCTAGATTATTATATGTTTTATGGCGTGATATGTCAAGAAAAACTTGCGATATTATGCGGTTTGTTATATAATTTATTAAACACTTTTGTTATGGGAGGGATTATGTGTTTACACGCGTTAACAGTTTTGGCTTGTTTGGTATTGACTCGTACTCGGTGCCTGTCGAGGCAGATATTTCGACGGGGCTTCCCGCCTTTGACATTGTTGGCCTTGCCGATACTGCTGTTAAAGAATCGCGTGACCGCGTACGCTCCGCTATAAAAAACTGTGGCTTCAAGTTCCCTCTCGGAAGAATTACCGTTAATTTGGCGCCCGCAGACAAACGAAAAGAAGGCACCCTTTATGACCTGCCGATTTTGATTGCTCTGCTTGTTGCATCAAACCAGCTTACCGCACAGATTGATGACTGTGCATTTTTGGGCGAGGTTTCACTGGATGGACGTGTGCGCCCTATAAACGGACTTTTAGCTATGGCTATTGAAGCTAAGGCTATGGGAATCAGACGACTTTTCGTACCTGCTCCCAACGCCGCTGAGGGTGCCGTTGTTGAGGGAATCGAAATTTATCCCGTGCAAACCGTCGCCGAGCTTTACAAGCATCTTACGGGTGAAAAAATCTTAGCTGTAGCTTCGGCTTCCAATAATAAAACAGACGAATTTATTTCAATGCCCGATTTTTCAGAGGTTAAAGGACAGACCGTTGCAAAAAAAGCGCTTGAGGTTGCTGCCGCAGGCGGTCATAATGTTATGCTCATTGGTCCCCCAGGCTCGGGAAAGAGTATGCTTGCCAAACGTATGCCCACCATTTTTCCCGAAATGACACATGAAGAATCAATTGAAGTAACTAAAATACATTCTATTGCGGGTACGCTTCCCCGCGATGTATCGCTTATACATACACGTCCATTCCGTTCCCCGCACCACACAGTTTCGGTTGCGGGTATGACGGGTGGCGGCACGATACCGCATCCGGGCGAAATTTCACTCGCGCATAATGGCGTTTTGTTTTTGGACGAGTTACCCGAATATCACCGCGACGTTATGGAAGCACTGCGTCAACCTATTGAGGACGGAAAAGTAACCATCTCACGCGTGGCAGGAACCCTCACATACCCCTGCGAAATCACACTTGTTGCCGCAATGAATCCTTGTCCGTGCGGCTTTTTCGGGCATCCGAAAAAGCAATGCACCTGCACACAAAAGCAGGTTTCAAAATATCTCTCACGCGTTTCGGGTCCAATGCTTGACCGACTTGATATTCACGTTGAGGTTCCGCCTGTCGACTTTGATTCTTTGCAGTCGAACGGCAAGGAGGAAACCTCTGCGCAGATAAGAGAACGCGTTAATAAGGCACGTGAAATACAGAACAAGCGCTATAAAGTCAGCGGCATCACCTGCAATGCGCGTCTTACTCCCGCTATGCTCAAGAAGTATTGCAAGATGACAGCACAGGCAGAAAACTCGCTTAAAATGGTGTTTGACCGAATGGGTATGTCCGGCAGAGCGTATGACCGAATCTTGAAGGTGGCTCGTACTGTTGCTGACCTTGACGATGCAGAAATTATTGATACCGAGCATATCTTACAGGCAATTCAGTTCCGCAGTCTTGACAGAAAATACTGGGGAAATTAACTTGACACAAGGGGTTTATGATAGTAAAATGAGTAACGTCAGTTGTGTTTATAAGGGCAGACCCGAAACAAACGAAAACCGACTTTCAAAAGAAATTGAGGTTTATGATTTTCTCGATAGTCTGTCTATTGAATATGAACGTGTCGACCACGATGCCGCCGATACTATTGAGGCGTGTCTTGAGGTTGAGAAGGTTATCGGCGTTGGTATTTGCAAGAACTTATTCGTATGCAACCGCACAAAAACTGAGTATTATATTATTATGATGTCGGGACACAAGGCTTTTCGTACAGCCGATGTTTCTAAGAAAATCGGTTGCTCGCGTCTTTCCTTTGCAAGTGCTGAAGATATGGAAAAGCTTTTGGGTGTGACCCCTGGGTCTGTTACGGTTATGGCTCTTAAAAATGACACCGCGCGCCGAGTTAAATTGGTGATTGACCGCGATATAATAAACGGCGAATATATCCGTTGTCACCCCTGCATAAATACATCCACTCTTAAGATTAAGACCGAAGATTTGCTCCGCGTTTTTTTGACAAAGGTGAAACATACACCGATGATAATTGATATATAACCGACCTTCGAGTCGGAATTTGGGGGCGTAGCTCATCTGGTAGAGCGCTACATTCGCATTGTAGAGGTAGTGGGTTCGAGTCCCATCGTCTCCACCAAAATCGACAAGTTTTATATGAGACTTGTCGATTTTACTTTTTCACTATTCACTCTTCACTTTTCACTATTCTCTATAGAGACTTGTCGATTAAGTAATAAGTAATAGTGAATAGTGAAGAAGTATTAGCACACCTTGTGTGTGCTTTTCTTTTTTTATATGAATGGAGGGACTCGAACTTGAAAACGGCATCTCTTATGGTATAATTATATTAAAGGACTGTGATTCGTTTGAGAAAAATTATTTCTTTGGTTTTGATGCTTTTAACGGTGCTGTCACTTTGCTCTTGTCAAAGGCGTTCCATTAATGCAGAATATGCCGAATTGGGTGTGCCGCTTGAAAATTATTATGGCGGTGGAATTGAGCGAAATGTTTGGGATATTGAATATTTCGACGATATGCTATTTATCGGAAGCGGCGATTACGACAAAAACAAGGGCCCCGTTCAGATGTACAGTTATGATTTAAAAGAAGAAAAGTGGGAAGCTAATGAACTACTCCCCGACGAACAAATAGAGCGGTTTTTCGTTTTTGATAGCAAGCTTTATGCCGCAGGATGCGACCCGAAGGGCGATTGGGATTATGGCAATTTTTATGCTTTTGAAAACGGCAAATGGAAAACCTACAACACCATTCCGGGTGGCATACATAATTTTGATATGATAAAGTTTGAGGGCAAAATTTTTGCAGGGCTTGGCGTCGCCGAGGGTAACGCGCCGATTGTTTGCACCGAAGACAGAAAAGAATGGCAACCAATTTATCTTTACAAAGACGGAAAGCTGTGCGAAACAGATAAATCCGAACACATCAGAGTTTATGATTTTTTTACTCTCGACGATACTCTCTACGCCTATTTTTATGTTAACGACCAAAAAGAAATATATCGGTTTGACGGCGACAAGTTCGTTTACCACAGCGATATGTTATCAAATGTAAATTTCAGGGCAAACACCTATAATCACATCTGCCAAAAAGCAGAGTTTAAGGGCAAACAATATTTGTCAACGGGTATACTTTATAAAACCGACGATATGAAAAATGCAGAGAATATTGAACTGGGCGACAATGTAACCGTTACTGATATAAAGGTTATAAACAACACACTTTATCTGCTTTGCAACAAGAAAATCGTAACCGATGATAAGAATGAAGAATTTAGGGTATCGGTTATGAAAAGCAAAAACGGAAAAAGGTTTACCGAAATATTTTATTTCAGTTACCCCGTTGGCGCACTTTGCTTTACCTATAATGACAAGCATTTCTATTTCGGTATGGGCTACGGCATTAATGCACAAAGGGAATATGCGGAAAACGGAATGGTGTTATCGGTTGAAAAGACCGCTAGCTAACAAAAAATTTAGATGTTGAAAAGGATTTTTACTATGGAATTCCACGAAAAACTACAATACTTAAGAAAACAAAACGGCCTTACGCAAGACGAGTTGGCAAAGTCGCTTTTTGTCTCTCGCGCTGCCGTATCAAAATGGGAATCGGGCAAGGGTTATCCCAATATTGAATCGCTGAAAATTATTGCAGAATTTTTCAGCTTAACCGTTGATGAGTTATTATCTAGCAACCAGTTGTTGACCATAGCCGAAGAGGACACAAGGCAAAAAGAAAACCGCCTTCGCGATTTGGTTTTCGGTCTGCTCGATGTATCATACTGTTTGCTTTTCTCCTTGCCGTTTTTTGCAAACAGAACGGGTAATATAATTGAAGAGGTTTCGCTTCTGTCGCTTAATGCTGTCTCTCCCCTTTTGAAATCCGTCTTTTTTGTTTTGGTATCTTTTAGTGTGATATGGGGTGTTTTAACCCTTGCGCTTCAGAATTGTCAGAATGCATTTTGGGTGCGTAACAAGGGCAAAATATCGCTGCTTTTAAACGCGGTTTGCACAATTTCCTTCGTTTTAGGTCTGCAGCCGTATGCTTCAATATTTTTGTTCGTATTTCTAATAATAAAGGTTTCAATGCTGACTAAAAAGCGTTGACACGAAACGTATCCGCAATGCGACGATTGGTTTCTTGAAAAATTTATATCTTCCTTTATTATGTGTTTAGACACGAAAGGAAGGTTTTATAAAATGAAAGATACCAAAAAATTTTTTCTTGCTTCAATATGTTCACTTGCGGCGTTTTCCTTATGGACAGTGCTGGTTTTATTCGTTGATGTTAAGGCAATCGGTCCGCGAGAATCAGCGGTTGGGTTTGCAACGATTAACGGGTTTTTTCACAACCTTACAGGTGTGCATATGAGTATTTATAATATTACCGACTGGTTAGGACTCGTGCCGATTTTTTTCGCTTTTGGCTTTGCGGTGCTCGGACTTGTGCAGTGGATAAAAAGGGGAAATATACTTAAGGTTGATTTCAGCATTCTTGTGCTTGGCGGATTTTATATCGTGACCATTGCGGCGTATATTTTATTTGAGTCAGTTGTTATAAATTACAGGCCCGTGCTCATTAACGAATATTTAGAGGTCTCCTATCCATCATCGACAACCTTGCTTGTGCTATGCGTTATGCCCACGGCTATAATGCAGTTTAATTCACGCATAAAAAATCTTGCATTAAGGCGCTGTGTCGTGTTTTTAATTTACACTTTCATTGCTTTTATGGTAATCGGCAGACTGCTTTCAGGTGTGCATTGGCTTTCCGATATTATCGGAGGTGCTTTACTGAGTCTGGGACTTGTAATAATGTATCGTTTTATTAATAGTTTAGATAAAAAAACCCCGAAACCGTGATGGTTTCGGGGTTTTTGCAAAAAGAAACAAGCCCTGCGTTTCCACAAGGCTTGTAAGAAATAACAAATATGATTATCTCTTTGAGAACTGTTGCGACGTCTAAAAAACAGTTTGGTAAACTGTTTTTAGGAGCAACCGCAACGGCTATGCCGTGAGGACAACCACAGTTCGCCCTCGTTAAAAGAAACAAGCCCTGCGTTTCCACAAGGCTTGTAAGAAATAACAAATATAATTATCTCTTGCTGAACTGGGGTGCACGACGTGCGCCTTTGAGACCGTACTTCTTGCGTTCCTTCATTCTCGGGTCGCGGGTCAAGAAGCCTGCCTTTTTGAGTGCTGTACGAAGCTCTGCATCGTACTGAAGCAATGCACGTGCAACACCATGGCGGATTGCACCTGCCTGACCTGTAACACCGCCGCCTACAACTGTGCAAACGATGTCAAACTTATCTGCAGTCTCGGTCAAAGCCAAGGGCTGACGAACGATAAGCTTCAAGGTTTCAAGGCCAAAATAATCGTCAATGTCACGATTGTTGATGGTTATTTTACCTGTGCCGCTGTAAACGCGAACACGAGCGACAGAACTCTTTCTTCTGCCTGTACCATAAAAATAAGGCTTTCCTTCAAACATTATTCTGTCTCCTCTCGTTAAAATTCAAGCGTTTCGGGCTTCTGTGCAGCATGCTTGTGCTCACCTGCGCGGTAAACATGCAAACGTGTGAGAGCCTTGCGGCCGATTGTTGTATCCGGTACCATGCCCTTAACTGCAAGTTCCATTGCAAGCTCAGGACGGGTCTTCATAAGGGTTGCATACTGTGTTTCCTTAAGACCGCCAACATAGCCTGTGTGACGCTGATAGTATTTCTTTTCAAGTTTGTTACCTGTGAGTACAGCCTTCTCCGCGTTGAGAATTACAACGAAATCGCCGCAGTCAACGTGGGGTGTAAAGTCAGGTCTGCCCTTGCCGCGAAGAATGTCAGCAGCTTTTACAGCAACACGTCCAAGCGGTTTGCCTGCTGCGTCTATAACATACCACTTACGCTGAAGGGTCTTTGCGTTAGCCATATAAGTAGACATAAACTAAACCTCCGTTATTTTTTAAAGCCTTGATATAATATCACACCTTAAATCACTTGTCAACACATTTTTTCTAAGATTTTAATTTACAAACTGCAATCTCGTTTTTGCTCGTTTTTTCTCCGTTTTTCTCTTTAATGCTCACTCGCGATTTTTAAAATTAAAGACATAAATACAGTTCACTAAGCGAATTTATTTCATATGTCGGCACGATTTCCTCGCGCGGTTTTCTTTTTGGGTTATACCAACAGGTATCTATCCCCGCGTTGATTCCGCCCTGAATGTCCGATGTTAACGAATCACCAATAACCAGCATCTTCAAGCGGTCTTTTTCGTTTATGCGTTCAAGCACATAATTAAAATATCCGATGTGTGGTTTTTGGTATCCCGTCTTCTCGGACACAAAAACACCTTTATAAAACGGCAAAAGTCCCGAATCCTTAATTCTTCTTGCCTGAGTCGAGCTCTCTCCATTCGTTATTACATATATATCATAATCCTTATGGAGCTTTTCGAGCAGCTCATACGCACCGTCAATACACTTATGTCCATACTGCAGATTTGAGAAATATTCTTTTGATATTTTCTCCTCGTCAAGCGGTATGTTATGCTTTTGCGAAAAAAGTCTGAAGCGTTCTGTGTATATACGCTCCTTTTCAATTTCGCCCTTTTCAAACAATTTCCAAAGGCTCAAATTTATCGCACTGTATGATTTTAGCAATTCCTCGTTATACGGAATATTGTTTGCCAAAAATGTGCGCTCAATTCCCTGACGCTCGGCATCGCCGAAATCCATCAATGTATCATCGTTGTCAAAAAGCAGTGTTGTGTATTTCATAAAAGCACCGCCAGATAGGATATTGTCATTATCATTATAGCGGCAAAGGTTACCATATAATAAAGCACTATTCCCACAGCCGCAGCGCCACCCGACGTGCCGCCCGCCAAATAAAGCTCCATATCACTTAGCGGTCTGCCGAAGGATTTGATTTTTCGCGCCGCAAATTTTTTATATATATGTAGTGCAAAAAGTCCACCTAGTATTGACAGCGCCATTCGTGCCGCATTTAAAAGATTTGAAATTGAACTGACCGCAACCATCTCTTCGCTTGAAAGGAGTTCTAACATATCTTCTTGCAACTGCATATCGTCGGCAGTTGCCGTATAGTTTTCAAGCACATCAAAATAATCACGTATAAATCCTTCCATTGCATCTACCGCGAACATGGTTGTGCCTGCCGTAAACAAAAGGGAGAGCAAAAGGAGTACCACTCCCAATTTATACATTCTACGATATAAAAACCAAAAAGCCGCGCCGCAAAGACCGAAAAGAAAGGTTAAAATAAACACGGGCCAACAAAAAGAGGTCTTCTTTTGCGTCATTTCCATCCTTGCAAACTGCGGTATTATTTTTTCATTGTTTTTACCGACAAAGCAGGTCATATTTTCAACGCTTATTCCCTCGATTGTATCACTGGGATAATAGGAATTTGTGTTTATTGGTTCTTCCCTTTCTTCCTGTTCTAAGGGCAATGCCGCGCCACAGTTTTTGCAATATTTATAATCACTTTCATTTACTGTCGAACATTCGGTACAAATTTTTGTTTTCTCGTTCATAACTGTCACCTTTTATAAAAACATAAGAAGTATAGCGGGTATATAATACTTAACAAAATATGCAACTATAAACAAAAACAGATTTACTCCGCCTTTTTTGCGGTAAAGTTCGTTTTTGTCCCCGTCTAAAGTATTAATTTCTTTTATTTTTTCTATTGCCGTTTGTCTATAAATATAATCAGAAAAGAGTCCTGCAAAGATTCGGACGCCTATATTTATTACACCGCAAATCAAGGTGAGTATTATTGGCAGTATTCCGATTTTGTCCATATTTTCGGCTATGAATTGTGCCATTTCCATACGGTCCATGCCTTCAAGGACAAATTGCGAAAGCGCTTGTGATAACGGCAATGTGAGAATTGAAGCGGCTACAAGCAAAATGCCCATTAAAATTCCCGACTTGTAGCATTTTCTGAAAAGCGACCACTCACACGGGAACAAAAACGCTGCCCAGTTCCAAGATGTGCGTTTTTCCTTTGACTGTGAAAAGAAGGTTTTGACATAGCGTGACGGATTTATCATCACAAAATGTGCCAATTCTTCCGCCGTTACACCCTCAAGCTCCGAATCCTTTTTTTATGCCTGCGAAGCGGTCATACGGATTGAACTCTCTCGGTGCACGGCAATATGGACAAAACTTTGCATCGTCCGAGAGTTCATGTCCGCAGTTTTTGCAGCGTTCTTTTATAAATTGCTCTGATTCGCTCTTTGTTTCCTCTGTTTGCGGCTCTGTCTTGCGAAAGGCCTCTGCGTCATACTGTTCGGGTGTGCCGTGCTTGTCTTCAAGCGCACAATGTCCTACCGCGTGATAACAGTCGCGGTGGTGCGGCGCGCCGCAGACAGGACAATATACAACATCGTCATCGTCGAACAGATATGCATGACAGACAGGACAGCTTTGTCCCTCTACCGATAAACTCATTTTATGTCTCCTTTAATTGCTGTTTGTGTTACCTTAGCCTGACGGGAATCACCATAAAGTCCGCTGAAAACAATATCAAAATATTCTTTTCCGTAGTTGTGATATTTTCCCTCGGCTATCATTTTTTCAAGCTCCGCGCGTGTCACCCAGCGCACCTCTGCTACCTCGCTTTTTTGCAGTCGCAGAGCCTCAACGGGTACGTCTTTTTTTATCATCCAAATTGACAAAATAGAACTGCGACGTTTTACCGTTGCAATCTTTTTGAGTGTGTTTTCATCCGAATATATCGAAAGCTCCTCGTAAAGTTCACGGCGCGCCGAAGCATAGGGTGTTTCCCCTGCTAAAGT
Source organism: Acutalibacteraceae bacterium (assembly GCA_045601885.1). Classification (GTDB taxonomy): domain Bacteria; phylum Bacillota; class Clostridia; order Oscillospirales; family Acutalibacteraceae; genus SIG589. The sequence goes on along the minus strand of JAZSAN010000023.1, from coordinate 11,916 downwards.
GGCTCCGCCCGTTGCAGCCCATTCGCCCGGCATAAGATGCTTTTTCTCGCTTCTTCGTTGAATGAGCAGTCTGCCGCAACTGTCAATTATCCAGATGTGTACAACCGAGTGAAATTCACCCGCTCGGAGAATTGCCCTTCTCCCACGGTTGACACGTCTTCCTGTCGGCTCACCGCGGGAATTAAGAATATCCCATTTCTCCATACAGTCACCAATTATCGCTTCTCTGCGACTTCGCCACGCTTTTTGTATATGCTGTTTGCGGGAACAAAACCGCGAACGGACGAAAGCGGATATACGTTTGAGTTTCTGCCGATAACCGTGCCCGGATTCAACACAGAGCCGCAGCCAACCTCGACCATATCGCCAAGCATAGCGCCGATTTTCTTGATGCCTGTTTCAAGCTTCTCACCATCAACATTTATAACAACGAGGGTCTTGTCTGATTTAACGTTTGAGGTGATTGAGCCTGCGCCCATATGTGAACGGTATCCGAGTATCGAGTCGCCAACGTAGTTATAGTGAGGCACCTGGACATTGTCGAACAAAATTACGTTTTTAAGCTCTGTTGAGTTGCCAACAACCGAATTTTTGCCAACAACCGCATTACCGCGTATAAAGGCACAGTGGCGCACCTCTGCATTTTCATCAATTATGCAGTTACTTCCGATAAAGGCTGTGGGAGCAACCTTTGCGCTTTTTGCAACCCACACATTATCACCGCGGTTTTCAAAAATTTCGGAGTCGAGCGAGGCTCCGAGTGTGGCAATAAAATTGCCAATTCCCGAAAGCGCCTCAAAGGGAAACTCAAATCCCGATAAATAATCTCCTGCTATTGTATGCTGTAGGTCATAGAGTGTTTTAACTTTTATTCTTTCCATAGAAAAACCTCCAAAAAAATGATAATATACTGTTATTATATCTTTTCTTAAGACAAATTACAATATTTTTTAAAAACTATTGTAAATATTTAAAATATGTATTATAATATTATTGTTCATAAAAAATGCGTACTGAAGCGTGCGAACAGGCGGGTCCTGTGCGATAGGGCCCTGTGAACCATGTCAGGCGGGGAACCGAGCAGCATTAAGCGGACGTCCTATGCGCTGCAGTAAATCGGTCTGTTCGTACACTTGTGTACGCATTTTAATTTTTATTCAAGAGGGATGACGGTATGTATCAGGCTCTTTACAGAAAATATCGACCCCTTACCTTTTCGGACGTAGTGGGGCAATCGCACATAACCGAGACACTCAAAAACGAGTTGTCGCTCGGTAAATTGTCGCATGCATATCTTTTTACCGGCACACGCGGAACGGGTAAAACAAGCTGTGCTAAAATTCTTGCAAGGGCGGTTAACTGCGAAAATCTGCAAAACGGAGACCCTTGTGGTGAATGCGAGGCTTGCCGCGCTATACTATCGGGCGAGGTTATGGACATTGTTGAGCTTGATGCCGCATCGAACAACGGTGTTGACGATGTGCGTGAACTTCGCGACCAGATTACCTTTACCCCCGCATCTACACGCTACCGCGTTTATATTATCGACGAGGTGCATATGCTCTCAAAGGCCGCCTTTAATGCGCTTTTGAAAACACTTGAGGAGCCGCCTGCACACGTTATTTTCGTGCTTGCAACAACCGAGGTTAATGAGTTGCCCGCAACCATTCTTTCCCGTTGTCAGCGTTTTGATTTCAAAAGAATTGAGCACACCGACATTTGCAGCCGCCTTATGCTTGTGGCCGAAAAGGAAAACCTTAAACTTAGTGAGGATGCAGCACTGCTTATCGCATCGATAGCCGACGGCGGCATGCGTGACGCACTCTCGATTTTAGACCTTTGCGCCGCAGCAAACACCGATATTTCCGAACAGGTGGTATCCGAGGTTTGCGGAATGGCGGGTAAAAACTATCTTTACAGCCTGTGCGACAGTATCCGCGAATGTGATACCGAATCGGCGCTTATGATGGTTGATAAGCTTTATAATTCTTCGGTTGATATGACAAGACTTTTGTCCGACCTTATAAATCATTACCGCAATCTTATGATTATGAAGACAGTATCGCTCGAGAACAAGCCTATTGTTTGTTCAAAATCCGAGCGTGAGGAACTTACAAAACAGGCGCGACTTTATAATCTTAGGGATATAATTTTTGCACTTGATTTGTTGCAGCAGACTGTCGGTCGCATGAAAAATGCAAACCGCCGCTGCGAAATGGAAATGGTGCTTATTAAACTTTGTTCACCCAGACTTTCGGGCGATTTACAGGCACTTGAACACAGAATTGAGGCGCTTGAAAACGGTGCACCCGTTCCTGCGGCTACTGTAAAAGAGCCTGTGTTGGAAAACCCTGCACCGCAGGATGATTTTTATGAAGACATTCCTCCGATTGAGGATGCTCCACCCGAAATAGTGGAGGAAACACCGAAGGAAACTATGAGTTCAGGTGACGCTCCCATAAAAGAGTGGAACGACATCTTAACCGAGCTTTCAAAGGTTAATCCGCTTATGTGCAGTGTGCTTCGAGGCTCACGCGCTTATATTAAGGATAATTATTTGCTTATCGACAGCGATAATTCACAGTTCCGTTCAATTATGAACGGCTCTCCTCACAACAAGGAAACGCTCAAGCGCGCTATTTTTACGGTTCTGAACAAAAACTATAATATAGGACCTTATCACAAAAAGGATGAGGCAAAGGAAAAAACCGACCCGCTTTTAGCGTTTGCTGAAAAATTAAATCTTATGAACAAGTAGGAGTTTTTAATATGAAATGCAGAATACCTAATCAAAACGGACAGAGCATGAACGCAATGCTCAAGCAGGCACAAAAGATGCAGGAGGATATGGCTGTTTTACAGCAGGACCTTGAGCAACGCGAATATACCGCTACATCGGGTGGCGGAATTGTATCGGTTACGGTTGACGGAACATATCAGATTCGTTCCCTTAAGATAAAGCCCGAAGCGGTTGACCCTGACGACGCCGAAATGCTTGAAGACCTTGTAACCGTTGCGGTAAACGAGGCTATAAACAATGCAAAGTCCACCTCAGAGAGCGAAATGGGCGCACTCACAAGCGGACTTAACATTCCCGGTTTGATGTAATATGGGATACAATATTGCTCCGCTTGCGGAACTTATTAATCAATTCGAAAGGCTTCCGTCGATTGGCAGAAAAACCGCACAACGACTTGCCTTTTATATACTGACTCAACCCAAAGAACGCGCACAAAGCTTTGCAAATGCGCTTGTTGACGCGCGCGAAAAGATACATTTTTGCTCAAAGTGTCAATGTCTGACCGACAAGGAAGTTTGTCCCGTTTGCGCAGACGAACAGCGCGACCGCTCAACCATTTGTGTTGTTGAGGACCCTAAAGATGTTATGGCCATTGAGCGCACGCGCGAATATCACGGTCTTTATCACGTATTGCACGGCACCTTGTCGCCGCTTGACGGAATCGGTCCCGAGCAGCTCAAAATCAAGGAGCTTATGGCACGTCTTTCCGACGGAGATGTTAACGAAATTATTATGGCAACCAACCCCACAATTGAGGGCGAGGCTACCGCGAGTTATATTTCGCGTCTCATTAAACCCATGGGCATTCGCATCACGCGACTCGCTTACGGCATTCCCGTAGGCGGCGACCTTCAGTATGCCGATGAGGTTACTCTTGCAAGGGCGCTTGAAGGAAGAAGCGATATATAAATTATTGTTTTCCTATATAAACATTGACGGAGATGTTACTTTTGTGGTAAAATAGCCGTATAAATCATTGGAGGGATAAAATTGGATTTTTTGACATATAAGGGCAAACCGCTCGTACGAAAGGGAAAGGAAATATACTACGGCGATATGGCTGAAAAGTATATTATCAAATTTGACGTGCTTTCCGAAAAGGAAGAAAACGGACAAAAACTGCCCGACCGTTTATCTATTCAGTTGCTTTTGAGTGACACACAGCTTGCAGAAAAAGACCGCGTTAAGAAAAAGAGCGAAAAGCAGGGCTTCTTTGAAGCAATGGACCTTGGCGCTATCTGGCTTGAACGCGCTTTGAAAGAGTAGAAAAAACGATTCTGCGTTGCAGAATCGTTTTTTGGTTACATTATTGATGCTAATATCAGCGCATCGCGGACACTAGAATAAAGATTTGGCAGAGTGTTTATCGGCAAAGGGTTTTCACCTTTGCCTATCTCAATCGTGAAGCCAGGTCTTGCAAATTCGTTTATAAACCAATCCTTGAACCCGCCGCCTACGGCAAGACCTGTTGGCACCTCGAGCGCATAGCCGCTTTCGGCTGCCATTATTTCCGCCATTTTTCTTGAACGGTCGGGTTGGCGGTCGCCGTATGACCAATATATCACCTCGCCCTGTGTGTGCAGTGCTAATACATGACGGATTTTTTCCTTTCGACACAGCTCAGTCAGTGCTCTTGTCTCGGGCTCACTCTCGGGAGAATATCCGCCGAAACGGGTGGATGCGGGTGCGTATATTCCTGCTTCCTTTTCAAGTTTTTTGAGCTCGTTCCAGCCCGCATCGAAGTTATGATTTATGTCCACACCGCGCAGATTCGCGTTCCATTTTTTGAAATTACCACCGCAGAGTCTACGGATTTTTCCCGCCATATATCCGGCTCCCGTCTCTCCCTTTATTGAGATTTCGCAACCGTCAGGATTTACAAGCGGCACCACTAAAATCCCTCTGCCATACAGTGCTCTGCGCGCATCGATTCCCGATATTTCCCCACCTGTCAGCAACGCTTCGCAGATTTCTTCTACGAATTTTAGTGCGATATTGCAGGTTATATGCTCACTGCCGTGAAACGCGGCTGTATACAAAACATACTCGCTGCTTTCTCCTATTTGCAAACAGAAAATATCCCGCCCTGCACAGCTGCGGCCTATTGATTTGCATTTTAAAAAGCTATAGCTTTCAAGAAGTTTATCAATAATTTTTTTGACTTCCAGATATTCGTATTCTGCTGAAAAAACAATGCTGCTCATAAACTTTTCCACCTTTTTTAACTTTCTTTTCACTTTAAAATATATTACCGTTTTGGAGGATTTATTATGGATTTAACAGAAAAAACTTTGTCAAGCGATTACAAATATAAGGGCAGAGTAATTAATATGAAGGTTGACACCGTTTGTCTGCCCGACGGTAACCGCGCAACGCGCGAGGTTGTTGAACACAACGGAGGCGTTTGCGTTGCGGCACTCACCGAGGACCACAAGGTGCTTATGGTACGACAGTTTCGTTATCCTTATAACGAGACGGTGCTTGAGATTCCTGCAGGAAAACGTGACGGAAATGAAGACCCGTTTGAGTGCGGTAAGCGAGAACTGCGTGAAGAGACAGGTGCCACCGCTGAAGAATATAAATTTTTGGGCGAGCTTTATCCCTCTCCGGGATACTGCGGCGAAATCATTTGGATGTATGCTGCAAAGAAGCTTCGCTATGGCGACCAGGAAACCGACGACGATGAATTTTTATCGGTTGAAAAAATTGACCTTGATATACTTACAGATATGATTCTTCGAGGCGAAATCAAGGATTCAAAAACACAGGCAGCAGTTCTTAAACTCAAGGTGCTTGTTGACAGAGGAGAATTTTAATGCTTTTATATATAATCAGACACGGCGACCCGATATACGACCCTGACAGTTTAACACCGCTCGGACATAAACAGGCAAAGGCGCTTGTTCCCCGCCTTGCGTCGCTTGGGTTTGACAAAATTTTTGTCTCCCCTATGATACGCGCGCAGCAAACCGCCGCGCCCACCTGCGAGGCACTCAATATGAAGCCCGAAATTCGAAATTTTTTATCCGAAAACGACCTATTTTCTAAAATGTCTATGACACTGCCTGTTGACATTCAGGTGGAGGATGAAAACGGAGAAAAAACATATAAAACAATCGAGCGTATGCGTTGGTGCTTCCATCAGCAAACCACAAACTTCAGAACTGATGAGAGCTACCATATGACCGACGACTGGCACACACTACCCGCTTTTGCTGATTGCAAGACACTTAAAGGTGCGTATGATGAATTTATAAAAGCGTCCGACGAATTTTTGTGCGAACTCGGTTATGTGCGTGAAGGCGACCACTACCGCATTGAAAAACCGAAATACGAAAGGGTTGCGGTATTTTGTCATCAGGGTGTAGGTCTTACCTGGATTTCGCATATGCTCGCCATACCGCCGCATGTAATGTGGGGAAGTTTTGATATTACTCACAGCGCCGTTTCGGTGCTTGAGTTTAAAAATTATCAAAATAGGATAACACTTCCCATGTGTCTATGCCTTTCGGACACCTCGCACATTTTCCACGCGGGACTTCCTATGAAATACCAAGGAGAAATTCTCTTTTAAAAATTTTTTATATGCAGTTGACATATACTAATGTTTGTGTTACACTGTTTTTGTAGATGATAGAGGCGCGTCAAGCCAAGAGTAATGCACAAAAAAAGCTGCCAAAGCCGTGCACAAAAGGGGCTGATGCCGAAGCGGATATCGTGGCAGATATTTTGCTGGCAGCTCGGAGAATATCCGCGTTGCTGTCGCAGCAATGCGGAGAGCTATCCATTCAAATTATTTATAATTTTATGTAATTTGTGGAAGATAGCTGTCGTTTGCGGCTATCTTTTTTTGTTGGAAAGGATTTGATTTTATGAAAAACACAGTATTTAAAGGTGCAGCAACCGCAATTATCACACCCATGAACGAGAAGGGCGTAGATTTTGACGCTTTTGAAAGATTGATTGAATGGCAGATAAAGGAAGGTATTGACGCTATCGTTGTGGCAGGTACCACGGGCGAGGGCTCTACCCTAAGTGATGCAGAGCACAAGCAGGTTATCAAGTTCTGCGTTGACAAGGTTGCAAAGCGCGTTCCCGTTATCGCAGGAACAGGCTCTAACGACATTTCATACGCAGTTGAGCTCACAAAGTACGCATGTGAAGCGGGCGCAGATGCGGTTTTGGTAGTTACACCTTATTATAACAAGGCAACACAAAAGGGTCTTATTGCATCCTTCACCGCTATTGCAGACGCCAGTACAAAGCCCTGCATTCTTTATAATGTTCCGAGCAGAACGGGCTGCAACATCACACCTGAGACCTGCGCCGTACTCTCGAAGCATCCTAACATTGTTGCTGTAAAGGAAGCAAGCGGCAATATATCTCAGATTGCAAAGGTTGCACAGTTGTGCGGAGACGACCTTGACATTTATTCAGGCAATGACGACCAGATAGTTCCCGTGCTTTCTCTCGGTGGAAAGGGCGTTATCTCGGTGCTTTCAAACCTGCTTCCTAAGGAGACTTCGCAGATGTGTCACAGCTTTATGGAGGGCGACACCGAAACTGCAAGAAATCTTCAGCTTAAATATTTATCTCTCGTTGACGCGCTCTTCTGCGAGGTTAATCCCATTCCCGCAAAGGCCGCTATGAGCGCTATGGGATATTGCGACAATTATTTAAGACTTCCCCTCACCACAATGGAAAAGCCAAATGAAGATAAGCTTTTGGCAATTATGAAGGACTGCGGCATAGAATTTTAAAACTGAGAGGATATTAGATTTATGAAAATAGCAATTTGCGGTTACGGAAATTTAGGTCGCGGCGTTGAATATGCCGTCGAATACGCCGAGGATATGGAACTTTTCGCAATATTCACCAAGCGCGACCCTCAAACTGTTAAACCCCGTACCAGTGTGCCAGTTTATAATCTTAATGATATTTTGAAATATAAAAATGAAATTGACGTGCTTATAATCTGTGCAGGCAGTGCCACAGACCTGCCGGAGATGACACCGTCTCTTTCGGAGCATTTCAACGTTGTGGACAGTTTTGACACACACGCTAAGATTCCGTCCCATTTTGAGAACACAGATAAAGCCGCTAAAAAGGGTGGGAAACTCGCGCTTATTTCGGCGGGTTGGGACCCAGGTATGTTTTCTATAAACCGCCTTTATGCTTCGGCTGTTTTGCCCGACGGAAAGGATTATACATTTTGGGGCAAGGGCGTAAGTCAGGGACATTCCGATGCTATTCGCCGTATTGACGGTGTTGTTGACGCACGTCAGTACACCATTCCGATTGAGGCGGCTCTCGATTCCGTCAGAAGCGGCGTAAACCCTGAACTTTCAGCAAGGCAGAAGCATCTGCGCGAATGCTTTGTTGTGGCTGAAGAAGGCGCCGACAAGCAAAGAATTGAAAACGAAATCAAGACAATGCCTAACTATTTTGCCGATTATGATACCATCGTTCATTTCATTTCAAGAGAAGAACTGATGCGTGACCACGCAGGCATTCCGCACGGCGGCTTTGTTATCCGTTCGGGTCGCACGGGTGAAAACGGTAAAAACAAACATATTATAGAATACAGTCTCAAGCTCGATTCAAATCCCGAGTTTACGGCAAGTGTTATTGCCGCGTATGCACGCGCGGTTTATAAAATGCAAAAGCGTGGTCAAAACGGCTGCATAACCGTGTTTGACGTTGCCCCCGCCGACCTTTCGGCGCTCTCGGGTGATGAGCTTCGCGCTACTATGCTTTAAAGGAGAAACTTTTGTGAGCGACAGTAATTTAACACCACTGCAAATCTGCGCCAATTTAGGCGCTGACAACGGCGCTTTGCTCTTTGCGGGGCAAAACACCCTTTGTCTTGCAGAAAAATACGGCACCCCGCTTTATCTTATGGATGAAGAGCGAATTCGTGAGCGTTGCCGTACATACAAAAATGCAATAAAAAAAGCCTTTGCTGACAAGGGAACTGTTTTGTATGCTTCAAAGGCTGCATCATATAAACGCATATATGAAATTATGCGCGAAGAAGGTATGGGTATTGATGTTGTATCCTGCGGCGAGATAAGAACCGCAGAAAAGGCAGGTTATCCGCTCAAAAACGCCTATTTCCATTCAAACAACAAGACCGATGCGGACATTGAATATGCAATTGAAAGAGGCATCGGCTACTTTGTTGTTGACAATGAAGAAGAGCTTTTTGCGATTGATAAAATTGCCCGCAAGGCAGGTATAAAGCAGTCGGTTTTGCTTCGCATAACCCCCGGAATTGACCCACACACATACGAGCAGGTTGCAACGGGAAAGGTTGACTCGAAATTCGGCTCGGCAATCGAGACGGGACAGGCTTTTGACATCACAAGGACCGCACTTTCACTTGGAAATCTTTCGCTCGTCGGTTTCCACTGCCATATCGGCTCTCAGCTTTTTGACTCGTCTGTTTATATCGCAACCGTGGATGTTATGGTTGATTTTTTGCGAGAAGTTAAAGATAGATTCGGTTTTGTGGCACAAAAGCTTGATTTAGGCGGCGGATACGGTGTTCGCTACACCACAGACGACCCCACGATTGATATTGAAGAAAACATAATAGAGGTTGGAGGATATCTTAAAGAAAAGGTTGCTTTAGCCAATATTGAAATGCCGGAAATTTGCTTTGAACCGGGCAGAAGCATTGTTGCCGATGCGGGAATGACGCTTTATACCGCGGGTACTGTTAAAAAAATTCCCGGTTATAAGACCTATGTTTCGGTTGACGGTGGAATGACCGACAACCCACGATTTGTGCTTTATGGCTCACAGTATACCCTGCTTAACGCAGGAAAGCTGAACGAAGAACATAATATGAGCTGCTCTGTTGTCGGACGCTGCTGCGAAAGTGGCGATATCATTCAAGAAAATGTATCACTCCCGCAAAGCACCGCTCGAGGAGATATAATTGCTTGTCTGACCACGGGCGCTTATCACTACTCGATGGCTTCGAACTACAACCGCATACCCCGTCCCCCCGTTGTTATGCTCTCGGGCGGCGAGTCGTATCTTGCGGTAAGACGCGAAACATTTGACGATATTACCTCTCTCGATATATAAAAGAAAAGCACCCAACGGGTGCTTTTCTTATACCTTTTGATATGTTTTGACAATTTCGCCGATTATCATATAATGGCGGTCGTCCTCGGGATACAGCTCACCGCATTCGCCAAGTGTGAACGCATCGGGTGAAAGGCGATTTTGATAACGCTTTTTGCAGACAAGCACAAGTCGTGCCTCATCAAAATAGACTGTATTATCAGAAAAGACGGGCGTGAGTCCCGTAAGGGCGGTTTTATCAACATCGCGGCCCGACTGTCTGCCGCAAACCGCATGAATATCGCGTCGGTCGCCATAGAACGACAGGGTAAAATAGTCGTTTTTATCGATAAAATCCATTGTATAACGCTGCGGGCGCACCGCTATCACAACAGAATCCTTTGACCACATTTCGCCCAAAAAGCCCCAACTTGCCGTCATCATATTGTATCCGCTTTCATCTCCTGCTGTAATGAGCATCCATTCGTCCGATATGAGCTTTACCGCGTTTTCGTTTATCTCTTTAATGTTAACTTCTTTCCACATAAAAACACCTCCGTATATATTTTATTATATCATAGTATGAATAAAAACGCTACAACGATATATTTTTTAAAATATATCTTGATTTTTGTGTTTTGTGTATGTATAATAGTATGGTAATATTTTTGGAGAGATGGCTGAGCTGGTCTAAGGCGCACGACTGGAAATCGTGTAAGTGCTAATACCACTTCAGGGGTTCGAATCCCCTTCTCTCCGCCAGAAAAAAGACCCGATGCAATGCATTGGGTCTTTTTCAATGAAATTCGTTCCTTGCGGAACGAGTGAAATATCTTCGATATGATATATTTGCTTCGCAAATATGAAATATGCCTACGGCATATAAAAGAACGAATTTTATTTCACTTTCTGCATTAGCAGAAAATTTAATTATTCACGATAGTGAATTATTTCATATTTTTCGCAAGAAAAATATTTCATTCTAAAATATGTAAGGATTCGAACAAGGAATAAAACCACCAACCAAACGGTTGGTGGTTTTTAACTTATGGCCACATATTTTTTTGTTCGGTGTAAGCCACAACATGCTTCCAGGCCAACTTTCTTATATCTTCATATAATTTTTTGGACTGCTCTGCATACACGATTGACTCGCCCTTAAATTCATCATAATATGCTCTTTCTGTCATGAGTACAGATATAAATGCTCGCTCAAGTCTTGTCGCCTGTTCCTCTGGTAGCTTAGCAATATACTGTGTCCACCTATTCTTTATAGGCTCAAGTTTCATAGCCGTTATACCAAAAAATACACTTCCATTAAAACACCCTGCATGTTTATCGCTATCTTCTGCTTTTTCTAAGAACAAATCAAGATATTCTCGAACGGTTTTCCAAGCTTCACCGTAATAACCCTTGAGGAAGTCATCAATATATTCCTGATACTTCTCTTCGCTCATATACGGGTCCCACATAAGTTTTGTAATGAGGTATGCCTTAAGCGTTCCGAACTCGCCGTCGTCACCATTCCAGTTGCCTTGGGCAAACATACTTTTTACATTATGTTCTGCAAAAGTCTTCATATTTTCCCTAAGCACCAACAAGTTTGGATGGGGGTTGCTGTAGTTGTTATAATTGGCGGTGTAATCCCAAATTGCAAGATTATCACAAACCTGAGACCAATTGAAAAGGTCGCGCATGAAGTCTACATTTTCTACACATTCCCCATCCTCAAGAGGATGCACAAAGCAACATTCAATGGGACAAAGCCTTATCTGCACATTGTGGCGCGGCTTTGTTATTGTGGGAACTTTTCGTGTGTATAGATATGCCAGCGTGTCGATTGTTACATCGGGATAATCCTTTTCAATGTCTTCCGCTACCGCATTGACAAAGCGCAGAAGCGAACCCGCAGGGCTGCCTTCTTCCTTGTCTACCGCTGCGCATTTTTCACATTTGCAATAGTTATAGTTATCATTTTGAGAAACCGAAATTAGTTTTGCTTCGGGGTTTTCTTTGAGCAATCCTCTAACCCACTTCTTTGC
>JAZSAN010000022.1:0-7592 GCA_045601885.1 Acutalibacteraceae bacterium | reverse complement strand
CACTTTTTTCAGACTACTTTTTCTGTTCGGCTTTAATCTGTTCTTTTGTATCTTTTATAATCGCATTAAGCAGTCTTTCCTTTTCTCTGATTGGGCAATCTAACTTAGAAATGCTATTAAGTACTCCATCGGCGTGAACACCGGCTACACGCCGTCTTAATTCTCGCCATCCTTCTTCCGCCTCCGGATAGTGGACAATAACGTTAATCGGTGCAAATGTCTTCATACCGAGTACCTCCTATGTGCATAAACTATATGCGTGAGGTGTTGTCCGCTATTCCGAAAGCTTTATACGATTTCCTTTCTACATATCTCAATCTCAATTACACTTAACCTTCTCGGTTCAATGTATTATTTGAATAACTCCTTCATTATTTTAAAGCTCATGCTTATTATACAGTTTTAAAACCTGTTTGTCAAATCGCGAGAAACACGATTATTTGCGTTTATTAAATGTTATAGGTTGTTATAGGACGAAAAATGCCGCTTTTCGCAGTTTGTAAACATTTTATGAACATTATATCGTTTTTTATAATTTAAGGACTATCGTCTTTTCTCTATTTGTGTAAAAACATCGCACAACTGCGGCACCATAAAATTATTTTGTAAACTTAACCGCTGTACCATAAGCAATAACTTCTGCCGCACCCTGCATAATAGCAGAAGATGCGTACCGAACATTAACCACCGCATCTGCACCGAGAGCTTCTGCTTCTGCAACCATTCTCTTGGTAGCAAGAGCACGAGCCTCGTTCATCATCTCGTTATAGGATTTAAGTTCGCCTCCGACCAAGGTCTTAAAGCTTTGGGAAATATCCTTTCCTATGTGCTTTGACTGAATGGTGCTTCCTTTTACAAGACCTAACATTTCGAGCTCTTTGCCGCTGATGTAATCAGTATTTACTAAGATCATCTTCTTCACCCTTCTTTATTTCGTTTATTCTTTCTATGCAAACTTTGAGCATAATAACAGAAAGAGCAAGAGGAATAATGCCCAAAAGCCATTTCCATGTGCCATCTAACAGTGCTATTAATATGCCAAAGTAAACAACATAATATAAGACCATTATTATTGATACAACAATTGGTGCGATCAGTTTTTTCTTATGTTCTATCAATTTTCACTCTACCTTTCTGTTTATTCATTTCTATTTTACTCCACACGCATCATACGGTAGCCAACACCGATATGTGTTTGAATATACTGCGGAGAGTTGGGTGCGGATTCTATTTTCTTTCTGAGTGTTGCCATGAACACACGAAGCGATGCTACATCATTATCCCAACTGCTTCCCCAAACCTTTTGTGTAATGAAAGTGTGTGTTAATACTTTGCCTATGTTTTGAGCCAATAAACAAAGCAACTTATATTCAATAGGGGTTAAATGTAGTTCGTTATCCTCTAAATATGCACAACCTGCCGCAAAATCAATCTTTAATTTTCCGTTAGTGAAAACCGACTCATTTCCTTCACCGTTAGCCATCATTACGGCAAGTCTTCTTCCTGTTACTCGGATTCTTGCTAAAAGTTCTTCAACGGAGAAGGGCTTTGTTAGATAATCATCTGCGCCATTGTCAAGTGCCTCAATTTTATCTGCATCTTCGCTTCGAGCACTGATAACGATAATAGGCACATTTGACCATGTGCGTATTTTCTTTATAACATCAACGCCATCAATATCGGGCAATCCAAGATCAAGTAAAATAATATCCGGATTATAGGTGGATGCCTGTCTAATGGCATCTTCTCCTGTTTCGGCAACTATATATTTATAATCGTGTGCTTTTAATGTGGTGGTCATAAGGTTTTTAACCGAACTATCATCTTCCACAATTAATATTTGTAGTTTATTCATCTATTTTTACCTCTCCTAACGGTAGCGTGAAAGTAAAGATACATCCTTGTGGTTGGTTATCTGTCAAGGTAAGTTCGCCGCCATGCGCACCGATAATTGATTTACAAAGAGCGAGACCTAAACCAAGACTGCGGCGGCTGTCTGCTATTCTATTATCTCCGGTATAGAACATCTCGAACACATGAGGTTTTATATTGTCCGGAATTCCGTTTCCGTTATCAATAACACTGATTGATGCATAGCCGTTTCTCTTTTCTGTAATGACCTTGATTTCAGATCCTACCGGAGTATATTTAATCGCATTATCTATAAGGTTTATTAACACCTGAACAATGAGTTTAGCATCTGCATTTGCAAGAAGCAATTCATCCTTATGAATAACGGATATTTTGTGTTCTGTACTTTTTCGACCTATATGACGAAGGGCTTCTTCAGTAATTTCATCAACAAGCTCTATAGACTTGTTAAAGTTCATTCTACCTTCTTCAATTCGGGTGACCGAAAGCAGATTTTCCACAAGACTTATAAGCCATTCGGAATCATCAAAGATGTCAGTATATATTTGCATCTTTGTGTCTTCATCTAATTTATCTTTGTTTGACAGTAAATTTCCCGCATTTCCTGATATAGAAGTGAGAGGTGTGCGTAAGTCATGGGAAATTGCTCGTAGAAGATTTGCTCTTAGTTGTTCATTTTTTGCTAAAACAGCCGTTTGTTCTTTTTCTTTTGCATTTCTTCTGTTATCCATTGCCAAGGCACATTCACCGAGTATGGAATGCAATATACTATTTTCAAATGCATCAAGAGGCTTTCCTTTTATGCGTATTCCGATAACACCGTATATATTATTGTTAATACGAATCGAGAAATAAACACATTTTGCCTTGCTGTAAATATTTGTAGAAGCACCTGCTCGGTGTTTGTTAAGATATACCCACTCAGCAGTATTTCTCTCTGTTGTAGTGAATAAATCTTCTAAATTATCCGATTGGGCGGAGTATAAAGAGCCTTTTGTCAGTTTTCCATCCCTTACCGAATACATAACAACCGACTGATTTAAAAGCTTCATTATCTGTGTCGCAGTAATATTTATGATATCTTCATCATTTTGAGCTTTCTGCAACAATTGGTTAGTATCCAAAAGCACCTTTGTTCTAAAGGCTGCCTGAGCAGACAGTTTTGCATGTGACTTTAGTTTTGAGGCTAATGTTCCGGTTATAACAGATGCCACAAGCATTATAGCAAAGGTCACAGGATATCCTGAATCATACGCATGGAAGGTTAATCGCGGCTCTGTAAAGAAGAAGTTGAAGAGCATAACACTAACAAGCGAACCGATAATACCACAGGTGTATCCCTTAGTAAAGAGAGATGTTAAAAGTACACCGAGAATATATACTGTGATAATATTGGAATCAGTAAATCCAAAACTGTAAAAACTAAGGCCTAATATAGTTGCGATTGCAAGAATTAAAACGGTAATAAGTATGTCCTTTGGATACGGTATTAAGCTTCTAAATAATGAATGGGAACTCGGTCTGTATTTCGAGTTTATAATATTGTCGGGGATAATATGTATATCTAAATTCGGTGCAATTTCAGTCAGTTTATCGGTTAAAGTCGGTCTATTCCAAAAATGACGCCTTTTAATATTGCTTCGCCCGATTACTATTTTTGTTACACCGGATATTCGGGCATACTCTGCAATTTGAAAGGATACATCCTCACCGTAAGCCGTTGCAATGTCCGCGCCTAATTGTTCGGCAAGACGTATATGGTCTTGCAATCGGTTTTTATTTTCCTCGTCTAATTTATCTGAATCGGGAGTTTGTACATAAAGCGCAGTAAAGCTGCCACCAAAGGCGGAAGCCATAGTAGCAGCAGTTTTTACTATTTTAGCATTGGAAGGAGAAGCAGAAAGACAGACAAGGATGTGTTCTTGTGCATTAGAACCGCTTGTAATATTTGAATTTTTCATCCGCTTCACCATCCTTTTAATATTTTCGCTAATTATAACATATTGTTTCAAAATATTCTACTGCTTTTATACGGCTTCATCGGTCAAGGGTTCTTCTATTTTTATATCATTGCTATCATAGATCATAATTCGTGTGCCTTCATGCTTACTTCTAAATCGACGAATTTCTTCTGTTATTTCTTCATCTGTCAGTTCTTCGGTGAGCATAACACAAGAAGGTTCTTTCTTTTCGTTTTCCTTCTCAATAGCTTTTCGGTTTTCATCCAAAAACTTATCCAGTCTTGCCATAAGAAAATATCCGAATACAAAGACTCCAAGAACAGCTAATGCTAATACGATATCTCTCCAAACATCCACTATGCTCACCTCCTAACAATTCTATTGACTACGGTTATATGTGGAAGCACTTTTGCAATGCTTTATCCTCTCCAATAACGAGCAAAGTCTTATTTTCAAATAAAAGTGTGTCCGGTGTAACCGCAACATTTGTCTTCCCATTCTGCTTTACACCGATAATGTTTATATTGTATTTTTTACGAATATCAATTTCTCCGACTGATTTTCCTATCCAGCCCTTTGGAACTGCTACTTCGAATATTGAATGTGCTTCGTCAAGCTCGATATAATCAAGAATGTGGTCGGAGCTATAACGGATGGCCGCCCATTTTGCTACCTGTTTTTCGGGATATACAACCTCATCAGCACCGTTGCGAAGGAGGAATTTTGCCTGTCCGTCACGCTCGGCACGGGAAACAACCATTTTTGCGCCCAACTCTTTTAGAGAATAGGTGGTTTCAAGTGAACTTTGGAAGTTACCACCGATAGCAACGATACATACATCGTAATTATCAATACCGAGTGTACGCAAAAATTCCTCGTTAGTACTGTCACCAATTTGTGCATTGGTTACGATATCCATAGCATCATTTACACGGTCTTCATTATGGTCAACCCCCATTACCTGATGTCCAAGCTGATTGAGTTGCAAAGCTATATGTTTACCGAAATTTCCAAGTCCTATCAATAATACAGATTTCATAATTCATTCTCCTTTAACCCACTGTGATTCTTTCTTGGGGAAGCTTTGATAATTTTTTACCCGTTCCCGAAAGCGCCGCATAAATCAGTGTCAAACCGCCGACTCTTCCAAAGAACATCAGTATCATAAGTACACCTTGTGACAGTACACCAAGCTGAGATGTAATACCCAAAGTTAAACCAACTGTACCAATAGCAGACGCCGTTTCATAAAGGCAGGTGCTAAATGGTAGCTTTTCCACTACACTAATTATGATAGCACCGCTAAAAAATAGTGTTATGTACATCATAAGTATCGTTGCCGCATTTCTTACCACGCTATTATCAACTCTGCGCTTAAATATCTGTGTATCTTCTTTACGACGGAAAGTGGATAATGCATTAGCGAGAAGTACAGCAAAGGTTGTTGTTTTCATACCACCTGCTGTAGAACCGGGCGAACCACCAATCAACATCAAAACAATAATAATTGCCTGACCTGCGCCTGTCATTGCTGTTAAATCTGCTGTGTTAAAGCCTGCTGTTCTTGGTGTCACCGATTGGAACAATGAACTAAATATTCTTTCTTGCATCGGCATATTGTCAAACTCAACTAAGAAAAAGAATAAGGCAGGAATCAAAATCAAAAGAAGCGTTGTAACAAGAATGACCTTGCTCTGCATACGGTAACGCTTGAAATGATATTTATTGGTAGCAATATCTTCCCAAGTAAGAAACCCTATGCCGCCGATTATAATTAAAGACATTACTGTAATATTTATTATTGGATTTGTGGCATATGAAGTGAGCGATGAATATTTAGCGCCCTCTGTTCCCATAATGTCAAATCCGGCATTACAAAAGGCGGATATAGAATGGAAGAAGGACATCCAAATTCCTTTTATTCCGTAATCAGAAATAAAGGTTGGCATCATTACAACAGCACCGAGCAGTTCTAAAATGACTGTTACCTTTAATACAAATCCGGTCAGCCTAACAATCCCACCAACTTTAGGAGCTGCTATGGCTTCTTGCATTGTACTGCGTTGCATTAATGTTATTTTCTTGCCGGATAACAATGCAAAGGAAACCGCTATTGTTATAACCCCTAAGCCGCCTATTTGTATAAGTGCAAGAATAATGCTTTGACCGAACACCGACCAATAGGTTGCGGTATCCTGAACTACAAGTCCTGTAACACACACTGCCGAGGTTGAGGTAAATAACGCTTCGTTAAATGGTGTTATGACACCGCTCTTTGTAGATATAGGGAGCATTAGCAATAATGCACCCACAAGTATGACTCCGGCAAAGCCGAGTATTATGATTTGAAATGAGGTGAGTTTCCTCTTTTTATGTAACAGATCCGCCATAACGCATCTCCTTATTCTCTTTATCTATCATAATTATATTATTTTGCGTTTTAAGATGGTGTTATGGCATTAGTTTTCGCATTAAGATTGTATAAAGAAAATGGAGTTGACCGTTAAAGTCAACTCCAAACAAAAAAGCTATTTATTTTTTTATAAGACGATGAAGTTTCTGGACAAATTCTTCCGAATGGTTAATGCTTAGTTCTCCATGATTATAATTCTTAATAATTTCTAAGTTTGACATTGGTAAAAAACCAGCGATCTGCTGAGCAGATTTCTTCATAATCTTTCGTTCTTTACTTCCGACAACAACGAGTGTCTTTGCTTTGCATTCAGCAAGTGTGTTCCTGATACGATATTTTGAATTGGCCGTTAAAAATGAAATCATATCCTTCTTTGTAATATTGGCTGTATCAATGTAATATTTATCGAACAATTCTTTCCTTATGTGCAGTGCTTTAAATTGAATTTTAGAAAACCATCTCTTTTTAACAAGCGGATAGCAAATGTCATATGCAGGTTTTATCATAGCTGAAATATACTTCATCGGTATAACCAAAGCGCTTTCTATAATTGCATACTCACATATATCGCTTCTCTGTGAAAGCATTTCAATAAGCACCTGTCCTCCAAGAGATAAACCACCTATCAGAAAAACTCGACCTTTAAAATTCTCATCAATATATGTAATAAGTTCTGCTGCATTGTCTTCTATCGATGTGAATGGTGTATTACTTCCAAAGTGTCCGTTTAATATAGGTAGAATGATGTGGAAAGAATCCGCGAGTTTTTCTGCCACTTCTTCATAATTCCACCAAGATAACCCACCGCCATGAAGTAAGATAATAATATCCTTATTACCTTTGCCGTATTCTACAACTTTCATTGATTGTTACAATCCTTTCGTAAAACAATTAGTGCAGTATTATCATTTAAGTGAATTATATCATAATATCATTTTTATAACAAGAACATTGATTTTACATAACTTTTTAATCAAGAAGAAAGCGGTATGGTTTTTTTGCCACACCGCTTTTTTAGATAAAATCTTATCAGTTAACAATAAGAAGTTTCAACTTATTCAGCTTTCTTGCTGTCAAGGAATTTATACACAAGTGCTGCAAGAACACCACCAACCAAAGGTGCTACCAAGAACACCCAAACATTTGTAAGAGCATCGCCGCCAACAAACAAAGCGGGACCGAAGCTACGAGCAGGGTTAACGGAAGTTCCGGTGAAGGAAATACCAAGGATATGTACGAGAGTTAAGGTCAAACCTATTACAATGCCTGAAACAGCGCTATTCTCTATCTTAGAAGTAACACCAAGAATTGCAATAACAAAAACAAAGGTAAGAATAATTTCGATT
>JAZSAN010000021.1:0-10806 GCA_045601885.1 Acutalibacteraceae bacterium | reverse complement strand
CACTTTTCACTCTTCACTAAAACTCGCATTCGGGATTTTTGGAAAGTAAAAGGTAATAGTGAATAGTGAAGAGGTATTGCCCCTCCGCCGCTTTTATGCTATGGTTGTGCTACAATAGGGACAAATAGTTATTTAGCCTTGCCTGTTTCATCAAATCAGTAAGGCAAGGCAGGAATAACTGTCATACGACACTTTAATGTGTCCTTGTAAAATAAGGAAAAGTATGGTATGATTTCTTATATAGAAGTATGACCTTTGTCATACCTAAAAAAACACACGTTAGTAATTTGTCCAAGGTGAAATATTATGAACCGTATTATTGCTGATATATCAAATTACATATTTGTTTCTGATAAACCAGAAAAGAGTGATGCAATTTTTTTGCCCGGTGGTTCTCATCCTGAACAACCAGAATATGCTGCCGAACTGTATCATAAAGGTTTTGCAAAATTGCTAATCCCATCTGGTGGTGTAAGTGTTAAGCGCGATAAATGGCCTGGTGTTCGTTCGAAATCAGAAATATACAACGGTGTTTATCAATCTGATTGTGAATTCTTTACGGATGTGTTTATAAAAAACGGTATTCCAGTGACCGCAATAATAGGTGAGGATAAATCTGGGCACACAAGGGATAATGCTTTCTTGTCAAGAAAGGTTGTTGATGAAAAAGGAATAGAAATTAAAACGGCATTAATTGTATGTAAAGCGTTTCACGCTCGTAGATGTTTAATGCTGTATCAAATGGCTTTTCCTAATGTTAAAATAAAAGTTTGTCCGGTACATTGCTATAATATAACGAAAGAAAACTGGTATAAGAGTGAGCAAGGGGTAAATCGTGTGCTGGGAGAACTTGCTCGATGTGGCAATCAATTTGTGGATGATATCAAGGAGTATTTAAGATAGTATTATCTCTCCCTCAGTCAGCTTCGCTGACAGCTCCCTCGTCAGACGGCGCCAAAGGTTAATTTGTTCCCAATTTGACACAAGCATATAATACATACATGAGGTGATATTATGGAAAAAAAGTATCAAGTGTTTGTTAGTTCTACATACGAAGATTTAAAAGAAGAGCGCAAATCAATTACTCAAGCTTTGTTAGAAAGCAATTGTATTCCTTCTGGTATGGAATTGTTTCCAGCATCTAATAAAAAATCGTGGGACATTATTAAAAGAGTTATTGACGAGTGTGATTATTATTTGCTTGTTATTGCAGGCAAATATGGTTCTACAAAAAAGAACTCAAAAGGCATAGAAGTGGGATATACAGAAATGGAGTATAACTATGCAAAAAGGAAGAAAAAGCCTATAATTGCGTTTATCCATAGTGATGTAGATAATATAATTTCTAAAAAAGTAGAAAAAACAGAGAAAGGTAAAGAACTACTTGAACAATTTAAAAACAAAGTTCTAAAAAGCCAAAAGCAGGTGTCTTTTTGGAATGATACGGGTACCTTGATATCTGCTATAAAAACCTCAATTCAAGAATTAATCAAGAGCACTCCTGCCACAGGTTGGATTAAAGTTGATAGTGTTAATGAGCAATATTTCGGTGAAGAATTTAAACAGAAAACGGAGCTGATTGAAGGTTGGGGACTTGAAAAAATATTTAGAACCCGTGCTGAAAAGAATTCGGAATCTGATCTTAAGTTGGAAAACAACAAGGTGAAACAATTGGATGGCATTGCATTTGGCTTGAGTTCGTTTAGGTGTAATCGCGAAAAAGATGTTTTGCAAAGTATGAAAAATGGGATGAATGTGAGACTTATCACAATGAATCCAAATAGCGAATTTGTGAAACAACGAGAGATTGAAGAAAATGTTCAAATAGGGAGTATTTCTAATTCAATAAAACATCTTGTTGAATGGGCAAACAGATTAAATACTCAATCCAAAAACGGAAAAATATTGATAAAGTATTATAATGCTATGACGCTTGATTTCTATTGGAGAATGGATGATGAATTGTATATTGGACCTTATCTTTATGATATTCTAAGCCAGCAGACTTTAACGTACAAATTTATTAACGGTGGAAGAGGGTTTGATATTTATACAAACTATTTTGAATCACTTTGGGAAAATGAAAAGTTATGTGAATTTCCAGAGACATTTCATGCAGAAGATGCTTGTTAAAATTTTACTTAAAATTTTTTGAGTTAAATTAAATATACAAAGAAAATCAAGTTTTTAGACCGGTTCCATTTTGAGTGTCGGTCCCAAAAAATCCAAGTCCCAAAAAGGACTTGGATTTTTTTATCCAAGCCGACAGGCTTGGCATATCATCACGCGCCAGCGCGTATATCATCAAAGGTACCGAGTCGCCTTTGTATCTCATCACACCACAGGTGTGCATAAAAAACTGTCGGCTTGATGATATGCAATTCTTACATAATTGATAAGATATCACACTCTGTGTTGATTTTTTCTTACTTTTGTGATATACTGTCCTAAAGAGATCATACTATGGATTTTAAAACAAATTCGCATTTAGAAGAATTTGAAAATAAATATTGTTAATTTTTTGTAATAGGCCTAATTGTTTTGTGAACTTTAGGGATACTATATATTACTTTTAAAAATAAAGAAAATTAGCTTTTTAACCCGTTATTTTTTTGACATGTTTGACAAAATTCTCTTTACATAGTAAGGAGATTTTTTTATTAAAAGATAAATTTAAATTGGAGATGAAAGAGTTGGACTATTTATTTGTAATAGCAATTTTCGCAGGAGCTATTCTTGCACTTGTTTTTGCGGTTGCTACAGCAGGCAAAGTAATGCGTTATTCTGAAGGTTCAGACTTGATGAAGAAAATATCTTTATCTATTAGAAAAGGTGCCAACGCATATCTTAAGCGCCAGTATAAAATTGTGTTAATCTTTTTTGGCGTGATGTTTGTTGTACTTAGCATAATGGCTTTTTTGAAGTTCCTTACGCCCTATGTGCCGTTTGCATTTGTTACCGGCGGTTTTTTCTCGGCTTTGTCTGGTTTTATTGGAATGAAAATTGCCACTTATGCTAATGCCAGGACGGCAAACGCTTGCCAAAACAGCTTAAACAGTGGCCTTAGAGTTGCTTTTTCCGCCGGAAGTGTCATGGGTTTGTCTGTTGTAGGACTAGGATTATTGGATATAGCAGTATGGTTTTTTCTGTTACGCTTTGTGTTTAACCTTGATAGCGAAGCAATCACAAGCGCTATGTTAACCTTTGGTATGGGTGCTTCTTCCATGGCGCTTTTTGCTAGAGTCGGCGGTGGCGTATTCACAAAAGCAGCCGATGTGGGCGCCGACCTTGTGGGTAAGGTTGAAGCGGGTATTCCTGAGGATGACCCTCGTAATCCTGCTGTTATTGCAGATAATGTCGGTGATAATGTTGGCGATGTTGCCGGTATGGGCGCTGACCTTTATGAGTCTTATGTTGGTTCAATTATTTCTGCCGCTGCGTTGGGCGTTGCAGCTCTTCACTCAATAGAAGCGTTGGCACTACCGATGCTGTTGTCTGCTATCGGTGTTGTTTGTTCTATACTGGGTACTTTCCTTGTAAGAACAAAAGAAGACGCTTCTCAAAAACAACTTCTCGGCGCGTTGTCGCGTGGCACAAATTTCTCGGCTATTCTTATTGCTATAGTATCTTTACCAGTCGTATATTTTGTTTTGGGTAAGGATCATTGGAGTGTGTATTTTGCGATTCTTGCAGGCCTAGTAGCAGGTGTGCTAATAGGTCAGGCAACTGAATATTTTACATCCGACTGTTATAAACCTACCAAAAATCTTGCGGCTTCCTCTGAAACGGGCACAGCAACTGTAATTATTAGTGGTTTGTCTGTTGGTATGCTTTCTACGTTTTTCCCGATTATAATAATAGCTGCGTGTGTGCTTGTTGCTTACTTTGTGGCAGGCGGCGGAAATGATGCATCTATGGGACTTTACGGCATATCGCTAGCCGCAGTGGGTATGCTATCTACACTTGGTATTACACTTGCTACAGATGCTTACGGTCCGGTTGCAGATAATGCAGGCGGTATCGCTCAAATGGCAGGATTGGATGAAAAGGTAAGAGAAAGAACCGATGCGCTAGATTCTCTTGGTAACACAACCGCAGCAACCGGCAAAGGTTTTGCTATTGGCTCTGCAGCGCTTACAGCGTTGGCACTGATAGCCTCTTATATAGATAAGGTAAAAAATATTGAGGGCGGTGCTGAAAAAATAGCCAACCTTAATATTACAAACCCTACCGTTTTGGTTGGTTTGTTCATTGGCGCATGCCTGCCGTTTGTGTTTGCGTCTCTTACAATGAATTCGGTTGGCCGTGCGGCACAGAGTGTTGTTATTGAGGTTCGCAGGCAGTTTAGAGAAATTAAAGGTCTTATAGATGGTAAAGCAGAGGCAGATTATGCAAGCTGTGTTGACCTATGCACAAAGGCGAGCCTTCGTGAAATGGTGCTTCCCACAGTTGTTGCAGTAATTGTACCGATTGTTGTTGGCATAGTACTTGGTAGCACAGGCGTTGTTGGTATGCTTGCGGGTGCTACTGCATCCGGATTTTTGATGGCAATATTTATGTCAAATTCGGGCGGCGCTTGGGATAATGCTAAAAAATACATAGAAAGCGGTACATACGGCGGCAAAGGTTCAGAAAATCACAAGGCCACTGTAGTAGGCGATACAGTAGGTGATCCTTTTAAGGATACAGCAGGTCCGTCGATAAACATTCTTATCAAATTGCTTTCAATGGTTTCAATTGTGTTTGCTGCTTTGGTAACTTATTGTTCAATTTTGTAATTCTTGCGACTTTGGTTTTTGGGCACATTTCATTCGTGTCATTAAGTTCAAAACACCCAAAAATCCCGTTCACGTAAGTGGGCGGGATTTTTCTTTTCCACTATTCATAAATTCAAATATACCCCCCTATTGACATTATACCCCCACAGGGTATATAGTGTATTTGGAGGTTGACGTTATGGATAATAATTGTTGCAATAAAAAAACCAAGAGAAGCTTTGATGATAAAAAACGAATAATCAACAGACTCAACAGAATAAGCGGACAAATTAATGGAATAAATAAAATGATTGAGAATGACGCTTATTGTAATGATGTACTAATTCAATTATCTGCTGTTGAAAATTCGGTTAAAAGTCTATCAACATACATTTTAGAAAACCATTTATACACCTGCGTACCCAGGGATTTGGAAAATGGCGATTTAGATACTATTGATGAACTAATTAGTTTGTTCAAAAGATTCAACAAATAAGGAGGTGAAAGTATGGATAAAATCGTAATTTGTGAGAAATGCGGTGCAATGGTTAAGGTGTTAATCGACTGCACTTGTGAAAACTGCGGTATTAAATGCTGCGGCGAAACCATGAAAGAAATTTCGGCAGAGGAAGCAAACAAATATTTGGAAAACAAATAATATTGTTTTTTAAACAGGTCCTGTAACCCGATTGCTTATGCAGTCGGGTTTTGCTTTTCAATAATACGCAAATACTCTTGGAACCTGTGCTCTCGAACGGGTATTATCGGGTGCTTTGCATCATCAAAAAACAGCAAAAGCGCAGGGGAAATCCCGTGGTATTCTCCCACAAATTTATAACCTATTAGCTTTCCGTCGGCTATGAGCTTTTTTATGGTACCATGATAATTAAAATAAGACATTTTTTCACCTTTTTGTAATAGCGTTCCAAAAAGATGGCAATACTATTCCCAAAGCATATTTTAGGAGGAGAAAAATGATAGAGCAGGATACCATAAAATTATTAAGAGAATGTGATGCGGGTGTGGAAATGGGTGTGTCTTCCATTGAAGATGTGCTCGAGCACGTTAAATCCGAAAAGTATAGAGAAGAGCTTAAGCACTGCAAGGACGAACATGAGGCTTTAAGCAGGGAAATAGAGCAGTTGCTTGATAAATATAAAGACGACGGCAAGGAGCCAAACCCAATGGCAAAGGGAATGTCTTGGATAAAGACCAACGTAAAGCTTGGCTTTGACGAATCGGATAATACCGTTGCGGATTTGATTACCGACGGTTGCAATATGGGGGTCAAATCGCTTAATAAATATCTCAATAAATACAAGGCGGCAGACGAGACCTCAAAAGATATATGCAAACGTCTGATAAAGCTTGAGGAACAGCTCGCAATTCACAGCCGCGAATATTTGTGAAAAACGGGCCTGTGAGCCCGTTTTTTTACGCTTTTGCGTTGACATAAAAGTTATGTTGAGTTAAAATAGTTAATATAAATTGAAGTGTATTTGTTGTTTGTGTTGCGGAGGTGTAAAAGTGAGAAAGCCTGTTGTGGATTATAGACAGTTTAGGTTCAAAAAACTGAACCAGCCTGAATTTTCGCACCTTTGGTTTTTGCTTGGCTGGGTAGGTTATTTTACGCTTTATACTTTAACCGAAATTTTCATCCCGCACGATAAATGTTACCCCGTGCATTGTTTTTTGGACGATTTGATTCCGTTTTGCGAGTTTTTCATAGTCCCATATGTCCTTTGGTACGCTCTCGTGGCGGGAACGCTGCTTTATTTCGCGCTTTACAACCCCGACAATTTTAAAAGATTAATGAAGTTTATCATAGTGACTCAGATTGTGGCAATGGCGGTTTACATAATCTTCCCAAACCGTCAGGACCTGCGCCCAACAGAGTTTACGCGCGAAAACTTTTTCACTGATGTAGTAAAGCTTTTATACACAATTGATACGAACACAAATGTCTGCCCGTCGCTGCACGTTGGATATTCAATAGGCATCGCATCGGCATGGCTTAAAGAAAAATCCGCCTCGCCGTTATGTAAGGTGCTATTGACACTTTTCTGTCTGACGGTATGCATATCTGTAGCGTTTGTAAAACAACACTCTGTTGTTGACATATTCGCCGCCTTACCTATGTGCCTTTTGGCAGAAATAGTGGGTTTTGGAGATGTTTGGTTGGCGCGATTCAAAAAAATAAAAAAGAAGGAACAAAATGGACTATAATTATCATACCCACACCGCCCGCTGCGGCCACGCTGTAGGCGAAGACGAAGAATATGTGAAAAGAGCAATAGAGTGCGGAATCAAATATATGGGCTTTTCGGACCATGCACCCTTTATGTTTCCTGATGGCTTTCAGTCTTCACACAGAGTGCAGCTCGATAGAGTGCAGGACTATTATGATTCAATAACCGCGCTTAGAGATAAATATAAGGATAAAATCGATTTAAAAATCGGCTTTGAAATGGAGTATTATCCTGCGTATTTTGAGGATATGCTGAAGATTGCAAGGGAAGCGGGCGCAGAATATCTGATTTTGGGGCAGCATTGCATATATAACGAGCATCCGAACGGAGCTTTCTGCTTTGTCGACGATGATAATGTCGACCATCTGAAAGAATTTGTTTCTTGCATAGTCACCGCAATAAAAAGCGGAGTGTTTACGTATGTCGCACACCCGGATATGTTTTCCTTCAAGGGCGACGACGAAATCTACCGCGAAGAAATGCAAAAAATTTGCATAGCATCAAAAGAATACGGTGTCCCGCTCGAAATAAATCTTTTGGGAATCCGCGATAACCGTCACTACCCGTATGAACCGTTTTGGGAAATGGCGGGGGAGATAGGCTGTCCCGTCACCTTCGGATGTGATGCCCATTCGCCACAAAAGGCATATGATGGCGAATCACTCTCTCGTGCAAAGGAAATCGTAGAGAAATATAGCCTAAACTATATCGGTAAACCAAAAATAATAAATATACAATAAAAAACACTCGGCAGTGCCGAGTGTTTTTTTATTTTCCTTTAAATTTCCGAAATAACTCCGAGAGTGCCTTTTTTTCGAGCCGCGATATGTACGAGCGTGAAACACCCAAAATTTGTGCAACTCTTTGCTGCGTCATTTCCTCATATCCGTAAAGTCCGTAACGCAGGGTTAAAATTTTTTGTTCGCGGTCGGGCAGCTCTTCAATATATTTTCGCAGTCTCTCGAGCTTGAGTTTAACATCAATGCTCTCAACAATATCCTCGCTGTCCGAAATAACATCAATAAGCGTCAGCGCGTTGCCGTCGCGGTCGGTGTCAATCGGGTCGCTTATGAAAACGTCATTAGCACTTTTTTTAAGACTGCGGAAACACATCAAAATTTCATTTGCTATCCTCACACAAATCGGTTTTAGTATGACGACCAAAATCCTCAGTAGTATCTTCGTCGTAATCTATGTCCGAAAACTCAATGAGTTCTTCGTCTTCTTCCGATTCTATTTCAATGTGTTTTATGTAAGGTGTGATATCGGGGAGCTCAGTATCACCGTCCTGCGAGCCAAATAAAATAACGTGTGCATTTTCGCCATCCCAAATTACACGGCGTACAATACTCCCGATGGCGGCTCTCTTTTGTTCGTAGGACATATCTTCAATAGTTTTTTCGAAAACGCCCAGCATTTGACGAAGCACATCAAACTCAATAGAGCTGAAAGCGTGTTCGGCGGTAAGACTTATCATCTCGTCAATGCCTTGTGCGATTTTATCTATTTGAGTATTCATTTCGTTAATACGGACTACTATTGATTTTTTAGCGCCAATTTCATCTAACTCAGCAAGTGTGTCTATGAGTGAGCTGACCTTTTTCTCAAGGTCGGCTTTTTCTTTTTTCATCGTACTTAACTTCTGCTCATACTGCTCACGATTGCCGGTGTAGAAAATTTTACTTTTTTCAAGCTGCCCCACAAAATCACTTTTTTCGCCTGCGAGTTGCTTGATTTTCTCAATAACCGCAAGGTCTAATGTGTTACCGTTTGCGTTACGCTTATTGCAAAGGTCTTTTTTGCTACGCTCTTTCATCTTGCAGACATAGGTATATATGATATCACCGTCAGCAGTTTTCCGTTTTGAGAGCTTGGGGTACATTCGGTTGCCGCAAGAGCAGAATAAAAGTCCCGTAAGCAAGGCTTCATTTCTTCTCGGTCTGCGGAAAGATTTTGACTTGTTCCGTTCAAGGTTATCCTGAACACCTACCCAAATCTTGCCGGGGATAATACCTTGATGCTTACCAACCGACACAATCCAATCACTGACAGGGTTATAAACAGTTGCTTTGCCTTTTTCTTGGTCGGTACGGTTGTAGGCTAAAATTCCGTGTACGCCATCAAATTCTTCTATAGACGAAAACAGATCGGCGTCCTTTAGTTTGAAGAATTCATACGCTTCTTCATCTGCAATCATATATACAGGATTTTGAAGTATGGATTTGATTGAAAAGCGGGTGAAGTGATTGCCGTTTTTCGTCATTACTCTACGTTGTATCAATTCCGCCTCGGTAAGTGTTAAAGAACCCGTTTTTATAAATAAATCAAAGATAAGCTTAACGGTTTCGGCTTCTTCGGGAATAAGTTTTAGCTTACAAGCCTTTTTGGTTTTGCCATCAACCGTAACACTCTTAACACTTTCGCTGCAATATCCTGTAGGTGTATTGCCGCCAAGCCAACGTCCTGTCTTTGCCAATTCGTGCATATTATCTCTGATACGTTCGGCAATGGTCTCACGTTCGAGTTGTGCGAATACAGAGGCAATATACATCATTGCTCTGCCCATTGGCGTTGCAGTATCAAACTGTTCACGAATAGACACAAAAACTATATCTCTGTGGTTGAGGTCTTCGATAAGCGATGAGAAGTCGCTGACATTACGGCTAACACGGTCAAGACGGTAAACCACAAGTGCCTTAAATTCTCCACGCTCAATTTGAGCCATCATTTTTTTGAAGGCGGGGCGGTTGACGTTTCCACCCGAAAAACCTTCGTCCTCAAATACTACCGCTTTCTCTGCAGCTTCATCGCCAAAGTGGGTTCGTATGTATTCACGGCAAAGCTCTACCTGATTGCCGATACTTTCGCCCTTGCCTGTGAATTTGGATTTTCGTGAATAAATCGCAATTACATTAGACGTATTTTTCATAAACATCCCCCTTTGATTTTTACGATATGTTATATATGGTAGTATATCATAAAGTAATGCGCTTGTAAAGAGGACGATTTTAGTATATAAAAAGCAGCCTCACCGCAAAGTAAGACTGCTTAAAATTATTTATTAGAGTTCAGGGTGCGGATCATCTGCATAACCGCTTTTTTCTGTTCGGCTGTGAGGGTAACCCAAGAGTCAAAGCGTTCTTTAATTTCGGGTGTCATCTCAACCATATCTCCATCTGCAAAGAACTGGGATATTGTAATGCCGAAGTTAAAGTAAAAAATGCGTTACAAAAAGAATGAGCATCACAATTATTGTGTTGCTCATTTCTATATCAATTATTAGAAAATGCTCGGCATTAGCCGTCTTTTAATTCCTTGACCGTTCTTATTTTATTAACCGGAGTTTCAACATAACGAAGCAAATCATCAAGTTTATCCGTTACATAATACAGTTCTTTACAATTATCACGAATAAAGTTTTTCTTCATAGCCTGTTCCATTGCATAATTTATATCGTCATAATATCCCATTATATTATAGAGTGCAATCGGTTTATTGTGCCGGCATAATTGTTTCAGCGTTAGGATTTCAAAGAACTCCTCATATGTCCCAATACCACCCGGAACTATGATAAATGCATCTGCATTATCCTCCATCAACTGCTTACGCTGACGCATTGTGTCTGGCTGTATAAGTTCGTCACAGAAATCACATATAGCCTCAACTTTTTCGTCATCGAAAAATTTAGGAATAACACCTAAAATGTATCCGCCGCCGGATTTAACACCTCTTGCTGCGGCACCCATCAGACCGTTACCGCCGCCGCCAAACACAAGTGAATGTCCACGGTTTGCCATTTC
>JAZSAN010000020.1:0-2129 GCA_045601885.1 Acutalibacteraceae bacterium | reverse complement strand
AGAGCGGTGGTAAGCTGGCAAGTCTTACAGGCGGCAACCGCGATGCCGAGCTTTTTGAAGCGCTGTTGTACGGCGGCTCAAGAGAGACACTTGGTGAAATGATTAACGGTGCCTAAAATTTCAAGGGGTATGCCGTCAAGGCACACGGACTTCTCGTGAAGGACGGATTAAGTGCGTATGATGCTAAGAGAGCGCTTGAAATATTCTTCATAGCCTTTGGATTCCCCGGATATAGAAGTATTGAAGCATCAAAAACCATAACCGACGAGCAGCCCTCCTACAAGACGGTCTATGAGGGAGAAGTGAAAGACGGCAAGCCTCACGGTGTCGGTGTTCGAAATTTCTATTATGAGGGCAAGTGGACAAACCTTGACGAGTGCGTTTGGATCGACGGAGTTATGTGCGGATATGATTACGCTAAAGAGCTTGAATTCGGCGCATTTGAAGACCAAAAGATTGGTTTTGTCGTAAACGATAACTTTGTTGGCAATATAAGAGTCATTCCTGCGGGAGATTACGAGCCCTTTAACGATACGGTGAAAAAATTTAGTGTTAAATGTTAAATAAGAAAATTAAATGTCCGAAATGCGGAAGTGAAAACGTTGTTTGCTTGGACGGCGGCGGTGCTATTTCCAAGTACGGTGACAACGTAATGATCGACATAGCCCCCGATATGTGGCTGTGTAAGGATTGCAACGAAAGCGTTAGACCAAAAACAAGTGAATTACGCGGAGGTATTACCATGAATGACACAAAAAAAGAGCAGTTCGATCTTAAAGCCTTAGCAGAGGATGTGGTAAAACGTCCTGCGCCGGAAAGCTGCGAAGAAATTGCCCGGCTTTTGCAAGGATTGCCACTTTGGAGCTCTTTCATCAACACGTCGCCGAGGTCTGAGCAAAAGAGGGCACTTGAATTGTTGAAAGAAAAGTCACTCTCTCCCACGGCAGAGGAGATTCTGTTTATAGCCGAGATCGGTTGCGGTAAATATCATCGAATCCGCAGGGATGGTGACTTCAGTTGTTTCAATTCGGAAAAGGCTTTGGAGCTTTACAGACAATATTACGAGCTGACCGGCAGCGAAGAGGTAAAATATATACTCGATAACTTTGATGAGTTCAAGAATCTGTGTTACAAATCTATTGCACGCAGACAACGTAAAGACGATATCAATCCTTATATTGACAACTCACCTCTGTCAACCTCTCGTGATCCGGACAGCGAGGAATGGAAGAAGTGAGGGTGAATTATGAAACTGAAAGTTAAAAGATATAGCGATATGGGCGCGCGGAGACCTTCGTCGGGCATTTTTGGCGAGACCGTCGAAATCGAACCGAAAGTTGGCGAATACAGCACGGTGGAGATGTTTGGCATTTTCCACGCCTTTCGCAGTTTTAAGATCCATTCCATTGATAATAAAGGAATTTTGATTTCGGCCGTCTCCGAAACAGCTTACGGAAGGACGGAGCATGAGCCGCAACTACTGCGGTATGGCGGTTTTATTGGCTTTTCGGACAGCCAAAGTCGTACCAGCGACGACGGCCCGTCTTGGGAAGCAACCGATGACCTTAACTTTGAGACCGTTGAATAATTGCGAAAAGCAGATAAATTCTTAGGAGGATTCATATAGACTATTTATAAAGCACCCACAAAAAATCTATGGTTTATCGCAACAAACAGCTTGTGTCATAAGAAACCAGACGGCAGGATGATTTTTCGTCCTGCCGTTATAATGTTTTAGAAATGTGTAGAAAAAGTCATAATTTTATGCTATAATGTTCTTGTAACAGTTGTTTTAGTGCGTTTATGTCATTGTTACTTGTTAATTCGTCCGTATATTGTACCTAAAGGGAATGATTGATTTTTACACAAGGAGGAACTTGTCATATGAAAAAAATAATACGTGTTTTGACATTCACCCTTGCTTTTGCTGTGCTCTGCGGTTCTTTTGCCACAATAGCATATGCAAAGATTCTTCACCAGTGCCATTACTGTGGCGGTGACGGAATATACACCTGTGATGCCGTGGATTGCAAAGACGGGAAACTCCCCTGCGGCAGATGCAACAGCACAGGACAAACAATAGAAATGTGTGGCGATTGCAACGGCACAGGCAAATGCAGATTATGTCA
>JAZSAN010000019.1:0-183323 GCA_045601885.1 Acutalibacteraceae bacterium | reverse complement strand
CAAGGCTAAATAACTATTTGTCCCTATTGTAGCACAACCATAGCATAAAAGCGGCGGAGGGGCAATACCTCTTCACTATTCACTATTACCTTTTACTTTCCAAAAATCCCGAATGCGAGTTTTAGTGAAGAGTGAAAAGTGAAGAGTGAAAAAGTAAAATCCCGAACGCTTACGCATTCGGGATTTTTGGAGGCACCACCCGGAATCGAACCGGGGAATAAAGGTTTTGCAGACCTCTGCCTTACCGCTTGGCTATGGTGCCTTATTCTTACAAAAAACAAGACGCTTAAAAGCATTATCTTTAAGCGTCCTTTAAAATGGAGCGGATTACGGGGCTCGACCCCGCTACCTCCACCTTGGCAAGGTGGCGCTCTACCAGATGAGCTAAATCCGCATAAATGGTGCCTCCGGTCGGAATCGAACCAACGACACGGGGATTTTCAGTCCCCTGCTCTACCGACTGAGCTACAGAGGCGAAATTGGCGACCTGGATGGGGCTCGAACCCACGACCTCTAGCGTGACAGGCTAGCGTTCTAACCAACTGAACTACCAGGCCAAAGTGGTGGGAACAACAGGGCTCGAACCTGTGACCCTCTGCTTGTAAGGCAGATGCTCTCCCAGCTGAGCTATGCTCCCACATGCCTTGGGCGCCGTGTCTCGTTGATACTGTAACTTACCGGCGACAAGGATTATATTACCACAATGACTTCCATTTGTCAACACTTATTTTTGCTTTTTTTAATATTTTTTTCTTTTAATATTTTTTGCATTTCTTCGGGCGTGAATTCGTATTTCTTGTTGCAAAAATGACAGTTTACTTCAACTATCGGCATCTCGTCTGCCATCGACTGAATTTCATCATCCGAGAGCGACTGTATCATACTTTTTACTCTATCTCTGCTACAATTACATTTATATTCAGGCTCACTCGTATCAAGAACCTCAACCTCGAAGCCCTCAAGCGCTGTATTTATAATTTCTTCTATCGACATTGACTCCGAAAGCATTTGCGTTACGGGACGGATGTGTTTTATTGTGTTTTCAATTTTATCAATAACATTATCATCCGCCATCGGTAAGAGCTGTATTATATATCCGCCTGCTGCCTTTATAGTCAAATCGGGATTTACCAATACTCCGAGAGCGCAAACCGTCGGTATTTGTTCGCTTATCGCGTAATATGCGGTGACATCCTCTGCAATTTCTCCCGAAACGAGCGGTACCGAACCGCTGTATGCCTCCTTTAGTCCAATATCCTTCATAACGTACAAGCTGCCGTTTTTACCAACAGCGCCCGAAACATCAAGCTTTCCGTTTTCCTTAAGCGGAATTTCTACAACGGGATTTACAACATATCCGCGTACATTACCGCTTGAATCCGAAGCCACGATAATTGACCCTGCGGGGCCGTCGCCTGCAAGCTTCATTGACAGGGTATGGTCTTTTCCCTTCAACATATCTCCCATCATTGAAGCAGCTGTGAGCATTCTTCCGAGCGCTGCGGAAACAACCGCAGAGGTTTTATGAATTTCTACCGCCTTGTTGACTATATCCGTAGAATCAATTCCGATTGCCGTAACGGCACCATCTGATGTTATTGTACGTACTATTTTTCCCATAATTACACCTTTCTGGCGACATATATATTTCGTTCACTTGTGTCTGCGGGCGCTTCATATGACATATCACCAAAAACCGCCTCAAGCTTAAGTCCCGCATTTTTTAATGCGTTTTCAATTTCCTTCTGCGTATATGCGCGTTCACAAAAATCTTCACTGTAACGCTCATAACGGCCACTCTGCTTCACAAAGAAGTCCAAATTAATTTCGGTCATTCTTTCGTCCGCAGAGTAAAAATTCTGCCACACGCAGTAAAGGTCATCATTCTCTAAAACAAATGTCTTATCGGACAGGACATATTCTTGTTTATATTCTGTATTCATATCGAATATAAACAGTCTATCCTTTTCCAAAAATAATGATACCTTACTTATAGCTTCCGAAAACTTTTCGTAATCCGTTATATGATTTAAACTGTCAAGACAACAAACAGCGCCGCCCACAGTACCGTAAAGTTCTAGTTCTTCTGCAGGCTGGCAGAGATAAAGCACATTATTGCCGCGCTCTTCGGTCTTCTGCCTTGCGCGCGAGAGCATATCCTCCGATGCATCGACACCGATTACCTCTATTCCCTTTTCAGAAAATTCATTGGAAAACGAGCCCGTTCCGCAAGCGAGGTCCAGCATAAGCGTCGGCGCCCTGTCAAAATGCTTAAAAAGGCCATACAGATATTCTGCGCGGCCTTTATAATCTACGTCTTCTGTTAAAATGTCATAAAACTCTGAAAAAACACCGTAGCCGTTCATATTACTTTTCCATTCGGCCAAAGACAAGCTCATAGCCGTTCTCACCATATGTGAGCGACCTGTTAACGCGGCTTATTGTTGCTGTACTTGCGCCGGTTGTTGCAACAATTTCGCTATACACCTTTTTGTCTGTTAGCATCTTTGCAACCGTGAAGCGCTGCGCTATTGACTGCAACTCCTTAACCGTGCAGACATCACCGAAAAATTTATAGCATTCTTCTAAATTCTCAAGGGTTAAAACCGCCTTAAAAAACTCATCCATGTAAGCACTTTTTAAATGTTCCATATTTTTTCACCTTTCAATACCTGTAGGTTTATTCCACTTTTACATTTTAACACTTAAAAGAGCAAAAGTAAAGTACATTTTATTGAAATTACAATATTGTTATGTTATTATATTATCAGATACGGAGATGATTTTTTGGGTGCTATTGTAAATTTTTTGAGCATTATTATCGGCGGTGCCTTGGGACTCGTTCTCAAAAGAGGAATACCGAAAAAGCTTGAGAGTGCACTTGTGAACGGTGTTGCACTTTGCATTTTGCTTATTGGTATCAGCGGTGCCTTGGAAGGCAACAATATTCTCATAGCTATTATCTCTATTGTAGTTGGTGCTATTATAGGAGAACTGCTCGATATTGATGCTTTTATAAACAGACTTGCAAAAAGAATTGAGGACAAGCTCAATTCATCCGGCGGTGATATGAAATTTGCCAAAGGCTTTGTTACTGCAACACTTCTTTTCTGCGTTGGCGCCATGGCAATCGTCGGCTCGCTTGACAGTGGACTTAAAGGTGACAACACAACATTATACACCAAGGCCCTGCTCGACGGAATAACTGCCGTTGTATTTGCCTCAAATTTCGGCGTTGGCGTGCTTTTCTCTTCCCTGCCCATTCTTTTGTATCAGGGCGGTATAACGCTTTTGGCGTCACTTGTTGCGCCATTGCTCACAACCGCCGTGATTAACGAAATGACCTGCGTTGGCTCGCTGCTTATTATTGCACTCGCACTCAATATGCTGAAAATTTGTAACATAAAGGTTGCAAACTATCTACCCGCGATATTGATGCCAATTATTCTTTGTAAAATATTTTAAGACGGGAGAAAAAAATGAGTTCTAAATATTCTAAAAAGCGAATTAAGAAAAAATATTATATTCGAGTTTCATTAGCGGTTTTGGCTGTTTTCGTTGCAGTTTTTGTTGTCGCCTTTGGAATCAAAAGCGTCACAAAAATATTTTCACGCGAACCGCAAGGCGAAATTACGACGAGTTCCGGAGAAACATCTAGCCAACCGCAAGAGCCGAAAAAGGTGGCTTCGGCCACGGTTGTTAATACCGGCGATATTTTGATACACGCTCCCGTTTTGAACGGTGCTTATAACAGCGCAAACAACACCTACGATTTTTCGGGAATTTTTACGCCAATATCTTCATATTTCAAGGAAGCTGACCTTGCGGTTGCCAACCTTGAAGTAACCCTTGGCGGCACCGAATCGGGCAGCTACAAAGGATATCCGAGTTTCAACATACCCGACTCAATTATTGATGCGGTTAAGGATGCGGGAATTGGAATGCTTTTGACCGCAAACAACCACAGCTATGACACACGTCTTTTCGGACTCAAGCGCACTGTTGGAGTTTTAAAGGAAAAAGGCATGGATTACATCGGCACACGTCAAGCTGCGGACGAGCCGCATTTTGCGGTTAAAAACGTTAACGGAATAAACATTGGTATGGCATGTTTTACCTATGAAAACAAATGCGACACCCCGGGAAGAAAATCCATCAATGGTAATATAATGGATGCGTCGGCAAACGACCTTTTAAGCTCATTTTCATATGAAAATATCGATGCTTTTTACAGCGAAGCCGAAAAAATGATTTCCGATATGAAGCAAGGCGGCGCCGACTGCGTTGTATTTTATATGCACTGGGGTGAAGAATACAGAACAGCCCCAAACAACTGGCAGAAAAAAATCGCACAAAAGCTTTGTGATTTAGGCGTTGATGTAATTGTTGGCGGTCACCCGCACGTGCTTCAGCCGATTGAAATGCTGAATTCCTCCGACGGAACACGCCGCACAGTATGCATTTATTCGCTCGGTAATGCCGTTTCTAACCAGCGAAAAGAAATTATGACCTCTTGTCCCACAGGCCACACCGAAGACGGTATGTTGTTTTATTACACCTTTGATAAATACAGTGACGGCTCGGTTGTCTTATCATCGGTTGATATTGTTCCGACCTGGGTTGAAAAATACGCGTCGGGTGGGGTTTACAAATATAAGGTATATCCCCTTGAAAATGCCGATAATGCAATAGCACAATTAGGACTTTCTGCATCTGCAGCCGCGAGTGCAAAGGCTTCGTTCAACAGAACTGCAGAGCTTATATCAAGCGGTCTTACGCAGTGTCAGAGCTTGCTAGACTGCGAGGTGCGTTTTGTGAACGCACAACCAATTCAGTAATATAAAAACACCTGACCGATGGTCAGGTGTTTTTTATTGTGCAAATTATTCTGCAGTTTCTTCTGCTACTTCAGCAACCTCTTCAACAACAGCAGCTTCTGCTACAGTTTCTTCAACTACTGCTTCTTCAGCAGGCTCTTCAGGAAGGAGAGCGCGAATTGAAAGACTGACACGCTTTTTATCAGTGTCAATGCTTATAATCTTTGCATCAACCTCTTGTCCTACTGTGAGTTCATCCTGCGGCTTTGCAACATGCTTGTTAGCAATCTGCGAAATGTGGATGAGACCGTCGATACCGGGAATTACGCGTGCAAAAGCACCGTATGCTGTCATGCTGACAACCTTAGCAGTAACAACCGAACCCTCTGCGTAATTCTGTGTGAGAATTGTCCAGGGGTTTTCGTCTGCCTTCTTGTAGCCGAGAGAAACCTTTTTCTTCTCAGAATCAAGAGCCTTAACATAAACCTCAATCTCATCGCCTACAGAAACAACCTCAGAAGGATGCTTAATGCGCTGCCATGAAAGTTCGGAAATGTGAACCATTCCGTCAATACCGCCGATATCTACGAAAGCGCCGTAGCCTGTGAGCGACTTAACAACGCCATTGAATTTATCGCCAACTGCAATGCTTTCCCAAAGCTTTGCAACCTGTGCCTTGCGCTCTTCACGAAGAACGCTGCGGATAGAGCCAACTGCTCTGTGTCCGCGTCCGATTTCTATGATGCGGAAGGAAACTTCCTTGCCCTTGAGTTCATCCAAAGACTCGCCTCTTGTTGCGGTTGCCTGTGATGCAGGAATAAATACTCTTGCACCTGCTGCGCTAACCATAACGCCGCCCTTGATAACATCGGTAACAACACCGCTCAAAATCTCGCCCGACTCTTTAGCATCAACAACTCTCTCCCAGCCTGCAATAGCGTCATATCTGCGCTTTGAAAGCATTGCAGTGCCTTCCTGGTCGTTTGTACGCATGATGATAAGGTCAAGAACATCGCCAACCTTAACGGCTGTTGTAAGGTCAATGTTTGCATCATAGGAATACTCGTTTGCTGTTATGTATCCTGTAAGACCTCTGCCGATATCAACCATAATCTCTGTCGGCTTAACGGCCAAAACTTCTCCTTTTACCTTCTGGTCAGAATTAAGACTGTTAAGTGACTCTTCAAAAGCCTCTTCGTCTGTCATCTCTTCAAAGCTTTTACGAACAACTTCTTTTTCTTCGGCCTGTTCAACAGCCGGCTGTAATTTTTCTTCCATGGTTAAAATAACCTCCTTTATAATGCCCGCAGGTGTAGATGCACCTGCCACGACACCAATATCCTCTGATGAAGAAAACCTTGAAAAATCAAGTTCCTTTGCGGTTTCAACAAATATTGTGTTTTCACAAAACTCACCACACACATCAACTAGCTTTGCCGTGTTTGAACTGTGGCGCCCTCCCACAACAACCATTGTATCGTTGCACTTTGCAAGTTTTGCCGCTTCCATCTGTCTATCAGCAGTCGCAAGACATATTGTATCAAAAATTATCGGATTTGTACATACCTTTTTTAAAATTTTTTTACTTTTTTCAAACAAATTTTTATTAAATGTGGTCTGTGACACCACAGTAACCTCATTTTTTTCAAAAATCTCATTATTTTTTATCAGTTTTTCGAGTTCTTCCGTTGTTGAAAAAACAAAGTACGGCACTGCACAGTGACCGATTATTCCCAAAACCTCTTGATGATTGGGGTCACCCGCTATTAAAACAATTCCTTTTGC
Source organism: Acutalibacteraceae bacterium (assembly GCA_045601885.1). Classification (GTDB taxonomy): domain Bacteria; phylum Bacillota; class Clostridia; order Oscillospirales; family Acutalibacteraceae; genus SIG589. Next base: position 176,721 of record JAZSAN010000019.1, on the reverse strand, counting down.
TTTTGATACAATTTTGTGTATCTTCGCAACGAACGGACAGGTTGCGTCCGCCACCGTTGCGCCAATTTTTCCGGCTTTTTCATAAACCTCGCGCGCAACACCATGAGAGCGTATTACAAGTGTTTCGTCTTCAAAAACCTCGTCGACGGAATTTACAATTCTAACACCCTTACTCGATAGTTCTTCAACCAACTGCGCGTTGTGTATTATAGGTCCAAGTGTGCAAACCTTTTTGCCTTTCTCTAGCAGTTCATACACCATATTTACCGCGCGGTCTACCCCAAAACAGAAACCCGCTGTTTTTGCAAGTGTTATTTTCAAAATTTCAACTCCCACAAATCAGTAATACTTTTAAAAATCTCATTCGAAGCTTCTATAAGCTTGTCCTTTGATGCATCGCCGTTACAAAGGTCGGCATTTTTAATTATTTCGCCAAAACGCAGCGTTACCTTTCGGAAAGGATGCGTTTTCCCCTCTTTATATATCGAAACGGGTAACACGTCTGCGCCCGTTTTTGCCGCTATCAAAGCGCAACCCGTCTTTACTTCACGCATAGGGCCCGTCCTATAACGTTTTCCTTCGGGAAAAATTCCAAGAACGCCGCCGTTTTTAATTATTCTCATTGAATGACGTATTGAAGAAATATCCCTGTTTCCTCTATTGACGGGGAAGGCTCCCATTTTTTTGAAGATGGAAGATAAAACAGGGATTTTAAAAAGCTCAGCCTTTGCCATAAAGGATATCTGACGAGGACAAAACGCTATGAGCAACAGAATATCCAACATTGATGTGTGGTTGCAACAAAGCATAAACGCGCCGTCTTTTGGCACATTTTCGATGCCGACACATTTTATGTTAAATATTATTTTTGCAATCGGCCTGAAAATCGCCCTTAACGTTTTATAAAAACGAGACATTCTACATCTCCTTTAATTTGTTTTCAATTATGTTCTTTAAAAGTTCAATCGACTGCTCAAGAGTGTTACCCGAAGTGTCGACATATACCGAATCCTCTGCAGGTTTTAGCGGTGCTACCGCGCGGGTGGAATCGTTATGGTCGCGTTTTATGATATCGTTTAAAACATCTTGGAACTTAACATCCATTCCCTTATCTATGAGTTCTTTGTATCTGCGCTCTGCACGGGCTTTGGGAGTTGCTGTGAGAAAAATTTTAATCTGCGCATTAGGAAGCACTACCGTTCCAATATCTCTACCGTCCATAATGACATTGTTTTCTTTAGCAAGTCGGCGCTGTGTATCAAGCAAAAATGCTCTGACCGCCGGCACAGCAGAAACTGCCGATGCCATCATAGAAACCTCGGGAGTACGGATTGAATCGGTTACGTCAACGCCGTCAAGCAGCATTCTTTGTTCCCCGTTTTTAAACTCGATATCCACCTTAACCGAAGAAAGAATCTCATCGGTGTTTTTTATATTTTCGGGTGTTGAACCCATTTTTGAAAATTTTAATGATATTGTGCGATATAGCGCTCCTGTATCAACATAAATATATCCGAGCATCTTTGATACAGATTTTGCTATTGTGCTTTTGCCTGCCCCTGCAGGACCGTCAATTGCTATTGAAACCATATTACATCCCCCAATTTATATGTTCTTTCCGGCCGCGACACCGGTCGAAAATGCTATTTGAAGATTGAAGCCACCCGTGCAAGCATCCACGTCAAGTATTTCTCCTGCAAAGGAGAGTCCTTCAATCAATTTCGACTTCATTGTACGCGGGTCAACCTCTTTGAGCGAAATACCGCCCGCGGTTATTACGGCTTCTTCAATCGGTCTTGTATCTGTAACTCTAAGCATCAAATTTTTGAGCACCGAAATAAGAGTTGCGCGTTGCTCCTTTGTTATTTGGTTGACCTTCGTTTCAGCAGGAATTTTAGAAAGTCCTACCACCACGGGTATCAACTTTTTAGGCAACAAGCCATCAAGACTGTTTATGAAGTTTTTATTGGTGTTTTCTTTAAAATCACGCAAAATTCGGGCATCGAGTTCATCCAAACTGAGTGCGGGTTTCAAATCTATCGAAATTGTATATTCATTAGAAGAAATATCACGCAGTTTCGAGGACGCGCTCAAAATCACGGGGCCTGAAACACCGAAATGGGTGAAAAGAAGCTCACCGAAATCCGAATATATCGGTTTTTTTGCACCGTTTTTATAGACATCTATACTGACATTTTTAAGCGCAAGCCCCTGCAGTCGTGCGGGGAAACCCTCTGCGCACTCAAGCCCAACCAACGAAGCGCGAAGCGGTGTTATGGTATGACCAAGCTTTTCTGCCATACGGTATCCGTCACCCGTTGAGCCTGTGAGCGGATATGAAAGTCCACCCGTTGCAAGAATTACGGCATCGCAGGTTATGTATTCGCCGTTTTCCAAAAATACACCGCAGACCTTTCCGTCCTGCACATCGATATCCTTTGCCTTTGCATTTATGATTTTTGAATGCTTTTTCGCAAAGAAAACAAGCGCATCAACTATTGAGGCCGACTTATCTGAGCACGGGAAAACTCGGTTTCCACGCTCGGTCTTAAGCGCGACACCACACTCTTCAAAAAAGTTCATTGTATCCTGTGAGGAGAAGGCGCCAAAGGCAGAAAACAAAAATTTTCCGTTGCCGTTTACCGACTTTATAAGTCCGTTAATATCCGTATTATTAGTAACATTACAACGGCCCTTGCCCGTTATCATAACCTTGCGGGCAGGCCGCTCGTTTGATTCCACAACAGTTACACTGTTGCCGTTTTCTCCTGCAAAGCCCGCAGCCATAAGTCCCGCGGCGCCGCCTCCAATTACTACTACACTCTTGCCCATTTATTCTCCGTTATTTTTTCAAAAATTTTTTAACTATCGGATGCATTTTAAACAAATACCAGCCCGACAACCGTTTAAGTGCAATGTCGTAAACAAAAAACACTACATTAGCTAACACTAAAGCAACATAAACAATATACTGCGAATATCCGCCGAAGTCCGCTTCTATTCCCATAAGTCGCATTATAACAAAATACATAAGCAACAGCGAAGCGTTAAACACCAAAAGTTTTGATGCAATGCGCAAAGCTTTGTTTTTTATCCTTTCAAGGAACACTTTGACTATTGGATAGTATCCGAAAAAGAATGCAAAAAACATTGCAGACTCGGGCTCTGCTATAAGCAGTGAAATTATCGCCGCCGATATATAAGTAAATATTGCCCATTTTATTCCAATTTCAATCAAAACCGCCATAACAAACAAAGCGGCAAATGCGGGCACCGTATATGTAAGATACGGGAAGTATGACACCAGCATTACGACAACGCACAGTGCGCTCATCATTGCGCCAAAGGTTATATATCCCGTTTTTTTCATATTATCACCCTTTTATACTGATAACTAACAGCAACGGATAAGGTCGCCGCCCATACATTCACAGCAACAGTCTGCACATATAAGTCCTTGACACACATCACAGCCGTTGCAACCGCCCATATTTGAGGGACTGCCATATGGATTGTGATATCCGCCGCCCGTCTGACGCTGAATGCGGTTAAAAGCTTCTCTGTATTCAGCATTTGTCGGGTCCATACGGCAAGCCGTTGCAAAATCGCTGTATGCTCCGTCAAACCAGCCACGCTTATAAAGCACCGAGCCGTTAAGGAAGTGCCACTCTGCGTTGCGGTTTTGTGTCGGCACACCGTCGAGCAGCTCTTGTGCTTCTTCAAATCGACCTTGGGTTATCAAACGGCGTATATCGGGAAATGCCGATGCTTGATTGTTATATGAATTATCCGATGTTTTTCTGCCTCTTCTTTGATTCATAATTTTATCATATGCATCGTTTATTTCCTGCATCTTCTCTTCTGCAAGGTCAGACAGCGGGTTTTCGGCATAATTATCGGGATGGTACTTACGCGCCATCTCACGATACGCCTTCTTTATTTCATCATCTGTGGCATTTCTGCCAACGCCAAGAATTTCATACGGGTCTCTCATTTGATAAACTCCTTTTAAAAGTATCTTCTAATCCTAAGTATATTATATTTCCGAGTATATTTTTCAGCCTTAATATGTTTATGAGTTCAAAGGCATTAATTGATTCGTTTATGCACATATAAATATTTCGCTTTGCTCGGTCTGTGCCGTCCTCATAATTTTTAAGGACGTTATATCTTCCCTTTTTAATATCATCGGAAAAATCACAAAGCGCATCAAGCAGATAAATATATTTTCCAAGGCAATATCCTAGCCTCGATAGTGCACGGCGGTCTTTATCATTTAAAGAACACAGGGACAAAAGTTTTTCGAGCACCGCGCTTGTCGGCTCTGCGGCTTTATCCATATCGGTACAGTTTTCTTTTTCCAAGGTGTTTTGCGCTTCGACATATGAATACACTGCCTTTTCGATATCGGGATAACGCTGTGCCGCTTTTTTATGGGCGCGACTTAGCAATTTGCTAAGTATAAAATATGCCGCTTTTTTTATGCCCTTTTCATCATACACATTGTCAAGAACATTGTAATAAACCATTATGACCGATGCCGCCGCGGGTATATCCAATTCATTATTACACCCTATGCAAAAATTACACTTTTTGAGCGGGTTGCAGACACATACCTTTTTCTCAAGTTTGCAATCTGTATCCGTCAGCGACATCGTAAGAAGTGCCAAGAACGTAAAATCATAGCTTAATGTAAAGCGTGTCAAAAAACCGTATTCTTTACCCATATATTTACAAAGTGAGCAATAGACCGCTTTATAGAATTCGAACTCTTTGACTCGAAGCTCGGGTTTGTACGCTCTAATATATCCTATCAATTTTACGCCCCCTTTTTATTTATTGTAATATTTTTCGCCGCATTATTCGTTAATAATGTGTAAATTTAAAGCATCGTTTTCAAAAATGCACCCGTATAAGATTTTTCACATTTCGAAATTTCTTCGGGTGTGCCGACTGCAATAACAGTTCCGCCCTTGTCTCCACCTTCGGGTCCTAAATCTATTATATGGTCGGCAGATTTTATGACATCAAGGTTATGCTCAATTACAAGCACAGTGTTGCCGGCATCAACAAGACGCTCTAACACCTCAAGCAGACGGTGAACATCGGCGGTATGAAGTCCCGTTGTGGGCTCATCAAGAATATAAATTGTTTTGCCCGTTCCGCGTTTCGATAATTCGGTTGCAAGCTTGACGCGTTGCGCCTCACCGCCCGACAGAGTTGTGGCGGACTGACCCAATTTTATATATCCAAGTCCCACATCATAAAGGGTTTTTAGCTTTCTGTGAATTTTCGGAATTGATTCAAAGAAATACATTGCTTCTTCAACCGTCATCTCCAAAACATCGTGAATGCTCTTTCCTTTGTATTTTATCGAAAGGGTTTCACGGTTGAAGCGTGTACCGTTACAAACCTCACAAGGAACATATATATCGGGCAAGAAATGCATCTCGATTTTCAAGGTGCCGTCACCCTCGCAGGCTTCACAGCGTCCGCCTTTGACATTAAAGGAGAAGCGTCCTGCGCTATAGCCCTTCATTTTGGCATCCTTTGTGGATGCAAAAAGCTCACGTATATCGGTAAACACACCCGTATATGTTGCGGGGTTGGAACGCGGTGTTCTGCCTATCGGTGACTGGTCGATATCTATCACCTTATCGAGATGTTCTATTCCCTCTATCGCTTTATGTTTACCTGATATTTTATTAGCGCCGTTCAGTTTTGATGCTAGTTCTTTATATACAATATCATTAACGAGCGAAGATTTGCCTGAGCCCGAAACACCCGTTACACAGACAAACTTTCCGAGCGGGATTTTAACATTTATCTTCTTTAAATTATTTTCCTCTGCACCCTTAACGACAAGGTGTTTTCCGTTGCCCTTTCTGCGCGTTTTGGGAACGGGAATTTTGCATCTGCCCGAAAGATAGTCTCCGGTTATTGAATCCTTGCAATTTTCAATATCCTTAACTGTACCAGTGCAGACGATATTACCGCCGTGTATACCCGCGCCTGGTCCTATATCAACGATATAATCCGCTTCGCGCATGGTATCCTCGTCGTGTTCAACCACGATTACGGTATTACCCAAATCTCTGAGTCGTTTAAGCGTTTCAATAAGACGGTTGTTATCACGCTGATGCAGACCGATGCTCGGCTCATCAAGTATATAAACAACACCCATAAGCGAGGAGCCTATTTGGGTTGCAAGGCGAATTCTCTGACTCTCACCACCCGAAAGTGTTCCCGAAGAACGAGATAGTGTAAGATACTCGAGTCCCACGCTGTTTAAAAAGTTTAATCTCTCTTTGATTTCCTTAATTATCGGCTCTGCTATTTTTTGCTGCATATTGTTAAATGTCAGCGTTTCCAAAAACGCAAGTGCATCCACAACCGACAAATCACAAAAGTCTTTAATGTTTTTTCCGCCGACAGTCACAGCAAGGGATTCCGGCTTCAAACGAGCGCCCAAACAGTCGGGACAAGCGCTCTCAACCATCAAATTTTCGAGTTCATTACGTGAATAATCGCTTGTCGATTCTTTGTGACGGCGCTCTATATTATTCATTATACCTTCAAAATCGGTATAATGTGTTCCGCCTCCCCAAAGGCTGCTGCGGACAAGCTTTATTTTCTCACCGCCCGTGCCATAAAACAAAGCATTTCTGCCTTCCTTTGATATATCCTTAAACTTGGTATCAAGCGTAAAACCATACTTTTCGCCAATCGCGGTAAAATACATCGTAGCGACCGAATTTTCTTGCCCATGCCAACCGTTTATATTCCAGCCAGGCACCTTAATCGCACCTTCACGAAGGGTCAGTTCGTCGTTGGGGACAACGAGCTTCTCACTTGCCTTCATAAACATACCGAGTCCCGTACAGGTCGGACACGCACCTGATGGGTTGTTAAAGGAAAACATAGTGGGAGTGAGCTCGGGTATGCTGACGCCATGCTCTTCACAGGCATAGTTTTGCGAAAAGGTAAGCTCCTCTCCATCGATTACATCAATTATGATAATTCCGCCCGTAAGTGATGCTGCCGTCTCAACACTGTCTGAAAGTCGGCTCTTTATATCGGGATTGATTACGAGTCTGTCAACCACAATTTCAATATTATGTTTTTTGTTCTTATCGAGTTTTATTTCCTCGGACAAATCGTACATATTTCCGTCAACACGGACGCGGACATAACCCGATTTCCTTGCCGATTCAAATTCCTTTTGGTGCTCGCCCTTTTTAGCCCGTACAACAGGTGCCAAGACCTGAATGCGAGTTCCGTCCTCCAGCATACAAACGCGGTCAACAATCTGGTCGCCCGTTTGTTGCGAAATTTCCTTTCCGCAAACGGGACAATGCGGCACTCCGACACGCGCATATAAAAGACGAAGATAGTCATATATTTCGGTAACCGTTCCGACCGTTGAACGCGGGTTTTTTGATGTGGTTTTTTGGTCTATTGATATTGCGGGTGACATACCCTCGATAACCTCAACGTCGGGCTTTTCCATCTGACCTAAAAACATTCTGGCATAGGAAGACAGGGACTCAACGTAGCGACGTTGTCCCTCGGCATATATAGTATCAAACGCAAGTGAGGATTTTCCCGAGCCCGAAAGCCCTGTAAAAACCACAAATTTATCGCGCGGAAGCTCCAAACTGACATTCTTCAAATTATGAACCTTTGCGCCCTTGATAACTATTTTATCGTTTGCCATTTCTCCCTCCAAAACATATAAACATATATAGTTTTATTTTAACTCAATTAAGCATAAAAGTAAATGCTTTTTATTGGAAAAATAACAAAGAGCCCTATAAAAAGAGCTCTTTTTATTATTTGCCTTGTCTTAGTTTTTCAATTCTGTCACGAAGGTATGCGGCGTGTTCAAATTCAAGCAGCTTTGCGGCATGTTTCATCTCGCGGGTCAGTCGCAGGATTAGTTGCTCTCTTTCCGCCTTTGTCATACGGCTTGACGGTTTTTCTTTCTTCTTATCGTCGGGCGTTGCGCCAATCTCGATAATATCGTACACACCCTTTTGAATGGTGGTGGGTGTTATGCCGTTTTCTTCGTTATATCTTTGCTGAATTTCGCGACGGCGCAGGGTTTCGGTTATGGCGCGTTCCATCGAATCAGTTACGCTGTCGGCATACATTATTACTTTGCCCTCAGCATTTCTTGCGGCACGACCAATAGTCTGAATAAGTGAGGTTTCGGAACGCAAAAAGCCTTCCTTATCAGCATCCAAAATTGCAACGAGTGACACCTCGGGAATATCAAGGCCCTCACGAAGAAGGTTGATTCCAACCAAAACATCAAATTTTCCAAGACGCAAATCACGTATGATTTCCATACGCTCAATAGTATCAATATCATAGTGCATATAACGTACGGCGATATTCAGCTGTTCCAGATACTCTGTCAAATCCTCCGCCATCTTCTTGGTCAGCGTTGTGACAAGAACTCGTTCTCCACGCTGTGAACGGATATTTATTTCGGAGACAAGGTCGTCTATCTGACCGTGTGACTCCCTGACCGAAATTTCGGGGTCCAAAAGTCCCGTTGGTCTTATGACCTGTTCGGCAATCTGTGTTGCTTTTTCCTTTTCAAGTACACCGGGAGTTGCAGAAACGAAAACCGTTTGGTTTATGCGCTCATAAAACTCATCAAAATTCAGCGGTCTGTTATCAAACGCCGACGGCAGACGGAAGCCGAAATCAACAAGATTTTCTTTTCTCGAGCGGTCTCCGCCGTACATTCCTCGAACCTGTGGGAGAGTAACGTGCGACTCGTCAACAAACAGCAGATAATCATCCGGAAAATAATCAAGCAAGGTAAAGGGTGTGCTTCCCTTCTCTCTGCCCGAGAGCACACGCGAGTAGTTTTCGATACCCTTGCAGGTGCCGATTTCACGCAGCATCTCCATATCGTATTCGGTGCGTTGTCTGATTCTCTGAGCCTCGATTAGCTTGCCGTTTTCGGTGAAAAATTTCACCTGCTGTTCCATCTCATTTTCAATCTCTTTTATGGCATCGTTCATCTTTTCGGGTGGAACAATATAATGCGAAGCGGGATAAATGGCAATGTGCTTGAGATTGTTTTTTATCTCACCCGTCAAGGTATTTATCTCGCTGATTCTATCAATTTCATCGCCGAAAAATTCAACACGAATTGCGGTGTCATTCGAATACGACGGATAAATCTCCACCACGTCTCCGCGCACACGGAATTTGTTACGGGTGAAGTTTATATCATTGCGTTCATATTGCAAATCAACAAGCTTTTTAAGAAGCTCATCTCTGCCCTTCTGCATTCCGAGGCGAAGAGATATTACCATACTGCGATAGTCTATCGGGTTGCCGAGAGAGTATATGCAAGAGACACTGGCAACAATTATTACGTCTCTGCGTTCCGAAAGAGCGCAGGTTGCCGAGTGACGCAGCTTATCAATTTCATCGTTTATTGCAGAATCCTTTTCGATATATGTGTCTGTGCCCGGTATATATGCTTCAGGCTGATAATAATCATAATAAGAAACAAAATACTCCACCGCATTTTCGGGGAAGAATTCGCGGAACTCACTGCACAACTGTGCGGCGAGGGTTTTATTGTGAGCGAGAACGAGGGTGGGACGGTTTACTTTTTCAATAATATTTGCCATTGTGAATGTCTTACCAGAGCCTGTAACACCAAGCAAGACCTGTTCTCTATCGCCACGGTTTAGACCCTCAACAAGCTTGTCTATCGCTTGGGGTTGGTCACCCGTTGGTTTGTAATTTGAATGTAAAACAAATTTATCCACCCGATTCACCTCACAAAAGTTATTTTTAACTATTATAACTCAAAAAATTTTATAAGTAAACAAAAAGCAGATGTTTTTAACATCTGCTTTTCAAATCTAATTAATCCCCAAACTATCAAACAAGGATTTTACTTTTTTGACATACTCTTCTGATATTTCGGAATTATCCTTTAATTCCTTAACCGAAGATTTTAGTCTGCCCTTTATAAGTATTGCCGTCCAACGTCTTATCTGATAAAACGGTAAAAGCCATTTGTGCTTTGAGAGCACAGGGTAAATCTCAAGCATTTTTTCATATGGCAATAAAATTCGGGACTTTGCGTACTGTGTTTTGCCGCCATGTCTTATCTGCATAAATGCAAAATAGTTATCTGACGTTCCGTATATTCCCGATTTCACTATGAAGCCCTGCATATTTTTAGTGAGCCTGTTGTGTTCCTCGTTTGAAAACCAAACATTTGACAATTTACGAGACGCTTCCTCAAACTTCAAAAGACCTATATCGGATAACATTTTCTTGTATTCTCCCTTAAGTTTAACCTCTTTTGAATTGTTAAACATCCAGGTATCAAGGAAAAAGCGTATGCCACAACCATTGGCTTCAAAATGTTTTGCCATATGCAAGATGTGATGATAGTAAAAAACATCATCCGACATTGCCATCTGCATACTGCCCTCGCTTATCGGTGTTGCGCTGCTCCAAATTCTTTCAAACTCGCTACTGCCCTTGAACATTTTTTCCATAATGCCAAAATGGAGTTCTAGATGCACACCATTTTCAGAGAAGAGCGACATATCGTACTCTCCGCGTTTTCCAATACTGTAGTTTAATCCACGGTTTATCAAATCGACCGCAGTATTAAGGTCGTTTGGATGAATGAGTATATCAATATCGCAGCTGAGTCGCATCCAAGTTTCAGGATAAAGATTGCGAAGAACCGCTCCCTTTAAGGGAATAAACTTAATTTCGTTGCTTTCAAGCAATTTGCAAATTCTTCCATACTCATAATTAAGCTTTTCTTGGCGAACATTTGCCTTCAGCATACTATGGCTGTACTTTCTTCCGATTTCGGTCTGCTCATCGAGAAGTCCGCACTTCCAAAGACCGTATGCCACAAGATGCGTTAAAACATGCAGCTCAGCCTTTTTATATATACTCTCAAGCATATCATTATCAATGATTGCCTTAGTGTTCTCGTCTATTAAATTGTCGGTTACAGCACACTGTATAAGTTTTGTTAAGACAAAAATTTGTTTTTCCATTTTTCATTCCCTTTATTTTTGTAAAATAACAAGCACTTGTTTAATAAAGTTTTTCCATGTGAATTTTTTGCGCGCGGTATCAGCACAGAAGTTTTTCATATTCTTATGCTCATCGGTATCAGCAATATTTATCGCTTTATTAATAGCGTTTTTGAGTGCTTCGGTTGAGAAATTGTCACATATAATACCGCTTTTGCCGTTTTCTATAAGCTCGTCAATCGCAGTCAAGGTTTTTCCTTCTTCGGTTTTAAAGCCGATAACAGGGGTGCCCGACGCAAGAGATTCCAAAATCACATTACCAAAGGATTCATAATATGAAGGCAACATAAAAAAGTCTGCTTCTCTATAAAATCTTTCAGTATCGCGCCTTGTGCCTGTGAATATTACCTTATCATCAATATTCAATACTTTTGCTCGGTCTTCAAGATATTTTCTGTCATCGCCATCGCCAACAATAAGCAATACTGAATTTTCATTATCTGATAATGAGAAGGCTTCCAAAAGCATTCGCACATTTTTTTCCTGCACAACTCTTCCGACAAACAAAAATATTTTCTTATCCTCATGAATATTAAACTCTTTATGTATTTGGGACGCGTTTTCAATCGGCGAAAATTTTTCGTTAACTCCGGGATGGATAATATTAACCGCCGACACATCTCCTGTTGCAGATAAAATTTGCTTTTTCATATTATTGCTGAAAACAACAATTTTTTTAAGTTTTTTAAAAGCCCTTATCTGATAATAGCTTTCCTGCTTTAATTTTAAAAACCTGATTATCTCTATTATAAAGGTTTTGAACGAATTAAACTTTCGTATTCCGGCATTATAATATTTAATAACCACAAGCGGAATATATACGATTTTTTCAGGGTCAAAATATTTTCTGATTGCACAGGCTAGAATATTGTCACGGGTTATGATATAATCAGGATTTTCATCCTCGAAAATCTTTTTTAGTTGCTTTGCGTTAATATATTCTACCAAAGGGTCAACTATTGAGGTATATCTATTAATAAATCGGCTTTTCTTATATCTTATTATTTTGCAAAACGCATTATCATCTTTATCTTTTTTGCCTTCTTTTGCAACAATAACAGGTGTGTGCCCCATTTTTTTTAGAGTATCGGCCATATAATATATTGTGCTCTCAGCACCGCCGACCACATCAAAACTGTTTCGGTGAATAATGATTATTTTCATTAGTTTTCTTCCTTTAACATAATATTTTATGTTTTTTCTGTTTTCTTTTTTCTTGCATATATGTTAATCATAGCACCTGAAGCACAGAAACCTGTCCAAAGTGATGTTAGCTGCAAAATCGAACTTGAAGAAATTCCGCAAAGTACAAATGTTGCCATTGAAAAGAAAAGCATTATACTTGCAATTTTTACCATCATATTATCATTTTTTTTGAAAACCGAAAATAGTTTTACACACAATACAACCAAAACTATTAAAAAGGTAATTCCAATTATCAGACCATAATCGACAAAAATTTCTGCCAACAAATTGTGCATAACATAAATCTCTTTTGTGTCATAATACTGAAGCGAATATTGCGGCATCAAAACTCGATGGCATCCCGCTCCGACACCGAATCCAAAAGTATTTACAAGCATATGGACACCGTTATACATCAGCTTCATACGGGAATTCAATGAGCCGCCTATTAAGCTTTCCTGTATCTCTTTTTCGGAAATGCTTTCAAATGCAGCCAGAATAACATCAGAAAATGCAGGAATTAAAAATGATAACAGAGTCATCATTGCAATGGCACCCAATATTATTTTTATAATACTTGATTTTTTCGAAAATATCATAAAGAACACTACCATTATTAATATTATGATAGTCTGGGTTCTTGACTGTGAAGCAAAGATAGTAAACATTGAAACCAATATGTTTGCAAAAGACATAATTTTGAAAACTAATTTTTTATCATATATACACGCAAACGAAAACGGTATTACTTGTATAACATATGTTGCAAAATCATTTGGGTTATGAAAAAAAACCGCAGGAAGATATTTTAAAAGGCGTTCTCTTAGAGGTGTGTTCAAATATCCTATTGATATATGATTACCTGAAAAAGTTTCCCAAACCGCAATGACATTGCACACAAACAAAATTATTACGAACAAGCGAAAAAAATATATAATATTTTCTTTGTTAATGTATGTTTGCGTAAGAAGAGCCAAAGCCAATATAAGAAATATATAATAAAAATACATTAAAGCTGTCGCAGTATCGGGCGCCCACACACAAGATATTAAGGCTTCCAATACCCAAAATCCCGTAAACTTTACAACCGTTGTGTTAAGTTCGGGCAGTTTTAAACCTTTTACTAACAAAACTGCCGATAAACCCAAAATAACCAAATGAAAAAGCGAAATAACCTTTATATAAAGCAACGGTCCCATAAGGGTTGTTACGGCTATTAATGCGTACAGATATACATTGTTTAATTTTTTATTGAAATTTATCTCAATCATTTTATCACCTCATCAAAACGCCGCAACCAAAACTCCTTTGAGAATTCGCCGTTATAACTTGATTTTTCTTTTTTACTAACACTTTGTAACGCTTCAATATAATTTCCGTTTGCACACATAACATCATTTTTATATAACACTTCATGCATTACGGGAATATCTGACGCAATAACAGATGTGCTCAAAATATGCGCTTCACTTACAACCATTGAAAATGTTTCATGCAAAGAGGGTAAAAACAAATAATCGGCTTTTTTAATATACGGGTATGGATTTTCTTTAAAGCCTAACAAAATTATTTTATCCTCTAACCCGTTTTCTCTGAGATTTTTTTCTATATCCTCTCTTTGTGAACCTTCTCCTGCAATGTACCACTTGATTTTCTTTTCGGCTTTTAAAAGTGGCGCAATATTTTGTATTGCGGGTAAAATACCTTTTTCATTTACAAGGCGACAAGCAGAAAACAGCACTATCTCATTATCATCGTAAATCATATCACTACATTCTGCAGAACTTTTTTCTATTATTTTGGCAGCATCCACATAGTTATAACAATAATTACACTTTTCTTTGAGCGCAGGATATGCTGTTATAAAACTATTCATTGTGGTTTTTGACACAGAAACAATTTTATCAAACTTTTTGTAGGTTTTAAAATTTTGCTTTGTTGCAAGTTTTGTTGCTAAAAAGTCGGCGTGGACCCAAGCAATTTTTTTATCGGCCATACATTTTTTTAAAGCAAATTTTCCAAAACCTGTAACCATTGTCTTGCTAGAGGTTTCTTGATGGTAAGAAATAACGACATCATAGTTCAAAAGCGGTTTTTGAAATAAGAATGCAAAAAGGACGGGAAACGAGTTACCAAACACTCGTGCCCATACAGACGAAAAAAGTTTGAAAAGCCTTTGAATTGGTGTGCCGAACTTTTTACAGTCGTCAGCGCTCATACCTAATGTTTCAATCAGTGGCGAAAGTTTAACCAACTTTACATTATCAGGAATTTGAGATTTCAAAGGACCGTTAGGATTGAAGATAGCCAGAGATACATCGTGGTCATCGCAAATAACATTAAGCATATTAGCGAGGGCCATTTGTATTCCGCCCATTTCAAAAGATTTGTTGATTATGAGAAGTTTTTTCTTTTCCAAAATAGTTCCTCTTTTATTCTCTATACTTTATTACGCGCGCGGGGTTGCCTGCTACAACTGAATACTCGGGTGTATCCTTAGTGACGACAGACCCTGCACCCACAACCGTTCCTTTTCCAATATGTACGCCCGGCAAAACAATAACTCTATGCCCTATCCAAACATCGTCGCCTATATATATAGGCTCATCTTCGGTGTATCCTTGCTTTCTAACGAGCGTTTCTTTATCCATAAACCCGTGATTTCGAGTTATTCCAATAAAATCGCGTCCCATAAGAACATCCTTGCCTATATGAACAACGCCTACCATTGCATTTATTCCTACACCGGAACGGTCACCTATTGTGGAACGAGGGGAAATTTCTGCGCCATGTTCTATGTTGACTTTTTCGCCACAAGATTCAAGAAAAGCCTTAGCGCATATTCTTCTGAAAAAAGTACCTATTTTCCCTCCAAATTTATAAGAAATCGGAAGGTGCTTTGCAAATAATTTATAAAACAAAAACGCTGCCTTTTTCTTCATATTAAAAATCCCCTAGATATTTTCAAAGTTTATCAATACAAAATCGTTTTTATTAAAAATATTAGCCTGCTTGTCCGAGGTAAACTGTTTGTATTCAACAATTCGGCTATCACTCAGCGAACCAAAAAAATTGCTATCTAAAACTGTTGAGGGATGAATTACATATTCCGAAACAATATCATCGGATTGTTGTATGTTGGAAAACACATATTCGGGTTTTTCTAAGTCCTCTTTTCGCAAGGCAATTACAACACCGTACGGGCTTGTCATTCCATTCTTGCGCGCAATATTCATCCACGATTTTAGAATTTGTCTTTTTATAGGTTCTATTATTCTCCACACAAGCGGCATTGTACCATTTCCTGCAGATGCAGGGACATAAACTCTCTGATGACTTCGCATTTTTCTAATATTTAGTTCTTTGGCAACTAAAACAAATAGTTTGAAAATTTTGAAATCAACGTGGGTGTTCTGGTGTGTATTCCAATAATCAGGCTCTCCGCAAACCTCTTTGAATCTTTTATACTGTGCTTTGAGTTCTTTTACTATATCTTCATCTTTTATTTCGCCTTTTCGATATTTTCCCCTAAACTCAGAATACTTAAAAAAGTTTCCGTTTTCATCAACAAGGCTTGGGATTTCCTCCGGCTTACAAACGGGTTTGCCGGCGCTAATCGTCCAATGCAATCCCACAGAAACATCTGTGTCCCTGAGTTTTGAAGCTTCAGTGTAAAACTCCATATTTGTCATTACATTGGTTGATGTAATGAGACCTTTTGCGATGCCCTCGTCTATTGCGTCGTTTACGCCGCGTGACATACCATAGTCATCGGCGGTTATAATCATTTTTTTCACCGCAAAGTCCTCCTTAATTTATTGATTGTAAATTTAAAACGAGAAAATAAATAATAAAAAACTCCGTTGCTTTTTGCAATTTTTACGAGTATAGATTCATCTTCTTCAAAATTCACTTTCAAAAGCTCTTTGTTTAAAAGCTTTATAAGCTCAATATGAATTTTGGATTGTTTTCGCACGGCTCGGTCAACCGCAGACCAAACATAAATGATGCTTCTTGAATTAAAAATGTTAAAATATTTTTGTCCAAGTGTGTTGTAAATTATATTCTCCTGTGCCGCCCATCTGCCCATGCGATTTTCCACCGAAAACAAATCAAAGGTGTTTACCTTTTCTCCGCTCGATTTTATATCCTTAAGCCAAGCTTTAAGAAGAACTTTGGATTTTTTGCTATAATTGTGGAGTTTGCATCTAAAATATCCCGGTGTCGCTAAAAACTGCGGAATATCACGGTGCAAGGAGCACTTGCCTACCTGACCAATAATATCTCCGTTTATTACAGCGGCACCCTTCGCAACCGACAGCACCGAGTTTGCAATCATAAGCGTACGCTTTGAATACATATCCTCGCCCAAGAGCGAATCTGCAAGATTTTCTTGCTCGACTGTTGGATTTATATCCTCGGCAACAAAATAATTAATATCACAAATTTTTGATATTTCTTTTGGTATTACCAAGTCGGAATTCGTATCCGACATTTCATTGTGTTTGATTGTATATGCTTTAACTTTGCTATCAGAACGATTAATAAGAGACGAAAGCACAACTCTGCTATCTCTGCCACCCGTAATTGCACACATACACTCGCATTTTGAAAGATAGTAATTTGTGAGTGTTTTTATTAGCGGTGCTGTGATTTTTGCCGCCTGTGATGCGGAAATTGTTTCTGCTTTTTCTTCTTGAATTAAAAACCTTACGGCCTTTTTTCCAAAGAAATCAAGATAATGGTTTGGTAATAGTTGCTTTATTTCGCTATACTCGGTGATATCGTAGGGCATTGCCTGTGAGATATCGCCGCTATTCCTTATTTTCAGATGTTTTTTATCGGGAGTTAGCGAAAAAACATTAACAATTTTTCTAATATGGGACGAGCAAACAACTCCGTCTGCATCAAAATAAAAATAAATAGGCACAGATGCTGTAGCATCGGGTATAACATAGTACCCGTTCGAATCTTTATAAAAAATCAAATACTTACCGCCGAGATTTTTTTCGCATTCGAGCAGTGATGCAATATCACTGCTGTTTTTTAACAGTTCTTTGCATAAATCGGCATGGTTGCCGTTTTGCAGATTTACGGCATAGCCGTACAAAACAATTTCTCTCTCGCCTGAAACAGCGTTTTGAAAAGGTGTGTTTTCATCAAAGCAAAAGGAATATTCGCCAAATTTCACATATTTATCAAAATCTTTCAGTTTTGCGTCGCCTTTTAATAAATGAAATGAAAAAAGCACAATATTCCCTCCCGTTTTTTAAAATTTTTTATAAATTTCAAGATATTTGTTGCAAATACTATCCCAATTATAACGGGTTGATTTTTGTGCAAGATTTTTTGTTATATCTTGATAATTTTGAATGATTTTTTCGATTGCTTCTGCGATTTCTTGAGTTGAGCCTGAATCAACCGCATATCCAACTTCACCACATGCGAACTGATTGTCAAAGCCCTGCCCTTTTGTATATACGACGGGCAAGCCCTGACTGATTGCCTCGGCATATACAAGGCCGAAGGATTCAGTAAATGAGGGCATTACAAAAATATGATTTTTCCGATAAAGCTCTATCAGTTTTTCCTTTGGCACAGCGGGAATGTGGGTCGTTCTCTTATCGAGCATTATCCTCTCAAAGAGATTTTTGTCCTCAACTTTTCCCACAACCGTAAAGTTAGTATTTATTCCTTTTTGAGCCAAAACTTCAAGAGCTTTTTGGGTGGAGAGGATATTTTTGTTGCTATCAATCCTACCCGCATAAATTATATTAACACTATTTTTGTCGCACTCTTTTTTCTCTGTATACAGATTTTCAAACCAAAAATCATCAATTCCGTTTGGAATAATATATGTTTTTTTGAGAAGCTGTTCGTGGTATTTTTTAGGAACATACCTATCAAACACCTGGAGACGATACGACTCTGAAAGGAAAAATACCGCCCGAGCTTTCAGCATTGTTTTAACACCGCGCATACGCAAATGCGGCATTAATCTGAAAAAGTCGTTGACATCGGTGTTTCTCACAGCAACCACATATGGCACACCGTATTTTTCAGACATTTTTCTTGCTGTGTTTCCGTCCGTAAAGAGTGTGTATGCGTGAATTAAATCATAATCTTTGACCGATATGTTTTTTTGAAGCGCGGTTTGAATCTTTTTTTGCTTATAATCAAAAAACAGTCGGTCCCATTTTTTGAAGCACTCGCACACGCACACATTTTCGTTTGGTTTTATAACAGCCAAATTCTTGTCATAGGTTGGAACGAACACTTTGTTTTCCAAGCCCAACTCATCGAGCTTTTGCACCATTAACTGATGAAGTGTTGTTCCTATATAATTGCAGTTTATATGTAATAAACGCATATATTAAAGTCTCCAGAATCTCATTCCGGACGCCTTAAGCTCGTCCATCTTATAAAGTCCTTTAACATCTATTAAGACCTTTTCGTCATCCGGGCAACTTGCAAACAGTGCCTTTATTTCATCCAAAGAAAGTGCCTTAAACTCATTATGTGCAACAGCGACAATTACGCAGTCTGCATCCTTTACATCAGCCAAATCAGTAAGCGTTACGCCGTATTCGTGCATAGCATCGCGTTCACTTGCCCACGGGTCAACAACGAGCGGGTTGATTTCATAGGCATTAAGTGTCTTTATTATATCGTCAACCTTGCTGTTACGGGTATCGGGGCAGTTCTCCTTAAATGTGAGTCCCAAAATTACAACCTTTGATTTCTTGGGTGCCTTGCCCGCTGCAATCATCTGCTTTATGGCAGCTTCTGCAACAAACTTGCCCATACCGTCGTTAACTATTCGGCCATTCAATATTATCTGGCTATGGTATCCAAGTTTTTCTGCCTCATAGGTAAAATAATACGGGTCAACACCGATGCAGTGTCCGCCAACAAGACCGGGACGGAAGCCAAGTGCATTCCACTTTGTATTCATTCCGTCAACAACCTCGTTAGTATCAATGCCCATACGGTCAAATACCATTGCAAGTTCATTCATAAAAGCAATATTGATATCACGCTGGCTGTTTTCAACAACCTTAACGGCCTCGGCTGTTTTGATTGTTGAAACAGGATATGTGCCAACCTCAATAACAAGGTCGTAAACATTTTTTATTTCTTCAAGTGACTCTCTATCCATACCCGAAACAATTTTATGAATATTTTCAAGTCTATGAACCTTGTCACCGGGATTGATTCTCTCGGGCGAGTAGCCGATTTTGAAATCAATACCGCACTTGAGTCCCGACTCTTTTTCAAGAATCGGCACACAAACATCCTCGGTTACACCGGGATATACTGTGGACTCATAAACAACTATTGAACCTTTTGTTAAGTTGCGACCGACAATCTCACTCGCTCCGATTACGGGAGAGAGGTCGGGTGTGTGGTCGGTATTAACGGGTGTGGGAACTGCAACGATATGGAATTTTGCTTTTTTCAAATCGTTTTCGTCCGAGGTGAAGTAGACTGTTGACTTCTTTATTTCCTCGTCACCAACCTCTTTGGTTGGGTCAACACCTTGCTTGTAAAGTTCAATTTTTGCACTGTTGAGGTCAAATCCTATAACTTCTACGCCTTTCTTAGCAAAGGCAACGGCTATCGGCATCCCAACATAGCCGAGACCTACCAAGGATAATTTTTCTTCTCCGGTTTTAATTTTTTCAAAAAGACTCATAACTAATTCCTCCAAAATAGTTTTTTTAATCTCTTTTAAAAATATCTCTTGTATATACCTTGTCCGACACATCGTCAAGACAAGAATCGTATCTATTTGCTATGATAGCATCGCTTGCTTTTTTGAACGCATCGAAATCGTTTATAATTTCGCTTCCAAAAAAGGTTGTCCCGTTATCAAGAGTTGGCTCATAAATCACAATTTTTGCGCCCTTTGCCTTTATGCGCTTCATAACACCTTGTATAGAAGACTGACGGAAATTATCCGAGCCCGTTTTCATGGTTAATCGATACACCCCGATAACAGGTGGCGTTTCTTTTGATTCGTTATAAACATTATTTTTTTCGTAACTGTAATATCCTGCCATACGAAGCACACGGTCTGCAATAAAATCTTTTCTGGTTCTGTTCGATTCAACGATTGCAGACATCATATTTTGAGGAACATCCTCATAGTTAGCAAGAAGTTGTTTGGTATCCTTGGGCAAACAATAACCACCGTATCCAAAGGATGGATTATTATAGTGCGCCCCTATTCTTGGGTCAAGGCAAACTCCGTTTATGATTTGTTGCGTATCCAAGCCTTTCATTTCTGCATATGTATCAAGTTCGTTAAAATATGACACGCGAAGAGCAAGATATGTGTTTGCAAACAATTTCACAGCTTCCGCTTCGGTGTATTTCATAATAAGAATATCGATATTTTCTTTTAGCGCACCTTCTTGCAAAAGTTCTGCGAAACACTCAGCCGCCTCAACAAGTCGCGCATTATCAACATCTGTTCCAACGATAATTCTGCTTGGATAAAGATTATCGTAAAGAGCTTTGGATTCACGCAAAAATTCGGGGCTGAAGAGAATGTTTTCACAACCATATTTCTCCCTTGCTGATTTTGTGAATCCGACCGGAACCGTGGACTTAATTATCATAATAGCGTTTGAATTGCATTTCATAACAAGTTCAATGACAGATTCCACCGCAGATGTATCAAAAAAATTCTTTTCGCTATCATAATTTGTCGGTGCTGCAATAACAACAAAATCTGCGTCCTTATATGCTGCTTCAGCGTCAAGCGTGGCAGTCAAGCAAAGTTCTTTTTCTGCAAGATACTTCTCGATGTATTCATCCTGAATTGGAGATTTATTATTGTTGATTTTATACACCTTTTCAGGAACGATATCCACAGCTGTTACTTTATTATGTTGAGCTAAAAGCACGGCTATTGACAAGCCGACATATCCTGTTCCAGCAACTGCGATTTTTTTATTCATAATCACATCTCCGTTATTAAATCTTTGAAAAATTACTTTTATTTATAATCGTTATAGTTTGAGCAGTATCTGATTTTTTTTATTGCTCCAAAGAACAAGTTTCTCACAGTTAATAAAACTGCTGATATCTTATTTTTATTTTCTGCTATGCGATATAATTTATAATGCCAATTTATTAACTTCAGATATGTGTGATTACTGATTGAACCGTTTCTCTTTCTGTATTTTGCCAGAACTTCATCAAGCAAATAGCAATCGGCTTTTTTGCACACTTTCAACCACATTGCATAATCGTTATTTTTCTTTATATCTGCTATTTGAATTAAACCGGTAATCTTAGCATCATACATAACCGTTAAACAGCCCATATAACAATAATCTCGCATCCTACGCTTGTTGACCTTTGATGGTCCGGAAACAATTTTGCCGTTTGGACATGATTTTTCATCTATTTCAATATATTTTGTGTATGAAAAATGATAATCATTTTCCTTCATAAACAAAAGTTGCTTTTCAAGTTTTTGCGGATGCCACAGGTCGTCACTGTCGAGAAATGCAATCCATTTTCCTTTTGCTTCGCGAAGCGCATAATTTCGCGACACTGCGGCACCTGAATTTTTTTCGTTTTTAAGATATCTTATTCGCTTATCCACTAAAAACGGTTTTACTACTTCGTCAGTGTTATCGGTTGAACAATCGTCAACTATGATTAGCTCCCACTCGGTGTATGTTTGAGAAAGAACGGATTGAATTGATTCACCGATATACCTTGCCGTATTATACGACGGCATAATTATCGATACTAAATCATTCATTTATCGCCTTCCCCCTTCTGCACAAAATATAAGTTAATTATTTGCTTTCAAAAGTTCCTTTGCTTCGGTTTGCTTTTGATTATAGACCGTATCGTCAACCTCGCCGATTTGTCTGAGCCAGTCGCCAAAGTCAACATCACTTTCGGTGCCTTCTCTGACGGTATCACTTCTTGAGAGCACCTTGCCCACCGTCATTAAAATTATTTTCACATCGCCTATAAAGGTTATCCCTGAATTTATGTATTCCAAATCCCACTCAAGTTTTCCAAGCCAGGAAATATTATTTCTGCCGTTGACCTGAGCGAGTCCCGTAAGTCCGGGTCTGACGTTGTGTCGGGCGCGTTGCTCAGCAGTCATAAAGACCATATCTCTCACAAGCTGCGGTCTTGGGCCGACAATGCTCATATCCCCCGTCAAAATGTTGATAAGCTCGGGAAGCTCGTCAAGCGATGTTGAACGCAGGAATTTGCCATACGCGGTCAGTCTCTGCTCGTCGGGAAGCAAATTGCCGTTCGCATCCTTTTTGTTATTCATTGTGCGAAACTTTATAAGCTTAAATATTACTTCGTTTCCGCTCTTATCCTTTTTCCCCGGTCGCAGTTGCACAAAAAACGGATTTCCGTTCATTGCTATTGCGCCGATTAGACATAAAATTATTAAAATCGGTGACAGAACGATAAGTGCACAAAAGGACAGGAAAAAATCCATTATTCTCTTAAGATACTTTTGGTACATATTCATTCTCCAAATGCGGATATAACTGTTTGTATTACGTAGTCCTGTTCTTCCTCTGTCATCTTAATATCTGACGGCAAACAAAGTCCCTTTTTGAAAATCTTTTCATCGTTTGCGTTATCATTAGCGCAAACAAAATCACACTCTTCGAAAACAGGCTGCATATGCATCGGTTTCCATATCGGACGAGCTTCGATGTTTGCGTCATTCAATTTGTTTATAACATCAATCGGGTCGACATCACAACCATCGTCAATAAGCAGACACGAAAGCCAGAAATTCGGTTTTGTGCAGTCAAGATACGGATTCATAACTGCGGGAAGCTTTGAAAACGCCTCTTTATAACGAAAATATATTTTTTCCTTCAAATCTCTGTGCTCGTCAAGGTGCTTAAGTTGTCCCCTGCCGATGCCCGCAACCACATTTGACATTCTGTAGTTGTAGCCGATTTCCTTATGCTCATACCAAAGCTTTTTTTCTCTTGACTGTGTTGCCCAGAAAAATGCCTTATCGCGTTCTTCCTTAGTTTTTGTGAAAAGCATTCCGCCGCCCGATGTGGTAATTATTTTATTACCGTTAAAGCTGACAGCGTTATATTTTCCGAAGGTGCCGCATTTTCTACCCTTGTAATCTGCTGAAAGCGCCTCAGCCGCATCCTCAATCAAAATGGCATTGTGTCTTTCGCAAACCTCCATAATTTCATCCATCTTTGCGGGTGTTCCGTACAAATGGGCAAGCACAACAACCTTTGCATCAGGATACTTTACAAATGCTTTTTCAAGTGCTTCGGGGTCAAGATTCCAGGTGTCGCTCTCACAGTCGATAAACACAGGAACGCCGCCTTCATAGACAACGGGATTAACCGTGGCAGAAAAGGTCATATCCGAGCAAAGCACGATATCACCCTTTTTAACACCCGCAAGTTTGACAGCAAGATGCAAAGCAGAGGTGCCCGAAACTAATGAAAGAGCATGCTGCTTATCGCTGCCGTCACTAAGATATTCTGCAAGTTCGTCCTCAAATCCGTCGCAATTGAAGCCAAGCGGCGCTATCCAATTCTTTTCAAAAGCTTCTTTTATGTACTGCATTTCTTCTGAATGCATTGTAGGACAAGATAGTAGAATTCGCTTAATAGAATTCGCCATTTTTAATGTCGCCTCTCTAAAATTAAAAGATTTCATAAAATAAACGCGCTGGACATATCTATATTCATAAATATTCTATTTTATTATAATATATTGCACAAAAATAGTCAATCAAAAATAATGATTTTTATACAATAAAAACGGAGTGGTTATCTGAAAACCCACTCCGTTTAAAATTACTTGATTGCAATACATTCAATTTCCACTTTTGCACCCTTTGGAATTGCCGCAACCTGAACACAGCTGCGTGTCGGAAACGGTGCTTTGAAGAAGGTTTCGTAAACCTTGTTCATTGCTGCAAAATCCGAAAGGTCGGCTAAAAATACCGATGTTTTGATTACATTTGCCATTGTAAGACCATTTGCTTCCAAAATGTTTTTTACATTGTTTAACGATTGTGCGGTTTGCTCTTCGATGGTTTCTGCCATCAAGCCCGTTTGCACATCAACGGGAATTTGTCCTGAAACGAAAACTATATTTCCTGCATCAAGCCCCTGCGAATATGGACCAATCGCGGCGGGTGATTTATCTGTTGAAATTACCTTCATAGCAAAACCTCTATTCTACAATTTTAAAGTCTGCAGCCTTCAAAGAACGCTTGATTTCTTCTATCTGCTCAAAATCTCTTGTTTCGACACTAATACGCAAGAAACAGCTTGAAATAGCCATATTTGCATCCGAACGCTCGTGATGAACACTCGTTACATTACCGCCGCACTTTGAAATAATTGTGCTGACACCTAAAAGCTGACCGGGCTTATCCTCGAGCGCAATAAGCAGAGTTGTTTTTCTGCCCGTTGTAACAAGTCCTCTTGTGATAACTCGAGAGAGAATATTAACATCAATATTTCCGCCCGACACAAGACAAACAACCTTTTTGTTTTGAATTGGAAGCTTATCAAACAATGCTGCCGCCACGCTGACGGCGCCTGCACCCTCTGCTATAAGCTTCTGCTTTTCCATAAGGGTGAGGATTGCGGTTGCAATTTCGTCTTCGCTTACGGTGACAATCTCATCAACATATTTTTCAATCATCTTAAAGGTGGTGTTACCAGGATGCTTTACTGCAATTCCGTCGGCAAAGGTTGAAACGCTGTTAAGTGTAACGGGTTCACCCGCTATGCGACTTTCGAGCATTCCTGCCGCTTTTTCTGCCTGAACACCGTAAACCTTGACATCAGGTCTTAACTGTTTTATGGCATATGCAACACCCGAAATGAGTCCGCCGCCGCCTATGGGAACAATTACGGCATCAATGTCATCTATTTGCTCGAGAATCTCGATTCCTATTGTACCCTGACCCGCTATTACCTCATCGTCATCAAATGGGTGAATAAATGTTGCGCCCGTTTCCTTTTGCAGACGAAGTGCCTCTTCATAAGCGTCGTCATATGTACCGGGCACAAGTCTGACCTCGGCGCCGAGTGCTTTTGTTGCCTCAACCTTACTTATGGGTGCGCCGTCAGGCATACAAACGACGCTTTTTATGCCCATTTGAGAAGCAGCAAGTGCAACGCCTTGCGCGTGATTTCCCGCGCTGCAGGCAATAATTCCTGCTTTTTTCTGCTCGTCATTTAGTCTGCTAATCTTGTAATAGGCGCCGCGCAGCTTAAAGCTGCCTGTCACCTGCAGATTTTCGGTTTTTAGATAAAGCTTTGACTCGTCCGAAAGCTTTTTTGCATATATAAGGTCAGTTTTTCTTGCAACATCCTTTAGCGCAAAGGCTGCCTGATATATCATGTCAAGTGTTACCATATTTCTTCCTCTTATTCTAATCCTGCATTCCCGCAAGATAATTTACAAACTGTCTGGCAGTTCTTCCCGATACTCCGCCGTGGCGCATTTCCCACTTATTCGCTTCTCGGCAGAGTGTTTCTTCGTCTATTTCTATTCCATCCCGTTTTGCAAGAATTTTTACCATTTCGTTAAACTCCTGCTTATCGGGAGCGGAATAATTAATTAGCACACCAAAGCGACTTGAAAGAGATAATTTCTCTTCCATAGTATCGGAACGGTGTATCTCTCCACTAAATTCCATATCGTTGCGGTCGTTCCAGGTTTCTTTTATCAGGTGGCGTCTGTTCGAGGTTGCATATATTAAAATATTATCGGGTTTTGTTTCAACACCGCCCTCTATAACCGCCTTTAAAAATTTATACTCTATTTCGTGCTCTTCGAACGATAAGTCATCTATGTAGATTATAAAACGGTAATTACGGTTTTTGATATGTGAAATAACCGCCGACAAATCGCCGAATTGATGCTTATAAATTTCTATCATTCTAAGACCGCTGTCATAATACTCGTTAAGTATCGCCTTGACGCTGGATGATTTTCCGGTTCCGCTATCGCCGTACAAAAGCGCATTATTAGCGGGTTTTCCCTGCACAAAGGCGTACGTATTATCGACAAGCTGTTTCTTTTGCGGCTCGTATCCCACAAGGTCATCAAGCCTTATTTTATCTGCGTTGTTTATTGGGCAAAATTCAAGCTTTCCGCCGCCACCTTTTATACGGAACGCAGGGTTAAGTCCAAACATACCAACACCATAATTTTTATAAAGCTCGGTTACAATAGCGAAAATTTCTTCTTCATCCTTGGCAGCCGCTATCTGAAGGCTAAGCTTTTTTACCTTTTCGCTCACGTTTTTGTTATAAAGCCGCTCGCGTTTGGCTATTGCTTTATAGTTTGTGATGGTTGAAAAACAGTCGATTTCTAAATCCTTTTCTATTTGCGAAAAGTCGAAATCGAAGAGTTTTTTAAAGATTTTAAAATCGTTTTTCGCAAGAATATTTACACTTCCGCCCTCGGTTGCGCCCTGTCTTTCACAGGTTAGCGTGAAGGAATTTTCATTAGTAATCAGCAAAAAAGTGAGATAATTATGCCACAAATTTGTATCAAAACCATACTGTGTTGACAAATCAAGCAAACGCTTTATTTCTGCGTAAATTTTATGAACAAGCAGAGATTTTTCCATAGAGCGTTTTTCCCATGCCTCGAAGATTTGGCATAGGTTAACTAATATACTGTCTTCACCTAAATTGCTGTAAAGCAGCAGCTTTGAAACCTCTTTATACATTATTTTACCTCTAATCTCCAACCGAATTCATCCTCGAGTACACCTGTTTGGATTCCGGTTACTGTATCATAAAGTTTTTGACTGAGTTCGCCGATTGAGCCGTCGCCTATTGTCATAACATCGTCCTTATAACGAAGCTTGCCAACAGGTGAAATTACCGCGGCAGTTCCCGTTCCAAAGACCTCTTCCAAGGCACCTGATTTTTGTGCTTCTATAAGTTCGTCGACCGAGATTTTTCTCTCTTCGGTCGGGATACCCCAACTTCTGCAAAGATGGAGTACGGAATCACGGGTGATACCCGGTAGAATACTACCGTTGAGCATCGGGGTTACGACAGTACCGTTTATCTTGAAGAAGATATTCATAGCACCGACTTCTTCGATGTATTTACGCTCAACACCGTCAAGCCAGAGCACCTGCGAATATCCTGCATCGTGTGCTTTAACCTGCGCTGCAAGGCTCGAAGCATAGTTTCCGCCCGTTTTAGCATATCCGACGCCGCCGCGAACGGCACGAACATAGTCGTCCTCAATCCAGATTCCGACGGGCGCGAGTCCACTTGCATAATATGCACCGCTCGGCGAAAGAATTATTATGAATTTATAGGTTTTTGAGGGTGAAACTCCCAAAAACTCATCGGTTGCAATAATAAAAGGACGGATATAAAGCGAAGTTCCCGGTTCTGTGGGAATCCAATCCCTATCAACATTTACTACCGCAGAAACCGCCTGCACAAAGTCCTCCTCAGGAAGATATGGTATGCAAAGGCGCTCGTTAGTTTTATTGGTGCGCTTTGCGTTCATATCAGGTCTGAACAAAAAGACCTTTCCGTCCTCGCCCTTATAGGCTTTGAGACCCTCAAACATTTCCTGACCGTAATGGAAAACCATTGCGGCAGGAGAAAATGAGAAGTTTGCAAACGGCACTATTCTCGCATCGTGCCAACCCTTGCCCTCGGTATAATCCATAACAAACATATGGTCAGTAAAAATCTTTCCAAAGCCAAGTGCTCCCTGCGGTTTTTCCTTTTTACAGTGTGTTTTTGTGATTTTAATATCCAACATTTTTATCACTCCATGCGTCAAAATTACAGCGCTTTGATAATTTCTTCAGTCATGCCCGTACAGGTGAGCGGTGTGCCCTCTCCTACGAGTATATCGGCGGTACGAAGTCCTGCTTCAAGCACTTTGTTTACTGCATTTTCAATGCAATCCGCCTCTTGTGTGAGTGAGAATGAATAACGAAGCATCATTGCGGCTGACAGAATTGTTGCAATCGGGTTTGCTTTGTTTTGTCCCGCAATGTCGGGTGCTGAGCCGTGAATGGGCTCATAAAGTCCGCACTTGCTGTCGCCAAGGGAAGCCGATGCCAAAAGTCCGATTGAGCCGGTTATCTGCGATGCCTCATCCGAGAGAATATCGCCAAACATATTTGATGTTACAACAACATCAAATTTTGACGGGTCGCGAACAAGCTGCATTGCCGCATTATCCACGAGCATATCGGTGCAGGTAACATCGGGATATTCTTCCGCAACTTTATGGACTGTTTCGCGCCAAAGACGTGATGTTTCAAGCACGTTTGCTTTATCGATGCTGACCACATTTTTTCTGCGCTTTCTTGCGGTTTCAAATGCAACACGCGCAATGCGTTCAACCTCTTTTATGCTGTATGCCTCGGTATCGTATGCTTCTTCGCCGTATTTCCCCTGTCTGCGTCCACGTTCACCGAAATAAATTCCGCCCGTAAGTTCGCGAACTATTACAAGGTCAAAGCCTCTTTCTGCAATGTCGGGGCGAAGTGTACACGCGCCTTTAAGCGCAGGATAAATTTTTGCAGGACGCAAATTTGTGAAAAGTCCCAACGCGGCACGAAGGCCTAAAAGTGCCTTTTCGGGACGGATATCACCAGGGAGGGTATCCCACTTGGGACCGCCAACTGCACCGAGCAGCACGCTATCACTGTTTTTACATCCATCAACCGTTTCCTGCGGCAGCGGAATGCCATATTCGTCTATTGCGGCGCCGCCTGCAAGATATGGTGTGAAATTAAATTTATGACCGAATTTCTTTCCTATTTCTTCTAATACGGCTACGGCTCCGTCCACAATTTCGGGACCGATGCCGTCACCCTTTACGAGAGCAATATTAAATTCCATTAGTTTTCTTCCTTTATCTGTTTTGCTTTGACATATGAGAGCAATCCGCCGTTATCTATAATTCCGTTTATAAACTCGGGAAATGCGGTTGCCTTAAAGGTTTCGCCCGTTGTCTCGTCAACGATTATTCCGCTTGAAAAATCGACCGACACGGTGTCACCGCTATTTATCTTTTTTGCGGCTTCGGGACACTCAAGTATCGGGAAACCAATATTAATTGCGTTGCGGTAGAAAATTCTTGCAAAGCTTTCTGCAATTACGCAAGAAATACCGCTTGCGCGGATGGAAATCGGTGCGTGTTCACGCGAAGAGCCGCAACCGAAATTGGCTCCGCCAACCATTATATCTCCCGATTTTACATTCTTGACAAACTCTGCATCAATATCCTCCATGCAGTGTTTTGCAAGGTCTTCGGGTGACGGTGCATTCAGATAACGCGCAGGAATGATTACGTCTGTATCGACATTGTCGCCGTATTTAAATACTCTTCCTTTTGCCATTTATCGCACCTCCGCCAAATCAAGAGGAGATGCAACAGCGCCCGCTACCGCCGAAGCAGCGGCTACTGCAGGGCTTGCCAAAATGACCTCGCTCTTTGTGTGTCCCATTCTGCCCACAAAGTTTCTGTTTGTGGTTGTTACTGCGCGCTCACCCGCACTCATTACACCCATATGTCCGCCAAGGCAGGGACCGCAGGTTGGTGTGGATACCGCACAGCCTGATTTTATAAATATTTCTGCAAGGCCTTCTTTAATGCACTGCATATAGATTTCCTGAGTCGCAGGAATAACAATGCAACGAACGCCCTTTGCCACGTGTCTGCCATCCAAAATTTCCGCCGCTGCGCGCAAATCAGAAATTCGGCCGTTTGTACACGAGCCGATTACGACCTGGTCAATATGAAGACCTTTAACCTCGTCAACAGTTTTTGTGTTTGACGGAAGATGCGGAAGCGATACAGTCGGTTTGAGTGTTGACAAATTTATCTCCACTGTGCTCTCGTATTCTGCATCCTCGTCGGCTTCATAGACCATAATAGGTCTTTTGAATCTTCCGTTTACATATTCCATTGTTTTTTCATCCACGGGGAATATTCCGTTTTTACCGCCTGCTTCTATTGCCATATTTGCTATCGTAAAGCGGTCGTCCATTGAGAGTGACGCTACGCCGTCACCCGTAAATTCTATTGATTTATAAAGCGCTCCGTCAACGCCTATAAGTCCGATAAGGTGAAGAATTACATCCTTACCGCTGACGTATTTCGGCAGCTGACCCTTTAGCACAACCTTGATTGCGGAGGGTACCTTAAACCAGTTTTCTCCCACCGCCATACCTGCTGCCATATCGGTCGAGCCGACGCCGGTTGAAAATGCGCCCAAAGCACCATATGTGCAGGTATGTGAATCGGCACCGATAATACAGTCACCGGGGCCAACAACACCCTGTTCAGGCAAAAGTGCATGTTCAATTCCAACGTTACCGACATCATAAAAATGCGTTATATCAAAGCGTTTTGCAAACTCGCGCGCGGTGGCGCAAAGCTCAGCCGATTTTATATCCTTGCAGGGAGTATAGTGGTCAAGGACGATTGCAATTTTGTCCTTGTCAAACACCTTAGTAAAGCCTGCATCATCAAAGACCTTTACTGCCACAGGTGTGGTGACATCGTTGCCGAGAACTATATCGAGCTTTGCCTCGATTAAGTCCCCCGCCTTTACGCTGTCAAGACCTGCGTGGGCAGCCAAAATCTTTTGTGTCATTGTCATTCCCATTTTTATGCCTCCGATTCTGCCAAAGCAGCAGTCTGCAACTTATCGAGTGCGGCCAAATACGCCTTTATACTCGCTTCGATAATATCGGTTGAAAGTCCGCGTCCTGAGAAGCTTCTTCCCATTGCGGAAATCTTGACCGAAACATCACCCATTGTATCCTTACCTTCAGAGGTTGAGTTTATGGTATAGATATCGAATGTGTGCTCTGCGGGTTTGATGATTGTATCAATCGCCTTAAACGATGCATCGATAGGACCATCACCAAGGCTGACACCCTCAAACTTCTCATCGCCTTTTTTAAGGCATACCGTGCTTGTTGCGGTTGTGAAATTACTTGTGTGAACCGCAAACCAGTCGAGTGAATATTTATTCTCATCCACCGCTGTTTCGCTTGAGGTTTTGTGCATTACGATAGCCTCAATATCGGCATCGCTGACGGTTTTCTTCTTATCACACAGCACCTTGAATTCTTCAAAGCAACGCAAAAGCTCTTCTGATGATAGCGTATATCCCATTTCATTAAGGCGGGTTTCAAAAGCGTGCTTGCCCGAATGCTTGCCGAGAACTATGTTATTAGCCTGAATGCCGACTGCCTCAGGTGTCATAATTTCATAAGTTTGTTTGTTGGCAAGAACTCCGTGCTGATGTATGCCCGATTCGTGTGCAAATGCATTTTTGCCCACGATTGGCTTATTTATAGGTGCCTTTTGACCTATGATGTTATACACGGTTTTACTTGTGCGGTATATTTTTGTTGTATCAATATTTGTTGTGGCATTATAGGCATCCTGACGGGTACGCATTGCCATTACAACCTCTTCAAGTGAGGTGTTTCCCGCGCGTTCACCAAGGCCGTTTACGGTACATTCAATTTGTGTTGCGCCGCCTTTAACTCCCGCCAAGGAGTTGGCAACCGCCATTCCCAAGTCGTTGTGGCAATGCACCGAGAAATCAACCTTATCGGCATTTTCAACATTTGATATGAGATACTCAATAAGCGCCTGCATTTCTGCGGGTGTGGTGTATCCCACTGTATCGGGAATGTTGATTGTGTTTGCGCCGCACTTGATTGCGGTATCAACAACCCTTGCCAAAAATTCGGGCTCACTACGGGTTGCATCCTCTGCCGAAAACTCGATATTAGAACAATATTTTGCGGCATATGTAACCATTTCTTTTGTTTTTTCAAGCACCTGCTGCGGAGTCATTTTAAGCTTATACTCCATATGCAAGGGGCTTGTTGCTATAAACAAATGGATTCGCGGGTCGGCGGCTACCTTTACCGCTTCCCAAGCCGCATCAATATCCTTAACTGTGGAACGAGCAAGTGATGCCACTGTGCAGTCCTTTATTGTTTTTGCGATGGTGTTTACCGACTCAAAATCTCCGGGCGAAGATATGGCAAAACCCGCTTCGATTATATCAACCTTCATTTTTTCAAGGCATTTTGCTACCTCGATTTTTTCACGAAGGTTCATACTACAACCGGGTGACTGTTCTCCGTCACGCAGTGTGGTATCAAAAATTTTAACCTGTTTCATAAACTCTGTCTCCACTATACTGTAAGAATTGCGCCCTTATCGGCAGAGGTTACAAGCTTTGCATAACGTGCAATGTAACCGCTGTTTATCTTAGGCTCGGGACATACCCAGGCTTCTCTGCGTTTTTGCAGTTCCTCGTCCGAAACCTCTACATTAATTTTGAAGTTCTTAATATCAATCGAAATCATATCGCCCTCTTTAATAAGCGCGATGTTTCCGCCTGCTGCCGCCTCGGGACTTACGTGTCCGATTGCGGCGCCGCGTGTAGCCCCTGAGAAACGGCCGTCTGTTATAAGCGCAACGCTCTCGCCAAGTCCCATACCGCAGATTGCAGATGTGGGATTAAGCATCTCACGCATACCGGGGCCGCCCTTCGGGCCTTCATAGCGGATAACAACTACGTCACCCGCGTTGATTTTTTTGCCGTAAATCGCAGTTATTGCCTCATCCTCTGAATCAAAGACGCGTGCAGGTCCGCGGTGCTGCATCATTTCCTCTGCAACCGCCGACTGTTTTACAACACAGCCGTCGGGAGCAACGTTTCCTTTAAGCACTGCTATGCCGCCGCTGTTTGAATAGGGATTTTCTATTGGTCTGATTATATCTGTATTACGGTTTTTTGCATCCTTTATATTCTCACCCATTGTCTTGCCTGTTACGGTCATAACATCAAGCTTTAAGAGGTCCTTCTTTGCAAGCTCATTCATAACGGCATATACGCCGCCTGCGTTATCAAGGTCCTCCATATAGGTGTCACCCGCGGGTGCCAGATGGCAAAGGTTGGGCGTTGCCTTGCTGATATCGTTTGACATATCAAGGCTGATTTCAACCCCTGCTTCGTGCGCGATTGCGGGAAGGTGCAGCATTGTATTTGTTGAACATCCAAGCGCCATATCAACCGTTTCGGCATTATGCAATGCATCAGCCGTCATAATATCGCGCGGACGGATATCTTTTTCTATCAACTCCATAATTTTCATACCTGCGTGTTTTGCAAGTCTTATTCTTGCCGAATATGGTGCCGGTACTGTACCATTACCCGAAAGCGCCATACCAATGGCTTCGGTCAGGCAGTTCATAGAGTTTGCGGTATACATTCCGGAGCATGAACCGCATGAAGGACAGGCGTTTTCAACATATTCATCCACCTGTGCCTCGTCCATTTTTCCTGCGTGATATGCGCCGACCGCCTCAAACATATGGCTAAGGCAGGTGCGTTTTCCGTCCGAGAGTCTGCCTGAGAGCATCGGTCCGCCTGAACAGAAAATCGTTGGAATATTAAGTCTTGCCGCCGCCATCAAAAGACCGGGCACATTCTTATCGCAGTTTGGTATCATTACAAGGCCGTCAAACTGATGAGCCATTACCATAGCCTCGGTAGAATCGGCAATAAGGTCACGGGTTACGAGCGAATATTTCATTCCCACGTGTCCCATTGCGATACCGTCGCATACGGCTATTGCGGGGAACATAACGGGTGTACCGCCTGCAAGACGCACGCCGGCTTTTACCGCTTCTGCAATTTTATCAAGATGCATATGTCCCGGTACAATTTCGTTGTGAGAACATACTATGCCTACTATAGGGCGTTCAAGTTCTTCTTTTGTTAAACCGAGCGCATATAAAAGGCTTCTGTTTGGTGCTCTTTCAACGCCGCTTTTGATACTATCGGAATTCATAATAACCTCCGGAATTTTTATATTTTAGTTAGATGCTGTGTCGAGGTCGGAATCGTTCTTCCAAAGCATTTGCTCACGCAACTGCTGACCTACGATTTCCATCTGATGCTTTGCAAGTGCATCACGCTTGGAGTTGAAGAAGCAACGTCCGTTCTTGTTTTCTGCAATCCACTTGCCTGCAAAGGTGCCGTCCTGAATGTCGTTCAAGACTGCCTTCATATTTGCCTTTGTCTGCTCGTAAGGTAATACGCGCGGACCTGATACATATTCGCCGTACTCTGCGGTATCGGAAATTGAATAGTTCATTGCTGCAACGCCGCCCTTGTTGATAAGGTCAACGATAAGCTTCATCTCGTGAATGCATTCAAAGTATGCATTTTCAGGCTCATAGCCTGCTTCAACAAGCGTTTCAAAGCCGCAACGCATAAGGTCAACAACGCCGCCGCAAAGAACTGCCTGCTCACCGAAGAGGTCTGTTTCGGTCTCGTCGTGCATTGTTGTCTCCATAATACCTGCACGAGCGCCGCCGATACCTGCGATGTATGCCAAAGCGATATCATATGCCTTGCCTGTTGCGTTCTGCTCAACTGCTACCAAGCAAGGAACACCCTTACCTGCAACGTATGTACTTCTTACGGTATGTCCCGGTCCCTTGGGTGCTGCCATGAATACGTCAACATCTGCGGGAGGAACAATCTGCTTGTAACGGATGTTAAAGCCGTGTGCAAATGCGATTGCCTTGCCTGCTGTGAGATAAGGTGCGATGTCCTTTTTATACATATCTGCCTGAGCCTCATCGTTGATGAGAATCATAATGATGTCTGCTTTTTGTGTTGCTTCCGGAACGGTCATAACAGTAAAACCGTCCTTCTCTGCTACGGGCCAAGATTTTCCGCCCTTGCGAAGACCGATGATAACATCACAGCCCGAATCACGAAGGTTGAGAGCATGTGCGTGTCCCTGTGAGCCATAGCCCACTATTGCTATTGTTTTTCCCTCTAACTTGTTTAAGTCACAGTCCTTTTCATAATACATTTTTGCCATAATTAAATTCTCCTTTTTCTTTTGTTTCATCATAAATTGTTTCCTGACCTCGCTCAAGGGCTATGATACCTGTTCTTACAAGCTCACAAACCTCAAACTCAGCCAATATTTTTTCAATAGCATCGGTCTTTTCTTCATCGCCTATCATAGCAAGTGTCAAAGAGCCTATGCTAACATCTAAGATGTTTGCCCTGAAGATGTTCGCTATTTGAATTATCTCATTTCTGACCTGACTGTTTGGTGCGCGGACCTTAAACAGAACAAGCTGTCTGCGAATTGACCGCTCGGGCATCAAGACCTTAACCGAATGAACGGGGAAAAGCTTTCGCAACTGATTTGCAATCAGCCTTGCGTGGTCCTCATCGGTCATAAGTTCAATGGTTATACGAGAGGTTTCAGGGGTGTTGGTGGTTCCCACGGCCAACGACTCGATATTATATCCTTTTCTCGAAAAGAGTCGCGATACCTGTGATAAAACACCTGCTTCGTTGTCAACGATAGCCGCAAGGGTGTATCTTTTAATTTCGTTCATATAAGCACTCCTAACTTACAATAAACTCTGTAATATGTGCGCCGCCGCTAACCATCGGTCGTACCATTTCGTCCATATCGATAGCGCAGTCAATAACATAACCATGGCCGTACTCAAGCGCATCCTTTATTGCCGCTTCAAGCTCTTTGGCGTTACACACTCGACTTCCCTTAAGTCCGTACGCTTCTGCCAATTTTACAAAATCGGGACCGTGATTAAGCGTTGTTTGCGAAAAATGCTTGTCATATATCAGATTTTGCCACTGACGTACCATTCCGAGCGTTTTATTGTTAAACACGAATGTAATGACCGGTATATCATAATGCTGTTCTACTGCAAGTTCATTACAGTTCATTCTGAAGCTCCCGTCACCCGTTATATGTATTACGGCTTTTTCGGGGTTTCCGACCTTTGCACCTATAGCGGCACCAAGACCAAAGCCCATTGTACCAAAGCCGCCTGATGTGAGAAGCTGACCCGGATAATCAAAATGAAAATGCTGTATTGACCACATTTGATGCTGTCCTACGTCGGTTGCCACAATTGTATCTTCGGGGAGAAGTTTTGCAATTGTGCTCAGAATTTGTTTTGGTGTTAACGTATTTTCTGAATCATCATACTCTGTTTCAGTCTTAAATGAAAAAACATATTTTTTCCATTCATCGTGATTATCATTAGTAAGTCGTTCGTTCAAAAGCGATAACACAAGCTTTGCATCACCCACAATATGGTGGTCGGTTTTGACATTTTTATTGATTTCCGCGCGGTCTATATCAATTTGCACTATCTTTGCCTGCTTTGCAAAGCTGTTGGGGTTGAGCGCTACGCGGTCTGAAAATCTACATCCGACTGCAATCAAAAGGTCGCATCCGTCACACGCCATATTAGAAGCCTGTGAGCCGTGCATTCCTATCATTCCTGTAGCTAATGGGTTACGTCCTTTAAAACCACCCGCGCCCATTAAAGTGATTGCAACGGGAGCATCGATTTTTTCTGCAAACTCAGTAAATTCCTGTTGTGCGCGTCCTCTAACAACTCCACCACCGCATATCAAAAGCGGTTTTTTTGACTGCTTTATCATATCGACAAGGATATCAATATCACTGTCGTTCGGTGCCGGGGGTTTGAAATCAAACGAAGAACGTTTCATAAGCGCCTGCAGTCTTCCGCTATTTTTATGCTCTTTTCTCGGAAGCGGGGTAAACTCCGCTTTTTCTGCGGTAACGTTCTTTAAAATATCGATAAACACGGG
Source organism: Acutalibacteraceae bacterium (assembly GCA_045601885.1). Lineage (GTDB taxonomy): Bacteria > Bacillota > Clostridia > Oscillospirales > Acutalibacteraceae > SIG589. The sequence continues at coordinate 139,716 of JAZSAN010000019.1, read as the reverse complement.
ACCCGGACGGCCGCTTCGTGCAATTGCAAATGCCTCTCTCACAATATCTGCCAGGGTATTAACATCTCTTACGAGATAATTGCACTTGGTTATCGGCATTGTGATACCTGTACTGTCGACCTCTTGGAAGGAATCCTTTCCCATCAGATTTTCACTGACATTGCAAGAAATGAAGATAACGGGCGAAGAATCCATATATGCCGTTGCTATACCTGTTGTAAGATTTGTAGCACCAGGTCCGCTTGTTGCAAAGCAAACGCCAACCTTTCCCGTGCTTCTTGCATATCCGTCGGCAGCATGGGCTGCGCCCTGCTCGTGCGAGGTCAGTATATGCTTGATTTTATCTCCGTAACCGTAAAGCTCGTCATAGACGTTTAGTATTGTTCCGCCCGGATATCCGAAGACGGTATCAACGCCCTGTTCTATAAGACATTCCATAAGTATTTTCGAGCCTGCGATTTTCATACCTGTTTTTTCCTCCTTTTAAAAACAAAAAAGCCTACGATCTAAAAGTTTAGACCATAAGGCTTGCAAAAATTCTTTGCTTTAACTGGCGGTTATCTTATCCGCTTAAAACACTTTGCAAAATTAGGCACAACTTTTAGCACTATTCACTTCGTTCTTCACGACTAGTAGAATAATGCTGACTATTATTATGCTGATTACTGCAAAATTCGATACCATAATAACCGTCCAAACTTTAAACCAAAATATCGGTTTTATTTTTGATATTTAGTATTGTACCACTTTAAAGCGCTGTTGTCAATGCTTTTTATTATTTTTTATAAATATTTTTACAGCCATCTTGTATATATTACAAGATGGCTGTAATTTTTCAGTATTTTTTAGAAAAGACCGCTGATTTTGCCGTTTTCGTCAACATCAATGCGCTCTGCTGCGGGGGTTTTCGGTAATCCCGGCATGGTGAGAATATCACCTGTCAAGACTACGATAAAGCCTGCGCCTGCAGAAACCTTAACATTTTTAACGGTTACTTTAAAGTTCTCGGGTGCCCCGAGCTTTGTCGGGTCATCGGAAAAGCTATACTGTGTTTTTGCAATGCAAACGGGACATCTGCCAAAGCCTAATGCTTCAAGCTGCTCTATCTGCTTTTTAGCGGCGGGCATTACGTTTATTCCGTCACCGCCGTATACCTTTTTAACAACCGCTTCAATCTTTTCCTCGATTGAAAGGTCATCTTCATAAGAGAAGGTAAAATCGCCTTTTTCTTCATCACAAAGACGAACAACCTCGCGCGCAAGGTCTTCTCCTCCCTTACCGCCGTCTGCCCAAACGGTTGAAAGCACGGTATTAACACCGAGTTCACGGCACTTATCGATAATGAAATCAATTTCCTTGTCTGTATCTGTCGGGAAACGGTTTACTGCCACAACGCAGGGTAATTTGTAAACATTTTTAATGTTTGAAACATGACGCAAAAGGTTGGGGATTCCGCGCTCAAGTGCAGTTAAATCCTCCGTTGCGAGTTCTGTTTTTGCAAGTCCACCGTGCATCTTAAGTGCGCGAACTGTTGCAACAACTACTACTGCGTCGGGTGTGAGTCCTGCCATACGGCATTTGATATCAAGGAACTTTTCTGCGCCGAGGTCAGCACCGAAGCCTGCTTCTGTAACAGTATAATCACCCATCTTAAGAGCAAGCTTGGTTGCCATTACAGAGTTACAGCCGTGAGCAATATTTGCAAAGGGTCCGCCGTGAACAAAGGCAGGAGTTCCCTCAAGTGTCTGCACAAGGTTGGGTTTTAATGCGTCCTTAAGCAATGCCGTCATAGCGCCTGCTGCTTTAAGCTGACCGCAGGTTACGGGCTTATCGTCAAAGGTATATCCCACTATGATATTTGAAAGTCTTTCCTTTAAATCAGTGATTGAGTTTGAAAGACAAAGCACAGCCATAATTTCAGAAGCAACGGTGATATCAAAGCCATCCTCACGCGGAACACCGTTTGCCTTTCCACCCATTCCGTCAACAACGAAGCGAAGCTGTCTGTCGTTCATATCAACGCAACGCTTCCAGGTGATTTTTCTCACGTCAATTCCCAGTGCGTTACCCTGTTGAATATGGTTATCAAGCATAGCGGCCAAAAGGTTATTTGCCGCGCCGATTGCGTGGAAGTCACCCGTAAAATGAAGGTTGATATCCTCCATCGGTACAACCTGGGCATATCCGCCGCCTGCTGCACCTCCCTTGACTCCGAAAACGGGGCCCAAGGAGGGCTCGCGTAAAGCTACGGTTACATCCTTGCCGATACGCTTTAATCCGTCTGCAAGACCGATTGTTGTGGTTGTTTTACCCTCACCCGCGGGGGTGGGAGTAATGGCGGTTACAAGGATGAGTTTACCGTTTTCGCGGTCACTTTCTTCCAAAAGCTTTAGGTCAATCTTTGCCTTGTATCTTCCGTACTGCTCAATGTATTTATCGTCAACATGAGCTTTCCTTGCTATTTCACCAATGGGGAGCATTTCACATTCCTGTGCAATTTCAATATCAGATTTATACTGCATATTTATCTCACCTATTTAAAATATTTTACTGCGGATTCGAACATACGGATATCGTATTCGCCCACAACATTTTTATAAAGTCCCTTGCCTATACGCTCGCTGTGTCCCATCTTACCGAATACGCGTCCGTCGGGAGATGTTATACCCTCGATTGCGTACATAGAATCGTTGGGATTGAAGTGTACATCACCTGTGGCGTTGCCGTCAAGGTCGACATACTGTGTTGCAATCTGTCCGTTCTTTGCAAGGGATGTTATTAATTCTTCGCTTGCAAGGAATCTACCCTCTCCGTGTGAAATCGGAACGTTATATACATCGCCGACATTTGTGAGCGAGAGCCACGGAGACTTGTTTGATGCAACACGTGTGCGAACGATGCGCGACTGATGTCGTGCTATGGTATTAAATGTGAGTGTCGGACAGGTTTCATCGGTATCGATGATTTTACCGTAAGGTACAAGTCCAAGCTTTATGAGTGCCTGGAAGCCGTTGCAAATACCGCAGATAAGACCGTCACGGTTATCGAGCAGGTCGTGAACACCGTCCTTTATTGCGCTGTTGCGGAAGAAAGCGGTTATGAACTTACCACTTCCGTCAGGCTCGTCTCCACCTGAGAAGCCGCCTGGGATGAATATCATCTGAGCAGTTTTAAGCTCGTTTGCAAATTTTTCAACCGAACGCTGAATTCCCGATGCCGTAAGGTTGTTGATTACCAAAATCTCAGGCTCTGCACCTGCATCACGCACGGCCTTTGCCGAATCGTATTCACAGTTTGTGCCCGGGAATGCGGGAATGAGCACCTTAGGTCTTGCAACCTTGATTGCGGGCGACGGATACTCAGTTGCCTTATAATCAAAGTTTTTAACGGGAGATTTGCTCTTTTCAATGTTACAGCTATAAACGCTTTCGAGCTTATCCTCATAAATTTTGAGAAGTTCAGATAACTCAAGCTTTTCGTCGTTGTATTTAATTACTGCATCATCGGTAACCGTTCCAACAACAAAGGCATCCACATCTTCGGTCACTTCAAGCAAGAAGCCTGCATAATTATAACCAAAAATTTCTTCGGTGGTCATCTGACCATTAAATTCAAAGCCAAGCGAATTACCGAATGACATCTTCATAACGGCTTCACCTATACCGCCAAGTCCCAAAGTGTATGCAGACGCTACCTTGTTTGCACGCATAAGCTCGGTTACCTTTGCAAACACATCAAAAAGGGATTTTGTAACAGGAAGGCCGTTTTCATCATACTCGGGCTTAATGAGCACAACCTTGTTACCGCTCTTCTTAAACTCGGGCGATACAACATCGGATACCTTGCCGGTTGTGACAGCAAAGGAAACCAATGTTGGAGGAACATCGATGTCCTCAAAGGTACCGCTCATTGAATCCTTACCGCCAATTGAGCCGATGCCCAGCTCCTTTTGTGCCATAAATGCGCCCAAAAGTGCTGAAAGCGGCATTCCCCAACGCTTGCCATCCTTGCCCGGATGCGGGAAATATTCCTGGAAGGTCAAATATACATCCTTAAACTCGGCACCCGTTGCAATAAGCTTTGATACCGATTCAACAACTGCAAGATAAGCGCCGTGATATGGGCTTTTTTCTGTTATGAAGGGGTTATATCCCCAAGACATAAACGAACAGTCGTCTGTGTGCTTCTTTTCGGTTGAAATCTTCTGCACCATTGCCTGAATAGGTGTGAGCTGATTTTTACCGCCAAAGGGCATAAGCACTGTGCCTGCGCCGATGGTTGAGTCAAATCTTTCCGAAAGACCGCGCTTTGAACAGATATTAAGGTCGTCTGCCATTTCTTTCATATTTTCAGTGAAAGTACCGCTGACGCTCTTTTTATAATCCTGCGGTTTTTCAGGTGTAATATCAATGTGTTTATCTGCGCCGTTGGAATTTAAGAATTCTCGGCTTATATCAACAATTTTCTTGCCGTTCCAGTTCATAACAAGGCGGGGTTCTTCTGTGATTTTTGCAACAGGACAAGCCTGAAGATTTTCTTCCCCTGCCAACTGCAAGAATCTATCTATATTATGGGGTTCAATTACAACAGCCATACGTTCTTGTGATTCACTGATAGCAAGTTCTGTTCCGTCAAGTCCTTCGTACTTTTTCGGAACAGCATTAAGGTCTATAGAAAGACCGTCTGCCAGCTCGCCGATTGCAACAGATACACCGCCTGCACCGAAATCGTTGCAGCGCTTTATCATTCTGCAAACTTCCTTGTTTCTGAAAAGACGCTGAAGCTTGCGTTCTTCGGGTGCGTTACCCTTCTGCACCTCTGCACCGCAGGTTTCAACCGACTGCGCATTGTGTGATTTTGAAGAACCTGTTGCACCGCCGATACCGTCACGTCCTGTACTGCCGCCGAGCAGTATTACAACATCGCCCGGTGCGGGAACCTCACGGCGCACATTTTCTGCCGGTGTGGCAGCAATTACGGCACCGATTTCCATACGCTTTGCAGCATATCCGTCGTGATAAATTTCATCAACTATGCCTGTTGCAAGACCAATTTGGTTACCATAAGAAGAATAGCCTGCAGCAGCGGTTGTGACAAGTTTGCGTTGCGGAAGTTTTCCTTTTATTGTCTCATTTACGGGCTTGAGCGGGTCGGCAGCTCCCGTTACACGCATAGCGCCGTATACATATGAACGGCCTGAAAGCGGGTCGCGAATTGCACCGCCTATGCAGGTTGCCGCACCACCGAAGGGCTCGATTTCTGTGGGGTGGTTGTGTGTTTCGTTTTTGAACAAAAGAAGCCACGGCTCTTTCTCTCCGTCAACCTCAACCTCAATTTTTACTGTACAAGCATTTATCTCTTCAGACTCATCAAGTTTGTCGAGCTTGCCGTGTTTTTTGAGGTATTTAACAGCAACGGTTGCCAAATCCATAAGGCAAATGGGTTTTGTTCTGCCAAGTTCTTTACGAACATTTATATACTCGTTATAAGCATTTTGCAAAAGCTCGTCTTCGAATTTTACATTATCAATTACCGTGAGAAATGTAGTGTGACGGCAATGGTCAGACCAGTATGTATCTATCATACGGATTTCGGTAATCGTGGGGTCACGGTGCTCCGATTTGAAATATTCCTGACAAAACGCAATATCGTCTGCATCCATTGCAAGACCATAGTCACGCACAAAGGCTTCGAGTCCTGCTCTATCGAGTGAAATGAATCCGTCAAGAGTCTTTACCTCGGTTGGAACATCGTAATCCGTCTTAAGTGTATCAAACTTTTCGAGTGTTGCTTCCCTTGCTTCAACGGGGTTTATAACATATTTCTTAATCTCTGCAACATCGCCGTCAGAAAGGTCGCCGTAAAGGGCGTATACCTTTGCGGTGCGAACTGTAGGACGCTCACCTTGTGAGATTATCTGTATGCACTGTGCGGCAGAGTCGGCTCTCTGGTCATACTGTCCAGGAAGATATTCAACCGCAAAAACAACGGCATTTTCAAGGTCGACCTCCTCGCTTGCGATATCAAGCTGCGGCTCGGAAAAAACTGTGTTTTTAGCGTACTCAAACAGTTCTTCAGTGATGTTTTCCGCGTCGTATCTATTAATTACGCGAACACTGGAAAGGCCTTTTATTCCCAAAAGCGAACGTGCATCGGAAAGCAGTGCGCGTGCTTCGTTTGCAAGTTCTTGTCTTTTCTCTACATATACTCTGAATACCATTATTTATCCTCCACTGCCCTTAAAGCGCGGGCGCCTATGTCATTTCGATAATATGCATTATCAAAGCTTATCTTTTGAACAAGCGAATATGCACTGTCAATCGCTTCTTTAAGTGTATTTTCAACGGCGGTAACACCTAAAACTCTTCCGCCGCTTGTTGTGAGGCGGCCGTCCTTTATTGCGGCACCCGCTACATAAACGTTGTCCTTAACATCCTCGGGTATTTTTATTTCATATCCCTTTTCGTATGCTGTAGGATAGCCTTTTGAGGCCATAATCACACAGGTTGCACTTTTTTTGCTAAATTTGACCTGTTCACTTGAAAGAGTCCCGTTAGTTACGGACTGCATTATTGTAAGCAAATCGGATTCCAAAAGCGGCAAAACAACCTGTGTTTCGGGGTCTCCGAAACGGCAGTTGTATTCAATTACCTTGGGTCCGTTTTTGGTGAGCATAAGGCCGAAATAAAGGCAACCTTTGAAGGTGCGGTTTTCCGAATTCATAGCATTCATTGTAGGTACAAAGATTGTTTCCATACACTTTTTTGCTACATTCTCGGTGTAATACGGGTTAGGCGCAACAGTGCCCATTCCACCTGTATTGAGTCCTGTATCGTTATCCCCTGCACGCTTGTGGTCCATAGAAGACACCATCGGCACAACGGTTTTTCCGTCTGTAAACGCCAAAACCGAAACCTCAGGTCCCTCTAAAAATTCTTCGATTACGATACTGTCACCGCTTTTGCCGAAAACCTTGTCCTCCATCATTGAGCGAACCGCATCCATCGCTTCTTCGCGTGTGAATGCGATTATAACACCCTTGCCGAGCGCAAGACCGTCTGCCTTTATGACTGTTGGAATAGGTGCGGTTTTTAAATATTCAAGCGCAGCCGACATATCGGTAAAGACCTCATACTGCGCTGTGGGAATATTATATTTTTTCATAAGATTTTTTGAAAAAACCTTACTGCCTTCAATAATTGCGGCATCAGCCTTCGGGCCAAAGCAAGGTATACCCTTTGCCTCAAGCGCATCGACACAGCCGAGCACCAACGGGTCGTCGGGTGCTACAACAGCATAGTCTATTTTATTTTCGGTTGCAAACTGAACGATTTTTTCGATATCCTTTGCGCCGATATCAACACAGGTAGCATCGGCAGCTATTCCCCCGTTTCCGGGAAGGGCGAATATCTCTGTAACCGATTTGTTTTCTTTTATCTTTTTAATTATGGCGTGTTCTCTTCCGCCGCCACCTACAACAAGAATTTTCATTTTATTTCCTCCATTAATGGTGGAACAGACGCATTCCGGTAAATGCCATGGCAATACCGTATTTATCACAGCATCCGATAACTACATCATCGCGGATTGAACCGCCCGGCTCTGCAATGTATTTAACACCGCTGCGCTTTGCGCGTTCAATGTTATCATCAAACGGGAAGAAAGCATCCGAACCAAGTGCAACACCGTCGATTGTTGAGAGATATGCTTTTTTATCCTCAGCCGTGAGCGGTGCGGGCTGTGATGTGAAGTATTTCTGCCAGTTTCCGTCTGCGCAAACATCTTCTTCGTTCTGATTTATATATCCGTCGATTACATTATCACGCTCGGGTCTGCCGATATCAGACTTAAAGGGCAGATTCAGCACCTTGTCATGCTGACGCAAGAACCAGGTGTCTGCCTTTGAGCCTGCAAGACGGGTGCAGTGAATACGGGACTGCTGACCTGCGCCAACACCTATTGCCTGACCGTCGACCGCGAAGCAAACCGAGTTTGACTGTGTGTATTTCAATGTGATGAGTGAAATTATAAGGTCGCGAACGGCGCTCTCGGGAAGTTCTTTGTTCTCTGTGACAATGTTTGAGAGCAACTCACGATTGATTTCAAAGTTGTTTCTTCCCTGCTCAAATGTGATTCCAAACACCTGCTTACGCTCAATCTCTGTCGGAACGAAATCAGGGTCAATCTTTACAACATTATAGTTTCCGTTTCTCTTGCTCTTTAAAATTTCAAGTGCTTCGGGCTCGTATCCGGGCGCAATAACACCGTCAGATACCTCACGCTTTATCATTTTTGCGGTGGTAACATCGCAAATGTCCGAAAGGGCTACCCAGTCACCAAAGGAGCACATTCTGTCTGTGCCGCGCGCACGCGCATATGCACAGGCAAGGGGCGAATCGTCAAGGCCCTCAATATCATCTACAAAGCAGGCCTTTTTAAGTTTTTCGGAAAGCTTAATGCCAACGGCTGCAGATGTGGGACTAACGTGCTTGAAGGAAGTAACTGCGGGCAGACCTAAGGCTGCCTTGAGTTCTTTTACAAGCTGCCAGGAGTTAAAAGCATCAAGAAAATTGATAAAACCCGGTTTTCCGCACAAAATTTCAATCGGCAATTCGCTGCCGTCATGCATAAAGATTTTTGCAGGTTTTTGGTTGGGGTTGCAACCGTATTTAAGTTCAAATTCTTTCATTTTTTATCTCCTTATTTATTTTTATTGATTATTATCTCTGTTGGTTCGCTGCCGTCAAGCGGAACACAGCGGACAAACAAGGATACCTTATTATCTTCGTTCAAATTGGTCCATACAACATCGGCCAATTCCTCTGCTGTGTTGGGAAGAGCAACCTCTTCGGGCTCTCCATAGAATGAGGGAATGGGATTTCCGTCACACTTGTAAGTATGTATGAAATGTCCGATTCCGTTTTCCGAAACATAGTTATAGAAATAACGGTTACAAGCTTCGGGTCTGCCGTTTGAGGACTTCAAAACCGAAAGCTTATATGTGAGCGACTGTGCTTCAAAATCATAATTAAGAAGTCCCGATATTCTGGGGGTAAAGTTTGGTGCATCGGGCTCAAACTCACGTGTCATAAGTGCGTCTTCAAAGGTTTTTCCGTCATTTATAAAGTCATAAATCGTGTTGGTCTGGTCGCCGTTTGTGACTATATCTGCCGAAGAAAGAGAAAGATATGGATTATAGATTATAAGACTCGGGTCGGAAAGCTTTGACTCGTCAAAAGCCTTTGTGCGCATTCCAACATCAAAACGCTCAAACACGCGGTTACGGCTGTTTTCACTTCTGCCCATAATAAAATATGCAATCATTGCATTTTTCCCGTCTAAGGATTTTCCTAAAACAATTCCTCTTCCGGGATAGGAGTTTTCTGAGAGTAATTTTTTCAAATCATATAATGCCATATTCTTCACCTTTTCTTTTTATTTTTTAATTCACTGCAGACCTTTTCAACCGACTGCGGTAATATTTTCCACTCCGCAAGGCGCATTACTCGTTTTTGCAGACTCTCGGGTGTATCGTTTTCGCGAATTGCCACCGCTTTTTGCATTATTATTTCTCCGCCATCGGGTATCTCGTTTACGAAATGCACCGTTGCGCCCGTAACCTTAACACCGTATGACAGTGCGGCCTCGTGAACACGAAGTCCGTAAAATCCTTCACCGCAGAAGGACGGTATCAAGGATGGATGGACGTTTATTATACGGCGCTCAAAGGTCTTTGTGAAATTCTCACTCAAAATACACATAAAGCCTGCCAGAACGATTATATCGATTTTGCGGGATTTAATAAGCTTTATTATTTTCTCTTCAAACGCCTGTTTTGTGGCATAGTCGCTTTTTAAAACAACCGCCGTTTTAATGTTGGCTTTCTTTGCGCGCTCTAGCGCATAGGCATCAGCTTTATTGGAAATTACAAGAGAAATTTCACCGCTTTTGATTATTCCGTTTTGTTGCGCGTCAATAAGCGCCTGCAAATTTGTGCCTCCGCCCGAAACCAAAACGGCAATTTTTGCTTTTTTACTCATACTTTCCCCTCCAACATAGATAGACAGTGATGCTCTGCCGAACTTTTTAGCAAATTGTGATTTTTTCTTCAGACTTAACAACCGTACCGATTACATAAGCGTCTTCGCCGTTTTCACGCAAAACTTGGAGTGCCTTTTCGGCATCTTCCTTTGCAACAACAATGCTCATACCAACGCCCATATTAAAGGTGTTGAACATATCGTGCTCACTGATGTTGCCAACCTTGGCAATGAGCTCGAAAATCGGCAAAACCTTAACTGCAGATTTTTCAATCTTAACTGAGAAGCCATCCGGAATGCTGCGCGGAATATTTTCATAAAAGCCGCCGCCTGTGATATGGGATATTGCTCTGACCTTTACGGCATCGATAAGTGCCAAAACAGGTTTTACATATATCTTTGTAGGTGTTAAAAGTGTTTCACCAATCGACTTTCCGCCAAGCTCAGCTACAGGAGACTTGATATCGCTGTTTTCAACATCAAACACCTTTCTTACGAGTGAAAATCCGTTTGAATGAACACCGCTGGAAGCGAGAGCGATTACAACGTCTCCTTCTTCCATTGTAGTGTTGTCTATTATCTTTGATTTGTCAACAACGCCTGTGCAATAGCCTGCAAGGTCGTATTCGTCAACAGGATAAAATCCGGGCATTTCTGCGGTTTCACCGCCTATGAGCGCTGCTCCCGACTGAACACAACCGTCGCAAACACCCTTTACGATGCTCTCGATTCTTTCGGGTATGTTTTTTCCGCAAGCAATATAATCCAAGAAAAGAAGCGGCTTTGCTCCGCAACAAATTATATCGTTTACGCACATTGCAACACAGTCAATACCAACAGTATCGTGCTTGTCCATCAAAAACGCAAGCTTAAGTTTCGTTCCAACACCGTCTGTTCCACTAACTAAAACAGGACGTGTTATACCTGTTAAATCAAGCTCAAACAAACCGCCAAATCCGCCAACATCGGACATTACTCCGCTTGTCATGGTCTTTGCGATGTGCTGTTTCATAAGTTCAACCGCTTTATATCCTGCGGTTATATCCACTCCTGCTGCTGCATAACTGTCAGATTTAGATTTCAAATTCATATCCTTATTCCTTTCCGTTCCAACAATATGTACAAAGTTTGCAAGGCTCGAGTCCGATTGCCTTTATTATACCATCAAGCGACTGGAACTCCAGTGATGCAAAGTTAAATTTTTCACAAACTGCTTTTCTTAAATTCTTTCCGCGCTCGGTATTGGAATCGCTGTATTCTTCAATATGGTTGAAGCCTTCTTCCCCTTCAAGCTCCATTATCACACGACGAGCGATAAGCTCCATATCGTCGGTTGCTCTTGAAAAATTAAGGTATTTACAACCATACATAATAGGCGGACATGCGGAACGCATATGCACCGATTTTGCGCCGTTTGAATAAAGAAAATCAACCGTTCCCTTAAGCTGTGTTCCGCGCACGATTGAATCGTCCACAAACAAAAGATTTTTATCCTTTATAAGTTCTTTAACCGGAACCTGCTTCATTTTTGCAACGCGATTTCTCTCTTTTTGATTTGATGGAGTAAAGCTACGCGCCCAGGTGGGTGTGTATTTTATAAATGCGCGGGCAAACGGTTTTTTGCTTTTGTTCGCATAGCCGATTGCGTGCGGTGTGCCCGAATCGGGAACTCCGCCAACATAATCAACATCTTCTGCGTTGCCAAGCAGCGCGTCGTTCTCTGCCATTATCTCGCCGTTGCGATAGCGCATCAATTCGACATTTACACCTTCATAGGTAGCCGTGGGATAACCGTAATAGCTCCAAAGGAATGAGCACATTTTCATTTCTTTTCCCGGTTTTGCCAACTGCACAACATCAGTTGCGGTAAGCTCTACTATTTCTGCCGGTCCTAATTCCTTATAATCCTCATAATCAAGCTTTTGATATGCAAAGGACTCAAAGGAAACGCAAAAGCCGTCCTCATTCTTGCCGACAAATACCGGTATTCTACCAAATTTGTCTCGAGCGGCAATTATTTTACCGTCATTTTTAAGTATCAAAACGGATACCGTACCATCGACAACATCTTGCGCAAAGCGAATGCCGTCTTCAATTGTTTCCTTCTGATTTATGAGTGCCGACACAAGCTCGGTGGAGTTTACGTTTCCGCCGGTCATTGCATTAAACTGCGCGCCTGTTTTTGAAAGGTAATCACTTATAAGCTGTTTCGAATTATTAATGATACCTATAAAACAAATTGCATAAGCGCCGAGATGTGAAGTCATAAGCAACGGCTGCGGGTCATAGTCGCTTATGCAGCCGATTGCCGAGTTGCCCTTCATCTCATCAAAAACTTTATCAAATTTTGTTCTGAATGGTGAATTTTCTATGTTATGTATGTCTCGCTGAAGACCGATTTTTTCATCATACGCTGCCATTCCCGCACGGCGTGTGCCAAGGTGAGAATGGTAATCGGTGCCGAAAAACACATCACCAATTACATCTTTTTTGCTGACTGCTCCGAAGAAACCGCCCATTTTGTTCTCCTTTTTGAAAAATAATTATCAGGCAAAGAAAAGCTCAGATAATGTCATGGGGTCAATGTACTTACCGTCCTTGTAAACACGCATATTGCCTGATGCAATTTCATCAATAAGCATTACGTTGCCGTCCTTATCGTAACCAAACTCGAACTTGATATCGTAAAGGTCGAGCCCCTTCTCTTTAAGGTCGTCTGCAACGATTTTGGTAATCTTCTGTGTCATTTCCTTTATATCGTCATACTGCCTCTCAGACATAACGCCGATTGCAACAAGACCGTCCTTTGTGATGAGCGGGTCGCCCTTTGCATCGTCTTTGAGTGTTGTTTCAACATATGCAGGCAGGTCTGCGCCGTCTTCAATATAATCACCATAACGACGGATGAAGCTGCCAACTGCCTTATATCTGCAGATAACCTCGAGTCCTTTTCCGAAAACCTTTGCAGGTAACACTTCCATTGTGGTATCTTCAAGGTTTGCATTTATATAGTGTGTTCTGATTCCTGCGGCATTCACCTTTTCGAAGAAATATATTGACATTCTGAGGTTTACATCGCCAACGCCGTCAATCGTCAGACCTACTGCATTTTCGCCCGGGTCGAAAACGCCGTCTTTGCCTGTGCAGTCATCCTTGAATTTGAGCAAGCAGTTGCCGTTTTCAAGTTCAAATACGTCCTTTGTCTTTCCTGTGTAAACGAGTTTCTTTTCCATGATATATATCTCCTTTTAAATAGTAATCAAAGTGATGATAAAATGTTTTTATCTTTTTCTAAAACCGCAGCTGCATCACTTACGCGTTTTGCATCAAGCTTTTCTGCAAGCTCCTTGTCTTCTACTGCCAATATTTGTGCTGCAAGCAAGGCTGCATTTGCGGCGCCGTTTATTGCAACCGTGGCAACCGGTATGCCTGTTGGCATCTGAACGGTTGAGAGAAGTGCATCCATACCGTCAAGGTTTGATGATTTGCAGGGTATTCCAATTACGGGAAGGGTTGTGTTTGCCGCAATTGCACCTGCCAAATGTGCCGCCATTCCTGCGGCCGCAATCATAACACCGAAACCATTATCTCTTGCGTTTAAAGCAAAGTCGCGAGCTTCAACAGGTGTTCTATGCGCCGAATATACATGAATTTCATACGGTATATCAAAATTTTTCAAAACATCGACTGCTTTTTTTACTATGGGCAAATCACTGTCGCTGCCCATAACGATTCCAACTTTTTTCATGCATAAGCTCCTTTCAAACTTTAAAAAAACAAAAAGGCACACTTAACCTACTACAAGTTAAATGTGCCCAGACGGTCGGCTAAAAGAGAAAACTCTCTCATCATTCCCTGCTTCGCAGTGGTGCTCCACATATCATCCGTCAGTCACAAGGAATGGTATTTCTATTACAAAATAATTGTATCATACACAATAATTTGTGTCAAGGCACTAACCGTATTTTTGTATCTTTTTATAATTTATGGTCGAAAAAAACAGGATTTTTGTTTACCTTCCCGCCTGTGTCTCACAATATATACAACGATATATATTATTTTCCTTGTCGGTCAACTTAAAAATGTGGTCAAGTTCCTGTTCCACCGATGTTATACATCTTGGGTTTTTACACTTTATTACATTCTTAAGCTCTTGCGGAATTTTTATGGTTTGTTTATTTACAAGCATGCCGTTTTTTATGATGTTTACGGTTGCGTTGGGGTCAACATATCCAATAACATCAAAATTGACATCGATATCCGCATCAATTTTAATTATATCCTTTTTGCCAAGTTTTTTGCTCGATACGTTTTTTATGAGAGCTACTGAACAATCGAGCTCGTCAAGCTGCAAAAGCTTATAAAGGCGCATACCTCTTCCGGCGGTTATATGGTCGATTACAACTCCATTGTTTATTGAATCTATATTCATATTGTTCCCGCCTCCCTTAAAAGCTTGAGTATGAGTGCCATTCGCATATATTTTCCATTAAGCACCTGCTTGAAATAACAAGCACGCGGGTCGGAATCTATGCTAACGCTGATTTCATTAACACGCGGCAGCGGATGCATTATGCACAAATCCGACTTTGCGTTTTGAAGCTTCTTTGGCTCAAGGACATAACTGTCCTTCAGTCGCAAATAATCCTCCTCGTTGAAGAAGCGTTCACGCTGAACGCGTGTCATATAAAGAATATCAAGTTGTCGCATTGCCTCCTCAAGACTTGTGGTCTGGGTGTACGGTATGCCATTTTTCAGCAATACATCTTTTTTAACATAACTTGGAAGCTTGAGTTCTTCGGGCGAAATCAAAACGACGTTTATGCCTTTATATCGTGACAATGCGTTGATAAGTGAGTGCACCGTTCTGCCAAACTTAAGGTCTCCGCAAAAACCTACGGTCAAATTATTAAAGCCGCCCTTTTCACGATATATTGTAAGTAAATCTGCCAAGGTCTGTGTTGGGTGGTTGTGTCCGCCGTCGCCCGCGTTTATTACGGGTATTGTAGCATTAAGCGATGCGACATACGGTGCGCCCTCTTTGGGATGGCGCATTGCAATAATGTCTGCATAACAGCTTATTGTTTTGGCGGTGTCTGCAACGCTTTCACCCTTTGCAGCAGATGAACTCGTAGCCTCAGAAAAACCGATTACATTTCCGCCAAGCTCATACATAGCGGCTTCAAAGCTCAATCTTGTTCTGGTGGAAGGCTCAAAAAACAGGGTTGCAAGTTTTTTGCCCTTACAGATTTCCGAATATTTTTTTGGATTTTCTATGATGTCTGTTGCTGTGTTTAAAAGCTCTTCAATTTCCTCTACCGAAAAATCAAGAATGTC
Source organism: Acutalibacteraceae bacterium (assembly GCA_045601885.1). Taxonomy (GTDB): domain Bacteria; phylum Bacillota; class Clostridia; order Oscillospirales; family Acutalibacteraceae; genus SIG589. The sequence continues at coordinate 124,339 of JAZSAN010000019.1, read as the reverse complement.
TATCAAACTTCTCATGCTTTTATCCAACTTTCATCCGAAGGATTGTTGCGGAATGCGATAAGACGATTTATATCGTCCTGTTTAATATAGCCTTCTTCTGCCGCTACCTCGGCAATAACATCAAAATTAGTCAGAGAAATATTTTTAACATTTGCAGCCTCTAAGCGCTCAAGTCCTTTTTTCATACCGTAGGTAAATATACTTGCAACGCCCAAAACCTCTGCACCTGCTTCGCGAAGCACGTTGACAACCTCGATTACGCTGCCACCTGTTGAAATCAAATCTTCAACAACGACAACCTTTTGTCCTTTTTCGAGTTTGCCTTCAATCTGGTTTTGTCTGCCATGGTCCTTTGCACCTGAGCGAACATAGCCCATCGGTAAGCCCATAAGGTGACCGGTTATTGCGGCATGTGCTATACCTGCTGTTGAAGTACCCATAAGCACTTCTACGTCGGGATAGTTTTCCTTTATAATCTTTGCAAGACCCTCTTCAACGTCGTTTCTCACTTCAGGTGCTGTGAGAGTAAGTCTGTTGTCGCAATACACGGGGCTTTTGATTCCACTCGCCCAGGTGAACGGTGCATCGGGGCTGAAGAATACTGCCTTGATTTTAAGTAAATCCTTTGCTATTAACTTTTCCATCATAAAATCTCCTTAATCTACAAATTCCGCAACGCAGCGGTTATATGCTGAAACGGGGTCCTCTGCCGCCGTTATCGGTCTGCCGACAACTATATAATCACTGCCGATTTCCTTTGCCTCTGCCGGTGTCATAACACGCTTTTGGTCACCCTTATCAGAATCTGCAAAGCGAACGCCCGGTGTTACCGTCAAAAATTCTTTGCCACAGGTATCATGCACCTTCTCTGCCTCGAGCGGTGAACAAACGACTCCGTCGAGTCCTGCCTTTTTGGCATTGGAGGCATAATGCATTACGACCTTATCAATGCTCTCGTTTATGAGCAAATCCTTTTCCATTGTTTCCTGGTCGGTGGAGGTTAACTGTGTAACCGCGATAAGTAGCGGACGTGTACCATCGGCTCTTGTAAGGCCTTCAATTGCTGCTTCCATCATCTTTGTGGTTCCTGCGGCGTGAAGGTTGCAGATATCAACATCCAAGTTTGAAAGCACAGACATTGCTTTTTTTACAGTATTGGGAATGTCGTGAAGCTTCAAATCAAGGAAAATCTTATGTCCGCGCTCCTTGATTGCGCGAACGATAGAGGGTCCTTCTGCATAGAAAAGCTCCATTCCGATTTTTACAAAAGGTTTTCTTTCTGTAAACCTATCCAAAAACGCAAGTGTTTCGGCTGCCGACGCAAAATCACATGCAACAATTACATCCTTACCCATTACTTAACTCCTCCTATAATCTCGCTTAAATTTTCAATTCTGTATTTTTCCATAACCTTTGGAAGATTGTTTATTATATCTCGGCAGGCAAACGGGTCAACAAGGTTTGCTGCACCGATTTCAACCGCTGTTGCTCCCGCTAACATCATTTCAATTACGTCCTCTGCTGTGGTTACTCCGCCCATTCCGATGACGGGGACACTAACAGCCGATGCAACCTGATAAACCATTCGAAGCGCAACGGGAAAAATTGCACTGCCTGAGAAACCGCCCATTTTATTTGCAATCACAGGACGTCTTGTTTTCAAATCAATTCTCATACCGAGCATTGTGTTTATAAGGCTTATTGCATCTGCTCCCGCCTCTTCACACGCCTTTGCTATTTCTACAATGTCTGTAACGTTTGGGGATAACTTGAGTATTACAGGCTTGGTTGTAACCGCTTTTACTGCGCGAGTAACCTCTGCCGCTGCCTCAGCACTTGTGCCAAAGCTCATTCCACCGCCGTGGACATTCGGGCAACTTACGTTGACTTCAAGCCAGCCAACCTGCTCGCACTTATCGAGCATTTTACAGGTGTATGCATAATCTTCAATTGAGAAGCCGCTGACGTTCGCCATAACCTTTTTTGAAAAGCACTTTGAAAGCTTGGGCAATTCATCACTTATTACCTTATCAACGCCAGGATTTTGAAGTCCGACTGCGTTTATCATACCTGCTGTGCATTCAGCAATTCTCGGTGTGGGATTGCCGAAACGGGCATCTTTTGTTGTACCCTTGAATGAAAAAGTGCCTAAAATGTTTATATCATAAAGCTCGGCAAACTCATATCCGTAGCCGAAGGTTCCGCTTGCGGGTATTATGGGATTATCAAGTTCAATACCGCAGAGGTTTACGCTCAATTTTCCCATAATATCTCCTCCTTTTTAAGCACGGGTCCGTCTTTACATATTCGCTTATAGCCTGTAATTGTTTTACAAGAGCAACCCATACACGCACCGAAGCCGCAGCCCATTCTTTCTTCAAAGCTGAACTGACCTGATGTGTTTAACGCACCGTATATTGCTCTTAACATCGGCTCGGGTCCGCAGGTGTAGAAATATGTATAATCCATATCCTTGCAAGCATCGGTTGCAAAGCCTTTTACACCGTAAGAGCCGTCTGCCGTTGCAACGGTTACATCTGCGCCAAGCTTTTTGAACTCTTCTTCATAAAAGATTTCGCTTTCGGTATTAAATCCGAGCACGACCGAAACCTTTTTGCCCTCTGCAATCAGCTTCTTTGCGAGCATATAAAGGGGTGGCACGCCGACTCCGCCGCCGAGAAGCAACGGACGCTCGCCCGAAAGGGCTGTATCATAGCCGTTGCCAAGTCCCGTGAGCACATCGAGAAAGCCTTCTTTCATTCGGCTCATCTGCTCTGTTCCCTTGCCGACAACCTTGTATATTATCGTCAAAGTATCATTTTCACAGTCACACACCGAAATCGGTCTTCTGAGATACAGTCCGTCGAGCTTGATGTTAACAAACTGGCCCGATGCAGTGATATCCGAAACATCGCCGCAAAGTTTCATCAGAAAAACATTATCGGTTAGTGCTCTGTTTTCTTTTATTTCGAGTAAAACCTGTTTCATTTTTTCTCCTACTGTTTTTATGCATCAATTGTTGATATTGTAAGTGTGGTTTCTTCAAGAACATCAAGCAAAACTCTTACAGTATCAAGTGCTGTGAAAATTGTTACGTTGTTTTCAGTAGCAATTTGTCTTATCTTGATGCCGTCGTTTTGCATTCCTCCGCCTATATCCTTTGTGTTTATTACATAGGCGATATGTCCCTGACGCAATGCTTCGGGAATCTCGTCGCTTCCATCCGAAATCTTTTTGAGAGCGTGGGTGCGGATGCCGTTGCGCTTTAAGAAGTTAGCCGTTCCCTCGGTTGCCTGAATGTTGAATCCGAGGTTATAGAAGCGTCTTATAAGCGGAAGCGCCTCTTCCTTATCCTTATCCGAAATTGTTGCAAATACTGTACCATAGTTCTGCAAATGCATTCCTGAAGCCTGAAGCGCCTTATAAAGTGCGCGGGTCAGGGTATCGTCATAGCCTATGGCTTCACCTGTTGATTTCATTTCGGGAGAGAGATATGCGTCAAGTCCGCGAATCTTATTAAAGGAGAACACGGGCACCTTAACATACCAGCGCTTTTTCTCTGTTGGGTATATATCAAATATTCCCTGCTCTTTAAGGCTCTTGCCCATAATAACCTCGGTGGCTATATCGGCAAGGCTATAGCCCGTTGCTTTTGAAAGGAACGGAACTGTTCTTGAAGAACGCGGATTAACCTCGATAATATAAACATTCTCGTTTTCATCAACGATGAACTGAATGTTATAAAGACCGACAATACCTATTCCAAGTCCGAGCTCTTTTGCATACTGAAGGATTATTCCCTTGACCTTATTTGAAATACTGAATGCGGGATATACGCTTATAGAGTCGCCGCTGTGAACACCTGTACGTTCAACAAGTTCCATAATTCCCGGAACAAATACATCGCGACCATCACAAATTGCGTCAACCTCAACCTCTTTACCCTGAATATATTTATCTACCAATACGGGCTTATCTTCATCAATTTCAACCGCAGTTTTGAGATAGTGACGAAGTTGCTCCTCGTTTGCAACAATCTGCATTGCTCTGCCGCCTAAAACGAAGCTCGGTCTTACGAGTACGGGGTATCCGATTTCAGCCGCCGCCTTGATTCCGTCTTCAATCTTTGTAACTGCTTTGCCCTTCGGTTGCGGGATATTAAGGCTTTCGAGTATTTTTTCAAAGCTGTCGCGGTTTTCTGCGCGTTCAATTGCTTCACAATCGGTACCGATTATCTTAACACCGCGCTGCATAAGCGGCTCTGCAAGGTTAATGGCGGTCTGTCCGCCAAGAGATGCTATAACGCCCTCGGGTTTTTCAAACTCGATTATATTCATAACATCTTCGGGGGTGAGCGGTTCAAAATAAAGCTTATCCGCCGTTGTATAATCGGTTGATACGGTTTCGGGGTTGTTGTTGATTATTATTGCTTCATAACCCGACTTCTTTATGGTCATTACTGCGTGTACGGTTGAATAGTCAAACTCAACGCCCTGACCTATACGAATGGGTCCTGCGCCCAAAACAACTATCTTTTTCTTGTTTGTGAGCACCGATGCGTTTTCACCCGTGTATGAAGAATAGAAATACGGAATATATGCTCCCGTATGGCAGGTATCAACCATTTTGTATATCGGGAATATGCCCTTTTCTTTTCTCAGGTTATATACATCAATTTCCTTCATACCCCAAAGGTATGCAACAAATTTATCGCAAAAGCCCATTTGCTTTGCTTCAACCAAAACATCAATATTTCCGATAGAAGCCTTTATTTTGTTTTCCATATCAACAATTCGCTTAAAGGCATCAAGGAAATATGCTGTTATTTTTGTTTTGTCGTGCAGCTCGTCAACCGAGACACCTCTGCGAATTAACTCGGTAATTGCAAAGATATTATCGTCCTTGAATTCGGTTATGTAATCGAACAACTCTTCGGTCTTAAAGGAATCAAACTTAGGAAGATGGAAATGGTTTGCACCGATTTCAAGTGAACGCACAGATTTAAGCAAGCATTCTTCAAGGTTTGAGCCTATGCCCATAACCTCACCCGTCGCCTTCATCTGTGTGCCGAGTGTGTTTGCAGCTGATGCAAACTTATCAAACGGGAAACGCGGCAATTTTGCAACAACATAGTCGAGCGAAGGCTCAAACGCTGCAGTTGTATTTGCAATAGTAATATCTTCAAGTGCCATACCAACGGCAATTTTTGCTGTAACACGTGCTATCGGATATCCGCTTGCCTTTGAAGCCAGGGCGGATGAGCGGGAAACACGCGGGTTTACCTCTATGAGATAATACTCACTTGTTTCGGGATTAAGCGCAAACTGAACGTTACAGCCACCTTCGATTTTGAGTTCCTTTATGATTTTTATTGCGCTGTCGTTGAGCATCTTAAGGTCGTGGTCATTAAGTGTCATAATGGGAGCCACAACCAAGGAGTCGCCCGTATGAACGCCAACGGGGTCGATGTTTTCCATACCGCAGATGGTTATTGCGTGGTTATTAGAATCACGCATTACCTCAAACTCGATTTCCTTATATCCCTTGACGCTCTTTTCAATAAGCACCTGGTGAACGGGAGAAAGCTTAAACGCATTAAGTCCTATTTCAACAAGTTCTTCTTCATTGTTTGCAAAGCCGCCGCCCGTTCCGCCAAGTGTGAATGCGGGACGCAAAACAACGGGATAGCCAATGTTTTGTGCGGCAATTTTTGCCTCATCTATGCTATATGTGATTTCGGAAGGTATGGTCGGCTCGCCTATTGACTGACAAAGTTCTTTAAACAGTTCTCTATCCTCTGCGCGTTCAATACTCTCGCTGCTTGTTCCGAGAAGCTCAACTCCGCACTCTTTAAGCACGCCCTTCTTCTCAAGCTGCATTGCAATATTGAGTCCTGTCTGACCGCCGATTCCGGGAACTATGGCGTCGGGACGCTCATAGCGCAGAATCTTTGCTACAAACTCAAGTGTAAGCGGTTCCATATACACCTTATCGGCGATAACGGTATCGGTCATTATGGTGGCGGGGTTTGAGTTACAAAGTATTACCTCATAGCCCTCCTCACGCAATGCAAGACATGCCTGTGTTCCTGCATAGTCAAACTCTGCGGCCTGTCCGATTACGATAGGGCCGGAGCCGATTATAAGTATTTTTTTAATATCTGTTCTTTTTGCCATTTTCTCTTCCTCCAAAATCAATTGCTTTTATATACAGTTTTTCCGTTACAAACAGTCAAAACGCATTTTGCCGTCAGTTTCTCTTTTTCAAAGGGTGTTGCCCTGCCTTTTGACAAGAATTCGTTTGGGTCTACCACATATTCTGCATCCAAATCCCAAACCGTATAATCGTCACCCAAAGGTATCGAAAACCGTTTTCTCGGATTTATTGCCATAAGGTCTATTAATTTTTCTAGCGTTATAACATCCTTTTTGACAAGGTGTGTATAAAGCACCGAAAACGCCGTTTCAAGTCCGACTATTCCAAACGCGCTTCCCGAAAGCCCCTTGCTTTTTTCTTCTTTTGAGTGGGGCGCATGGTCGGTCGCTATCATATCAATGGTGCCGTCCTTTATGCCTTCTACAAGCGCTAAGCGGTCTTCTTTGCTTCGCAAAGGCGGATTCATTTTAAATCTTCCGTCCTCCAACAAATCTCCGTCATCCAGCACGAGATAGTGCGGTGCCGTCTCGCAGGTGACATCAAGTCCTCTTTGCTTTGCATTTCGTATTAGTTCAACGCTCTCTTTTGTCGAAATGTGGCATATGTGATATTTACAGCCCGTTTCTTCGACAAGCTTTAAGTCGCGCTCAATTTGTTTATATTCGCTCTCGCTGCAGATTCCTTTATGACCATGTTTTTTGGCATACTCGCCGTCGTGGATATATCCGCCTCTTAACAATGAATTATCCTCACAGTGTGCAACAATCATTTTGCCAAGCGACTTTGCTTTCCGCATTGCAAGGCGCATTAAACCATCACTCTGCACTCCTCGTCCGTCATCCGAAAAAGCCACAACATCACTCGCCAGTGATTCCATATCGGATAGTTTTTCTCCCCACTGCGCCACAGTTATGGAGCCATACGGGTAAATGTTAATGCACGAATCGGTTTCTATAATGTCAAGCTGTTTCTTTAAATTCTCTGCGCTGTCGGGCACCGGATTGAGATTTGGCATTGTGCATACCGCCGTGTATCCGCCGCGTGCCGCTGCCGCACTTCCTGACAGAATTGTTTCTTTATATGAAAAACCCGGCTCACGAAAATGCACATGCACATCGCAAAAGCCGGGAAAAATAGTAAACGAACCTGACAAATCAGCTGTTTTTGAAAAATGGGGACAAGCAGACAAGGTATTATCAATACCCACAAACTCGAATTTGTTTTTTATCTGCATACCGCTCATTTTTTTATTCCTTTCTACAAAAAAATCCTGCCGTTATCGGCAGGACAGACATACAAAAATATGATACAGCGGTGCCGTATCTCGCTTTTTCATATTCATTCAAATCTTGCCAACCTCACGGGATTGTCTCTTAAAGATTTATTTCTAGAAGATTATATCATAATTATAATGTTTTGTCAACGAAATTAAAGACAAAAAAGCAGGGATTTTGTCCCCGCTTTTTGTCAATCTGTCCAATATTCTGTGTTGGTAAGTGTTGCCGCAATCAAAAAACCATCAGAGAGGAAAAAATCAAGTCGGATTTTTCCAAAAGTTGCAGATATAATTTGACAGTTTTCAGAGTAGCCCGGCAAAAAATATTGTTGCTCGGGTGTGGCAATACTCTCGGTATATTTTGCTTCCAATTTTGATGTTATATCACTCTTTGTGGTTGTGTTTCCAAGTTCAAGGCCAAAAACACTGCCGCCCGTTACGGCAATCACGGAAATGCCGTGCTCGATATTGGCTTTTTCATAGTAAAATGATGCGTTAAAGGTCTCAAGACATACAGCAAGCGTTCCCTCGGTTTCGCCCAACAGGACATCTTTATTTTCTTCGTCAACATCATTAGAGGGTGCGGGAAAAACCTCCTTCACCTTATCAACCGTTGTTCCGAGTGACACCTTGATTTCGGGTATTTCACCCTTTTCTGCATATGAGTCTATCGTGGCTTTTGCGGTTTTATCTTTTTCTTCTTCCTTGCCACATGCAGAAAGTGTAAATATCATAAGAAGAGCCAATAATAATGCAATTATTTTTTTCATTTTTTCTCATCTCCGTCATATGATTTTTCAGACAACAATTTAAAGCGCAAATCCCAAAGCTTTTGCGAGAGGTCAACATAATAGTTATGCGGTTTTTCGAAGCGCTTTACCTCGTCCCAAAGGTTCTCAACCTGCTCCTTGCAATATTCCTTTATCTCGCTGACACTCGGGCTTTCATACACCTGTTTTCCGTTTTCCATAATCTTAATCTGCAGTTTCCTTGCAATAAAATTAGTTACGGTTTTGCGTTTCCAAGTGTGCACAGGGTCAAAGATTTCGTATGGTTTGCTATCGTCGATTTTCTCGTCGTTCAGGGTAATAACATCGGCAATGGCTTTGCCCGTCTCCCTATCATAAAGGCGCCACGGAATTTTAATACCGGGCACAGTTATCTTTGCGGTGTTTTCGCTGACCTTAATTTTAGGAATTATCTCGCCGTTTTTATCGACCGCGGCAAGCTTATAAACACCGCCGAATACCGCTTCACTTGATGCAGTTATGAGTCGCTCACCAACACCGAAGCTATCAACTTGGGCGCCCTGAAGCAGCATATCTCTTATCAGATATTCGTCAAGCGAGTTGGAAACAACAATTTTACAATCAGGATAGCCCGCGTCATCCAACATTTTTCTGCACTTCTTTGTGAGATAGGTTATATCTCCGCTGTCTATGCGGATGCCTCTGGGTCTTGCGCCTAAGGGCTTTAACACCTCGTCAAATACCTTTATTGCGTTAGGCACACCCGATTTGAGTACATTGTACGTATCGACAAGCAATGTACACGAGTTCGGATATTTTTCTGCGTATGTCTTGAACGCAAGATACTCATTATCAAAAAGCTGCACCCAGCTGTGTGCCATTGTTCCCGATGCGGCAACACCGAAATCTTTAGCAGCCTTAACACAGGCAGTTCCCGCACAGCCTCCTATCATAGCGGCGCGCGCACCATAAATTGCGGCATCATACCCGTGTGCACGTCTTGAGCCGAATTCGAGCACTGCTCTTCCCTCTGCCGCGCGCACAATTCTGTTTGCCTTTGTGGCAATAAGCGACTGATGATTTATTGTGAGCAAAACCATCGTTTCAACCAAGAACGCCTGAAGCGCGGGACCGCGCACGGTCACAAGCGGCTCATTCGGGAAGATGGGTGTTCCCTCGGGGACAGCCCAAACATCACAAGAAAATTTAAAATCACGAAGATAGTCCAAATACTCTTTTGAAAACAGACCGAGAGAATCAAGATACTCGATATCATCATCCGAAAAGGACAGATTGTTGAAATACTCCATCAGTTGCTCGAGTCCCGCCATCACAGCAAAACCGCCATTATCGGGCACACGACGGAAGAACATATCGAAATAAACAATCGTGTCCTTATTATACTCACTGTCAAAAAATCCGTTTGACATTGTCATTTCATACAAATCAAGTAACATTGAAAGGTCTTTGCGCATTTTTAACTACTCCTTGAAAATATGCTGTTTGTTAATATAATAATAAACCCACAAAGTAAAATTGTCAAATAAAACCCCGAATTTCTTGCGAAATTCGGGGTCTTCATTATAATTTGTTTACTTATTTTTATCTGCCCTGTCTCCAGGACTCTTCTATTGCTTTCGGGTCAAACTCTACCTTTTTATCCATATGATACTTTTCCAGTGTCGGTATTCCTACGCCTTCAATTTCACGGGTGGTTATCTTCCACTTTCCATCTTTTTTTAAAAGGGTAAAATAATTTACACCAAAATACACATGAAGAGCTGTTGCTTCTGGTTTTTTATTACCAGAATCAATTACATTGACCGTAATTCTTACCTTGTTTTCGTCAATATATTTTGTTTCCTTAAACTCAAGTTTATATTTTGCATATTCTGTTCCTATAGGTTCTCCCGCCTCAAACATTAGCGTTTGCAACAATATAGATTCTTTTACTCTTGATACAAGATTATACGATTGTATTGAATCCATATCCAAAATATCATCTGCTTCGGGATATTCCATATCTGTTACGCATTGAGTAAACCGCGAATAAAATTCCTCTACAACCTCTTGTGGTGTTTCGGGCACCTTGTTTCCGCATGCAACAACAAATGTCGCTAAAATCAAAGTAAGAAAAATGCATATTATACGTTTCATAAATTCAAAGACTCCTTAATATACGCGATATGATGTAGGTCGATAATATCTCTTACCATAATTACTTGAATATTGAGTAAAAAGTTTCAAAGCATCATCTGTGTTTTGTGCGAATTTTAACGGACTCGCTTGTACACATATTACTGAATGCTCATAAGTACCATCGTTATCAAAGTTGAGTTGCATAACATCGCCTACACATACTTGCGATGACGAGATTTCCATAGCGCGAGGTCCCCCTGCGTTTGGTTTTGTTGAAAGCATATATGTCCAGTGAGGATTAACCGACTCCCACGCCGAACTTCCGCCTCCAGAACCAGCAAACCAGCCGGTAGATATGTTATTATTATTTCTCATTCTATATGATGTTGAGGTTGTATAACCGGTAGTACTTCCAAATCCATATGAAACACACTGAGAAACAAAATTAGTACAATTTCGGCTTGTTGAATAAAAATAACTGTTTCTTCTGTTGTAAAATTCCATAGCATAGTTTACTGCTCTGGTCTTACTATATGCATAACTTGTATATGGGTTTGCATTAACGGAATAATCGCCATCTTGCTCTGTAGTTTCCAACAGTTTTGTTTTATTGCCAATTGCTGACGTTGAAACAGCAAACAACTAACAAATTAACATTAGCGACAATACTATAACTAATAATTTTTTATAAAACATCCTCCGTTCTAAAAAAACATAAAACTTCTGCTACAAAGGATGTTTCGATTTGTTATGTCAAAAACATCCTTATCGACAAATGAAACATTTTGTCCACCGCCTTTCGTATTTCGTTGTATATATTATACATTTTTTATCAACATTTTTCAATGTGTATTGTGCATATTTGTAACATTATACAACTATTATTACATAGATTAGTAATAATTACATAACTGAATATATTAAAACTTATTTTAATATATTTTTATTGTGCGACATATAAAACATAAGTGCATATTTTCGCCATTTGTTTGCAGACATATAAAAACCACCCTTGTTTTTAACAAGGGTGGTTTTTAAAATTAATACATTCCGCCTGCGGCACCTGCTGCGGCTGCTGCCTGTGCAGCTGCGAGTGCAGCGGCATCTTCTTTCTTCTCGGTAACGAGTGACTCGGTTGTGAGCACCATTGATGCTACCGAAGCTGCGTTCTGAAGTGCTGAACGGGTTACCTTTGTCGGGTCAACTATACCTGCTGAAAGCATATCGGTATATTCTTCCTTGTATGCGTCAAAGCCGTAGTTTACTTTTCCGCTTGAGAGAATCTTATCAACAATTACAGAGCCTTCAAGACCTGCGTTCGCAGCAATCTGACGAACGGGTGCCTCGAGCGATTTGAGAACAATGTTTATACCTGTTTTCTCATCGCCTGTTGTTGCATCAAACAATTCCTTAACAGAGGGGATTGCGTTGATAAGTGCAACACCGCCGCCTGCAACGATGCCCTCTTCAACAGCTGCCTTGGTTGCTGCAAGAGCATCTTCAATGCGGAGCTTCTTTTCCTTCATTTCAATTTCGGTTGCTGCGCCAACCTTGATAACAGCTACGCCGCCTGCAAGTTTAGCAAGTCTTTCCTGAAGTTTCTCGCGATCAAAGTCAGATGTTGTGGTTTCAATCTGTCCGCGAATCTGTGCAACGCGTGAACGGATTTCTTCCTTATCGCCTGCGCCGTCAATTATAATGGTGTTTTCCTTGCCGATTTTTACCTGACGTGCAGTACCGAGCATATCAACGGTTGCGTTCTTGAGTTCAAGGCCGAGTTCCTCTGTGATTACCTGACCGCCTGTAAGGATTGCTATATCCTGAAGCATATCTTTTCTGCGGTCGCCAAAGCCGGGAGCCTTAACACCAACACAGGTAAATGTTCCGCGAAGCTTGTTTACGATAATTGTGGAGAGTGCTTCGCCCTCTATATCCTCTGCGATTATAACAAGCTTTCTGCCTGCCTGCACAATCTGCTCAAGAAGGGGAAGAATTTCTTGTATGTTGGAAATCTTTTTGTCTGTGATAAGAACGAGCGGCTCATCAATAATGGCTTCCATTTTATCTGTATCGGTTGCCATATAGGGTGTGATGTATCCGCGGTCAAACTGCATACCCTCAACAACCTCTGAATATGTCTCGGCTGTTTTGGATTCTTCAACAGTGATAACGCCGTCTGCCGAAACCTTTTCCATTGCTTCTGCGATAAGGTTTCCTATAACCTCGTCGCCTGCGGAAATGGTTGCAACACGTGCGATATCCTGACTTCCGCTAACCTTTTGAGAATTAGCAACAACTGTATTTACAGCGGTATCAACCGCTCTGTTTATACCCTTTTTAACAATCATCGGGTTTGCACCTGCAGCAACGTTCTTCATACCCTCACAGATGAGAGCCTGTGCCAAAACGGTTGCGGTTGTTGTGCCGTCGCCCGCTGCATCGTTGGTCTTAACCGATACTTCCTTTACAAGCTGTGCGCCCATATTCTCAAACGGGTCGTCAAGCTCGATTTCCTTTGCTATTGTAACACCGTCATTTGTGATAAGCGGTGCACCGAATTTTTTGTCCAAAACGACATTGCGTCCCTTGGGTCCCAATGTCACCTTTACTGCATTTGCGAGCTGGTCAACACCCGACTGCAACGCCTTGCGGGCTTCCTCGCCGAAAATTATTTCCTTAGCCATGAAAATGCCTCCTATTCAACAATTGCTAAAATATCTGACTGACGAATGATGCTGTATTCTTCACCGTCAATCTTAACTTCGGTTCCTGAATATTTGCTTGTCAGCACCTTGTCGCCAACCTTAACATACATCTCAACCTCGTTACCGTCAACAAGTCCGCCAGGACCTACGGCAACAATCTCTGCTACCTGCGGTTTTTCCTGAGCTGCTGCGGTAAGTATAATTCCGCTTTTGGTTGTTTCTTCTGCCTTAACGGCCTTAGTAACCACTCTGTCTGCTAATGGCTTTATAGTCATAAAAAATCCTCCTGTGTATTTTTTAAAATTTCACAATTAGCACTCGAAACTTTGGAGTGCTAATTTATATTTTAACCGCTTTTTTGGAAATTGCAATACTTTTTTGTAATTTTTTTACAATTTATTAATCTCTTATATAATATAGCCAAAAATTGCCTTTCCTATTACACACAAGTGTAAATTAAATCTCGATACTTTTCAAAAACACCTTTTGGCAATATAAATTTAACTGCTTTTTTTACAATCTCAAAACGAATTTTGTTTTTATGTATTATCTCACCATCAAGATTTATCGGCGAGTCGTCCTCCGTTTCAATCTCCATAACCGAACAGCTGCCATGCATACAAATGGGAAGGTCCTCGTGTTTTCCCTGTTCATAGAGCTTTAACAGTGGCGGAATTTTAAGCTTCGGAATTGTTTTGACAATCAACCACTCAAGCTTTCCGTCAAAAGGATTTGCCGAGGGTGTGCTTTTATATCCGCCTCCGTATGTTGTTCCGTTTGCGCAAACGGCAAATAAGCAATCAATCACACCGAGACATTTTCCGTCAACCGTGATTTTTGCCTTTTTGCCTATCTTTCCCAAAAGGGTTTTTACAATTGAGAGCTTATACGCCATGCTTCCCGATACGAACGGAATATTTTTAAAGAGTGTCATATCATCGGCCACCACAGCATCCATACCAAGTGAACAGATATTCATACAATAAACTCCGTCAGCGTTTATCACGTCAGTTTCAACGGCTCGGCCTTCAAACTGTGCCGAAACATCCGAGAACGGCTCTGAATTATCAAAAAATCTCAAAAAGTCGTTGCCCGAGCCACACGGAATTACACCAATTTCAACATTGTCATATCCGTATATGCCGTTAAGCACCTCGAAAAATGTGCCGTCGCCACCGCAGGCAAAAATCTTAACCTTGTCACCCTTTTGCGCCTCGTTCATTGCCTTGATTCGCGCATCGTCAGGCGCAGAAGTAATTATAATTTTATACTCCACGTCTTTTCCTTTAAAATATTCTTCAATTATGGGAACAAGTTTTTCCGGTCCCTTGCCTTTTCCTGCCACGGGGTTGACCAAAAACACATATCTCATTTTCATCCCTACCCTTTAAAATACATATAGCACTGACATTTTATCATACCGTTATAGAGCTTTCTGCGTTTATCTGCTATTCTGCCGAAATGCTTTTCAAACTCATCGTGCGGACTTATGATAAAATACTTTTTTCCCTGTGCTTTTTCAAATCTTTCGCCCATAATTTTATATAAATCTTCTGCTTCTCTGATATCAAGCAGACGTTCACCGTAAGGCGGATTTGTTATTGTAAGGCTGCGGCCTTGTCCGTTATCAAAGTTTCTGACATCACCGACTGATGCCTTGACATATTTTGCAACACCCGCTTTTTTGGCATTATGCATTGTAAGTTCAACGGCGCGCGGGTCGATATCAAAGCCTGTGGCTGTAAATTCCACATCGTGCAGAATATTATCCTGCGCGCGCATACGTTCTTGCTGCCAAACCTCACGCGGTATGAAGGAAAAACGCTCTGCCGCGAAAAATCGGCGAAGACCGGGGGCAGTTTTGGTTGCCATTAATGCCGCCTCTATAAGTATTGTTCCCGAACCGCAGAATGGGTCAAACAGTTGAGTATCGGGATATATACGCGCGAGGTCACACATTGACGCTGCAAGCGTTTCCTTAATCGGCGCATCATTTCCCAACTTTCTGTAACCGCGCTTGTGAAGCCCCTCCCCCGAGGTATCAATCATAACGGTTACTTTATCCTTGAAAATGGAAAATCTGATTTTGTATTCCGGTCCCGTTTCTTCAAACCACGAGACCGAATATTTTGTTTTCAGTCTTTCAACAACCGCTTTTTTGATTATCGACTGACAGTCGGGTATGCTTGAAAGCTTCGAATTAATGCTCCAGCCCGTAACGGGGAAGGTATCGTCCCTTGAGAGATAATCTTCCCACGCTATTGCTTTTAAACCTTCAAAAAGGTCGGTAAAGGACAGCGCTGAAAACTCTCCGACGTTTATTAAGATACGCTCTGCAAAACGGCTGCATATATTGGCACGGGCAAGCATTGAAAAGTCACCCTCGAAATCTACCCTGCCATTATCCGCCGTAACGTTCTGTGCATCCATTCTTTTAAGTTCATCTGCTAATATGCCCTCTGTTCCAAAAAGGCATATTGCAGTCATTTTTATTTTTTCCATTTAATACTCCGTCCTAAAAAATAAAACGGCAGACATAAAATAATGCCTGCCGATAAATATCCGAAAATTATCTCGTACCGCGGCGGGAACGTCTTGTGTCGGCATTCTTGCGCTTAAGGTCAGAAAATTTGTCATCACTCAGTTGCTTGAATTTGTTAAGCATATCCTCAAATGAAGCAGATTCATCACGCCTCTCAGTCCAGACAAACGAGTTATCCGGCTTGGGTGGTTTTGAGGGTTTGCGCTGACGAGGTTTTGGTTCTTCTGCGCGTTTAATGCTGAGGCTAATCTTTCCGCCTTCGCCTATATCAAGAACCTTCATTTTGACAACGTCGCCTTGTTTTACATGGTCACTAATATTATTTACATAGGTTTGTGCGACCTCTGAAATATGTACCATTCCTGTTCTGTTTTCGCCAAGGTCAACAAAAACGCCAAAATTGGTGATTCCCGTTACCTTTCCCTCAACAATTTCTCCCACGGTTAACTGCATAAACGCCTGATTTTCCTCCTTGTAACCCTCTTAAAAACTATTTGCCCGATATGTCCACGTAAACCTGTTCGTCGGCATAGACATATCCTAAGCGCTCGCGCGCGGCTTTTTCAACAATCTGCGCCTCTGTTCCGTTTTCAAGCAGACGCTCAAGCTCAGATATTTTTTGTTCCATAACCTTTTTTTGCTCGTTAAGCTGATTGTATTCTTTACGTTGTTTTATAAGCTGAAACTGCAAATCACCTAACGAATATAAAAGATATACCGAAACCACAAGCAACAGCACTCGGCGAATGACACTGTGCTTTTTCTTTGGTCTGTTATTCATTTAAATCATCCTATTATCACCGCGAATGCTAAGCACCATCAACATCCGCTACTCTTTTATGTTTTAATTGATTATACAACAACCCTTTCGCACCTTTCAAGCCTTTTTTAATCTTTTTTTGAAACTTTTTAAACATTTCGACGCATTTTTTACTAATTTTGTAAAAAATGGCTTTCAAAACAGAATCAACCCGTCTTTTTATTTTTAAAATAAACCTTAAAATCGCACAAAATATAAAAACAAAAAACCTCGAAAGCAACATACGCATAACAAAAAAGCCCACTGCAATCGCAAAGAGCACAAACGCCCGTGGCTGACCCTTGGTTTGCAAAATGCAAAGGCAAAAGGTTATAAATGTGCATATAATCGAAAAAAGTATATCCTGAAAAAACACCGACACTTTATTGCACCGAAAACATACGCGAACCGATTTAAAAATATCATATATAACAGAAAAAACCGCACCGATCAACAGTGAGATTAAAAAGGTTATAATCTGAGCGCTACTGTCTACTTCCCACATATTATTTAAATATTCTGCTCCACAAAGAGCCGCCGTTTTTTCGGTCATCGGTGTAGGCTAAACCGTTTATAACGCCATCCATTGACAAGTCACCCGTATCACGATTGAAGCCTGATATATGAAGCTCGCTTCCTTTTACCGTAATCTCTCCCATTTCGGTTATCATTATAACAGCCGCTTCATCAAAACTCACGACCTCCAAGACCCCCGTAACCGTCAGGTTTTTGCGTTTCTCCATTATTATGCTGTGTGTAATATTTTTTTCGTCAGACAAAAAAATCCCCCCTGTGTTTTATCTTTATGAAAACACAGAGAAGACTATAACCGAAATCATATAATTCGATATAAAAGTGCCGCTTCATCCTTGCGAACAACCTCGCTGACCGAAAGCACCTCAACCGATACGGTGTGACCCGCAAACGAAATGACTATTTGGTCACCAACCTTGACATCATACGAGGCTCTCGCTACCTTTCCGTTTACCGAAACTCGACCTGCATCGCAAGCCTCGTTTGCTACGGTACGGCGCTTTATAAGGCGTGATACCTTCAAATATTTATCTAATCTCATACATACCTTCCAAAACTAAAAGCCGCCGTATTCGGCGGCTTTAGATTTAAGTAAAACTAATTACTTTGCAACAGCATCCTTGAATGCCTTACCTGCCTTGAAAACAGGAGCCTTTGAAGCTGCGATTTTGATTGTTTCTTTTGTCTGAGGATTGATACCGGTTCTTGCGTTGCGCTTGCGAACCTCGAAGCTACCAAAGCCAACCAAGGAAACCTTGTCGCCCTTCTTAAGAGCTTCTTCAACTGTTGCTACAAATGCTGCTACTGCTGCATCTGCATCCTTCTTAGAAATACCTGCTTTTTCAGCAATTGCTGCTACTAATTCTGCCTTGTTCATTTCAATAACCTCCAAAATATTATATGGCATCCGCCATTCTTAAAAAATTCAGGCTTTGGACAAGCCAATAAGCCACCGATATTACTTTAACACATATTTTTTAAAAAATCAAGTGTTATATATAATATTTATTGTAAACATAGCAAAATGTGGATAATTTTTGGCTATTTTTCTACATTTTTTGACTAAATTTGCGATTTTTTATTCTCAAATGGCTTAAAAGTTCTTCAAATGTAACCACTTTTAACAATAAAACCATAACAGCATACACGATTGCGGCAAACATAATTGCCAAAATTGTAGCTACACTGCTGACTCCGAGAGAACAAACAAACAAATATGCACTGCCCCCACACACAAGCGCTGCCGCAAATGGTTTTAATATGTTTGCGGTTATATCGGGCATAACACCCGTATGCTTTACAAGGGTATGGAAATTAAGAATAAATATAACCGCATAGCAACAAAGTGTTCCTATTGCCGCACTGTTTACATTTATTCGTGGAACAGAAGCCAGCACAATGTTTAATATGATTTTTATAACCAATCCCACAATCATATTGTAAAGTGCTGCATAATGCTTTTCTACCGCTTGCAGCATATTCATAAGCGGAACGCACATACCCGCAAATAAGGCTGCCGCGCCATATATTCTCAAGAGCGGTGCGCCGATTTGCACCGAAGCGAAGGAGTCATACAAAAGCTCCATTATCTGCGGGGCTACTGCTATCATACCAACACCTGCCGGAAAAACGAGCAAGGAAGTAAAACGCAAAACGGAATTTATGCATTTTTTTATTTCTCTCTTGTCTTCCCTTTTTGCACACCACACGTTAACAAGGGTGGGCAAAGCGCTGACACCCAGCACCGCGGCTATGGTTGGTATCAAATTATAAATCGTATATGTTTTACTTCGCACACCATACAAAAATGTCGGTATCGTGCTATCTGAGAGCACGGTATTTGCTTCGCGGTTATAGCTGTTTATCGATTCATTATAAATGGTTTTTATGAAATCTCCGTGCTCTGCCATCAGTCTGCCAAGTTGCCATTTTATAGTCACCACATCAATAAGTGACGGGATGTTAGTGATAAGCGAGCTTAAAACGATGGGGACCGAGAGAACAAAAATTATTTTCAATAGTGAGCGCTTGTTTTCGGTTTTGAGTGAATTATCGCATTGGCTTTTTTGTATGCCGTAGCCCTTTGTTTTTCCAAGCAACATAACAGCAAGCGTGCCCAAAATCATACCGATAGTGACACCCCATATAGCAGCTGCGGCGGCATATGCAACGTTTTTACTCGTTTTCATCGTTATATACGCAAACGTATAACCGAAGACAAGCTTGCATACTGCTTCGATAACATTTGAGACTGCGGTGGGATACATATTATTGAGTCCCTCATAATATCCGCGATATGCAGAGATTAAAAAACAAAAGAAAATTGCAGGCGCAATGCTAAGCAAACTATAAAGCGATGCGCCCGTCATATCGGTTAGCTTTAAAAATGGGTTTATTAGCAAAATCATCAAAAACGTTATTAAAAGTCCCGCGGCGGAAAATGCCGTTTTGGAAATATTAAAGACTGTTTTTGCATCGCGGAATTTGGTTTCTGCCACACGGCTTGAAACCATTTGCGAAACCACTATCGGCAAGCCCGTCATTGAAATTCCATAAATCGGCAAAAACAGGTCATACGCCGATGAATAATATCCAAAGCCCAAATCGCCAATCAAATTATTAAGGGGAATTTTAAACAGCGCACCGATAATTTTGGATATTGCGGTTGCAATAATTAAAACAACCGCACCTTTTTCAAAGCTTTGTTGTTTTGATTTATTCATATAATCTTCCTATTAAAAAAGTTCGTCCAAACGCAGCATTTCTTTTACTGCACCCACTGTGAATACAGCTAAATCAAAGGTTTCGTTATCATTCATTGCCTGATAATTTCCTGCCGCATCGTCACCTGCATCATCCGATACGCGACGCACCGCTAAGAAAGGAACATTTGCCATATCACAGACAGACGCAATCGCAGCCGATTCCATATCACAGCTCATAGGCGAATAGCTTTCAATAAGCTGTTTTCTAAGCGCATCGTCACACACAAAACAGTCTCCCGTTACCGCCATGCCGACGCGGGCATTTGGATAAAGTGTTCTGAAAAATTCAAGCAACAGCTTGTCCGATTCATAAATATATTTTTGCGACGGCTTTTCACCTTTTTTATAACCAAGTGGCGTAAGGTCGAAATCGTGTTCTATATAACTGTCGCAAAAGGTTATATCTCCCCTGCGAACACCCGACATTCCGCCTGAGAGTCCCGTGTTTAAAATAACCGAGCAACCATTATCTATCAAATACATAGCTGCGGCTGCTGAATTGGTTTTTCCGATTCCGCAACAAACGGTATATAACTCTATTTTTCTTTCTTCGTTTGAAAACACAAATTTATGTCCTTCACGCTTATAAAAGGAAAACTCTTCGCCCTTCATTGAGCGAATTGGGGCATATTCCATATCATCGGCTATTACAATTCCAATCTTTTTAGTTTGCATATGTACCTCACATTTAAAAAGGCGCCAAAGGGCGCCTTAATATTATTCTTCAGAAATAAAGCTCTCGCCGCAAGCAAAACAAAAATGCGCAGCAGAGACATTTGCCATCCCGCAGTTGCCACAGATTTTCTTGCCCTGTGCACGCAGAACCTCAGTTTTGGCTTTTTCGATATCCGCCTGTTTTTTTGCGATGTCTTCAGCCATCAGTTTAGCTTCACTGCTGATTTCAGAACCGTTTATAACACTCTCAAAACAAAGCTTTCCAAACTCCAAAAACTCCTTTGAAAGCTTTGATTCCTTTGTTGCTATATCAAATTTTTGCTTTTGTATTGCAACAACATCGTTCGTCTTTTTATATGCCACATCAAAGGCATCCTTTGCTTTATTTATTGCGTCCTCAAAAAACTCCATAAAACCGTTCCTTTCGTTTTTTATTAATATAACATAAAAACCCTGACAATTCAAGAATGAGACTTTCCGCCTTTTATAAACGAAGAAATATCATCTGTTGCACGTTTATTGATGAAATCAACGGTAAGTTTCATAAAACTGTGTAATCCTCGTCTTTCTTTGCGCCAATTCTTCAAAGCGCGTAATATATTCGTAAGGATACTTATAGTTAAAGACTCTTTCAATATAGTTTCCGTTAGGCTCTTTTAGCTTTGTGACGGCCGATGCACCGCAGCCTAATATTGAATGTGTTTCATCCATAATATAAACATTGTAAAGACATTCCTTGCCCGACTTAGCATAGCCGACATTTTCAAGGTTGCCGACAGTCTTACTCTGTCTATACATATAGTATGGCACAATTTTATTTTCTGCGAGTGTTTTTTGCGCAAAGTCGACCATTTTTGCCGCCTCTGTGCCAACAGTTATATCAGGACGAATTCCGCCTGTGGACAACGTTGAGGCGCGTTTCATTGAAAGCGAATGCACTGTAACACTTTCGGGCGAGAGGGCTGCTATCTCTTCGAGTGTGTTTTGAAAGCTTTCAAAACTATCGCTCGGCAGACCCGCTATTAAATCCATATTTATATTATCGAAGCCTATTTCTCTTGCAAGATAAAAAGCATCCTTTGTCTCTTTTGCGGTATGACGGCGGCCTATGGCGGCAAGGACACTGTCATTCATTGTCTGTGGGTTTATGCTTATGCGGGTTACTCCCGCTGCTTTGAGCACCTCTAATTTTTCACGCGTTATGGTGTCGGGTCTTCCCGCCTCAACAGTGAATTCGCGCAAATGTGAGGTATCAAAAAAAGCAAAGACTGTATCCAGCACGGTCTTTAACTGCTCCGCTGTAAGAGTGGTGGGTGTTCCGCCACCGATATATATTGTTTCGAGCTTAAGGCCGTTATATGCGGCAGTTTTAGCCGTTAGTTCAAGTTCATTGCAAAGAAGTTCCACATACTGCGGTATTATTTTTTTCGCCTGTTCAATCGAATGGGATACGAACGAGCAGTATGTGCATCGGCTGGGGCAAAACGGTATTGATATATAAAGGCTATACGACTTCGGGCTTGATAAGGATATTATCTGCTCTTCCTTCTCCCGCGTTTGTCTGCAAAGAGAAATTTTGTTTTGTGACACGAGCAGTTTCTTTTCAAAATATTCTTCTGCTTCTATTGCTCCCTCGCTTGTGCAAAGGCGTGAATACAGCTTGGCGGGGCGCACTCCAGTGAGAATTCCCCAAGGCGGCATATATTTTGTTATATCATAAAAGCAATAAAGAAGCTGTGTTGCTAATACTCTCTCACAGGTATCGTCATAGTTTTCTATGTCGTTTTTAACACTATCACTATGGCAAGAGCTCTTTCCGTCAAGCTTCAAAGAAGCGTATAGCAGTGTACTGTCACCGTCGGTCTCTAGCTTTGCAACCGCCGCATTTTCCTCATTTGTTTCGCTATCGGTAATCTCTATTTTTTCAAACGGAAGATATATACGGCAAAGCTTTTCGAGCTCGTAATTAAATTTGTTGTTTATAATAGCTAATATCATAACATCTCTCAACAATACGGGTTATATTTTTTCTCATAAAAAATTGTTGTGGGCTCATAATGTCCCGGATAGACTGTGTAATCCTCATTAAGTGCAAATAATTTTTTGAGCGAATTTCTAAGCTCCGATTCGCTTCCTGCCGGAAAATCCACACGGCCCACGCTTTGTCTGAAAAGCGTATCGCCGCTGAAAATTACATTTTCGATTATAAAGCAGACCGAACCTTCGGTATGTCCCGGTGTATGAATCACCTTAACCGCGATATCGCCAATATTAATAACATCTCCGTCATTAATCAAAACATCGGGTTTAAAGGTATTTTGCGAAACTGAGAACATATCCGCCAAGCTGTCCTTTGTGTTTTCAAGGCCGCAAGCATCAAGTTGATGTACAGCAACCTTGGCGCCGGACAGAGCACGTGCGTCATATATGCCTGCAACATGGTCAAAATGGCGGTGCGTTGTCAATATCATCATTTGCTTTTCGCGGTTAGCGTTTATGAAATCACGAACGACTTGTGTTAGCTCAAAAACGTCTATAAGCAAGGCGGCTTCATTGGTGGAAACCATATAGCAATTCGCACCGAAGGCGCCCTGTGCCTGTGTTAAAATATCCATTTTATTTACTCCAAATCTCCGTATCAAGTGTTATTGTGACGGGGCCGTTGCCCTCCATATTAACGGTCATATCGGCGCCAAAGACACCCTTTTCCACCTTACATATCCCGATGTCTTTAAGGCATTCACAATAATACTCATAAAGTTCATTTGCGGTTTGCGGGGACATTGCATTAACAAAGGATGGGCGGTTGCCTTTTTTGACATCGGCACACAAAGTAAAGTTTGAAACCACCAAAACTTCTCCTCCGATATCAAGTGCCGACAAATTCATTTTATCGTTCTCGTCACAAAACACGCGCAAATCCGCCGTCTTTTTTGCCAAAAGCTCAGCATCCTTGCTTGTGTCATCCGAAAAGACACCAAGCAACACCAAAAAGCCTTTTTTTATGCTGCCGACTATTTCATTATCCACCGTTACTGATGCGTTGTTTACGCGTTGAATTATAGCCTTCATTACTGATGTATCCTCTCTATTTCGTAAACACCGCGCAGCTTTGACAGACGGTCGATTATACTCTTTAAATGCTCAACGCCTGCGGTTTTGAGCGTAACTACAACCGAACAGCTGCCGTTTTTTTGGCATCTTCCGTTGATGGCGTGAACCGTAACCTTCATGTTGTAAAGTGCTGCCGTAACATCAAGCACAAAGCCGTCACGGTCAACCCCCATAATTTGAAGTGTAACGACAAAGCTTTCGCTCTGTACGAGATTCCATTTTGCATTTACCCAACGCTCAGGCTCCTGCGCATCGGCAATGTTTTTGGGGACATTGGCGCAATCGCGCTTGTGTATTGAAACGCCGTGACCTCTTGTAATAAAGCCGATAATTTCATCTCCGGGCAAGGGGGAGCAGCACTTTGAGAGTTTGATAAGGCAATTATCTATTCCCATTACCTCTACGCCGCTTGATGCCTTGTGTGTTGCGGGTTTGATAACATCCTCAATGCTAACGGGTTTGGAAAGCTTTATTAGATTCTGATAATCGTCCTTTATGCGCGGCATTATTTTTGAAAGCAAAATTCCGCCATAGCCTATTGCGGCATAAAAATCCTCTGCCGAGTTAAGATGCTGTTTTTTTGCAAGCTCCAAAATGAAGCTTTCCATCTCTGCCGGCGGCATAGTGATGCCGTTTCGTGCAAATTCTCTTTCAACCTCGCTGCGTCCTGTTTCAATATTTTCGGCGCGGCGCTCCTTTTTGAACCAGCTACGTATTTTGGATTTTGCCTGATTTGTAACCGCAATCTTGAGCCAATCACGACTTGGCGCGTGGTTTTGTTGATTTGTGGTCAAAATTTCGATTATTTCGCCCGTTTTTATGACATGATTGAGTGGCACAATTCTTCCGTCAACCTTTGCGCCAACCATTCTTATTCCAACAGCGGAGTGAATTGCAAACGCAAAGTCGATTATCGTCGAGCCTGCGGGCAGGTTAATTACATCACCCTTGGGTGTTACCGCAAAGACGTCCTCTTGTGCCAGGTCTGTTTTTATGGTCTGAACAATGTCGACTGCATTTTCATCATCATTCTGAGCTTCAAGAATCTGACGAATCCAAGAAAGTCTTTGTTCTAGTTTTCTATCGTCACGACTGATGCCCTCTTTATATTTCCAGTGCGCCGCAACGCCGTATTCCGCCGTATGATGCATATCAAACGTACGGATTTGAATTTCAAACGGTATACCCTCACGGCTGATTACTGTAGTGTGTAGGGATTGATACAAGTTTGGCTTCGGAGTTGAGATGTAGTCCTTGAATCTATTGGGAATCGGACGGAACATATCGTGCATTATTCCAAGAATATTGTAGCAATCCGCGATTGTATCGACTATGATACGCACTGCGTATATATCATATATTTCATCAAAATCTCTGCCCTGAACATACATCTTGCGGTAGATTCCGTGTATGGATTTTACTCGGCTTTCTATCGTAACATTAATATCGGGCAACACCTCTTTAAGATGCACTTCTATTCTCTCGCGTATTTTCTTAAGTGTTTCTTCTCTTTGCTGACTGCGAGCCGAAAGAAGTTCCTCAACCTCCTTATATGCTATCGGGTCAAGGTGCATAATCGCAAGGTCTTCGAGTTCTTCTTTGACCGCGCGAATACCGAGTCTGTGTGCTATGGGTGCAAAAATCTCAAGCGTTTCCAAAGATTTTTCACGCTGCTTTTTATCGGTCATGGCATCAAGCGTGCGCATATTGTGCAGACGGTCCGCGAGCTTGATTATGATTACGCGGATATCCTCGTTCATTGCTATGAGCATTTTTCTAAGATTTTCCGACTGAAATTCTTCCTTAGAGGTAAACTGAATTTTTCCGAGCTTTGTGACGCCTTCAACAAGGTTTGCAACCGAGCTTCCAAACTGCTTTTCCACATTTTCGTGGGTTATCGGCGTATCCTCGATTACATCGTGTAAAAGCGCCGCTTCGATACACTCGCTGTCCATTCCCATGCGGGCAAGTATAATAGCAACAGAAAGCGGATGAATATAATATTCTTCTTGCGTGAATCTCTGCTGTCCCTTATGTGCTTCGACACAACACTCATACGCTTTTCTGATTGAATCAAAGTCATAATTCAGGTTTTGCTCTTTCAGCACCTGCTCTAATCTTTGATAATCCTTTTCGTACACTTCGTTCATTACTCGGTTTCACCTTCTTTCAAACTCTTTAAAATTTCGGATTTTTCCAAATCGGAACGCACTCCGTCAACCCTTTGGAGCACAATATTTCCGCCTATTGTTTTCTCTTTAATTAAACCAAGCTCACACAAAACATCGCAAGCGATGTTAGTTTTGCCGCAAAGCAATCTGCCCATCATTTTGTTTATAAGCAGTTGTTTGTTTAAAGGGCGGTCAATAGCGCGGTATACCACGCCAATCTCATCGCGACTCGGGGTTATGTGCGACAAATCCCTAGGCGGATTTTTTGAATAAAAGTCGTTATATTCGACCAAGGATTCTATATCCGCTTCGCTCTCGCCCGAGGGACGAATTTCGCGAACAATGACGCTAAGATTCTTCTCTCCCCTGAATTCGTTGACATCAAGCGTTACGGCAATGTCGACAATGTCTCCCACTTCGAACGGGAATGCTTCGAGCGTTTTTGAGAACAAGAGCGCCTGTATCACCGAACATTCTCTTGTTAAAATAAGGCGCAGATGTTTTCCGTTTGCTATTGGGTTTATTCTTTCAATTTTAAGGGAATATATACCGAAAACGGGTTCTTGATTGCCTTTGCCAAAGGGTCGGAGCTCTTGCAAAAGCTCAGCCATATCAATTGAGAGTGCCGCGGGGTTGAGCTTACAATCAAGCTGCACTGTTTGGACGCAAATTGGTTTTTTGCGGGCATAGGTATTTATTGTATCTCTGAACCTCGGAACATCACTTTCCGCCAAGGTAAGGCCGACCGCCAACTCGTGACCGCCGAACTTAATCAAAATATCCTCGGCTTTTTTTACGGCATCAAAAAGCGAAAAACCCTCAACACTTCTGCCTGAGCCAATGACAATTCCGTCTTCCTCACTCAAAATTATAACAGGTTTTCCGTAACGCTCGACAAGGCGGGCTGCCGCTATTCCGACAATACCCTTGTGCCATTTTTTACCACACACAACAATAACCCTATCGTAATAGAGCTTTTGTGATTCTATGAGGGAAATGGCTTCTTTTTCAATATCGCCCTCGATTTTCTGACGATTCATATTATCCGAATTTATTTCGGATGCGATTGCCATTGCCGTCTCGGCAGTATCGGCACACAAGAGCTTAACCGCTCGCATAGCGTCGCCCATTCTGCCTGCCGCATTTATTCGCGGCGAAATATTAAACGCAAGGTTTCCCGCGTTTAATTGTTTATCGGCAAGGCCCGAAGCCTCGATAAGCGCAGAAAGTCCTATGCGGGATGTATTGTTTATATACAAAAGTCCTTCACGAACAAACACCCTATTTTCATCAACAAGGGGCATAACATCCGCAACAGTGCCGATTGCTACCAAATCCGCATACTGCGGTAATAGTTCTTCCGGCTCCTTATTTTCAAGCGCACAGATAAGCTTAAATGCCACGCCAACACCCGAAAGTTCTTTAAACTCGCTGCCGCAATCTATTCTATGGGGGTCAACAACAGCATCGGCTTCGGGCAAATCTCCCGCCGGAATATGATGGTCGGTCACCACGACACTGATGCCTCTTGATTTTGCCTCTTTTATCTCCTCAAGCGCGTTTATTCCGTTATCAACAGTTATAATTAGCCCAACGCCCATTCCGTCAAGCTTCTGAACCGACGGAATGTTCATACCATAACCTTCGTCGGCACGGTCGGGTATATAACAGATAACATTAGCACTGCGCGACATAAGATAGGTATAAAGCAAGGTTGTTGCTGTCACACCGTCACAGTCATAGTCGCCATATATTGCAATAAGTTTATTTTCTTCTATTGCGCCGTTTACAACATCGACCGCTTTTTGCATATCCGCCAGATTAAACGGACTGTCAATAGGGGTATCACACGACAAAAATTCATCCAACTCGGTTGGGTCTTTATATCCGCGCACCGCTGCTATCAGGGCTAAAAACGGGTCTATATCACATTCCTCTGCCAAGCTTTTGACAAGCTCTCTTGATATTTTCGGAACTATCCAACGTTTCATCGTGCTCACCTCCATAATAATATATTTATATATTCTATTTTATTATAATATTTTATTGTTCTTTTTTCAAGTGCGTAGTATCAATATATTACAAAAAACAAAGTCCCGTTGCCGTTTTTGACAACAGGACTTTACATTTTTTTAAATTTTCACTTATTTTTTTGCGATTGCCTCTTTTGCAGCCTTAACAATATCAACTGCACGCAAAGAAAATTCTCCCAAAAGGACATTAGCAGGGCCTGAAAAACCGAAGGTATCTTTAACACCAACACGCACCATAGGAACGGGGCATTCTTCTGTGACAACCTCAGCAACTGCGCTTCCGAGACCACCGATTATGCTATGCTCTTCAGCAGTAACAATTGCACCTGTTTCCTTTGCCGCTTTTATTACTATATCGCGGTCAATCGGTTTGATTGTCGGCATATTTACGATTCGTGCATTGATGCCATCTGACTTTAAAGTTTCATAAGCCTCAAGTGCTTCATTAACCATAAGACCGGTTGCGATAACGGTAACATCGTTTCCATCCTTAAGGGTAACGCCCTTGCCGATTTCAAACTTATAATCATCACCGAAGATTACCGGAACGGCAAGTCTTCCAAGGCGAATATAAACGGGACCGTCACACTCGAAGGCGGCACGAACAGCAGCCTTTGCCTCTGTATCATCAGCGGGGTTGATTACGGTCATACCAGGAATTGTGCGCATCAAAGCAATATCCTCACAGCACTGATGGGTTGCACCGTCCTCACCAACCGATATGCCTGCGTGTGTTGCGCAGATAATTACATTAAGCTGCGGATAGCCTATTGAGTTACGAACCTGCTCGTATGCACGGCCTGCAGCAAACATCGCAAAGCTACTGCAAAAAACACGTTTGCCCGTTGCCGCAATACCTGCTGCAATACTCATCATATTTTGTTCTGCTATTCCACAGTTATAATGTCTTTCAGGAAAAGCCTTCTTGAAGGTTCCTGTTTTTGTTGCAGCCGCAAGGTCGGCATCCAAAACAACAAAATCATCACGCTCATTTCCAAGTTCCACGAGTGTATTTCCGTATGAATCTCTTGTTGCAATCTTTTTAATTTCTGCCATTTTTCATACCCTCCTTAGTTAAGTGCATCAAGCTGTGCCTTGAGCTCTGCCATAGCGGTGTTATACTGCTCTTCATTCGGTGCTGAGCCGTGCCAACCAACCTGATTTTCCATAAAGGAGACGCCCTTGCCCTTTGTGGTTTTTGCTATGATGGCATATGGTTTATCAAATGTGCCCACCTTTGAGAAGGCTTCTTCAATCTGTGAAAAATCGTTACCGTCGATTACACAAACCTCGAAACCAAAGGCCTTAAATTTATCATCAATGGGATAAGGTGAGTTAACAGCATCAACCGTTCCGTCAATTTGAAGGTTGTTGTTATCTACGATTACTGTGAGATTGTTGAGATTCTTATGTCCTGCAAACATTGCAGCTTCCCAAACCTGACCCTCCTGCAGTTCACCGTCGCCGAGAACTGTATAAACCTTGTAATCGTTGCCAAAATGTTTTGCAGACAATGCCATGCCGACAGCCGCAGATATTCCCTGACCGAGAGAACCGCTTGACATATCAACACCGGGTATTTTCTTCATATCAGGATGTCCTTGCAAAATTGAGCCAACGTGACGAAGGGTTTTGAGCAATTCAACATCAAAAAATCCTCTGTTTGCGAGAGTTGAATAAAGCACGGGTGCCGCATGTCCTTTTGAGAGAACAAAACGGTCTCTGCCCTCCGCTTTGGGATTTTTCGGATCTATGTTCATCTGCTTAAAATAGAGATATGTCATTATATCGGCTGCAGAAAGCGAACCGCCGGGATGTCCCGATTTTGCGTTGAACACTCCCTCTATAATGCCCATTCTTATTTTTGTTGCAACGGTTTTTAATTGCTTTATTTCTTCTGTTTTCATTTTACAAGCATCCTTTCTTCTATATATTCAATAAACTGTGCTACCGCGCCGTCTTTTACATCACACGAAACATAGTTCGCAAGATTTAAAAGCTCTTGTGGTGCAGTCGATGTTACTGCGCTGACCCCTGCTGCTTTCAGCAGCGGAACGTCGTTATAGTAATCACCAATACAGTAAATTTTTTCTTTTTCGACATTGAAAAGCTCACAAAGCCATTTTACTCCGTTGCCCTTATGAATTCCGAGCGGCATAATTTCAACATAATGGTGAACGCCGTCTGCAAGATGTGCATTCGTGAAGACAATCTGACTTTCGTTAACACCTTTGGATATGAGAAATTCTTTGAATTTTTTGTCGTTTCCTTCGGTTTCGAAGGTGAATAGCACCTTACTCCACTCTTCGTTTTTCATTTGCTGTAAAGTAATATCACGCGGGTAAAGCTTTTCATATTTATTATGAAGTTCAACCTCGCGGGTGACATTTATATCAACAAGAAAATCGCGGCTGTGAATCTCGATGCCGATTTCACTTGAAGGATTTTCCATAACAGAATATAAAATATCCCGTGTTGCATCATCGAGTCCCACACTCTTTATTACCTGATTTTTTGAAAAATCATAAAGCACCGTGCCATTAACCACAATCGCAGGTGCATTTGTTTTCACCTTTGAGAGTGTTTCTCTGCAACCGTCTGCACTTCTGCCCGTTGCAAGTGCGAATATTCCGCCGCCATTTACAAACCTTTCAATAGCGTCTACATTTCTTTGCGGAATTTCCGAAGAATTCAAAAGCGTACCGTCAATATCGCTTATTAACAGACAGCCGTCAAACAATCCCACTATTTTTCTACCTCGCTTAAAAACCTTTCAAAATACTCGGGAAGCGGACTTTCAAACTCCATATATTCTTTGGTTTTTGGATGAATAAAGCCCAATCTTCGCGCATGAAGACACTGGCCAAAAAGCACACCCTTGCCCGCCACCTTTTTAGGTCCGTACAATGTATCGCCCGCTACGGCGTGTCCTATGTGTGACATATGCACACGAATCTGATGGGTGCGACCTGTGTGAAGACGGAGACACACATGAGTAAATCCGTTATAACGGTTTATTACCCTATAATCAGTCACTGCTTCCTTTGAGTTTTTATCGGTGACTGCCATCTGCTTTCTTTTAACCGGATGCCTTCCTATCGGCGCATCAATAGTTCCGCTGTCATTTTTCAAGACACCGTGCACTACCGCTTCATACTCGCGCATAAAGGAATGGTCCTTTATCTGCTGTGCCAAAAAATTATGCGCCGCATCATTTTTTGCAACCATTAAAAGTCCGCTTGTATCTTTGTCAATTCTATGCAATATTCCGGGTCTTGTCACCCCGTTTATTCCCGAAAGGGAATCACCGCAATGATAAAGCAAAGCATTAACAAGGGTGCCCTCATAATTTCCCGCCGCAGGATGAACGACCATATCCTTTGGTTTGTTCACCACCAACATACAGTCGTCCTCATACACAATATCAATCGGAATATTTTCTGCCTTTGTTGTGAGTGCAACAGGGTCTGGCACACAGCACTGGACAAGGTCACCTTTTTTTAATTTGTAATTTTTATTTACGGTTTTTCCGTTAACCGAAACATTTCCGTCACTTATAAGTGTTGCCGCGCGTGAACGTGTAATATCAGCACTAAGACTGACAAAAACATCAATTCGCTCCTGCGAGTCACCACTGTAAACAAAGCTTTGTTCGGTCATTATTTTGTGTTTTCTTCTGCTACTTCAGGCTTACTTGTAACCTTTTTGGCAGACATAATATCCTTTATAAGATGGATAATCAGCAGTCCCCCACCGATTACCACGGCGCAGTCTGCAATATTGAAAATCGGGAAATCAATAAACTGAAGTCTTATGAAATCCACAACGTTTCCGCCTCTGAAAACACGGTCTATCATATTTCCGAGTCCACCGCTTAAGATAAGGCAAACTGCCCAGAAAATCAGCTTATGTTCTTTACCTGCCTTTAAAATCAACATTATACAAATAAGCATTGCAACGGCCGTGAGGGAAAGGAGGACCCATGTATGACCCTCCATAAGACCCCAAGCGCCGCCCTTATTATGAATATAGGTAAAATCAAACAAGCCTTCAATTGCGGGCTTTGTTTCCGCCAAGGCAAAGTTTGAAACAATATAATATTTTGAAAGTTGGTCGGCAGCCAAAATTAAGGCTGCACAGATTAATGCAAGAACGTACATTGATTTTGTACCTCCCAAATATCAGCTTACAGGCTGTTTATTACTGCTGCACAGCGTGCGCAAAGTGTTTTGTGCTCACTATCCTGTCCTACGGTTGATGAGTAAGACCAGCAACGTTCACACTTTTCACCCTCTGCACGAACAGCGCTGACTCCTATGCCCTGCTCACCTACCAAATCGCCACCTTCGCCGTTTATCAGTTCAACGTCGGACACGATAAAGACAGACTTGAGCATAGGTTTAACAGAATTTAAGAATTCGTAGTTTTCACCCGTTGCATAAAGCTTTACGCTTGCATCAAGTGAAGCGCCGATTACCTTTTCGCTACGTGCGGTTTCAAGCACCTTCTTAGCATCTTCGCGCAGAGCGATTATTTTATCCCAACGAGTCATAAATTCTGCATCCTCGTTACCCTTTGCAGACGGCATATCGTTGAATATTACATTTCTTGTATCACAAGATGAATCATGGGGCATAAACTGCCAAATTTCGTCGGCTGTGAATGCAAGAATCGGTGATACGAGTCTTGTGAGTGTATCCAAAATGCGATACATAACCGTTTGTGCTGCGCGGCGACTCTGACTGTCTGCCTTGTCAACATAAAGTCTATCCTTAAGGACATCCAAATAGAAATTGGACATATCAACTACGCAGAAGTTATGAATTGCGTGGAAAATAATGTGATATTCAAAATTATCGTATGCTTTACGGCATTCGGCAACCAGACGGTCAAGCTTATACATTGCCCAACGGTCAATCTCCTCGTAAAGTTCTTCGCTCACACAGTCCTTATTAGGCTCGAAATCCGAGATGCATCCGAGTATGAAACGAGCAGTGTTACGAATCTTACGATATACCTCAGACAACTGCTTGAGAATATCGGGAGAGACGCGAATGTCTGCATGATAATCGGATGATGCAACCCACAGACGCAAAATATCAGCGCCGTACTGCTTAACAATATCATCAGGTATTATGGTGTTGCCTATGGATTTGGACATTTTTTTGCCCTCTCCATCAACAACCCAACCGTGTGTTACAACGGTTTTATACGGAGCCTGACCGCGTGTTGCAACAGATGTGAGCAATGAAGATTGGAACCAACCGCGATACTGGTCTGCGCCCTCTAAATAAAGGTCTGCAGGACTCTCTAAATAGTCGCGTGTTTCCAAAACGGCTGCGTGTGAGGAACCTGAGTCGAACCAAACGTCCATAATGTCGGTTTCCTTTGTGAACTCTGTGCAACCGCACTCGCAAACTGTTCCCTCAGGCAAGAGTTCGGCTACAGAGAGCTTATACCAAGCGTCTGCTCCTTCCTTGCGGAAGATGTCTGCAACCTTCTTTATAGTCTCGGGTGTTATAACCTCTTTTTTACAATCCTTGCAGTAGAATATCGGAATCGGAACACCCCATACGCGCTGACGGGAAATACACCAGTCACTGCGGTCGCGCACCATTCCCTTAATTCTGCCCTCGCCCCATGCGGGTATCCACTCTACCGTTTCGATTGCCTTAACTGCATCCTCAACGAAATCTGAAATTGAGCAGAACCACTGTTCTGTTGCGCGATAAAGTATCGGAGACTTACAACGCCAACAGTGCGGATACTGGTGGATTATCTTCTTAAGTGCAAACAAATATCCGTTTGCATCAAGCCATTTTGCAATTTCTTTGTTTGCTTCATCGGTAGTAAGTCCTGCGAACTGTCCCGCGTTTTCGGTGAACACGCCCTTAGCGTCAACCGTTACAACTATCGGAAGCTCTTCATAGTTGCGGCAAACCTCAAAGTCCTCAGTACCGTAACCCGGTGCGGTATGAACGCATCCTGTACCGCTCTCAAGTGTTACGTGGTCGCCCACGATTACAAGGGAATCGCGGTCGGCAAAGGGATGACGTGCACGTATATATTCGAGTTCTTTGCCCTTTATGGTGCCAAGAAGCTCAAACTCTGTTATCTCTGCCGCTGCAAAGGTATCTGCTGCCAACTCTTCTGCCAAAACATAATACTCTTCGCCACAGCGGTAAACGCCGTATTCATAATCGGGACCGACGCATATTGCAACGTTGCCGGGAAGTGTCCAGGTTGTTGTTGTCCAAATTACGAAATATGTTTTATCAAGGTTTGCACCAAAGGGTGCCAACACTCCCTTATCGTCACATACTGGGAATTTTACATAAATTGAATAGCACGGGTCCTCAGAATATTCAATTTCTGCTTCGGCGAGTGCTGTCTGACACTCGGGACACCAGTAAACAGGTTTAAGTCCCTTGTATATATAGCCCTTGTTTGCCATTTCGCCAAAGACCTCTATCTGCTTTGCAACATACTCATTTGAAAGGGTCATATAGGGATTTTCCCATTCGCCTATTACACCAAGTCTTTCAAACTGATGACGCTGTTCTTCGGCATATTTAACTGCAAACTCGTGGCAGAGCTTACGAAGTTCAAGCTCGGATATACGCTCGCTTGATTTCATACCTGCTGCCTTGCGCGCCTTAAGCTCGGTGGGAAGACCATGTGTATCGTAGCCCGGCACATAGGGTGCTTTGTATCCTGTCATATTTTTATAACGCAAAACAAAGTCCTTAAGCGATTTATTAAGCGCAGTTCCCATATGGATTATTCCGTTTGCATATGGAGGACCATCGTGCAACACATAAAGAGGCTTGCCCTCATTGTGCTTCATAAGTTCTTTATAATAGCCTTTTTCGTTCCAAGCCTTCAAGGCCTCAGGCTCACGCTGCGGCAGTCCTGCACGCATCGGAAATTCGGTTTTTGGTAAATTAAGGGTATTGTTGTAATCCATCAAAGGTTGCTCCTATCTTCTGTCTTTGCGTCTGAAAAATCCGCGTGGGGCGTCTTCGTCCTCTTCATCATCTTCATCGTCATCAAAATGAAATTCGTTTTCCACAGCATCTGCCTGAACGGTAAATCCAAAGCTAACCTGTGGCTCTACTATCGCATCGTCCGATGCTTCCTCGGCAACAAGCTCGATTTGTGGCTCTTGCTCCGTTGTATCATCGGTTGATGTTTCTTGCTCTACTACTTGTTCTTCGATTATTTCATCGACTTCGGTGGGCGCTTCTTCCTCTGCCATTTCTTTTGCTGAAAAATCAGGTTTGCTGTCAAAAGCAAAGGCTGCTGCTTCGGCTGCACGGGCAGAATCAAAAGGAACCTCGTCCGGCAATTTTGAGAGAATATCGATATGCTCCTTATAAATTGCCATTACCTGCGACTTAAAATTAACTATATCAAGCTTTAACTTATCAAACAAAAGCTGCTGTCTTGCAACACTGTCATGAGCGGCTGCTATCATTTCTGCCGACTTGTCTGCCGTTGTCTTCATAACTGCGGCATATTCGGCATCCGCACGCTGTTTGTTTTGTTCAGCCGTAAGCACATCTGCTGCTATCTGCTCTTTTGTATTTTCAACAATTTCGTTCGAACGGACCTTTGCTTCCACGATTATTTCTTCCGCCTTATGTTTTGCATCTTCAACAATCTGGTCTGCAAGCTTTTGTGCAGACACGAGCACGTTTTGCAAGCCCGACTGCGATATTGTAAGCTGTTCGTTTTCGGTTTTTAATCTTGTCACAAGGGCGTTTAGCTCGGAAATTTTGGATTCGTACTGCTGATAATCAGTCTCGACTCCATCCAAAAAAGCATCAACCTCTTCTTGTTTATAACCGTTCATCTGCTTAGAAAATCTTATGTTGTGCACATCATTGGCAGTATACATGAAAAATCCCCCTGTTTTTTGGTAGTTATAAAAAGCCTTAAAGCTGACGGGTTTTTATCCCCGTCAGCTGAAGTTTAAAAGTATATGTTTCCGCTTTCAAAATCGTCAAGCAAAAGCTCACCCATTACACTGACGTCATCAGGTGTGACGATAAAGGTGCTGTTTGCTATCTTCTTGATGTTGCCGCGGTTTGCATATGCAACGCCGCTCAAGAAGTCGATTATTCTGCGAGATGTTTCGCGGTTTGCAGATTCCAAATTAAGTACAACCGTCTTTTTCTCATTGAGATGGTCTGCAACTGAAGGAACATCTTCAAAACGCTCAGGCTTGCAAAGCACCACCTGCATCTGAGCCGCCGACGAATAGCTTACCACCTTTTTGCTGCGGTCGCTCTGGAAAAGACGTGTGGTATATTCACGGCGAGTCTTCTCTGCCTGCTCTTCCTTTACAGGTTCTTCCTCTTCCTCAAGCTCGAGTTCGTCCTCGTAATCGTCCTCCTGCGGAAGAAATACCTTTTTCATATCATCAAGAAAGCCCATTGTTATATCTCCTTTTTTAGTTGTAATTTCTTGCGCCGAACAGTGCCGTTCCTATGCGAACAATGTTTGCGCCGCACTCAATGGCAAGGTCGTAATCAGACGACATTCCCATTGAGAGATATAATCTATTACTATTATCTAATTTTTTGGCCGATATGTCAACAAAAATATCATAAAGTTTGTCAAAATATTCGCGTTGTTTTTCGCGGTCTATGCATACGGGCGGTATTGACATAATTCCGCACACACTAACGCCCTCATATTTTTTAATTTCGTCTACAGCCAAATAGACCTCATCCGGTGTGAATCCTGACTTGCTTTCTTCGCCACCGATATTGATTTCAAGCAATATATCCATAACCTTTTGGCACTTTATCGCTTCGTCAGATATTTTCTTGGCAAGTCGCAGCGAATCGACCGATTCAATCATCTCAACGCGCGGCACAACATCCTTAACCTTGTTGGTTTGAAGATGCCCTATAAAATGGCGGTGTGCACTCTTGTCAACCGCTTCATCCTTTGATAAAAGCTCTTGCACTCGATTTTCGCCAACGTAGGATATGCCTTTTGAAATGGCATAGTTTATATGCTCGGCGCTTACAGTTTTTGTGGCAGCAAGCAATATAATATCTTCGCTTTTTTTACCCGCTATTTTTGCGCTTTTTTCTATTTTTTCGCAAATTTCGGCATAATTTTTATCAAAATTATCAGCGAATAATTTTTCCGTCATACAGATTTCTTCCTTTCTCTATAACCTCGTCATAAAGGCGCAAAACCGATTTCGAAGCGTTGTCTGCCTTGCAGAGTGTGTATCCGTTTGCGGAATGTATTATATTTATTTCGACAAATTTTGCCTGCATTCCCGAAATTACATAAACGCCTGTTTTTCCATCGACTATTCTGACCGACTTGCTGCTTACGCGCAGGCCCTCATATTCTCCCGTTACAACGGTAATCGGTATGGTACGCATTACCGCCAAATCGCCGTTCATATTTCGGCAAGAAAAAACTATCACAACACGGTCGTCATCGCCCAAGTTTACCGAATCTACCGTTACTGTAAGTTCGCTTGCCGTTTTAAGTGTGGTTTTGAGCTTTGCGGTATCACCCACCTTAAAATGTGCAGATTCCTTGAGCGACATTGTGCAGGCGATATACCAGGTATAATCCGAAACGACCTTGCCAACCGCATTTCCGTCGGTTTCCTCCGGCTGCAGATTATCAAGCTGTTCGGGGGTCAGATTTTTCACATTCTGCGCCGTTAAAACCTTTTCATATCCGTCAACGGTTGATACAAAATAGCCCGACACATCGGAGGTGATGCTCGATTTTGCCGCGGGTGCCGTGGCAGAAAGGCTTTGATACTGCGCCGTAAGTGTCGCCAAGACATCCGAATAATCGTTTTCCTCTCCAATTGCGATTTTTTTGCGGTTCAAAAGCTTAAGCAGCTCGTCCGAGTACGGAATGCTATCGTCAAACACACCATCCTGACAAGAGCCGATATATTTAAGCAGCTGAGCGGTCAATTTTCCGTTCAGGACATCAAGGTCGACCGCTTCGGTGTTGTTATAGCTTTGAACCTCTTTGATTGACTCAATTTTATTTGAAAGATTTCTGATGTCTGTGTGAATCTGAGCGTCTTGTTGGGAACTGTAAACATTTGCGACAACCCCGTTTTTTGACACCTTTTCACCGTCACCGACAACAAAATAGCGTATGCCCGTTGTATCGGTGGTCAATATTTTTTCGTCACGGATTATTGTTCCTACGGTCTGCACACCCTCATATGTTGAGTGATAAACCGCAGTATTTGTTGTGAGCGGCGCAAAGAGTGCTACCGCTTGGTATACAAAATACACCAAAAAGAGTGCGACCAATGCAAATGTTAAAATTTTTCCCTTAAAAAAGGAAGAACCTTTACCCTTCATTTTTCACACTCCTTATAATTTTCTTTGCCGATTCTAAAGCATCTTCTCTGTCGGCATATATCCAGTTTATCCTACTGTCGCGGCAAAACCATGTCAGTTGCCTTTTTGCATATCGCCGTGTTTCACGCTTTAGATTTTCGAGAGCATCCGAAAGTGAAATTTCATCTCTAAAATACGGCGCTAATTCCTTATGTCCTATGGCCTGTCCTGCGCCACGTTTTTCAAGAAGATAGTTGTTTTTTGCTTCCTCTAAAAGACCAAGTTCAACCATTTTATCAACGCGTAAATTTATACGCTCATAAAGTTTTGCTCTGTCTTCAAAGGTTATTCCTATCATGGTAACATCATACGGCGACGGATTTTTGCGTGATAGTTCGTTTTGCTCTGTCATCGTTTTTCCGCTTTGCAAATACACCTCAAACGCGCGTATTATTCTGCGGCGGTTGTTTGCGTGCAAACGCTCTGCGGTTTGGAGGTCAAACTCACGCAGACGGCGAAGCATTTCTTCACCGCCAAGCTCCTCAAATTCCCTTTCAAGCTTTTCTCGCAAAAGCGGGTCTGACGGCTGCTCAATATACTCAATATTATCCACAATTGAGTTTACATAAAGTCCTGTTCCGCCAACCAAAATAGGAAGCTTTTTTCTTTTATGTATATCTAAAATTGTTTTTCTTGCTAAGTTTACATAATCTGCGACGGAGAACTCATCCCCCGCATCCAAAAACTCCATCAGATGATGCGCTATCCCCTGCCGCTCATCAGCGCTTGGAACGGCCGCGGCAATTGGCATTGACTTATAAATCTGCATAGAATCCGCCGATACGATTTCACCGTCTAACAGTTTTGCAAGTTCTACCGCAAGGGCGGTTTTTCCACTTGCAGTAGGTCCAACAATAACAAGAAGTGGTATTTTTTTATTCTCTGTCATCACTGTATCCTGCCAAACTGTTTCTCAATTTCTCTGCGCGATAGCTTCATCGCAACGGGTCGTCCATGGGGACAATACATAATATCCTTCGATGAGAGGACCTGTCTTGCAAGTTCGGTCAGTTCTAAGGGCGAGGATATATTACCCGCTTTTATTGCGCTTCGACAGGCAACGATGTGGAATATATCGTCCACGCGCTCGAGCTGAGCTGTTCCTGTGTCTATGATGCTTTGCGCTATTTCAGATATAGCAGATGGTATATCACAATCCAAAAGCATTGCAGGAACCGCTGTGACAAGCACACTGCCCATACCAAAATCTTCTATCTCAAACCCTGTTTTTTTCAAAAGCTCGGGGTTTTCTATTATCGCATTGTACTCGTTTTTTTGCAGTGTTACCGTTACTGACGAGAGCAACGCTTGTTGTTCGAGTGTTTGCTCTTTGCGTATTTTCTCAAATAAAATCCGCTCGTGTGCAGCGTGTTTGTCAATTAAATATAGTGACTCACCCTGTTGCACTATTATATAGGTTTTAAATGCTTCGCCGATATATTTTATGGGAATAAACTCGCTGTCAACCTCGTCTATCGTCTTCGGTTTTTCTTCTTCTTTTTCCTGCGGCAAGGGTTCTGCTTTTTCTATGATTTCTTTTTGTTTGCTTTCGGTATCATCACGCGGGATATTCGGCGAGAATACCGGTTTTTCAATATCCGAAAGCACATATGTATTATTTATGCTTTTTGACTGCTCAAAAATCGGTTTTTCTGTTTTAACCTGTGGTATTTGCGGTTTTACCGCCTCTTTTATAACCGTTTGTCTGAACTGCTCTGCTGTCATGGTTTCAAAACGCGAAACAGGTTTTTTTGTAATATTAATTTCGGGTCTTGTATCAAGGGAAGCGAGTGCAGATTTTACCGCATAATATATACAACTGAAAACACGGCGCTCGTCAACAAAGCGCACCTCGGTTTTAGCGGGATGCACATTTACATCGACCGTTTCAAACGGTACGGTAATATTAAGCACACAATATGGAAACTTGCCCACCATTGCGCTGTTTTTATATGCCTGCTCTAAAGCGGCACATGCAGTACCCGATTTTACAAGACGACCGTTCAGGAAGAAAAACTGCCCATTTCTGTTGGGTTTGCAGTTTATCGGTTTGCAGACATATCCTTC
The DNA here is from genome assembly GCA_045601885.1 of Acutalibacteraceae bacterium. Taxonomy (GTDB): domain Bacteria; phylum Bacillota; class Clostridia; order Oscillospirales; family Acutalibacteraceae; genus SIG589. Next base: position 84,208 of record JAZSAN010000019.1, on the reverse strand, counting down.
TACCGACACACCATCCTGCGAGTTTTGTGCGGGTATAAGACCCGAAAAATAATCGCGTCCAAGCACTGAATAAATCGCAGAAGAAAGCTTTCCGTCACCCGCGGTTGTAAGGGTGTTTTTACCATCGCGGATAAATTTAAAGGAAATTTCGGGATGCGAGAGCGCCATTCGGTCAATAACCTGTGCAACGGCGTTGGATTCTGCAACATCGGTCTTTAAAAACTTCATACGCGCGGGTGTATTGTAAAACAAATCACGCACGATTATGGTTGTGCCGACGGGACAACCAGTCTCAAAAAAGTCCTGCTCTTCCCCACCGCTTATTGCATAACGCGTTCCCGTCTGCTCATCCTTAGTACAGGTAAGAAGTTCGATTCTCGCAACAGAGCTGACGGCTGCAAGTGCCTCGCCTCTGAATCCGAGCGTTCCTATTTTATTAAGGTCATCGCTATTGCTGATTTTACTGGTGGCATGGCGAAGAAAAGCCGTTTTTACGTCCTCCTTTGCGATGCCGCAGCCGTTATCGGTAATTCGCATATACGAAATTCCGCCATGCTGTATTTCAACGGTTATAACCGTTGCGCCCGCATCTATAGAATTTTCAACGAGCTCCTTTATAACCGATGCAGGTCTTTCAACGACCTCGCCTGCCGCTATAAGCTCCGAAACATCCTTTGGAAGCAGATTTATTCTTGCCATGTTCACCACTCTTTTCTAATGTTTTATACTGATTTTGCCTTGTCGGCAAGGTCGTGCAGAAGCCCCATACACTCGATAGGAGTGAGTGTATTTACATCAAGCATTTTTAGTTCCTTGAGTATCTCCTCTGCCGACTGCATCTCAATCGGAATTTGTGCTGACTGCACGGGCTGTGTGCGTGAGACGCTGACACCCTGCGAGAGCACCTCCGTTAGTATTTCTCTTGCGCGGGTTATAACCTTATTCGGTATGCCCGACAGTCTTGCAACATCAATACCATAACTGTCGTCAGCACCACCCCTTACAATTCTTCGCAAGAAGGTAATGTCCTCACCGCGCTTCTTTACCGCTATGTTATAATTCTTTACTCCCCTTATTTCATCCTCAAGCTGTATTAGCTCGTGATAATGGGTAGCAAAAAGCGTTTTTGCGCCTATTTTGCGTGTGTCGGCAACATATTCAAGCACGGCACGTGCAATTGACATTCCGTCAAATGTGGCGGTGCCTCTGCCGATTTCATCAAAAATTATAAGACTTTGTCTTGTTGCATTTTTAAGTATATATGCAACCTCGTTCATCTCCACCATAAAGGTAGACTGACCTGTTGAGAGGTCGTCGGATGCGCCGACACGGGTATAAACGGCGTCAACAACACCGATGGAGGCTGACTGTGCGGGAACAAAGCAGCCCATTTGCGCCATTATGGTAATTATCGCAACCTGACGCATATACGTTGATTTACCCGCCATATTCGGTCCCGTTATAAGTGCAAGACGGTTATCTGCACAATCAAGCAGGGTATCGTTTGCGACAAATGGAGTTTTTATAAGCTGTTCAACAACGGGATGTCTGCCACCTATGATATTTATTTCGCCCTCGGTGTTAAGTGTGGGGCAGCAGTACGAATTTGCTATTGAAACATTCGAAAAAGAGCAAAGCACATCAAGTGTTGCAACCGCAGAAGCAGTTGACTGTATGCGAAGCAGCTCTGCCGCAACCTGCTTACAAATTCCGTCAAATATGCGGAATTCGACCTCCTTGATTCGCTCCTTTGCACCGAGTATTTTTGCCTCTAGCACCTTGAGCTCGTCGGTTATAAAACGCTCTCCGTTTGTGAGTGTCTGTTTGCGTATGTAATCCTCGGGTACGCGGTCAAGGTATGAATTGGAAACCTCAATATAATATCCGAAAACCTTGTTATAGCGTATGCGCAAATTTTTAATTCCCGTGCGCTCACGCTCACGCGTTTCGATTGAAACTATGTATTTTGAGCCGTTTTCGATTATCTCGCGAAGCTCGTCCACCTCCGAGTCATAGCCGTCCTTTATTATGTTTCCTTCACGGACTATAGCGGGGGCTTCCTCATTTATTGCGTTATCTATCAATGTTTTTACATCGTCGAGGATATCTATATTTTCATAAATTTCTCTAAGCAAACGGCTTCTTGCATTGCAAAGCACACCCTTTATCAGCGGAAAATGTGCCGCGGTTTCGGATATTGCGAGCAGTTCTTTTCCGCTTGCAGTTCCGTAAACCACACGGGAAATCAAGCGTTCGATATCCTTAATTCCAATAAGATACTCGGTGGTTTCGCCGAGCATAAACGTGTCGCTTACCAATTCGTTAACGGCATTGAGTCTCAGTGTTATTTCCGCAACATTTTTGAGTGGTTGCTCCATAAATCCGCGCAAAAGGCGTTTGCCCATAGGCGTTTTTGTTTTATCGAGCACGCCGAGAAGTGAGCCGCGCTTGGATTTACCGCGCATAGTCTCAAAAAGCTCCAAATTGCGTATTGCAGAAATATCAAGCTTCATAAAATCGGACTGGCCGAAGTAGTTTATCTTGCTTACCGCAGAGACCATGCTGAGATGAGTTCTGTATAAATAAACAAGGGTTGCTCCAACGGCCGACACACTCGCGCCCTCGAGCGAAAGGTTTTGCAGACTGTTGACCTTAAAATGCTCACAAATAAGCTTATCTGCCTTCTCAGCCGAAAAATCCTCCTTTTCGAGCTGTGTCACCATACAACCGATTTGCGTTTCGATATAGTTTGTTAATGTTTTATGGGTTTTTATGGAATCGTCAACCAAAATTTCGCTTGCGTTAAAGCGTCCAATTTCATCGCAGATACGCTGCTCCTTGTTATCGCCCGAAATTTCGGTGACGTTCATCTGACCTGTTGATATATCGGTAAAGCACAGTCCAACAGAGGTTTCACCGAAGAAGATTGTGCAAAGATAGTTATTTTTACCTTCTTCGAGCATACTGTCTTCAATTACCGTTCCGGGAGTTATTATTCGAACAATATCGCGCTTTACTATTCCCTTTGCCGTGGCGGGATTTTCCATCTGCTCACAGATTGCAATTTTATATCCCTTTTCAACCAAACGCGCAATATAAGACTCACAACTGTGGTAAGGAACGCCGCACATTGGTGCACGTTCTTCCAGACCGCAGTCGCGTCCCGTCAAAACTATATCCAACTCTTCCGACACTAAACGGGCGTCGTCAAAAAACATCTCATAAAAATCGCCCAGACGGAAAAATATTATACAGTCCTTGTTTCTCTCTTTAATCTCAAGATACTGACGCATCATTGGAGATAGTTCAGCCACTTTGTTCACTCCCCTTTAATAAATATTAAATCAAAATTAGTGACAGCCGCCGCAGGAAGCGCAGTTACCGCTGCAAGAAGCATGCGGGTCACAGGTTGCAGGGTCTTCGCCGTTTACAGACATTGTGATTATTGCGTTGACATCATTTACGAGTGCGTCAAGCGCAGTTTTAGCATCGTTAAACTTAATCATGCTCTCTGTGCTCATAATCTGACCGTAAAGATTGCGAAGCTTTTCATTATATTCCTTTATGCGCTCGTCAGAGCGTTCTTCTGCCGACAATTCGCGTTCAAGCGACATACGAATGAGATTAAACTCACCGATTTGCTGCTGAAGTGCTTCGTCCATATCGTTTTCTTTTTTAGCTGCAACATATGCGGCATATCGCTCATCTGCCTGAATTGCTGCTCCGAGTTGTCTTGTGATTTCAATTACGTCCATTTTTATTTCTCCTTTTATATGATTGTGCCTTGCAGCACATTTGTTAACTCACAGACCTTTACGGTTAAATATTTTCCGTAAAGTGAGCTGTCTCCCAAAAACTCTATAACGGTGTTTCCGTCGGTTCTGCCTGCCATATATCCATCAGTTCTGCCGACGCCATCACACAAAACACGGTAGGTTTTGCCCACCATTGAAGAATAGTTTTCTTTTGAAATTTTCTCCTGCACCGAGAGAAGCTCTGAGAACCATTTTCCCTTTTCTTCACGCGATACAGGGTCGTCCATAACCGCGGCAGGTGTGCCGTCGCGCTTGGAATAAATGAAGGTGAAAAGCGATGTGAATCTCACTTTTTTTATCATTTCCAAAGTATCGCAAAAATCTTCATATGTTTCACCGGGGAAACCGACGATTATATCACTCGTCAAGGATATGTCGGGCATTTTTTCTCTCGCATATTCTATTAGACTATAATAGCCCTTGCTATCATAGCGGCGATTCATAAGTGACAAGATGCGGTCGCTTCCGCTTTGCATAGGCAAATGAAGATTGTGGCAAACCTTTTCACACTCTGCCATTGTGTCAAGAAGTTCTTTTGTGCAGTCCTTCGGGTGTGACGTCATAAAGCGGATTTTAAAATCCCCTTTTATATCATTTATCATACGCAAAAGCTTTGCAAAATTCACTCCGTGCGCTTCGCCCTTGCCATATGAATTGACATTTTGCCCAAGAAGTGTTATTTCCTTAAACCCTGCGTCTGCCATTTGTTTTACTTCTTTTAATATCTGCTCAGGCTCGCGCGAGCGTTCTCTTCCGCGAACATAAGGCACGATACAGTATGTACAGAAATTGTTACAACCGTGCATTATCGGAATCCAACCTTTAAGGTCACCATCGCGATGGACGGGTATATCCTCGACCACCTTATTATCCGCATCCGAAATTTCAAAAACACGCTTTTTACTGAAGATTGTCCGATGAATAAATTCGGGTAAGCGGTGTCGCACATGAGTGCCGAAAACTATGTCGACATAAGGGTAGCTACGCTTTATTCTGTCGCATATTGCCTTTTGCTGCGCCATACATCCGCAGACCGCAATTATCATATCGGGGCGACGGCGTTTGCAGTGCTTCAAGGCGCCCAAATTTCCGAAAACTCTTGCCTCTGCGTGTTCACGAACGGCACAGGTATTAAAGAGCACAAAATGCGCTTCATTCACATCGTCACACAGTTCATACCCCATCTCGACAAGCATACCCTTTATATGCTCACTGTCGCTGACGTTTTGCTGACATCCATATGTTTCAACACAGGCTTTTGGCGGTGTATTATATATTTTTTGAAGATATTTAAAGATCTGAGTAATATACGCTTTTTGCTCGGTCAAATCCGAAAAACTGATGTTTTTTTGCTCCAAAATGGTTTCTCCTTGAATAAAGATATATATATTCAATTTATTATACCGCAAATGCCGATCATCTTCAAGCAAAAAATAACGCAGGAATATACTTCCTGCGTTATTTTTTTAATTAACGGTTACATATTGTTTGCTGACGTAGCCGTCCGTACCGTTATAATTGACAACGTACCAATCCCCAACCTCGCCGTATATCGTCACGGCAGAGCCGTTCGGTATGGAAAAAAGTACCTGAGAATATATGCTCGGCTCGGTGCGAAGGTTAAGTCCGCCACCCGCTGTCCTAACGGTGCCATACCTGACGGGTTGTGGCATATTAAAAGGTATTCCAAAATATTCTGCAAGTGCTAAAACTGTGTATCGTGCTATTAAATCTATGTTGTTTTTTATCCAATTTGCGTCCTCAACATTATCGTGAAACGCATACTCAATAAGCACTGCGGGAGCTTTTGTACGCGCCACCTCTCCCAAACTTGTGGTGGGTATTGTAATGACGTTATTCGGGTCGAGATATATAAGACGCATATTATCTGCTATTATTTCGGCCAGTCTGTTACTATTGCTGCTATATGGATAGTAATAAACCTGAACACCCTGTGATACGCCCGAAAACTCGCCCGCGCCCGCATTGGAATGGAGTGCAAGATGGACATCGTAGTTTCCTGCGTTTGACTGCTGTATTGACGTTGCAGCGGTCATTTCCTTTGTGTTTCTGACATAATTTATGCCTGATGCATTAAGATAAGGTATCATCGCATCGGCTATCAAATTCATATAATATTCTTCGCTTTGTGTATCGTTTACATACTTATTGAACTCTTGCGTTGACGGACTTAAATATATTGTCGGCATCACAAATCCCCCTTTGCTTTATACTATGCAAAGGGGGATAATTTTTATGTTATTTTATTTTTGCGCTTTTATAAAGGAAATCAAGTACATTGTCATAAAGAACATTGAACTCTACTTGTTCATCATTCATATACTCCTTAACTTCCGAAACCTCCATTGAATACTCTTTTGCCAAATCTTCGTATCCTTTTTTGAGTCCTTCTTCATCAATCGTAAGGCCCTCTGCTCTGGCAATATAATAAATGGACATATAGTGAGCCATGCTGTTTTTATAATTCTTTTCAATCTGCTCTTTGAAGGTTTTTTCGTCCATATTATAATTCTTCAAAAAGTCTTCAAAGGTGTAGCCTGACTGTGTTGCCTGCTCTTTATAATAATTTACCTCGCCTGCAACATAATAATCAAGTTCAGATTGCGGATACTCCAAAACTTTTGCTTTTGTTGCGATTTGCTGCAACAAATATTCCTTAACACAGTTTTCGGTTGTAGTCTTTTTGTAGTCTTCGACAGACTCAAAGCCGAGTGACTTTGCGTTTTCCTCGGTCATTTCAGGATAGGTTGTACGCTTTATGTACTTAACGGTAACGGTAAATTGTACGTCCTTACCTGCGTAATCAGCCGAGTGATAGTTTTCGGGGAATTTAAGGTCGAGCACAACGGTTTCGCCAACCTTTGCACCTATAAGTCCATCTTCAAAACCTTCAATATATGAGTTTGAACCAATTACAAGGTCGGTACCTGCCTCATCGGTAGAACCGCCGCTGAATGCTTCACCGTTTATTGTGCCGACATAGGTGATGTGTGCTGTGTCACCCTTTTGTACGGTGCCTGATGCTACTTCGGCTGTCTCTCCCAAGCCAAGAGAGGACATACTCTCGTTATATGCCTGTGTTATTGCGTAGGAAACATCCGCATCATCAAGAGAAACTTTTATTCCCTTATATTCGGGCATTTGTATGTACTTTGACAAATCTTTATAGTTGTAAAGTAATGTTTCTCCACTCTTACCGCCACAAGCACAAAGTGAAAGAATAAGAACAAGTGCTAGTAATACTGCTGCAATTCTTTTCATATTTTTTCTCCTAAATTTTTTTATCATTATACCATTTATTTTTAAAAATGACAAGGATTATTCACTAAAGTAATATTCTTCAACCGCTGCAAAAGCCTTCAAAAGAGCCTGCTTTACCATAACCAACGGGTCCGAAACGGTCAAGACGGATGTGACCTAATTCTCCTGCATTATCGTTTGTGCCGCTATATAGCTTTCCGTCAAGTATCAGTCCTGCGCCAAGTCCTGTTCCAAAGGTCATAAACACAACATTGTTTTTGCCCTTGCCTGCACCAAACTTCCACTCGGCAACAGCACATGCATTTGCATCGTTTTGCAGATGTGCCTTGACCCCGAAATGCGCTTCGAGCTGTTTGACAATTTCCACATCATCCCAACCGGGAAGATTTGGCGGACCCATAATTACGCCCGTTTTCGAATCAAGCGGACCACCACAGGATATTCCTATAGCGTCAGGCTTTTTGTCCAAAATTCCCTCAGCCATTACTATGAGTTTTTCAATCATTTTCTGCGGCTTCACAGTAAGGTCGGTTGAGCATTTTTCTTTTTTTATAAGCTCAATGTTGTTACCGTCCCACTTTGCCGTCATAACAGCGCATTTTGTACCACCTATATCAAAGCCTAAAATGTACATTTATTTACTCCTGAAAAGCCATATTAAAATCGTCTTCACAGCTTACAAATGAGAAACGCAAGCTATTTGTTGCACTCTCGTCAGGCTGCAAAAACTTTAGTCTGCCCTCTTTGCGCAAAACATCTCTGCCGTCGGGGGTGCAGTTGCCCGGCTCAAGTCCCATAACATAGTCGCCTTTACCCATCATTTTCCACTCGGTAAAACACGGCAACGCATTTTTATCGTAAGAAATTACAAGTCCTTTCGCTATGTCGGGATTATAAATTCCTGCACTTGCAATTCCGCCGTTTTCCTTAACATCATAATAATAGCATCGCTCAACAAAATTTGCCTGCGGGAGCTCTGTTTCAATTGCGTTACTTATATATTTTTCAGCCTCTGCATCGCGAGGAACAAAGGAAATGTTTGGGATTTTCACAACACTTTTTTCTGAAAGCAACGGATATCCCATATTGCAATGATAGAGAATCATATACGGAGAAGTTGCGTCTGCTTCGTTTGTCACCGTATCGGTCATTTCAAACGCATTTTCGGTATAAGAGAACATATATGTTCTTTTTAATACGAGTTTTTTGCCAAAAATTGTGGTATCTCTTATTGTGAGCTGTACTGTAAGGCCGCCGTCTTCTTCAAGCACGGCATCAAGATTTGCGGGTATGTGTGATATAGTGCCGTGAAGTGGAGTATTCTCACCATCATCAAAGCAGGGTGAACCGACTGCGGTGAGTCCGCAGGTTGTGAAAAAGCCTGCTGTAAAGGATTTCAAAAATCCTATTCCGCTATCATCATAATACTGTGGTGCAACATATCCGCAAGGTGAAAAATATCCCATATTATCACCTTTAAAAGAAATGCGAGATACATCGCCTGCCCTATCAAGTGAAATCCAAACTTCAAGACCAAGACCGTTTCGCACATATAAAAACTTCATTCCGTCGCCTTTGCCGTTTTGCAAAACATATTGTTCCGCGCCCCTTATTTGAAGCGGGTTTCCCACATAATTTTTCATAATATGTACTCCTATATTTCATACTTTTCTTATTATACATAAAGCACATATAATACGCAAGTAAAATATAAAACAAAAAAACAGCCGAGAAATCGGCTGTTTTTTTATAATCAATTCCTTTCTTGTTAATTTTCCACTGTTTTTTATGAACTTTTTACTGTTTTTTATGATTATCGCTTTTTTGGAAAAATATTACATGTTTCCCTCAAAGATTAAAAGAGCAGTCCGTTTGGACTGCTCTTCTTTATGATGCTTCTTTTTCAACGCTTTGCGCTGTTTTCAGCATATTTTCTGCGAAGATGCCGTAGCCTTTTTTTGCGTCATTTACAAACACGTGAGTGACCGCACCGATTAGTTTTCCGTTTTGGATAATGGGGCTGCCCGACACGAGTGTGTCAAGCGGGATACAACAACTTTTTTGAGGTGTTTTTTGCCGTATTTTACCTAAAAATACTCATTTTGACCCTCATATACGCACGATTTAACTTTTTTAATTGCATTTTGCCTTTTCGATGTAGAATCGGCGAGCCGGTATACGTTTATTTTTTTGCGTTTTTAAGTAAAATAGCGGCTCGCCGATTCTACAAAAAATGAATATTATCTTCCTCTATTTAAAAACATTCCACTCTGACACTTCGCAGTTATTATTTTCATTGCTACCTATTGCAATTACTGTGCCATCGGCTTTTACACCTGCGGTATGCCTTCCTCCCGCAGAAATTGCCACTATATTTTTCCAATTCCCAACATTTGTTTTTCCACAATTGTGGTCATCCAATGTTACTTCTGTCGTTATAACCGTTCCATCTGCTCTTAAACCGACTGTGAAGTCATAACCAGCCGAAATTGCAACGATATTTTTCCAATCACCGACACTACATTTTTCATCGATATTCGATGCCGTTGCAACTACTGTTCCATCAGATTTCAATCCTACCAAATGATAATCACCTGCAGTTATGGCAACTATATCCGTCCATGGTGGTGATGGCATATACTTCCCAGCGGTCACAACCGTTCCATCGGATTTTAAACCAGCTGTAAAATAGTCTCCTACCGCAATTGCCTTAATCTTTTCCCATTCTTCAATTTTCGTTTGACCTGCATCTATTTCCGAATCTGTTATCTGTGTGGATACTACTGTTCCGTCTGATTTCAATCCAACTGTGTGCCTTGAGCCAGCGGATATTGCAACAATATCTCTCCAACTTCCAACGCTACATTGTCCATATTTGTTAGTTCCCACCGCTATAACTGTACCATCTTTTTTCAATCCCACGGTATGATAAAACGAAGTGGAAATGGCTATAATATCTTTCCAATTTTCAATATTGCATTGACCCTCATCATCATCTTTGTCTGGTATATTATTTGCTAATAAAGTTCCATCACTTTTTAATGCAATGTTGTGAAATAAGTCCGAATCCAAAAAATTGCAACCCGTGTAATTATATTTTCTAAGTATATTTTGTGAATCCTTATAATTCCTTAAAGAAACGAGCATCATTTGACCTTTTAAAATGTCACCATTATCTAAAAGTTTTTGGGCAAGAAAATATTTTGTTTCGTTTATCGTTTCTGAATTGCTTACATTACTTTTAGTCCCAATAAGGATTTCATATGCTTCGGCGTATCTTTCATTATTTATTAATTGCTTGGCAGTTGCTAATTGATTGTTTGGGATAATTACCATATTTAGCACTATTATAAATGCTATTAAAACAGCAAAAATGGGCATAGCAATAGCAATAATAGTTTTAATTTTTCTTTTTTTCTTAGTATTGGCAATACGTTCAATCTCTGCTTGTCGCTCTAATTCTAACTGTTTTTCTCTTTCTTTATCTAAACGCAAATTCACTGCTTCGGTTAAGTCCGTAATATCATATTTAGAAAATGCATCGTTCTTATTTGTACCGCAGTTACTGCAATATTCTTCGCTATTTACTTCACCACAACAACAAGTCCACAAATTTAAAAACGTATTAGGAATATAATTTGCTTTTTTTGTTGTTGCAATTTTATATTGTTTTACTAATTCTTCGTTTTCAAGTTCGCAATTTAATGTTTTAGCATTAGGAATGACAACAAAATCAGGTGAAGCGTTCCCCCATATTGATGAATCTGCAAAAATTACAGTTATTGATTTTATAGTAAAAGAGCGTGTGGTGGTTTCGGACATAACAATAGCTTTACTTGAGCCAAAACTTAGTCCGTTAGGTATATTTAAATCTAAATATTGATAATCGTCAACGCCGTTAATTTCTTTACCAGAAATATCGTAGGCAGATAATGAAATTTTTACGCCTTTTATATTTTTATTTGAGACGCTTTTAAACTTTACTTGCACGACAATATTACCGCTTTTTGTATCCTTTAACAAAGCTGCAGCGGATATAATAATTGGTGCATTTTCTATGTATAAATTATTTTCTAGTGAAAACAGTTTTTGAAAACGGTCAGCCATTTAAAGCACCTCACATTTCGGGAAGATTAGACTCTATATCCTGTAAAACAGATTTAGGTGCAGAAGAATCGTTTGTTTTCTGTTCGAGCAAATCAATAATCTTATCTTGCTTATCAACATTCTTTTGCAATAAAGAAATAATTTCGCCAAAGCCAATAAAGGTCATTCCTGAAATAAAACTTGCCACACTGCCACCAATAAATATTGTTGGTGAATCCGCATCTAAACTTGCACTCAAAATCAATGAGCCAAGTATACCTATTCCTATGGTTAGTGTACCAATGATGTTCAATGTCTTTCCAATACTATTTTCTCGCATTTTAAAATCTCCTTTATTTTATATAATTAGTTGATTTTTAATTGACTATCTTTAATTATAGCAGATGGACAATAAGTGTCAATTAAACTTTTTAATAATATCATTTTTTCTAATGCTTTCAAACATACAATTAGAATTTATTGTGTTATCGAATTTTACACCTAAATCAATCGTGCTCTTAAAAGCGTTTTTAATTTGTAATATATTAGAAGCGCAACATGTATTAACTATATTAAAAAAATTTTTGTAATGTCTATCTTTCATAAATTCCATACATACAAATTTATAATCATTTTCGCCGTCAAGAACAGTATGCTGTCTTTTACACAAAGATTCAGATTCCGAATCGTAAAAATAAGAATCAAAACAAAATCCATCATTCCATCCTAAAATTGAAACAAAAAAATTTTCAGAATTATTGTTTTTTAAAATATCATCAAAATTAGCATCTAATTTTTCTTTAATATCTTTATATCTGATATTTGGTAAATCCTTTAAGTAAAAACGATTATCTTTAATATAGAAAAAATCGCCAACAAATCGTTCCAAAGCTCGTAAGTCACCAGTTATACCCATAAGAGTATCACTATTTAGTTTGAACACTTTTTTAAAATCATCAGCACTGGTATTATTTTCATATGTAACCTTACCTTCTCCGCAAACTACAGCAAACTGATTTGATATTACACCAATAACTAAACTCATACTTTTCCCCTCTCTATAATTAGCCCACATAACACATTATTTTTCTTGACTTATTTATTATAACACAAATTTATATATAGCACAATATGATAGAAACCACTCCCCTTTTTTGAGGAGTGGTTTTGCTATTACGATGCATCTTTTAATTTATTACTCTCAGCTACATTTTGAGCTGTCTCTAACATATTCTCAGCAAATATAGCATACCCCTTAGTCGGGTCGTCCACGAGGACGTGCGTAACTGCACCAATTAACTTTCCGTTTTGGATAATGGGCGAGCCGCTCATTCCCTGCACTATTCCGCCCGTTTTGTCAATCAAACGCTCGTCGGTTATGGTCACTATCATATTGTGCGTGCTGTCCGACTCGTGATTTGGGCGCACTTCAATTTCACAGGTGTAATTTTGCGGATTCTCTCCGTCTACGGTTGTATAAATATATGCGGGACCATTTTTTATTTCTTGTTTCATGGCTACATTCAAAAGGAAATCGTTGCCATAATTATACTCGCATTCGGAATATACTCCTGTTTTATCGTTTAAGACAAGTGTGCCAAGCGTTGTTTCGGTCAGTTTGCCTTTAAGCTCTCCCGGAGAGCCGACCATTCCTTTTACGGTGCTGACTATTTCTGCCGTCACAATTTCGCCCGAGCCTACGCTCATTAGCTTTTCAGTGTCGTTATCACATATTCCGTGACCCAGACCACACACTATATTTGTTGCGGGCGAATAGAAGGTCAGTGTACCTATCCCGGCTGTGCTGTCACGCACCCAAACACCGATACGATAAATCCCTGCGCTTTGTGAAAATATCGGTTTTATTTTAACCGTTTTTTCATTCTCTTCGCGACGGATTTTAACCTTTAGTTCCTTACCCTGCGAACCGGACACTATATTATAGACATCCTCATTAGATGCGACCTTTTGTCCGTTTATGGACAAGATTGTGTCGCCGAGTTTTATGCCCGATTCTTCTGCGGGGTTTATATTTCCTTCCTTTCCGTCAACGGCTCCCATGCCGACCACCAATACGCCGTCGGTATAAATCTTAACGCCAAAGGGTGTTCCAAGCACCTTGACCGACATTTCATCAATTACGCTGACATTAGCGCTTGATACGGGAAAAACACCGAAAAGCTTGAAATTCGCTTTGTAATTTTGGGTGTTTTCTTCGAAAAGATTTTTTTGCGACGGTTTTGCACTTTCAAAATTTACGGTAATAGGGACTTGGCAATTTACATTAAATTGGGTTCCCTCCACCATAAAATATTCCTGTGCCAAATTAACATCTGCGTATGCGATACCTGAGAACACCGCTGCGGACATCACTGCAAGTGCAGCTGCAAGAGAACGAATCAAAATTTTTACCTTTCTCATCATACCTCCTCATGCAAACATATCGTTTGCTTTTGCTTGCAAAGATAATTTGCTCATTTTAAAGTCTTTATATTAAGGAAAAATATCTTCATTTTATAAAGTTAATTCCAAAAAAGACGATAATATAATGTTTTTTCAGCCCTTAAATCAAAAATTGTAAAAGAAAAAATCGGCAGTCGCCTGCCGATTAGAAAGGTAATATTTTTTTGCGCGGTTTGTTGTATTGTGTGGGCTCATAATTCACCAGTATCGTGTCTTCACCGATTATCTCGATACATTTAAAGGGGATTACTATATCGTCACAGCGGCCAAAAACTCCCAAGAATTTCGGTCTTCCGTAAATCACTATTGAGATTATCTTCCCCTCGCATGTATCAATTTCGACATCGCAAACACATCCAAGCATTGTTCCGTCCTTTATGCATATTACCTGTTTATCACGCAGTTCGACTATTCTGCAGCACATATTACCACCTCAAAAAAATATATGCTGTTTTTATAGCTTTTATAATTTTATTTTATCAAGCGCACCCTTCTCAAGCCTTGACACCTGCGCTTGTGATATGCCGATTTCACTAGAAACCTCCATTTGTGTTTTACCCTTCATAAAACGCAGTGTTAAAATTCGTTTTTCGCGGTCGCTGAGCGCTTTTATTGCTTCTTTTAAAGCAATTTCATCCAACCAGTTATTGTCATCGTTTTTATCGCCTATTTGGTCAAGCATATATATTGTATCTCCGCCGTCCGAAAAGACAGGCTCATATAACGATATCGGTTCGACCACGCTCTCAAGCGCTATTACTATATCCTCTTGCGGCAAATCAAGTTCCTTTGCAATCTCGGTTACGGTGGGCTCGCGCTGATATTTATTTACAAATTTTTCTTTTACCTGCATGGCCTTATAAGCTGTGTCCTTTATGGAACGGCTGACTCTTATTGCATTGTTGTCGCGCAGATACCGTCTTATTTCGCCAATTATCATTGGAACGGCGTACGTTGAAAACCTTACATTTTGCGTTATATCAAAATTATCTATTGATTTTATGAGACCGATGCAACCGACCTGAAACAAATCGTCTGGGTTTTCGCCGCGATTTGAAAAACGCTGAATTACGCTCAAAACAAGTCGCAAATTACCGCTTATCAGTTTTTCACGCGCCGCTGTGTTTCCTGCCTTTGCAGACCTTAAAAGCTCCTCTTTTTCCTTTTCCTTTAAAACGGGCAACTGCGATGTGTCAACTCCACAAATTTCAACCTTTTTATACTGCATCGCAATTCCCCCGTTTGTTTTGATTACAATAAAATTATTACCAACGGGGCGGCGGTATAAACCTGTAAAATATTTTTTCGTTCGTCCGTTTTTACTTGTATTCGACAAATAAAAAACTGATGGGCATATAGCCCATCAGTTTTTATACCTGTTTATATAAACTGCCAAAATAATCTATTGCTTCCTTATAGACCTTATCAATCTCGGCTTTTTTGCCGTCATTGTCTGCGTCACTCTTGCATATTTCATATATTGCGGATTTGCAGACCTCAGTTTTGCCGAGCACAAGGTTTATCAAATCCTTTGAATACTCGTTCGGCTTATCAGCAAAGCTGTTGTTTGCCTTTGTGCCTTCTAAGACGATTTTTCCAATAATCGTGGCACCGTACTGCATTGCATCCTCAAGCACCACATCGGTTAGCGGAGCATATGTATTTGTTTTTGGGGTCAGAATCTCTACTTCGTTTATTTGTGCGGATGATTCTGCCTTCTCCTCTGCCGCCGAATTCATCTTTGTTTCCATATCGGCAAGTTGTTTTCTAAGCGCATTTATCTCGCTTATATTTTCGGAATATAATTTTTTATATTTATCAAGTTCTGCGCTTACGGACTGCAAACGATTGTATAAAACTGTATTTTGTTCAAATAAATCTTTTTTTCTCACAAAATCACCTTCCGTTTTTAGTATATTACAATATTTGTTCTTTTGCAAGTACTTGCAAAAACAATAATAATAATTTATAATAATATTATGTGAAAGGAGGACTGCTATATGGAAATCAATGCATCAAATGCCGGTGTTGCTTTTGGCGGACTGGTTAGCACCGATGAAATCAGAATACTTATATGCTATATTCTTGACTCTATAAAAGAACCCGTGCCGGGTCAACAGTTGTCCGAGCTTTTGCATTATGAAGGTATTGCAAATTATTTTGAGGTTGGCTCAGCCTTTGCCTCCCTTTCCGATAACGGTCACATCAAAAAGGTTGACAGCGAGAAATACGTTATAACTCCAAGCGGAAGCAATATTGCAACCACGCTCAAAACCTCAGTGCCATTAAGCGTGCGCGATAAGACACTTGCGCTTACTGTCAAGCTACTCTCTAGGCTTAAATACGCCGAGGAAACCAAGATTGATATCACACCCTGCGAAAAGGGATACAATGTGCGTCTCGCTGTTGTTGAGGGTGACCACGAGCTCGTATCGGTTGGACTCTTCGTTGCCGACCGCGAGCAAGCAGAAAACATCAAAAAAATATTTTTGGACGACCCGACCACCATATACTCAGGAATTATCGAGCTTTTAACTAATACAAAATTAAAATAAAAAATCCACCCGCTTTTGCGGATGGATTGGAGCTGAAGATGGGACTCGAACCCACGACCTGCTGATTACGAATCAGCTGCTCTACCAACTGAGCCACTCCAGCACTAACGCGAATATTATTATATCAAGAAAGACTTTTATAGTCAAGTAAAAACATCGCCGGTGGTAATATGGATAACAAATATTTCAACAACAAACTAAAGGAATTGCGCAAAAGCGGTAATCTTACACAACAACAGGTTGCTTCCGTTTTGGGCATCAAGCTTAATACATACGCTCATATGGAAAAGGACGGAAAACGTCCTTCCTTTGATATGCTTGAAAAACTATCGAAGCTCTTCTCTGTTTCGGTTAACGAACTTACGGGCACAAAAAGCAGCAGCGGTAATCTTTTGAACATCAAGGAGGAGCCATCGCTCATTTTAGGCAACCGTGGTATCTTTGATGAAAACGGTATCGAACTTATTCCCCCTGCCTTTATGATGGATTTAAAAAGCAATGAACAGGATATTATATTGCGATACAGACTTTTATCCGAAGAAGAAAAGAAAAAGGTTTTAAATTACGTTAACCGAACATTTAATAATCGTGACACTAAATAAATCATCGTTTGATGATTTATTTTTTTGCAAACAAAAAGCCGAATGCTTTACGCATTCGGCTTTTAATTTTAGTTAATTAGTTCAAACCAGTAACAACGCCTGAACCAACTGTACGGCCACCTTCACGGATAGCGAAGCGGAGACCTTCTTCGATAGCGATAGGAGTGATGAGTTCAACATCCATCTCTACGTTATCACCAGGCATACACATCTCTGTACCAGCAGGGAGAGAAACAACACCTGTAACGTCAGTTGTTCTGAAATAGAACTGAGGACGATAGTTATTGAAGAAAGGAGTATGACGTCCGCCTTCTTCCTTGGTCAATACATAAACCTGACCATGGAACTTTGTGAGGGGGTTGATTGAACCGGGTTTGCAGAGAACCTGACCACGCTCAACTTCGTCACGGCCTACGCCACGGAGAAGTGCGCCAACGTTATCGCCAGCCTCACAGTAGTCAAGAGTCTTACGGAACATTTCCATAGAAGTAACAACAGTCTTGTTGCGCTCATCGGTAAGACCGATGATTTCAACTTCGTCACCAGCCTTAAGCTGTCCACGCTCAACACGGCCTGTAACAACAGTACCACGGCCGGAAATTGTCATAACGTCTTCGATAGGCATAAGGAATGCGTGGTCAGCCTTACGGTCCGGAGTCGGAATGTAGCTGTCAACAGCATCCATAAGCTCCTGAATCGGAGCATACTCTGCAGAAGCAGGGTCACTTGATGCACACTCAAGGGCAACAAGAGCAGAACCCTTAACAACAGGTGTGTCATCGCCGGGGAACTCATACTTGTCAAGTGTCTCACGAATTTCCATCTCAACGAGCTCGAGAAGTTCTTCGTCATCAACCTGGTCGCACTTGTTCATAAATACAACGATTGACGGAACGCCAACCTGACGAGCAAGGAGTAAGTGCTCCTTGGTCTGCGCCATAGGACCATCAGTTGCAGCGATAACAAGGATAGCACCGTCCATCTGAGCAGCACCGGTAATCATGTTCTTAACATAGTCAGCGTGTCCGGGGCAGTCAACGTGTGCATAGTGACGAGCGTCTGTCTCGTACTCAACGTGTGCGGTATTGATTGTAATACCACGCTCTCTCTCTTCGGGAGCCTTATCGATGTTTGCATAGTCCTCAAACTGTGCGTAGCCCTTCAAAGAAAGGAACTTTGTGATAGCAGCTGTTAATGTGGTCTTACCGTGGTCAACGTGACCGATAGTACCAATATTAACGTGCGGCTTATTTCTTTCAAATTTTGCTTTTGCCATTGGAATTTCCTCCTTAAATGTTTATATTAGTGAATACCAAAATATATTTTACCAAAGTTTTTACAAAAGTTCAAGTCTTTTTATTAAGATTAGTCCTTCTTTTGTCTTGAAGTAACAATCTGCTCAGAAATGCTCTTCGGAACTTCCTTGTATCCATCAGGTTCCATTACATACTGACCGCGTCCCTGAGATTTGGAACGAAGGTCGGTTGCATAACCGAACATATCTGCGAGCGGAACTCTTGCATTAATCTGCTTAACGCCTGAACGGTCCTCAAAGCCCTGAATCTCACCACGACGTGAGTTAAGGTCACCGATAACGTCACCCATATATTCTTCGGGAACGATTACAACAACCTTCATAATAGGCTCAAGAATTACCGGACTTGCCTTTCTGCAAGCCTCTTTGAATGCCATAGAACCGGCAATCTTAAAGGCCATTTCAGAAGAGTCAACCTCGTGGTATGAACCGTCATAAAGTGTTACCTTTACGTCAACAACCGGATAACCTGCAAGTACACCGGACTGCAAAGCACCCTGAATACCGTGGTCAACCGGTCCGATGAATTCCTTCGGAATTGCACCGCCTGTAACGGCGTTAACGAACTCGTAGCCCTTACCGGATTCATTCGGCTCAACAATAATCTTAACGTGACCGTACTGACCTGAACCACCAGACTGGCGCTTATACTTGGTCTCATGGTCAACCTTCTGACGAATGGTTTCTTTGTATGCAACCTGAGGTGCACCAACGTTTGCTTCTACCTTGAATTCGCGGAGAAGACGGTCAACGATGATTTCAAGGTGAAGCTCACCCATACCAGCGATGATGGTCTGTCCGGTTTCTTCATCGGTATAGCACTTAAATGTCGGGTCTTCTTCTGCAAGCTTTGCAAGAGCAAGACCCATCTTCTCCTGACCTGCTTTTGTCTTGGGCTCGATAGCTACACGAATAACAGGCTCGGGGAAGTTCATTGATTCAAGGATTACGGGATGCTTTTCATCACAAAGAGTATCACCTGTTGTTGTGTTCTTAAGACCAACAGCAGCAGCGATATCACCTGCATAGCAGGTTTCAATATCTTCACGATGGTTAGCATGCATCTGAAGGATGCGTCCCATTCTCTCTCTATTATCCTTAACAGAGTTGTATACACTTGCACCAGAGTCAACCGAGCCTGAATATACGCGGAAGAAGCAAATCTTACCTACGTACGGGTCGGTAGCAATCTTAAATGCAAGAGCTGCAAAGGGTTCATCGTCAGAAGAATGTCTTTCTTCTTCTTCATCTGTATCAGGGTTAACACCCTTGATAGCAGCAATGTCTGTCGGAGCAGGCATATAGTCAACAATAGCGTCCAACAACGGCTGAACACCCTTGTTACGATAAGAAGTACCGCAGCAAATCGGAACCATTTCGTTCTCGATGGTTGCCTTGCGGATTATCTTCTTCATCTGCTCAACAGTCGGCTCTTCGCCTTCAAAATACTTCTCCATAAGCTCCTCGTCCTGTTCAACGATAGCTTCGATAAGCATGGTGCGGTATTTTTCAGCAAGTTCCTTCATATCGTCCGGAATGGGCTCACGGCGAACATCTTTTCCAAGGTCATCATAATAGATTTCTGCCTCGTTCTCAACAAGGTCAACAATTCCTCTGAAAGTTGTTTCAACACCGATAGGAAGCTGAATCGGAACTGCATTGCAATTGAAACGCTCCTTAACCATGTCCAAAACACGATAGAAGTTAGCACCCAATATGTCCATCTTGTTAACATAAATCATACGGGGTACTTTATATTCGTCAGCCTGACGCCAAACGGTTTCAGACTGCGGTTCAACACCACCCTTTGCACACAAAACGGTTACGGAACCGTCAAGTACGCGGAGTGAACGCTGAACTTCAACGGTGAAGTCAACGTGTCCGGGAGTGTCGATGATATTGATACGATGGTCATTCCAGAAACAAGTAGTAGCAGCGGAGGTAATTGTGATACCTCTCTCCTGCTCCTGATCCATCCAGTCCATAACGGCGGCACCGTCATGAGTCTCACCAATCTTATGAGTCTTACCTGTGTAGAACAGGATACGCTCTGTGGTGGTCGTCTTACCGGCGTCGATATGAGCCATAATTCCAATATTTCTTGTCATTTCAAGAGATACTTTTCTTGGCATATTTTCCTCCATTTAAGCCGCATTTTTGCGGCAAAGACTAAAAATTTTGTTTCTACCATCTGTAATGAGCGAAAGCCTTATTAGCTTCAGCCATTTTGTGAGTATCTTCGCGCTTCTTAGCAGCTCCACCCAAGCCGTTGATGGCATCGAGTATTTCGTTTGCTAAGCGCTCTTTCATGGTTTCTTCAGAACGGGCACGGCTGTATTTTGTAATCCAACGCAAGCCTAAGGTCTGCTTTCTTTCAGGGCGAACCTCAAAAGGTACCTGATAGGTAGCACCACCCTTACGAACTGCCTTAACTTCAAGCTGGGGCATTACATTTTCCATTGCCTGATCAAAAACCTCCAGCGGATCTTTACCTGTCTTTTCGGAAATAATTTCGAAAGCACCGTAAACAATCTTCTGGGCTACACCTTTCTTACCATCTAACATGATGTTGTTTATAAGGCGAGTAACTAACTTAGAATTATACAGTGGGTCCGGCAAAACGTCACGTTTTGCAACAAAGCCTCTTCTTGGCACTGCACTTCCCTCCTTCACATTTATGATATCATAGGTACTCGAGCGACAAATCTCGTGGTTCCAAGCAGGGCGTTACATTTATATAATAACGCTGCTTGTTTTTTGCAGCTGAGAATTCGTCTTAAAAAATTATTTTGCGCTAGCTTTAGGACGCTTTGCGCCGTACTTCGAGCGACTCTGCATTCTTCCGGCAACACCCTGTGTATCAAGGGTTCCTCTGATGATGTGGTAACGCACACCAGGGATATCCTTAACACGTCCGCCACGAATAAGCACTACGCTATGCTCCTGCAGGTTGTGGCCCTCGCCCGGAATGTAAGCTGTTACTTCAAATCCGTTTGAGAGACGCACTCTGGCAATTTTACGCAAAGCAGAGTTCGGCTTCTTCGGTGTGGATGTTTTAACCGCTGTGCAAACGCCTCTCTTCTGCGGAGAATTCTGGTCTACCTGTGTGCGCTTCATTGAGTTGTAGCTCTTCAAAAGTGCAGGTGACTTAGCCTTTTTCTCAACAGATTCGCGACCGCTGCGAACTAACTGGTTAAAGGTTGGCATATTACACCTCCTAATATAAATTAATATCTCGCAGGCGGACAGTTAGTCCGCCTACGTTATATCTTTTTGATTTTGGGATTATATTAACCATAATACCCCAACAATAAGAAATAATATCATCAAAAGTCAAGTTTGTCAATACTTAATTGAACTTAATCCTCAAATGATTCGGTCTGCTCAATATAGGCAAGTTCGTTTTCCTTCATACCTGTTCCGGCGGGGACAAGCTTACCTATAATTACATTTTCCTTAAGACCGAACAGCGGGTCTTCTTTACCCTTGATAGCCGCATCGGTGAGAACACGTGTGGTCTCCTGGAATGATGCAGCAGACAAGAACGACTCTGTTGCGAGAGATGCCTTTGTAATACCAAGCAATGTCGGCTCATAGGTAGCTGGCTTAAGCTCGGTCTCGCCTGCGGCTATGCGCTCTGCAATCTTTGCATTAGCGGCATATACCTCTCCGCGCTCATAGGTTGCCTCAACAAGCAAGTCTGTATCTCCTGCGTCGACAATTCTGAGCTTTCTCATCATCTGTCTGATTATTATTTCAATGTGTTTATCGTTGATATCAACACCCTGAGTACGATATGCACTCTGGATTTCGGCAATGATATAGTTCTGAACTGCTTCAGGTCCTAAAACAGCCAGGATATCCTTCGGTGTAATTGCACCGTCAATCAGCTTTTCGCCTGCCTTTACGTAATCACCGTCGTGAACACGAACACGGCTTCCAAACGGAATCGGCTCTTTAACCTCAGTTCCGTTTTCTTCATCAGTAATTACGATAACATTGCTGCGTTTTTCTTCAACAAGACGAACGCGACCGCTTATCTTGCTGATAAGACCGCAATGCTTAGGTGTACGTGCTTCGAACAACTCCTCAACACGGGGCAGACCCTGTGTGATATCTTCCGTACTTGCGATACCGCCTGTATGGAAGGTTCTCATCGTAAGCTGTGTACCGGGTTCGCCGATAGACTGTGCTGCAATGATACCTACTGCTTCGCCAACTGTTACGGGCTTACCTGTTGCAAGGTTAACACCGTAGCACTTTTTACAAATTCCGTGCTTTGAATGACAGGTAAGAATTGAGCGAATTACAACCTTGCTCTCTTTTTCGCGAGTTGCAAGTAACTCGTTCTTCTTCTCTGCTGCAGACTCACGTGTTTTTGCGGTTTTAGCAGTATTAATCTTTTCATCAAGCTTCTCTATCTGTTCATCGATAGAAGCAAGCTTCTTGTTTATGCAATTTTGAATCTTTGCTGCATCTTCCTCAGTCATCATCTGTTCTTTTGAAACGATAACCTCGCCGGTTGATTCGTCAACAAAATCGTTAAGCAGATAACGTCCGACAAGACGCTCGGAAAGCGGTTCTATCAGATGGTTGCCGTCCTTGATGTCGCCTACTGCAAGACCTTCGTCGGTGCAGCAATCGTCATCGCGGATGATAACATCCTGAGAAATATCAACAAGACGACGGGTAAGATAACCCGAGTCAGCTGTACGCAAAGCGGTGTCTGCAAGTCCCTTACGGGCACCACGGGAGGAAATAAAGTACTCAAGTACGTTAAGACCTTCACGATAGTTTGCTCTGATGGGAACTTCGATAACCTTACCTGCGGTATTTGCAATAAGTCCGCGCATACCTGCAAGCTGACGAATCTGGCTCCTAGAACCACGGGCGCCTGAATCTGCCATCATATAAATCGGGTTGAACTCATCAAGGTTGTTGGTAAGTGCCTTAGCAACATCCTCTGTAACCTCGTTCCAGATCTCAATTACCTGACGGCTGCGCTCTTCGTCATTTATAAATCCGCGGCGGTATTCCTTCGTAACACTGTCGATATGCTTCTCAGCCTCGGCAATGAGCTCTGCCTTCTCAGGCGGAATAACAGCATCGATAACGGCAACTGTAATTGCACCCTTGGTTGAATACTTGAAGCCTGTTGCCTTGATGTTATCAAGAACGATAGCGGATTCACTTGTTCCGAGAACGCGTATGCAACGGTCAATTATCTTACCAAGCTGCTTCTTGCCGATTTTGTTTACTGTTCCGTCGGGTTTATATGTTGAGATTTCCAAATCAAGCTCATGTCCCTCAACTGTACGGTCAACATAACCGAGCTTCTGCGGGATGGACTCGTTAAAGATAAGGAATCCAACAGTTGTGTCTATAATTCGTGTTATGGGATTGCCGTTGGCATCGTTGCCCTTCATACGAACCTTAATTGGAGCATGAAGTCCTACAACACCATCGTTATAAGCCATAACGGCTTCGTCCTTATCCTTGAACACCTTGCCTGCGCCCGGTTCTTCTTCCTTAACTATTGTAAGGTAATATGAACCAAGAACCATATCCTGAGTCGGAACGGTAACAGGCTTACCGTCTGACGGCTTCAAAAGGTTGTTTGCAGCAAGCATAAGGAATCTTGCTTCTGCCTGAGCCTCTGTGGAAAGCGGTACGTGAACAGCCATCTGGTCGCCGTCGAAGTCGGCGTTGTATGCGGTACATACAAGCGGATGGAGTTTAAGTGCACGGCCTTCAACAAGCACAGGCTCAAATGCCTGAATACCAAGACGGTGAAGTGTCGGAGCACGGTTCAAGAGAACGGGATGCTCTTTAATAACTGTTTCGAGTGCGTCCCAAACCTCAGTGCTTGCACGCTCAACCATCTTTCTTGCCGATTTGATGTTTGAAACGGCGTTTGTTTCAACAAGGCGCTTCATTACGAAGGGCTTGAAGAGTTCGAGTGCCATTTCCTTCGGCAAGCCACACTGGTACATCTTAAGTTCAGGTCCTACAACGATAACCGAACGACCTGAATAGTCAACACGCTTACCGAGAAGGTTCTGACGGAAACGTCCCTGCTTACCCTTAAGCATATCCGAAAGCGACTTAAATGCGCGGTTGTTGGGTCCTGTAACGGGTTTACCGCGGCGGCCGTTATCAATAAGTGCGTCAACTGCTTCTTGGAGCATTCTCTTCTCGTTGCGGACAATAATGTCAGGAGCGCCGAGCTCGAGAAGTCTCTTGAGGCGGTTGTTTCGATTGATAACTCTGCGGTAAAGGTCGTTAAGGTCGCTTGTTGCGAAACGTCCGCCATCAAGCTGTACCATCGGACGAATATCCGGAGGAATTACCGGAATTACATCGAGAATCATCCATTCAGGTCTATTGCCCGAAAGTCTGAATGCGTCCAAAACCTCAAGACGCTTGAAAATTCTTGTTCTCTTCTGACCTGTTGCGGTATCAAGCTCTGCTCTGAGCTCTGCACAGGTCTTTTCAAGGTCAATTTCAGAAAGAAGCTTCTTTATTGCCTCTGCACCCATACCTGCCTCGAAATCGTTCTCATACTTTTCACGCATATCGTGATACTGCTTTTCGTTGAGAAGCTGTTTCTTTTCAAGCGGTGTGCTACCGGGGTCGGTAACTATATATTGTGAGAAATACAAAACCTGTTCAAGCAGCTTTGGAGATACATCAAGAGCAAGTCCCATTCTTGAAGGAATTGTCTTGAAGTACCAGATGTGTGATACAGGTGCCGCAAGCTCAATAGTTCCCATGCGCTCACGGCGAACCTTTGCGCGTGTTACCTCAACGCCGCAGCGTTCACATATCTTTCCCTTATAGCGAATACGCTTATACTTTCCGCAATGACATTCCCAGTCCTTTGTGGGTCCGAAAATGCGTTCGCAGAAAAGTCCGCCCGGTTCGGGTTTCAAGGTTCTGTAGTTGATGGTTTCAGGCTTTGTAACCTCACCGTGTGACCAACTGCGTATCTGCTCCGGAGATGCAAGTCCGATTTTTATAGATTCAAATTCAATATCTGCCATTTCGTTGCCCTCCGTTAATTATCATATTCTTGGTCGAAGCTCTCTTCGGTTGCTTCGACTATTGCGTCGCCATTCTCATCCTGCAGACTAAAGCCTGTAAGGTCATCGGCAACTGTTTCGCCCTCTGCATCACTGTAAATCGGTGTTGCAAGACCGATATCATCATCCTCGTCAAAGTTCTGCTTCAAATCAATCTCTTCCTTGTTTTCATCAAGAACCTTGATGTCAAGACCGAGTGACTGAAGTTCCTTAATAAGAACCTTGAACGACTCAGGAACGCCCGCCTTTGGAACATTCTCGCCCTTAACGATTGACTCGTAAGTCTTAACACGACCAACAACATCGTCCGACTTAACTGTCAAAATTTCCTGAAGTGTATATGCTGCACCGTAAGCTTCAAGTGCCCAAACTTCCATTTCACCGAAACGCTGTCCACCGAACTGTGCCTTGCCACCGAGCGGCTGCTGTGTTACGAGTGAGTACGGACCTGTTGAACGGGCATGAATCTTATCGTCAACAAGGTGATGCAACTTAAGATAATACATATAACCCACTGTTACGCGGTTATCAAACGGTTCACCTGTGCGGCCGTCAAACAACTGAGTTTTTCCGTCCTCATCAAGTCCTGCCATCTTAAGGCATTCTCTGATATCGGATTCGTGCGCACCATCAAATACCGGTGTGCAAACCTTCCAACCGAGTGCCTTTGCGGCATAACCGAGGTGAACTTCAAGCACCTGACCGATGTTCATACGGGAAGGAACACCGAGCGGGTTCAAAACTATATCAAGCGGTGTGCCGTCCGGAAGGAATGGCATATCCTCGCTCGGAAGAATTCTGGAAACAACACCCTTGTTACCGTGACGTCCTGCCATCTTATCTCCGACAGAAATCTTTCTCTTCTGTGCAATATAGCAGCGAACAACAAGATTTACGCCGGGACTGAGCTCTGATGAATTCTCACGAGAGAACACCTTAACATCAACGATGGTGCCGTATTCACCGTGCGGAACGCGAAGTGAAGTATCACGCACTTCTCTTGCCTTCTCGCCGAAGATTGCACGAAGCAAGCGCTCTTCTGCTGTAAGCTCGGTTTCGCCCTTAGGTGTTACCTTACCTACAAGAATGTCACCTGCCGAAACCTCTGCACCAACGCGGATAATTCCGCGCTCGTCAAGGTCTTTGAGTGCATCCTCACCAACGTTGGGGATGTCACGTGTGATTTCTTCGGGTCCGAGCTTTGTATCACGAGCTTCAATCTCATACTCTTCAATATGGATTGATGTGTACATATCCTCGCGAACAAGCTTCTGATTGATGAGAACAGCGTCTTCGTAGTTGTAGCCTTCCCATGTCATAAATCCGATAAGAGCGTTCTTACCAAGACTTATTTCACCATTGCTTGTAGCGGGACCGTCAGCAATAACTTCGTTTTCTACTACCTTCTGTCCAACAGTAACGATGGGCTTCTGGTTTATACATGTTCCGTGGTTTGAACGCAAGAACTTAATGAGCTCATATTCATCAACCTCTCCGCCCTTAACACGAATTTTAATCTTGTCAGCCGAAACATATTCAACTGTACCTGTGCGTTTTGCCAAAACAACAACGCCCGAGTCAACGGCTGCCTTATATTCCATACCTGTGCCGACAATCGGGTTTTCTGTGCGGAGAAGCGGAACTGCCTGCTTCTGCATGTTTGAACCCATGAGAGCACGGTTGGTATCGTCATTTTCAAGGAAGGGTATCATTGCGGTTGCAACCGAAACGACCATCTTCGGAGAAACGTCCATCAAGTCAGCACGGGCTGCCTCAACCTCAAGGAAGCCATCACGGAAACGG
Source organism: Acutalibacteraceae bacterium (assembly GCA_045601885.1). Classification (GTDB taxonomy): domain Bacteria; phylum Bacillota; class Clostridia; order Oscillospirales; family Acutalibacteraceae; genus SIG589. The sequence continues at coordinate 57,205 of JAZSAN010000019.1, read as the reverse complement.
GCATTAACCTTCGGTCTTGCAAAATGGTTGTTTTCATCAAGCGGCTCGTTTGCCTGCGCAACGATAAACTCGTCTTCCTCATCTGCTGTAAGATAAACTACCTCATCAAGCACCCTGCCTGTTGCCTTATCAACCTTACGGAAAGGTGTTTCGATAAATCCGTATTCATTTATACGTGCAAAGGTTGCAAGGTAAGAAATAAGTCCGATGTTGGGGCCTTCAGGTGTCTCAATCGGGCACATGCGTCCATAATGTGTATAGTGAACGTCACGCACCTCGAAGCTGGCACGGTCACGTGAAAGACCGCCGGGACCAAGCGCAGAAAGGCGACGCTTGTGTGTAAGCTCAGAAAGCGGGTTGGTCTGGTCCATAAACTGCGAAAGCGGTGATGAACCAAAGAACTCCTTAATTGCTGCAACAACGGGACGGATATTAATAAGTGTCTGAGGTGTTACAACATCGGTATCCTGTGCCTGCAAGGTCATCTTTTCTCTTACAACTCTTTCCATACGGGCAAAGCCGACACGGAACTGATTCTGCAAAAGTTCGCCTACAGAACGGATACGACGATTTCCAAGGTGGTCGATATCATCAACCCCGCCGATATCGTGCGAGAGTCCGAGAATATAGTTGACTGATGCAAGAATATCATCAACTGTGATGTGCTTCGGAATAAGGTCGTCAATTCTTGTCTTGATTGATTCTTTGATATCCTCAACAGAATCATTGTTTTCAAGAATCTGCTTGAGCACGGGGAAAGAAACCCACTCGCCCACGCCAAGCTCGGTTGCATCAAAATCAACAAAATCGTTGATGTCAACCATCTTGTTTGAAAGAACTTTGACCTCGCTGCGATTACCTTCTGCATCCATAACGTCAAGGTAAACAGCGTCAACACCCTTCTTCTGAATGAGAAGAGCCTTGTCTTTATTAAGAAGCTCGCCTGCGTCGGCAATAAGCTCACCTGTCATGGGGTCTGCAACAGGGCGCGACAAGGTTTTGCCATTGATACGAAGAGCAATAGCAAACTTTTTATTATATTTGTAACGACCTACTCTTGATAAGTCATATCTGCGTGTGTCGAAGAAGAGCTGCTCAAGGTGTGCCTTTGCACCGTCAACCGTTGCAGGTTCACCCGGACGGAGTTTCTTATAAACCTCGATAAGAGCATCCTCTGTATTATTGGTTGCATCCTTTTCAAAGGTGTTCTCCAACTTGATATCAGCACCGATTATCTCTTCAATCTCATTATTGGTGGCAAGTGAATATTCGGATATTCCACCAACAGCACGAAGGAATGTTGAAAGCGGCAGTTTGCGATTCTTATCTATTCTTACATATATAACATCGCTCTGGTCGGTTTCATATTCAAGCCATGCGCCGCGATTTGGAATAATGGTGGAGAGGAATAATTTTCTTCCGCTCTTTTCTTCTCGTTTGAAATCATAATATGCACCGGGCGAACGAACGAGCTGAGAAACAACAGCACGCTCTGCGCCGTTGATTACAAAGGTACCCGATTCGGTCATGAGTGGGAAATCACCCATGAAAACTTCGCTCTCTTTGATTTCTCCGGTCTCTTTATTGTAAAGCTGTGTGAGAACACGCAAAGGTGCTGCGTATGTTGTATCTCGTGCTTTACATTCCGTAACACTGTACTTGGGTTTTTCGTCAAAGCGGTAGTCGATAAACTTCAATTCAAGATTACCTGTGTAATCTGTGATTGAAGACATATCCTTAAATACTTCCTTCAAACCTTCTTCGACAAACCAGCGGTATGAGTCCTTCTGAACTTCAATGAGGTTTGGCATATCAATAACCTCGTTGATTTTAGAAAAGCTCATTCTCTCGTTATTACCGAGCTTTACAGGTTTAACCTCGACCATAGGCTTTAATCACTCCTTAATATATTAAACAGAAAAAATCCTTGCTTTTTTCCGTCCTTTTTGATGCATAGCAGTTTAATTTTGGCGCTATGTTTTTCCGTATTTGGATACAATAAGCGCAGATTAACCCACTATTAAGCAATTTACAATTATATCCTATTGTTTGTCAAGTGTCAAGTAAAATTTTACAAAAAATTAAAAAACGACTTTTTTAAACAAAAAAGCCGTTTTTTTAACATTTTTATTATTTTGAATTCATTTTTAAATACGCATTTATGAATCCGTCTATGTCACCGTCCATTACTGCATTTATGTTTCCATACTCAAATCCTGTGCGATGGTCTTTGGCAAGTGTGTATGGCATAAATACATAAGAACGAATCTGAGAGCCCCAGGCTATCTCTTTTTGAACTCCCTTGATATCCTCAATTTTCTCAAGATGTTCTCTTTCCTTAATTTCAATAAGCTTGGACTTAAGCATCTTGAGCGCAACCTCCCTGTTCTGATGCTGACTGCGCTCATTTTGACAGGCAACAACTATTCCCGTGGGAATATGGGTGATTCTTATTGCCGATTCGGTCTTGTTAACATGCTGACCGCCTGCACCACCCGAACGGTAGGTATCAACTTTAAGGTCTTCTTCCTTTATTTCAATATTAACATCATCATCTATTTCGGGCATAACCTCGATTGAAGCAAATGAAGTATGTCTTCTTCCCGAAGAATCAAAGGGAGATACACGCACCAATCTATGAACACCGTTTTCGCTTTTTAAATAGCCGTATGCATTTAAGCCTTCAATTAAAAGCACTGCGCTTTTAAGTCCCGCTTCTTCGCCGTCAAGAAAATCTATCATCTTAACACTAAATCCGTGGCGTTCGCCCCAATGGGTATACATTCTTACGAGCATCTCGTTCCAATCCTGCGCTTCCGTTCCGCCCGCGCCTGCGTGGAATGTGAGAATAGCATTTTTGGAATCATATTCACCCGAAAGAAGCGTTTCAAGACGTTGCGCCTCAAGCTGTGTTTCGAATTTTGAGATATCGCCAAGCACCTCGTCAAGCAGTGACAAGTCACCCTCTTCATCGGCAAGTTCAATCAAGGTCAGCGTGTCGTTATAAAGTTCTTCCAGTGTATTATACCTTTCGACCTTTGCCTTAAGCTGACTTGTTTTTTGCAAAACCTTTTGAGAATTTTCAATATCGTCCCAAAAGCCTTCTGCCGCCGCCGCGGTTTCGAGCTTTGTGATTTCTTGCTTTATCTCATCAAGCTTCAGCGCGTCTTTAAGGTCATTAAGTTCGGGCAACAAGCCTTCGAGCCTTAATTTTTGTTCTTCAAACTCAAGCATATTCTTATACCTTTCGTGTTACGAATGCGTTCCAGTTTTCTCTTACACATTCTTCTATTATTTCAAATCCGTTTTCAAAGAGTGCCGTCTTTACATCCTCTGCACGCAAATCAATTATACCCGAGCAGATAAACAAAGCGTCCTCTTTCATAAACTCGTGCACGTTCTTGCACAGGTCAATTATTACGTCTGCAACGATATTTGCACAAACGATATCATACCTTCCGTCAATTTTATCCGTCAGGTTTCCGCAAACAAACTCGGTCTTATCCTGCATTCCGTTTATCTCAGCATTTTCAACCGATACCTTTACAGACTGTTTATCAATATCCACGCCAACAGCACTGTCTATGCCCAAAAGCACGCCCGCTATACTTAAGATTCCGCTGCCACAGCCGACATCCAACATCGTCATACCATTCTTTGCATACTTATCAAGCAGTGAAAGGCACATGCTTGTGGTTGCATGCGTGCCCGTGCCGAATGCGGCGCCCGGGTCGATTTTCAATATACGGCGGTTATCCTTATTATCATAGTTTTCCCAACTTGGACATATTGTAAGCCGATTTCCAACCTCTATCGGTTTAAAATATTTTTTCCAGTTTTCTGCCCACTGCGAATCGTTAACACCATTTGACTCTATCACAGTGGCTATACCCTCGGCACAAAGGCGCTCTTTTAAAAATGAAACCGCCTCTGCCGCGTTGTCCTCTTCCGATACATATATATGGATATTTACTCGCGTTCTATCCTTTTTCAGCAAATCTTCATCTATAAGGTCGATATGCGCAATTTCCAAGGCCTGCTGCTCCATATCGGAATAATCTTCAATATATATTCCGTAAGGCACAACCATATTTGCTATTGCCGCTGCAGTATCTGCAAACTCAGCCTCAACACTGACAACTATTTCTGTCCAGTCCATTTTTTACCTCCGTCAAAGAGTTTTACTTTGGTATTGTAACACATTATTTCCAAATAGTAAAACATAAATTATTGATTTATTTGTTTTTATATAGTAAAATTATTGTAATTGCAATAGGAGGTGCTGTTATGATATGGCACAGTGAGGAATTAAGTAATGTAATTAACATACTTAAAACCGATGATAGAAAAGGTCTTTCAAACTCGGAGGCTGAGCTTCGGCTTGAAAGCTACGGTAACAATACGACTTCACAAAAAAAGGTGAAATCCTTTAGCTCTTGTTTCTTTGCTGCATTCAAAAGCTTCACGGTAATTGCCGTTTTGGTCGTTGCGGTGCTTTCGGTTGTTGTAACCCTTATTACAAACGACAAACAGTGGTTTTTTCCGCTTGTTATTTTCTCAATACTCATATTGAACGCAGCCATAAAGGCTTATGAGGAAATAAAAACAGAAGACACAACAGAACTTTTGAAGGATATTTCTTCGCCCACTGCCACGGTAATACGTGAGGGCATCAAAAAGGTTGTTGACGCTTCCACACTCGTACCGGGGGACCTGATATTTTTAAGGGAGGGCGATTATATATCGGCCGATGCGCGTCTTGTCAGTGCTTCTGCCCTTTTTTGCGACGAATCTCCGCTTAGCGCCTCCCACGCTCCAGTAAGCAAAAACGCTGATGCTTCTCTTGAGGACATCACTCCCTTGAATGAAAGGCATAATATGGTTTTCTACGGTTGCTCCGTAACACATGGAAGCGGATATGCCGTTGTCACGGCGGTCGGAATTGAAAGTGAGCTTGGAAAAGAACAGATTATACTTGAGCAAAGCGGCTCTGCCAAGCTTCCCATAAAGGAAAGTGTATCTTCCTTCTCGAAAATTTTCAGCACAGTAACCACTATTCTTTGTGTGCTTATATTTATAATCGGAATGATATATAACTTCCGAAATACCAATATTTCAAGAACACTTATTGACACCTTTTTAAACTCTGCGGCACTTGCCGTTGCGGTAATGCCGGAAGGCTTGCCTGCTGCAATATCTGTTATTATCGCGCTTGGACTTCAAAGGCTTGTAACAAAGAATATTATTGTTAAGGACCCTTCCGCTATTGAAACAATGGGCGGCATTTCGGTAATCTGCGCCGACAAAACAGGCACCCTGACCGAAAACATTATGAGGGTTACCAAAGTGTTTAACGGCAAGGAAATCAAGGTTGTAACCGAAGATGCGGATGACGATGTTAAAATGATTTTGGAACTTGCCACCATTTGCAACGACTCGGACGAAACGTCGGGCGACCCCACGGGAGTTGGTATTGCGGAGGCTTGCAGAGATGTTTGCAAAAAGAGCAAGCTTGATATTGAAAATCTTTATCCGCGACTCTCGGAAATTCCTTTTGATTCATCACGCAAGCTGATGACCACTATTAATATGATTAACGAACGTCCCTTCGTTATTGTAAAGGGTGCACCCGAAACCGTGCTTTCACTGTGCAACGGCAACTGTGAAGAAAAGTATGGTGGAACAATTGAAGCTTTGGCGAGCGAAGGCTTGCGCGTTATTGCGGTTGCGGCAAAGCAAATTTTCGAAATACCTGCAAATCCCTCGACTGAGGAAATTGAATGTAATTTAAAATTCATAGGACTTATTGGACTCGCCGACCGTCCGCGCTCGGATGCGCTAAGTGCAATCAACGACTGCAAGGCGGCAGGCATACGCACAATAATGCTGACGAGTGACCATCCCGCCACCGCACTTGCCATCGGTCGTCAGATGGGAATTCTTTCTGACGAGAGCGAACTTATTACAAACGTTGAGCTTTCGGCAATGAGCGATGAAGAGTTGACCGAAAATATTGAAAAATATTCTGTATATGCACGTATATCAAGCGCCGACCGACTCCGCATTGTAACAGCGTGGCAAAACAAAGGTCACATCGTTTCGGTAACGGGCGACAGCGTTGATGATGTACCCGCTTTGATGGCGGCAGACATTGGCTGTGCGATGGGCAAAAGCGGCACCGATGTTGCCAAAGGTGTCTCCGACATTATTTTAACCGATGATGACTTTTCTTCTATTGTTAACTCTGTAAAAGAAGGTCGTGCAATTTTTTCAAACATACGAAAAATTCTTATGTATTTAGTAAGCAGTAATATTGCGGAGTTATTGTTTATGCTCTTAGGTGTAATTATATTCGGCAACATTCCGCTTATAGCATCACAGCTTTTATGGATTAACCTGATTACCGACCTGATACCCGTTATTATGCTTGGTATGGAGCCGCCCGAGAGAGATGTTATGAACACGGCACCTCAGCGCAAACAAACAGTATTCAACAAAAAGCTTGTGACAGGCATTGCATACGAGGGCCTTGTTATGACACTTTGCTTTATCGCAGCATATGTTATTGGACTTTTAACAAGCGTTGAAGCGGCTGCAACAATGGCATTTATATGTGCAATTCTCTCGCAGCTTATATTCTCCTTCTCCGCAAGAACCGAAAACGAATCGGTTATATTCTCACTGACCAAAAACAAAACGTCCCTATGGGCTCTTGCGTTCTCTATAGTTGTTTTGCTCTTTGTAACACTCACGCCAATCAAAGCATTGTTTGGCCTTTGCGCAATAAGCATTGGTCAGTGGTTAATCACGATTTTGCTCTCACTCGTTCCCTTTGTGGTCAACGAAGCAGTAAAGCTTATTAAAAAATAAAATATAGAGCATACAAAAAAGCCGATAGACTATCTGTCTATCGGCTTTTAATTTGCTTCGATTATGCCTTTGTTTTTGCAATTCCTTCAAGTGCGAGTTCAACCGAACGTGCGCCTTCTTTAAGTGATGCAATCTGCGGCAATTCAGGATTCTCAAGAAGGTCAATAAAGTAACGAAGCTCGTTATAGTATCCTGCAAGACTGGATACGTTACCCGAGCCTGCTGTACCGTCAAATTCCTTCTCGATAACGGGAGTGAATTCTTCACCGTCTGCGGTGTATACAACAAATTCGCCGCCACCCATAACAACTGTTGCCTTTTCAAACTTAACGCAGTATGATGCGTTAAACTTGAAGTTTGCAGGATAGTTCCAAGAGCCTTCTGCGGTTACAACTGCATCGTCATAGATGTATGATGTCATGATATACTCGGTAAGACCGGGCTTCTCTTCAAGACCGACTGCCTCAACTCTCTTGGGCTCACCCATGAGATATCTTGCATAGTCTATGTCGTGAACGTGAAGGTCAAGCGCCATACCGCCGCTCATCTCAGGCTTATGCAGCCAGTCTTCCCATCCCCAATCAGGACGGGGAGAAAGACGCTTGAAGGATGCGCTTACAAGCTTGCCGTATGTACCCTTTTCTTTAACATTCTTAAGCCATACATATTCGTCCCAGAAACGAATAACCTGACCTACCTGAACGATTTTGCCTGTTTCTTCTTGAACCTTGAGCATATTATGTGCTTCTTCAACTGTGCGACAAACCGGCTTTTCAACAAAAACATTGTAGCCTGTCTTCATAGCCATAACAGCATACTTTTCGTGAAGGAAGGTTGGAAGACAGATATCAACAAAATCAACATCTGCGTTGTTAATCAAATCTGCAGCCTCGCTATAAATTTCAGCGCCAAACATTGCTGCGATTTCTTCTGCTTTATCTCTGCGGAGATCGGCAACTGCGACAACCTGTACGCGCTCGCCAAGAGCTTTGTAGCAGTTTGCATGCATTGTTCCCATAAATCCGCAACCAATCAAACCTACTTTAAACATATTATTTCACTCCTAAAATTTTGTCCATTGAATTTGAAGTATTATATACTATTGTTTCAGGATACTGTGCATAGGGCGGAAGCATTTCTGCCGTTGTCCAGCCTGTGTATCCGATATCGTCTAACGCCTTCTTAACTGCGATGTAATCAACATTACCTGCAAGTAGGTCAACGAAGCCACTGAGTCCACCAACATCACGGCGGTAATCCTTAAGGTGAACCTTCTTGATTCTGCTGCCGAGAATCTTAATCCAATGCTCAGGATATCCACTATACAAAACATTACCAACATCGAAATATGAGCCAACATAGGGAGAATTAATGGAATCAATCAAATCTCTCATCTCAAGCGGAGAGAGCAAGAATTTGTTCCAAACGTTCTCGATAGCAAGATGAACCTTGTATTGTTCTGCAACCGGAGCCAAAGCAAGCAATGCCTCCTTGCAACGGTCGTAGGCAACATCATAAGGCACTACCTCACTGTCGGGCTGAAAATCAACACCAACTGCACCCGGCACTACCAATATGCTTTCCATACCCAGATAAGAAGCAAGCTCAAGCTGCTTTCTTGTTATGTTCATTGCCTTTTCTCTTACCTCGGGGCTGCTTGCGGTGTAATTGTAGGTCCAGTAAAGTCCGCTTGCGAGACTGTAAAGCTCAATGCCGTATTTGTCTGCACATGCTTTTACCTTTTCCATATCCTCTTTTGTGCTTTGAAGATTTACAGGTCCTGTCTCGTCAAGTGCAAGCTCTACTCCTTCAAAGCCTGCATCCTTAGCCAAGGCAAAAATCTTTTCTAAATCGGTTTCTGCGAAGGACCAAATGCTAATACCTTTTTTCATGAAGTTACCTCCTTGTATTTTTGTTATTTTTATGTTATAATATACTTGTTCCATTTGGAATGCATTTTTTTGCTTTAAAAGTGCACTTTTGTAAACTAGGGGTGTTCTATGAAATTAAATTATGTAAAGCAGAAACTTTCAAACGTTATCAGCATAAGTAAAATCGTTACAATACACCAATATAGCTTTGATAAAAACTTCAGCTTTGAGGGCGAAAGTCACGACTTTTGGGAAATGGTATATGTGCAAAAGGGTCGTGTACATATAACAGCAGGAAGCAAATCCTTTTACTTAAAACAAGGTCAGGTAGCCTTTCACAAGCCCAAAGAATTCCATACGATTAACGCCGATGGTGTAAATTCTGCCGACGTGTTTGTTATTGCGTTTGTCTGCTCTTCTAAGGCAATGACATTCTTCAAAAGCAAAAACGCCACCGTTCCATCTGCACTCAAAAAACTTCTTGCTTCTCTCATAGACGAAAGCTTAAACCTTTTCACTCCCTTGCCGGTAACAGGTGTTGAGCTTAAAATTAAAGATGATACGCCTATCGGCAGTCCTCAACTGCTTCGTATGCATTTGGAAGAATTTCTTATTATGATGATACGCGAAGAAAGTATACAGGATGACCTTACTTTCTTTGTGAACAAGGAAAGCATGGAAAATCATCTTGTATCGCAGATGATAGACATTATAGAAAAAAATATATATGACCGCATTACTTGCGCACAGGTTTGCGAGGAGATGAATTATTCAAGAACATATCTCTCAAAAATATTTAAAACATCCACGAATTACACCATATCTGAATACATAACCCATCTGAAAATTCGAGAATCAAAAAAACTTATCAGAGCAAAATGCTATAATTTTACTCAGATTTCAGATATGCTTCATTTTGATAATCCGCACTATTTCTCAAGGGTGTTCAAAAAAGTAACAAAAATCACACCGAGTCAATACAAAAATTCCGTACAGCGTTAGCGCTGTACGGAATTTTTTATTGCATTTTTTTATTTTTCTTATATCAATTCTTGCAGACGGAATCGCGGGTCTTAAGGAATCCTTTACCGTTATAATACGCAAGTGAATTTACAAAAAACAACCGAGCAGTTGCTCGGCTGTTTTTTGTAATCAATTACTTGCTGGCTTTGTTCTCCTGCTTGAGAGCCTTATCAAGAACCGGATAAACCTTTTCTTTTACAACTGCCCAGTCGGTAGTTACAACGTCATTAAGTGTTGAATAGTTGAAATCGGTCATATTGTCCCAGAAAACGAATGATGCGGGATGCTTTGTATAACCGTATGTAAGGAATTCTGCCTGGTCCTCTTGGAATCCTTGGTTGAGATAGTTTTGTTTCTTTGCTTCTCTATCTGTATTTTCGTCAGCGAGACGATATGCATAAAGAAGTGCTGCACCTCCCCACGGGTTAGCAGAGTTTACAGGAAGCATACCGTAACCAAGTTCCATCCACATATAGTGTTTAGAATCAGAGGGGTCTCTCGGGAACGGAACGTAACCGAGGATGCCTGCTTTTCTCATCTTAACTTCTGCAGCAACACCCGGATCAAAGTAGTTTGAGAATGCGGCGGTACCATTAAGTACGTTGTTCTGTGTTGTGCAAAGCGGGTCGTATGATTTCATATCGCCCATCTTCTTGCAGTATCCTGCATAACGTGCCCATGCCGGGTCATCAAGGTTGTTTACAAAGCGGCCCTTTGAATTAATCTTAACAATATCATGTCCGCCTGCGCCTGAGATACCCATCATAAGTACACGGGAGTGGATGATGGAAACAGCGTAAACCTGTGTTACGCCGTTTTTAACAACTGTGAGCTTGTCAAGATACTCACCGAAGAGCTTATCTGTTGTCCATTCACCCTTCTTGAAGAGCTCCCACGGGTCTGCAAGGCCTGCAGCCTTTATCATGTTCTTGTTATAGCCGAAGTTAGCGAGAAAATTCGGATACGAGGTTGCAAGCGCCTTCATTTCGCCTTCATAGAACATAATACCGTTGTAATCTCTAACAGGCAAAAATGCAGCGTCGTTCAAGTTAATAAAATCGTTTGTGTTGCGGAGAAGTCCCTTATTACGAAGGTATACTGTAACACCCTGATAGATAGGCTCAACAAAGTCAGGAGACTTCTTTGCATAAACCATTGTCTGAAGCTGTGCAGGAAGGTTGTTCCAATCGGTTGGGGTGTACTTAATGTCAAGGTCCTTACCTGTCAACTCTTTGAAGTATTTTGCAAGCTCCTTATACTTTGCATCCTCAATCTTTGTTGATACGAGCATGGAAACTGTTCCGCTTGCGCCCTTCTCTTTATAGATTGTGGGCATCTCCGATACGGACTTTGTGGGAGTCCATTTGCTCGGATACATTTCTTCCGCTGTTGCAGTTGTGTTGTTAAGAACACCTGCAGACGGCTTCTTTGTAGGTTTCTTTGTGGGTTGCTTTGAAGAAGTATCTTTTTCTTCTTCACTTGATGTCTCCTGCACGGACTCTGTTTCTTCCGGTACGGACTCTACATCAGTATAGTCGCTGTACTCAGAAATCTCATCGTTATCAGGATTCTTCTTGCAGCCTGCCAAGGACAAGCATGTAAGCACCATCAAAACGCAGAGCAAGAGTGCAAAAATACGCTTTTTCATAATATCACCTTTCTTTTTCATTTTCGGTGTGGCGGAATTTTCCGCCACACTAAAATTAACAAAATTTCAATCAGTTTACCTTTTTACGTTTTGCAAAGAGGAAAACAAGTATCACTGCCGCAGCAGCCGCTAATACAACGATTGCAAGTATCGGCAAGGTTTCGCCTGTGTCGGGAATTATTGTATCAATTACTGTATCAGAATTACTCTTATTCATTGCTGACATTGGTTCTATTGTATAATATAGGAACAAATCGCCTGCATTAACATAAGAAATGTCGATACCCATAAGAGTTGAAACTTTTTGGTCGTCAGACGGAACCACAACTGTATCCTTAGCATCATCAAGAAGTGTAATCTCGAATTTTGTGTTTCCGAAAGGCTCTAATTTTGCTTTGAGTTGTCCCACAGTCATACCTTCTGGCACATAAACCGCCATCTTTCTTCTATCAACAACAACATCGGTTACTCCCTCTCTGGTACGGATGGACTGGTTAACCGGTGCATATACCATAACCGGTGCATAAACAGTAAGAGAAATGTTCATTGGGTTTTTAAGATTAGAAGGTAATATTACAGTACCCTTAACCATAAAATTCTGCTCCTGTGTTACGCGTGGATCATAGTCTGCGTTCGCAACATCCCAAACAACCGGAACTTCATATTCCTTATCACCTGTGTAAGCGATTACGGTATCGGGAAGTTTTAAGCCTTCCTTTGTCTTTTCGGACATATTTGCAACGATAGACTTCGGTGCGTTGTCAAACTTGTAAACATGGTCGTGCTGAACAACGAGCAACGGGTCAGACAGGATGTTTGCAAAATAGTCTGCACCATTGGGGTCGTAAAGACGAACTATCATTCCGGATACTACTGTATCGGTGTCTGCAGCCTCTGTTCCGTCAGAGTTGAAGAATTTCATAGTGCCGTTTACGAGTGTTACAGCAGCCTTAGCCTCTGCTATAGTCATACCTGGCTTCATAATACCAAAGATACCGGACGAAACCTTAACCTTAGCTGTGTCTGTTCCTGTGATTTCGGGGTCGTTAAATATCGGTGTGTAATCGGGAACGTCTTTATAGCTATCATACTGTGTCAGGTCATACATAGATGCCATAACAGGTCCGAGCATACATTCGCCGCCTGTGGGATTCTCAGGGACCCACGTTATGTCTTCATTGATTTCTCCATTGTATCCCGGAGATACAACACGGAGATATGTATATCCTTCAGGTATCTTTGCGGTAATCTTATAAAGAGTATAATTTGTCTTTGTGATGCCGTCGGATGTGTCACTCTGGTCAACCATCTTTACTTCTATCGGCTCAACCTCTTCATAGATTTTGCCGTCTTTGGATACCATAAAGGCAACGTCATTTTCCATGCCTGTCAAATCGCAGTATACACCGCTTCGGTTGGTTGTTACCATAAATGCCTGAGATACATAGCTTCCGCTATATACACGGTACTGGAAATATGTTCCTGCCCATCCCATACCGTTTAAGAGAGCTGCTTTTATGGGTTTGCCCATAAAGTTAAGTCCTGATAAGGTGTAGTCATCTCTTGAGATAGTGCAATAATAATCTCTGTTACCTGCTCCTGAAGCTGCATAAACGCCAATTGTACCGTAGTCGTTAATATGAGTATGCTTTTGAAGACCACCTGAAACTTTGGGTTCACCTTCAGACATAAAGTAGGGCGAAACGCTCAAATCATTGTAGATACCCGGTTTCAAGAAACGGCGGTCATTATCCTGATTTTCAATTCCGCTTAAAGATGCGGGAAGTTCATCAAAATAAGCCTTGTATCTAAGGTTCAAAAATGCTGTTCTGAGGTTTGATTCTGTTCTGTTTATTGCGCCTTGTGAAATGCTTGAAGCTTCGAGTGCTTCGTTTGCCGCTGTGCGTGCAGCGATGAATGCATCTTTATATGTACCGTCTGCGAGTGTAACGTCGTTTACAACTGATGCACGGAAAGCCATTTCTTCAAGTGCTGTCTTGTCTACAGACTCATCGGGTACGAGATTATATCTTCTGTAGGTAGCGAGGTTGTAACTCGAAGCAACCGAAAGACCTACAGCAGCATTTTTAATACCTGAAACGGAATCTGTACGGTTTGAGCCAAGCGGATTTGTGCCACCGCTCATATCGTCAACAACCAGTATATTACCTGCTTTTGCAGGGTCATAAGATGCTATCGTTACGCGGTAATATTTTGCCTTCTCAGGAATTTGTGAAATTGCATTCGCAAAAGCAACTGCGTTATTTGTTGCAGAGTCTGTAACATTTGAATATGTAACCGCCGAAGGCGTCCATGTCCAACCGTCAACCGATGTTTCGATTGCAAAGGTTGTTTTGAAAAGCTCTGTGAGCACTGATCTGTTGCCATAATCAGGATGTAACATAAGTGCGGTTGCAATATAGTCACCCGGTGTTACCTTATATATAACACTTGAGCCGCCCCATGCCTTATTTTCGTCTGCGTGGGTGAGCATATTGGTGTTTACAAGGTCTTTCAATACAGCACCAAAAGGCTGTGTCATCGAAGAAAGTGATGCGGGAACTGTTACATTTGCAAAATGCTGTGCTTCGGTAAGTGTCGAATCGGGAAGATTCTTACTGCGAAGCATCATATATGCATAACTGTCATCCGAGAGATAATCTACCATACCTGCATCAAGATACTCTTTTGTTTCCATCTGTGCCCAGAATTTAAGAAGTTCTTCATAACCTTCTTCTGACGGAACATCTTCACATGTTGCATAATCAATAAGATTATAATGTGATGCATATGAAGGTCCTATACCAACGCGGTTGCCAAGTGCCGCATCACTTGCAGGAATATTGTAAGGACCTGCGAGTGTCGGGTCGGTACTGTTTTGTGATGCTAAATTCTTGTTATAACCGCCCAGTGTTACGCGGTAGTATTTAGCATTCTCGGGCAAGTATGAAACCGCTCTGGCTGTTGCTACCTGATGGAGACCGGATGTCCAACCGTGTTCATATTTAAACTCAGTTTCAAGCGGATACCATGTGTTTCCGTCAACTGAATAATCAAAGCCGTATGCTTCGTAACACTGCTGTCTTGCGCCTTCACCAAGATCTGTGAATCCACCGACGAGAGCAGTTGCAACATAAGTTCCGCCCTCTACCTTATATATAAGGGACTGACCTGCTGCCGCAAGTGCTGTGGTGCGTGCGAAATAAACCTTTTCGTGTGGGATTCCAAACATTTTACCATAACCCTGTGTCATACCCCACAAATCCGGGTCACCTGTCGGTACACGAACACCTGCAAAGAAGTAATCGTCAACCGTTGTGCAACCTTCAAACTCTGCTTCACTACGGATGAATCGAAGGTTATAATCGTCTGTTGATAAATCGTCATATGTACCGGGTGTGAGAACAGCCTTGCTCTCAATCAGTTCGGCAACTGTTGCAGCACTTGCAGAAAAGTTTATTCCGCAAAGTGTGCCTACTAAAACTGTTAAAGCAACCAATATTGCTACCAGTTTCTTTGACATACGCATATTTTCTCCTCCTTTATATATTCACCGTAAGTTTATTGCTGTGCTGCTCTTTTTTCAAGAGTCTTTGCAAGGTGGCTGACACGTGCATCTCTCAGTGCTTCCTCGTCACCTCTGCCTGATACGGCATATCCAAAATCAGGAATGTTCGCCTGATAGAGCCAGTATGTATAACCTGCGGCACGGCAAAGCGGAATATTGATGTAGAAGTTTGGTGATTCTAAACTCTTATCAATTGCGTACTTAACCCAATAATGACGGTAATCATCGGGCTGAAGCGCAAACCATTTAACTTCGCAGTATCCCCACGGATGTGAACCGCTGGGATTGGTTTGTGCTTTATCCATAATATCTACCAAATCGCCGTAGTTATCAAGTTCTGCAACGCCAACCTGAGCCTCGGTATAGTAACCAAGCGGATGCTTACCTTTTTGTGTTATCATAAACATTGTAATGGGGTTTTTGGTATCAATTACAAGTTCTTGCGGGTTACCGATTTCAGGTGAGCCGTCAACCTCATATTCCGGAATGGAAGCACAGAGCATCCACGGGTTATAGTCAAAGAAAAGCTCACCTTCGGGTGTTGCCATGTTGTGAAGGTTGTGAGCATTGAGGATAACCCAACCGCGACGAGCGTGTGTTTTCGCGTACTCGTGAAGCAAATCGCAAAGACGCTTCCAACCTTTAAATCCTTGTTTCACATCGGTGTTTGACATACTCGGTGCAGAACCTAAATGAAGTGCTTCAAAGCCGGCGTCAATCTGCTGAACGCCTCTGTAGTAGAACCACATTTGTGACTCAAGCTTTGACATATCAGGTGTATAATAATCTGCGCCGCTGGGGTCAACTGCCCAGGTATCATACATCATTTTTTCAAACTTAAATGTGCGTCCTTCTTCAACGGGAAGTCCGAATGCCTCAAATACCCAAGCAGGAATTTCTATCACATTTATACCTTCATGAACAACTTCATATACACCGCCCTCGAAGATTATTTCGGGGTCATATTTATGAGCATAATCAATCCATTCTGTGCAAAACGGATATAAGTCTATATCATCCGGCTGTGGCAAGAAAACGTCGTTTGCAAGCGCTCGGGAAACATATTTTGTTCCTGTGTATAAAAGCATACGGATGTTTTCCTGCACCATATCAAAGCCTGCATCGGAATCGAGCAAATGGCAGGTCGAAGAACGTGACATATAGTTGTTCAAGACTTCTTCAGTCATGGGAGTTTCCTTGCTGAATGTGAAATTAAGACCCTTGTTTGCAGGATGTGTTTTATAATTCCACTTTGCAACGAAAGGAATACCTGTCATTTCACCGTCGGACACATATGTTTTATCACCGCGGTATGCGATAACAACATAACTGTAAAGCTCATTCTCTTTTAAATCAAAATCGAGTTTGTAGCTTATGTCGGTAAGGCCGGTGACTTCCTTGATTTTTCTAAAAGCGCCGTTTTTATAACGCTTTATAACAAGGGTGTAACTGTCGGCATCGCCGATGTCGGTCCACTGGAACTCAGGGCGAAGATTATCCACCCATTCGCCGTTCATGGGAGCTTCACCGTAGAATTCTTCGTCGACCTCATAGTCGTCTTCGTCTTCGTCTTCTTCCCAGTCTTCCCAGTCTTCCCAATCTTCCTCTTCTTCCTCTTCTTCCCAATCCTCTTCCTCTTCTTCGTCTGTGTCTACCTTTGAAGAAGAAGGCTTCTTGGAAGGCTTCTTTTTCTTCTCATCTTCATCCGCTGTTGTTTTACATGCAGAAAGCAAGAAAAGCAAGCACAGCAAAAGAGAAATTAATGATATGAGCTTTTTCATTTTTTAATCCTCCGTTTACATATTTTTGCAGTTCATAATAGAATAACAAAAAGTGTCATATACTGTAAATTTAAAAAAGAAATTCGCTTTTTTATCATTGCTTTTTTATGTGCACAGTACATTTAATAATATGTATCGTCTACCATAATAACACTTTATATTTATTATATACGACTCTTTGACAGTTTTCAATATATTTTTGAAAAAGTTTTTGTTTATTACTATAATCTAAAGTAAATTTTGATATTTCTTGCAAAAAAAGTATATGTATAATAGAATTTTTTAAAGTTTTAATTCAAATTCTACAAACCCAAAATATACGATGTAAAAAACAAAGAAAAAGGACAATCTACTTGACTATCCTTTTTGTGTATTTATATTTCTTTGCCTCGCTCATTTATAACCATATCCTGCCACTGTCTGTCAAGTGTGACAAACCGACTGAGAAACATACATTTTCCCTCGGTGCAAGAGCCTGAAAACATACAGTTCTTATGGTTTAATGTTGACTCAGATGATGATTCAATGTACCCAAATATGCACACTCACTCATTTTTTGAAATAATTTTTGTAATTTACGGAAAAGCAACACATGAATACATAGGTAAAAAGTCGTACTGTGCGAAAAAGATGCTATCCTCATACCTCCTAATGTTCCTCACAGATTTGTGCGCGATGGCAGTAAATACCAACGCGTCTCTTTTGCTCTTTCTTTTGATAATGATTCTGTTTTACAAAATCTGATTTTCAAACCAACAGTTTTCGAATTCTCAATAAACAAAGATGTTTTACACCTTGCAAATAAAATTTTGGGCGAAGCTTAAAACAACAACATCTTCACACCCGTCATGATAAGCAACCGATTGAACGAGATATTGTATAATGTTTTTAATTTGTTGAAAATCAATCTACCGCATTCTGATGAATCTACAACCGATTCACGTCTTAAAGTAGCAATTGAATTTATAAAAGAGAATAAAAATCGCAGCATTTCCTGCGAAGATGTTGCCAGAGAATGTTGCCTTTCAAGCAAACAATTAAACCGTATTTTTAAAAAGCACACACAAAAAACCGCTACTGATTTTTTGACCGATTCGAGAATCAGTTATGCAAAATCTCTTATTTTACAAAAAGAATTGAGCGTCAAAGAGATTTCATATATGTTAGGGTTTGAGAATACATGTGGATTTGTCTCATTTTTTAAACGTCACACAGGCATCACACCACTTACATACAGAACGAAAAGCCTTGAAAAGCATAGTTTGCAAAACAAGGTTTAATCGACTCTGCAGCAATCAAAGACTGCTGTCCTCCCATATCTTGCATTTTTTGTAATATCGTGATATACTTTGAACAGCAAACAGATTTTTGTTTGTATGAAAATTTGGAGGAGATAAAAATGAAAAAGACCTTAGCAATTTTAATGGCAATTATTCTTGTTTTCTCTCTTGTGGCATGTAAATCTGACAGCACTGACCTTTCAAGCGGCGGCGCTCCTGAATCGACATTCAATGCACCTGATAACTATGCGGTTGTTTTACTTGCAAGTATTAACCCAAAAATAAAGTTGTACATTGATGCGAATAAAATTGTTTTAGCGCTTGAGCCCGTCAATAATGACGCAAAACAAATTATAGATGATATTCCTTTTGAAAACATTGATTATCAGACTGTAATTAAATCTTTTGTTTCAGTCGCCAACTCTAAAGGTTTTATAAGCGGCGATGCAAAAATCAATTTTGAAATTACCGATATCAAAGATACATCTTTAAATGCAAACGATATTTTACAAAACGCTTCTGCGGCAGCATCACAGGCAACATCGGAAAACAAAATTTCACTCAGCACAACCGTTACCGATGAACCGATAGCAACCAACCCTACATCATCGGAAAACAATGATGATAATAACGATAATAACAACAACAATAAAGTTCCTTCGACAAATGACCCTGCTAAAGACCATAAACACTCTTATTCAAAAGCAACCTGTACTAAGCCTGCAACATGTTCTTGCGGTGCAACACAAGGAAGCACTGCTGCACACAACTGGAATGCGGCAACCTGCAAAGCACCTAAAACCTGCTCGGTTTGCGGTGCAACCGAAGGCAGCAAGGGACAACATACTTATTCGGGCGGCAAGTGTACTGTTTGCGGTCTTTCCAATACTCTCAATCCCAAAAAAGACCTTAAAACCGATGTTGAATATGTCGGAAACTTAAAGGTAGTAGACGGTGAGCTTGTAGGCGGTGCATTATACTTTGACGGTGAAGTTTGTGTTATAGGGGATAGATATTTTAGTCCAGTACAAGAAGACCCTGACCAACAGCCCATCATTTTTGAAGGCAAAAAATATTATTCACAGGGTGTCGGTCAAAATCCACACAATTTTGAATTGACCGATACAGAAGTAATCATAAAAGGCAGTTTGTGGGCAGACGACCCCAACGAAATAACAATTAAATTCACACTTCAGGGTGACGGCATGCTCAAAGCAACCTATTCCAAAAACAGTTCGTACCCCGTTGGCGCTGTCTTTTCCAGCAATATTAACGATGTTTTAAAATAGTATAAACTAAAAACGGCTTGACTGTCAGTCAAGCCGTTTAAATTATATAGTATTTTCTATAAAACATTTACATTAAAATGGTGATGTGGTATAATACATAAATTCAAACAGATAGGAGGCATAATACATGAATTCCAAACGTTATTCCCTGACCGAAGGGTCTATTTGGAAATCAATGCTGCTTTTTGCATTGCCGGTGTTTCTCGGCAACGTGTTCCAGCAGTTGTATAATGCCTTTGACACCTGGTGCGTAGGATATTTTATAAATGATGATGCATTGGCTGCGGTCAGTTCCTCAGGAAGCCTTATCTTTATGATGATTAGCTTCTTTCAAGGGCTTTCGATGGGTGCGGGCGTGATTATTGCCAAATCGTTTGGCGCACGTCAAACCGAATCTATGCGAAAAGCAATACATACGGCGATTGCATTCGGCTTGATAACGGGTGTGGCGCTGACTGTGCTGGGCGTTGCTTTAACGCCGACAATTCTCGGCTGGATGGGGACACCTGTGGAGGTTTTGCCTCAGTCAATCAGTTATTTCCGCTATTATTTTCTTGGCGCAATTTTTGTTGTTATGTATAACATTTTTGTCGGCATTCTGCATGCAGTCGGAGATAGCAAACACCCACTTTATTATCTCATTATTTCGACATTTATAAATGTTGGTTTGGATTTGCTGTTTGTAGGAGTCTTTAAGCTTGGCGTGGGTTCTGCCGCTGTGGCAACCACCATTTCACAGGGTGTCAGCGCTCTGCTTTGCTTTATTAATCTGCTGCGGATTGATGCTTCATACCGTGTTAAAATCAAAGAAATTTCATTTGATAAGAAAAGTCTTTTGGATATTATCAAATACGGTCTGCCGTCGGGCGTGCAAAACAGCGTGATTGCTTTTGCAAACGTGGTGGTGCAATCCAACATCAACAGCTTCGGCAAGGCTGCTATGGCAGGCTGCGGCTCATATTCAAAACTTGAGGGATTTGCTTTTCTGCCCGTCACCTGCTTCACGCAGGCGCTTTCTACCTTTGTTGGACAAAACTTGGGTGCAGGTCGACACGAGCGGGTAAAAAAGGGTGTCGGCTTCGGCATTGCCTGCAGCTGCCTAATAGCAGAATTGGTTGGTGTTATTTCTTATGTGTTTGCACCACAGCTTATTGGCTTCTTTAGCGAAACGCCCGAGGCCATCGACTTTGGTGTGCGGCATATGCGCACCATCTGCCTTTTCTACTGTCTGCTTGCATTTTCCCACTGCATTGCGGGTATTATGCGCGGCGCGGGAAAGGCAACAGTTCCCATGTTTACAATGCTTGCGTGCTGGTGTGTCTTCCGCGTGAGTTATATTACCGTTGCGGTCAAATTTATAAACGAGCTCACCACCGTATCCTGGGCATATCCTATCACATGGACGCTCAGCAGTATCGTCTTCCTCATTTACTTCTTAAAGGCGGATTGGATTCATAATTTTGACCATGATTTATAAAAGGCTTGACCGATTGGTCAAGCCTTTTTTAGTTAGAATAAGGTTGTTATCCAGTAAATAACGCCGTAAATCACACTTGCAATAGTGCCATAAACAATAACAGGTCCTGCAATTTTAAACATACTTGCGCCGACTCCGAGTACATAGCCCTCTGCCTTGAATTCAATAGCTGGAGATACCACCGCGTTTGCAAAGCCCGTTATTGGCACAAGTGTTCCTGCGCCCGCGTGTTTTGCTATATCATCAAACAAATGAAGCGCTGTAAACAAGGCAGAAATAAAAATCAAAGTGACAGGGACAAGCAGATGTGCTATCTCATCGGTAAGACCGAGCGATGCGTAAAGCTCATAAAGCAGTTGCCCTAGCACACATATTAGTCCGCCCACCACAAAGGACAATATGAAGTCCTTAATTTTTGGTGACGGCTTTGATGCCTTTTTATATAATTTTTCATATTCCTTTGCGGTAATATTCATAATATCATCTCCGATATTATTCTTTGCGATAACCCGTAAATAATACATTTTTCATATTCACACAAAAAATTGCCCCGCATAGTATGTTATAGAAGTTTTTACTTCCATTACTTAAAGGAGGCTTTTATATGGCTGATAACAATAGCTTTAAAGAAGCTGTTTGCATTGATGCCGGCAGAGTATACGACTCTTGTTGTGACCGCGACTGTCTTGAGGATTTGAGATGTTATTTTCTCCCTGCAGACCAATCCCTTATTCAGCGCGCTTTGAGTGTTAGAGCTCGTTCCGCCGAGGTTGTCAATGTCTACATTGATGTTGAACCGGTCAGCTTTAACCGAGGATATTATTCCTGCGACCTTACATTCTTCTTCCTCGTTGAATTTGATTTGTTCATAACCCCGCACGCCGCACCCACTACTGTCCGCGGTATTACCTATTTTAACAAGAAGGTAATTCTGTTTGGAAGTGACGGAAATGTCAAGGTGTTCAGCAACAACATTACATTAGAAGACGCTATGGATATGCATATGGTACGCACATCCAACACACCCAAATGCATCGTTCAGAGCGTTGACCCCATTCCCCTTTCGGCAAGAATCGGCGAAATTCGCGACTGTTACGAAAGCTCTTGCTGCATTCCGAACTGCATCTGTCAGTGTCTCGGCGGTCAGGTTGTAACCGACCTTGAAAACGGCACACCAACAATATTCGTAACACTCGGCTTGTTCACAATTGTGCAACTCGTCCGCAATGTTCAGATGCTGATTCCCGTTTATGATTTCTGCATCCCCGAAAAGCAGTGTGAAGACACCACCGACCATCCTTGTGATGTTTTCAGAAAAATTCAGTTCCCCACAGATGAATTTTTCCCACCCCGTCAAAGCGACTGCACAAACAATTTCGGCTGTGGAGATGGCTGCTAAAAAAAGCTCGGTGGGTAACCCTCACCGAGCATAAATTTTATACATATATTACCTGTTGAATATACATCCTTGCATAACTTAAAATATATAGTGTGTCGACAAACAGATTTTGGAGGGTTAGCGATGCTTTACGATGTTTTGGGAGAAAGTCAAATCAAGATAACTCTTTCGGCGGTTGAAATATGTGATTATTTCGGCAGCTTTGAGGATTTGCGGTATGACAATGCTAAAGCGAGAACGGCTTTGGGCAACATTTTGCTTAAGGCCATGGGAGAAACCGATTTCTCACTTTCGGGAGAGAGACTTTACATAAAGGTTGTACCGACCGAAAACGGCGGATGCACAATATGTTTTTTGGTGTCCGACCGAAAAAAAAGACGAATGCATCGCTCCCACCGATTCTACATATATGAATTTTCAAAATGCGAAGACCTTTTAATTACATGCGAACAAATCAAAAATTTATCGCATACCGATATACCGCTGAGCTTATATGAAAACGACGGAAAATACCGACTGTTCATACCAAAAAATAGCGTATGCCGCGCGGTGCTCGCCCTCGGTCCCGAATTTGCCGAACGAATTTTATCGAGCGACAGCGATTTTGAAAAAACAAAGGAGCATTGGCGCTGTATCTGCGCCAATACTCCGGTTAGTAAAATTATAGTTGCTTGATTTCAGCCACTGTAGCGGCAATATCACTGCTGCCAAAAACATAACTTCCTGCGACAAGAACATCTGCACCTGCGGCGGCAGCCTTGGGTGCGGTTTCTTTATTTATACCGCCGTCAACCTCTAAAAGAACATCCAGCCCCTGTCTTTTTATCTCTTTGCGAAGCTTCTCAAGCTTTGTAAGTGCTGAGGGCATAAACTCCTGCCCGCCAAAGCCGGGCTCGACCGACATTACAAGCACCATATCGCAAAGAGGCAAAAATTCATAAATCTCTTCGGGCTCGGTGCAAGGCTTAATTGTAAGGCAACTTTTTATTCCGTGTGAACGAATCTGTTTTAAAGTCTCTGCAACATCGCTTCCCGCTTCATAGTGAAATCCGAGTATATCTGCGCTTTTTGCAAAAACATCGATATATCTGTGCGGACGGTCTATCATAAGATGGACATCCATAGGTATCGTGGTATGCTTTTTAACCTTTTCTATGATTGCGGGGCCGAAGGATATGTTAGGAACAAAAATTCCATCCATAACATCCATATGGAGCATCTCCACTCCACATTCTTCAAACTTTTTAAGATATCCTTTGAGCTCTAAGAAATCCGCCGTCAAAACAGACGGTGCAATCATTGCCATAAAATCACTTCCGTTTCGTAATAATTTTAAACCATATTTATACGGGTGTCAAGCATAGTAAGTTATACTTGCGGTAAACTATATTTTATGATATACTATCATAAAATCAAAAAACGGAGGTACCGATATGGCCGACAATAAAAAGGTTATCATTTCCAGTGACAGCACGACCGATTTGGGTCCCGAACTTACAAAAAAATATAATCTGCACATAAAACCGCTTGAGGTTGTTATGGGCGACAAAAGTTATATAGATGGTGTTGAGGCAACACCCGACGACCTGTATGAATACGCAGAACGCACAGGAACACTTGCTAAGACCTCAGCTACAGGAATTGGCGAGCACATTGAATTTTTTGAAGAACTCACAAAGGACGGCGCAGAGCTTGTGCACCTTACAATCAGCTCTTCCATGTCTGCAAACCACAACAACGCGCGTCTTGCCGCAGCCGAGGTGCCGGGCGTTTATGTTGTTGATACCAAAAATCTTTCGACGGGTGGCGGTCTTTTGCTTATAGCTGCTGCCGAAATGGCAGAAAAGGGCTTTTCTGCTGCTGAGATTGCAGAAAAAATTTCTTCCCTTGCAGATTATGTTGATGCATCCTTTGTTGTTGATGACCTCAACTATCTTGCAAAGGGTGGTCGTTGTTCTTCTATTGCCGCTTTGGGCGCAAACCTTTTAAAGCTCAAACCATGCATTGTTGTTAAAAACGGCAGTATGGGTGTTGAAAAGAAATACAGAGGAAAATTTGAGGATGTGCTCAAAACATATGTTTCCGAGCGTCTTGCAGACAAGGATGATATTGAACTCGACCGCGTATTTGTAACACATGCAGGCGTTGATAAGGAGATTGTTGATGCTGTTGCCGAGCAGGTGAAAGCCTTGATTCCATTCAAGGAAGTACTTGTCACCCGTGCAGGCTGCACCATTTCTGCACACTGCGGCAGAAACACACTTGGTGTGCTCTTCATCCGCAAGTCTGTAAACAAGTAACATTTTTTCGGTTTTGGCATACGATATAGAGAAGGGGCGCCAAGGGATTCCCGCTATATCGGCGATAGCCATGGACTATCCACAGAGAACCGATTTAATGCCCCGTTTATATAAAGAAGCACCCGCAACAGCGGGTGCTTTTATTTTATCATTTTTCTGCATTTTGTGATGGTGTCTCATCATCAAAAAGCGTATCACACGACGGCATATATTCTTCCGGAACAGGAAGTCCTAAAGCGAGACGCTTTTCAATATCAGCATCGGGATGCTCGGCATAATAGGGGTCAATCATATATTTTCTGATACAGTCGAAAATATTATACTGTATTAAATATGAGCTAAAAGACGGATACACAAAGACCATAATAAGCATTGAAATCGCAAGGCCTATGTAGCTGCCGAAATATAATATAAATCCAACTATTGCGAGGAAAAGCAACAAGCCGAGTGTTATTACAATGTTTCGTTTAAAGTTTATAAAGACAAATTTGAATGCGTTTTTATAAACATCTTTAAGCTTTAGCGAAAAGGTTATTATCAGCATCGGGATATAATACTGCATAATAACAAAGGAAATTATAAGGAAGAAGGTTACCCCTGTAAGTATAATATCAAATGTTCCCGACTCTTCTCCACGCGGCCAGAAAAACCACAAATCAAAAAAGAGCAAAAACGCCAAAACAATATTAATTATTCCAAATAAAAGTCCGCTTTTCCAGTTCTTTTTCACGGTATCAAAAAAGTCTGAAACACCAAAGGTATGCTTTTCTCTTGAAATATTTCGTGTGACGTTAGTGATTCCAATTCTTGAAAGACCGTGTGTTAAAACGGGGATAGAGAGTAAATCATAGAAAAAGCTGATTACTGTAAGATTCCAAAAGTTGCGAAAATATATTTCAAAAAAACGCACAACTCCGCGCTTTTCTTTTTCGTTTTTCGATACTCCCGGACCTGCTTTTTCATAGTTGAACAATCCGAAAAAACCTGCCATTTTTATTCTCCTTTTGCTTTATACATAAGTTTTTCTTTTATCGAAAAACCCTTAACGCCGCAGCGGTAACCGATGGTTGAGACAATTGGAATTGGTAAGAGTGTGAGCAAAAGAGCGGCTGTTCCAAGCGGAGAAATTTCTGACGCACTTTTTGCGCCGTTTGCTGCAAACTCTATCGGCACTGCAAGATTATAGTTTATCAGTTTATAAACGAGCAAATATTCAGGGAAGAAGTTAAATATTTTATCGGCCACAAGCACCAAATATGAAAGTGCAAAAGGCATTACTGTTATAAGACCAATTTTAAGACCTTTGTTTTTATCTTCCCCAATGTGACCAAAAGCAACGAGATTTACATCCTTATTGCCGCGAAGCCAAAGCTCGTTATACAAAAACGCAACCAAAAGCAAAAGTGATAATACCGCAGTCACAATTTTGAGCGTCAAATCTGCGCCATAGCTCATCTCGGAGCGGACGGGGATGGTTAGTATTGGTCTTCCCTCTTCCTCATATTTTTTAAGTTTTAGGTCTTCGCCATCGGCATAATGATATTCATAAAGCTCTTCCTTGCTGCCGTCTTCATTGGTAGCATAGGCAATATAACCTATATTCTCTGTCGTTGTGCCCACCGCTATTGCCGTAAGCGAAAAATAGAGTATAAGACACAAAAGGTTTACAAAAAATACAATAAAAATACATTTTCCTGCAACCGAAACATTTTTTTTCATCTTTCCACATCCTATCCCGCTAATTATACACCCTTTTACCGTTTTTTTGTTAACCGAGTGTTAATTTATCGCGAATTATATATGCGGCTTTATAAATATCGCCGCCGCCCATTGTGATAATAAGGTCGCCTTCCCTTGCTATTTTGCAGATATGCTCTGCCACATCATCAAAGGTTTCTATCACACAAGCGTCCTTTAGTTTCAGTGCAATATCCTCTGAATATATTCCATAGGTGTTTTGCTCGCGCGAGCCCATTATTGGGGTCAAAACCACCTTGTCTGCGTGGGAAAGCGCAGATATAAATTCATCCTTAAGCAGTGCGGTGCGTGAAAACGTGAAGGGCTGGAACACCGCTATTACACGCTTATAATCAAGACTCTTTGCAGCGCGAAGTGTTGCTTCAATTTCGGTTGGATGGTGTGCGTAGTCGTCAACAAGTGTAATTCCCTCATACTCGCACAAAAATTCAAAACGTCTGCCCGCGCCCGTGAATTTAGACAGTGCACCGTCGATACCCTCTGCCGAAACGCCCATATCATATGCCACTGAGAATGCGGCAAGTCCATTATAGATATTGTGTTCTCCCGGGATTCGCATATGAAGTCTGCCGAGCTTTTCGCCCTTTTTGAAAACATCAAACTCAAAGCCAAAGGCTCCCTGTTTTATGTTATCGGCATAAAAATCATTTTCTTTTGACTTGCCAAATGTTATAATATTGGCAGAAATACCTGTCGCCGCGCGTTTTACCAAAGCATCATCGCCGTTTATATACGCCGTGTGCGACATTCCAATAAATGTGGAAAAGGACGCAACAAGGTTATCCATCGTCTTGAAAAAGTCAAGATGGTCGTCATCAATATTGAGCAGCACCGACACGTCGGGTGACATCTGCAAAAAGGTATTTACAAACTCGCAGGATTCACAAACCATATGCTCACTCTTGCCGCAGCAGCCGTTTGTGCCAAGTAGCGGAAGTCTTCCGCCAATAACGGCAGTCGGGTCAAGGTTGTTTAAATACAAAATTTGTGTTATCATAGATGTGACGGTGGTTTTACCGTGCGTTCCGCAGACACCTATTACGTTATCAAATTTGCGTGTGAGCGCACCAAGCAGATGCGAGCGCTCCATTGTGGGAATGCCCTTTTCTCTCGCTGCAACAAGCTCGGGGTTATCAGCCGATATTGCCGCAGAATACACAATAAGTTCCGCACCCTCAATATTCTCGGCACTGTGCCCCATATAAACACTGATGCCAAGCGCACGTATACGCTTTAGCGGGTCGCTCTCGTTATTATCCGAGCCCGAAAGCACATATCCCTTGCTATGCAATATTTCTGCAAGCGGACACATACCCGAGCCGCCTATTCCTATCATATGAACACGTTTTACGTTTTCTATAATTTTATCTTCTTTGCGCAGTTGTTTCATGATTCCCCTCCGATTAAGGATAACTCTATTATATCATTATATTGCTTTTATGACAAAAAATAAACAAAAATTTTTACTGTGAGGTGATTGTTTTGCAAATTATACTTCCCGATTATGTAAAAAAGTGTATAAACACCATCGAAAACGCGGGTTATGAGGCTTTTTGCGTTGGCGGTGCCGTGCGTGACAGTATTTCTGCCTTGGCGGTGCCGAGTGACTTTGATATTGCCGTAAACTGCCCGCCCGACGTCACGCTCTCGCTTTTTGAAAGGGCGATTCCCACCGGAATCGAACACGGAACAATCACTGTAATTATTGACAAAAAGCCTATTGAGGTTACAACCTACCGCATTGACGGTGACTACTCTGATGCACGTCACCCCAGTTCTGTTTCGTTTGTCGGCAACATAAAAGAGGACCTTGCAAGACGAGATTTCACCGTAAACGCGATTGCCTACAATGAAAAAAACGGAATTTTTGACCCGTTTTGCGGTTGTGAGGACATAAAATCTAAAATTTTGCGTACCGTCGGCGACCCTGCAAAGCGATTTTGCGAGGACTCACTCAGAATTATGCGTTTATTTCGTTTTGCTTCCCAGCTTGGCTTTTGCATAGAAGAAAATACGCTAAAATGCGCAATAGACAACATCTCTTTGCTCAAAAGCATAAGTGCCGAACGTATTTTTTCGGAACTTGTGAAAATGTTAAACGGCGAATTTATTAATTCCGCAGCCCCATTCTTTTCAAGCGGTGGACTTGAAAATCACGGGATTGCACCCTGTGATATCGAAAAAATTTCAGCATTACCGCGCGATGCCGTACTCCGTTTTGCCGCGCTTTGTATTATAGCAGACTGTGACGCTGAAAACACTTGCCGACTGCTAAAAACTGACAATGAATTCAGAGATAGCGTATCTGCAATAATTAGGCTTTACGAGGGAGACACCCCCACCTCACGCGCGGATATGAAACGCGGACTTGCCGAGTGCGACAGCAAGGATTATTTTAGGTTTTTAACACTGCTGTCCTTAAAGGGTATAAACACCGATTTGCTCACTAAAGAATGTCAGGATATTTTGTCAAAAAACGAACCATATTTAATAAAACACCTTCTGCTTGATGGCAACGATTTGCTTAGCATGGGAATTGCGGGAAAAGAAATCGGCAACGCTCTTCGATTTTTGCAAAACGAGGTCATCGAAAACAAGGAACAAAACACAAAAGAAAATCTCAAAAATTTAATCACCAAACGCTTTTTTAGGTCATAGGATGTAATGATAATTCTCCTATGACCTTTTTTGGTGGTGTTTATATGATTTTTTCGATAATCGGCGGAGATGAACGCATGGTTTATCTCTCAAATTTGCTGTTGCAAGCGGGACATACCGTCAGAATGTGTGCTTTTGAAAAACATAAAGGACATATACCCTGCGTTTCGGTGGGAGATGCAGTTTTTGGAGCTCACTGTATAGTATTGCCCGTGCCTACAACCAAAGACGGAAAAACTGTTTTTACCCCTCTTGGCAAAAGTGAAATTTTATTAAGTGATATGGTTTCTGCCGCCGACAAAAAAACCGTTTTCTTGACAGCAGGCACAAAAATCGGCGCCGAGCACGAATATGATTATCTCGCTCGAGAAGAATTTTCAGTGCTCAACGCGGTGCCGACGGTTGAGGGTGCCATATCTGCCGCAGTGCAAAACACCGATTTCACCATTTGGAATTCACGTTGCCTTGTAATAGGTTACGGTCGAATCGGCAAGCTTTTGTGCCACCGCCTCTCATCCTTTGGCTGCTCTGTTACCACGACATACAGAAAACCCGAGGTATTATCCCTCATTGATGCAAACGGTATAAATGCAGTTCACATAAATGAGCTTGAAAAAAATATCTCCGATTTCGATATAATATTCAACACCGTCCCCTATGTGCTCTTAGGCGAAAACGAGCTTAAAAAGGTCAAAAGCGACGCAGTTATCATAGAACTTGCTTCCCCTCCATACGGTATTGATTTTTCCGCAGCAGTAAACTGTGGCATAAAGGTTATCACTGCTTCTGGGTTACCTGCCAAAACAGCACCAAAAACTGCGGCAAAAATTATTTTCGATACCGCTAATAACATACTCAAAGAACATTTTTGACCTGCGGCAGATAACACTGCCCTGCACTAACCCTACATGAACGGAGATTTTTATGAAAGGACTTTCGATAGGATATGCTATGTGCGGCTCGTTTTGCACATTAAGACAGGCCGTTGACCAAATGAAGATTCTAAAAGACTTGGGCGCCGACATAACACCTATTATGTCGCCTATTGTTTATACTACGGACACCCGCTTCGGAAAATGTGCCGATTATATAAAAGAGATTGAGGATTTTTGCGGCAAAAAAATTATCCACACCGTTAAAGAAGCCGAACCCATCGGTCCTAAAAATTTGCTCGATGTAATCGTTGCAGCACCCTGCACGGGCAACACACTCGGCAAGCTCGCAAACGGAATTACCGACACATCGGTTACCATGGCGCTCAAGGCACATTTGCGAAATCAAAAGCCCGTTATTTTGGCCGTTGCAACAAACGATGCTTTGGGTGCATCGGCAAAAAACATTGGTCTTCTTCTAAACAGCAGATATATTTATTTTGTTCCGCTTTCTCAAGACGACCCGTACAAAAAGCCCAACTCGCTTATTGCCGATTTTACAAAGATAGGTGAGACTGTCAGCGCGGCACTTTCAGGAACTCAACTTCAACCGCTATTTATATAAAAAACAAGGCATCGACAAATCGATGCCTTATTTTTTATACTTTTATTGTTTTTGAGAGTGCAAAGGAATAAATAAGTTTTTCCTTCACCTTTCTTCCGAACATCTTCTCACAAGCGTCTGCATATATCTCAAGCTGCTTTGCATATGCCGTTTTGAGTTGTTCTTCGTTGTTTACCCTATCGGTTTTAAAATCAATAACGGTCAAGCCGTCCGATTCCTCCATAACACAGTCAATTATTCCCTGAACAACGGTTTTCTCCTGTGAAAGCTCAGAAGACTGCGAAATTTCGGTCAGAAAACGCATTTCTCTGTGCAGGTCTAAACTTTCGCGCATACGAGAGAAAAGCTCACTGAGGAAGAATTTTCCTATTTCCTCAACATTTACGGCCTGCGCCTCCTGCTTTGTTATAAACTCTTTTTCGGTAAGTCGTTGCAGCTCGGTTTCCACATTTATAGAAGCCGCAGAGAAATCTGCAAACTGCATAAATTTGTGGGTTGCCGTTCCGCGCTCTGCAGGGGTTAGTCCCGCCTTTGAGGCAAACGCAGGACGCGCCTTGAAATCGTTATCTGTGCTGTTTTGATGCACGATGTCCGAAACTGATGTTTTGGATTTGATTTTTTGCGCCGCCTTATACGGATACTCGAAATTAAACCTATTTAATATTTCTTGTCTGTCAATCGTATCGGTATTTTGGTTAACTTTTTCGGTTTGCTCGTACTCTTCGCTAAGCGTCGTAAACTGAACACTTATATCACAACCATCAAAGTCTCTTTGCAGAGTTTGCGGTATCTCAACTCCCAGCACGTTTCGCAGCTGCTCACACTGTGCATTGCAAAGAAGCGAATACATAAACCAATCAAAATATCCGCTAACATCAAAGAGTGCAGACAACGGATTACCCGAAAGAATTTTTTCTGCAACCGTGGCGGCACGTTTTTGCGGATTTTTGCTTGTCAGCAGCACCACCAGTTTTTCTTCCGCTCTTGTCATGGCAACATACATAACGCGCAGTTCTTCTGAGAGGGTGCGCTTTTTTATGCTGCGCACAACAGCTTCACGCGCAACGGTGTTGACATAGCAGTTATTTTTCTCGTCTGCCACCTTGAGCGCTATTCCGAGCTTTCTATCCATCACAAGCGGTTTTTTAATATCCTCGTTGTTGAATTTTCTGAAGGCGCCCGCAATTATGCAGATGGGATACTGAAGACCCTTTGAGCCGTGGAAGCTTACGATGTTGACAGCGTCATCACCGCCGATGCCCGCAGCTGTTTTAATTGTGGAGCCTATTTTTTCAATATATGCTACAAAACCGCGTATGTTTTTGCCGTCGTCATAGTTTCTTGCATAATCCATAAGCAACAACAGATTATTTCTGCGGCGCTCACCGTCCTCCATTGCCGACACAAAGTCGAGCAAGCCCGTCTCGTCAAAAAGCCATGATATTAACTGCTCTGTTGAGCGTGTGACCGCGCCGCGTCTGAAATAATGAAGTCTTGAGAGCATATTCTGTGCGCGAGTATCTCCGTTATTTGCCGCCGATATGAGCGCGCCATAAATCGACGCCTTTTTATCGCAAAGACGTATCTTCGCCACATCTTCCGCCGAAAAGGCAAACAACGGCGACATCATAAGCGAAAGCAGTGGTACATCATGGGTAGGATTGTTTATAACCTTTAAAAGCGACAAAATGGTTGATATCTCGACAGATTCAACAAATCCACCCGTGTCAAACCGCGCGGGGATTCCCGCTCTTTGAAGCTCGGTCATATACACATCTGAATGTGCTCCGGGCGAACGCAAGAGTATAGCAAAATCTTTATATGTTGCCGCTCTTAGAGAATCTTTACCGCGTAAAAATTGCTTTTTGCTCTCGACAGTTCTTTTTATATACGCTGCAATGTGTTTTGCCTCAATAATGGGTGTATCGTCATCGCCCTCGTCACCACTTATAATGTGCATCTCGACATCGGGCTCGTCGGTTTCCTCAAAGCTTGCGGCGCTGTTTAAAATTTCTTCCTCATTATATTCCACACCGCCAAGTTCCCTTGACATTATACTGTCACAAAAATAATTTACAAAGCCGCAAATCCCACTGCGGCTGCGGAAATTGGACGACAAAACTATTTTCTTTTTATCATCCTCTTTTGCTTCTTCAATTGGAACATAGATAAGCTTTTTGTTTATGAAATTATCGGGATTTGCACCGCGGAAGCCATAGATACTTTGCTTGACATCGCCGACGGCAAAAAGCTTTTTGCCCATTCCCGAAAGCAGTGAAAAAAGCGTATCCTGAAGGTCGTTAACGTCCTGATACTCGTCAACGAGTATCTCATCAAAAGACGAGAAAAGTTCAAGCGCTTTGCTGCTCATCAAATACTCTTCATCTTTTCGCTCACACAAAAGCTCAAGTGCCATCTGCTCGGTATTATAAAACGTGAGCATATTCTTTTCGTTCATAAGAGAAAGCAGTCTGTTTGAAAACCTTTCGGTCATTTCAACAAGCAGCTTTATATATGGCGCAACACGGTCGACATCCTTTAATTCTTCAAAATCAGACTTTACATACGCTCCTATGTAGTTCTCTGCCGCCGACAATAAATTTTGGCGGGCAGTGCGAACGAAGGTGGTAACATCATCGTTGCCACGCAGATTAAACGCAGGTGCCGACAAATTTGAGCAAAGCGCAAACGCCTTGTCTTTATCACTGTCAAGACAGGCGCATATTTCGTCGCACTTACTCTTTAACGCCGTCAACTTTTCCTTGCAGGTTTTCACAAGCTTTTCGTTTTCCTCTATCAAGCCGAGCGCTTCGTCGATACTCTTTTTTGCAAGATAAAGCTCGGCTATCGGCTGGTGCAAAGTTGCATCTCTCCAAAGCGCGAGTGATTTTTGCGAGTCATCATAAAGTTCTCTGCAATAAGCAAACCACTCGTCAGGAAACGGCAGATTTCGGCTATATTCAAATATTGAAAAAATCGCTTCTGCCAGTTTGCTGTCACCATATGTGCAGTTAAGCGCCGCCAAAAGAGCGCCTATTCGCTCTCTGTCAAGGTCGTAATATTCGTCTATAACCTCGCGCGCCGCTTTATCGTAAAGTGGCATCAAAACCGTTTTATCGGTAATTTTAAAATCAGGCGAGACTGCAAAACACTCAAAATTCTCGCGCACAAGATTAATGCAAAATGTGTCTATCGTGCAAATCTGCGCCGAGGGTAAGAGCATCAGCTGACGCGCGATATAACGATTGCTTGGATTTTTTTCGTATTCCTCACTTAGTCGCTTTTCAATGCGCTGACGCATTTCTGCCGCCGCCGCATTGGTGAAGGTAACTATCAAAAGTCTATCGATTGATGAAGGGTTTTCTGATGTCAGCATTCTGACAACACGCTCAACCAACACAGCCGTTTTTCCTGAGCCTGCTGCTGCTGTTACAAGAACACTACCCTTTGTTTCTATAGCAGAGCGCTGCATAGGTGTTGGATTAAACATTGGCTTCCCCTCCCATCATTTCAATAACCGACTCGTTTGAGAGTGCAGGCACCTTTTTATGAAGACGGTTTTCAATTCCGCAAACCGATGCATAGTCACAGTATTTACAAGCATCCTTTTCACGTCCGTCGGTTGGGTTTACGGAAATTTCTCCGCAAAGAAGCGCCCTGTTCATCTGCTTTAACATTTTCTCGATGTGTGAGAAAATCTCATTGAACTCATCCTCGCTTATAAATTCCTTGCTTTTATAGAATGTGCCGTCCTTCTTTGTGCGAAGACGCGGAACATATTTACCCTCATTCTCACGCTCCATTGCCGAATGCACATCAAAATTGTTGCTAATCAAACCGTTCATAACAAAATTATTCTCGTCGCCTATATGCTTTGAGGTTTCAAGATACAGCACACCTGCAGGAATACAGTCTTTAAATTTCTCGCTGTGCATCACAGCATACAAATAGATGAGCATCTGCATATTAAGTCCGTATAAAACATCCGACAAATTAAACTTGCGGGAGCCCGTTTTATAATCGACAATCCTGATGTATGCTCCGAAGCGGTCGACTCTGTCAATAGCGCCTTGCAGTCTTACAGAGCCTTTATCGGTATTTATGAGTGCCTCCTCGACATCTGCATTTTCACCGCCGATTTTCAGTTCGCATTTGACGGGGGTGAACTCATTTTGAGCAAAATCATCACGAATATGGCAGACCACATCAACCGTCAATTTTTTAATTGTTGCAACGAGATGCAAAAATCTATTATCTCTTATTTGCTCAATTCCCTTGATTCTTGAAAGATATTCTTCGACTATTATGTCTGTTTCGTTTATAATTTGCTCGTCACCCAAAGCCGACAACTGTTTGCCGTGCTTTGATATAAGTTTTTCGAGCACCTCATGCACTATCGTTCCTCTCTGAAGCACATCGATTTCTGCGGGTTTTATGACCTTTGCACGAAGACCATAGCGGCAAAAATATGAAAAACTGCAACGGAAATATGTGTCAATCCCCGTAGCCGACAAACGCATATTTTTTGAAAAAAGCTTTTCGCTCGTCTCGGGGGAAAGGCGTTTATTTTTGTCACTGTTGTGCTCGGTTATGCTGTGGAGTTTTTCTTTATACTCGGGCATATCAAGATAGATGTCGCCTAGCGTTTTTAAAAGCGGCTGATTTTTAAGGTTACGCAAAAGTCCCGTAAATGCGGCTGCAGGTGTTTCGATTCGGTCGGCAGAGAATGTTCCCGCGCCGTATGCTGTTTTGTTGGCGTTCGGGAAAATTTTCAGAATTTTATCAATTACGGCAGATGGTTTTAAGGGCTTCCCCGCGCTGTCCGTTTCGGTATAGGAAACATACACCCTTTCCGCCGCCGAAGAGAGTGTTGTATAAACCAAATATTGCTCGTCCACCGAAAATCCGAGCGAATAGTCGGTTATTGGAAGACCGGCACTTAAAAGTCGGTTGCGTTCGCCCATTCCGATTATGCCTGCCGATGTTACCTGTGCAGGAAAAACGCCCTGATTCATTCCCAAAACGAAAACAACCCTCGGTTTTTGGGGTTTTATTCGGTCCGCCGCACCAAACACAACCTCATCGAGCATCTGCGGTATTGCGCCTATCTGCGTTCCTGATAGTGCAAGATTAAAATATGATATATAATTCTCGGGTGAAATCGGTTCTTCACCAAGAGTGTCACAAAGACTGTCCAAAACGTTCAAAACCGCTTCGTATGCCTGTGCAAAAAGTGTTCCGTCCTCTTCCGATACCTGCTTTTTCAAGGCAACCAAATGCTCCGCAACGTCACACTCATTTATGAGTCGCCAAATTGCGTGCGACATATTCTCCGCTGTGCCGCAAAAGTCTTTTTTGAATTTCAAAAGCGGATTTATTACCCGCACGCGCAATTCGTTTAAACTGTGCAGCTGCTTTTCATCGTGATCGTCAAATTTTTCAAAGCCCGACGGGCTCATTGTCCATTCATTTTTCCAGTCGGCTCTATCTATATTCCACATATAGACATAGTTTTCCAAAGCGCTGATTTCATCGAAAGAAACACCGCACAGTTCTGTTTTTAAATATCTTAAAATATCCTCACTTGAAAAGGACATAACAGCCGACAGTGCGGCAGAAACGAAGACGGCACATGGCATATATGCCACATCATAACGCTTGTCCGTAAAGCAAGGGATGTCATACTGTCTGCACATATGCTCAACCGCAGAGCGATACTGCTCGTCATTTCGCGCCAAAATCACAAAATCTCTGTAGCGATAGCCCTTTTCTCTTACAAGTCGACGAATTTCATTTGCTACAAACTCGGCTTCGTCATACATGTTTTGAGCTGCACAAATGGTTACTTTGTCGGTTTCGCGCTCATATACCACATCTTCTTCCACCGAAAATCCGCGTTCAAGCATTTTCAGTTCTTCGCTAAGATAAAAGCTTTCGCCCAGTATCGTGGGTTCTTTGACATCAATTTCATATTTTTGCGCAATTTGCAAAATGCTCTTTACGGTGTTTTTCACATTTGAGAACAAATCCACCCCGCCTGATGCATTTTCATCATAACAAAAACTGAACACAGCTTCGTCCGACTGACGTATTATCTGTTCAATAATTTTCATCTGTGCGCCTGTGAAATTTTTAAACGAATCGACGAACACGGTTTTTTCTGCAAAATATGCATAATCCGACAGCTGTTCTGCGAGATACTGCATATCATCGTCAGGGTCAATGAATGTGTTTTTGATTATTCCCTCATATGTATTTGAAATTGTATCTATATCAAGCAGCTTGTGTGACAGTACGCTGTTATTTATTTTGTTGGCGCAGGAAAGCATATCAACACTGTCAATTCCACAACGCTTAAGCTCCGAAATTGTATTAACAATATTTTTTATAAAATTAGCATTTGAGGCATATTTTGAAAAAACAGTCAAGCGGTCGGCACAGGCGTTTATCGCACGTCCCATTAGAACGGTGCGTTTACAGTCGTCCACACGCTTTCCCGATATGCCGCCAAACTTTCTTCCAACCTCATCCACAAGGCGAGTAAAGCTAAGAACGGGCACACTGGTAAACCTGCCGTCACCCAAAGTGTGCAGCAAAGCTTTTTCATAATCAAACGAGGTTTGTTCGGGAACCAAAAGCACAACATCCCGTTTTCCTTCAAAAACTTCGTTTTTTATTTCGTTTAGCAGCTCGGTGGTTTTACCGCTTGAGGCGCGGCCAAATATAAATCTTATCACCGCAATACCGTCCTTTTTGTTTTATACCACCATTATACACCATTTTTATCTATTATAAAAGTATTATTATATACCCATAATTAGATTGAGTATCAAAATGCCAACAACACCCAAAACTCCCCCTCCCGCTGAAACGCCTACAGTGCAGGGATTTATCGGGATTCGAACTCCCGTAAATTTATATGTGAGGTTTACAAGTGCGAGAGATACAATGCCGATAAGCGCGGTTAAAAAAATCGTCCTTACGGGCTTTTTGCAGTTTAGCGCCAATATTATGTAAACCAAAAAATAGATTATAATTGCTGCGGGTATAATAATTTCCAATGCCTTCATCATATCACCTGTCCTTTTTTAAAAATATGAAAAAAGGCATAAAAAAAGACCGATTGTTTCAAAAAGAAACAATCGGCTAAAAATTTTTTATTACTTGCGAAGTGCAATTACGTTAGCTACGATTACAAGCACGAAGAAGAAAATGGCAATATACTTTGTCCATCTTGAAAGCATAGCATCGACGGTGCGTGCCTTGTTCTTTGACAAGAAGGTGTCAGCTCCGCCTGAAATTGCACCAATTCCTGTGCGACGACCCTGCTGAAGAATAACAGCAAAGATTATAACCAACGAAAATATGAGTACAATTGCGCCAACAATTACTTCTAAAACTCCCATATATAAAACCTCCGTAGAATTATTAACTAAAGCAAATGAAATAATAACACATATTTTGGAAAAATGCAAGTGTTTTATTTGTTGCAGCTGCAGCTATCCTGAAACAACCTGTCCACATCCAGCATTTTCTTTTCTTTATTCTTTATGAATTTGAGTATTTCAAGATTTTTTTCGTTTAGCGTATCGGCATAAAAAACATCACAAATTCCGTTGGTTGCCGCAACATGAAGTGTGCTTCTTAAAATCCCGTCAAACATAAGTATGTCGTCTTCGGGTATTATTTTTACAACAGTCATACTGTCTTTATCTTTTTTGAAAACGGAAAATGCCAAAACCTCATCCTTATCACACGCTGCCATAACGCTATAGCCCGATGCGTTCAAAACTCCCGCTTCACTGCAAAGCTCACAAACCTTTTTCTCGTCCGTTTGGACCTTTATCTCAATCATTTTGCGAATCCTTCTTTACAGTAATATTTGTCAAATGGCGCATTTCCTTTTCGTTAAGCGGACGCCATTTACCCTGCGGAAGCATACCAAGTTTTACACCCGCTATCTCTGTACGTTTGAGGCGCAACACGTTAAGTCCAACCGCTTCACACATACGGCGTATCTGTCGGTTTCTGCCCTCGTGAATTGTAAATATCATCACGGTTCGGTCCACTTTTCTGTCAATTACAAAAACGTCGCATGGCAATGTTGGTGTGCCGTCAAGCATAATTCCTGTTGACAGCTTTGCTATCATCTCATCGTTGACGCTACCGTCTACCGTAACACGATATGTTTTATTTACATGTCCCGACGGATGCGTGAGTTTGTTTGAAAAGTTTCCGTCGTTTGTCATTATGAGCAAGCCTTCCGAATTTTTGTCAAGACGACCGACGGGGAAAACGCGCACCCCAACATCCTCAACCAACGATGCCACACATTTGCGGTCCTTTTCATCGTTCATCGTCGTAACAAAGCCACGCGGTTTGTGCAGCATTATATAAACCTTTTCCTTAACCGCAACGACACGCTTGCCGCTTACGGTTATTTTATCGCGCACGGGGTCAACCTTATCGCCGATAGATGCAACGCGTCCGTTGACACGCACCTTGCCCATTGCTATGAGCTCTTCTGCCTTGCGGCGCGATGCCACGCCGCTTTCGGAAAGAGCCTTTTGTAATCTGATTTTATTATCCTTCATTTTTAAACCATCGCCTTAATAAGCATTTTAAAATATTGCATTATTGTTTTAACTTTATTTTCTTCCTGTTTTATAGCTACATCCTCTGTCGATTTAATATTCGCCGAAGAAACCACTTCGTTTTCGACAATATAATCCACCCTGCCGACTATGTCGCCTTGCGACACACCGGCATACAAAAATCTTGGAAGATATATTTTTTGTGTAAGATTTTTCCACTCGCTATCGGTCAGCGCAAGTGTCACTTTGT
Organism: Acutalibacteraceae bacterium; assembly: GCA_045601885.1. GTDB lineage: Bacteria > Bacillota > Clostridia > Oscillospirales > Acutalibacteraceae > SIG589. The sequence goes on along the minus strand of JAZSAN010000019.1, from coordinate 17,942 downwards.
CAGTTTCGGTTTTTATGCTGTCACGCTCTCCGCCTACCACCGAAACAGAAGGTATCGTCGGTTTTTCTACTTCCTTTTGAATGAGATTTTCAAAGCCGTAGTCCAACATATGTATGTGGTCGTCCCAATCGTCAGGCGCGTTCAGTGTCACCGCAATCAAGTATTTGTTATCACGCATTGCCGCCGTTACCAAGCATCTACCCGATTTTTTGGTGTAACCCGTCTTGACTCCTATTATTCCGTCATAGCGCGAGAGAAGCTTGTTGTGATTTTTAAGCGTTCTGTTATACGGCGGGTTTCCGTAGCAAAGCCTTGCATACTCGCTCGATGTGGCCTTTCTGAACTCTTCATTTTTAAGGGCATATTTCGCAAGCAGCGCCATATCAAGCGCCGTTGAGCAGTGCCCCTGAGCATCAAGTCCCGACGGGGTCTCAAAATGGGTGTTTCGAAGTCCGATTTCGAGCGCCTTATTATTCATAAGATTTACGAAATTCTCCACACTTCCGCCAATCGCAATCGCGGTGGTATTTGCCGCATCGTTTCCGGATGCCAACATCATACCGTAAAGCAAATCGCGATATGAAACAGTGTCTCCCGTCAAAAGTCCCATCGACGAGCCTTCAACCGTGACCATCTGCTTTGTGGTGACGATTTGCTTTTGCAGGTCACCGCTTTCGCACAAAAGAAGCGCTGTCATTATCTTGGTGGTACTCGCCATTGAAAGCCGCTCTTCGCAGTTGTGTTCCCAAATTATGCCTCCGGTTGTGCCGTTTATAAGCACGGCTCCCTTTGCCGAGGTTTCAAGCGCGTGGCCTTTCTGAGAAAACCCAAATATAAATATCAAAATTAAAATCGGTAAACAAATTCTTTTCACACAATCACCCTATGAAAAGATATTTGTTTTCTTAGTTTTATATTACTGCTTTGAGGTCATACCCTTTATTTTATCAATAATCTCGGGTGCCGACTGAAGCAGTCTGTCAACCGTTGTTACCTCGTTGTTTATCGGAACAAATTTAACATTGCTGCCACTGAGCACTATAATTCCCAAAGGGTTAATCGACACGCCTGCGCCACCGCCGCCGCCGAAAACGCCCTTGTCCGACTTTGACGGAAAATCTGAGCCGCCCGTTGCGAGTCCGAATGCCACCTTTGATACGGGAATAACGGTGGTCTCGCCCACGGTAACAGGTGTGCCGAGCACCGTGTCGGCATCGACCATTGCGCGCACCTTTTCCATTGTAACATCAATTATTGCCTGAATGTTATTTTCGCTCATTTTCTTTTTCCTCCGTTAACATTCTGTATTCTTCATAAATGCCATATACTGCCGTCAGCAAAGCAAAAAACCTGGCAGTCAATCTTATGTGAAATGTTATATTGGATTCTTTGTTATCAAAATCAGATACTATATCAACCTGTTTTGCCCTAAAATCAATAATGGAATAAAGATATCTTAAAAAGGGGTAAACAACGGCGCACACTGCACCATATTCAATCGCCGTCCACGCAGCATCTGCACCGCCAACCGAAATTCGCAGCTTGAAATCACGCACACGAACACGCTTTAGCAGATGGCGCGTCTTTTCGGCAATCCTTTTTGCAAATTCTATATACTCCTTAATGGTTTTAAGCACACCGTCTTTTTTAATCTTTTTTCCTATTTTGCCCTTCTTTTTCGGCTTTTTGTCCTCTTTGATATCCTTTTTGTTTTCTTTTTTTTCGGGAAGCTTTATTTTAATTCCCAAAACTCGCAAATAAAATGAAAATTCGTCGTCATAGTTTATAATCGCACTAATAGGCAAAAGAAACAAGGCTAAGCAAAGAAGTAATATACCTGCAATTATATATACAGCTATCATTTTTTCATCTTCTATTCTTCGGTTGGCATTTCTTCAACGCCGTCAACCATAAGTTGTTCGCCCAAATCAGGAACAGTTGCGTTTTCCTTGTTTGGCAAGGGTGGCAACTCTGATAGCGAAGAGACCGAGAAGCAACGCAAAAAATTATTTGTGGTGCCATAAAGCAAGGGTCTTCCGGGTAATTCAAGTCTGCCACATTCTTCAATAAGATTTTTTTCAACCAGTGTTGTCATAACGCCCGAGCAATCAACACCGCGCACCTGTTCAACGAAGGATTTTGTGACGGGCTGATTATATGCCACAACCGCCAAAACCTCAAGCGCAGCCTGGGAAAGCGGAGCGCGTCTGCGCATATCAAAAACTTTCTTTATGCTCTCCTCATATTCTTTCCTTGTTGCAAGCTGATATGTATTATCAAGTCTCAAAAGCTGTATCGCGCTTCCTGTTTCGTCAAGTCGGTTTTTAAGCTTTTCTGCGGCGGCTTCAACATCCGAGGGTTCAACCTCAAGCGCTCTTGACAGCTGTGTGATGCTCGTCGGTTCTCCGCCTGAGAAGATTACCGCTTCGACTATGGGCACTAATTCATCAATCGTCATTTCTGCCCCTCCTTAAACTAATTTCGGTATCCTGCTTGTCCGTATCCAATGTGATTCTGTTCGCCTTGCAAAGCTCAAGCACTGCCAAAAAGGTTGCCACAAGCTCCGAACGGCTCTCGCACGATGCGAAGAGCGAAGATATTTTTTGTTTTCCTCCACGCACAAGTTTTCGCATTACAAAAACAATCTTTGTTGACACAGCAACAATTTTTTTAGCAACAATTTTTGTAAAAGCGGTTACGGGCGGCGGAAGTCGGCGCATACCTCTTCCTGCTGCGGACATATATGCCGTGTAAAGCTCAGTGCTGTCGTGCACGAGAAGATATGTGTTATCAAACTCAAGCTTTTCGGGTGCTCTGACAAAGGTTTTAAATCCGTCGGTCATATTTGAGAGTTTTTCTGCCATTTCGCGACAAACCTTATACTCAATAAGCTCACCTGTGAGTTCTTGCTTAAGCGCCTCAATTTCATCATGCTGCGGCAAAAGACTTACCGTTTTCATATAAATGAGTCGCGCTGCCATCTCCAAAAACTCGCTTTGCACATCCATATCCGCCTCACGCATGGCATCAATCTGCGCCAAATACTGTTCGAGCAGCTCGGCAACCGGAATATCATAAATATTCAGTTTATTTCTCGATATGAGTGTGAGGAGCAAATCAAGCGGTCCTTCAAAGCACTCAAGCTTGTACGATAATGTTTTTTCCATTTAATCTCCTTGACCCGTTAATTAAAAAATATAAGTGAAGATAATCTTAAAATTCCGCTATATATTGAATATGCAACATTCGAAAGTCCTGCGCCGACATTAAACACATAGAAAAGCAGCATCAAAATCAAAAAGGAATATCTTTCGAGTCGCATTATCATGTAATAATATCTATTTGGAAGCACCGACGACAAGATGCGCGAGCCGTCAAGCGGTGCTATCGGTATTAAATTAAAAAGACCGATATAAAGGTTGAATATTACGAGATATTGCATCAGATATGTTAAAATCAAGGCAACCATTTTCTGCGAATCATACGCCCAATAAAAAACGGGTGCCGAAAAAACGCCTATCACAAAAGCGCACAAAAAGTTTGAAAGCGGACCCGCAAGGGCTGTTATTGCCATATCGCGCTTGGGGTTGCGGAAATTTCGCATATTAATCTGAACGGGTTTTGCCCAACCAAAGCCGAAAAGTATAATCATCAAAGCGCCCATATAATCGATATGCGCCATTGGATTAAGGGTCATTCTTCCCTGATAACGCGGAGTGTCGTCACCGAGTTTGATTGCGGCATAGCCATGCGCCAGCTCGTGTATCGGCGATACTAAAAAGATGAGTATAAGACTCGCCAAAAGTGATGAGAGAAGATTATAAAAGGAAAAGTTGCCTCCCATAATTATCGAAAGCATTGCATACCACTCCATTCTATACAGATTTATTATACATCAAAGACCGCTTTTTTACAACATAAAATTAATATAATTTTATATTAATATAAAGAGACCGACAGGCACTCACCTGTCGGTCTTAAAATCATATTTTAGGCAATAAATTCTTTAACCTTTTGTTCGATTATTGAACTAAACCAGCAATATATAGTTTCGCCAAGTTCCTGATATATCGGGTCTCCGTCGTGTGAGCAAAGCATGGCAAAGGTCTGCCCTATTCTTCTGACCACATCTGTTCCGCGGCGGTATGCCAAAAAGTAGAAAGAAAAGGCACCCGTGTCAGATGTATAGGAATAAAGTTCGGGCGCGTTAGCCTTAAGCGAGTCCAAAAAACTTTTTTGCGCTATTCCCGCCATCGATTCGTTTTCGCAAAAGCGTTCAAGCCCTACTGTAACGGTAAAACTTAGAAGCAAAAGTCGTTGCATAACCATATAATCATCGTCTGTTTTTTGGTCAAAAAACGCAGTTTTCCCCGCTTTTATATACTCTTTTGCAATGCAGTTGCCAAGCCGTTTGCCCGCAGACGCGTCAACAGCCTGTTTCATCATACTATCCGTCTTTGACTGCGCATTTCTCTTAATGCTTTCGGACGGCTTTTCCCCTGCAATTTTTATGTCCTTATCTTCGAACAAACAACTCACCCTTTGCTTTAGCACCTAAAGCGATGCCTTTACCTTTTTTAAGGCAACTGCCAACTGGTCGGGACAGGATGTATTTTTGAATCCGCACTTTAAATTTTCCAATCTTGCTATAACGTCATCAATTTTCATTCCTGCGACAAGCTGCGAAATACCCTTGGTATTTCCGCTGCAACCGCCTTCAAAGCTGACGCTTTTTACGATGTCGTCCTCTACCTCAACCGTGATTGAACGCGAACAAACACCTACTGTTTTATATGTGTAAACCATTAAATTTATTCACCTTATCTATCTTTGAATTTATTACTACGAACAGGATGACGCAACTTTCGAAGTGCTTTTGCCTCTATCTGACGGATACGCTCACGGGTTACGTTAAACTCGCTTCCAACCTCTTCAAGCGTGTGGCATCTGCCATCGTGAAGACCAAAGCGGAGACGGATAACCGCCTCTTCACGAGGAGTAAGTGTTTTTAAAACACTGTCAATATCCTCGTTTGTTATGGTCTTAAGTGCCGCCTCGTCGGGAGCTAGTGCATCCTCGTCACGAATGAAATCCTGAAGACGACTGTCCTCCTCCGGACCTATGGGTGTTTCCATTGAAACCGGCTCCTGTGCAACGCGCATAATTTCTCTTACACGCTCAACCGGAAGATTCATCTTTTCTGCTATGAGTTCTTCGCTCGGCTCATATCCGTTTTCATGCAAAAGCTGGCTTTGTATCTTCTTTAAACGGTTGATGGTTTCAACCATATGAACCGGTATACGTATGGTACGAGCCTGGTCAGCAATCGCTCTTGTTATCGCCTGACGAATCCACCAGGTTGCATATGTTGAAAACTTAAAGCCCTTTGTGTAGTCGAACTTATCAACTGCTTTTATAAGGCCCACATTACCCTCCTGAATTAAATCAAGAAAGTGCATTCCTCTACCAACATATTTTTTTGCAATACTTACAACAAGACGGAGGTTTGCTTCGGTAAGGCGCTGCTTCGCAACCTCGTCTCCCTCAGCTATTTTCTCGGCAAGTCCGATTTCTTCATCAACCGACAAAAGCTGTACTCTTCCTATCTCGCGCAGATAAACCTTTACCGGGTCATCAAGGGAGACGTTATCGAGCGAAAGGTCGCCGTCAAACTGCTCGGCATCAAGTTCCTCAAGCTTAAGGTCATATTCGCTCGGTTCCTGGTCAAAGTCGATATCAAGGAGCGGGAGCTCGCTTGTAAGCTCATCAATATCTTCGGGCGGAGTGCCGAAATCGTCATAATCGTGCTCCTCTTCCTCCACATAACCGAGAGCGTCCTGCTTGCTTGTCTCTTCGTTGGCAACGGTTACTTTTTCTTTGTTTGATTCGTTTGTACCCATATTCTTATTCTCCCTTTTTATTTTGGGCAATTTGTTGCATTTTTTTCGCCCAATCGTCAATAGACAATTCCTTGTCATCATCGGCACTAACCGTTGCTTTCTCTTCTAATATTACCTTAATGCAATCGTTTAATACCGCTTTTGCGTTTTTTTCAGCCGTAACGCTGTTTTGAAGCGATACGAGATATCCCATTTCCTGAGCGCTCAGTCGGTCGCCGAGAAGTGTTATATCGGCAACGGGATGTCCGCTTTTTAGAAGCGCGAAAATCTCTGCCGCTATTTTTTTGTTAAGAGATGTTATCATCAAATCAGAAGACAGCTCGTCCTCATATGCGTTATAAAGGTCGGGATGCGACAAAATAATCGCAATAATTGCTTCCTCCGCCTTTGTAGCACGCGGATATTTGCGTCTGTCAGGATTTATATCCTCACGATTGATTTTTGGTGTAATAATCTCTTTAATCTCTTTTTTATACTGTGTTCTTGCCTGCTGCTTTGCCATGCTTTCAATCTGCGACATCAAAGCAGTTTTCGAAACACCATACTTGTCCGCAAGTCTTCCCGCGTATAAATCCACCGTCAGTTTATCGTGCAGTGACGAAAGAATCTCGGCGGCCTGTTTTAAGTATTGCAGTCTTCCCGCATCGGTAGTAACATCTATTCCGTCAGCCGCCATAAGCAATTTATACTCGATATCACTTACAGCGCCCTCAAGCAGCGCGCGGAATTTTGCCGCGCCGTTTTTCTTTATAAACTCGTCAGGGTCTTTTCCGTCCGGAACAACTAGAACTCTAATTTTTATCCCACTGTTTTTAAGGGTTTCAATCGTGCGTTTAACCGCTTTTTGACCCGCCTCATCCGCATCAAGCGTTACCACAATTTCCTTGGTGTAACGCGACAACAGTTTTACCTGTTCTTCGCCAAAGGCTGTGCCCAAGGCGGCAACGGTGTTTGTAAAGCCTGCCTGATGCAAGGATATAACATCCATATTTCCTTCAACCAGAATAACCCTTTCTGCGCAGTCTCCCTTTGCAAAGTTAAGCGCAAAAAGATTTTGGCTTTTTTTGTAAACGGGTGTATCCTGAGTATTAACGTATTTGCCCTGCGCCCTATCATCGCCCGGTCGGGCGCGTCCGCTAAAGGCTATGCAGTTTCCGCGAATATTGAAAATCGGGAACATTATTCTGTTGCGGAATCTGTCAAAATATGTACCCCTTTGACTTCGGCTGACAACGTTTGCCTGCACCATATCCTCAACCGAAAAGCCCTTGCTTTTGAGATAGTTTATGAGCGCATCCCAAGAATCAGGCGCAGCACCGAGACCAAAGTGCTTAATCGTGGCTTCGGTAAGACCCCTGCCCTTTAGATAATCAAGCGCCCATTTTCCGCCCGGCGACATAAGATAGGAATAATAAAACCTTGCAGTTTCTCTATTAATCTCATAGATTCGGTTTTTAAGCTCCTGCATAGAGTTATCAAAGGCATCTCCCTCAGGAATTGTGACTCCCGAACGCTCCGCAAGAAGCTTGACCGATTCCATATAGTCTAAATTTTCTATAAGGCTTGTAAAGGTAATAACATCGCCGCCTGCACCACAACCGAAGCAATAAAATGAGCCGTTTTCGGGATACACCGTAAACGATGGTGTTTTTTCATTGTGGAACGGGCAAAGTCCAACAAGGTTTTTGCCCCTTCTGCGCAGATTCACATATTGTGAAATAACCGATTCGATGTCGTTTCTGTACTTTATTTCAAGCTTTAATTCTTCAGGTAGTGTAGGCATATTACACCTCCCAGCATTTCGGAATAAATATATCCGAATATACGGTTATGGCATATTGGTCGGTCATACCTGAGATATAATCAACCGCGGCGCGTTCGGGACCTTCGCTGTCACGCACGGCGGCATATTCTCCCTCAAGCTTTTCAGGGTGCTTTATCATATATTCATATATCCCCGTCAATATACCGTCAACCTTGTTTTCCTCATTTTTTGCCTTGGGGTTTGTATAAACATTGGAAAACAAAAATTCATGAAGATTATTAAAATGCTTTGCCGTTTCATCGTCCATTCTGATTTCGGTATCACTGTTTCGCACAACCGATGAAACCATACTGTTGATACGTTTGCTTTTGGTATCGCCAAGCGCTTTTATAATATCACTCGGCAAATCACAAGAGCGAATAATTCCCGCATGCACTGCATCGTCAATATCGTGATTTATGTATGCAATTCGGTCCGAAATGCGCACTACACAGCCTTCAAGCGTGTGGGGAAATTCGCCCTTGGTGTGATTTAAAATTCCATCCAACACTTCATATGTAAGATTAAGGCCACGACCGCCGCGCTCAAGCAAACGGCAAACGCGCACACTCTGTTCATAATGCGAAAACTCAAAGGGTGCGCAACTGTTTATCGCCCTCTCTCCTGCATGTCCAAAGGGCGTGTGACCCAAATCGTGACCGAGCGCTATAGCTTCGGTCAAATCTTCATTAAGACGCAAGGAACGTGCGATTGTACGTGCAATCTGTGCCACCTCAAGCGTGTGGGTCAAGCGTGTTCTATAATGGTCGGATTCGGGGGATAGGAAAACCTGTGTTTTATGTTTAAGTCTTCGGAAGGCCTTGCAGTGAATTATTCTGTCTCGGTCACGCTGAAACTCTGTTCGCATCAAGCACGGTTCTTCTGCCGCGACGCGCCCTTTTGTTTGTTGCGATAAAACCGCTTTTTTCGACAAGGTTTCACGCTCGATGCGTTCGGTTGTCTGTCGTATGTTTTCCACCAAAATCACCCCTTCTGTTATATTATTAGTTTTTTTCTGTTAAAAGACTTTTATTTTTACAAAAATTTTTTCTTTTTTCTTTTCTTTTTTTACACGGTTATAAAAAAGCTTTTCGAGTGTTTGCAAAAACTCCTCCTCGCACTCTTCTCTCACCGCAATCGTCACAGCCACCTCTTCGGAAAAATCGGCGGCGGTTATATCTCCGTATTTGCAGATTGTCTTTTGCAAATAATCATAATCCGAATAGGCTATTCTAAGTGTATATTCAAAGCAAGGTAGCATGGTTACCGTATCGCACGACTCAAGCGCAAGTTTTGCCGCTGAAGAATATGCGCGGACAAGTCCGCCCGTGCCAAGCAGCACACCGCCGAAATAACGCGTTACAACCACGCAAACATCAGAAATCCCACTGCCCAAAACCACATCCAAAATGGGTTTGCCAGCAGTGCCGTGCGGCTCACCGTCATCAGAATAACGGGACAACCCTGACGAAAGCGAATACGCAAACACATTATGCCGCGCATCGTGAAACTCTGCACGTTTTTTCGCAATGAAATCCGCCGCTTCCTGCTCGCTTTCAACGTGCACCGCTGCCGCAATAAAGCGCGAGCGCTCAACCGTTATTTCGCGAATACATATTCCGTCTATCGTTTTATAACTGCTCATACCGCACCTGCCTTATACTAAAAAAGTACCTCATCGTATGATGAGGTACTTTTAGCGTTAGTTTTCTTCTATGCCGAAACGCTTCTTGAAACGATCTACACGGCCACCTGTGTCTACCAGCTTCTGTCTGCCGGTGAAAAACGGATGACATTTTGAGCAGATATCCAAACGAATATTCTGCTTGGTCGATCTTGTCTCAAATTCTGCACCACAAGCACACTTAACAACTACCTTTTCGTACTGTGGATGAATACCTTCTTTCATACCGTCACCCCTTTCAAATCTCGATAACGTATAGATAATACCACAAATAAATCAAAAATGCAAGAAAAAATTAAAAGCATTTTATAAATTTATTTTTAATTGTCTCATAAAGCTCCACAATTTTGAATTTTATAACAAATTTTTCGCTGTTTGTTGCGATATTTACAGCGCCGATGCTCGCAGTGTCCGAAAGTTCTCCCGCGGCGCCCACGCAAATATTTGGAAATATTACACACCACCAGTTTTTGCCCGCCGCCTCGCCTATTTCTATTCTGAGCGCATCGTACACCCCTGCAGGCAAAGAAAAATCGTCATATACCCTGGTATCAAAAAACGATTTTTCTACACTCACCCGCACAGGATAGTCGCAGCCGTTTTCTTTTAGCGTTTTCTTTGCTACCGATTCTATTATATCGACATTCGTGCTTGCCAAAATTATGGCATCCTCCAATGTGTCCGCGCCCGAGAAAACTCCCTCGCTTTCTCGCAAGAGCGCATCTCTTACCTTCAGTTTCAGATTTTGGTCTTCCAAAGAATCCGAATTTGCTATAATATGAAGTCTGAAAACATTATCCCTGAGTTCTTCACACCTCGCGTCAAAATCGACCATACTCAAAAGCACCGAAAACACAAGCGCTACAACAAGCGAAATATTAAGTATTTTTATTTTTGATTTCATAAAAAATCTCCCGTCAAATTGATACTCAAAATATTGACGGGGATTTTAAAAATTATTCAAATATTATTCCTTTGTTTGCGGTTTTGCAAACGAAAACTTCCCTGTACTTTTCTTCCAGCGCTTCTTTTGCCCTTTTGGCAGAAGCTAAATCTTCAAACAATCCGAAGACAGACGGTCCGCTGCCTGACAGGCAAGCACCGAGCGCACCGTTTTCTATCAAATCGTTTTTTATTTCTTCGCAGGGACAAACCCTTTCAAAATCATTAAACAATAATGCCGATACCTTTGATATATCCTTATCATCAAGGGCTTTTATAAAATTAGAGACCTGTGCGCGCCTGTCCGTGAGTCCTTCCTTATCAAGCCTTGAATACATCTCGCCCGTTGAGGATTTTTCGCCGTTTTTCACAATCACGACATAGCAATCAAGCTCCCGAGTTTTCAAAAGCTTTTCGCCTACTCCGTCGGCCCGCATTGTGCCGCCCTCCAAAAAAAGCGGAACATCTGCGCCGAGTGTCAGCGCGATGCTTTTAAGTTTTTCACTGCTATATGGGTTACCAAAAATGCGATTCAGCCCCAAAAGCACTGCCGCCGCGTTGCTGCTTCCGCCACCGAGACCTGCCGCCATGGGTATGTTTTTTTCAATGTGTATTCTGGCACCGCCATAGCGCGAAAAATATTTTGCGGCTTTATAGCATATATTGTTTTCTCCCACAGGCGCAAAATCCGAAGTAACACTTATTAAATCGTGCTCTGCTATCGTAATTTTGTCACACAAATTCACAGTCTGCATTACCGAGGATATATCGTGATAGCCGTTGGCGGTTTTGCCATATACCGACAGCACGAGATTAATTTTCGCATTGCTTTTAAGCGTGAGACGGTTCTTAATACTTCCTATCGGCATTTATTTCGCCGCCTTTTCTATTACTTCTCTTATCTTTTCGACGCCATCGCCGTTCAAAGAGGAAAATGGTATGAAATTATCGTCCCCTAAAATTTCACTCATACGCTCACAAGCTGCCTTGTATTCGCTCTTGTTAAGTTTATCGCTCTTTGTTAGCACCACCGTAAAGGGTGTTTCGGTCTGTATCAGGAAATTTATCATATCTATATCAAACTGTGAGGGCTCGTGACGCATATCAATAAGTTGAAATGTCATTGTGATATTTCTTCCACTTTTAAAATAGGTTTCCATCAAATCCGCCCAACGCATACGCTCGCTGTCTGCCACCTTTGCGTATCCGTAACCGGGAAGGTCAACCAAGCGCGCATTATCCGCGCTGTAAAAATTTATTGTCACTGTCTTGCCGGGCTTTGTGCTGACGCGGGCAAGATTTTTTCTTCCGACAACTCGGTTTATTAAAGAAGATTTTCCAACATTTGAGCGGCCCGAAAAACAAATTTCCGGCACGGTTGATTGTGGCATCTGCTGCGCGGTGCCAAACGCTGCTTCAAAATTAATTTTATTATAATTCATAATCCACACCTTAAAAAATATTACGGTATTCTGCCGATTGAGCCATCGAGGTATAATCGTTATCCGCAATTATAACATGGTCAATCATATTTATACCAATCTGCCTTAACGCAACTGTTAGTCCCTTTGTTATTTCAATATCGCGCGGTGACGGAAGCGCAAGTCCGCTTGGATGGTTGTGACACAGCACAAGCGTCTGCGTACTGTGGCGGATGGTCAGTTCAATTATTTTCTTTACGCTGAGCCCAACCGCCGCAATATCGCCCTGACCGATTATCTCAAACGCCAATATTTTACCCGACGGTCTTAGCATCAGAGCGGCTGCGGTTTCAACATTAAACTCGGCAAACTTCTTCAAGAGATATCTGCCGATATCGTCATGGCTATGCACCATATTTACCTTGTCGGCACTGTTTATCGCTATGCGCCGATTTACCTGCTTTAAAATTTTAAACAACGCAACTGTGTTCCTGCCAACGCCCTTGACCTTCATCAGTTCATCTGCAGGCGCATTTATAACATTTTCCAAGCTTCCGAATGTATCAAGCAGCATATGTGCAGTACCGTTTGTGTCTTTCTGCGGAATTGCAAAATATAGAAAAGTTTCAAGCAACACATGTGTGGGAGTTGTGTCATTAAAGCCACCGGCTAACAGCTGCTCTTTAACACGGTCGCGATGTCCGTCGTGTATGTTTTTTGACGGCTTGTTCTTTTTTGTTGCCAATGTGTTGCACAACCTTTCAAAATTTAGTATAATAACCTCATAAAACTACAAGGAGTATAGAATGAAGAGTTTTACAATAGGCAAAAACGATGCAGGACAAAGACTTGACAAATTCATATCGAAGACTATGCCCGCACTGCCCAAATCTCTTATGTATAAATATATTCGGCTTAAACGAATCAAGGTTGACGGAAAGCGCGCCGACATAAGCACCCGACTCGAGTGCGGCAGTGTCGTTGACGCTTATATTAACGATGAATTTTTCGAAAAAGGCGAGGAAAGATTTGATTTTCTCTCGGCTTCACGCAATATTGAGATTGTGTATGAAGACGAAAATATAATATTAATCGACAAAAAGCAGGGCGTGCTTGTGCATCCCGATGACACACAATACACCGACACGCTTATTTCACGCATACAGCGTTATTTGTACGAAAAGGGCGAATATGACCCAAAGGCAGAAAACTCCTTCACTCCCGCCCTTGCAAACCGAATTGACCGTAACACAGGTGGCATCGTTATTGCGGCAAAAAATGCTGAAGCTCTGCGTGTGCTGTGTGACAAAATCAAATACCGTGAGATTGACAAGTTTTATCTTGCCGTGGTGCACGGCTCACCAAAACAGAAAGAAGCCGTTTTGGACGGATTTCTTTCAAAGGATGAGTCAAAAAACCGCGTTTACATCAAGCAGCATATGGCAAAAGACACCCGCACCATAAAAACACACTACCGCGTACTTAAAGAAAAGGGCGGACTGTCTTTGGTTGAGGTTGAACTTTTGACAGGGCGCACACACCAAATCCGAGCGCATATGGCGTCGATTGGTCATCCCCTGCTTGGTGACGGAAAATACGGCAACACAAGCACCGACCGCAAAAACGGGTTCAAACATCAAGCGCTTTATTCCTACAAGTTGCGATTTAACTTCACAACCGATGCGGGAATTTTAAATTATCTTAACGGCAAAACCTTTTCTGTCAAGAAGGTCTGGTTTGCAGACGAGCTTTTTTAAAGTGAAATTTCTATTTTCTTTCCAAGATGCTCATAACGGCGGCATTTAACACCCGCTGCTTCGAGCATCTTTTTTGATGCCTCGACACTGTCGGTACCATCATATTTGTTATCGGCATATATTATCTCTTTAATGCCGCTTTGAATTATTGCCTTTGCACACTCGTTGCAAGGAAAGAGTGTTACATAAACGCGGCTGCCTCTGAGGCGTGAGCCGCTATAATTTAAAATTGCGTTAAGCTCTGCGTGGCAAACAAACATATACTTAGTTTCCAGCGCAGAACCGTCGCGCTCCCATGGGAATTCATCATCACAGCAATGCTGCGGCATTCCGTTATAGCCTACCGACAAAATCTTGTTGTCATCGCTTACTATGCAGGCTCCCACCTGTGTTGATGGGTCCTTACTGCGCTGTGCAGAAAACATTGCTATTCCCATAAAATATTGGTCCCATGTAATGTAATCTTGGCGTTTCATACTAATCTCCCTTTGTATTTATATTTTTTATAATATTAATTAACTCTGCGGGGGTATGTATTATATACTGTGCGTTATTTTTGCGAAGTTCTTCTTCATCTCTGAAACCCCAGGTTTCACCCACGGCAACGGCGCCCGAATTCACACCCGTGCTGACATCGACACCCGAGTCTCCCAAAAAAACGCATTCACTCGGTTTTACCTCAAGCTTGTCCATAACCCAAAGAGTCAAGGCGGGGTCGGGTTTGGGCAAAAAGCCTTCCTTATTTCCGCAAACCATATCAAACACATTTGGAAAAAGCTTGTTGACTATAATATTGGCAACCTTATCTTCCTTGTTTGTAACAACGGCGGTTTTAAGACCGAGTGCTTTAACATCGGATAAAAGTTCTGCTATACCGTCGTACGCTGCGGTTTTATCGCAGTAATGAACGTTATAATATTCGAAAAACTCAAATTCGAGTTTTTTCAGTTTCTCTTCATCCTCACAATATCCCGAAGCGCGTTTTAGCATCTTTGGTATTCCGTTTCCGACAAACATTTTATATTCTTCTGTTTCTCTCGCTGCAAAGCCGTTGCTTTCGAGCGCTTTGTTGGCGGCAAACGATATATCGAGAAGTGTATTTGCAAGTGTTCCGTCAAGGTCAAAAATTACTGCTTTTATCAACAAACTCATCTCCGTTCTCAATAAATTATTATATAATATATCTCGCATCTGTTCAAGAAAAATATACTTTTTTCAAAAAACACTTGCAATATCTTTCGGTTTCTGCTATTATATTATGGCTATCGTGAAATTAAAGGAGGTGCAGACACATGGCAAAATGTGAAATCTGCAGCAAGGAAATTGCATTTGGTATTAAGGTTTCTCACTCACACAGACGTACAAACAGAACATGGAAACCCAACGTTAAGCGCGTAAAGGCTATCGTAAACGGCACTCCGCGTCACATTAACGTTTGCACCCGTTGCCTTCGTTCAGGCAAGGTGGAAAGAGCCATATAACAAAATTGCGGCGTGAGTATCACGCCGTTTTTGTTTTTTTGCAAAAGAAAAAGCAGGGATTGTTCCCTGCTTTTTTATTTTATCCAACTCATTTCAGTCTCGGCGCAACTCGGCCTTGTCATCAGAGCCTTGATTGCACTCTTAACATCTGCGTTTTCAAACATAACCTTATAGCACTGCTCAAGTATCGGCATATTAACTCCGTAAACCTTGCAAAGCTTATATGCTGTTCTTGCGGCATAATAGCCTTCAACCGTTCCAACAGTGCGAAGCGCCTCTTCGACACTCATTCCCTGACCGACAAGGCAACCGAAACGACGGTTGCGGCTGTGAAGCGATGTGCAGGTAACGATAAGGTCGCCCATACCGGTAAGTCCCGCAAAGGTTTGTTCCTTTGCGCCCATTGAAACGCCAAGACGCGCAATTTCAGTAAGGCCTCTTGTCATAAGCGCTGCACGGGTATTATCCCCAAGCCCCATACCGTCACAAAAGCCTGATGCGATTGCTATAACATTTTTAAGGGCACCGCCAAGCTCTGCACCTGCGGTATCATCATTTGTATACACTCGAAGCTTTTCGTACGAAAGTATGTTCTGCACACACTCGCACGCGGTTTTGCTCTTTGCGGACGCAACAAGCGAGGTTTCAACCCCGCGCGCAACCTCCTCTGCGTGTGACGGGCCCGAAAGGACAACTATATCCTTTCCCGGAAGTTCATCTTCAATAACGCGGGACAAACGCATAAGAGTATCATATTCAATGCCCTTTGCGACGCTCACGATTACTCCGCAATCGTATCCTTTAAGACGCGCTGCAGTTTCGCGCACGGCCAAGGAGGGTGTTGCGATAATCGTAACATCCGAGCCTTCCACAAAGGAAATATCATTTGTTATTAAAATTTCTTCGGGTATATGTATTTCGGGAAGCAGGCGTTTGCTCTCGCGATAACGCAAAAGCTCGGCTACCTCCTCTGAAAAAGGGGACCAAACAGCGACCTCATTACCCGAACGGAAAGCGGTAATTGCTAACGCAAGTCCCCATCCGCCTGAGCCTAAAACAAAGACCTTAGCCATTCTTTTTTTCTCCTTTTCTTGCAACAAGGCGTTTTTCCTCGCCTTTTATCAAACGAGATATATTATCTTTATGTTTATAAAAAACCAAAATTCCCATCAAAACGCCAAGAATAATCTGCGGTAATGCCGCCGCTTCGGTGCTGTGCCATATTGCGACACCTGTTACAACCATAACGGTTGCAATAAGTGAGCTTAAAGACACTATTTTTGATATGGCAACACAGAGCACGAACACTGCAAGTCCCAAAGCAATGGCAATAGGACAGCAAACGGCAAATATGCCGACGCTTGTGGCAACTCCTTTGCCACCTTTAAAACCGAAAAACACGGGAAACATATGGCCGAGCATACAAAGCACTCCGCACAGATACATTCCGTATATGGGATTTGCCCACCATTCGCCCGATATTTCAAAGGCGTTTTGGAAGAAAAGATTTTTAGCCGCAAAGCAAACAACAAATCCTTTAAGCGCATCACACACAAATGTGAGGATTCCCGGCAAAATTCCGATTGCGCGTATAACATTTGTCATTCCCGCACTTCCGCTGCCGAAATCTCTGACATCCTTATTTGCAAAGGCTTTTGAAAAAATCACTGCAAAACTAACGCTGCCCAAAAGATATGCAAAAGCCAAAGCAGCCAAAATCCATAATATTGCCATTTTCTTAACATCTCCAGATGAATTATTTATCTCCGCGTTCTCTGATTACAAAACGCACGGGTGTGCCCTCAAGACCGAATGTCGAGCGAATCTGATTTTCAAGATATCGCTGATATGAAAAATGGAACAGGTCTTCACGATTGCAAAAGCACACAAATGTGGGCGGACGGGTTGATGCCTGTGTAATATAATATATTTTCAGGCGTTTGCCCTTATCTGTTGGCGGTTGCACTCTCGCGGTTGCCTCTGCCAAAACATCGTTGAGCTTACCTGTGGATATTCTCATTGAGTTCTGGTCGTTTACATATTTTATAAGCTCAAACAGTCTATCAACTCGCTGACCCGTTTTTGCCGATATGAAAATTATCGGCGCATAGGTCATAAATGAAAAGTCATTCATAAGCTTTTTGCGGTAGGCATCCATTGTTTTGCCGTCTTTTTCGACAATATCCCATTTGTTTACCGCAATTATACAAGCCTTGCCCTGTTCGAGCGCGAGTCCCGCAACCTTTGAGTCCTGCTCTGTAAAACCGTCGACTCCGTCTATCATTATAATGCAGACGTCGGCTCGTTCTATTGCCATTTTGGCGCGTAAAACACTGTATTTTTCTATCTGGTCCTCGACCTTGCTTTTTCTGCGAAGTCCTGCTGTATCAATAAAGTTAAATCTGCCGTGTTTATTTTCAACAACAGTGTCAATGGCATCACGGGTCGTACCCGCTACCGAGGAAACAATCGAACGCTCCTCACCCGAGACATTATTAACAAGAGAGGATTTTCCTGCGTTGGGCTTTCCGATAACTGCAACATTAATCAAGTCATCCTCTTCGCCGTCTTCCTCAGCGGGCGGAAGATGCTCAAAAACGGCATCAAGCAAATCTCCCGTGCCGTGACCGTGCACTGCCGAAACGGCAATAGGCTCGCCAAGGCCGAGATTGTAAAACTCATAAAATTCAGGCGGAGTATTACCGATTCCGTCGCACTTATTAACGCAAAGCACAATCGGTTTTCCGCTCTTTCTAAGCATTGCCGCAACCTCGTTATCGGCGGCAGTTACGCCACACTCAAGGTTTGTTACGAAAATTATTACGTTGGCGGTTTCTATCGCGAGATTGGCCTGATCGCGCATTTTCGAGAGGATAATGTCATCGGTCTGGGGTTCAATACCGCCGGTATCGATGAGCATTACCGTTCGGTTGCGCCATTCGGCATCGCCGTA
>JAZSAN010000018.1:0-24832 GCA_045601885.1 Acutalibacteraceae bacterium | reverse complement strand
CCAATTCCACACAACGGCTGCCGTCCTCCCAAGAGAAGACGCGTATAATTATAAACACATACAGCAACAATTGTTGCTGACTAATTTGGAGGTGTAACAGATGGCAAGATATACCGGTGCAGTTTGCAGACTTTGCCGCCGCGAAGGACAGAAGTTGTTCTTGAAGGGTGAGCGCTGCTATTCCGAAAAATGTTCATTCAACGCCAGAGCTTATGCTCCCGGCCAACACGGTCAGGGACGTAAAAAATCTTCTGAATACGGCACACAGCTTCGTGCTAAGCAGAGAGCAAGAAGATTCTACGGCGTTCAGGAAGGACAGTTCCATCATTATTTTGAGATGGCTGAGCGCAAGCAGGGAATCACAGGTGAAAACCTCTTGAAGATTCTCGAAAGCCGTCTTGATAACGTAGTTTACAGAGTAGGTTTCGCTTCCTCAAGAGCAGAGGCAAGACAGCTTGTCGGCCACGGTCACTTTGAGGTAAATGGCAGCCGCGTTGATATCGCATCCTATCTCTTGAAGGCTGGAGATGTTGTTAGCATCTGCGAAAAGAGCCGCTCAAGCGAGAAGGTTAAGGCTGTTCTTGAAGCAAACTCGGCAAGACCGGTTCCGCAGTGGATTGACGTTAACCGTGATGCTCTTGAAGCAAAGGTTATCGCTCTTCCGAACCGCGACCAGATTGAGGCTCCTGTTGAAGAGCAGCTCATCGTCGAGTTCTATTCTAAGTAATGAAATTAAAGACTGATGCTTCCGCACAAGCATCAGCGCTTTAAAAATATTTGTGCGGAGAAATGGAGCTTTTAAATGATAGAGATTGAAAAGCCCAGAATTGAATCGCTGGATATATTGCCTGATGGCACATACGGTAAATTTGTGCTTGAACCGCTTGAGAACGGCTTTGGTACTACAATAGGCAACAGCCTTCGTAGAGTGCTTCTTTCAAGCCTTCCGGGCGTTGCCGCAACCTCAATTAAGATTGACGGCGTTCTGCACGAATTTTCAACCGTTCCCGGTGTTAAGGAAGATGTAACAGAAATCGTTCTTAACATAAAGGAACTTACAGCAAAGCTTCACAGTAATGAGGCAAAAACGGTATATATCGATGCACAGGGTCCCTGTGACGTTACTGCTGCAATGATTAAAACCGATTCAGAGGTTGAAATTCTCAACCCCGAGCTTCACATTGCTACAGTAGGTGAAGGCGGACATCTTAATATGGAAATCGTTCTTGATTCAGGTCGCGGCTATGTTCCGTCTGAAAAGAACGCATCCGCACAGAATGTTATCGGTGTAATACCGGTAGACTCTATCTACACACCTGTAGTAAAGGTTAATTACACTGTTGATAAGACACGTGTAGGCCAGCAGATTGACTTTGACCGTCTCACACTTGAGGTGTGGACCAATGGTGTAATATCTGCAAGTGATGCCGTTTCCTTAGCTTCCAAAATCTTGACCGAGCATTTGAATCTGTTCACCGATATTTCGGGCGACACCTTCAGCGATGCCAAGATTATGGTTGAAAAGGGAGACAACAGCAAGGAAAAGGTTCTTGATATGACTATCGAAGAGCTTGACCTTTCTGTAAGAAGCTTCAACTGCTTGAAGCGTGCAGGAATCAATACGGTAGAAGATCTTATCGGCAAGACCGAAGAAGATATGATGAAGGTTAGAAACCTTGGCCGTAAATCACTTGAAGAGGTTATCGAAAAGCTTAACAGCTTTGGATTCAGCCTCAGAAGTGAAGACGAATAAAAGGAGTGAGTATAAATGCCGGGAACACGTAAACTCGGAAGAACCACTGACCACAGAACTGCTATGTTGCGCGCAATGGTAACTTTCCTTTTGGAAAACGGAAAGATTGAAACAACCGTTACTCGTGCTAAGGAAGTTAGGTCAATGGCAGAGAAGTATATTACACTCGCTAAGGATAACAGCCTTAACAGTAAGCGTCAAGCTATGGCATTCGTTACAAAGGAGTCGGTTGTAAACAAGCTTTACACTGAGATTGCTCCCAAGTACGCAGACCGTAACGGCGGCTATTGCCGTATCACAAAGACCGGTCCGCGCCGTGGTGATGCAGCTGAAATGGCTATCATTGAGTTAATCTAATTTCTCTTGAATTAATTTAGTTCTCGCGTCATAAGATTTCGCTTGAAGTCTTACCGACGCGGGAACTAAAATTTTTTAAACTAAAAAACGCAGACACCACACAGTGTCTGCGTTTTTGTTTTTGAGTTATTATAAATCAAGATACATATAATCAAAGGATAGGAAACTATTGTCAACCTTATGAAACTTTGGATGTGTTCCTATTTTTTTGAATCCGAATTTTTCATAAAGGTGAATAGCGTTATAATTATCACTGCGAACCTGCAAATCTATTATTGTATAATTGTTTTCTTTAGCATAATCAATAATTTGATTTAGCAGTCTGCCACCGATACCCTTATTCCAATAATCCTTGAGGACCGAAACACCCATTTCGCCGCGGTGACACATTCTGCGCGGAAAACGGTTTAGACTTGCATTACCGATAATTTTACCGTTTTCTTTAGCTAAAAGCAAAATACCGTTTTCCGATTGTTCCATTTTTTCAATGTAAAGCATTTCTTCGTGGGTAGAAAACGGAACACCTTCGGCACCAAAAGTCAAATTGTCGGTTTCTCCTCCAATTTGTTTTAAATATTCTAATAAATCTGCCGCGTCACATGGCAGAGCTTTTTCAATTGTAACATTCATAGAAACTCAATCCTTATTGGAATGCGGAAAGTTTATATCAGTTCGCCTATACAATAATCGTTTTCAATAGACTCAAGGCGGACATCTAAAATCTTTCCCCTTATATCTCGGTCATATTTGACTTTAACTCGGGTATAATTAGGTGTATAGCCCTCGTAAAAGCCGTCGTGATTTTCTTCGAAAAGCACGGGGAAGACCTTGTTTAACTGTTGTTTTAAGAAATTCTCTTCGCA
The DNA here is from genome assembly GCA_045601885.1 of Acutalibacteraceae bacterium. Taxonomy (GTDB): domain Bacteria; phylum Bacillota; class Clostridia; order Oscillospirales; family Acutalibacteraceae; genus SIG589. The sequence continues at coordinate 21,859 of JAZSAN010000018.1, read as the reverse complement.
TTTTTGACATGCAGCTATCATAATTTTGCTTCTTTCAGCTTTTACGGCGTTTTTAACCTGATTTGGAAAAGAATCAGCCCTCGTGCCGCTTCTGCGTGAATAAGCGAAAATATGAGCCTTTGCGAAGCCTATCTCTTTTGCAAAGGAAAGCGAATCGAGAAAATCCTCATCACTTTCACCCGCAAACCCAACCATAATATCGGTGGTTATTGAGCAGTCAGGGAATACAGCGCGGATATTTTTTATGAGTGTTCGGTAATATTCCGAGTCGTAGTGCCTGTTCATTTGCTTTAAGGTTTTGTCACAGCCCGACTGCAAGGAAAGATGAAATTGTGGACAAAATTTTTCTTGATTTTTAAGTCGTGTCAACATATCATCAGAGATATGGTCGGGCTCGAGAGAGCCGAGTCTTACACGGCGGATTCCATCAACCGAAGCGGCAGCCTCAACCGCATCACACAAATTAAGTCCGTTATCCTTACCATAGGCAGAAAGATTGATGCCAACCAAAACCACCTCGCAAAAGCCTTGCGTGGCAAGATAGGAAATTTCCGTTTTTATATCATCCAAATTCCTTGAACGCACTCTGCCGCGCGCGGTGGGTATAATGCAGTATGAGCAAAAACGGTCGCATCCATCCTCAATTTTCACAAAAGCGCGGGTGCGCTCAGAAAAGGTCTTAATTGACGGAGTTTGATAAAGTTCACCTTTTTTGTGCTCTGAAATCAGTGCAACTTTTTTACGGGTGTTAAGAAAATCTTCAATAGCGCCGCAAAGCTTTCCGTCACCCGAATTACTGAGAAAAATATCGGCTTCCGGAAGCTGTGAAGCAATATCAGGGAAAGCCGCGGGCACACAGCCGCATAAAACAATAATCGAATCAGGCAGCATACGGCGGTATTTTCGCACAGCCTGGCGGGTTTTTCTGTCGCTCTCTGCCGTGACGGTGCAGGAGTTGATAACAACAATATCTGCAGACGAAATATCGCCCGAACAGTCATACCCTGCAGTTTGCAGTTGTTCGCGCATAGATTCGGTTTCATATTGATTAACTTTGCAGCCCAATGTATAAAAGGCAACCTTCATAGGTTATCTCTCCAAAAACATATTTTGATATATTATACTTTATAAAATAAAATCTTGCAACTTAATGTTGACTTTATGAGAAAAAAAGAGTATTCTTATGTAAAAGGAGGCGGAAAAATGGTTGAAGAGACTATAATGTTAAATAGTATAGACGATGTAAAAAAACTTGCCGCAATTGCAAACACTAAAAATTATGATGTTGATATAATATCAGGAAAATATCTCGTTAATGCAAAATCAATAATGGGTATTTTCTCGCTTGATTTAACACAACCTCTTAACATAGTTGCATACTGTGACGATAATGATAAATTCCGCGAGGAAATAGAAGAATATATATATCGCGAAGATGAAGAATAAAAAAGAGCCAAGCACTTTTGTGCTTGGCTTTCTTTATTTATGTGTGATTTTACCGTCTTCCAGCATTAAAACGGTGTCACAAATATCCAAAGCAGCGCGACGGTGTGTAATCAAAATAACCGTCTTATTGCGCTCATTTTTAAGATTTTCCAAAATTTTGCGCTCTGTGTTCATATCAAGCGCAGATGTGCATTCATCTAAAAGCAGAATCGGTGCATCGGCAAGCAGTGCTCTTGCAATAGCTATTCTCTGAAGCTGTCCCTCAGAAAGACCGAGACCGCGTTCGCCAATCGGTGTATCAAACCCTTGCGGCAGCGATGTGATAAAATCATATATATCTGCTTGTCTTGTGGCGTTTTCAAGACTCTCCTTTGAAACATCGCCCGAAAGGAAGGTTATGTTTTCGCGAATGGTTCCCGAGAGTACCATAACGCCCTGCGGAACATAAGAGAAGAGTGAACGCAGTGACGAATCAACTGCGATGTCTTCAGCATCTGTCTTTATAAACAACCGACCGGAGTTTTGAGCGTAAAGTCCAAGTAACAGCTTGAAAAGTGTGCTCTTTCCAATACCTGATTTTCCCATAAGCGCACAAATGCTGCCTTTTTCAATGGAAAAATCAGAGCTGTCAATAACCGTGTGGTCATCATCGTAGCTGAAGCAAAGGCCTTCAGCACAGATGGACTTCATATTGTCATAAAGCATATTTGTGTCAACATTAGAGTCAAACTTTTCATCCTCAACCTGTTCGAGCTCAATAAGTCTCTCAGCCGAAGCGATTGTGGAGAAATATTGAGGAATAAGCCCCGAAATATTTTGGAGCGGAGTGCGAAGCAGACTGACAAGATTTAAAAACGCGAAGAATGTGCCATACTGCAGTGTTCCCTCTGCGATGCGGATTGCACCCCAAATGAAAACGGCATAGTAACCTAGTGTAAAGGTGCTGTAAAGTCCGTTGTTCATAAGAATGCTGAGATGTGTTCGTTTCATCTTTATCTTAAAATTATCTTTAAGATATTCTGAGAGTTTGCCTCTTACGGGGTTGTTGGCAGAAAAGGTTTTGATGACAATAATGTTTTGTATGCACTCTTGTAAAAACGAGCGCACCGTGCCATCTGTCCTTTGCACTTCCTTGTGAAGATTTTTATACTTTTTGCTGATAATTCTTCCCAAAAATGGAAAAATAAATCCAACCAGCACCACAAAGACGGCAATAACGGGACTTAGCGCCGCAATAACCACAACGCCTGCAACAAGCTTCACAATAAGCGAAACGGCAGAGGGGATAATGCTCGAAAATCCACGCACTACCACATCAACGTCGCTTGAAAAACGGTTTACAAGTTCGCCTGAGTGAAAGGCTGTAATTTTTTTATAATCCTTGCGGATAAGCTCACCGAAAAGGCAGTCTTTTAGCTGCATGTCCATTTTGAACATAGTTTTGTTTCTCAAAAATCCGTCCAAAACATTTATGACTATTTGCGCTATCAGTACTATAACGAGCAAAACGATGTTTCTTATAAGAACGCTGCCTGTTATACCAACCTGCGCGTCGTTAAGTACGCGACGCACAATCATAATCAGCGCAACACTGCTAATTGAAACGAGTGAACTTAAAACACAAAGCAAAATTACGGCAGGTATGAAATTTTTGAATTTTTTAAATATCCATAAAGCCGTGTCTTTGTTTTTCATTTATTCAACTACTCCTGCATCGGTGATGCTCTTAACAAAGCGCTCAATGTCATTTTTTGCCTGTTCTTCCGTGACATCATATTCTTCGAGCAAAGCAGAGATTAACTCTGCTTGGGTCATATCCTTTTCTTGCAGCTTTGCAAACAAAAAGGCGCCTGTTTCGTTAAGTGTGATTATCGCATTGAAATCCAAAGTAGCCTTTCCAACCGGAACAACAATAGTTTTTCCCGCAACATTTTTAAGCAAGAAGGTGTCTTTAATTTTCAAAATAATCCCTCCAATATATAATTATCTTAATTATACAATAAAAACTTCATTCTTTCAAGTAAAAGACTTTGCTTTTTTTGAATATGTATGATACAATAATAAAAAAACAATGGGAGAAGATAATGGATACTTTTAACGAACAAATAGTAAAGATAAACAACACCCCTAAAACAATCGCTTTAAAGGTCCTTATATGGATAGCGGCAATTATGGGCTGTGGTGTGTTGGTATATTTTATAAAGATAATGGGAGCACTCGCGGCAGTTGTAGCCTTCTTGCTTTTTAAAGGTGCTGTCAAACTGTCGGGTCTTTTGAATATTGAATATGAATATATACTTACAAACGGCGAATTGGATGTTGATAAAATAATTGCACAAAATTCAAGAAAACGCCTTTTTACCATAGATTGTAAGGAAATTGAGGCAATCGGCAAATATAGAGCAGGAATGAAGTTAAACGGAAAACTCTTTATGTGCTGTAACGAAAAAGACGAAGCATACTATATTGTTGCCAGAAACAAGCAAGGCGAGCAGATTTGCCTTGTTTTTGCTCCGGGTGAAAAGCTCAAAAACGGAATTAAAATCTTTTTGCCAAGATTTATACAAAAGGGAGCCTTTGAAGATTAGAATAAAATCACCATAAAAAGACATAAATATTATTAAGCCGCAGAAATTTGCTGCGGCTTAATATTTTTTATGTGGTGTGATGATATTGAAAAAAGCGCTGGCTTTACTTTTTATGATATTTATATTAGCGGGTTGCGGTACAACAAAGCAGGTGACAAGCACGCTTGACGGAATTTCGTTCGATGCCGATATTGAGTATGGCGATTATGAGTGTGAGTGTTTTGTTAAAGCCTACGGCGGCGGACTCTTTAATTGTACTGTGAAGGAGCCAAAATCAATAGCCGGTACTACAGTGGAATATAACGGCAGTGCGCTGACCGTGACTTATATGGGAATAACCTATACGCCGCAAAGCCCGTTTCCGTGTGAGAATATATCCGATATTCTAAACAGTATTATGACAAAGGCGGCGGCCGCAGATGCGGCAGAAAAACGGGGAGAGGAATATATTGTTGAAGGGAAAAGCGGCAAATACGATTATACAATAACCGTGACCGATGCAGGACTTCCAATAAGGCTTAAATGTGAGGAAGCAGATTTGACGGTGGATTTCAGTAATGTTACGATATTAAAAAAATAGCCCGTTTTTTAAACGGGCTATTTTTTTACATAATTTGCTCTTTTCTTTCGCTTCTCATATTTTTGCGGTACTGAAAAACCGTAACACCGTAGGTCTTTTTAAAAAGCCGCATAAAATGTGCGGTATTTTTAAAGCCGCATTGCTCGCAAATATGGGCAACGCTTCGGTTTGTGTGTTCGGCAAGCAGGGCCGCGTGGGTAATTCTCAAATCGGTTAAATAGTTTATAAAGGTTTTACCTGTCTCCTTATGAAAAAGTTGGCTGAAGTAATTTTTAGAAAACCCTGCTCTTGCCGCCGCTGTTTCTAATGTTATGTCTTCGAAAAAGTGTTTTTGCAGATATATTTGTTCGTGTCTTATAAAATCGGAAGATACCGTCTTGCCCGAATTTCCTTGAATTCGGCAGACATCGGATAAAATCAAATTTAAAATTTGCCTGCAACAAAATTTCCAAAGACTGCGCCTTGATTTATATTCTTCAAAAAGCATATTAATTTTTTCTTGGCGGTATTCCTGTGCCACAACCGTCGTGCCGATAATCGAGCCGAGCTCCTTTTCAATCCAACTTCCGTCAAAGACTATGTTAATAACCTTAAGCGGTCTTTTTTTTATAACAATTCTTTGAAAATCAATGGGAGTTATGAAGAAAAAAGAGCCTTTTTGTGCCGGGTGTTTTTTATCATTTATAATAAATTCGCCTTCGCCTTCTAAAACGTATTCAATTTCATAAAATTCGTGCCAGTGTAATGGGTAATCATAGTTAAGTTTTCTTTCGCATACCGCAAATCCGTCCTTAACTATCTCGTCCATAAGCAAACGCTTTGCCTTCATATTCCCACCCCTTTTATATCATTTTAGCAAGATATCATAAAAAATGCAATAAAAAAAATAAAATAAATCATTTTTTTGCTAAATTACTATGCTATACTTTGCTTGTAGAAATACATTCTATAATTTAAAAAGGAGTGTTTATTATGGTAGAAAATTATGATGTTATCAAGCGTTATGAAGGCAACCCCATTTTGACTCCCGACGATATGCCGGCTCCCTGCTGCGCTGTTTACAACTCGGGTGTTGTACGCCTTGAAGACGGCACTTTTGTTATGATGAGCCGCTTCGAAGCACCAAACAAAAAGCAAATGGTATGGACTTCACGCAGTGCTGACGGTATCCACTTTACTCCCGACCCGGAACCTGTAAAGTTCGTTTGCAAGCCTGAAGAGCAGGCTTTTTATGACGAGGTAACCTTCCCGAATTCAGGACATATGATAGGCTCTTGGTATGACCCCAGAATTTGCCCTGTTGATGGGGTTTACTATGTCGTTTACTGTGTTGGTGGCGATTTTGGCTGCCGTATTGCAATTGGAAAAACTGAAGATTTTAAAACAGTAGAACATATAAGTTTTCCGCTTCATATTGCAAACCGTAATGCAGTTTTGTTCCCAGAAAAGATTAATGGAAAGTATTGGATGCTTCATCGTCCGCAAAATGTAGTACAAAGCGGTGATATTTGGATTGCTGATTCGCCTGACCTTAAATATTGGGGTGAGTGTAAAGTGTTGGCAAAACCGCAAAACTATTGGGAAAATACCAAAATCGGTCCTGCCGCACCCCCAATTAAGACAGATAAGGGTTGGCTTATTGTATATCATGGTGTATTCCCGAATTGTAACGGCATTAACTATGGTGCGGGCGTTATGATGCTTGACCTTGAAGACCCAACAAAGGTTATTGGACGTTGTAAAGACCCGATTCTTTATGTTAAGGAACTTTACGAGATGGTAGGTCAGGTTCCCAACGTTGTATTCCCCGGTGCTGTTATCCCGTTGGAAGACGGCACAGTTAACATTTACTACGGTGGTGCAGATTACGTTCAGTGTCTTGCAACAACAACTCTTGATGACCTTATCAATATGTGCTTCAACGAGAAATAAAAATAAAATAAAAAAGGATGCTCTTAGGAGTCGTACTGTTAAGGACAGTACAACAAGTTACGAAAACACCCGTAGTTTTTTAAACTGTGGGTGTTTTTTATATTCTCTTTATTTGTTGGTCAAGTTATGCTATAATACAACTGACCGATAAATAAGAATTTGACGGAGAGATAGTATGGCTATTATGAAAAACGAAATACCGATTTTAGAGTTTGACACAGAACAGACAGCAGTTCTTAATCCTACTCACGAAAATCTCGGTTTGAAGTTACCCAAGAAATGTGTGTTTGCATTTCTTGGTGCTTACATAGATGAATATGCCAACAAAAGCGATACCAAACAGGTATCCACTTTTGTGAGTGCAACGAAGCATTATCCCATTTACATCACCAAATACAAGGGTGAGGACATTGTGCTTTGTCAAGCACCCGTTGGTGCAGCAGCAGCCACACAGATACTTGATTGGCTGATTGGTTATGGTGTAAGAGAGGTAATCTCGGCAGGTAGTTGCGGTGCTTTGGAAAAGTTCCCTGAAAGTACATTCCTCGTACCAAACAAGGCTCTGCGTGATGAAGGAGCATCCTATCACTATGCGCCCCCTTCTCGATTTATGGAAATCAGCGAGCAGGCAAGAAAAGCAATCGAGGAAACCATTCTTGAACATGGAATGAAATATCAAGAGGTCATCACTTGGTCTACGGATGGATTTTTCCGTGAAACCAAAGAAAAGGTAGCATACCGCAAAAGCGAAGGCTGTGCAGTTGTAGAAATGGAATGTTCCGCTCTTTCTGCTTGTGCTGATTTTAGAGGGGCGACTTGGGGGATGATACTTTACACCGCAGATAGCCTCGCAGATGTTGACAAATACGATGAAAGAAACTGGGGAGGTAATGCATACGAATATGCACTTACGCTCTGCCTTGATGCGGTTATCAAATTATAAAAACAGTTTGATAAATTCCAATTTATAGAATAGATGATATTTATAAAAGGGTATTAGGTTCTCCTAACAAGTGGAAAATTTGCCGTACATTTTCCCTGCTTGCTACGGTATGAGACAAAATTAAGAGCTGTGTAGAAATTTTCTACACAGCTCTTTGGCTTATTTTAAGAGATAAATATATTTTGCGATATATTGCTTCGCAATTCGATATATTTTACTTCGTAAAATTCAATATGTTTACCTGTCGGTAAACGCGATATGATATAAATCCTTATTCGCGTCCGTAGGACATATCGTGTGCGTAGCCCATATCGAGCACGATAGTGCATATCGAAAATACCGCAAGGGATTTATATCGATGCGTTGTATCCTTACGGGTACAACGCCTATAGAGCATCCTTTTTTTTATGATGATTACAACCGTTTTTGCACTCTTTGGCATAGGGGCAGCCGATACATTTCTGTCCGCGTTTTTTAGCCCTGCATAAGTAAAATATAATTGCGATAGCGATACATACAAGAATCGCGATAATTATAAAATCTTCCATAACTATTTAACATTTGCATATGCTTTATTTTTAGCGTCAGAACCGCCAAGAGCATATTCAGCCTTTATTTTTTTATTTGTATTGTGAATAAGCATTACAACAACAGCGGTTGCGATAAGAACCGCCACAAGACCTGCAATAGCGGCGCCAATGTTTAAAGAAGCGGGTGCGGTGATAAGAGTGCCGATGGTGTAAACCAAATAACCTATAGTATAACCTACGCCGAGTTGGAGACCGATACCTCCCCAGAGCCATTTTGCGCTCTTCATCTCGGCGTTCATAGCGCCGATGGCAGCAAAGCAGGGAGGAGAATAAAGATTGAACATAAGGTATGCAAGAGCCGCAACTTTTGTTATTGCCATAACACCTGCAACTTGGGCGCCTGCGCCTTCCATCAAGGCCAACTCTTCGGTGTCGATAAGGTTTTCAAGTCCTACAAAGCAAACAGCAAGAGTGCCAACAACATTTTCTTTTGCAATAAAACCGGTAATTGCTGCTGCAGCAAGTTGCCAACTGAGAACGCCCACAACGGGAACAAGCAGATAGGCAAACGGTGCTCCGATAGAGGCAAGAATGGAGGAGTCAGCAGACTCGGCAACCTGGAAGTTCCAAGTGAATGTCTGCATAAGTTGAACAGCCATATTGCAAAGGAGTATAATGGTAGCTGCCTTAACTATGTATGCCCAACCGCGACTGCACATTGATTTGAACGCACCCCACAAGGAAGGAGCCTTGTATTCAGGTAATTCAATAATGAAGAAAGATTTTCTTGCGCGGTAACCTGTGATTTTATTGACAAGCAGTGCACAAAGGAATATAAGCACAATTCCAACAAAGTACATTGTGAAACTTACCCACCCTGCATCCTCAAAGAATGCACCTGCAAAGAGGGCGATTACAGGAATTTTAGCGCCGCAAGGCATAAACGGAGTAAGCATTGCGGTTGCTCTGCGTTCGCGTTCGTTACGAATAGTGCGAGAAGCCATAACACCCGGAACAGCACAGCCGATACCAATTACAAACGGTATAACGGATTTACCCGAAAGGCCGACCTTTTTGAAGATGGGGTCAAGAACAACCGCAACACGCGACATATAACCGCAGTCTTCAAGAAGCGCGAGCAAGAAATACATTATCATAACAAGTGGCAAGAAACCAACAACGGCAACCACGCCGCCGATGACTCCGTCAACAAGAATAGCAGAAATCAAAGGATTGGCGTTTTCAAGCAGACCGCCAATAAAGCCTTGAAAAGTTTCAAGAAGTGGCACGAGTCCGGGAATAAAAGTACCGTTTTTAAATTCATAGCCTTCGGCAATCCACGTGCCGAGTGTGCTCTGAGAAATATAGAACACAAGGAACATAACAACCGCAAAAATCGGGATACCGAGCCATCTGTTTGTCAGAATCGCATCTATTTTGTCGCCAATATTCTTATCGCTCGTAAGAACCTTACGGGTTTCTACCGATTTTACTATTCCTTTTACAAACTCAAAGCGCTTGCGGTCGGCTGATTCGACAGCCTTCTTATCAGTGAGGTCTATATCGCCTTGAGAATAAGGAGCTTTCTGCTTGGTGTATGAAACATCCATAACAGCCTTAATCACAGCCTTCAAACCTTCTGAAGAGGTAGAAACGGTTTCTACAACGGGGCAGCCAAGTTTTTTAGACAAAGCAGCTGCGTCGATTATTGTTTCCTTTTTTTCATTAATATCACTCTTATTTAACGCTACAACAACGGGAATTTGAAGTTCAAGAAGTTGTGTGGTAAAGAAAAGACTACGGCTTAGGTTTGTAGCGTCAACAATGTTAATAATAACATCGGGATTTTCTTTTTTAACATAAGAGCTGGTGACACTCTCCTCAGAAGTGAAGGGTGACATGGAATAGGCGCCGGGAAGGTCAACGGCTACGAGTTCATTATCACCTTCATAATAATTCTTTTTAATTGGATGTTCTTTTTTGTCAACGGTAACACCCGCCCAGTTTCCAACCTTTTCGTTGCGTCCGGTCAATGCGTTATACATTGTGGTCTTACCGGAGTTCGGGTTGCCCGTTAAAGCAATTCTCATTATGGTTTCCTCCTGTGGATTATTTGATATCTTTAGTAATTATTAGTAGTTATCTCTAAACGAAAAACGGTTAGCAATGGCTAACCCGCCCGCAAAAAAACAATCAGCAAATTGCAAGAAAGCTAAAACTAAAAAACAATAATAGCTTCTGCCAACTGATTGTCGATATTATATCTGCCGTCTTTGATGGAGACCACACAACCACCCTTAAGGTGAGAAACAACCGTTATGGTCTCGCCACTGTAACAACCAAGTGAAAACAAAAAGGCATTCAATTCTTCGTCATCAGTATTGATTTGCTGAATGGTATACTCCGTACCCTCAATAGCATTTTTTAAGTTCACAGTATCATCCTCGTTCTAAGTAGGAGTTTACAGTTGATTAGCAACTGCTAACTGATGCTCATAAAATTTGGTTAGCGAACGCTAACCCATCGATTATTATAGCGAAAGTTCCATATATTGTCAAGTGTTTTTTGATTTTTCAACGAATTTTGCGGTTGTTGATTTTTTTTTGAAAATATGTTATTCTAATAATCAAGAGTTTATATATTATGTAAGGAGCAAGGGCAAGTATGAAAGAATCCGCCGAGATGTATCTTGAAACCATATATGTTTTGTGCCAAAAGAAATCGGATGTCCGCTCAATTGATGTTGCCGAGTATATGAATTATTCAAAACCCAGCGTAAGCAGGGGAGTAGGTCTTTTAAAGGAAAAAGGTTATATTAAGGTCGATAAAGACGGTTTTATTTCACTGACAGAGGATGGCAAAATCCTTGGAGATAAGATTTTTGAACGCCACACCGTGTTGACGAGAGTTTTAAAAGGCTTGGGTGTTGATGAAGAAACAGCATCGCAGGACGCTTGCCGAATGGAGCACGTAATAAGCGAAAAAACCTTTTTAGCAATGAAAAATTATCTTGAGAAATAAAAAACGCCAAGCAAAATGCTTGGCATTTTTTAGCTTTTAGCGGAATATTTTTCTGCTTTTTTGAGTATTAAAATCAACGGATATATAAGCAGTCCGCATAGAAAATTGCTGATTCCGTGAGTAAAATCAAAGGGAAGTCCTGCAATTATCCAGGATATCATACCCTTAAAATCAAGACCGAATAAAAGCGCCTGTGCAGGTGCGTATAATATGCCGTACAAAAAGCCGTGCAATGCACAAACACACATATAAATAATAGGTTTGATTTTTTCAGGCAACTTGTTTGGTATCAGCATGGTGGCTCCCCAAAGCACCGCCCATATATATATGTATGGAATCCACCATAATGCAAATCCTGAAAAAAATCCGCTGATAATTACAAAAGTATATAAAGGATACAACGCCTTTCTTCTGTAAACGGCAGTGATGGCTACAATGAACACACCAACGAGATGAATGTTGGGAAGAATATCCATCACAAGTTTTGAAGCGTACATCATAGCGCCGAGCATACCAAAAACGGCAATTTCTTTAATATTGAGCTTCATAATTATTCTGCCTTGAAGGAGTAGGTTGCACCTTCTGTGATGTCGGTTGTATCAACACCTGAGGTTGCATAAGCTCCGTTCATATAAAACGCCCAATATTTTCCGTCCTTGTCGTAATCGACGGTAACGCCGTTTACAGTTTTAACGTAAAGACCGTACGCTCCCTCTTCGCCTGAAATGAGTTCAAGTTCGAGCAGAGCATCGCCAACAGTTTTCTTGTTTGTTTTAATCGTGAAGGTTTCTGTGGCGCCTTCCAAATCGGTTACCGTAAAGGTAAACTGTTTTTCTCCTTCTCCGAGTACGGTAATTTCGTCCTGTGAAGCGGAAAGAGAAGAAATATTTCCTGTGTCAGAGTTGTCGGTACAAGCCGTTGTAACAAGTGCCATAGCCGCAATAAGCACGATACAAACGATGAGCGACAACACATTTTTAAGATGTGTCATTTTTTGCATAGTTTGCATTCTCCTTAAAATAATATTTGTTTAATACCTCATAACCGGCTGTCGCAGTCTTAAAGAGGCGTACGCTTAAAAAATATTTCGACTCAGCGCATCATTTTTCGCCTTCTCGGTTTCCCAATGGCTTGTCCCTTGTTTGCGGCACAAGGTAGAAAAACAACATATAAGCGCATCACGGCGACGGGCTCGTACAGGAATTTCACCTGTTTCCTTTTTAAGCAAGAGCATTATAGCACAGCAAAATTGTTTTTTCAACAAAAAACGGTGTAATCAAAAAGATTACACCGTAATTAATGTATTGTTTTATTACTCTAAAATATAAACCTCAATGTTTCGTCTGCCAAAGGCCGAGCATTGTGCAGATGACGGAAATGCAAGGTCAATGTTTGTGGGATGATTCCTTACGAATCCGCCCGTGTCGGCAGCAATAGCATAGCCGTAAACATATCTTCCGTCGCTTGATTTTATATACAGCTTTGTTCCGTAAGGAATATAATTGGGATTAACCGCAACATATCCGGGAACACATTTAACGCCCGTGGCACAGTTGCCTGCGGCCAAATAGGCGGTCGCCTGAACTGTAAGATGCTTTTTATATTTAACGGGATTGCCCTTAGCATCAAGTTCAATAGCGGCGGCAGGCTTCAGTGTTGAAACGCAGGAAACGTTTGCACTTGTAGTAACCGCTGCATTTGTGGTTGTATTTTGTGTCGAAGAGGGAACCTGACTTGGCACTTTGGTTGATGTTTTCTTAGTTCCAATTATTATCTGACGGTCAACCGCCTCCGAGAGTACAACCTCGTTTAAAATTTCTTCGTTTGTTACAACGCCATTGACAATGGTTTTTTTGCAGGTAATCTGCTTTTGCCCCTCAACACCCTCCTTCACAATCTTAGTGCCCTTCGGGTGATTGGAAGAATAGACGGTTTTCTCCTGAAAATAGATGCGCGTTGTGTAGGTTTCGGTGATGTAGTCAATATCGATTACATCGATGTATGAGGTGGCATCTATTTTTGTATCAAGGTCATAATTGATAATGTCGTTTTCGCCGACGGGAATTTTTGCCATCTCCAAAAGCTCACCAACCGTAGCACCGGTGGTTGTAACCTCGGTGGTTGTGTCGCCTACGGTAATGTAGACGGGGAAGGAGTATCTTATGGAAATATTAAATTTACGGGCAGATAATTTTTTAATCTCCACCTTGTCGTCAGCATCATATTCGATATTAACGGTTTCAAGAATACTGTCCGGATTGGAAAGCATGGTTTTCAACTCTACAACATTTTCTCCGTCTGCAGATACCGAAACAGTGTTCACCGATAACATAAGAACGGAAAGCAGTATAGCAGTTGTAAGAGCAAGAGCGTAAAAACAATACACGCGGCGCGATGCGAATGCCGAAGCCTTGTGAATGCAGGCTCTTAACTTTTCTATCATTGAATTTCCCCTTTATATATAATAGGTAGACAACAAAAGCCGTCCCTAATTGGAGCTGAAAATATCCGCTCCTTTGAAAAAAACACAATGCACGAGGATTATAAACGTTAATTTCGTTATTGTCAACCCGAAAACAGCATTAAATTTTGTGCATCTTGCACAAAAAGGTGTCGAAACAAAAAAATGTTACAATTTTGTAACCTTGTTTTTTGTCAAAAAATGGTAAAAAATGTAAAATCGGTTGTGCAAATTGATAATTTTTAACAAGAATCGTGCAAAACTCGAGCAGTGAGGCAAAAACACTATTATTTATTATATGCAAAAAGAGGTTAAAATAATCAAAAATTACTTTACAAAATGATATGTGTATGATACAATAATTTTTGGAAATTAGTCTTTAAGTGGTACAGTGATGCCGACAAGCTACTACATATTGTGGAGCAAAGCTATGTTCCCAGTAAAACCTTGTCGTGCAGACAGGGTTATTTTTTTTGCCGTGTGAGGTGCACAAATGGTTTTTAAATATCGCATTATGGACGAGCAGGGTGTTCACCGCGCACTCAAGCGAATGTCACACGAGGTGATAGAGCGCAACAACGGTTGCAAAGATGTGCTTTTTATGGGAATATGCCGCAGAGGCGTCCCGCTTGCTGAAATTATGGCGGAAAACATAAAGAGCATTGAGGGAGTAGAAATCCCTGTTGGAACGCTTGATATAACGCTGTATCGTGACGATTTGAGCGTGACGGCAGACGAACCTGTTGTGCGCACGGATAACAATGATATCGATGTGACGGGCAAAAAGGTTGTGCTTGTCGACGATGTGCTTTATACGGGTCGCACGGCACGTGCGGCAATGGATGCCATAATACGCATGGGCAGACCTGCCGCAATTCAACTCGCCGTGCTGATAGACAGAGGTCACCGCGAGTTGCCGATTAGAGGCGACTATGTCGGAAAAAATGTTCCCACATCGAAAAGCGAGCTTGTGAGCGTATCTGTCCCATGCTTTGACGGAGAGACCTCCGTCTGCTTATATGAGAAATAATCGGAGGGGTTTACCTTAACCGAATATTTTATAAAATGGAGGATGAAAAAATGAAAATGATTTACAACGTAAACGATAAACCGAAATTCGGTCAGCTTATCGTTTTCGCAATCCAGCAGCTCCTTGCAATCATGGCGGCTACCATCGCAGTTCCTGCTATCGTAGGTAATGGTATGTCTGCCTCTGCGGCACTCTTTGGCGCAGGCGTAGGTACAATTGTGTACCAGCTCTTCACCAAATTCCGCAGCCCTGTTTTCCTTGGCTCTTCTTTCGCATTCATCGGTTCTATGCTTGCTGCATTTGCAGGCGGAGTATCAATGTCACTTGGCTTCCTTGGACTTATACTCGGTGCAGTATTTGCAGGTCTTGTTTATGTAGTTATCGCTATCATTGTTAAGATAGCAGGTACAAAGTGGATAAACAAGCTTATGCCCCCCGTTGTTATCGGACCTACAGTTGCTATCATCGGTCTGTCTCTCGCAGGCGCAGCAATTAAGGATGTATTCTCTTACGGTCCTCAGGATTCAAACGGCTCTTTTGTTATGAGTGGTAACATCTGGGTATCATTCGTATGCGCAATGGTAACACTCGTTGTAGTTGTTCTTTGCTCCACATACGGTAAGAAGATGGCAAAGCTCATACCCTTCATCATCGGTATATTAGCAGGCTATGTTGTTGGCCTTATCTTCACAGTAATAGGCATCAGCACAGGCAATAAAGCTTTGATGATTATTGATTTTGCACCGTTTAAGGCATTGGTAGCAGACGGCGTAGGTCTCAGCACCTTCCTTTCGGTTCCGCAGTTTACATTCCTTGAAGCATTTAAGGGTATAGGCAAGTTCAACTGGTCTTATGCGGCAACAATCGCAGTTGCATATGTTCCTGTTGCATTCGTTGTGTTTGCAGAGCATATCGCAGACCATAAGAATCTCAGCTCTATTATTGAGAGCGACCTTCTTGAAGAGCCCGGCCTCCACAGAACACTTCTCGGTGACGGTATTGGTTCTATGACAGGCGCATTCTTTGGCGGTTGCCCCAACACCACATACGGTGAGTCGGTTGGTTGCGTTGCAATCACACGCAACTGCTCGGTTTTGACAATAACCACAACCGCTATAATGGCTGTGATTATCTCCTTCATCTCTCCCTTCGTTGCATTCCTTGATTCAATTCCGGGATGCGTAATGGGCGGCGTTTGCATCACACTTTACGGCTTCATCGCTGTAAGCGGTCTCAAGATGCTTCAGAAGGTTGACCTTGAGCAGAATGCAAACCTCTTCACTGCATCGGTTATCCTCATTGCAGGTATCGGCGGTATGGCAATGGCAATCGGCAAGGTAACACTTACATCCATTGCTTGCGCACTTATTTTGGGAATAATCACAAATGTAATTCTCAGCAAGGCACCGGCAAACACAGAGGAATAAAAAGTTTTTCACAGGGCGGAACTTCCGCCCTGTTTTTTTATGCGGTAATTAAAATTTATATGACAGCATAAGTTTAAAGTACGGAGGTGCGCAAATGAAAAAAATAATTTGTGTTATGCTGTCTATAGCACTGATGCTGCCATTCGCACTCAGCGTATCGGCGGCAGAGCAGGCGGTGGTTACCGAGTGCTATTCGGCTGATATTTTTGAACCGTTACCAGAAGCAGAGGAGGTTGTAACTCTTGTAAACGGAAGCCTTGAAATAAATGCAAAATCGTGTGTTTTGATAGAGCCCGATACACTGACGGTTTTGTATGAAAACAACCCCGATGAAAAATTGGCTCCCGCTTCCATAACAAAAATAATGTCATTGCTTCTCATTATGGAGGCGATTGACAACAAAAAACTCACTCTCGAAACAAGCATTACCGCGAGCGAGCACGCCTGCAGTATGGGTGGCTCACAAATTTGGCTCGAGCCAGGAGAGGCTATGACCTTGCACGAACTTTTGAAGGCAATCGTAATAGCGTCGGCAAACGATGCAACGGTGGCAGTAGGTGAAGCAATAGCGGGCAGTGAAGAGGGATTTGTTACGATGATGAATAATCGCGCTGCAGAGCTTGGTATGACGGGCACACATTTTGTCAACTGCACGGGACTTGATGCAGAAGGACACCTGACAACTGCTTATGATGTGGCTTTGATGTCATGCGAGCTCATAAAGCACAAGCTGATAACCGAATATTCAACCGTCTGGATGGACTCTCTTCGCGACGGAGAAATGTCGCTTGTTAATACAAATAAACTGGTGCGGTTTTATAACGGCTGTATCGGACTGAAAACGGGCACAACAAGTCAGGCGGGAAGCTGTCTTTCTGCAGCCGCAACGCGTGACGGAATGACGCTGATTTCGGTTGTTATGGGAGGCGCGGACAGTAATTCACGGTTTATGGGAGCAAGAAAAATGCTCGATTTCGGCTTTGCCAACTATACTGTAAGAAAAATCTCTGCTGAACTCGAAAAGGATACTAGTGTAGCGGTTAAAAACGGAGAAAAAAATTATATTGGCTGTAGTGCTTCAGATACGCTCACATCGCTCGCGCGAAAGGGCGAACCCAAAATAGAACGCACAGTGGAGTTATATAATAATGTCAAGGCACCCGTGAAGAAGGGCGACGTCGTAGGAAAGGTTTATATATCGGTCGACGGGGAGCAGCTCGGTTATATTGATATAACCGCAAATGAGAGCGTAAAGAAGAGAAGTGTGCTTATGATGTGCTTGTGGCTTTTGCGAAGTATTGTGGAGCTTTAATAAAGCAAATGTAACAAAAATATTAAAATATTATTATTTCAGTTGAAAAAAAGATAAAAATATAGTAAAATAATAAAAAAAAGAGGAAGTGTTTGTATGGCAATTCATTTTACCGAGAAATATGCTAAGGACTTTTTGCGAGACGGAGATATAAACGGAATCGTTTCTCAGGTCTCGGCAGCGCATGAGCTTCTCCATTCGGGCAAGGGCCTCGGGAATGACTTTCTCGGTTGGGTTGACCTGCCGGTTAATTATGACAGGGAAGAGTTTTCAAGGATTAAGGCAGCGGCAGAGCGAATCTGCGGCGACACCGATGTTTTAATTGTAATCGGTATCGGAGGCTCATATCTGGGCGCCCGTGCGGCGATAGAATTTTTGAAATCTCCTTACTATAATTCGCTTAACAAAAACACGCCTGACATTTATTTTGCGGGTAATTCTATAAGCGGAAGCGCGCTTAGTGATGTTCTTGCACTTTGTGAGGGAAAACGCGTTTCCATAAATATCATTTCAAAATCAGGCACCACAACAGAGCCTGCGGTTGCATTCCGCGTTCTGCGTGAAATGCTCGAAACCCGTTACGGTAAGGAAGAAGCAGCAAAGCGCATTTACTGCACAACGGATAAAGCGCGCGGCACCCTCAAAAAACTCGCAGACGAGAACGGATATGAATGCTTTGTCATTCCCGATGATGTCGGAGGCCGTTTCTCTGTTTTGACTGCGGTAGGTCTGCTTCCAATCGCAGTCTGCGGTGCTGATATTGATAAGCTTATGGAAGGTGCTGCAAAGGCAAGAGAAGAATATATGGAAACAGACATTGATAAAAACGACTGTTATAGATACGCCGCCTTGCGAAATGCTTTCTATCGCAAAGGCAAAGAAATTGAGCTTCTTGTGAGCTATGAGCCGCGCTTTACTATGATGGCAGAATGGTTCAAGCAACTTTACGGTGAGAGCGAAGGTAAGGACGGAAAGGGACTTTTCCCGGCTTCTGTCACCTTCTCAACCGACCTTCATTCGATGGGACAGTATGTTCAGGACGGCAAGCGAATGCTGTTTGAGACGGTTGTAACCATTGATGACTGCGGTGCGGATGTAGTTATAAAAGAAGATAAAGACAATGGCGACGGCCTTAATTTCCTTTCGGGTAAGACAATGTCGTTTGTTAACAAAAAGGCATTCGAGGGCACCGTGCTTGCTCATACCGACGGTGGCGTTCCCAATCTCGTAATCAGTATGGATAAGGCTGATGAAGAAAATCTTGGAAGACTTATATACTTCTTTGAAAAGGCTTGTGCCATTTCGGGATATATGCTTGGTGTAAATCCGTTTGACCAACCCGGTGTTGAGGCGTATAAGAAGAATATGTTTGCGCTTTTGGGCAAACCCGGATACGAAGCCGAGAAGGCGGCGCTTGAAGAGCGTCTTCAGAAGTAAATTACCGCTAAGGCGGTTTTAAATAAAAAGGAGTGTGCACTATGATAAAACTTATCATCGGTAACAAAGGAACAGGAAAAACAAAGAAACTTATTGACTTGGTAAACACCACAGCCTCTGCTTCAAACGGCAGCGTTGTTTGTGTCGAGCTCGGTGATGTTCTCACCTTTAGCATAAGTCATAAGGTTAGACTTATAGATGTAAAGAACTACAGTATATCCGGTTATGGTGAATATTACGCGCTCTTAAGCGGTATCTGCGCAGGCAACCACGATGTAACTCATGTGTTTGGTGATGCAACCTTGCGCATCGGCACCCGTGATTATGAAGAACTTGCAGATTTCCTTGCAAGAGTTAAGGAACTTTCCGAGCAAAACGATGCTGATTTCATCTTCACAATTTCTTGTGATGAGGCAGATTTGCCCGCACGCATTTTTGAAATTGCTGAAAAAATCTAAATCAAGTTTTTTGACGGGGTGCTTTTGCGCCCCGTTTTTTTGTGAATTTAAAAAATAAAGCCTTGACAAATCCTCTTCGCGCATATATAATATTCGGTGTGACAAATGAGGTGGGAATGTGATTCTTGATTTAAAATCGGTATTTATCAAAGAGGATGCAGTTCTCCCCGTAGAGTTTGAACTCGATATGAGCGACATGGTTTTTTATGGTCAAAATCCCATAAAAAAACCGGTAACCGTAAGCGGCTCGGTTTACAACCGCGCGGGCATTGTTACCGTCAGTGTTGTGTGCGAGGTGGAGTTTTCCGCCCCTTGTGACCGTTGTGGCAAACAGGTTGCAAAAAAGCACGCAGTTAAGATTGAACGGGTGCTTGTATCAGAGCTTGCAGACAGAACCGATGACGAAATTATTGAGGTTCCCGATTTGCAACTTGACATTGAAGAACTTTGCATAGCCGAAATCGTGCTTTCGTTGCCTATGAAGCATTTATGCAAGGCGGATTGCAAGGGCATTTGTCAGCGTTGCGGAAAAGACCTCAATGAAGGAAAATGTGATTGTAAAAATGATGACATTGACCCAAGACTTGAAGTTCTGGCACAATTATTAAAAGATTGATTTATCCACATTTAAGGGGGTTCTAAAATGGCAGTACCGAAGAGAAAGACTTCTAAAGCAAGAAGAGATAAGAGACGTTCAAATGTATGGAAGATTGAGGCTCCGGCTCTTGTAAAGTGCTCACGCTGCGGAGAGTATAAGAGACCGCACAGACTTTGCAAGGCTTGTGGTTACTACGGTGACCGTCAGGTAGTTCAGGTCGAAGAATAATTTTCAGGCGATTTGAGTAGGGGAGGAGCAATCCTTCCCTATTTTTTTAGTGTGCGAAGAAGGTGATTTTTTGTCGGTTATCATAAAATCGGTTGCGAGAAGAAGCGCGGCTGCAAAGAGCGGTGCCAAAAGCGGAGATTTGCTCGTCGCCCTTAATGGAAACGAGATTATGGATGTTTTGGATTACCGTTTTTATCAAAACGAATCAAAAATATCCGTCTGCTACATAAACAAGAAGGGTAAGCAAAAGGAAAAGAAGATTAAAAAGAAAGAGTCTGAGGAACTCGGATTTGAGTTTGAGACCTATCTTATTGACAAACAGCGCGCCTGTAAAAACAAATGCATTTTTTGTTTTATAGACCAGCTTCCAAAAGGTATGCGAAAGAGCCTTTATTTTAAGGATGATGACTCGCGACTTTCCTTTTTGTTTGGAAATTATATAACACTTACCAATATAACCGAGCACGAGATAGAGCGTATTATAAAGATGCATATAAGCCCCATAAACATCTCGGTGCACACGACGAATCCCGAACTGCGCGTTAAAATGATGCGAAACAAAAACGCAGGAAACGTGCTTTCGGTTCTTAAAAGATTCGATGAAGCGGGAATAAAACTCAACTGTCAGCTTGTACTTTGTCCGGGATATAACGACGGAGAAGAACTCCGCAAATCGCTTTCTGATTTGACAAGGCTCGAGAATATTGAAAGCATAGCCGCCGTCCCTGTTGGGCTTACCAAACACAGAGAAGGTTTAGAGAAACTTGAAAAGTTTGACAAACAAACAGCATCAGAGGTTATAGATATTTTTGATGAGTTTAAAGGACACAGAAATGTCTGTGCTGCGGATGAGTTCTTTTTGTTGGCTGAAAGACCGATGCCTAGTGCCGAATATTACGGGGATTTTCCGCAACTTGAAAACGGTGTGGGACTTTGGCGACTTATGGAAGATGATGCGAAAATAGCGCTGTCTGAAATAACTCCGCCTGAAAACCCTGTTAATATAAGCACAGTTACGGGTGTGTCGGCATATCCGCTTATATCGAATATTGTTGACACCGCCGAAGGAAAGTGGCATAATCTAAGATGCAGAGTGTATGAGATAAAGAATGACTTTTTTGGTCACGATATAACCGTGACGGGACTCATCACGGGCAAGGATATAATAAATCAATTAAAAGGTAAAGAACTCGGCGATTGTCTGCTCATACCTGATGTTATGCTAAGACACGAAAAGGATATGTTTTTGGATGATATCACGGTGGACGAGCTGTCAAAAGCGCTTGGCGTTAAGGTAAAGGTTGTGTCCTGTTCGGGATATGATTTTATAAATGGTTTAAAGGGAGAATAAAATGGCAAAGCCTATTGTTGCAGTTGTGGGCTGTCCCAACGTGGGAAAATCCACACTTTTTAACAAGTTAATAGGAAAACGTGTTGCTATTGTCGACGATACACCCGGTGTAACACGTGACAGAATATATGCCGATGCAGAGTGGCGCAACCGCACCGTTATGATGATTGACACGGGTGGTATAGAGCCGCGCACCGATGATATCATTTTGTCTAAGATGCGTGCGCAGGCTAACCTCGCTATCGAGACTGCAAATGTAATAATATTTGTCACAAGCCTTGAGTGCGGTGTGACCGCCGCCGATAATGAGGTTGCGGCAATGCTTCGAAAGAGCGGAAAGCCCGTAGTCGTCTGCGTCAACAAGTGTGACCGCGTCGGTGACGTTCCGCCCGAGTTTTATGAGTTTTACAATCTGGGACTCGGTGATCCCGTCGCCGTTTCGGCCGTCCACGGACACGGAACGGGCGACCTGCTTGACGCGGTGTTTGAGCACCTTCCGCCCGCCGAAGAAGACGGC
>JAZSAN010000017.1:0-117441 GCA_045601885.1 Acutalibacteraceae bacterium | reverse complement strand
AATTGTCGGGTCCTTTTTTTCTTATCGTTGTTTAATTTTCAAGGTCCAAGTTTCGCTCCCTTTCTTTAGGGCGCCCGATTATAATACCACATACTTTCTGCCTTGTCAACACTTTTTTCTCTTTTTTTTAAAAAAGTTTTTTAAGCATAAAGTATGTGTTAATTATTACCACAAATATTATATATTATTCATTTAACATATTGCGAAGGCTCATCAGAATTTTCTTTTCTGCACGCGACACCTGAACCTGTGTCATTGAAAGCGCCTGTGCCGTTTCGTTTTGGGTTTTGAATCCAAAATATCTTAACTGTATAAGGCGTCTTTCCTGCTCGGGCAGACGTTCTATAAGCTCGCCGAGCATTAGCTTGTCTGTCAACATATCTCCGTTATTTTCTACTGCCAAATCAACCTCATACACTCCGTCTTCGGATTCATAGGTCAATGAAACGGTTGGCTGTGTTGCACAAAGCGACTCGGCTATTTCTTCGGGCGAGACCGCCAACAGTTGTGCGAGTTCTTGCACCGAAAGGTCTTTATTGTTTTGCTTGAGCGCTTTTTCCTGTTCGTATTTTATTTTTGCAGACAGCTCACGCAGACTGCGTGACACCTTGACACTTCCGCCGTCACGAAACATCCGTTTTATCTCACCGAGTATCACAGGAACCGCGTATGTCGAGAAGCAGAGCCCTCTTGTCTCGTCGAATCCGTCGACGGCTTTTATAAGGCCAATGCATCCAACCTGAAACAAATCGTCATACTCTATTCCCCTGCCCACAAATTTTTTACAGCAGGAATGCACAAGCCCTATATTGCTATTTATAAAACTATCCCTGTTTTCCATTACCGTTCACACGGACGCTTATGCGTTTTTTCATCGTTACGGTAGTGCCGCTTCCCACCTTTGATAGCACTTTTAGATTATCCATAAAGCTTTGCATAACGGCAAAGCCGAGTCCTGCACGTTCGCCGCCTGCAGTTGTAAATAGCGGTTCCATTGCCTGTTCAATATTTGGTATTCCGCAGCCTTTATCCCTTATTTTTATTTCGACCACATTACATTCTAGAATTCTTACCGATATGTATATTTTTCCTATTTCATTTTTATACGCATGCACTATGCAGTTTGTTACCGCTTCCGAAACTGCGGTTTTGATATCGTTCATTTCTTCTATCGTTGGGTCGAGCTGTGTCACAAAAGCAGAGACCGCCACTCTTGCAAAGCTTTCGTTTGATGAACGCGACAACATAGTAAGTGTGAATTTATTTAACTGTTTCATTTTTTCATACCGCCCTTTTCTATTTTTGCCAATCTTTCAAGCCCCGCTAAATGCATTACCTTATATATTTGCGGCGACGGGTTGGTTACGGCAAGCTCTGCACCGTTTTGCGAGAGCAATTTATATCTTCCCATAACGAGACCTATTCCCGAGCTATCCATAAATGATACATCCTTAAAATCGAGCACGAGCAGTGAAGGCATATTCAGTTCTATAGCTTTATCAATTTCTTCTCTCATTGGTTTAGCGGTATGATGGTCAATATCTCCCGACAGATATGCCATTACCACTTCTCCGTTAATTTCAATTTTTACCGACATCAGAAAACCTCCAATAAAAAAATGCGGACAAGCCTATATCAATTATAGGTCCTGTCCGCAAATATTTTTGCTGTATTTTGTTGTCGAAATAATTCTAATTATAAAAATTAATGGCAAGCTCTCTTATTCCGCCCGCAAGATAGAGTGAGCCCGCTATGAACACGGTATCTTTCTCGGTTGTTTTTTCGAGCGCTTCCCTATAGCTTTGTGCCGCACATACATCGTCACAATAGTTAGACGCCAAAAGCGCCAATTCCTCTGCGGGTATTGAACGCAGATTCTCGTTAACCGTGACGGTTATTACCCTTTTGCAACAAGAGGCTATTATGGACATAACCTGCTCACAATCCTTATCCGCCATCATACCTGTAATGAGTGTTACATTTTTATGCTTGCGCATTTCTTCCGCCAAGGCAGCGGCACCGTGCGGGTTGTGTGCCCCATCTAGCATTACTATTGGGCTTTTGGAAATGAGTTCAAGCCTTGCGGGAAAGACTGTTTCGGAAATCCCCGATTTTATATCTTCCAGCGACATCGGAAGCGTGCAGCCTTTCAAAATTTCTATGGCAAGCAGTGCGTTTTCTATCTGATGTTTACCAATAAGTGTTGTGCTATATTTTTCGCCTTTATAGATAAACTCATTTCCCGACAAATCGCTTTTTATAACCGAAAGTTTTGACGGGTCTGGGGTAATAGGGTCGGCAAAGGATTTTATTACCCTCATAGCCTCGGGTTTTTGGCTGTGTGTTGTGAAAACGAGACAACCTGATTTTATAATTCCGCATTTTTCTGCGGCTATTTTTTCTATCGTATCTCCGAGCACACCCGTATGGTCTTTATCTATCCCCGTTATAACCGCAGAGAGCGGCGCGGGTATTACATTGGTGGCATCAAGTCTGCCGCCAAGCCCCGTTTCGAGCACAACAACATCGCACCTTTGCATCTTGAAATACAAAAAGGCCACAGCTGTTATAAATTCAAACTCGGTCACTTCTATGCCCGTGTCTTTTACTTTTTTTGTTAAGACCGCTAAATCTTCTTCGCTTATATATTCGCCATTCACTTGTATGCGTTCACGAAAACAAGTTATATACGGTGATATATAAAGTCCCGTTTTATATCCCGCTTTTTTGAGCGCACTTGCAGTCATTGCGCATGTGGAGCCTTTGCCGTTTGTTCCTGCAACATGAATAAACCGCAAATCTTTTTGTGGGTCACCCAACAAAAAGAGCAGTTTTTCTATACGCTCAAGTCCCGGTCTGCTACCGAAACGCTCAAGCGAATGAATATAATTTAATACTTCATTATAATCCATATATCCTTTACCCAAAAGCAAGCCGTGCATAAGGCACGGCTTGTATTGTTTTACATTTGTTTTTCTATTGCCTTTATGCTTTCACAAAGCATTGTAATCTTATCGAGTGTTTTTTCAAGCTGTGCTTTTTGGGTTTCAACCAATTCCTTAGGCGCCTTTGCGACAAAGTTTGGATTGTTGAGTTTTTTCTCAAAGAACTCCTTGTCCTTGTTTGCTGTGTCTAATTCCTTATTAAGACGCTCAAGTTCTGCCTTGAAATCAACAAGCTCGTTCATCGGAATGTATATCGTTGCAGCATCCGTAACAACGCGCACTGCATCGGGCATAGAGAATTCTATATCCACGTCGACCGACGAGCCGCCTGCCAAACGCATCAAAACGGGGGCAGCAGATTTGAAGGTATCAATGCAGGTAGTTTCCACACACAAAAGCGCTTTTCTTGACGGTGGAATGTTCATTTCGGCACGGCGGTTGCGAATTGCTTTTACCGCGTTCATTACCTTTTCGAACTCTGCCGACTCGGTCTCGAAGCAAAGTTTTTCACTATACTCCGGCCAAGATGAAATCATTATTGATTTCCCTTCGTGGGGCAATGTCTGCCAAATTTCTTCTGTGATAAAGGGCATAAACGGATGCAAAAGCTTCATTGTGTTGGAGAAAACATAAACCAAAACTGCTCTTACGGTCTTTTTAGCCGCTTCGTCATCAGAATTAAGTCTTATTTTTGCAATTTCAATATACCAGTCGCAGAAAACATCCCATATGAAATCGTACAGTTTGCTTACCGCAAGTCCGAGCTCATATTTATTGATATTTTGCGTAACTGCTGCAACAACATCGTTATACTTTGAAAGAATCCACTTGTCTTCCATAGACAAATCTTCGGGTACATACGGTGCCGGTTCGTCGTCGGGAAGATTCATCAGCACGAAACGGGCTGCGTTCCAAATCTTGTTGGCAAAGTTTCTGCTTGCCTCAACCCTTTCGGGTGAATAACGCATATCGTTTCCGGGGCTGTTGCCGGTTGCCAAGGTAAAGCGAAGTGCGTCTGCGCCGTAACGCTCAATCTCAACAAGCGGGTCGATACCGTTGCCGAGTGACTTTGACATCTTTCTTCCCTGAGAGTCACGAACAATTCCGTGGAACAAAACAGTATCAAACGGTATTTTATCGGTATACTGAAGTCCCGAGAATATCATTCTTGAAACCCAGAAGAATATTATATCGTATCCCGTAACTAGTGTATTTGTGGGATAGAAATATTTATATTCAAGTGTTTCTTCGGGCCAGCCAAGTGTTGAGAAGGGCCACAAGGCAGAAGAGAACCAAGTGTCAAGAGTATCTTCGTCCTGATGGATATGCTCGCTTCCGCACTTGGAACATACTGTGGGCTCGCCGCGTGATACAATTATCTCGCCGCAGTCGTCACAGTACCAAGCAGGAATTCTATGTCCCCACCAGAGCTGACGGGATATACACCAATCCTTGATATTTTCCATCCAGTTATAATATGTCTTTTCAAAGCGTGACGGTATAAGTGTTATATCGCCGTCCTTAACCGCCTTGATTGCGGGCTTTGCCAAGGGCTCCATTTTAACGAACCATTGTTTTGAGATACGCGGTTCAACAACCGAGTTGCAACGGTAGCAAGAGCCAACGTTGTGCTTCATCGGCTCAACCTTAACCAAGAATCCGCCCTCTTCCAAGTCAGCAACGATAGCCTTGCGGGCTTCGTAGCGGTCCATACCGCTGTATTTTCCGCAGTCGTCTGTCATCTTGGCATCATCGGTCATAACATTTATAATCGGAAGATTATGACGAAGTCCAACCTCAAAGTCATTTGGGTCGTGAGCGGGGGTGATTTTTACAACACCTGTTCCAAAGTCCATCTCAACATATTCATCTGCGACGATGGGGATTTCTCTGTTTACAAGCGGGAGTGTTACCGTCTTGCCAACAAAATCCTTATAACGCTCATCCTCGGGATGAACGGCAATAGCGGTATCACCAAGCATGGTTTCGGGGCGGGTTGTAGCAAGTTCAACATAGCCGCTTCCATCTGACAGCGGATAACGAAGGTGCCAGAAGTTTCCGTCGTGCTCTTCATAGCTTACCTCTGCGTCCGAAATTGATGTATGACAGTGCGGACACCAGTTTATAATTCTCTCTCCGCGATAGATAAGTCCCTTTTCGTAAAGGCTTACAAACACCTCGCGGACTGCTCTTGAACAGCCTTCATCAAGTGTGAAGCGCTCGCGCTCCCAGTCACACGATGAGCCAAGCTTTTTAAGCTGAGATATAATTGTTCCGCCGTATTTTTCTTTCCACTCCCAAGCGCGTTCAAGAAATTTTTCTCTGCCCAAATCCTCTTTGGTTATTCCCTCTTTGCGCATAGCCTCAACAATTTTAGCCTCGGTTGCTATGGATGCGTGGTCGGTGCCGGGCATCCACAAGGCAGAATAACCCTGCATACGCTTTGTGCGTATAAGAATATCCTGCAGAGTTTGGTCTAGGGCGTGTCCCATATGAAGCTGACCTGTGATGTTTGGTGGCGGTATAACAATGGTATAAGGTTCCTTGTTATAATCTACTTCGGCATGGAAAAAGCCACCGTCAAGCCAAAATTTATAATTTCTATCCTCAACCTCATTAGGTTCGTATGTTTTTGCAAGTTCTTTTGCCATCTGGTAATCCCCCAAAATGAATAATACCTGACAATCATATACCAAATCGTCAATTTTGTCAAATACTGCCAGGTGTATTTGCCTATGTTTTTCACATAATTATAATGTCAGACGAAAATGAAATTTGCTTGCGTTTGTAATTCGACTGACAGCCGTCTGTTTTTGCAGACGGCTTTTTTTATATCTGCATTTGTTCGCCCGTTATTCCTTCACGCTTTATGCTGCCTGCTGCGGGTAAGGTACGCGTTCTGTAACGGTGCGGGTCTGAAAGCATACCTTCTGAATAGAGTGTTGCAGAATAAATTCTCTGACCTTTTTTCTGGGTCATAACCGCAACGCCGTTATTATCCTTTGTGACCTTGGCTTGTAGCGCGCCTGTATTCACAAGCAGCATTCTGCCGTTTGTAGATGTGAGCAGTATATCACAATCGCTCTCTACATAAATAATTGCCGACAGCGGATATTTATCACTGTATGCGTTTATGAGCTTTTTGCGGTTTGTTTTTGTTGCATATGCCGAAAGAGGCACCTTGGATATTCTTCCGTTTTCAAACACAAAGACAAGATAGCCTTGGTATTTGCTTGTTGCAACGACACTAATCGCGTTTTCACCCTCGTCAAACCCAAGTCTTGAGGGTATATATTCGCCAAGAACGCTTGCCTTGGTATCAGAGAACTCGCTCACGCGGCTCTTGTAAACCTGACATTTATCACTAAAGAACAACAAGTCATAAGAGTTTTGAGATTCAAACGACTGCTTGATTTCATCGCCCTCTTTGAGCTTTTGCTCACCACCCATACGGAGTGAAAGCGGTGTAATTTTCTTGAAATAGCCCTCTTTTGTGAAGAAAAGATTAACGGGATAATCCTCAACCTTTTCTTCCTCAACAACGATTGCATTTTCTTCGGCAGAGATTATCTTTGTCTTGCGCTCCATACCGTATTTATCGGCAACCGTTTCAAGCTCCTTGATTATTATTCTGAGCACCTTTCTGCGGTCACCCAGAATTGATTCAAGCTCGGCTATCTCACGTTCAAGATTTTCGACATCTTCAAGGCGCTTTAAAATATATTCTCTGTTGAGATGGCGCAGCTTGATTTCCGCGACATATTCTGCCTGTGTTTCGTCAATACCGAAGCCTATCATAAGGTTCGGAACAACCTCTTTTTCTTCGGCAGTTTCGCGTACGATTTTTATTGCTTTATCTATATCGAGTAATATTTTCTGAAGTCCTTTTAATAGGTGATACTTCTCCTTAGCCTTGGAAAGATTATAGTATGTTCTTCTCTTCACACAGTCAACGCGGAAGGCCGTCCACTCTGTGAGTATTTCCTTGACGCCCATAACACGCGGTGTTCCGCCAACCAAAATATTAAAGTTGCACGAAAAGCTGTCCTGCAAGGGTGTCATCTTGAAAAGCTTGTTCATTAACTTTTCAGCATCGGTGCCACGCTTTAAATCCATCGTAATTTTAAGACCCGAAAGGTCGGTTTCATCACGAATATCATTAATTTCAGTGATTTTCTTTTGCTTTACGAGGTCAACGATTTTTTCAATAATCGCCTCGACCGTTGTTGAGGGTGGAATCTGCTTTATATCAATACAGTTTGCCGATTTATCATATTCATACACGGCGCGGATTTTCACACTGCCCAAGCCTGTTTCATAAATTTTTTCCATATCGGCGCGGTCATAAAGAAGCTCGCCTCCGCTTGGGAAGTCAGGTGCGGTCAGATAATCTGCAATATTAATTTCGTCATCCTTGATAAGCTCTATTTCTGCACGGCAAACCTCGCGAAGATTAAAAGGACATATTGTGTTGGTCATACCAACGGCTATACCCTTGTTTGCATTTGCAAGCACCGATGGGAATGTTACGGGGAACAAGGTGGGCTCCTTCATTGTAGCATCATAGTTATCTACAAAATCCACAGTATCCTTGTCAATATCCTTAAACAGTTCAGATGCTATGCTTGAAAGCTTTGCTTCAGTATAACGCGGTGCGGCATATGCCATATCACGAGAATACGCCTTGCCCATATTTCCCTTTGATTCGACATAAGGATGGAGCAAGGACTCGTTGCCCTCGGTCAGACGCACCATCGTTTCATATATTGCGGCATCACCATGAGGATTAAGACGCATGGTTTGTCCGACAATGTTTGCAGACTTTGTCTTTGCGCCGTTTTGCAGCCCCATAAGATACATGGTGTAAAGCAGTTTACGGTGGGACGGCTTGAAGCCGTCTATCTCCGGAATGGCGCGCGACAATATAACGCTCATCGCATAGGGCATATAGTTGGTTTCAAGCGTCCTTGTTATAGGCTGCTCAACAACCGTACCGGCGCCCGATATATAAGCGTTTGCCATATTCTCTTTCGGTTTTATTTCAATTTGTTTTCTCTTCTTGGGAGGCATAAATTCTCTCCTTAAGCAAACACGAATAATCCGAACCTGATTTTAAAGGTAGGATTTTCGCCTTTGCTTTGTTAAAATACTCGTTAATCCACAAAGGATTAACTGTGTTTTGTGCCTCGCACAGACAAAAATCCTACTTTTAAAATTCTACGACCCAACACGTGTAGAATTTTGTGTGATTTTTGGTGCGAAGGAATTTGTAAGGCTAACGCCTACAAACAACGACAAGCCGAAAAGCGCCAAAATCATGCCGTTTTGGGCAGATTCGGATTATTCGTGTTTGCTTAACTAATATCTGCATCAGCTATATACATATAGCCCTTTTCGGTTATTATTGCTTTTCTTCCCTCAATGTTATCGCCGAGAAGAATATCAAACATATGGGCTGTTTGCTCTGCCGCCTCGGGTGTTACCTTTATGAGTCGGCGGGTTGCAGGATTCATGGTTGTCAGGCTCATCATATCGGGTTGGTTCTCACCAAGACCCTTTGAGCGCTGAACGGTGCATTTCGCATCGCCCACCATATTTGTCATAATATCCGCTTTTTCTTTTTCGTCATATGCAAAATAAGTTTTTTCCTTGGTGGTGATTTCATAAAGCGGTGTTTCGGCTATGAAAATCTTTCCCGCTTCAATAAGTGTCGGAACAAGGCGGTATATCATTGTGAGAATAAGGGTGCGAATCTGAAAGCCGTCTTCGTCGGCATCGGTACATATTATTACCTTATTCCACCTAAGTTGGTCTAAATCAAATGTGGATAAATCCTTTGATTTTGCCTTGACCTCAACTCCGCAACCCAAAACCTTCAAAAGATTTGTTATAATTTCACTTTTGAAAATTCTGTCGTACTCTGCTTTAAGGCAGTTGAGAATCTTACCTCTTACGGGTATTACCGCCTGAAACTCTGCATTTCTTGCAAGTTTAACCGAACCTAATGCCGAATCACCCTCAACTATAAAGAGCTCTCGCTCTTCCTTGTCCTTGCTGCGACAGTCAACAAATTTTTCTATGCGGTTGAGCATATCGTTGCTTGACTGCAGTGTCTTTTTAATATTAAGGCGTTCGCGTTCACTACGCTCGCGGCTGCGCTTATTTATAAGCACCTGGTCAACAATCTTGTCCGCTTCTGCCTTGTTCTCGATAAAATATATCTCTAGCTGTCGGCGGAAGAATTCCGCCATTGCTTCATAGATGAATTTGTTTGTTATTGATTTTTTAGTCTGGTTCTCATACGATGTCTGCGTTGAGAAGGAAGAAACAACAATAATCAGACATTCCTCAATATCCGAGAAGGAAACCTTGCTTTCGTTCTTCTGATATCTGTTGTTTTGTTTAATATAGCTGTCAATTTGTGAAACAAAGGCGCTTCGCACCGCTTTATCAGGCGAGCCGCCGTATTCAAGCCAGCTTGAGTTGTGATAATACTCCTTAAGCTGATGCTTATTTGAGAAGGCAACACAGGCATTGATTTTAACCTTATAGTCCTTCATATCCGCGCGGTCGCGTCCCTCACGCTCTGCCTGCCAGAACTGCACGGAAGAAATTGCGTCCTCCCCTGCAACCTCACTTACATAGTCGCGTATGCCGTTGTTATAAACAAATTCTTTTTCTTCAAATTTGTTTCCGACCTGATTTCTGAAAACAAAGACAAGGTTATCGTTAACAATTGCCTGACGCTTTATAAAGTCAACATAAAATTCTGCAGGTATGTTTATATCGGTAAATACATCCAAGTCGGGCTTCCAGCGGGTTTTTGTTCCCGTTGCGCGTCCCGAATAGGGCTCCTTTTTAAGTCCTCCGACATTGTATCCCTTTTCAAAGTGAAGAGAATATTTGAATCCGTCGCGCTTAATTTCAACATCCATATACTCGGAAGCATACTGTGTGGAGCAAAGTCCAAGACCGTTAAGACCTAATGAATACTCATAGTTTCCGCCGTCGTTTGTGTCATACTTTCCGCCTGCATACATTTCACAGTAAAGCAATTCCCAGTTATAGCAGTTTTCTTTATTATTAAAATCAACCGGCGCACCACGACCAAAGTCTTCAACCTCTATCGAATTATCGGCATACCGAGTTATGATTATTTTTTTACCGTATCCCTCACGGGCTTCGTCTATTGAGTTCGAAATAATCTCAACAACCGAATGCTGACAGCCATCAAGACCGTCCGAGCCGAAAATAACGCCCGGTCTTTTTCTGACTCTGTCAGGACCCTCTAATTTTTTAATACTCTCGTTATCATACTTGGCTTTTTTTACCATATAAACTACCTCGCATAAATTATCTATTATATAATATACCATATATTGTGGTGTGTCAAGCACAAGCAAAACAAAAAAGAACCTTATGGCCACCCATAAGGTTCTTTTAAAATTTTATCTTTTTGTGTAGTTAAGAGGATTCACACGGTTGCCGTTAATTCTTACTTCAAAATGAAGATGATTTCCTGTTGAGCGTCCGGTTGAGCCTACCAAAGCGATTGTATCGCCTGTGTTTACAACCTGACCCTCTGACGCGAGCAATTTACTTGCGTGCGAATAAAGCGTTTCAAATCCGTTACCATGGTTGATTATTATATAATAACCGTAATCCTTTGCATAGCCCGAGAAGGTAACCGTTCCACCCAAGGCCGCATAAATCGGCGTGCCCTTTGCGGTAGCAATATCAATAGCGCGATGATTACGTCCGTCGCCGTAGTATGAGGAAATCACTTGACCCGCAACCTTTTTAACCGGCCAGATAAACATTGCCTTTCCCGAAGCCTTGTTTGTGCTTGAAATTTTTGATGCCTTTGCTGTACCAACGAGCATTTGCTGTGCAACAGGCTCAGTTACCACAACAGACTCAATAACATTTCTTTCGGTCTCTAATCCGTTAACGCAGGTTACAACAGCGGTAACATTCTGAGAGCCGAGCACACCCTTGCTTGTAACCTTTTTATAACCCTTAAGATGTGAGCTGCTTTCGGTTGTTATTGTCTCAAAAGGTATGTCTTCTGTATAGGTAACAGTTTTAACTGTCTTTACGCCAATGTTTTCAAGCTCTTCTTCTACTTTTGTCATAGAAGAAACAAGAGAACGCGGGAAATAGCCTTCCTCAATCGCTACATCGCCTACAAACTCTGCCGATGTTACATCAGCATCACTAAACTGTGCAAGACGGGCATTCAATGCGCCTTCAAGCCTGTCCTTATCGCCTTTGAGCGCACAGACAACAGTTCCATCAACACTAAGCACGGATGCGCGGACAAGACGGATATCTGCATCAAGAATATCTCTTGCTACGGCACTGCTTGTCCCGATTTTGCTTCCAAGTGTAATTGAAAGGGTTGCGTTGGAATCACGCAAATAGCTCTTTGCATCGTCAACCTTTATTCCTGAGAGAACATTGTTTTCAACATCTGAGAGCTGTTCTGCGCTTGAAACATATCCGACAGTTTCATCATTATAAGTAATCTTATATGCGAACTTAACATTTAATGCTTCACAAAGCGTTGATGTGAGTAAGACTGCTGCGGCAACGCCGACAACAAACTTCACGCGTACGCTTGATGCCTTGAAAGCTAATATTATATTTTTTGTTACTTCCTTCATATTTCCCAAAGCGGGTTTCAGGTTTTTTAAAATAAAAAATCAGTCCTTTAAAAATTACAATTTTGTAACCTCGTGTTACTATTATTATACCGAAATATTACAAAATTGCAACCTTTAGGACCGATTTTTATACAATTTGCTAAAAATTATTAAATTTTATTATGAATTTTGTTTAAATTAAACATTAAAACAATGACATCTGGTTAGAATCGGGTAAATCTCCCAATGCGCCGATATCCGAGAGCGCTTGCACTATGGTTTTTGACACTCCTGCAACGGTCTGGAACTCATCCTTTGATATGAATTCGCCGTTATGCGCCGCATCATAAAGCGAGTATGCCGCCTTCTCCCCTACGCCCGAAAGCGCACAGAAGGGCAGACGCATTTTGCCGTCCTCCAACAAGTAATGTGTTGCGTGGGATTTGTGCAAATCAATAGGCAATATCTCAAGACCGCGGCTGAGCATTTCATTTATAATAAGCAGTTTATTATAAACGTCGGTCTCCTTTGCCGTTGCTTCCTTGCCCTTTGCGCGTATACTGTTGATGCGTTGACGCACCGCCTCTTTTCCGCGCATCACTGTCTCAACCTCGATATCTTCAGGGCGGGCTGTGAAGTATGCACAATAAAACTCTATCGGCTTATGAACCTTGTACCACGCAAGCTTAAGCGCGGATATAACATACGCAGCAGCGTGGGCTTTCGGGAACATATACTTGATTTTTCTGCAGCTTTGGATATACCATTCCGGCACACCGTGTTCACGCATGACATCTGCCATCTCGCCCCATTTTTCTTCCGAAACCTTACCCTTAGCCACAAGACCTTTTCTTACAGTCTCGGTTATATTAAATGCGAGCGCACTATCAACACCTTTATATATAAGGTATACCATTATGTTATCACGCGTTCCGATAACGTCCGAAATTGTACAAGTGCCGTTATCAATAAGCTCCTTTGCGTTGCCTATCCAAACGTCCTTACCGTGAGAAAGGCCCGATATCTGCAGAAGGTCTGCAAAGGTTTTGGGTTTACAGTCAAGCAGCATAGCGCGAACAAAGTCTGTGCCAAACTCGGGCAAACAGAAGGCTCCGTTTTGCGAATAAATATCCTCAGGTGTAACACCAAGCGCCTTTGTGGAAGTAAAGAGTGAATACACATCGGGGTCACTCATCGAAATATCGTTAACCGATATTCCCGAATATTCTTCAAGATATTTATATGTTGTCGGAACAACGTGACCGAGTTCGTCAAGCTTTAATATTGTATCGTGAATCGAATGGAAATCGAAATGCGTTGTTATAATATCCGAACTTGTATCGTCTGCGGGATGCTGTATCGGACAGAAGTCATATATCTCTTTATCGCGCGGAACAATTACCATTCCCGCCGGGTGCTGTCCCGTTGTGGATTTGATTTCAGAATCACGCACCATAAATGCAAGACGCTTAAGTTCAGCCGAGTTTAAAACCAAATCCTTCTTTTCGGCATACGCCTTGACAAAACCAAATGCCGTTTTTTCGGCGATTGTGGATATTGTGCCTGCCTTGAAAACGTTTTCTCTGCCGAAAAGCTGTTCCGTATATTTTTGAACATCGGTTTGAAATTCATCCGAGAAGTTAAGGTCGATATCAGGTACCTTATCTCCGTCAAAGCCAAGGAAGGTTTCAAACGGTATATCGTGTCCGTCGCGGCTGAGCGGTGTATTACATACGGGGCAGTTCTTTTCAGGAAGGTCGAAGCCCGAGCCCACCGAACCGTCAAGGAAAAATTCGTTATGTTTGCAATTTTTACAGTAGTAATGCGGTGGCAGAGGGTTAACCTCCGAAATTCCCGCCATTGTTGCCGCAAAGGATGAGCCAACCGAACCACGCGAGCCAACGAGATATCCGTGGTCCTCACTGTATTTAACAAGCTTCTGCGCCGACATATACATTATGGAATATCCGTTATTGATAATACCGTCAAGTTCCT
Source organism: Acutalibacteraceae bacterium (assembly GCA_045601885.1). GTDB lineage: Bacteria > Bacillota > Clostridia > Oscillospirales > Acutalibacteraceae > SIG589. The sequence goes on along the minus strand of JAZSAN010000017.1, from coordinate 103,856 downwards.
TTTTTAGTCGAGTTTCAACTACCTCGGGCAGTTGCTCTCCGTATGTATCGTGGGCACGCTTCCAGCATATCGTTTTAAGCTCTTCATCCGAGCCCTCAATCACAGGCGGATAGTTTCCGTCCGGAACAGGAATAACGTCGCTCGATATCATTTCGTTGATTTTTGCCGGATTGTCTATTACAAATTCTCTTGCGCGCTCGCCGAAATATGCGAAATCAGAAAGCATTTCTTCGGTCGTTTTCAGATAAAGAGGTGCTTGATGGTCAAAATCATCGTAGCCCTGACCCGCGAGCAATATCTTGCGGATTATTTCGTCCTCTTTTTTGAGGAAGTGAACGTCGCCCGTTGCTACTACTGGAATTCCGAGTTCGTCTCCTATTTCCACAATTTTTCGGTTAAAGTTTCTTATTACCTCTTCGCTTGTAACATTACGGAATCTGTTTTTAATCACAGCGCCCGTCTTTTTGTCAACCTTATCCGCATCGGCGGATGAGCGTATCATAAACTCGTTGTTTCCAACCGGTTGAATTTCAAGATAATCATAAAAGGATGCAATCTTCAAAAGTTCTTCGTGGGGCACACCGTCAATAACCGCACTGTAAAGGTCGCCCGCCTCACAAGCACTTCCAACAAGCAAACCCTCACGGTGCTTGACAAGTTCACTTTTAAGAGTGCAGGGTCTTCCGTGAAATTCGTTCAGATGAGCATTGGATACGAGTTTATAAAGATTTTTAAGTCCCGTAAGGTTTTTTACGAGCAAAATTTGATGGTGTCTCAACTTTGCAATTTCTTTTGAATTGAGCTTTTTTATATCGTGACGCTCGTCATCGACAAAATATGCTTCAACGCCGTATATTACCTTAAAATCTCCGCCGCCTTTGCGAATTTTCTTAACCGCTGCTGCAGCGGCAGGATATGCCTGAACAACACCGTGGTCTGTTATTGCAATAGCCTTGTGGCCGAATTTATATGCGCGGTTTATGAGAGATTCTGCATTGCAAACGGCATCCTTTGCCGACATATTTGTATGGCAATGAAGTTCTATTCTCTTTTCTTCCGAATTGTCCCCTTCTTCATACTCTGTGAGCGTTGCCATAGCAGTTACGTTAACCACAAAATCGCCCATCCAGCGATTATACTCATAACTACCATTTATTAAGAGTGTCACACCGTCTTTGAGCGGTGCAATCTGATTTTTAAACTTTTCATCGATGAAAAGCTGTGCGTTTAAGGAGTTTGTGTTGTCGCTAAAACAAAACTTTGCACTGATGCTCGGCCCGCGACGAGAATTTACCGCGCGAGATTCGAAATCAAACACCTTGCCCCAGCCGACAAACTTTTTGCGCTCTTCAGGGTTTCCAAGCGGAACATACTCTGACAACGGGCGCACATTTTTATCAATACTTCTTCCGTAAAACAAATCTGCACTCTCAAGATAAACAGGAAGATTATCCGAGGGTTTGCCCGAAAAGGTTTTTTTCGGCTTTTGCTCCTTTTGTTGCGAGGGCTTGTTTTCTACCGTCTTTTGTTTTGTGATGGTCTCTTGAGGTATATCGGTTGTATCAAGCTTGTCCTCACCCAAAACGGTTACTTCCACGCTTTTTCCGAAATGTGTTTTAACGGCATTTTGCAAAAGCTCGTCAAATCTCAGTTTCATAACACTTTCGACTCCGCCGTGTTTTAACTGCACTGTAACACTGTCACCGTTTAACGAAAACTTTGCGCCGTTAAAATAGCCGTTAAATGCAGGGTTTATATGCTTTATACCATCGGTCAGTTCTGCAACTGCAGTATCACAAAGCGCCGAAGGAAGATATGTAGCAAAAAAGTCAATATCGTTTAAAGAAAGTGCTGATTTGATGCTTGCTTTTATCTCATTTATCTTGGATTGGTTTACATAATCTTTAAACTCGACCTTTAACACCAAGCTGCGGTTTTCCATATTAAGTTCGCAAAGTGATATAACGCCTGTGGGAATTTCTTCCGCAGAAGCACCTATATAATCGCCGAAAAGTGTTAAAAAGTCTTTGTTTTGCATTACCATTCTCCGTACTCTTTTTTAATTTCTTCTATCAGTTCTTCAAGCAAATTTTCTTCACTCGTTTTGCGAATTATTTCGCCCTTTTTAAATATAAGTCCGCAACCGTCGCCGCCCGCAATTCCGATGTCGGCTTCACGCGCTTCACCCGGTCCGTTGACAACGCAACCCATAATTGCGACTGTTATATTTTTCTTAAGTCCTGCCAGTGCCTCTTCAGCACGATTTGCAAGACCGATTAAATCAACCTTTGTTCTGCCGCAGGTTGGACACGAAACAATACGAACACCGTTTTGTCTAAGCGATACAGCCGAGAGAATATCCTTTGCCGCATACACCTCATTAACGGGGTCGTCTGTCAGAGACACGCGTATGGTATCTCCTATGCCACTAAGCAAAAGTCCGCCAATTCCTGCCGCGGAACGCACAACGCCCATACGGCTTGTTCCCGCCTCGGTAACACCTAAGTGAAGCGGATATCTGCAGGTTTCCGCCGCCAAGGTATAGGTATCAAACATAGTTTTTGTGTTAGAGGATTTCAGTGACAAAACGATATCATCAAAATCAAATTTTTCAAGCAGCGATATATGATAAAGTCCGCTCTCGACAAGCGCCTGTGGTGTGGGAGCGCCATATTTTGCAAGAATTTCCTTTTGCACCGAGCCCGAATTTACACCGATGCGTATTGGGATGTTTTTGGCTTTACAGGCATCTGCAACAGCCTTTACTCTATCGTCTGCGCCTATATTGCCGGGGTTTATGCGGATTTTATCAACTCCCGCCGCAACACTCTCAAGTGCAAGCTTATAATCAAAATGGATATCGGCAACAATCGGCACGCTAACCGCTTCTTTTAAAAGTGGTATAAGCTTTACCGTCTCCGTATCGAGCACCGATACTCGTATTATTTCACAACCCGCCTCTTCAAGACGCTTTGCTTGTTGCACATTTGCTTCAAAATCGTGTGCGGGTACGCTGAGCATTGACTGTATCAAAACATCGGCTCCGCCGCCGAGCTTATATTTGCCTACCGTCACCTGTTTTGTATCGTTTCTTTTATACATCATTTCACCACCAAAGACCAAATATCCTTTGCAGTAATTGCTAACATAAAGAGTATTAAAATCAAAAATCCTGCCGTATGAACATAGCCTTCATACTTTTGCGGAACGGGTTTGCGGAAAATCATTTCTATAATGAGGAAAAGCAGTCTGCCGCCGTCAAGCGCAGGTACGGGAAGCAGATTGAAAATCCCCAAATTTATCGTGATGAGCGCCATAATCGGCAGAATGTTCATCACGCTTTGTTTTGCGGCGGTGCCTATCGCTGCGGTCACTCCCACAGGACCCGACACTGCGCTTATTCCATACTTGCCCGTTATCAAATCAACAAGCGAAAACCACACCACGCGACCGTATGAAATGGTCATACGCACAGTTTGTGATATAAAGCTACCAAAGGTTTTTGTGATACCTTCTACAAAAAAGTCAACCGAAATGAAATCCATTCCGTCTGCGCTTTGTGTTTTAAATTTTACATTCTCGAGTGTTATCTTTTCGCCGTCGCGCAAGACAACCATATCCACAGTACCGTCCGCAACACCCGTGAAGGTATAGCCGAGGTCATAGGTTGTGAAAATGTGTCGACCGTCGACCTCGATTATTTTATCACCAACCGAGAGTCCGCTTTGCTCACTCACGGCATTCTCATCAAAATCCGCTATTTGTGTGCTCGCAAATCTCTCTTGCGGTAACAGCACGACAGCCACAATCAAAAGGCCCAAAACCAAATTGAAAACCGCACCCGCGACTATAACAATAGCGCGTTTCCATGCTGCTTTATTGCAAAAAGCATTTTGGTCACTGCTTTCTTCGTCTTCGCCCTCCATCGCACAATATCCACCAAAGGGAATTGCCTTGAGCATATATTTGGTTTCACCCTTCACTTTTGAAAAAAGTGTGGGTCCGAAGCCTATTGCAAATTCATTAACTCTGACCCCTACCGCCTTTGCAGCAATAAAATGTCCGAATTCGTGTATGAATATCAATAGCAAAAACATTAAAACTGCAACCACATAGGGCCAAACAGAAGAAAAGAACGCTACTATTTAAATCACCTACTAAATACTATTTCTCTTGCGGCGCGGTCAGCCTCAAACACATCATCAATCGTAAAATCAGTGACACTCGCTTGTGCTTCGTATGCCTTTTTGACAAGGCGCGGTATATCAAGAAATCCGATTTTATTATTAAGGAAGAGAGCAACCGCCGCTTCGTTTGCGCCGTTTACAGCCGCAGTTTTCAGTCCTCCCTCGAGCGAGGCTTTTATACAAATGTCGAGACACTCAAAGGTTTGTGTGTCAGGTTTTTCGAAGGTAAGCTTTCCTATTTGAGAAAGTGAAAGCGGTGTTGCGGGGCACGGCATTCGCTCGGGGTAAGTGAGCGCATACTGTATCGGCAGACGCATATCAGCCGTTCCAAGCTGCGCTATTACTGCGCCGTCGACCGTTTCTATCGCCGAATGAATTATGCTTTGTCTGTGAACCAAAACCTCTATATCATCTGCAGAAACCGAGAAAAGATGCACCGCTTCAATAACCTCAAATCCCTTGTTCATCAGTGTGGCACTATCAATCGTAATTTTCTTGCCCATTTCCCAATTAGGATGTTTAAGGGCGTCTTCAACCGTAACAGCTTTTAACTGTTCTTTGGTTTTGCCAAAAAAAGGACCGCCCGATGCCGTCAATATTATTTTACGCAAAGCACCGTCGGGCACACCCTGCAAACACTGAAAAATTGCAGAGTGTTCACTGTCTACGGGTAAAATTTTTACTTTATTTTTTCTTGCAGCATCGGTAACAAGCTTTCCACCCGTTACAAGCGACTCCTTGTTTGCTAAAGCCAAGGTTTTTCCTGCACAAATTGCCGCCATGGTTGGACGCAGACCCGCTATTCCAACAATAGCGTTGAGCACGATTTGCGCCTCTGTTTCTTGAGCCGCGGCACAGACACCATCAACACCCGCCAAAACCTTTATATCGGTATCGGCAAGGCGAGTTTTAAGGTCTGCCGCTGCAGCCTCATCACTGAGAGCTACTATGCGCGGATTAAACTCTCTTGCCTGCTCCTCCAAAAGCTTGGAATTATTACCTGCGGCAAGAGCAAAGACGCGATAGCCACCCATACGGGCAACATCTAACGCTTGCGTGCCTATCGAACCTGTTGAGCCTAAAATCGAAATTGTTTTCATATTGTTTTACCTTAAGAATTAATAAGCGGCAACCAATAAAGCAGCGCGTGGTACACGGGTGCTATTAAAAGAACGCTATCAAAACGGTCCAAAACACCGCCATGACCCGGCATTATATTGCCGTAATCCTTTATGCCCGTAGCGCGTTTTATATATGACGCACTAAGGTCGCCTACCATTCCCATTATTGAAAAAATAATGGTGGCGGGAACAAATATCCACATATTTACCTCGCCGCCGTTGTTTTTGAAAATGATACACGCAATCGCGGTGCATACCACACAACCAAGCACACCGCCGATACTTCCCTCAACCGTTTTCTTGGGACTTAATTTCGGGCAAAGCTTTCTCTTTCCCAAAAACACACCCGTGAAATACGCAAAAGTATCTGTTGCCCAGGCAAATATGAATATCATCAAAAACGCGAATTTTCCGTAGTTTTGAATGATGTTGTCAATACAGTAAAACGAATATGACAAAAAGAGAGTATATGCCTGTGATGCAACGAGTTCTTTATAGGATGTTTTCTCGTGAACAGCAAGTGATACAGTTAAAATTACTGCGACAAACACAAAATATGCACTCATACCCGCAGCTATGCCGTAAAGTGAGAAGAGCATTACAAGCAAAAACGCCATCGCACAGGATATTCCCATTATAATATTATTTTTTACAATGCCTGTATTATGCAACATTTCATAAGCGCCCACCGCCGAAAGTATTGACAGTGTTAGTGTTAAAATTATCGGAAATCCATTTTCTAAAATTAAGTCGGTGCTCAAAAAAATCACTGCTAAAAACAGCACTATTCCCACCGCAGCAGATATAATTCTTGTCTTCATAACAACCTCTTAAATTCCGCCGAAACGACGGTTTCTTTTATTAAAACTTTCTATTGCTTCTTCCATATGCTTTGGTCTGAAGTCAGGCCACAAAACATCCGAAAACCAAAACTCAGCATACGCCGACTGCCATATAAGATAGTTTGAAAGGCGATATTCACCGCTTGGACGGATTATATAATCGGGGTCGGGCTGATTCACCGTGTAAAGATTTTGCGATATTGTCTCCTCGGTGATTTCATCCCTGCTAATTCCAGATTCGACTATACGCTTTACAGCATTAACTATTTCATCTCTTCCACCGTAATTAATTGCAATGTTAAGGTGCATGCCCGTATAATCCTTGGAATCGTTTTCAGCCTTTTCCATAAGTTCCACAATATCCTCAGGCAAATTTGTTCTGTCGCCTATGAACTGCAGCTGTATGTTTTCGTCCTTGAAATTTTCGGTATCCTTCAAATACTGACGAAAGATTCCCATTATATTGTCGACCTCTTCTTTGGGACGCTTCCAGTTTTCAGTTGAAAAAGCATAAACCGTAAGATATTTAAGGCCTATTTTATTGCAATAACGAGCAATGTCCTTAAAGTTTTTTGAACCTGCGGCATGCCCTGCCGTGCGGGGTAGATGACGGCGTTTTGCCCACCTGCCGTTACCATCCATAATTATTGCAATATGTTCGGGTAAAACTCGCTCTTCTTTTGCTTTTTTACGTAATATCGGCATAATTTTTCCTACTCTCAAAAACCCACCAGACATAAAATCCGGTGGGGAATAAAATTAGATTTCCAAAATCTCTTTTTCTTTTTTCTCGGTGCGGACATCGATATCCTTGCAGAACTTATCTGTAAGGTCCTGGACATCCTTCTCACCTACTGCTTGGTCATCCTCGGTAATTTCATTTGCCTTGCGAAGTGCCTTGATTTTTTCTATCGCATCGCGGCGAATTGAACGGATTGCAACCTTGCCGTCCTCAGACATCTTGCGAACCTCTTTTGCAAGTTCACGTCTGCGCTCTTCAGTAAGCGGCGGGAACGAAAGGCGGATAACCTTACCGTCGTTCATTGGGTTAATACCGATGTCAGACTTGTTAATTGCCTTTTCAATTTCCTTAAGTGTTGAAGCATCCCAAGGCTGAATCTGCAAAAGACGCGGCTCGGGAACCGAAATTGCTGCCATCTGATTTATCGGTGTGGGAACACCGTAATAGTCAACGGCTATACGGTCAAGCACAGATGCATTTGCGCGACCTGCACGGATTGTTCCAAAATCGCGCTCAAGCGATGCTATCGATTTTTCCATTTTTTCTTCACATATAAGTAAAATTGTATCCATAAATGTTTCTCCTTATTTTACTATTGTTCCAATTGTTTCGCCCTTTATGGCGCGTACAATATTTTCAGGGTCGTTAAGATTGAAAACCAAAATCGGAATATTATTATCCATACAAAGTGATGCCGCTGTACTATCCATAACATGAAGTCCGTCTCTGAGAACATCAATGAAAGCAAGTGAATCGTATTTTTTAGCGTCCGGATTTTTCTTCGGGTCACTGTCATAAACGCCGTCAACATTTGTTGCCTTGAAGATTATATCAGCTCCGATTTCTGCTGCACGCAAAGCCGCTGTGGTATCGGTTGAGAAGAAAGGACTTCCCGTTCCGCATCCGAATATGACAACCTTGCCGTCTTCGAGACTCTTTACAGCATCTCGTTTTGTGTAAAGGTCGGCAATCTGCGGCATATCAATTGCGGTCATAACACAGGCGGGTGTTCCAAGCTGTTCAAACTCATCGCAAAGTGCAAGTGAGTTTATGGTAGTTGCCAACATTCCCATATGGTCTGCACGGGTGCGGTCCATATTCCCGCTCGAACGGCCGCGCCAGAAGTTGCCGCCACCGATAACTATTGCAACCTCAACCCCCATATCGACACATTTTTTAACGGTCTCACAAATTGTGCGGACAACCGAAAAATCAAAGCCCATTTTATTGTCGCCCGCGAGCACCTCGCCGCTAAGCTTCAACAGTACACGTTTATATGCACTTTTCAATACTATCACGCCCTTAATAATATTATTTATATCTATATTACAATATAAGCACGACAAAGTCAATCTTTTAAAAAAGAAAAAAGCCGTTCCAACGGAACGGCTTTTAAGATTTAATGAATTGATTATTTTATCATGCTGGCAACTTCATCAGCGAAATTGTCCTGACGCTTTTCAATACCCTCGCCACGCTCGAAACGAACATAATCTGCGATTTTGATATCTGCGCCGAGTGCCTTTGCGGTGTTTTCAACATACTTGCCAACGGTGATATCGCCATCCATAACGAACTGCTGCTCAACAAGGCAGTTTTCCTTATAGTACTTGCCGATTTTACCCTCAACAATTTTGCCGAGAACAGCATCAGGCTTGTTAGCCATTTTGGGGTCTTCCTTCATCTGTGCAACGAGAATTTCCTTCTCCTTTGCAAGAACCTCTGCCGGAACAGAAGCCTCATCAAGATATGCAGGATTCATAGCAGCAATCTGCATTGCTACGTTCTTGCCCATTGCAACAAACTCTTCGTTCTGTGCGTCGAGTGTTGTGTCAAACTTAACCATAACACCGATTTTTCCGCCTGCGTGAACATAGGTTGTAACTGCGCCGTCGAAACGAGCGAAGCGGCGAACCTTGATGTTTTCACGAACCTTCAAGAAGAGTTCCTGTACCATTTCTTCAACCGTCTGACCGTTCTCTGTGCACTTCAAAAGTGCGTCCATGTCAGCAGGATTCTGAGCAGCAACAATCTTTGCAACACGAAGTGTGAGAGCCTTAAACTCTTCGCCACCTGCAACGAAGTCTGTTTCTGCGTTGAGTTCTACAACAGCGCCAACGCCGTTTTCATAAATAGCGCAAACTGCGCCCTCAGCGGCAATTCTGGTTGCCTTCTTTGCCTGAGATGCGAGACCTTTTTCTCTGAGGTAATCTGCTGCTGCATCCATGTCACCGTTGCATTCGGTGAGAGCCTTTTTGCAGTCCATCATACCGCAGCCTGTCTTTTCTCTTAAAGCCTGTACGTCTTTAGCGGTAAAAGCCATCGTTAATATCTCCTTTATTTATTATTCAGCGTCTGCTACTTCTGCTTCTTCAGCCTCTGTCTCTACTGCTGCAGAGCCCTGTTCGCCCTGTCTGCCTTCGATAACAGCATTAGCAATTGTTTCTGCTATAAGCTTAACTGCGCGGATAGCATCGTCGTTACCCGGGATTACAGCGTCGATTTCGTCAGGGTCACAGTTTGTGTCAACAATAGCGATAATCGGAATGCCGAGCTTCTTTGCTTCCTTAACAGCGATTCTTTCTTTGCGGGGGTCAACGATGAACATAGCACCCGGAATCTTCTTCATATTCTCAATACCGCCAAGGAACTTCTCAAGCTTTTCAATCTCCAAATTGAGCTTGATAACTTCCTTTTTGGGAAGAAGGTCGAATGTTCCGTCATCACGCATTGTGCGAAGTTGTGCCAAACGTTCGATTCTGCGACGGATTGTGCGGAAGTTTGTGAGCATACCGCCAAGCCAACGTGCGTTTACATAGGGCATCTCGCAGTGGATTGCCTCTTCCTTAACGGAATCCTGAGCCTGCTTCTTTGTACCAACAAAGAGAATGTCCTTGCCTTCAGCTGAAATATCGCGAGCGAAAAGATATGCTTCGTTAAGCTTCTTTACGGTCTTCTGAAGGTCGATGATGTAAATTCCGTTACGTTCTGTGAAAATGTACTCAGCCATTTTCGGGTTCCAGCGTCTTGTCTGGTGTCCGAAGTGAACACCTGCTTCAAGCAACTGTTTCATTGATACTACTGCCATTTTTATTACCTCCAAGGTTTTTCCTCCATTCCGCTACACGGCTTACCCGAAGGCACCTTACCGTTAACCGCGAAATGTGTGTTTTTTGCTGCCGGGCATAATACGACAGCCTAAAGATTATATCACAACACTTGCGCTATTGCAAGTATTATTTTTTATATTTTTTCAAAAGCTTTTCGGCCTTATTTACTACCTTTTCACGCAGCGCTTTGGGCTCCACAACCTCAACATCTCCGCCAAACTGCATTATAAAGTCAATAAGACCATCGCTTATCAGTGCGCGAGCAGTAAAAGAAAAACTTTCCTCATCCACGTTTCTTATGGAAATTTTGTCTGTGAAGCGGTCTATAATCTGTTCAAGCAACTCATTTTTTGAACGCAAAATTATATTTGTCAGCTCTCCGCCGAACATATTAAATGACTTTTGAACATAGTCTGCCACATCAAAATAGTTTTTATATTCGCTCACCTGCGAAAAATGTCGGTATTCTTCAGTGCAGACCGAAACCTTCTTCATTCTGTCAAGTCGCAGATGCATAAGGTTATCATACTTTTCATTGTTACAGACAAGATAATAATGATTGCCCGACCACGCGAGAGCATAAGGACTTACCGTCATTTGTTTTTCGGATACAACTATTTTACCCGCACTATCAATCTCTCTGCGGCAATATTTAAGAGATAATTTTTTCTTATCACTTATCGCCCTTGTTGCCGCATCAATGTTATAAAAAATTTCCTCGTTGTCACACTTGTTGCGGTTTTCAATATAAACACTGCGATTTACATCCTTTGCCTGACTGCGCGAGAGCATCTGCTCAAGCTTTTCTATGAGCTCGCGGGTTTTCTTGCGCGAGATAAAATTTGCCGCCTGAACTGCGTCAGAAAGCAAATATATCTCGGGTATCTCAAAATCGCGGTTTGCAAGATAAAAACCCGAGCGTGGCACCCTTGTTTTTATAATGTCAAGCCCGTATTCAGAAAGCACCGAAATATCATCATAAATTGCCTTGCGTTCGGCGGTTAATCCGTAATCCTCAAGCTTTGAAATAAGCTCTGCGGACGAGAGCGGATTTTCTTCATCCGTGTATTTTTTGAAAATATCACAAAGATATAAAAGTCTGATTTTTTGCCCCTTTGTGCCGCCCATTATTCCACCTCGCAAACGATTTTTTTAAATTCGTCATAACCATAAAGCAAATTTGCTATCTCGAGCAACGCGTTAGCAGAAATTGCCTTTGGCAAAGAAAGCTTTTCCTTTATTTTATCGCGCTTTTTTTGACTTCCGGCACCCGATAATCCCCACTCCAAAAAGTCAGATTTACATATTTGCTTACCCTTTTTGACTGTATCAGATGCAAATTTTTCAAGCGCTTCTATAATTATATTGTCATCTGTTCCTTCAACGCCCAAAAGTCCCTCGGCAGAGGTGCGGTCTTTTCTGCGCTCTTTACCTTTAATTTCGGGAAGATATACATTTTTAATGTGCTTTTCGCCGATAAAATTTTTAAGGCGGTTGCGTATAAACACGCCCGCCGAATCACTGTCGGTTAAAATAATTGCGCCCTTTTTCTCGGCAACCGCCCTAAGAAGCGCAATTTTTTCCTTATCCTTAAAAATGCGGAAACCGTCTGTTGTAAAAATCGGTGCGTCGACTATATTGGAAAGGCGTATTTTATCGTATTTTCCTTCCACAATTATTGCACTGTCAATCCTTATCAATGCACTTTCCCTCCGACATTATGTAAACCAATTTTACCATCAATTCCTCAATTATCACTCGCTCATCCGCCGATGTGCTCTTGATTTTTGAATCGGCAGAGAGCAGTTCTTTTAAGCACATTCCGAGTTGTTTTTCATCGGTTTTACGCGCACTGTCAATCGCCTTTGTTATTACAAACTCGCGCCCCTTATATCCAAAGGTTTCTGCCGCTTCTGCGGGTTTAACACCCGAGACAACCGCAGTTTTTCCAATATACATTTCAACAAACGCTCTTGAAAGCGTTGCGAGTATCGCATGGGGTTTCACCTTCAAAAACAAAAGCTCATCAAGAAGATTGAGCGCTTTTCCAATATTTTTCGAGACAAGTTCGCGCGATATATTATATATTGATGCTTCGACCGATTTTACGCATACGGCATCAATCATATCCTTTGTTATAAGTGAATTTTTAGCGTATGCGGTCAGCTTGTCAATCTCGTTTTTCAAAATATTATAATCTGCCGAACACACTTCAATCAGATATTTTGCAGTTGAAGATTCCATCTTGCAACCAAGTTTTTCCGCCGCAGAGCAAATCATTCGCACCAAATCCTGCGCAGTGCGGTGGTCCATTTTAACGCACATACCGCCAATTTTTTCAACCTGTGCTACAAGCTTTTTGAAGCGCGAGGATTTCTTTTCGTCAATCTCGACCGTATCAAACCAAAGCACCAAAACGGTGGTTTCCGGCATTTCTGCTATTAGCGATAGAAGTCTTTCAAAGTTTGTCTCGCCGTTCTTTTCAAAATCATAATCGCAAAGGGTGACACACTTTTTATCGCTCATCATCGGATACTGCATACAAGCATCGTAGACCGACTGAAGTTCACACTCACTATGAAAACGCTGCAAATTAAAACAGTCATCTTCACCGACTGTCTTTTTTATAATGGTGTTACAATAAAGGCGCTTTAATCCGTCATCGTTTCCAAAAAGCAGATAAACAGGCAAAAAATTACCACTGTCAATATTCTTTTTTAAGTCGCGTTCAAACACTATTGCCAACAGTATCACTCCTTTTCTTTGAGAGTTTTAATAAAATAAATGTAAACACAAAGACAAAACACGCCGTCAGTACGGAGAAAATTTTGTTGTGTGCGACTTCAAATATAGCATACGGCAACGAGCCGAGAGAGTTAAGTAAAAACAATATTATTTTGGCGCAAAGCCACGCCGCAAGTAAAAATATTTTTGATATAAATGGTACAAAGCAAGTTGCTATCCCAAAGACAGCCAATATGAGCGCGGCTGTTACGAGATGGGTTGTGAATAAGTTTGTAATCAGCGAAACCGCAGAAAATGAACCAAAATGCCACAGTGAGAAAGGCAGTGTTGCCAGATTTGCGCCAAGCGCCACCGAAACAATAGACATAACGGCTTTTATCACCTTATCGGCAAAGGAATCGGCTGTTTTCACCGTTAATATCTTCAAAAGCGCAGGCGCTATTACGATAACACCAAAGGTTGCGCTGCACGAAAGCTGAAAGGATATATTATTGCAGACAAAAGGGTTTACCGCAACAAGAATCGTAACCGCCGCAAAGAGAGAATTTACAGAGTCGCTTTTCCTATGCAAAAACATTCCTGCCAAAATTATTAAATATGTAACACCCGAGCGGATTACCGATGAGGTAAAGCCCGTAATCGCTATCAAAAATAAAATAATCGCAATTCCGATTATACCCGTTATTCGCATTGAAAACGATTTCTTCTTTGCAATTTTCAAAAATGTTCCGACAATTATTCCAAGGTGCAATCCCGATACGACCATAATATGACTCGCACCTGCGTTGCGGATGTTGTTTGAAACTTCGTCGCTTAAATACTGCTTGTCTCCCACCGTGAGACCTAAAAGCATTGCGGCTTCGTCCCCGCACAGACTGTCAAAAAATATGTTTTTAATGCCCGTGCGCAGTTTATAAAGAAATCCAACTACCGAGCTTGTGGGCTCCTTCGAATGAAGTTCTTTCAAAAATGCAGATGCATAAACCCCGTAAGAATAATCTGTTTTCTTGGATTGATTAACCACCACACTCGCCGAAATTTTTTCTCCCGGCAGGCAGCCTGCTCCTCTTGTGCTGATAATGCGGATTTTGCAGTCATCGGTTTTCACTGTATACGCAACACTTTCATCATAATAATCAACATCGGTTACAGTTCCGACAATTTCCATCCTACCCGAAAAAGCCTTTGCTTTATTTATCTTGCTCATCTCAGCAAAGCATCTTCCCGAAATCAGAAAAAGAACTAAAAGCAACGGGACAAATCTATAAAGTGAAAAGCGTTTTCCAAAAATCACAAAGCATACTGCAGAAGAAAACAAGGCTATCGCCACAAAGAGCATAACCGTTTTATCAGCATTTTGTGCTATTATTGATAGCAAAAGTGCGGCAATGCCGCAAAACATCATAGGTCGTTTCATAGACACTTAATATTAACTCCCCGTCTTAGAAGTCCCGACGGGGAGTTTTAATTTACTTAAAAAACAGCGGTAATTTTTCAAGGAATATTATATCCTTGCGGTCGGCGGCATCTCCCTCTGCAAAGTAAGCGCAGGTTGCCGCCTCCTGTCCGCCTGCGGTATCAACAATTTTTCTAACCGCCTCAAGAGACTCGCCCGTACTGATTACATCGTCAACTATCAATACGCGTTTGCCCTTAATCATTTCAACATCTTCCTGACCAAGATAAAGCGCTTGCTCGCGTGCTGTTGTAATTGAACGCACCTTAACACAAATCGGGTCGCTCATATACACCTTTGTGCCCTTGCGTATTACAACATAGGGCTTGCCCGACTGACGCGCCATTTCATAGGCTATCGGTATGCTTTTTGCCTCAGGTGTTATTATAACGTCAAACTCGGGCACCCTTTTGAGAAGCTCCTCACAACCCTTTACTGTCAGTTCAACATCATTAAAAATTATAAATGCGGCTATATCGAGCTTGTCGCTTACTGCGAATTTTTTAAATTCTCGTTCGCAGCCCGCAATTGTAAGCTTATAAGTATCTGCCATTTCACACACCCCTAATTTCATTAGCCCGGAGGCCAAGCAAGATTGCGACGTGCCAATAAATGAAAATGAAGATGGTCAACCGTCTGACCGCCGTCTTCTCCGCAGTTTGTTACTACGCGAAAACCGTCTTCAAGATTTTCCTTTTTTGCTACATCCGCAACCGCTTCAAATATTTCAGCGATAACCTTGCTATTTTCCTTTGTTATTTCCGCGGCGCTTTTAATATGCTTTTTCGGAATTATAACCGCATGAAACGGAGCCTGCGGGTTTATATCCGCAAAGGCATACACCGTGTCATTCTCAAAAATTTTTGTGCTCGGGATTTCGCCCTTGGCGATAGAACAAAACAAACAGTCCATACTAATTCCCCTATTTTATCATATCTGCAAGTATTTTCTCAGCAGCCGCAATCGCCTGGTTTACAAGGCTTGCATCCTTTCCGCCCGCCATAGCAAAATCAGGTCTGCCACCACCGTTACCGCCTGTGATTTTAGCAACCTCGCGCACGAGATTACCTGCGTGTGCACCGCATTTAACGGCTTCTGCTCCGCAAGCAACACAGAATGTGAGCTTTTCGCCGTTTTGTGCAGCCAAAAGTGTAACCGAGTCGGGCATATCTGATTTGACCTGCTCACACATATTCTTAACATCGTCTGATGCGGCGCCGTTTACAACTGCACTTATAAGTTTAACCGAGCCAACCGATATAGCATTTTTGAGCAAATCCTTTACCTTGCCCGAAGCGAGCTGTGCTTCAAGCTTTTCAAGTGTCTTTTCGGTGTTTTTAAGCTCCGCAGTCAGCTGCTGTGCTCTCTCTGATATGCCCCAGGCATTGCCGATTTTGAGAGCTTGTGCCGTATCTGCAGTCAGTTTTGAATATTTTTCTATAAGGTTCAAAACGCCGTAGCCGGTGTAACCTTCGATTCTTCTGACACCCGATGCAACCGAGCTCTCACTCGCGATTTTGAAAAGACCTATTTTTGCAGTGTTGTCAACGTGGGTACCACCGCAAAGCTCGGTTGAGCGCTCGCCTGCTTTTACAACGCGAACCACATCGCCATATTTTTCGCCAAAGAGTGCCATAGCGCCCATTTTCTTGGCCTCATCAATCGGCATTTCACGGTTGTCAACCGTTATGCCCTCAAGTATTGCCGCATTAACATATTCTTCAACTGCGTTCTTTTCTTCATCTGTCAAAGCAGAGAAATGTGTAAAGTCAAATCGTACCGCATTTTCGTTAACAAGCTGACCTGCCTGCTCAACGTGTGTGCCGAGCACGAAGCGAAGTGCCGCCTGCAAAAGATGGGCAGCCGTATGATTACGGCGGATAGCATTGCGGCGATTCACATCAATATTTACGGTTACAGTATCACCAACCGCGATTGCGCCGCCTGAGAGTGTGCCGATGTGGGTGTATATTCCGTTGGCTGTTTTTTCGGTGTTTTTAACACTGAACACAGCGTTACCCGAAATAATCTCACCTGTATCTCCTACCTGACCGCCGCCTTCTGCATAGAAAACGGTTTTATTAAGGACCAAAATTCCATTTTGTCCCGCACCGATAATCTCGCTCTTTTCACCGTCGGCTACTATTGCGATAACGGTTGCGGTGGTTGTATTTTCAGTGTATCCCTCGAAAGCAGTTTCTGCAACATCATCAAAGGCTATGCCGTCGCTCTTCCACGACTCCCCGTCGCCTGCCTTACGGGCATTACGGGAACGATTGCGTTGCTCCTCCATATAACGAGCAAAGCCTTCTTCATCAACAGTCATATCGTATTCTTCAAGTATATCCCTTGTCAAATCAAGCGGGAATCCATAAGTATCATAAAGACGGAAAGCATCCTCAGCCGAAAGAACTCCACCCTTTTGTGTGAGGTTTGAAAGCAAGGAAAGACCTTGGTCGATTGTCTTGCTGAATGCCTCTTCTTCAAAGGATATAACCTTCTTTATAAGGTCGCTTTTCTCCACAAGCTCGGGATATGCCGATTTGTTTTCGTTAATAACGGTATCACAAAGTTCACAAAGAAATGCGCGGTTGATACCAAGAAGTCGTCCATGGCGAGCAGCGCGACGCAGGATTCTGCGAAGCACATATCCGCGTCCCTCATTAGAAGGAATAATGCCGTCACAAATCATAAATGTCGAAGCGCGGATATGGTCGGTTACTGCGCGAACGGACATATCAGAGTCCTCGCCCTTACCATAATCGCATCCTGCAATACGGCAAACATGGTCTAAAATATTACGGACGGTATCAACCTCAAACATATTGTCAACACCCTGCATAACGCAAGCAAGACGCTCAAGTCCCATACCGGTATCAATGTTTTTATGCTCAAGCTCTGTGTATGTGCCATCGCCCATATTATTAAACTGAGAGAAAACGTTGTTCCAGATTTCCATATATCTGTCACAGTCACAGCCCGGTTTGCAGTCTGGTGAGCCGCAACCGTATTTCTCGCCGCGGTCAAAATATATCTCAGAACAGGGGCCGCAAGGACCTGTGCCGTGCTCCCAGAAGTTGTCCGCCTTGCCGAGCTTTACAATGCGCTCTGCCGGTACGCCGATTACATTGCGCCAGATATTATACGCCTCATCGTCGCTCTCATAAATTGAGGGCCACAAAAGATTTTCCGGTATGCCGAGTGTTTCGGTCAAAAACTCCCAAGCCCACAAAATTGCCTCTTCCTTGAAATAATCACCAAAGGAAAAGTTTCCAAGCATTTCAAAATATGTACCGTGGCGCGCAGTCTTTCCCACGCGCTCAAGGTCGGGTGTTCTGATACACTTCTGGCATGTGGTAACGCGGTTTCGCGGTGGCACAACCTCACCCGTGAAATATTTTTTCATAGGCGCCATGCCCGAGTTTATAAGCAAAAGTGATTTATCGTTATTCGGCACAAGCGAAAAGCTGCCAAGACGCAGATGTCCCTTCGATTCAAAAAATGCCAAATATTTTTCTCTCAAATCATTAAGTGATGTCCATTCCATTTTTATCTTCCTCGTTCTTATGAGATTATATATAAAATAAGTATATAACTCAAAGCGCTCTTTGTCAACTTAATTTCAACGCATATACGGCATCTGCAAGTCTTGAAAATATCGGTGGGCAGGCCGTTCCGCCACCATTTGTGTTTTCACTTATTATCACGGCGACATACTGCGGGTCGTCTGCGGGGAAAAAACCGCAAAACCAAGAATGATTAACGGACTTTTCGTTTATTATCCAACCCGTCTGCGCTGTTGCGGTTTTTCCTGCGGCAGTACAGTTTTTCGGTCTTGCCGCCTGCCCCGTGCCCTTTGCAACCACATCGCAGAGCGCCTCCTTTATTGTGGCGGCGGTCTTTCGGCTCATCACTCTGACAGCCTCACTTTGCTTTTCCTCACTCACAACTCCGTTTTTTACAACACCCTCAATAAGCATAGGTTTGTGATACTCGCCTCCGTTTGCAATGGCCTCATACAAGGTCAATAAAGACACGGGTGTCAGCATCACGCTTCCCTGTCCTATCACGGTGTTTGCAAGCGCTTGTTCACTCGCTTCAATCTCGTTTAATTGAGGCATATTTCCTTTTTCTGTAGAGAGGCCTTTGCAGAATATATGCTCTTGTCCGAACATAAGTGAATTATACATATCGTACACCGCAGTCGCACCGATTTTTTGACCTATGGTGTAAAAAAACGTGTTACACGAAAAGGCAAGCGCATCGTTTAGTCCTATCAGCCCGTGGCCAGTTGTTTTATGACACGCAAAGGATTTTGTTGCTATTTCTTTACTGCCCGTGCATTCATACATAAGGGTGCTGTAAACATCCTGCTCGAGAGCCGCCGCCGCAACGCAGGGCTTGAAAACCGAGCCAACATTATACGCACAAAAAGCGCGGTTTATAAGCGGCGATGTCTCGTCATTCAAATACTGCGAAATATTTGACGGGTCAAAGGTCGGTTTGCTCACAATCGCCCGTATTTTGCCCGTTCCAACCTCGCTTACGACAACAGCGCCCGAAATGAGTTCTGCCGCCGCTTCTTCGGTCAGCCTTTGTATATCCATATCTATTGTGGTTTTAATTCCGCTCGATTCTATACTTTCATTTGACGATGTTTTGGTTTCGAATCGGCTTAAGATATTGCCCCTTGCATCACGCGCATATAAAAAATCCACCGTGCTGTCACTGTAAAGTATATCATCAAAAGCCTTTTGAAGTCCGCTCATTCCGTGACCTTCGCTGTCGACATATCCAAGAAGGTGCACTGCAAGTGTGCTTTGCTTATCATTAACCGACACCGTAATGCTCTCTGTACCTTCGCCCTTTACTTCGCCTTCGGTTTCTATTAGCACAGGCTTACCAGAAGACAGCTTTTTTGAAAGTTCTTTCATCTCAGCCAAGGACAAGTATTTACTCATTGTGTTTTTGCCCTCGTCGGTGGGCATAACTGCTGTATATGTCTTTTTTTCACCATTTGTCAGGGATTTCATATTAGTATCAAAAATTGTGCCGCGTTGGCGCGTAACGGTCAGTCTATAGGTGTTTTGTCTTGTGGCGGCGGCACTATAATTTTCCTTGGTCATCACCGTCATTATTCTAAACGATGCAACAAAAAACATTACCATAACCATAAAAAGACAAATAATGCTTCTTTTCTCAATGCAGGACATTTTCTTTTTCATAATATCACCTAAGATATTATTGACTGTCTGTAAACAAACAATACAAAAAACACCCTGCAGTCAGACTGCAAGGTGTTAAAATTTATTCTGCCGCCATTCGCAAAAGAGTTCCCTTTTCGATGGGCTCTGAATATGGTATTTTTACCGTCATCATCGGGTGGGGCGCAACATCAATAGCAACGCCGTCCTTATCATACATTTCATCCGCTTTCAAGAAAAACGGTTCCTTTTTAGGCGAGAGACAGTCAAAAACCTGACCTTTTAAAAATTTATTTTTAAGCGTCATACTGACCATTCCATCCTCATATCCGTCAACCACACCTGCCACGGTATAATCACGAATGTATCCTGCAGAGCCATAGGTTTGTGAGTTTTCGGGTCTGCCGAAATAAAAGCCCGTTGAATATGTGCGGTGGCTGATTTTGTTAAGTTCTTCTTCTACCCAAACGGGTAATTTCCACTCGCCATCACACTTTAAGCTATCTATCGCACCGCGGTATGCATTTGCCGTGACCGCAACATAATAATGCGATTTTGCTCTTCCCTCAACCTTAAGACTTGAAATGCCCGCATCGACCATTTTATCAAGATGCTGTGCCATACACAAATCGTTGGAATTGAGTATGTATGTGCCCTTGTCTGTTTCGGTAATATCAAAATATTGACCGGGTCGCTTTTCTTCCATAAGAGAATAACTCCAACGGCAAGGCTGAGCGCAGTCGCCTCTGTTTGCATCTCTGCCCGTCATATAGCTTGAGAGTAGGCAACGGGCGGAAAACGACACACACATAGCGCCATGAACAAAGGCTTCAAGCTGCAGACTTTTTGGTGTTTTTGCGCGGATTTCGGCAATTTCACAAAGCGGAAGTTCTCTTGCCAAAACCACCCTGTCCGCCCCCATATCAGAAAACATACGGGCGGTTTCATAGTTGACTATGCCCGACTGAACAGAGATATGAAGCTGTTGCTTCGGCGCATATTTTTTAACAAGTCCGATAGTGCCCAAATCCGATGCAATTATAGCATCAACACCCGTATCAGCGAGCAGTTTTAAGTGCTCGGGCAGGCGTGCAATTTCATCATTGTGGGGTATCGTATTACAAGTAACATGCACCGCAACACCCTTAGAATGTGCATATTCCACACCTTTTTTAAGGTCGTCTGCATCAAAGTTTTTTGCGGCTGTACGCATACCAAACTCCTCGCCTGCCAGATAGACCGCATCGGCACCGAAATCAACAGCCGCCATAAGTCTTGAAAGGTCTCCCGCGGGACACAAAAGTTCGGGTAAATTAATCAAAGTACTCATAAATCCAGTTATTTTCTCTCTTTAATTTGCTTATTATTTGATTATGCTCTTTGAGCGAATAAGTATAATAAAAATTCATAGATGCATCGGTTACAAAATAGGTTGCCTTGCACTCTTCGTTAGGATTGCAAGCCGCCTCTATCGCCTTAGCACTCGGCGAACAATAAGGTCCGGGCGGAATCCCTGGGTTTTTATTTGTATCATATCTGCCCTGTCCGTGTTTATATTTTGCGGTGGGTGATGAGCCAAGAAGCGGATTTTCCCAATCGCTCAGGCGATTATAAAACACCTGTGCAACATTTTTCATCTGTTCGGGATTTCCGCTTGCCTCCAATTCAACAATGGAAGCCATTGTTAAAACCTCGTGCACCGAATATCCTCTGTCCCTTGCCGTTTTGCGAAGGTCTTTTGTGAGCACCTCGTCCATTCTCTTAAGCATTTTATCTATGGCAAGCTCGGCGCATTCAGCCGAATTATCATAGCAATAAAAATCATAAGTGTCGGGGAAAAGATATCCTTCAAAGCGGTAATATACCTGCTCGGTCGGTAAGGCTTCTATAAAGTCATAGTCATATCTGTCACTATCCATTGCATTTATAAAATCCGCCCTTGAACATACGCCGTTTTCAACCAATAATTTTATAATATCGTCTATTGATGCACGTTCGGGTATCGTAACCCGTACACTCTCTGCAACGGCGCCCTCGGTACGCAAAAGTTCAGTAAGGTCACTGTATCCAAGTTCGTTTTTAAAGGTGTAAATACCATACTGATATTCACCGTCGTATCCCATAAGCTTGGAATATACCCTGAACAAAAATGTACTGTTTATTGCATTAACTTCCTTAAGCTCTTCGGCGATTTGTCTTGTTGAAGAGCCCTTTTTGATATCGACAACGACTTCCTTACCGCGATTCATACCTATTCCGAGGTATTCTGCTCCGAGAAGTATTATTGAAAACGCCAAAAAAAGCGATACAAAAATGATTATGAGAATACGCAAAAGCGCACTTCCCACACCTTTATTTTTGCGTTTGCCCTTTTTTGCGGGGGCAGCAGATATCTCCTCGTCTGCCGATGTATCAACGACAAAGCCCTCGCCGATGACAAAATCATCACCGCTGCCATTTATTTTATCAAGGCCAATTTCCTTAGTGTTAAAATCCTCCACTTGATTTCCTCCTTAACGCCTTACAAGAATGGATTGGGTAAAAAGCGTCAAAATAATCCACTTTGAGGCGGGTTCGGATTATTTGCTCTACCCCAACACAGACTATTTTCTGCAGGTGCGTATGCATTTGTCGGTTACTATTATATCAACGGGCTTGTCAAACCGTCCGTGATACATATGTCTTCGCAGCTCTTCAATATAGCAAAGACCTGCCGAAACTCCAGTAAATCTCGACATATATCTGTCATAATATCCCTTACCGTAGCCAAGACGGTAACCGCGCAAATCAAACTGCATCGCGGGAACTATCATAAGACATCCGTCAAACTCTGTTACCATTTCAGAATTTTCATCAGGCTCCAACACTCCGAATGCGCCCGATTTCAATTCCTCGAAGGAATTTATATAATGGAACTCCATGCCTCGTGTTTCGGGGATGCACCGCGGAACTGCCACCCTTTTGCCATCCTCCCAAGCGTTTTTTATTATCTCCTTTGTGTCAACCTCAATGGGTGTTGACATATATATGAGAATCGTCTTGGATGGACCGTACTGACGGAGTCTGCGAACGTTTGCAGCAATTTTTTTATCCTGCTCTGCCCTTTTTTCAGTAGGCACTTCTCTGCGTCGTGCGCGGCTTTGTTCGCGTATTTCCTGCTTATATTTTCTTATATCTACAGGGCGCATTTCATCGACTCCTTTAATTTTTCTGAAATCGAAAAATCGCCAAACTGTGTTTTACCCTTGTACCACGCAACCATATCACAAAGTGAGAAAGCAAACGAGAACACTGAGCCCGCGCCGTTTGCGGTTACATAGTTGCCACTTATGCAGACAGGCTCATCCTTTACCTCAGCGCCAAAAAGAAATTCTTCAAAACCGGGATAGCAGGTTGCTGCACGGTTTTTTAAAAGCCCCAATTTACCGAGTATCGAGGGTGCCGCACATATAGCGCCTATGACAATGCCGTTTTGTGCGGCATAGTTTATAAATTCGTTTACCTTTTGACTGTTTTCAAGGTTTAATGTTCCCGGCATTCCGCCCGGAAGCACCACAGCCTCGAGTGATGAATCTGGCACAACAGCATCGGAAAGTACATCACATTTTACCGTTATACCGTGCGAACCTGTTATATACTCACCGCCGACACCAACTGTTTTTACACAGTATTCTGCGCGGCGAAGAATATCCACAGTTACAAGCGCCTCAGACTCCTCAAAGCCCTCGGCTAAAAAAACATATATCATATTTACTCCTTTATTTTCTCAAGTGCAGCCGAAAGCACATCCTTAGATATATCCTCGATTGTGCGCACCTGTCCGTTCTCACTGCAGGCGATTGCCTTCCAACCTGCATGCTCAACGTTATAGATAGCGGCTTCTCTGCAGTTGTTTTGATACTCTATATCCTTTTCATGAATATCCTTTTTGCACTCGTCTCCGCCATATCTTTTTTCAAGCAGTTTTTTGGATAACTCTGTCGGCATATCAAGAAACAGCACCAAATCCGGCTTTGGAATTGAAACCTTGTCGTATTCAAGTGAATAAAGCCAATCAAGGTATGTATCCCACTCTTCTTTCGGCAACTTTGCGGTCTGATGAACGGCATTTGACGTCACATATCTTCCCGCTATTACCGTTCCGCCGTTGTTGTAATAATCCTTCCAATGACAGCAAAAGGATGCAAAGCGGTCAACCGCATAAAAAAGGGATGCTGCATATGCATTGACATCACCCGCATTTTCTCCGAATTCGCCATTCAGATACATTTTAACGAGTGTGCTTGATTTTTCCGAATAATCGGGAAATGAAATTGTTTTTGCATCAATTCCCATCGCCTTTAAGTTTTCTGCCAACAATTCAAGCTGAGTGGATTTTCCGCTGCCGTCAAGTCCCTCAATTACTATAAGTTTTCCCATATCAGTTTATTTTTCCTTTGATTTTTTCAAAATATTCGCGCATCTCTGCCGCCTTGCCGCAGGTCATTTTTCCTTCAGGGCAAGGACCGCTGACGCACGACGCACCCGCTTTTTTGAAAAGATTTGGTGCAACCGCGCTAACAAGTGCGAGCATCTGGTCTGCAACATCGCGAATTTCCCACTGCGCACGATTGCAGCAACGGTGACGGAAGAAATTAAGAAGACTTCTTGCGTTCATCGTAACAACAATTTTTGTCTCGCAGCCGTTAGGTAAGACAAATCTTGCGTCCTCAATTGCCATTTTTTCGGCTGTTTTAAGCGCACTTTTTTCGTCCATACCCTCTGAAATTAACCTGTTTTTATGCTTGTTCATCAAAAGCTCTGTAAGCTTTTCATAGTACATCTGGTCCTCTGCCATGGCTTTTTTATAAAGCTCTGCAGCTTCGGGCAATGCCTCGATTTCGGGCGGAACAACATAATCAAATCCGCCTTCACTTACATAGCGCTGACTTTTTTGAGAATAAGACGCGATACGGTGTCTTACAAGCTGATGTGTGCAAGCACGTGACACACCCTCAATTCCAAAGGTGAAGCTCACATGCTCAATCGGACTTTCGTGACCTATGGTTGCAAGCATATCAACAAATGATGCCACCTTTTCGTCGGTAAGTCCTTCACGAATATCATCGATTGTTGCGGGAGAATAACACAGTTTCGCTGCTGCCGCAACCGCTTTTTCCGGGTCCGGAGTATAGGTTATAAGAGTAACTTTAGCCATTTTCTACCACCCTTTTGGTTATTATTGTTTTCATTATACCAAACCTCATATATATTATCAATTAAAAAATTATTTAAAAAAAATAATATTTTGTCGTTTTTGCTCTTTTAATAATTGAAAAAATATGTTACAATATGTGCAGTTAATCATTTGGAGGAGAAAAATAATGGCAAGTATGAACTTTAAGCACACACCTTTCGGCGACCTTGCGCTAATCAGTATGCGCGGTTGCGAAGACATTGCAGCAAGCGTTGACTACTATCTTTCACAGTGGAGAGAAACTCCCGAAGAGCACAGCTTTGTAGTTCCTGCGGTTTGTCCGCGTTTCGGCACAGGTGAAGGTAAGGGTGTTTTACACCACACCGCAAGAGGATTGGATGCATTTATTCTTTGTGACTGCTTCAATCACGGCGTGACCTATAAAATGTATGGTCAGACCGTACCTATGTCACCCGATGACCATTATCAGGATTTGAAGCGTATCATCGCAGCGCTCGGCGGTAAGGCACGCAGAATCACCGTTATTATGCCGATGCTTTATGAAGGCAGACAGCACCGCCGCACATCAAGAGAATCGCTTGACTGTGCGCTTATGCTTCAAGAACTTATGAATATGGGTGTTAATAATATCATCACTTTTGACGCCCACGACCCGCGTGTTCAAAACGCCATTCCGCTTGAAGGCTTTGACAATGTTCAAGCCGCCTACCAAATGATAAAAGCACTCTTAAAAACCACACCCGACCTTAAGATTGACAGAGAAAATCTTATGATTGTTTCTCCCGATGAAGGCGGAATGGGCAGATGTATTTACTACTCATCCGTTCTCGGTCTGGACCTTGGAATGTTCTACAAGCGCCGCAACTACTCGGTGATTGTTAACGGCAAAAACCCCATCGTTGCGCACGAGTTTTTGGGAAGCGATGTTGCAGGCAAAGACCTTATCCTCGTTGACGATATGATTTCTTCGGGCGAATCAATGCTCGACATTGCCAAAAAACTCAAGGATATGGGTGCTAACCGCATATTTATATTCTCAACCTTTGGTCTCTTCGTTGAAGGACACGAGAAATTTGATGAATACTATGAAAAGGGTTATATAAACAAGATTTTCACCACAAACTTGATTTATCAGACGCCCGAATTGTTAGAGCGTGAATGGTACTGCAGTGTTAATATGGCAAAATATATTGCTCTGCTTGTTGATACCCTCAACTGCGACAATTCGATAAGCAAGCTTCTCGACCCGGTTGACCGCATTAAAGCAATCGTTGAAAAATACAACCAGAAATAAAAATTGTGCCGTCTCTTTGAAGACGGCATTTTTTATGTTGAATAATAGCGAAAATTAATATATAATTTAACATATAATTTTTTAAAGGAAGATTGTTTTGAAAAAAATATTCAAAATCACCTCAATTATCACAGCACTGTGTATTTTTGTATCTCTTTGCGGTTGTGCAGGTGTAAACCGAGGACAAACCGTATACTGTGACATCGGCGAGCGCATAAAAACACTTGACCCGCAGCTTGTAAGCAGTCAGTCTGAGCGAAACGTTGTTCATAATATTTTTGAAGGCCTGACAAAGCTCGACAAGGACGGTATCCCCGTTCTTGCCTGTGCTGAGCGTTATGAAAAAAGCGGCAACACATACACTTTTTATCTAAAAAAAGGACTTTTATGGAGTGACGGAAGCGCACTTTCAGCAGATGATTTTGTGTTTGGTCTAAGACGCGCGGCAGCAGCCGATACCGCCGCACCCGACTATAATTATGTATCCATAATAAAGGGTGCAGACGCCGTTCATTCGGGCGCCTCTGCCGACAATCTCGCCGTCACAGCAAAGAACGAGCAGACCCTTTCAATCACACTTAATTATGACGACGGCAAACTTTTATATTATCTTTCCAAGCCGATTTGTATGCCCTGTAACGAGCAGTTTTTTTACAGCACAAATGGGAAATATGGCCGCGACAGTGACTCTATTATAACGAATGGTGCGTATTACCTGCGCAGTTGGAACAGTGAAACCTATGCCGTCCGCCTCAAAAGAAGCGAGGACTACATCGGCGATAACAAGGCAATTCCCGCCGCTGTTTATATAACAAGCAACGACCCAGAAAGCCTTAATGAAAAAATTTCAAAGGGCACTATTGATGTGTCTTATATTAAGAACTCACAAACAGAAACCTTTAAAGATAGTAACCTCACCCTTGATAAATATTTTAACAAGTGTTGGTTTATTGTCATAAATAAAAATTCACAGCTTGGTGCTTCGGACATACGCTGTGCGCTGTCGTTATCAATAAATCGTGATACCCTGTCGGCTTCGCTTCCGTCCTATGCACTTATGCTTGAATCCGTAATTCCTTTAGGTGCAACTTTCGGCGGCGAGAACATTTATGATGCCACCAAGGGAAATAAAAATTTGTCATACAACCCACTTGATGCTTATGCACTTTATTCCAATGCATCTAAGGACATAAGCGGACCTCTTTCGATTATATATCCCGAAGAAACGGGTGTAGAGGATGTTGTTACAGAAATCGCTTCCTGTTGGCAGGAAAATCTTGGTTGCTTTATAAACATATCCCCCGTTTCTGACAACGGCTCGATTTTGAGCGCGATTAAAAGCGGTAGCTATACCGTTGCACTTTTCAGCATTGACGCCAATGAAAACGATGCATTTGAATTTTTGCAAAACTTTAAAAGCGGTAATATCTTCGGCTTTGCAAATTCACAGTTTGACACACAACTTTCAAATTTATCATCTGTTTCTGATAAACAAAGTTATATAAATGAAGTAAACAGTTTACAAGATATTTTGTTATCTGACCACTGCATAATACCGATTATATCCACACCGCTGACACTTTGCTATGACGATACTATATCTAATGTAAGCTATAATCTTAAAAACGGTTATATTGATTTTGGAGAGATAATCAAAAAATAAAAAATTACCACAGGATTCTGTGGTAATTTTTTTATTTTAAAATCATTATTGTAACGGCGCACAACATAATCATTGCAAAAACCAAATAAAAAAGCTTCTTTCGGATTTTAGTCCTTTTTTTCTTTTTTATGGATTTAAAATTATTATATTCCGTTGTTGCGTTAACATATTCAAACGCCTTGTTTTCGAGTTTGTTTTGTGACATAAAGGCATAATCGGGATTCACAAAAAACACTACCCGCTCAAAATATTTGTTGCCCGTATCGTTAATTTCTATTACCGTTTTATTCACACCTTTTACCATATTATCCTCCTTTTTGCTTATTCCTAATTATTGACAAGCATTTTTTAATATATTCAAAGGACAAGTTTGGTTTACATAAAAATGTTAATAAGTCGGTTAATAACCTTAACAACTCGCCTATTTGCGCGAAAAATTACTAACTTTTTGGCATTTTAAGGATTATTATGTCAACCTAAAAATTCGACCGTTCTCTCCACAGAATCGCGGGAATTGCCCCAATTGGCTTCCTCCCCGTTGTTGCGGTAATCGTACATCGAGCAGTATTTTTTAAGGTCGGCTTCAAGTGTTTCGAGATACGCACTTGTTGTATCATAAAGCGATTTTTTAAATTCTCTATGGTATTTTCTCATCGTTTTTTTGTCCGACGCACTGTTCAAAAGGTTATAATGCGAAAGGCAAAAAACCTCCTGTGCATCAAACAGGTTGCGAAAATCCCTATCGGTCTCGTAGTTTCTGCAAACCGTTTCAATCATACGGCTCATGCCCCATTCAATTTTTTGGCAGATAAAACAGCTTTTTTCAAGTTCCTTTGCCTTGTTCTCATTTTTTATGATTTTCTTCACATCCTCAAGATGCGTATCAAGCATAAGCGCAAGGGAAAGCCTGCCCCTTCTTGCCATCATCTTATCAAGATGGTCAGGGCAAAATCCCAATCTGTTGGTTTCTATTCGCACATCGGGCTCCATCATTGCGGCACCCATTATGTAATCAAGTATATGCTCTTCAACCGTGTGACGCATACGGCATATTGGGCATCCGTCCACCGTTTCAAACACTTCGTTTACAGGAATGGTACAAATATCATTACGCATTTCAATCATCTCCCAATTGCTATTATATCATAAATATGTTACAATTCAAACGGTGATATTTATGAAAGCCTTTGCCGACGGCAACAACTATATTATAAAAGGAATAAAAAACCTCGACCTCGCACAAACTCTTGACTGTGGTCAGGCTTTTCGTTGGTCGATGGATGCTGATGGTGTTTGGAACGGCGTTGTGGGAGACCGCGTTTGTCACGTTTCACAAAAGGATGACTGCATAACCTTTTATGACTGTGATGAGCAACTCTTTTCTTGCTTTTATAAGAGGTATTTTGATATAGACCGCGATTACGAAGCCGTTTTATCAGCAATAAGTCAAAATGAAATTTTAAAAAATGCATCGGATATGGCATCGGGAATTAGAATTTTGCGTCAAGACGTTTGGGAAACCGTTTGCTCTTTTATCATATCGCAAAACAACAACATTCCGCGAATAAAGGGTATTATCGACCGCCTTTGCAGTAATTTCGGAGAAGATTTGGGCAACGGTCACTATACCTTCCCATCTGCAGAGAAAATTGCATGTCTTAGCGTTGACGACCTTTCGGTAATACGTAGCGGCTTTCGCGCAAAGTACATACTTGATGCAGCAAAAAAACTTACAAGCGGTGAGGTTTCGGTAGCAAAAATAGAAACACTTTCAACCACCGACGCCAAGATTGAACTTATGAAAATTTACGGCGTTGGTGAAAAGGTTGCAGACTGTGTGCTGCTTTTCGCATTTGCGAGAATGGATGCTTTTCCAAAGGACGTTTGGATAAAACGCGCCATGCAAAAACTTTTCGATGGTAATCTGCCCGAATGCGCCAAAGATTATGCAGGAATAGTACAACAGTATATTTTTCATTATGCAAGAATAACAAAATTAGATATTTAAAAAAGTATTTTTGTTTTATTTTTATCAAAGTTTAAAAACATACTTTATTTTTTGTAAACACTATAGTATAATTACTTAGTAAATAAATATGGAGGTTTATTATTATGCCACTTGTTAACACAAAAGAAATGTTCAAGAAAGCTTATGAAGGCGGTTATGCCATCGGCGCTTTCAACGTAAACAACATGGAAATTATTCAGGGTATCACAGAAGCTGCAAAGGGTCTTAATGCACCCATCATCCTTCAGGTATCTGCAGGCGCACGCAAATATGCTAATCACACATATCTTGTAAAGCTCGTTGAGGCTGCTGTTGAGGAAACAGGTCTCCCGATTGCTTTACACCTTGACCACGGTGATTCCTTTGAACTTTGCAAAAGCTGTATTGACGGTGGATTCACCTCGGTTATGATTGACGGCTCTCACCTTGATTATGAGGACAACGTTGCTCTCACCAAGAAGGTTGTTGATTATGCTCATCAGTTCGGTGTAACTGTTGAAGGCGAGCTCGGTCAGCTTGCAGGCGTTGAAGATGACGTTAACGTAAGTGAAGAGGATGCTTCCTACACAAATCCCGACCAGGTATATGACTTTGTTACACGCACAGGCGTTGATTCACTTGCTATCGCTATCGGCACAAGCCACGGCGCATACAAGTTCAAGCCCGGCCAGGAGCCGCAGCTTCGCTTTGATATTCTTGAAGAGGTTTCAAACCGTCTGCCCGGCTTCCCGATTGTTTTGCATGGTGCAAGCTCTGTTGTTCCCGAGTTTGTTGAGATGATTAACACCTATGGTGGTGCAATGCCCGATGCTATCGGAATTCCTGAGGATATGCTCCGCAAGGCAGCATCTATGGCTGTTTGCAAAATTAACATTGACTCAGACCTTCGCCTTGCTTTGACAGGCGCTGTAAGAAAGCATTTTGCTGAGCATCCCGACCATTTTGACCCCCGTCAGTATCTCAGTGACGGACGCGCTGCTATCAAGGGAATGGTTGAGCACAAGATTGTTGACGTTCTCGGCTCAAACAATAAAGCTTAATCTCCAAACAAAAACAAAAAACCTTGCATCGCTTGATGCAAGGTTTTTTGTTTTTTATTCTTCGGTTTGTTCCTCTGTTTCCAGTTCAACATCGGCAATATGAACGTTAACACGACTTACTGCGCTGCCCGTCATATTCTGCACCTTTTCTTTTACATTAGCCTGTATACGAGGAGCAACCTCTTTGATATCGGCTGACTGCTTCAAAGAAACATAAACATCAAGAGTGATTTCCCCGTCAGATGCAATGGTTGCCTTTACACCCTTATTAAATCCGCGGTCAACTATACCCTTTATATCTGAAATTTTTGTGGAGATAGCGTGAACGCCCTCAACCTCTGTTGCTGCCATGCTTGCCATTTTTGCAAGCACATCTTCGTTAATTTTAAGACCGAAATTTCCGGACATAGTAACTCCTCCTTTTTATATATCCCTTATATTATACCACATTTTTTGAATTACACAACTATTTTACAGTAATTATCTTCACCTTGTCAAGAGGAAGTCCGCTCTGTGTTGTTGCAACGTCCTGAATTTGCATACTCTCACTCTCTAAAAGTTCGTCTGCTTTGATTATAATATTTATGTCATTATCACCGATTATTGCAAGTGCATTCTTAAAGCCTTTTGCCTTTAAGAGTGTTTCTATCGACGCTTCAGTGTCCATTCTTGATGTCAAAACGCTTAGCTTTTCAACCGCTGCAGTTTTAACAGCATCCTTGACCTTTGCATCCGACACTGTTTCTTCAAGCTCGCTTATTGCTTCGCTTCGGGTTTTGTTGCGTTCTTTCCTTGCAGTTTCAAAATAATCTTCCTTTTCCACCTTCGCCGAGGTTTCTACCGATTCGCTTGAAATATCGCTATCAACATATGTAGCCTCTCCCAAATATGAAGCAGTTTGTTCGCTGTCACCATCTGTAATATTAAATCCGCCCTCGGATGCCGAATATTTCATATTAAGCCACACCGCACCCGCGAGTGCAACCACCATTACTGCCAGCGCGATATGCTTTTTGCTGAATACTTTGCCTTTTTTCATATATAATCCTCCTAGCGTGCATACTTAGTAACATATATTTTTTTATTTGATATATCAAGCGCAGCCATAACCGCCGCGCGAACACTCTCCTCTGTATCTTCAAAGACTGCATCACACACAATTGCCACACCACGCACCGTCGGCATATATTCTGTGACTAGAAGTCCGTTTTCCTCGCCGTCTGACGATTTTATTATGGTATAGCTTTGCTGTGTGTCGTTGCTTTCGGCAGTTGTTGTGCTACGGCCTTCGTCCGCATATACATATTGATTTCCCGTATCGAGCGTTATCACAACAGAAACCTTTTTGCTACCCGTAATACCAACCACAATTTCTGAGACCTTGCTTTCAAGCAAAGAACAATACTCTGCCGTTGTAAAGGTTTTTTTCACCTCACTTTTCTCTGCGCCTTTGGGTAAAAACGATGACAGGTATATCAAAATAATTCCCACAACGCCTAAAATAAAAACTATTTTTCCGCCCCTGCCTTTAAGCTTTTCCATTATTTTTTCACGGTCAATCATTTTTAATTTCTACCTCTTTGCTGTAAGACGATAAAAGCTTTAAAATTTTTTCACTTTTATCTGCACCATACACACATACATTACTAATAAATATGTTGCCGTCTCCTGAAATATCCGTATTCACTGAAATTCTTTCGTAATATATACCCTCTGAGTCCAAAATATCCTTGACTATATACTCCGCCTGTGAACGCACCATTTCTTCGGCCGAGGCAGAATATACTACCTCCGTTTCAAAATTCTTAATATTTATTTCTGTGCTGAGAATCGGAACCACCGTTACAATAAGCATTATAAGGCCTATTATATATTTCATATGGCGACTCATCACGCCATCCGGACAGATTATGTAAACCGAACCTATGAGTGTCGCTGCTATGCAAACCGTTGTTGCAACCTCTTTGAGTGTATCCATATTTAACCTCCCGACAATGCAAGCACCGTAACCGATATTATGAACGCAAGCGAACATATAAGCAATATTCCCACAAGGAATGATACCGCGCTATCGGCCGATTTTAAGACTGAGGATATTTTTTCGCACTCAAACATTGACGCTACCGAAGAGGACAAAATTAGCGAGAGTCTCCACAATAGAAGCTGCACCACGGTTGGCAACAATATAAGCACAAGCACGATAACACCGTATATCCCGACCGATGAACGCAGAAGCGACATACACGACCCCACCGTTCCGAGCGCCTCGCTTATTGGTGCGCCCACCACGGGAATAAAGCTTCCTATCATAAACTTACCCGTTTTGATTGCAAGGCTGTCGGCAGCAGAGTTGACGGTTGTTTGTATGCTCAAAACTCCCATATACACCGTCATAATAAGGCCTAGCGACCAATTTGCTGCCTTTTTCATAAGCTCGGCTATTCCCGAAATATTTATAATCGGTGACACCGAGCCACAAAGACATACTGCTAAATACGCACCCGCTATTGGCGTTATTATATATGTTGACAGTTGCACTATGCCTTCGCTTGCTGCCATCAAAAGAGAGCCTGATACCGCGCTTGTTGTGACCTTGCCCGACGCGGTCAGTATTGTTGCATATATCGGCACAAAGGAAAGCATAAACTGTGCGCCTGCCCTTATTGACCGCGCGGTTGCTGATATTATGCTGTAAACCGGCAACAAAACCGCGCCAGCCGCCGATACGGTTGCTATGTATGACATAAGCGTATCGGTTTCTGCCTTTTCTGAGAATGTTTTGAAAGCAGCAGTCAGCAAAATCACAGCAATTATTGATGCTGCTGTTATGAGTGGTTCTTTACCGTCATTTTTAATGATACCAAAAACCATTGTAAAAACATTTCCCGTTTTTATACTGTTTATCCATCTGCTGTCCGACGGGTCTATTGACAGCTCGTCAAAAAAGTCCTTAACATCATCGGGCAGATTTTCATAAAGTTCTCCTGCGCCGCTTTTATCATACTGTTCGTCATAAAAATCCGCACTTGCAGGAAAGGAAAGTAAACATAGCATTATTAAAATTAAAACCGCTTTTTTCATACTCCACCTATTAAGTTTACGGCAATTTCGATTATATTGCGAAGAAGTGGCATAGAGAGCAAAAAAATCGCACATTTGCCCGCTAAAATGGCTTTTGATGCCAGCGAGCTTTGTCCGAAATCTCTGCACACATCGGCAGCAAACTGCGTCACATAACATATTCCAAGTGCCTTGAATGCTATTTTAAAATAATTAGAATTTATGTTGGCCTTTGATAAAATGCTCTCAAAATTTTTGATTGCGGGTATTACATTTTTTATTATTAAAAAAAATATAAAGCAACCCGCCGCTATAGCAACCGCCATTGAATATTCGGGTTTGTACGAATACAAAACAAGACACATAAATGCGGCAATCAAACATATTGCAACAACCGTTATCAGTTCCATATCAAAGCCCAAAAACCGATTTTATGCTTGAAAACAATTCGCCGATAACATCAACAAGCATAAGCAAAACCACAACAAGTCCCGCAAGCGAGGTCAACATTGCCTGGTCTTCCCTGCCTGAGCGTACAAGAAGCTGATTAAGCACGGCAACTATAATTCCGATTGCCGCAATTTTAAATATAAAATCTACATCCATTTTTTCACCTTATTACAAAAGAAGTATCGCCGCAAATGTTCCACCCAAAAACCCCAAAGAAACATAAAGACGCGCACACTGATTTTTATGTTCCTTTGCATCGTTTATCAGTTCATCGAGCCTTGCTATATAGTGCTTTGTGTGTGATATTTGTCCCTCGATATCGGTTGTCCCAAGACCCGTCAAAAAAGCGGACAAAACCGATAAATCCTCCGCCTTCATACCGCTTGTGCCACACCACTCACCGTTTTGCAAAAAGACATCCGATTTTGTTTGTTTGAGAATTTCGGGAAGTTCTTTGCGACTGTGACGCATTTCTTCTCCTATATGCTGTATGTATTTGCGGCAGGATATGAGTTTTTTTAGACGAAGTGATAATTTTTGCGAGCTTAAAACACCAAAAAGAGAAATTGAAAGAAAGACAAAAAACGCTCCAAGCAAACGCACTTTAAATCACTTCCCTCGCGTCTATTATTCGGGCAGCGGCTCCCGCACGGGTAAGCAGTGCTATTTTCGAAATCGCACCGCTTTTCAAAAGTTTACTCGTCACATCGCGACGGCACAAATCGTCTTTGCCGCCTATGTGTGCCGTAGTCAAGACCGAGACACCGCAGTTTAGCGCATGTAAAATCATATCAATTTCACCCTGCGAACCAATCTCGTCAAATGCAACTATTTGCGGATACATTGTGCGCACCGCCATTTCTATTCCAATAGCCTTCTCAACACCCGTAATCACATCGGTGTTCTCTCCAATATCATTTTCAGGGGTTGCAGAATATACTGCGGCAATCTCCCCTCTACTATCAATAACCGTTACGCGCCTGTTTCTGTCGTGTGACAGCTGACGGACCATATCACGAAGCAATGTTGTCTTCCCGCTGCCGGGAGGTCCCGCTATCAACATTCCCTTGCCGTCAAACCCCTCCAAAAGCTTATCTGCACAGCCTTTAATTTCCTTTGAGATGCGTATGTTTATTGAAGAAATATCGCGCATACCACCCGAAAAAACAGTTCCACAAACACCTGCGCGGTGGCTTCCCCGCATCATAATAAAGCCTTGATTTATTTCCTCTGTATGACTGTAAACAGAATGGTTGCAAAGATTAATATATATTTTGTTTATTTGTTCGGCAGTGCAATAAAGTGGATTTTTTGGAACGAGATAATCCGCCTTTGCATCGGTGCTAACCCACATTGGTGCGCCGCCAACAGTAAGTATCAAGGGCTGTCCCGAACGCAGTCTTATCTCCTGTGCATTTGTTTTGACTATCGGCGGCAGAGACATTAAAACGCTTTTTATTTCATCACATATTGCATAAAGTGCACTGTCAAATCTTTTTATCGAATATATATCACTTGTCATTTTGCTTGTCCTCCGTTTTTTTAATTTTATGACGGAGGATTTTATTTTAGAACAAAAAAAGGACCCGCAAATGCGAGTCCTTAAAACTTAAAATTTTTATTCGGGCATTTCCCAGTTGTGCCATACCGACTGAACGTCGTCGTTATCTTCAAGCATATCAATAAGCTTTTCCATATTTGCTATTGCTGCCTCGTCTTCAATAACGGTGGTTGTGGACGGAACATACTCAACCTCTGCCGATACGAAGGTGTAGCCCTTCTCTTCAAGTGCGTCACGCACCGTTCCGAGAGAATTTGCATCGGTGCTTATCTCAAACACATCGCCGTCAAAGGTAAAGTCATCGGCACCTGCCTCAAGAGCATCTTCCATAACGGTATCCTCATCGAGTCCTTCACCCTCGATTACGATTATACCCTTGCGCTCAAACATAAATGTAACCGAGCCGCTCTGACCGAGATTACCGCCGCATTTATCAAAGTAATGACGCATTTCGCCTGCAGTACGGTTGCGGTTATCGGTCAAGGTTTCAACAACAACGGCAACTCCGCAGGGGCCGTAGCCCTCATACAAAAGCTCCTCATAGTTATTTGTGTCACCCTCGCCCGCCGCTTTTTTGATTATGCGTTCGATGTTTTCGTTAGGCACGTTTGCCGCCTTTGCCTTTGCAATAGCGTCTTTGAGTTTGCTGTTTTCGGCAGGATTAGGTCCACCCATTTTTACTATAACAGCAATCTCTCTGCCCATTTTGGTGAATATTTTTGCCTTTGCGGCATCTGTTTTTTCTTTTTTTCTTTTAATATTGTTCCATTTGGAATGTCCTGACATATTATCAACTTCCTTCAGTCTGCTATTTTAACACAATATCGCTGCTTTTTCAAGCATTATCCTGAAATTCCATTACCCTTTTACACAACTCTTCCAAATCCTCATACGATTTGATTTCGCCGCACATACGTCTGAAGGATGCGGCGCCCTTCATACCCTTTAAATACCAAGCGGCGTGTTTGCGCGATTCCAAAATCGCTATATAGGGGTCTTTATATTCCATCATTTTTTTAACCTGTGAGAGAAGCACCGCCAATTTTTTGGAAAGCGGTGGGTCGGGCAGCAGCGTTTCGTGGCCAAGATAGGCATTAATCTGAGAGAATATAAACGGGTTACCCATTGCCGCACGTCCAACCATTATGAAATCACAGCCTGTATATTCATACATATGAGCCGCCGCCTTGGCACTGTCAATATCGCCGTTGGCAATTACGGGAACACTAACTGCCTCTTTAACCTGCTTGATTATATCAAGGTTTACGGGGGGCGAATACATCTGCGCTCGTGTTCTGCCGTGGACTGTTATCGCCGCAGCGCCCGCATCCTCACAGCGTTTTGCCACCTCAACTGCGGTTATGTTCTGCTCGTCCCAACCTGAGCGTATCTTTACAGTCACGGGGATATCTACCGACGCTGTTACCTGCTTTACGATTTCACCCGCAAGAATCGGGTCCTTCATAAGCGCAGAGCCGCCGCCGTTACCCGCAACCTTTGGTGCGGGACAACCCATATTTATATCGATAAAATCAGGGTTTTGCTCACATGCTGCCACTGCCGCTGTTGCCATCGTTTTCGGGTCAGAGCCGAAAAGTTGAATGCCAATCGGTCGCTCGGCATCAGAAAATGACATAAGCTCCTTGCTTTTTCGGTCGTTCATACTGATACCCTTTGAACTTATGAGTTCGCTCACAGTATACGAAGCGCCGTATGAACGGCAAAGCTCACGCATTGCGCGGTCTGCAACACCTGCCATCGGTGCGAGTGCGGCAAAGCCCTCTATCTTCAAATTTCCTATATTCATCTTATCACCAATATGTATTTTAACATAAAACTTTTGATTTTGCAAAAAATGATGACAAGAGTATTTAATTTTGATATAATATATTCGGTGATGTTTTATGAAAATATTGGCGCTTGACGGAAACAGTATAATAAACCGCGCTTTTTACGGCATAAGACTGCTGTCCACAAAGGACGGCAGATATACCAATGCCATCTACGGTTTTATAAATATACTTTTGCATCTCATAGAAGAGCATTCGCCCGACTGTGTTGCTGTTGCGTGGGATTTAAAAAAGCCCACATTCCGCCACGAAATGTATGCCGAATACAAAGCGGGCAGACACGCAATGCCCGAAGAACTCGCAGAGCAAATCCCCGTTATGAAGGAACTTGTTTCACTTATGGGGTATTCGTCGCTCGAGTGTGAAGGCTTTGAGGCAGACGACATCTTGGGCACACTCTCAAGCGCGGCGGGTGAAAACGGAGATTATTGCGTTATTGCAACGGGTGACCGCGACTCGCTGCAGCTCATTTCAGACAACACCGTTGTTGTACTCTCTGCCACAAAGGCAGGCAAGCCCGAAAGCACCATATATGATAAAACTGCACTTTTAGAGAAATACGGTATGACACCTGCCGGTATGATAGAGCTTAAGAGTCTTATGGGTGACGGCTCGGATAATATTCCGGGCGTTGCAGGTGTTGGCGAAAAGACCGCAACTGCGCTCATTTCCGCCTATGGAAATATTGATTATATTTATGAAAACATTGACACGCTTGACATAAAAGAGGGTGTCAGAGAAAAATTAAAGGCCGGCAAGGAAAATGCATATCTTAGCCGAAAACTCGGCACAATTTGTCTTGACGTGCCGATTAGCCGTCAGATTTGTGACTATAAAATAAAACCGCGTGACGATGCGGCGCTTTTCTCGCTTATGAATTCTTTGGAGCTTTATAAAACCATGGAGCGCTTGGGCATCGATGTATCGCACGCACACAGTCTTGAGGGTAAACAGGGCAATTCTATTACAGAGACCTCATTCTCCGATTTTACCTGCGGCGATATGTTGGATATCATCGTTTTTGAAAAAGAAATATACCTTTGCAGCGGCGCTTTTGCAACCCACACAGATTTGAAGAGTGTAGCACCGCTACTCCAAAATGAAAAAATCAGCAAACGTGTTTTTGATTATAAATCCTTATATAAGCTTTGCGCCGATAACGGTATTTCACTTTGCGGTGTGGTTTTTGATTCCATGCTTGCGGGTTATCTTTTGAGCCCGTCGGCATCCGAATATGATACCGAGCGTCTCGCAAGTGAATATGACGCACCAATACCGCAAATACAAAGCGACGATAAAAACATTTATCTTGCCGCACTACACAGCAGTGTGTGTGACACGCTAAAAGAAAAACTTAAAGAAAACGGACAAACCGATTTGCTCGAATGCATTGAAATTCCGCTCGCGCTAGTGCTTGGCGATATGGAAAATGCAGGCATACTTGTTGATGTTGAGGGAATCAAAGCATATTCTGAGGTTCTCGCAGAGCGAATTTCGGTTATTGAAAATAAAATTTACGACCTTGTTGGATATGAGTTTAATTTAAATTCTCCAAAGCAGCTCGGCGTTGCTTTATTTGAGGATTTGGGGCTTCCCGCAAAAAAGAAAACCAAAAGCGGTTATTCCACAAATGCCGATGTTTTAGAGTCCTTAAAATATGCTCACCCTGCAGTTTCCTTGTTGCTTGAATACCGTCAGCTTGCAAAGCTGCGTTCTACCTATTGCGAGGGCTTGCTTAAAGAGGTTGCAGCCGACGGACGCATACACTCCACCTTTAATCAGACCGAAACACGCACTGGGCGAATCAGCTCTACTGAACCGAATTTGCAAAACATACCCGTACGCAGTGAAGAAGGCAGACAGTTCCGTCGCTTCTTCAAGGCAAAAGAGGGTTATGTGCTTTGCGATGCCGACTATTCGCAGATTGAACTGCGTGTTCTTGCACACATGGCAGACGATAAAAATATGATTGATGCCTTTAAAAGCGGAACCGACATTCACACCGTTACCGCAAGCGAGGTTTTTGATGTGCCGGTGGATTTTGTAACCCCCGTAATGCGTTCACACGCAAAGGCTGTAAACTTTGGAATTGTATATGGAATCGGCGCTTTCTCGCTTTCAAAGGATATTGGCGTTTCACGTGCAGAGGCCGACAAATATATAAAGGGCTACCTTGCCACCTATCCGCAGGTTGACGAATATATGCAAAATGTAATTGAAAACGCAAAGCGTGACGGTTTTGTTACCACGCTTTTTGGCCGACGCAGATATCTGCCCGAGCTTTCTTCTTCAAACGCAATTTTGCGTTCGTTTGGTGAACGTGTTGCAAGAAATATGCCCATTCAGGGCTCGGCCGCTGATATTATTAAAATTGCAATGATTCGCGTTTATGACCGCCTTAAAAAAGAAAAACTCGACGCGCGTCTTATTTTACAGGTGCACGACGAGCTTATAGTTGAAGCGAATGAATCGGTTGCCGATATCGTTTGCAATATTATCAAAGAAGAGATGGAGAATGCCGCGCTGCTTTCGGTTGAGCTTCAGGTTGATGCCGCAAGCGGTAAGACATGGTTTGATGCAAAACGATGAAAAAGGTTATTTTTATATGCACGGGTAACACCTGCAGAAGTCCCATGGCGGCAGCAATTTTTGATTCTTTTGATTTGCCGTTTTCCGTGACAAGCGCAGGGCTTTTTGCGGACGGCTCGCCGTACTGTGACAAAAGTGTTGCGGCACTATGCGAAATCGGCATTGATATTTCGGGCGGTGCTTCGAGACAGTTTGCGAAAAGCGACCTTGATAGTGATATTTTCTTTTGCATGAGTCACTCGCACAGGCAGACGCTTTTATCGCTCGGTGTGAGCGATGAGAAAATTATCTGTCTGGATGTTTCCGACCCATTTGGTTGTGACATTGATGTTTACCGAAGCTGCCGCGACGAAATTATGCAAAAGCTGTTAAAATATAAAATTTCTATCCGCGCTTTTAATAAGGGTGACGCTTCATCTGTGGCTTTGATTGAAAAGGAATGCTTTTCTAAGCCTTGGAGCGAAAACGCTATTTTGGAATCCTTCTGTTCTAACACGGTCTTCTTCTGTGCGGAAAACTCTCTTTGCGAAATTGTGGGTTATGCAGGAATGCAACACGTGCTTGACGAGGGCTATGTCACAAATGTTGCGGTATTGCCACAGTATCGCGGATTTTCCGTCGGCACTCGGCTAGTTGAGGCTCTTATTGATTACGGTATAAAAAACGATATGTCATTTATTTCACTAGAAGTGAGAGAAAGTAATAATCCTGCCATATATTTGTATGAAAAACACGGTTTTTCAAGGGTGGGAAAACGGAAAAATTTTTATGACGCTCCAAAAGAGGATGCCGTCATTATGACAAGGGTGATAAAAGATGAAAATTCTTGCAATTGAATCTTCCTGTGATGAAACTGCCGCCGCAGTTGTTGAGGGCAGATGTGTTTTATCAAACGTAGTTGCAACGCAGATTGAAGAACATAAAATTTATGGCGGAGTTGTGCCCGAAATTGCATCGAGAAGGCACACCGAAGCGATAGCACAGGTGGTTGACAAGGCTGTTAAGGACGCAGGTCTCACATATGAGGACCTGGATGCGATAGCGGTAACCTTTGCACCCGGACTTATCGGCGCTTTGCTTGTGGGCGTGAATTTTGCAAAGGGACTTTCAATGTCACTTAATATTCCGCTAATTCCCGTTCATCATCTTCGTTCGCACATTGCGGCAAATTACATAGAAAATGCGGAACTTAAACCGCCGTTTTTATGTCTTATGGTATCGGGCGGTAATACCCATATTGTTATGGTCAAGGACTACACCGATTTTGTCGTTTTAGGACGCACACGCGACGATGCCGCGGGTGAATGCTTTGACAAAGCGGCGCGCACGATGGGACTTTCATACCCCGGCGGTGTCAACCTTGACAAAATCGCCACCGTTGCTGATGAAAACAGATATAAGCTTCCCACACCGACGGTTGACGGATGTGAATATGATTTTTCTTTCTCGGGGCTTAAAACCGCGGTTATAAACCTTGTTCACAACGCAGAGCAAAAGGGTGAAGAAATTGATGTGCCTGTGCTTGCGGCAACCGTGAGGAAAAAGGTCTGCGATATTTTAATTCAAAAAACATTTAAAGCCGCAGAAGAATATGGCGCAGAAACCGTTGTGTTGGCGGGCGGTGTTTCGGCAAACAGCGAGCTTCGTGAAAGATTTATTAAAGAATCCGCCAAACGCAAAATGAAATTTTTCTGCCCATCGCTTAAATACTGCGGAGACAACGCGGCAATGGTCGGT
The DNA here is from genome assembly GCA_045601885.1 of Acutalibacteraceae bacterium. Taxonomy (GTDB): domain Bacteria; phylum Bacillota; class Clostridia; order Oscillospirales; family Acutalibacteraceae; genus SIG589. The sequence goes on along the minus strand of JAZSAN010000017.1, from coordinate 62,000 downwards.
GTTCAGGCCTTGTTCGAATTTGAAAACAATAATACTGCCGGCAGTGACCTTAATGCCACTGCGACTCTGCCGATAGATTATAAAGTTTAGTTTATTTTTTGTTTTTGGGGACATAATACTCATACAAAGTAACACGAAAAGAGGTATTTTTATGAGTAAAAATGTTATGTCCGTAGCAAAGGGTGTTGCCGCGGGAATGGCTGCAGGAGCAATTGTTGCAACGGTTGGCAAGGCTATGTATGACAACCGAAAAAATCTCAAGAAGGGTTCCACAAAGGCAATTCGTGCGGTTGGCGAATTTATCAACGGCGTTCAGACAATTATGAAATAAGAAAGAGCAGAACTTATAAGTTCTGCTCTTTCTTTATTTAAATGCAAAATATAATAACACAATAATACCCAAAACTATTCGGTAATAGCCAAATGCCTTGAAATCGTTTTTTCGAATATAGCTCATCAAAAATTTAATGGCAAGCACCGATACAAAAAAGGCAACCGCCGTTCCGACAAGCAAAATCACAAGTTGATTTGATGTGAAGGTATTTCCGTCGCCTAAATACTGCAAAAGCTTGATTCCGCTGCCACCTGCCATTGCGGGAATGGACAAGAAGAAGGAAAACTCTGCCGCAACCGTTCTGCCGCAACCGAGAAGCATTGCGCCCAAAATTGTGGTGCCGCTTCTTGATGTGCCGGGAACGAGTGCCAAACACTGCATCAGTCCTATTGCAAGTGCGGTTTTGTATGAAAGATTGTTTGTATCAAGCACTGTTTCTTTTTTCTTCATGCTTTCGATGATTATAAACAAAACGCCGTAAATTATCAGCGTTGCCGCAACAACAAAGGCACGGCTGTCGCCTGTTAGCATACTGTCTATCTGGTCATCGAACAAAAGGCCAAGCACCGCAGCGGGTATGCTTGCAACAAGTATTTTAAGCCAGAGTATTATTTTTTCCATATATACATAGTTGTTGCAAAAACGTTTTATAGCGCCAAGCTTTTTACCATTTGTAGCCTTAAAAAACTCTTCTTTTTTTGCTTTTGTGTGGAAGGGCCAAATTTTGCTGAAATACAAAAGCACAACAGCGAGTATGGCTCCAAGCTGAATTACCACAAAGAAAAATTCTTTAAAAGCATCTGTCTCTTTAAGATGCAAAAACTCGTCTACGAGCACCATATGTCCCGTACTGCTTATGGGCAACCATTCGGTTATACCCTCGATAATACCTAAGAATATAGACTTTAAAATTTCAATCACTATATCACCTACTAAAAAAATACCTGTATAAAATTTATACAGGTATTTTACCATATATTACTTCTTTTGTCTATCTGTTTATGGATTTATAGAGTCTGATATACTCGTTTGCCGATTTGCCCCAGCTGTTATCACATTCCATTGCTCTTTTTGAAAGAATTTTAAAGCCTTCTTTATCTTGGAATGCAGCAAAAGCACGCCAAACGGTATGAAGCATATCATGAGCATTATAGTTTTTAAATGTGAATCCGTTGCCGATATTATCGCCGCTATCCTTGATTGTATCGTTAAGTCCGCCCGTTTCACGCACAATGGGAATGGTGCCGTAACGAAGCGCCACAAGCTGAGAAAGACCGCACGGTTCACTCTTTGACGGCATCAAGAACAAATCTGCACCCGCATATATTTTATGCGCAAGCTCGGGCACGAAGCCTAGCTGCAAACCTACCTTGTCGGGATATTTTTGCGCCATCTCCTGAAAGAAGTTTTCAAACTCCCATTCACCACTGCCCAAAATACAGAACTGCAAATCTGCCTTCAGCATATCTTCAAACACGCATTTTACAAGGTCTAAGCCCTTGTGACCGACCAAGCGTGATACTATTCCGATAATTGGAACATCGTCCCTTACGGGCAGTCCCATTCGCTCTTGCAGTTTTTGCTTATTTACTGCCTTTTTCTCTATGGTGTCGATGCTGTAGTTTTCAAAAATCAACGGGTCGGTTTCGGGATTATACACATCGGTATCAATTCCGTTTATAATTCCGCAGAGCTTAAACTCTCGTTCACGAAGAATACCGTCAAGCCCGTGTGCATATTCGGGCGTCAGAATCTCACCTGCATATGTGGGGGACACGGTTGTTATGCGGTCGCAACATTCAATACCGCCCTTTAAAAGATTGGCACAACCCTCATATTCTACCACACGGCAGTCGTCACCCGATAGTCCCAAAACATCCGAGAAAATTTCTGTTCCGCATTTGCCCTGATACTGAATGTTGTGTATAGTCAGCACTGTTTTCATACTGTTGTAAAACAAATCGTGAGTATAAAATCTGTCAAGATACACCGGTGTCAGTGCTGTCTGCCAATCGTTGCAATGAATGACGTCGGGTTGGAAATTTATGTGCGGAAGTATTTCCAAAACTGCACGCGAGAAAAACGCAAATCTTTCAATATCGTCATAATATCCGTAGAGCGCGTCGCGCTTAAAGTAATACTGATTATCCAAAAGATAGTATATAACATTTCCAACCTTGGCTTCGAAAATGCCGCAATACTGTCTGCGCCAAGCCACAGGCACGGTTATATGGGTTATAAATTTCATATTATCTCGCAGCTCATCGGGTATGGTTGAATAAAGCGGCATAACCACCCTGCAACCTACCATTCGCCTGCGAAGAGCCTTTGGAAGCGCGCCCGCTACATCGGCAAGTCCTCCCGACATAGCAAACGGATATGCTTCACTTGTGGCAAATAAAACCTTCATTTTTTACCTCCTATACATTCGAACCCTTTTTAATAAAGATATAGTATGACGGTGCGCCACAAAGCTCGCGGTTATAGCCAACCGTGACACCCTTATCAAGAGTAACATATTTCAGCTCTGCATTATTACCAACGCTACTTCCCTGCATGATTATACAGTTTTTAACGCTTGCGCCCTTGCCGATATGCACTCCTCTGAACAAAATACAATTTTCCACAGTTCCCTCGATTACACATCCGTCTGCAATAAGCGAATTTGTAACCTTTGAAGAGAGTCCGTATCTTGTGGGCATTGCGTCCTTTATCTTGGTATAGATTGGTCGCTCACTGTTAAACAAATCAAGTCTTACATCCTTATCGAGCAGCTGCATATTTGCTTCGACATAGCTTTGAGCACTGTCCATAACTGCGGCAAATCCCGTGAATTCGTAGCCCTTTATCACAAGCTTATCAACATTCGGCATTATGACATCGCGAGATAAAACTCGCTTGTTTTCGGATGCCGCCTCGTCAACAAGGCTCATTAAAAGCATACGGGATATTACCATAACTCCGAGACTGTGATTGCAGACGGGCGTCTCTGTGTCATAAAGGCGCACCTTATTTACGCGCTTGTCTTCATCAAATTCAAATGCCATCAAATCAAAATGGTTTGCCGGCATTTTGCCATATTTATATGCTATGGTCATATCCGCCGATGAAGAAATATGCTGTTCTACCATTTTTGAAATATCCATATTAAAGGCAGAACTTCCGTTATAGAGCACAACATACTGCTCTGTTGAATTATTCAAAAACGAGCGCACTCCTCTGAGCGCATCTATGTTTCCTTCATAAACGTGAGCCGCCGCATTACCATAAGGTGGCAGCATATACAGTCCGCCGTTTTTGCGGTCAAGGTCCCACGATTTTGCAGTGCCTATATGGTCCATAAGCGACTGATAATTTTCTTTGGTTATAACGCCGACCTTGGAAATTCCCGAATTGACAAGATTTGAAAGCGCAAAATCAATAATTCGGTAACGACCGCCAAAGGGCACCGATGCTATTGAACGATTAATGGTAAGCTCGGGCAACAAATCCTCGTTTGCGTTGGCAAAAACTATGCCCATTACATTGTTCTTTCTCATATTCTTGCGCCCTCCTTTACATCCTCAGTAACCATCGCCTTAGCGCTAACGGTTGCATCCCTGTTTACTGTGACACCGTCACCGATTACCGCAATACCCCATTTGTCAAGGTCTTTCATATCCTCGGGACTCTCGCCTACTGTGGCGCCCGATTTTATGACTGCGTTTTCTGCAACTATTGCATATTTTACCGTTGCGCCCGATTCAACCACTGCACCCGGCATTATTAGAGAATACATTACATTGGCATCCTTTTCTATGTGGACATTTTTGAAAAGGATTGAAAAATCGACATTTCCGCAAATCTCACATCCGTCAGAAATGAGCGAATTTTCAATATGCGCATCAGAAGAAATATACTGCGGCGGCAGACTTCCCGTTTTAGAGTAAATTTTCCAATTCGGGTCGGCAAGATTTAAATCAATATTCGGGTTAAGCAAATCAAGGTTTGCATCCCAAAGCGACTCTACCGTTCCAACATCCTTCCAGTAATCATCAAAGCGGTAAACATACATCTTTTCGCCTGCATTAAGCATTGCAGGAATGACATCTTTACCAAAGTCGTTGGACGAATCGGGTTTTTCATCATCGTCGCAGAGATATGATTTTAATTGCTTCCAATTAAAGATATATATTCCCATAGAAGCCAACGTGCTTTTAGGATTTTTTGGTTTTTCTTCAAACTCATATATGGTGCCGTCGGGGTTGGTGTTCATTATTCCAAAACGGCTTGCCTCTTCAAGAGATACATCAAGCACGGCAATGGTACAAGCAGCGCCTGTAGTTTTGTGTTGCTTTAGCATCTTGGAATAATCCATTTTATAAATATGGTCACCCGACAAAACGAGCACATATTCAGGATTATATCTCTCAATAAACGGGATATTCTGGAATATTGCATTTGCGGTGCCCTTGTACCAGTCGCTACCCGTGCTCTTCTGATACGGCGGCAAAACATGAACTCCCCCGTCAAGACGGTCAAGGTCCCAAGTTTTTCCGCTTCCAATATAGTCATTGAGTTCAAGCGGTTGATACTGTGTCAACACGCCCACGGTTTCAATTCCTGAATTTATGCAGTTTGAAAGCGGAAAATCGATTATGCGGTATTTTCCGCCATAGGGAACGGCAGGTTTTGCCACGTTTTTAGTGAGTACACCCAAACGGCTACCCTGTCCGCCCGCAAGCAACATTGCTACACACTCGGTTTTTCTCATTTTAAAACACCTTCGTTCTTTTTTCTACCGCGTTTTGCGGTTGGTTTGCATTCGTAATAAAGCACCGATAATGCCGGTATTTCAAACTCGGCCGACTGGTCATACCCATGCATCGGCACATCCTCTGCTTCGACTTCTTTTATATATGCAGCACCCTTGCCACCATATTTTTTATCATCGGTATTAAGCACAAGCTTATATTTTCCTTTGAAGGGAAGTCCTATTCTGTATCCGCTTCGGGCAACGGGCACAAAGTTGCATATTGCAACAATCTCCTTGCCCGATTTTTCTTTTCTTCTAAACGCAATTACACTTTGCTCATTGTCGTCGTTTGATATCCAGGAAAAGCCTTCCCATGAAAAATCTATCTCCCAAAGCGCTTTATATTTAAGATATATATGATTAAGTTTGCGAACAAAATCTTGCATTCTCTTATGCGCATCGTAATCGAGCAGCATCCAATCAAGCTGATTTTCATAATTCCATTCAATAAACTGTGCAAACTCCTGCCCCATAAAGAGAAGCTTTTTGCCCGGATGCGCCATCATATACGCATAAAACGCGCGAAGCGAAGAAAATTTATCCTCATATTCTCCCGGCATTTTATTTATCATGGAGCATTTTCCGTGAACAACCTCATCGTGTGAAATGGGAAGGACAAAATTCTCCGAAAATGCATAGAAAAATGAAAACGTCAGACATTCGTGATTGAATTTTCTGTATATCGGGTCGAGCGACATATATCTTAGCATATCGTTCATCCAACCCATATTCCATTTGAAATTAAAGGAAAGACCGCCTGTTTCCTCCGGTTTTGTGACAAGTGGCCAGGCCGTTGATTCCTCTGCAATCATAAGTACGCTTGGGTTTTCTTTGTAGGCCGCTTCATTTACACGGCGCAAAAGCTCAATTGCCGCTAAATTTTCACGGCCGCCGTAAGAATTTGGCACCCATTCGCCGTCAGCACGGTTATAATCAAGATAAAGCATTGATGCCACGGCGTCCACACGAATTCCGTCAATATGATAGTACTTTAGCCAATACACCGCATTGGAAATAAGGAAATTCATTACTTCCACCCTGCCGTAATCAAAGACCGCCGTACCCCACTGCTTGTGTTCGCCAATTCGTGAATCGGGGTGTTCATAACACGCTCCTCCGTCAAAACGGTACAGTCCGTGCTCGTCTTTCGGAAAATGGGCGGGCACCCAGTCGAGTATTACACCTATATCTGCGCTATGCATAATGTCAATAAATTTCATAAAATCGTGGGGTGTACCGAATCGGGATGTCGGCGCATAATATGAGCCTACCTGATACCCCCAAGACCCGTCGAACGGATATTCTGATATCGGCATAAGCTCCACATGGGTATATCCCATATCCTTGACATATTTTGACAGACGGTTGGCAAGCTCGACATAGCTTAGCACCGTTCCGTCCTCATTTCTCTGCCACGAGCCTAAATGAACCTCATAAATATTTACAGGGCTTTCATAAACATTTGTACTTGCGCGTTTTTCGCACCAGGCGTCGTCCTGCCAAGCATAGCCACCCAGTTCATAGACCTTTGATGCTGTTGCAGGCGCAGTTTCCGCATGAAAAGCAAAGGGGTCAGCCTTTAAAACAGTTTTTCCATCCTTTGACGTAACGGCATATTTATAATTATCATACACCTTTACATCACATTCGCTCTGCCAAACACCATCTTTACATTCCATTGGGTTTGCAGCTATATCCCAGCCGTTAAAATCTCCCACCACCGACACGGCGGCAGCGTTTGGAGCCCATACCCTGAAAACGAAATTTTTACCGTTTTTATGACATCCCAAAAACTCATACGCATCGCTCATAAGCTGCTTGCTGTATAAGCTGATTTTCTCTTCCGTTTTCAACCAAATCCCCTCCTTGCTGTATTTACTTATATTTTAACAAGTTTTTCTGATTTTTTCAAGTCGTTTTTTGTGTAAACTGAAACGATTAATATTGTGCATTTTGTCCAAATTTGTATAGTTTTTACAAAAAACGACACATTTTTGCCAACTAAGAAAACAAGCGCTTAAAGGCAACAAAAAAAAGCGGTGTAAACACCGCTTTTAATTTCTTTATTTACTGCACCGAGTAGGTATACAAATCGCCCGTCAGACGAAGGCGCTTTGCCGATTTATAGCAAGTGACGCCAAACTCGTCAACCGAAGGCTCAAAATATATATAATATGTTACGACAAGCTTACCTGTGAAGCTCTTGACCGAAAACTCGGGCTGACTTACAAACATAATCGTTTCATCAAGTATCGAATTGGTTTTTGCAAAATACGCTTCCACCATTATTGACTTGAGCGCTTCGATATCATATTCAGGCAGCAGTGTTTTTTCGGGATACTTTGGACTCAGTTTATCATCGGTTACATAAATATTTCCCGATGTCTTAACCTTTTCAAGTTTTACAGAAAAATCGGCAGCCTCATACACACTTTTATATGTTTTTACCTTGTTCTGTTCTTTTTCCTCGTCAATCGAAACAACCTTGAATTCAATATCATCATTAGATATTTTTTTATTCTCCATTGATATCAGTTCACTGTTGCCGTCACCGTCACTGTAGTCATTATCGTCAACCGAGCAGGCGCACAGACACGAACAAAACAATATTAAAACCGAAAGTAATAATGCTATTTTTTTCACGATATACGCCTCCTTCTATCAATATTATATCATATACTTAACAAAAATCAAATATTTTCTAAAAATTATTTTTATTTTTAAAATATTAACCCCGAAGAATTTCTCTTCGGGGTTTTTGTCAGCATCTGCAATTTCTGCAATATCTGATTATGAGAAGAATTATCAGCAATATAAGCATTACAATTGCGAGTATCGCTAAAGCGGCGATAATTGTTGTAAAGAATGTGCTGAAAATCGCTCCAAGTATGATACCGACAGCGAGAACTAATGTTGCGGCAATTATAAACAAAGCCGTCAAAAGTCCACAACAGCCGTTACCGTAGTTAGTTTCTCTATAACTGTTCATAGTTCTACTTCCCTCTCACAGCATTATGTTCCAAAAAAGGAACATTACATACTATGAAAAAGAATGAAGCCTTGTTACTTTGAAAATGCCAATACTGTAAGATAGGTCATATATACATCGAACTTTGAAACGATTTCAAACGGAGCATGCATTGAGAGCACCGGCACGCCAAGGTCAACAACATCAAGGCCAAGGTTTGATATATACATAGCAACAGTTCCGCCACCGCCTGCATCAACCTTTCCAAGCTCCCCTGCCTGCCATACTACACCCGCATCATCGAGCAGCTTGCAAACATATCCCACATACTCGGCAGACGCATCATTTGTGCTGTATTTTCCGCGTGAGCCTGTGTATTTTGTAATTACTGCACCATAATTAAGGTAGGAAGCATTTCTGGGCTCCATAACATCGGGGAAGGTGGGGTCAAATGCGGCGTTAACGTCTGCAGAAAGACATTTGGAATTACGCATTACCTTATATCCGTCAACTCCCTGCATTCCTGCAATGTCCATAAATATATACTTGAGGAAGGAAGAATTAAGTCCTGTGTTACCTTCCGATCCGATTTCTTCCTTGTCTGCAAGAACGATTATTACCGTATGCTCGGGTGTGTCCATATCCATCGCTGCTCTAAGCGCAGGATATGCACAAACGCGGTCATCATGACCGTAAGAACCGATGAGAGAACGGTCAAAGCCGATATCACGCGCATTAAACGCAGGTACACACTCAAGCTCTGCTGAGAGGAAATCTTTTTCAACTATTCCGTACTTTTCGTTGAGAATTTTGAGAATATTGAGTTTTACAAGCTCACTCTCGCTATCGTCCTTAAAGGGATAGCTGCCAATCAAAACATTGAGCTCTTCACCCTTGATTCCGTCCGAGAGCGTGCGCTTGCTCTGCTCTGCGGCAAGGTGCGGCAAAAGGTCTGTTACAACAAAACAGGGGTCATTCTCATCGTCTCCGATTCTAACATCAACACTCGTTCCGTCACGCTTGATTACAACGCCGTGAAGTGAAAGCGGAATTGCTGTCCACTGATATTTCTTTATTCCGCCGTAATAGTGTGTTTTGAAAAGAGCAAGTTCATTGCTTTCATATAAAGGATTGGGTTTAAGGTCAAGGCGGGGAGAATCAATATGGGCTGCAGTAACGCGAACACCCTCAATAACCGGACGCTTACCCATTACGATAAACGCTGCCGCTTTATTGCGGTTATTTATATACATTCTGTCTCCTGCTTTATATTCCTTTTCGCAGTCAAACTCCACAAAGCCCTTTTGCTCTGCCAACTTAATTGCAGTATTTACCGCCTCGCGCTCAGTTTTTGCCGCATCCAAAAATGCTTTATAGTCCTCACAAAAGGCATCTGCTTTTTTCATGGTTTCTTCGTTTGCATTAAGTATTCCGTTTTTCTTTTGTGCAAACAATTTTTCTTTTAATTCTTTTGCTGTTGCCATTATCGTTCCTCCGTTAAATATATTTTTGCAGAATTTCTTCCGCTTTATTTATGAAATCTTGTTTGTCGCCGTTATTTATTATAACCGCATCGCAGCGTGTGCTGAAAAAATCATCGCTTTTCGCCGCAGACAAACGAATTTTTGCGTCTTCCATAGACAAGCCATCACGAGAAATTATTCTTGCCTTTCTTAAAGACTCTTCCGCCAATATACCGATTACGGCATCACAGCATTTATCAAGTCCGCTCTCAAACAGCGTTGGTGCATCAAGCAGCACCTTATCCTTGTCTTCCATTATCTTTTCAACGCTATTTACTATAAAGGGAAGCATAATACTATTCATATCATCAGTATCTTGCTTTGATGCAAAGGCTCTTTTTGCCAAAAGTTTTCTCTCAAGACAGCCATCCTTTAACAAATCGTTTCCAAACCTGAGGCATAGAAGCGAGAGCATTTCTTCGTTTTCGCTCTCTTTGCGTGCGACCTTATCACAGTCGATTACAAAGAAGCCTTTTTGCTCTGCCACCTCGGAAAAGAGACTTTTGCCCGAGCCCGTGGGACCCGTAATACCTATTACCGTCCTCATACGTCTATCACCTCAAAGCCTGCAGCCCTTATGAGTCGATTATAAACTGCAAGGCCAACACCGTTTTTTGAAGGCGCATGGACAAACACGCGCGTAACACCAAACGTATCTGCCGTGCGAAGCGCCTCAAAAAGTCCGTTTGCCTGTGAAGAGTCATCTGCTTGCGAGCCATAGCTTACAAACGGGCATTTAAGCTGTTGCTCATCCTCATAAAAGCATATTGCACCGCAATCGCTCTCACTATTGACATAGTCAGCAAAATGCTTACCACTTGCCTCCACCATTATTATTTTGGTTTTGGGAGAATAATGCTTATACTTCATTCCCGGACTTGCAACGGGCTTGTCCTTTTCAGGCTCGGAAAGCACCGCCTTGTCTATTACAAGGTCGGGCAAAAATTCTTGCAGCTGCTCTGCAGTGATTCCACCGGGTCGAAGCAGTCGCGGCGGGTTTGTGACGAGCGACACCACCGTTGATTCAACACCAACACTGCATTTTTTCGACATTATTACGGCATCTATTTTTCCGTCCAAGTCGGATATTACGTGGTTTGCAGATGTGGGGCTCGGAGAGCCCGAAATATTTGCAGATGGTGCCGCAAGGGGTAATTTTGAAAGCGATATTACATCCCTTGCCGCCGTAGACGAAGGCATTCTGACCGCTACTGTATCAAGTCCTGCCGATACCGATTTTGGTATTTTTTCGCCTCGCGGCAAGACAAGTGTAAGCGGTCCGGGCCAGAAATTTTCTGCAAGTTCGTATGCTTTTTGCGGTATATTCTCTGCAACCGAAGAAAGCATATCCATATCCGAAATATGCACGATTAAGGGATTATCCTGCGGACGACCCTTTGCAAAAAACACCTTTTTTACTGCGTTTTCGTCATAGGCAGAAGCCGCAAGGCCATACACAGTCTCGGTTGGAATTGCAACAATTCCGCCACCTATTAAAAGCTCAGCCGCCTTTTTGTAACCGTTTATATCATCGGTTAAACGAATTGTTTCCATACTAATTCTCTGCCTTTAGCATTTCTGTTCTGTAATGTGTTATAAGCGCATCAATAACTTCGTCAAGGTCGCCATTCATTATCTGCTCTATTTTATAAAGAGTGAGTCCAATGCGGTGATCGGTAACGCGTCCTTGCGGGAAGTTATATGTTCGAATTCTCTCCGAACGGTCGCCCGTTCCGACCTGAGCGCGTCTGTCTGATGCTATTGCTTCGGTCTGCTGTGTGAGCATCTGCTCATACAGCCTTGAACGCAAAACCTTCATCGCCTTATCCTTGTTTTTGTGCTGACTGCGTTCGTCCTGACACTCAACTATGAGTCCTGTCGGCAGATGGGTTATGCGAATTGCCGATTCGGTCTTGTTAACGTGCTGACCGCCTGCGCCGCCTGCACGATAGGTATCAATCTGCAAATCCGCAGGATTTATTTCGATTTCAACATCCTCTGCTTCGGGCAATACGGCAACCGTAACGGTTGAGGTGTGAATTCTTCCCGAGGTTTCGGTTTCGGGCACACGCTGAACTCGGTGCACACCGCTTTCGTACTTAAAGCGCGAATATGCGCCCTCGCCCTCAATCATAAAGCTGACTTCCTTGTAACCGCCAAGCTCGGTTTCGTTTCCGCCGACGGGTTCAATCTTCCAGCGTCTTGCCTCGGCATACATAGAGTACATTCTCATAAGTGCCGCCGCAAAGAGTGCAGCTTCTTCGCCGCCTGCGCCGCCGCGAATCTCAATTATAACGTTCTTGTCATCATTGGGGTCGCGCGGCAGTAATAAAACCTTAAGCTCCTCTGAGCAGAGTTCAATAGCCGCCTTTGCCTCGCTGAGTTCCTCCTGTGCGAGTTCCTTGAAATCCTTATCCAAGCTACTGTCATCGAGCAACATCAATGCTTCTTCTTCTGCCTTTTTTGCTGCAACATACTCACGATATTTTTCAACTACGGGCGTGATTTGTTTGTGTTCCTTCATCAGCTTTTTATACTGCTCCTGGTCGGTTACGACATTGGGGTCAAGTAAAAGCTGTCCTATCTCTTCGTAGCGGTCCTCAACCGCCTTTAATTTATCGAACATCAGAGTCGTTCCTTTCTATTCTTTTGATGTTTTTTTCGACCTTTGCGCGCGGCAGCATCACCTCATGCAAGCAACCGCAGCAGCGCATCTTAAAATCCATCCCCACACGTGTAACTATAAAGCTGTCGCTCCCGCAGGGATGCTTTTTTTTCATTTTAAGCACATCGCCGACTTTTACATCCATATTTTCACTCCAAACATACTATATCAATTTATTATTATATACTAATACTTACTCTTATGCAATAATTTCTTGCCAAAGAGATGGTATGATGTTAAAATTATTTTGGAGGATGATTATATGAACTCTATAAAGATTATGCACTGCGCCGACCTTCACATAGGCGCCGAGTTGTCTTCACTATCGTCTCTTGCGTCTGAACGCAGAGCGGAGATTTTGCACACGCTCGGCACAATACGGGATATTTGTATCGAGCGCGGTGTTGAACTGCTTTTAATCGCAGGGGACCTTTTTGACTCGAACGATGTTTCGGCAGATACACTGAAAAACGTTAAGGCATACTTTGAGAGTATGCCGGACACCTTTGTTGCCATTACACCGGGCAACCACGATTATCTCAGCGCGGACTCGCCGTATAACACAAAATGGAGCGAAAATGTTCATATATTCAAAACCGCAGAGACTATTGAGATAAATGATGTTCATATTCACTCGGTTCCTTTTGTCAGCGCATACAGCGATTCCTTTTCTCTGCCAAAAGCCGAAGATGGAACAAACATTTTGCTTATGCACGCTGACCTGTCTGGCGGTCCGTATAATCCTGTTACCGCTCCGATTATTGCCAAGACGGGTATGGACTATGTTGCGCTCGGCCACGTGCACAAAGCAACCGAAATTTTATATGCCGACACCGTGCCCTACGCTTACTGCGGATGTCCTGAGCCGTTGGGTTTTGACGAACTCGGACCAAAGGGCGTTTACATCGGCACTGTTTCCAAAAACCGCGCAGAACTTGAATTTTTGCCTATCAGCAAACGCACCTATGAAACCGTTTCTTTGGATGTTTCAAGCGCTAATGACAGCAACGAAATAATCACACTTGCAAAAAATGCTCTTATGAGTCACGAAAACAATCTTATAAAGCTGTTGCTCATGGGTGAGTGTGATTTCACACCCGACACAGATTTTATAAACGCGGGGCTTGAACACTCGGTTTATTACATAAAAACGCGCGACTGCACATATGTGCGCGAAAATCTCGACCTTATTAAAAACGAGCAGACCTTAAAGGGTATTTTCGTTAATAAAATGCTAAGCCGCATAGAGCAGTGTGTGGATGCAGAAGAAAAAGAGAAACTGAAAGAGGCGTTAAGACTCGGTCTTGCGGCTCTCAATATGAGGGAGGTTGAATTTAGTGATAATTGAGAAGCTTCATATTGAAAATTTCGGAAAGCTACACGATTTTTCACTCTCCTTTGATGACGGGTTTAACCTTGTTTTTGGCAACAACGAGGATGGTAAAACCACAATTATGAGTTTTATCCGTATGATGTTTTACGGAAGCGGAACTCAGAAAAATGATATAAGCCTTAATCTGCGCCGCCGCTATGTCCCCTTCTCAGGAGAAAAGATGGGCGGGAGCATTGAGTTTTCGCACGGTGGCAAAAGCTATATTCTTTCAAAGCAGTTTGGCAAAAGTCAAAAAAGCGACAAAACCGTGCTTATTGAAAAAGGAATGGGCACAGCCGTTACACTACCTGCCGACAAAGATGTGGGCGAGATATTTTTCTCACTCGGCGCAGGCGCATTTGAGCGAAGCATTTATATTGGCAGTCTGCCCGCTTTTTCGGACGATGGCACTGAGGAATTATCGGGAAAGCTTGCTTCTTCGGTTTACATAAGCGATTCGGGAGAAGGCTACGAACAGATTGTAAAGCGCATTCAAAAAGCGCAAACCGGTCTTCGCACACCCAGAAAAGTAGGTCTTGCGGACAGGCTTGAAGGCGAGATACACTCCCTTGAGCGCGAGCTTGATGATGCAAAAATCTTAGAAGATACCCGCTTGCAATATGAAAAAAGCATAAAAGAAAAAACGCAAAATTTAGAAGCGCTAAAGTTAGAGAAAGAACAGCTTGAATCAGCTCTTAATATGAGTCGTGCCGCCGCACAAAGTGAACTTATTAAAAGCGAGCTTGAAGCACGAACGGAAGCGGATTTGCTTAAAAATCAACTCACAGACATAACGGCGGATACACTCAATCGTTCAAAGGCACTTTTGGGCGAACTTAATATTTTGAAGACAAGAATCGAAGAGAAAACCAACGCAGTTTCGCAAAAAGCAGACGCTGAATCGTTAGAAAACATTGATGATTCTGTAAACAACGCGTGGGAGGATTTTCAAAGGGTTGATGTGCAAAGCAGAGATATTATCGGAAAAATTTCCGCACTCGAAGAAAGGCTCTCGACCGAAAATAAAGCGTCCGCCTCTTCGCCCATAATGTTTGTTGTGGCCTTTCTCTTTCTTATATCGGCCGTTGTGGGATACTTTTCGTCACCCGTTTTCCTTTCGATGCTCGCGCCTGCTATAATCTTTTTCATCATCGCAATCACTAACGCAAAAAAACAAGGAGAACAGAAAAATAAGCACATTAAACTGCGCGAACAGCTAATAAATTTAAAAAACGAAGAACTTAGTTTGAGAACACAGCGCACTCAGGCTGAAAGCGTTTATAACATGCGTGTTGAACGCAAAAAGCTGATGCAGTCCGACAGTTTGGAAAAACAAAAGGTGCTTGAAAAAACAGAGACTGAAATTTCTTCTCTTAAAACACAAGCAGAAAACACCGAAAAGGAAATTTTTGATATTTTAGGTGTTAATGTTTCGGATGCAGAAAAGAAAGTTTTTGATTTGGAACAAAAATTAAACCGACTTGATTCCTTATATCTTTTCCTTTCAAAGAGTCCTCTAAAGGATGTTAATTTCGAAGAACTTTCAAGCACACTAAAGCAAAACGAAAGCTCAGATACCGCACTGTTAAAAACCGAGAAAGAATATGAAAAGGAACTCAGCAACACTGCCGACGCCATTAAAGAGCTCGACATTGCGCTCGAGCGCGAACGCACGGTTTGCGAAAATATTTTTAAAGGTAAACGCAGTATTGCAGTGCTAGAGCGACTTATCTGCGAAAGAAAAGAACGGCTCACTTCTCAAAACGCGCATTTTGAAGCGCTTCAGACCGCAAAAGATGTACTTTTTGAGGCATACACCGATATGCGCCAGAACTTTGCGCCGGAACTCAACCGCCTGACAGGAGAGCTTTTAGCATCGTTCACAGACGAGAATCACATAAACGCCACTGTTTCAAATGATTTCTCGGTGCGTGTTACCCAAAAGGGCAATCCTCTACCCTTTGAAAGTGAATACTTAAGCGCGGGAACGCGCGACCAGCTTGATTTTTGTCTTCGTATTGCGCTCTCAAAAATCACGGCGGGCGACCAAAAGCTACCGCTGATGCTTGACGATATTTTCGCGCAATACGACGATGACCGCACCGAGCGTGCTATGGCTTTTTTAAAGCAGTATTCAAGTGAAAATCAAATACTTTTTTTCACCTGTCACGGAAGTATCAAAACACTGGCAGAAAACATAAACGCAAATTTAATAACGTTATAAAAAAATCACCCTCACGGGTGATTTTTTTATTTCTCGATATCATTCATTGTTCCAATAAAAAACGGTATATTGTTTTTACAGTCTATTATCATATAAACAAAGGGTCGGTCAAGATATATCTTCTTTGTTTCCGTAACGGCTGAGCTACCGCATTTCGTTTCAACCACGGTTGCGGCGCCCGCCCTTGTGCCCTTCCCCGCCACGGATATATAGGTTTTGTGTAACACGCGGCTTATAAAGATATTGCCTTCACTCGATGTGCCGAGTCCTCTGAAATCCGCAGCGTCTATAGAGAAGGCATCACTCATTCCCATTTTTGATAACACCATTGCCATATCGGTACTGTACTCGGTTTCGAATTTCGGTATGGCGCTCTTCACATCACAATACTGTGAAGTCAAAAGCAGGTTTCCTATCTTTTCTCCATCGAGAGTTTTTACATATTCAGACACACTCATGTTTTCATTGGGAAGCAGCGCAACAAAGGCATATTTACCGTCTTTATAGTATTTTATAAAACCCGTAGCATTATCGTCTTCAAGATATACGCCTTCGCTCGAATACATAAATTCGCACTTTTGCTTCTTACCCTCGCGGTTTGTGAAGGTGCCCTCGCGGACCTGATGCTCTTCATAGCATTCTTCCCACTCTGCCTCAAATGCCAAGGCGTTTACAAGATACATTATTGCATCGCGCGGAACCTCATCAAGCACTTCTTTTATCATATTATCGGTCTTTTTGCAGACCCAATTATTTATATCGTCCCGCGTTGATTTATCAAAAGGCGCCTTATAAATATCGGCACCATAGTAGTCAGCATTGAGTGTGAGAAAATCCCTGTTCACAGCAAAACGCTCACTGTCGGTAAACCAAATTGAGTTTGCAAGGGAAAGTTTGTAATCTTCAGACTTTGGCAAGGATTTTGTGTAGCTATATACAAAATTGTTAAGTTCTTCGGTATTAAGTCCTAAAACCGATTCCATTTGCGAGAGGGTCTGACCCTTTGCACCGTTTGCCGTCATTGAAAGGGCGCACAGCACAGATAGCGGCGAAATCAGGGTGTTTTCCCCGTCTTTCTCATTAGCCTTAAAAAGTCTTACGCAGAAGTCGGCAACATCGGCGCTATATGCCTTTGTATCAACAGAGGCGACCTGCCTTGCGGTTATTCCCTCCATCAAGTCTGCAGCCTGTGCCGAAGTGCCGCAGCCCGCTAATATTACGCAGACAAGCAGCAAACTAACCGACGCTAACAAGAATTTTAACCTTTTCATCCGTTACCACTCCCTTTTGCCTTGCTTTCAGCCCAAAGTATGATTCTTTTAACCTCTGATGCCTGTTCATCGCTAAATGCAGCCTGTCCTTCGTCGCATCTTGCATACTCGTCCCCCGACAGACGCACTCCGTAACAGGTGCCAAACTCTGTCTCTACGGTATACTCGGGCAGACACTTGCACAGTTTATTTTTATCGTATTTCAGATTTGTGAGTATATCGGTTAAGGTTACAGAGTCCTCTCCTGTGAAAGAGAACTGTTCCCCGTTTTCAAAATATATAGTAGTTTGTACGGTCCTACAATAAGTTGTTTCATACGCGTCAGAGTCGGGGGCATAGGCTTCGTCATATTCCGTGTCCTCGATAACAAAGGTATCTACTACTTTCTCGACATCCTTTATATCCTTTTCGTCACCCGTTTTGAGTTTCAGAACATAATACGCATCGGTAAAAGCGGGATATGATTCTTCCACACCACCGTGAACAACCAAAATGGAATCGCCCGTTTTTATATCGTTGAACAAATCTTTGGTTTTGTTATTGTCAGACATATACATTACGCCACTGTCATCGGTGACAATATACGGACTGTCCGAAACCCAAAGCATTCTGCCCGATGTTACTGTATATCCGCTTACACCTAATGAGAAAACAAAAACTATGGCACCTATCAAGAGTAATACTAAAACACCCGCAACGATGCATAAAGGCAATATCCATTTTTTCTTCACAGTATTCACTCCCTTTAATTATTTATTCCAAGCGTTGTTTTAAGTTTTGCAAGTTGACTGTCTGATAGTATGATTTCGTCATTGGTTGATTTGTTTTTCAATACACGGCCTTTTAATGTATAAACTGCTTTTTTACCCTCAGTATCTGTAAAAGTGATTTTATAATTATCATTTTTTTCGGTACCGCTGACATAATCCTCTTTTTTAGTGGCGTTCGGCTTTTTTGATTGTGTCGCTCCTGCATCGCCCTTTGTTTCGGGGTCATACGTATCGGTTGCATCCTCTGCTTCTTCTAAAAAAAGACCAAATGACTCAATCATATTAAGAGCTTCATTCACATCTTCTTTATTATCTATTTTTCTATAATAATCATCGTTTTGAAAATCCGTAATTTCGGCTGTAACATACATAAATGCGATACTGTAATATTCGTCTTCCGAGGCAGAATCATTTTTCACCGACATAAGCTCGGGCAAAACGGTGAACGAAAACAAAACGGCACACAAAAGGATGGGTGCGCACGAAAAAATCACTCTGTTGCGAACCTTTTTTCTGCGTTTGATTTTTTCTTCGCTAAGACGGAAAATCTCAGCCTTGCGTTCATAAAATGTTCTCATAATAACAGCTCACCATCCTTTCCTAAAATGGTGCGAAGTTGCCCTTTGGCACGATATAAAAGGTTATCCACCTGCTTGCGATTCTTTTTCATAATCTTTGCCGACTCATCGTACGACAAATTTTCAAAATAAATCAGATGCACGGCAACACGCATATCGTCAGGCAGTTTTGCAAGTGCGCCACTGACCGCTTTTTTGCGTTCATCAGCAAGAACGCTTTCTTCAAGCGTATGCTCATCTTCGGCTCTGCTTTGCTCCTCGTCCAATTCCACAAAATTCAAAACCTTTCGGTGTTTTATGTAGTTAAGGGCGCGGCTACGGCCGAGCATAAACAAATATGTCTTAAGCGACACCTTAAAATTGTACCGATGCTTATTAACCACCAATTCCGAAAAGACATCGATGGCTATATCCTCGGCTGCGTGAACATCCTGCACATAACGGTTTATGAAAAATACAAGCGGGTCAAAAAGCTCCTTCATTATATCGTCAAAGGCACTCTCATCACCATTAAGAAAACGGCGGTAGCTACTTTCACCGTTATCCATCGTTTATCCTCCCCTATAGAGACTGAAAGTAATCCTTTCATTTATTATACAACCGAAAAGACTAAATTCCTTATAAAAATTATATCATATTTTCAAAAAAATAAAAGCGGGGATTAGAATCCCCGCTTTCAATTATATATCGAAAAGAAGTTGTCCATAGGATGAATATGGCCAATCAAGTGCCGACATATTCATCTCTATTTCATCAACATCGACACGCAGCTCTTCCATAGTTTTCAAAACTGTGTCGTGATAATATTTTGCTGTCTGCAATGCATCGCCCGAATTTGCGCGGGACTCAACCTGCTCAAGCACCAAAACACCTTCATACACTCTGTCTGCGTGGAAAGAGAGCTTTTTGAGAAGCCCCTCTTCAAGTTTGCAGCCGCAATCCTTCAAAGCCGCCTTTTTCTTTACGATAGCGTCTGCTAATTTTGATGTGTATGCGCTGACAGCGGGCATTACGTCCTTTTTAACCATATCGAGCATTGTGAGTGCTTCGATGTTTATGGTCTTTGAATAGTTTTCAAGCATTATTTCATAACGTGACTCAAGCTCTGTGCGTGAAAAAACACCATAACGCGAGAATGTGCCGACAGTTTTGTCCGATATTAGCATCGGCAGCGCATCAACCGTTGACGAAAGGTTCAAAAGCCCGCGCTTTTTGGCTTCCTTTTTCCATTCATCCGAATAGCCGTCACCGTTAAACACAATGCGTTTATGCGCTTTGTATGTGTCGCGCACTATTGAAAATACCTCGCTTGAGAAATCCTCTGCATTTTCAAGTCGGTTGCAGAAATCATCAAGAACTTCGCTGACAATTGTGTTGAGCACAACGTTAGGGTCGGCGATTGAGAGGCTTGAGCCGAGCATACGGAACTCAAACTTATTGCCCGTAAAAGCAAAGGGAGAGGTTCTGTTGCGGTCGGTCGAATCCTTTTTAAGATGCGGCAACACGTGTGCGCCCTCTATTTCAAGCTCGGGCATTTTTTCGTTAAGATATTCCTTGCCACCCTCGATTGATTCTAATATTTCTGTTAATTTATCGCCCAAAAATATTGAAACGATTGCAGGGGGCGCCTCATGTGCGCCGAGTCGGTGGTCATTTCCCGCAGAAGCAACTGTGGCACGCAGAAGACCCTGATGCTCATCAACAGCGCGAAGCACGGCTGCAAGCATTATGAGGAAAAGCTTGTTTTCGTGCGGCTTTTTGCCCGGCTTAAAAAGATTAACACCCGTATCGGTTGAAAGCGACCAGTTATTATGCTTTCCGCTTCCGTTTACACCCTTAAACGGCTTTTCGTGCAAAAGACATACGAGCGAATGACGAGTTGCGATGCGCTTCATCATCTCCATCACGAGCTGATTCTGGTCGCATGCAACGTTAACGGTTTCATATATTGGTGCCAACTCGTGCTGTGCGGGAGCTGCCTCGTTGTGCTCGGTCTTTGCAAGTACTCCGAGCTTCCAAAGTTCACAGTCAAGCTCGTTCATAAATTCCTTAACACGCGGTTTTATTGCACCAAAATAATGGTCATCCATCTCTTGACCCTTGGGCGGACGGCCGCCCATAAGCGTTCTACCGCAGTATGTAAGGTCTTTTCGAGAATTATAATATTTTCTGTCTATAAGAAAATACTCCTGCTCTGCGCCGACATTACAATAAACACGCTTAACATCGTCCATTTTGAAAAGGCGCAAAAGTCGCATTGTCTTGTCGTTTATAAGCTCCATCGAGCGCAAAAGCGGTGTTTTTTTATCAAGCGCCTCGCCGCCATAGGAGCAAAACGCTGTGGGAATGCACAGTGTATCGTCCTTAACAAATGCATATGATGTGGGGTCCCAGGCAGTATATCCGCGTGCTTCAAAGGTTGCGCGCAGTCCGCCCGACGGAAAACTTGATGCATCGGGCTCTCCCTTTATGAGCTCCTTGCCTGAGAACTCCATTATTACCTTATCATCACCCACGGGCGAGATAAAGCTGTCGTGCTTTTCGGCGGTTATGCCTGTCATTGGCTGGAACCAATGGGTATAATGGGTGGCGCCCTTTTCGATAGCCCACTCCTTCATAGCCTTTGCAACGACATTTGCAATATTGGTATCAAGCGCTCTATCCTCCGCGATACAAGCCTTCATCGCCTTATATGTATCCTTCGGCAAACGCGCCTTCATTTCTGAATCATTAAATACCATACTTCCGTACAGTTTTTCGGTTATAGACATATATTCCCTCCGATTTTTAATACCTAACAAGTATATTGAAATCCTTCTTAAAAGTCAATCAATTATGCATTTTTCTGTCGATTTTTATATTCTCGGGCTTAAAACTTAATTTTATTAAGTTTGAAACCTGTTTTTCTTAAGTGCGCAGTGTTGTGAAATTAATAAAAATACAAATACCCTTTGAATTTTACTTCAAAGGGTATTTTAACTAATCGTGTTTTAAGAACTCACAAATATTATATCTCGGGCGCTCCTTACTCTCCATATATGTCTTGCCGACATACTGTCCGACCACACCGATTGAGAAAAGCTGAACTCCGCCCAAAAACCAAATTGACACCATAAGCGATGACCAACCCGCCGCGGTTTTGCCTGCAAAATACGAAATGAGAATATAAGCAAACGCCGCAATCGAACAAAGTATTATCAATAGTCCGAGCAAAGCTATGAGTTTTATCGGCCTTATACTAAATGAGGTTATGCCGTTCCACGCAAAAGAGAGCATCTTTTTGAGCGGATATTTGCTCTCCCCTGCTGCGCGTTCTTTTCGTGCATAATACACACGTTCGCTCTTATATCCCAAAAGCGGAACTATTCCGCGCAAAAACAGGTTGCTTTCCTTATACTGTGAGAGGCCCTTTAGCGCTCTCGCGCTCATAAGTCTATAATCTGCGTGGTTATATACCGACTTAACGCCGAGCCAATTCATAATCTTATAAAAGCCTTGCGCTGTGGAGCGCTTGAAAAACGAATCGGTTTTGCGTTCGCTTCGCACGCCGTAAACAATATCTGCACCCGACTGATATTTATCTATCATCTCTTCGATGACAGCCACATCATCCTGCAAGTCGGCATCTATGCTAACAGCAATATCACAAAAATCACAAACGGTATTGAGTCCTGCAAGCAGCGCGTTCTGATGGCCCACGTTTGCAGACAAATTAAGTCCGTACACGAGCGGATTTGTTTTATGAGCCTTGGTTATCTGCTCCCAGGTGTCGTCTTTACTGCCGTCATTCACAAAGAGAATTCCGCTATTTTTTGCTACCTTTCCCTTTTCAATCAACATAGAGACATATTCGCTGAGCGCTTTCTCGGTAATCGGGAAAACCTCACTCTCGTTGTAACACGGTACAACCAGCATAAGTCGTGGCATCAAAACACCTCTTTTGCTTTTTTATCCTATGAGTTTTTTAAGACTTACAATCTTGACGCACAACGCGAAAAGCTCGGTTGCGGTTGCAAGGTCTTCAATAGGGGGATATGACGGTGCAATTCTTATATTGCTGTCATTGGGGTCCATTTTATAAGGATAGGTGGCTCCTGCGCCCGTAAGCACAACGCCCGCTTTTTTACAAAGCGCAACGATATCCTTCGCGCAGCCCGGAAGAGACTCAAACGAAATGAAGTATCCGCCGAGCGGCTTTGTCCAAGTGCCGACACCTGTTCCCTCAAGTTCACGGGTCAAAATCTCGTCAACCTTTAAGAACTTGGGTCTTAAAATCTCGGCATGGCGGCGCATATGCTCATGCATACCCTCCATATCGCGGAAATAACGAACATGTCTTAACTGATTTACTTTATCGTGGCCTATGGTCTGCATTGAAAGCTGATGTGTGATGTCCTCAAGGTTGTTGCGTGAAGCTGCAACCGCAGAAATTCCCGAACCGGGGAAACTGATTTTTGAGGTGGACACAAACTTATAAACCATATCTGCCTTGCCTGTTTTACGGCACTCGTTCAAGATTTCAAGCACATTATCCTGCTTATCCTCGTAAAGATGATGTATGCAGTATGCGTTATCCCAGAATATTCTGAAATCCTCTGCGGCGGGATTAAGGTTTGCAAAACGACGCACCGTCTCATCCGAATATGAATAGCCCTGCGGATTTGAATATTTCGGCACACACCAAATTCCCTTGATTGCAGAATCCTTTGATACGAGTTCTTCAACGATATCCATATCAGGTCCGTTTTCGGTCATAGGAACATTTATCATCTCAATTCCAAAATGCTCGGTTATTGAGAAATGACGGTCGTATCCCGGAACAGGACAAAGGAACTTAACCGCCGGAAGCTTGCACCAGGGAGTATGCCCCATAACGCCGTGTGTCATACAACGGGATATTGTATCGTACATAACGTTAAGGCTTGAGTTTCCGTAAATAATAATATTATCGGGGCGAACCTCCATCATATCACCGAGAAGCTTCTTGGCCTCGTATATACCGTCAAGAACGCCGTAATTTCGGCAGTCTGTACCGTCATCACAGGTGAAGTCGCAACCGCTTGAAAGCACATCCATCATCTCCATGGATAAATCAAGCTGTGCAACGCTGGGTTTTCCTCGTGCCATATTCAAAGACAAATCTCTTGCCTTAAACTCGTTGTATTTTTCTGTAAGCTCTGAAAGCAATGCTTCTTTTTCGCTTTGTGACAATTCAGTATAGTTCATCGAACAACCTCGTTTCAAAAATATTACAGTTCATTATACTATACTTTCTTTATAAAATCAAACATTATATATTATTGTTTTTTATAAATTTGCAAAACGATTTATTGTTAAGCAAAGCAAAAAGAGCTATTGATGTTGTTATCATCTCGGGGAGCATATATGAGCCGTTATATGTAACCGAGCCCCATATTACCATCCAAACACCGTCCGAGAAGTTTCCAAACAGCACAACACCCGACAAGAAATGCATCAAAAAGCGAAGTGACAATGCCACCACGGCACCGAAAACGATAAATCCTTTTCCCTTTTTGCAAAAAAAGCCTATCGTGCCTAAAACTGCATATGCCAATATGTAATCAAGCAATATGCAAGAGATGAGAACCATTGGAGAGAGTCCCCAGCTTACCACCTCGGCAATGCTTAAAAGCATCTGCACAACACTGTTGACAAAGCAGGCAAAGAAGCCCCATTTCACCCCGTACATAATGGGCAACAGCATAACAGGCAGCATTGAAAGCGGCGTTACGCTTCCGCCAAACGGCAGGTCAATCGGCTTTAAAAGACTCAGCACGGTTGAGAGCGCAATCATAACTGCGCTCACGGTTAGTTTTTGTGTTTTTACTTTCATTTTTTCTCCTTCTTTCTGTGCGGAGCAATAAAAAATGCACCGCAAAATATAATTGCGGTGCATTTATCGTTAGTGAAATATACTTTCCTACGACGGCATTACCCGCATCAGGTTAAGGGGTCGAAACATACGGGTTTCCTCTCAGCCGAAGTCATCCAGCTCCCCCAGTATGACAGTTGTCTGTCACGCAAGTATTTTACTGCTTTTATTCTTCATTGTCAACATCTTTTTTGATTGTAAATCCACCCTCAAAGCTTGATGGAATTATAAAATCGCTATTTAGGGCTTCTTCGTCATCGAAATTATCCGTCTGCTCTATTGCATCTGTTTTTTCGTATTCTTGCCACAGCAAGAGCAGTTCTTCCCCTTCGGGATAGTAGTCTTTCTGCTCGTGCTTTCGGTTATATATGCGCACAATACCAAGATACATCAAAAGCAACACAAGTGCTGACAAAGACACAATTAATCCCAAGATGAGTCCCGGTGTTTTGTACTCGAAACGGATTTCGTTCGCGCCCGCCTTTGCCATAACCGCCATAAAGCCTATGTTGACCTTTTCAATTTCTACTTCCTTGCCGTTGACATATGCCGTCCAGCCCTCATCATACGGTATTGAGAAGAAAACAAGGTTATCTCGCGGCAGGTCTATTTCTGCATAAAAGCCGTTTTTATGAGTTTCGAACACCGATGCCGCAGTTTGTGCACGGGCTTCGCAGTCACTCTTGTATGCCTGTTCTCCCGTTTCAACATCCGATAGTTCGTAATTGTCACCGCCCATATAATGATATTCCGAAAGTCTTTTTAAAATTCCGTCATATTTTTTAATCTGAGCGTCGTTTAGCACCATCGCCTTGAGCATCATATTTGAAGCCTTTTCGTCTCCGTAAAACTTGCATTCCTCTTCGGTTATACAGTAATCGTATGTGAAGCCGTAAGGAATATAGTTTTCGTTTTCATAAACATCATATCCGCACTGCGTGTTGTAATACGAATACCCCGGCATTTTGCTCACACCGTTTTCAGAGAAATCGTCGCCGTCCTCCAAATCGAGAAGATACTTAACAGACAGCAATGACCTTGCGGCATACGACTCTGTTGTAGGGCGGCTTGCCACTCCGCGTTCTTCGCCAATAAACTCATAAAACTCGGTTACCGATGTCGGCACAATGGAATGGAATGCATTTATAGAATTATATCCAAAATACATACCAGTGTTATCAACACATTCATAGCAGTCTATTCGGAATGAGTCTTTATCTCCGCCGAGCGTTATTTCCTCTTCTATCATAGGTATCATAACATCCTCAGGACTGTAGCCATGGGTTTTCCCAAGACCGACAAAGAGTGATGAATATATAACCGACATTACACAAACGCAGACCGTTGCGATTCTTATGAAAAATTTCGAATTGCTTCTGAGCTTTGAAATCAAAACCCTCAGTATCAAAAGTCCTATAATTGCAATTGCTGACCAAATGAAAAATCTTGTTTTGAAAACACCGTTATCATCATCGGTATAGATGCCAAAACGGGTTATTTCCCCATTCTCATCAAAGCCTGCGGGCATAAAGCCTATAACAGCTGTTACCACTGCAGTTATGGAGAACACCCACCGAAATGCGCCCTTCCACTCAATATCCCGCTGCTCAACAGCAGTGCAGGTTGCAAGGCACATCATTAAAATGGGCATATAGTACCAACGCGCATAGTATGCGTCATTAAACATATAGAAAGCGCTGTTAAGAAGCGGCACAAGCGCCATAAAAATCATAATTCCTATAACACGGCGCAGCCAGTGTCCCTTTTTCGCGCTCATAAACGCCCAGACACCAACCATGCTGAATATCGGCAGCCATCCGCCGAGTGAGGACCATTTTACATCTGCACCGGGGAAGAAAACGGGACGCGCGGGTAAATCCGGCGGAAAGAAGAAGCACTGCAAGACATTTGCATATATTTGCTCTTTTCCATACAAAAGCGCTCCCCAACCCGACTGCAGTTCCGTCAGTCTGCCGTTGCCCGAGATAGCCAACACTGCAGGGAGAAGCAGCACCGCCGAAAGCAAAAGACCGAGCACCGCCTCAAAAATGAGAACGGTAAATCTTGAAAATTCAAACTTCCAAGCGCCCGACAGCATTCGCACAAACCAATATATTATTGCAAACACTACCATACCGAAGAAAAAGAAATAGTTTGTGACGGCACAAACGCATACCATAAACGCAAAAATTCCTCTGCGGTTTTCGGTAATAAGCAGTTCGATTGATAATAAAAGAAGCGGAAAAACAATCATCGCTTCGTGGAAATGGTTGAAGAAAATGTTGTAAACCGAAAAGCCCGAAAAAGCATACAAAAGTGCACCGAGACGCGCAGTTTCGTTGTTCTTTAAAAAATGCTTGAGATATAAATATGCAGTCAATGCACAAAAAGCAAATTTAAGAGAGAGCAGAGGTGCTATCAAATACGGCACCATACTGTTTGGGAACAGCAATGTCACCAAAAAAAACGGACTGCCTAAAAGATAAAAGGTATACGAGCCAATAAAATTCACACCCAAATCGGTGCCGAAATCCCACCCAAATGTGCCGGAGCGCAAAAGCTCATGACAATGCTGATAAAATGGGATTTGCTGAACATTGAAGTCGCCGTAAAAAAGAAAATATCCGTTATCCATTATCATATAAGGCACAAATATTGCAAGAGCACCGATAAGCGCTATAAAAAATGTGCTCGCCGCCCTGCTTTTTTGCGGCCGAAGGGTATTAAATTTTTGCTTTGTAAAGGTCATTTTCTCTCTCCTTTCCCATAAAAAACGCTATGCTTGTGTAAGCAACATAGAAGAATATTAAAAGATTAAAGAACGAGAACATAAACTCGATTTTATCAAGCTGCGATAAGAAAAATTTCCACTGGTCGTTGACATACAAAAGCACCGCCGCCTGATTTACAAGCGTTGTAATCGTCAAGAGCGCAAACTGTGTTATAAAATGGCGGTTTTTCGTGGTGACATATGCCATCAGTGCAAACGGAAGCGCCACAATCAAATATCGCTCGTGCATACGAGTCACAAACATAAAGAGCGTCACCATTATTAAAAGTCCACCAACATATATATTTGTGCGTCGGCCCTTTAAAATCAAGAACACCGTTGCCCCTACTATAAATAATAAAACGATTATATTAAGTGTTGAATAGGACAGATTAAATACGGCAATTTCACTGTCAAGCACTGTATTAAGACCAAACATTGCAAATATATTATACGCATTGAAGGTACAGTATTTATAGGTTCCGACTCCGCCGAGATATACATCAAAGAACAGGAATGGATTTTTTGCGCCAATCATAAACGGCAAAAACACAGCCGCTACCGTGAGTGCTGCCGCACCTATGCCTTTGACAAACTTTTGCCACCCGTGTTCCCTTAAAACATATGAAAGCAATACGGGTGTAAAGAATAACGACTGATACTTTGTCAGCCCCGCCACCGCAAAGCAAACACAAGAGGCTATCGGCTTTTCCTTTGCAAGATAAAAAGCGAATATGAGCAAAAGAGCCATAAGCTGGTCGGTCTGACCCCAAAACGCCGTGTTGAAAAACACCGACGGATTCAGCGCCCAACAAAGTGCCGCAAACAGTGCCGTTTTTTCGCCGTACTTTAACGATGCCTTGTAGATTACCAAAACGCAAATTCCGTCAAAGAAAATCGGCCAGAATTTCATAAGGAACATCTGACAGGTATCGGCACAATCTATACCGAAAAAGCGGTATGCAAGTCCCGTTAGATACAAAAAGAACAAATAAACCGGCGGATAATCAAGACTTATTTCATCCGCGCGTGAATATACATCAAACAGTCCTTCCTGCAGTCCTACCGCCCACTGTCTGTACCAATATGTGTCGAATTTATTAAAATAAAGCAGTCCCACAATAAGCCTTGCGGCCACGCAGAAAAGCACTATAAAAAGCAAAGCTGTCAAAAAATTACTGTTTTTCTTTTTCACAACGCGCCTCCGAAAAAATCAGTTGTTGATATTATAACATTAAATGGTATAATATTCAATGAAAACAAAATTATCGGAGGAAATTATGAGCAGTCATTTTTATTCCATGCTTTCCCGTATGAAATATATCGAGCGTTGGGCACTGATGCGCAATACACAGCGTGAAAATTTAAGCGAACACTCACTTGAAGTTGCATTTATTGCTCACGCACTGTGTGTTATTAAAAACCGCAGACTTGGTGGCAATGTTAATGCCGAAAAAGCCGCTGTTGTTGCGATGTTCCACGACACGACAGAAATTTTGACAGGTGATTTGCCAACACCGATTAAGTATTACAGCGACGATATTCATGATATTTATAAAAAAATCGAGTCGGTTGCGGGAGAACAGCTTTGTGATATGTTGCCCCCCGATTTACGCTCTGACTTTTTGGATATTTACAACTGTGACGATGAAGAAATCAATAAAATAGTTAAGGCAGCCGACAAAATTTCTGCGCTTATTAAGTGCGTGAGTGAGCTCGGCGTTTCAAACCGCGAATTTGCGGTGGCAGAAAAAGCGACGCGAAAAACCATTGAGGATATGAATTTGCCTGAGGCTAATATATTCCTCGAAGAGTTTTTGGGAAGCTTTTCTTTACCGCTTGATGATATGACGCTGAAAAAATAAATTTTACCGCTTATTGACAAATGTGGTATAATTAATCGTAAACCAATTTTTTTGGGAGGTCTTTATGAATAACACAGACAGACTTTGTATGGGATGTATGAATGACAATGGTGGAGAAAAAATTTGTCCGATTTGCGGATATGATTCCACCGAAAAAACCGACCCTTCATGCTTGATGCCGAAAACCTGGATAAATGACCGCTACCTTGTTGGACGCGTTTATGAAAAAAGCGGCGAAGGTATCACATATATCGGTTGGGACAATCTCAACAACAATGTTATATATATAAAAGAGTATTTCCCTCTCGGCTTTTGCAGCCGCAAGGACGATATGTCGGTTGAGATTACAGAAGGAAAAGAATACGAATTTAATAATGGCATAATGCAGTTTATTGACATTTCAAGAAAAATGGAAAATCTGTCTGAACTGCCTTCAATTATGCCCGTGGTTGAAACTCTTGAGTTTCAGGGCACGGCATACAGCATAATTAAAGCTGCCGCAGGAATAACCTTGCGTGAATTTTTGCTTCGCAACGGCGGAAATCTCAAGTGGGAGCAGGCGAAGCCTTTGTTTTTGCCTCTTGCAACCACACTTGAGGGCATGCACAAAGCGGGTATCATCCACGGCGGAATTTCGCCCGAAACCATTATTGTGGGACGCGACGGAAAGCTTCACATATTCGGTGTTGCAATCTCGCAGCTGCGTCTAGCCACCAGTGATTTTACCTCACAGGTTTTCCCCGGTTTTGCCGCGATTGAGCAATACAGTGAAGATTACGAGAGGGGAACCCACACAGATGTTTACGGTTTGGCGGCAACCCTTTTCCGCGTTTTGATTGGCAATCCGCCCATGGCCGCTAACGAGAGACTTTCTCACGACAATATGTCTATTCCCGCCAAATTTGCCGAGACTATTCCACCTTATGTGCTTTCTGCACTTGCAAACGCACTTCAAATTCTTCCGCAGAACAGAACGGCTACCATGGCACAATTCAAAGCAGCCTTGTCGCCAAAGGGAACTACAATTCCCGCTGATGCGAAGGTTTCTTCAAGCGACGCAAGCAAATCAAATAAAATAACCAATAAAAACTATGCAGCCATTGCTGCCGCCGCTACCGCAGGCGTACTTTTGCTGATTGCCGCAATCCTTATCTTCACTGTTTTCAGAGAAGACATTTTTGGCAAAAAGAAGCCCGATGCAACCTCATCTGTCAGCGCACCGAGCGTTGCATCACACGGCGAGGTTGACCCCAATGTTTCGGATGAGCCTGTTGAAAGACTTTATGAGGTGCCCGATTTCAAGGGTGTTAAATATTCCGATATTATAAATAATGTGGATTATACACAGATTTTCAAGTTTAAAATTTCCGAGATTAAGTTTGACAGCAAACTCCCTGAAGGCACGGTAATTACACAGTCTGTTGATGCCGCAACAAGCGTTAAAAAGGAAACAGAAATTTCCTTTGCCATAA
Source organism: Acutalibacteraceae bacterium (assembly GCA_045601885.1). GTDB lineage: Bacteria > Bacillota > Clostridia > Oscillospirales > Acutalibacteraceae > SIG589. Next base: position 31,500 of record JAZSAN010000017.1, on the reverse strand, counting down.
GCACAGGCTCTGAAGAAATCAAGGTGCCTAATCTTGAAGGAAAGTCGGATACGGAAGCGTACATTAAGCTGCTTGAATTAGGTTTCCAGGCCGACAACATTGAGTTTGTTGAAAAATATGACGAAACCAAAACACCTGAGCTTGTAATTTCCACAAATATCGAGCCTGAAACCAAGGTTTCACGCTTTACAAAAATCATTGTGTATGTTAACTCGTACGAGAGCACACAAAACGACTACGACACATACACATCAAATTATTAAAATAAAAAACTGATTCGCAAGTGCGAATCAGTTTTTTTATTTAAGTTCAGATAAGAGTGTTGCCAGCGCCCTTCCCGTCAGCGTGCCCGAATACAACGCTTCGTCCATTGTATTTGCATCCGTACCGATTTCAAGCAGCATTGAACCCGTTGTCAGCTGCTCGTTATATTTTTTTGACATCAGAAGAATCGGTCTTGCAAGTCCCGGGTACATATTTTCAATTGTGCTATGAAAACGCATGGCAAGACGCAGATTTGATTTCCAGTTTGGGAAGTTTGTTACAGTTCCCGTTTGACTTCCCATTACGAGCATCACCTGTGCCGCCTTTTTACCGTCAATCTCCTTTACAACCTTGACCTTGTCAGCACCGCCGCCCCCTATTGCATCACGGTGTACATCAAGCACAACCTTGATTGAGGGATATTTGCTCAAATATGATTTTATGGTTTTGGCAGACATAGTATAGCTTCCCGTGTATGACGGATAGTCGTGCAGGGTTTTATCGTGAAGCACCCCTATCCCCGCCGCAGTCAGCTCTGTGGCTATTCTCTCGCCCACCGCAACCATATTTTTGGTGTTGTCGTTTGAACGCGAAACATCAGCGGCGGTATAGTAATCTCTATCCTCCTGCATAAAAGATTCGGTCGCATGGGTATGCACTATAAGGACCTGAGGAGAACTGTTTTTATCGATTTTTATTTTTATATCTTTCTCAAGTTCGGTTTTTATGTCTATTTTCGCATCAGTATTGTTTTTTAAATATACATTATTGTATTTAAGCGGTGCACCCTTCGGGTCAATAAACCTTGTTATTATCTTGCCGCTGACTGCGTGATTTTCTACCGTTGGGACTGCCGACGATGTGTCGGCTTGCGACGGGGTGTTATCGGGCTCTGTTTGTTGCGGCACATTGCTTTGCTCTTGTATATCTGTCGCTTGTTCTTCATAGGATGATGCCAAATCACTCTCGGCACTTTGTGTTTCTTCAGGCAGCATATAAAATGCCGCAGAAACACCACCGTAAAACACCGTCAACGCAGCAAGTGAAGACAACAAGGCAAGCAGTAGCACCGCCTTGAATTTTTTCATAAAGCATCACCCCGTAAATAATATGTCCTTGCGGGGTGATTAATGCCGATTATATGAGCGATAACAGAACTTCGCGCTCTATATTTGGCTGAAGCGCAAAATTTATTGAATGGGACAAAAGCTCTGCCGCGCGCTGTGTTAAGAGGTCTATGTCACGCAGTGTTACGATAAACTGTTCTTGGCTTTCGGGCAGGTCGGCAACTGTGGGCACACCAAGCGCTATTACCTTCACGCCGAGTGTATTCTCGCTGATTTCTTTTCGTTTATTTCCTATCCCCGAGCCGGGAGAAAAACCGCAATCATTTATCTGCACGGTGGTGCCAAGCCGAGAATTATCGGCGGCGGCAAGCGCATCCACCGCTATTATTATGTCGGGACTCACGATTTCGCAGACCGACTTGATTATTTCAACAACCTCCATCCCCGTCTTGCCAAGCACACCGGGAGATAATACCGCGACATTTTTTAGTCCGCAAAGACCAATGCTTTCGGCAAACTCCTTTTTTATGTGGCGCGTTGCCAAAATTCCGTTGGCAGTTTTGGGTCCGAGTGCATCTGCTGTCAGATTCGGGTTTCCTATACCTATTACAAGCGCTGTGGAAAAATCCCCCGCCAAGCGTGATATCTCGCTTGCTATAAAGGAAGCGGCGCCGTCGGTCTCAGCAAGTCCGTCTGCTATGCTACCAAGCTCTATCGTTATATATTTTCCTACCGTTTTCGCAAGTTTTCTTGCCGCTTGTTCGGTTTTGATTTCCATTTGTGTTATCTTGATTTCGTTCTCTTTTCTTGTCTTTATATCGACCCCTGCAACTCTTCCGTTTTGGGCAGAATGAGCCTCAATTGCAAGGTCAGTTCTTAAAAACATTTGCATCACCGTTTCTTAGTCTTTGCCCGAACTTTTGGCTTATTCGTAAACAAGTTTTCTGTTTTTGAAAAAAAGTGTTGCATTATTTCGTAAATAGTGGTAAAATACTTTTACTTGAGATTTTGCAAGGAGGTGTCATGATGCCTAACATTAAATCCGCTAAGAAGCGCGTTATCGTAAACCGTAACAACGCATTACGCAACAAGAGCGCTCGTTCAGAGCTCCGCACTGCCATCAAGAAGGCTGATGCTGCTATTGAAACAAATGCTGCAGATAAGGAAGCTGTTGTAAAGGCTGCTGTTCAGAGCATTGATGCTGCTGCAACTAAGGGTCTTCTTCACAAGAACAATGCAGCAAGAAAGAAATCTGCTCTTGTTAATCGTCTTAATAAAGCAGAAGCCTAATTGGATAGGACTCAAGCATTTCGGGCTTTGTCAAACCGTCCTACACCTTGTTGTTAGGATTGGGTTTGCGGCAAGGCCTGTTTTTTGCTGTTAGCAGATATGTGTTTTTTGCGCTTGACTTTATGCTCGGGCGCATATATAATGTCTGCGTATGATGAATAAAAAAGTTTTCCATTGCGTATTATCCCATATATAACTATAACTCAAAAGGAGATTATTACAGTGGCTAAAACAATAAAACTGACCGACGAGGGTCTTAAAAAGCTTGAAGCAGAGCTTGAAACCCTTAAAACAGAGGGTCGCAAGGATATTGCTGAAAAAATTAAGGTTGCTCGCGGTTACGGAGACCTTTCCGAAAACAGTGAATATGATGAAGCAAAAAACGAGCAAGCCAAGATTGAAGCTCGTATTGTTGAGCTTGAAGCAATGCTTAAAAATGCAGAAATCATTTCGGGCAGAGAGACTTCTGATGTTGTCGAACTCGGCTCAAAGGTCAAGGTTCTTGACGTTGAGTTTGATGAAGAATGTGAATATCAGATTGTTGGTTCTCCCGAGGCTGATGTTAAAAAAGGTCTTATTTCAGATGAATCCCCTGTAGGGAAGGCACTTATTGGTCACAAAGCCGGTGACCGAGTTACCGCCGAAACACCGTCAGGTGAAATTGTTTTCGAAATTATAGAAATTATAGGCTAATTACAGGGCAGTTCACACAACTGCCCTTTTTCTAAAATTAAGGATGTGATATTATGGCTGAGAACAACACTACACAGGAATTAAGCGAGCTTTTACAGGTGCGTCGCGACAAACTTTCCGCACTTTGCGCAGAGGGTAAAAACCCTTATGAAAAAACCCGTTTTGATGTTGATGCATATGCAGAAGACATCAAGGCCGATTTTGACAAGTTTGACGGAAAAACCGTGCGCCTTGCCGGTCGTATGATGAGTCGTCGTGTTATGGGTAAAGCAAGCTTTGCCGGTATTCAGGACAGCACAGCAAACATTCAGCTTTATGTTCGTCGCGACGACATAGGGCTTGATGAATATGCCGCATTCAAAAAGTTTGATATCGGCGACATCGTGGGAATTGAAGGTTTTGTTTTCAAAACTCAGACGGGTGAAATTTCAATACACACACAGAGCATTGAGCTTCTCTCGAAATCGCTTCTTCCCCTTCCCGAAAAATTCCACGGACTTAAGGACAATGACCTGCGTTACCGTCAGCGTTATGTTGACCTTATCGTTAATCCTGATGTTCGCGATGTATTTTTAAAGCGTTCTCAGATTCTTCGCGAGATTCGTTCGTATCTCGACAGCAAGGGATTTTTGGAGGTTGACACACCCATTCTCGTTCCAATTGAGATTGGCGCAGCTGCCCGTCCCTTCAAAACACATCACAACACTCTTAATATGGATATGTATCTTCGTATCGAGACCGAGCTTTACTTAAAGCGTCTTATTGTTGGCGGAATGCACCGCGTGTATGAGGTTGGCAGAATCTTCCGTAACGAAGGTATGGATACAAAGCACAACCCTGAGTTTACCTCTATCGAGCTTTATCAGGCATTCACCGATTATCATGGTATGATGGACTTGGTTGAAGAGCTTTATAAACTCCTTGCCGAGCGTGTTTGCGGCAGCCTTCAGATTGAATATCAGGGTCACACAATTGATATGGGCAACTGGGAACGTCTGACAATGGTTGAGGCGGTTAAGAAATATTCCGGTTGCGACTATAACGAATGGGCTGATGACGCCGCTGCCAGAGAATGTGCAAAGAAAATGCACGTTGAAGTACCGGCAGACGCAACAAAGGGCACTGTTTTGGTTGAACTCTTTGACGCATTTGTTGAAGAAAAGCTTATTCAACCGACATTTATTTATGATTATCCCGTCGAGAACAGCCCGCTTGCAAAGCGCAAACCCGAAGACCCCGCGTTCACCGAGCGTTTTGAATATTTCATCAACGCAACCGAATTCGGTAACGCCTTCTCCGAGCTTAACGACCCGATTGACCAGCGCGAACGCTTTGAGCGTCAGGTTGCAGAGCGCAAGGCAGCAGACCCGAACTGCAATGCAGAGGTTGATTACGACTATGTCACCGCTCTTGAGTACGGTATGCCCCCCACAGGCGGACTCGGTTTCGGCGTTGACCGTCTCGTAATGCTTCTCACAAACTCGTCTTCGATTCGAGATGTTTTGTTGTTCCCCACTATGAAACCAATCGAATAATAAAGTCTTATAAAAGAAAAATGTATTATTAAACTGCCCTGAAATATCAGGGCAGTTTTTTGTTGTAATTTTTATAAAAATTATTGTAATTTCCATGCTCGTGTGTTATTCTATACTTGAATTTTATATGGTATGAGGAGTTAATAAAATTGACCGATTTTTTAGGTAAAAATGCCGATTGTTTGAAATATAAAAAGCTCTGGCTTTTTGATATGGACGGCACCATATATAATGAAAACACCCTCTTTTGCGGCACACTTGAACTGCTATCGAAAATCCGTGAGAGTGGCGGTCGATACGTCTTCATAACAAACAATTCTTCCAAATCGACAGAGGAATATATTAAAAAAATAAACGATTTTGCGATTGAAGCCGACAGGGAGAATTTTTTCACATCAGTTGACGCTACAATAGACTTGCTCAAAGAAAAATTCCCAGGTGCGCTTGTTTACTGCCAAGGCACCAAGGCGATGATTAAACAACTGACCGATGCAGGAATTTCGGTTACTGAAAAGGTTGAAGACGGAATTTCGCTTGTGCTGACAGGATATGACACCGAGCTTACGAGCGCTAAGCTTCGCAACACCTGTGAAGTGCTTTTGCGCGACGTTGAATACTATGCCACAAATCCCGACCTTGTTTGTCCCGTTTCTTTTGGGTATGTTCCCGATTGCGGTTCTGTCAGCATTATGCTCGAAAACGCGACGGGCAAAAAACCGATTTACATCGGCAAGCCGCAATCGACGATGATTGATAGCGTTATGAAAAAATTCTCGGTTTCAAGAGATGACACCATTATAATCGGTGACAGACTTTACACCGATATTGCATCGGGTGTCAACGCAGGGGTCGACACAATTTGTGTGCTTTCGGGTGAGTCGAAGCTAGACGATATTGAAAACGGTGACATCAAGCCGACCTTTGTTTTTGAGAATGTAAATGTAATTTTTGAAAAACTTACAGGAAATTAAATTGCTGAAGGTAAATTATGGGGAGAATATTAACGGCGAGCAATGCGTTTGGTGGTGTTGGTCTATCGCAGTTTTGCGCAAATATTTCGGGCTCACACCTAATTCGTAAATTTTGTATAATCCAAAATATTTGACAAAATTATATTTATAGGTTAAAATGTTCAGTAGAATCTTTATTTTTATGAAAGGATTTGGTTAAATATGAAAACTGTAAAAGATAAGTACTTAGTTGTTGGCGCAGACTTTGCGGGTTATCCGCTCAAAGAGGCTGTTGTTGCACACCTTAAAGAAAAGGGTTGGAAGATTACTGACCTTGGCGTAACTGCTGACAGTGACCCCGATGATACCGAGAATATGTTCCACAGAGTTGGTCTTCGCGTTGGTGCAAAGATTTCTGAAGGCGAATTTGAACGCGCACTCTTGTTCTGCGGCACAGGTATGGGTATCCACATTGCTGCAAGCAAATGCCCCCATGTTCACGCAGGTGTTGTTGAAAGTGTTCCCGCTGCTTTAAGAGCTATCACAGGTAACGGTGTTAACGTTCTTGCTATGGGTGCTTTCTATGTTGCTCCCGCTATGGGCTGCGATATTGCTGATGCATATTTAAATGCTGATTTGGGAAGCGGTTACGAATGGTGGTACAACTTCTACGAATTCCACAAACTCGCTATTGACGAGCTTGAGGCATTTGATTATGAAGAGTACAAAAAGAACGGCTTCAAGATGGAGCATCTTGGAGATTATCCGCTTAAGCTTGAAAAGAAACCCGAAGAAAACTAAAATTTTAACTTAGAGTGAGTGTAAAAATACACTCACTCTAAGATTTTTAGGAGATTTGGACAGATTTTATGAGAATTTTTGAATCGGTTGCCGAGCTTGTCGGCAATACACCGCTTTTACATCTTAATAATCTTGAAAAAAATTATGACAGTGTAGCACGCCTTTATGCAAAGCTCGAATATTTTAATCCCGCAGGAAGCGTTAAGGACCGCGTTGCGCTCAATATGATTATTGATGCAGAAAAAAAGGGACTGCTAAAACCCGGCTCGGTTATTATTGAGCCGACAAGCGGAAACACGGGAATAGGTCTCGCAGCTATTGCCGCTTCTCGCGGATACTCTGTGATACTCACAATGCCCGACACTATGAGTGTTGAAAGGCGCAGTCTTATTGCGGCATACGGCGCAGAAATTGTATTAACCGAAGGCAAAAAAGGTATGACGGGCGCTATTGAAAGGGCCGAAGAATTAGCACGCGAAATTCCCGACAGTTTTATTCCCGCACAGTTTAGCAATCCCGCCAACCCACAATCACACGAAGCTTCTACGGGACCTGAAATATGGCGTGATACCGACGGCAAAATTGATATTTTTGTTGCTGGCGCAGGAACGGGCGGAACGATAAGCGGTGTTGGAAGATTTCTAAAATCCAAAAATCCAAACGTAAAAATTGTTGCGGTTGAACCCGCTTCGTCCGCGGTTATATCGGGAAAGTCTGCAGGTCCACACGGACTTCAGGGCATAGGTGCAGGATTTATCCCCGACAATCTTGATATGAGCGTTATCGACGAAGTGATAACCGTCACAGAAGAGGACGCATACGCTACTGCTCGCTTCCTTTCCGAGCACGAAGGAATTCTGACGGGCATCACCTCAGGCGCTGCCGCTTTTGCCGCGGCAACCCTTTCCACAAGAGATGAAAACGCGGGCAAAGTAATTGTTGCCCTTTTGCCCGATACGGGCGAAAGATATCTGTCGACCCCTGCATACAGTAATTAAGATAAAAAGAAAACTCCCATTTGGGAGTTTTCTTTTTTGCACGTTACTAATTTTTAATCACAATCCCGCCAGAAATTTTTTACCGCACTTTGAAAGCCTTTAGTATCAACAACATAACTTAGTCCGTGTTCTGCACCCGGAACGATGAAAAGTCTTTTAGGCGCTGTGCAGGCTTTGTAGTTATCATAGGTCATCTTGATGGGCACAAAGCGGTCGTCGGTTCCATGAACAAACAGTACGGGCACCTTGCACTTTTTCATCGCCTCTGTGCAGGAATAGCTCTTGGAATCAACCTTTAGTTTTCGTTTAAAGATATCATAAGCCACACTGCTATACAGACCATAAGGCAGATGAAAATTATTCTCAACAACATGTCGCCAAATTTCATCGGGCGATGTGAAAGCGCAGTCGGCTGTTATACCGTGCACGTTTTCGGGAAGCTCTAACCCTGCCGCCATTAACACCGTGGATGCGCCCATAGATATCCCGTTAAGATATATCGGAAATGCACCACCCGTACGCTCGTTTACCCAATTTATCCAATCAAGGCAATCGTACCGTTCAAGCAGACCAAAGCTCATATAATCGCCGCCACTGTTGCCCTGCCCGCGTTGCTCTGCATATAAAACAGCACATCCGTTGTTGTGCCAAAAGTCAGCTATGAGTCCGAAATCGTGCGACCAGGATGAGCGCCAACCATGCATTGCAATAATAACACGTCGGGGATTTCCCTTAAAATACCAATGTCCCACAAGCTTAATGCCGTCCGCACTTTGTATCTCCACCTGCTCACAATCTAATGCTTTCAACTTTTGTGATGCGCTCTCTAAATTCTCCATTATCTGCGAAAGTTCGGAAGAATCTATCATGCGTTCTTTGTTTTTGGCAACGCTTTTTGGCTCCTCGCGGTCAATTGCAAATTTTGTCAGTGAATGTGCGCTGCTTCGATATGCGGCACCGAGTGTAGTCAAAGACGCAGCGACCGCTGCACCGAGCAAAAATCTCTTTGTTGTTTTTTTCATTTTGTGCCCTCCCTTTTCATTTTATATTATATCCAAATTTTGTTAATTTAAATTCAACCGTCTATAAAAATTTTAATGGACAAATCTATTTGAAAACATTTATATAATATGATATACTTGAAAAGACATACAAAACCTGGCAAACATCACGTCTGTTTTCGAGTTTTTTGAAAGGATAAAAATGAAAAGAGAAAAAATTATAAAATTGGTTTTATCAGCTATGCTCTTGGGTGTAGGTATCGTTCTGCCACTGCTTACATCGCAAATAAAGGAAATCGGCGACTCTTTGCTTCCAATGCATTTTGTGGTCTTCCTTTGCGGACTTCTCTGTGGAGGTGCTTATGGCGGTGCAGTTGGATTTATCTTACCGCTTTTGCGTTCCCTTATTTTCAGCATGCCGCCGCTCTATCCTAACGCTGTTTGGATGGCGCTTGAGCTTGCGACATACGGTTTTGTTTCGGGATTTTTATATTCAAAATCAAACAAACAAAATCTCAAAACTATATACGTAAGTTTGATAACCGCTATGTTGGCAGGTCGTATTGTTTGGGGTACCAGCAAGGCAATTTTGTTATTTATAGGCGGTAAAGCATTTTCCTTTGCGATGTTTATTGCGGGTGGTTTTGTTGATGCCGTGCCGGGCATTATAATACAACTGATACTTATTCCGCAGATAATAAATATAATAACAAACGTTAACAAAAAACAAACAAAAAATGACCTGCGGCCTCTTGTCATGCGCTAGGCGCACTAATGGTTCGAACGACCCAACGCTTCGCGTTCGGTACCCGTCTTCACCGCTCAAAACTAAAAAACAGTTCACCGAACTGTTTTTTTGCGTTTTGACTCTCTCGGGTTCAAGAGTCCTACAAATTATACTATTTTATCATTTCAAAGCATAAAGAAAAGGAATGCACAAGGCATTCCTTTTCTTTATGGTCCGAGTGACAGGAGTTGAACCTGCGGCCTCTTGAACCCCATTCAAGCGCGCTACCAAAACTGCGCCACACCCGGAAATATGTACCCACCTATGAAGGTGGGTTAATTGTCTTAATCAACAAAGCCTGTCTGAACAAGATTTACAAGTTCTTCTACTGCTGTTGCCTCATCAGAACCATCTGCAATTATGCGAATCTGTGTTCCGCCGACAATTCCCAAGGAAAGCACGCCGAGAAGACTTTTTGCGTTTACGCGACGCTCTTCCTTCTCTACCCAGATAGAAGACTTAAACTCGTTTGCCTTCTGAATAAAGAAAGTTGCAGGTCTTGCATGTAAACCAACCTGATTCTGAACAACTACATCTTTAACACACATGCTTCATTCTCCTTAAATAGAAATAGCGTATTTTTTACTTTATTATTATACCACAATATATCGTACAGTCAACACTATTGATACTTTTTTATTTAACTTTTTCTTTTTTACCCAAAATCTCAACATTTTTAGCTATTGATTTTTGTGTAAATAAACTATATATTTGATAAGTTTTTAGTCAAGTTCAATACTTGAGAGATATTGCTTGTCCTTTTTGCTAAGTTCTGCAGATTCTAGCATTTCAGGGCGCTTTTGTTTTGTAATATAAAGTGATTGCTCTCTGCGCCATTTTTCTATGTTTGCATGATGTCCCGAAAGCAATACATCAGGCACTTTTTTGCCGTGCCACTCGGCAGGTCGGGTATATTGCGGATACTCCAAAAGTCCCGCAAAATGACTCTCATCCTGAAAGCATATGTCGTTTGACAGTACGCCGGGCAGCATACGCGACACAGCGTCGGTCACAACCACCGCAGCCATTTCGCCACCAGTCAGCACATAGTCGCCTATTGAAATCTCTTCATCGACAATTTCGTCAAGCACGCGCTGGTCAACACCCTCATAATGTCCGCAAAGCAACACCAAATGCTCATATTCGGACAGTTCTTTAGCGCGTTGTTGATTAAATGTCTTTCCTTTTGGTGACATATATATCACATGCGGTTTTTTCGCCTTTTTTGAAAAAAGCGTACTGTAACAGTCATATATCGGCTGAACGCCCATTATCATACCCATACCGCCGCCATAGGGGGCATCGTCAACGCGCCCGTGCTTATCGGTTGTATAATCACGAATGTTATGACAATGAATTTCCACTGCACCTGAAGCGCGCGCGCGACCGATTATACTCTCGCCCAAAACTGCTTCGCACATTTCGGGAAACAGTGTTAATATATCAATCCTCATCATCAAACAGCCCCTTCATTACGCTGATTTCAACTCGGTTATTCTCTATATCTACGGTCTTCACAATGCTGTCAATTTTAGGTATCAAATACTGCTTGTCTCCGCGTTTTATATGCCAAACATCATTAGCGCCCGTGGCACTGACATCGCATACTGTTCCCATTTTTTCTCCCGTGTCGATTGAAAAAACCTCGCATCCGATTATATCGTCGACAAAATACTGCCCTTCACCTAATTTAACATCGTTTCGGTCGATATATATCACGCTGCCGCGAAGGCGCTCTGCCAACTCTATTGTATCCACGCCGTCAAGCTGTGCTATGACAACATTACCGTGCGGTTGGATTTTTCTGACCTTCCACACAGTATCTCCGTTATTTGTATATATTTTTTTAAAACCACTCAAAAAAGCGGGACTATCGCACCACGGTTGGATTCTTACCATTCCGCGAACACCGTGCGTTCCCACAATTTTGCCCGATTCAAGATACTTTTTCATAACTCACTCCACCAAAATGAAATACCCCCACTGTAACGAGGGGGGTAATCATTTTCAGTCAATTTCCACTGCAACCTGTTGGTTATTACGGTTTGCGGCAGCGCGCACAACTGTGCGGATTGCCTTTGCAATTCTGCCCTGTTTACCGATAACACGGCCCATATCGGCCTCATCAACATGAAGATGATATACGATTACGCCCTCTTCATTTGCTTCATCAACGGTTACATTAACTGCTTCCGGTTTTTCAACAAGACCGGCTGCAATTGAAACTATTAAATCTTGCATATTTGCTTTCCTTTCGGAGTTAATTAGACGATGTTGTTCTTCTTAAGAAGAGCCTTTACTGTATCGGTCGGCTGTGCGCCGTTTGCAATCCATTTCTTTGCCTTTTCACCGTCAATGTTAACTACTGCGGGGTCCTTTGTGGGGTCAAAGTAACCGATTTCCTCAATGAAACGACCGTCTCTGGGGAAACGTGAATCAGCAACAACTACACGGTAGAAAGGAGCCTTCTTTGCACCCATACGACGAAGTCTGATTTTTACTGCCATTATCTGCACCTCCTGATTTTTTATTTATTTAAAAGATTTCTCTTTAAAAACCCATTCCCGGCGGGAGAGATAGTCCCCTGCCAAAATTCTTTTTGCCCTTTTTGCCCGACATCTGCTTGAACATTTTTTTCATCTGTTCGTACTGCTTTACAAGCTTGTTTACCTCTTCGACAGTCTGTCCGCAGCCCGCTGCTATTCTGCGGCGGCGCGATGCATTCAAAATTTCGGGCTTTGCGCGTTCCTTTGCCGTCATCGATTTGATTATCGCCTCGGTGCGAAGCATAATTTTGTCGTCAATGTCAACATCTCGCAATTGTCTCTCCATTCCCGGTATCATACCAAGAACATTTTTGAGCGGACCCATTTTTTTGATGCTCTGAAACTGCTCGAGCAAATCGTTCATATCAAACTTGTTTTCTTCCAAGCGTCTTGCTGTTTCGAGCGCCTTTTTCTCATCAATTTCACTTTCGGCGCGTTCAATAAGCGAGAGCATATCGCCCATTCCGAGTATTCTTGAAGCCATTCGGTCGGGGTGGAATTCTTCAAGCTGGTCAAGCTTTTCGCCAACACCTGCAAACATAATCGGTTTGCCTGTAACCGCGCGGACCGAAAGCGCCGCACCGCCTCTGGTATCGCCATCGAGCTTTGTGAGGATGACGCCGTCTATCGGCAACTGCTCGTCAAAGGCTTTGGCAACATTGACTGCATCCTGACCAATCATCGAATCAACAACAAGTAAAATATTGTTTACCTCAACCGCCTTTGTGATGCGCACCAATTCCTCCATAAGCTCGGAATCGATATGCAGACGGCCTGCGGTATCAAGTATTACAAAATCATTACCGTAATCACGGGCATGCTTTATTGCTTCTTTGGCTGTTTTTTCGGGCTTTTGTGTGCCCTGTTCAAACACAGGAACACCAACCTGCTGTCCAACCACCTTGAGCTGTTCAATAGCGGCGGGACGGTATATATCACAACCGACAAGCATCGGTCTGTGACCCTGTGCCTTCAAATAACGAGCTAGCTTTGCCGAATGTGTCGTTTTACCCGAGCCCTGAAGACCGCACATCATAATAACCGTGGGTATTTTATCCGAGGTTTTAAGTCTTTTATGCTCGCCACCCATCAAGGCAGTCAACTCATCACGGACTATTTTTATAACCATCTGAGGCGCTGTTAGGCTTTCCATCACCTTTTCGCCAATGCACTTTTCGGCAACGGCGTTGGTGAACTGTTTTGCAACGGAATAGTTTACATCGGCCTCAAGCAAGGCAAGACGGACCTCGCGCATTGCTTCCTTTACGTCAGCCTCGGTCAGTTTTCCCTTTGAACGCAGACGCTTAAAGGCTGCCGTTAACTTATCCGAAAGGTTATTAAAAGCCATTATTACACCGCCTTACAGTTCGTCGATTAAATCTAAAAGTTCTTTAACATCCTTGCCGTTGCGGACAGCATCCGCCTCAGACTTAATGAGTTTTGTTTTTTTAATAAGCCCTAATTTTTCTTCGAAAAACCTCAGGTTTTGCTCCGCTTTTTTGAGTGCATCACGCACACCTTGACGGGTTATTCCCTCGTTCTCCGAAATTTCCGAGAGGGACAAATCCTCATCATAATAAAGCTCACACAAAAGCTGCTGCTTTTCTGACAAAAGACACCCGTAAACATCAAGCAGCTGTGAAAGCGTCAAATCCTTGGGCATTTCTTCACCTTCTCTGTAAAGCTTTTTACTTTACAGACGATATTATATCCTATTATTTACTGATTGTCAAGTGTTTCTTCATCATCTTTTTTGGGAATATCCGAATCCACCTTTGAAGAAGTTTCTGTGTCTTCTTCTGCGGGCGGTGTTTGTGATGTTACATCTGAGGAGGACTCCTCTTTGCTCGACGAGCTTTCAGGTGTTGACGGGAGCTGTGAAGACACAGGCTCTTCTATATATTCGATATCAATTTCCTTAAAATATCGTGCCACGCCCTTGGCGATTGCCTTTGCTTTTGTCAAATTTGCGGCATCACTCGCTATTGACGGCGCATCAACATTGCTTGACATAAATCCGTTTTCGGTTAACACAACGGGGCAGTCGGTCATTCTTGCCACGTAATAATAATGCCATTCAAGTCGGTTGCGGTTGTTTTGTGCCGACGCATTATAAATCCCAGTTTTTATGGTCTCTTCATAAATAAACTTTGTCGGCAAACTCGAAAATAGCGTATTATGGAATGCGCCAAAGCCGTTTGGTTTTATTGATGTATTTGAATCGTGATGAATGGCTATGCACAAATCAGGCTTTGCTGCCTTCAAAATTTTACAGCGCTCATCCGAATCCACCGTCTTATCTGTTGTGCGGTTAAGTTGTACGGTTGCACCCATTTTCTCAAGTTCTGTCTTTAGCTTTAACGCGATATTCATATTGCGTTCCTTCTCAAGAAGATTGCCAACGCCAACCGCGCCGCTATCTATACCGCCGTGTCCTACATCAAGCATTATTCTTACGCCGCTCAAATCGATTCCATACTCATTGTCCCCGGGTGACGTCGGTGCAGGGTGCAAGAATTTAAATTCGAGCTGACCGTTCGAATTATAGTATGCATCCCACCCGTAAAACTGGCCTGTTCTTTTAAGATAGAGTCGTAGCACGCCGTCTGTACCGCCGTTTACCTTTTCAGCATGGGTAAAGAGCGTATTATTGCTCTTGAAGGTTATATCTCCATTTATAGCATTTGCATAGCAAAATTTAATTTCTACATACTGACAGGTTACCGCCGTTACAGTGAAATCTCTGACAGACGGGTTTTTGTATGTCTGCGGCAACAATGAGAATGTAAACGGAGCTTTCCACTCGGTATCAAATGCGATGGTTGTAAAGCGTTTTGATTCTTCAACCGATGCAACACTCAATTTATTGGTATCGGGCAACGTACCTGCATATTCTCTTGTTACGATAACCTCCTTGTTGCCGGGTTTGAGTTCCTTTGTTGCCAAGACGCTCTTACCGTAACGCAGGCGATAATATTTCAAATCGCCGCTGTATGCCGTTCCTGTTATATAGTCCACAGTTCCTGCTGGCAGATAGTTGTTGATAGGCTTTGAAAGTCCGTTTGTTCCGTCGCCATCAAAGGTTTCGGCCGAGAATGATACAATTTCTCCTACTACGGGTATATTTGCCTTTTTGCAAATAATGTCTCCCGAACGATAGGTTTCACTATACTCCTTGTATGATGCGGAAAAGATAACCTTACCTAAATTCAAATTGCTTGTATTTCCGTCAGGCAACGAAAAACTTCCCGTATAGTCAACGAATGGCGTTTCGGAGACATCTTCCTTTTGTGTTATGACCTTGTTTAAGGTTATTGTCTTTCCCGAAAAAGTTGCAGTTACTACACTTCCGTTACGCGCATTAACAGTAACCGAAAAAGCTGAGCCGCTGTCATAGGTCTGCTTTCCGCTTGGGATATACGCTTTTATGACTACATAGCGATATCTTACTATATATGTAACCTCTTCGCCCTTGTGGGAAAACGTGAATTTATTTTGCCCTATTGTCAGTTCTTTTTCAAATGCGAAAGCGCCGTTTGGGTCGCGTTCAACCTCTTCCCCGTTTACAAGCAGCGGAAATGCGGGGTCAGATGTACCGACAAAGCTTGTAATCGATTCGGTCGTTGTGGTGTCGAGCTTGCTGTGTGATGTTATTACAAGCTTAATTTCTTCAGGTGCTGAAGAAGCGGACGGAACCGACTCTACGGACGATACGATAACGGGTTTCGCCTCGGGCTCTTTTTTTCGAAGAGACAAAACAACAATCAAGACGGTCAGAACAAGCAAAGCTGCCGCTGATGCTGACGTTATTATTAATCCTTTTTTTGATAACAGAAAATCCTTCAAAAGATATTACCCCTTAGTTTTTTTATTGCTTTTTCTATCATGAATGAGCATACCGACCACCGCAAAGGTGAGCTGAGATATATAAATGACAACAGGCCGAAAAATGCCAAAATATTGGTTTTGACAGATTCAGATTATTCATGTTTTCTTAAAATCAAATACTTAATAATTTTATCACAATATAATGCCGCATACAATACAAAAATATGGAATATTGAAAAAATATATAGGATAGTGTATAATGTTTTCAAATCTTAAAGGATGGTATATCTATGAAACGTATTTTGATATTTTTACTTGTTATATCGTTGCTTATGTTGTCCGCCTGTAAAAACAGCAACTCGAGTGACATAAGTACGAATGAAGATACATCAATCCAAACCGTTGTCCCGACAGTGAACGACACACCCGATGATACGGTTGACCCCGAAAACACCGAGAATGAAAATCAAATTGGTAACAAGGTTACTGCCGATACACTCATATCGAAAAAGGGCGTCTCAAATGGTATTGATGTTTCGAAATGGCAGGGTAAAATCGACTGGTCCTCGGTTAAAAAAAGCGGTATTGAATTTGCAATTATACGCGTCGGCTACCGTGCTGAAAACGGAAAAATTTATCCCGATGCAAATGCTGATTACAACATACAACAAGCACAAAAAGCCGGTATTTTAGTTGGAGTTTATTTTTTCTCAACCGCCGTTAATACACAAGAAGCTACAGAGGAAGCCGCTTTCGTTGCGGATGCAATCAAAGGCTATAAAATCTCATATCCCGTTGTTTATGACTGTGAAGGGTATGAAAACAGCGACAGCCGTATGCACAGCTTATCGGCTAAAGAGCGAACTGAAAATGCTGTTTCATTTTTAAGCTATATTGAAAAGCAAGGCTACACAGGTATGTTTTATGCCTCAAAGGGCGCGCTTGAAAACAGCTCGTATTGGGACATATCAAAGCTTGAAAAAAACTATAAAATTTGGTTAGCACATTATCCGTCCCCGACATATCCGCAGGTGGAAAATCCGTCATATAGCGGAAAATATGATATGTGGCAATACACAAATCGCGGTGTTGTGGGCGGTATTGAAGGCAACTGCGATATGGTGGTTTCCTACGCAGTCTTTAAAGAAGCAAAGGCAAAGGATAAAAACGCTACCAAAACAGACGCTGCGCCGCCAAAAACCCAACAAGACCTCATTTTCACCTCGGCATCTGACTCTGTAACCGCAAAGGACGAGGTTAATCTTCGTTTGGGTCCCAGTACTAAATATGATGTTGCAGGCGTTTTAAAAAGCGGAACATTTCTAACAAGAACGGGTATAGGCTCAAACGGTTGGTCGCGCCTTGATTACGACGGAAAAACTGTTTATGCTATAACAAGCTATTTGTCTGATAAAGTAATTGAAATTAAAAAAGAGGACATCGTAAGCGGCGTAAAGTTTACTGCAAAGTCCGACCGCGTGACCGCCAAGGACGAGGTTAATCTTCGCGTTAGTCCCACCACCAACAGCGAGGCTATTGGCAAGCTTTCAAACGGAGTGTTTTTGGAACGCACAGCGGTTAGTGACAAGGGTTGGTCAAGACTAAATTATAACGGCAGGACAGTTTATGCTGTTACAAGTTATCTGACTACCGATGCGTCCATTAAGGACACCGTCAGCAGCAATAACGATACAGGATTTACCACTGTAAGCGACCGCGTGACCGCCAAGGACGAGGTTAATCTCCGCGCAAAGCCCTCAACCGACAGTGATGTCGTTGGCAAGCTTGTTGGCGGAACATTTTTAGAGCGCACAGGAAAAAGTGACAAGGGGTGGTCACGGCTTATATATAACGGTCAGGTGGTCTATGCCGTTACAAGTTATTTAACCGACAAAGCACCCGAAATCTCACAAAATCCAAACGACAGTACAGGCGGCGAGATAGTCGAACACGGTGTTACCTTTAAAACAGTTACACCAAAAAACGTGACGGCAAAGGAAGAAACAAATCTCCGCGACAAGCCGTCGCCTGATTCCAACATTGTTTACACACTCAAAAACGGCGAATATGTTACCAAAAACGCCAGCGGCGAAGGTTGGGCAAGACTCTCATATAACGGTCAAACTGTTTACGCCGTTGAATCTCTGTTAAGATAAAGAAAACCGCCTCAATCGAGGCGGTTTTTTCTATTCCTTGTTTTTTGTAGCACCATTTATTATATAGGTTATTGCGATTATAACGATTGTTACAACGAAAATTCCTAACATTCCCTTTGCTATTATGGGGAATGTGTTAATGAGATTTTCAAGACTAAAATTTATACCCATAAAGCGTCACCTACCCTAATAAACTTATTATAAGACCGCCCGCTATAACCGAAGCAATCTGTCCTGAAACGTTTACACCAACAGCGTGCATCAAAAGGAAGTTTTGATTATCCTCATCAAGTCCCATTTTATTTATTACACGTGCAGACATCGGGAATGCAGATATGCCCGCCGCACCAATCATGGGATTGATTTTGTCCTTGCGGAAGAGGTTATAAAGCTTTGCAAAAAGCACTCCGCCGACCGTATCAAATATGAATGCAACTAATCCGAGAAGTATTATAAGTATGGTCTCAAGTGTCAGGAAATCTTCTGCGCGCATTTGTGATGCAATTGTAATACCAAGTATTATGGTTATCAGGTTTGCAAGGACATTTTGTGCCGTCTCAGAAAGGCTGTTTAACACTCCACACTCGCGAAGCAGATTTCCGAACATCAAGAATCCGATAAGTGAAACACTTGACGGCGAGACAATGCCTGCGATTACTGTTATTATTATCGGGAAAAGGATTCTTGTCAGTTTGGAAACGTGGCCGGGCGCATATTTCATTCTTATTCTGCGTTCTTTTTTGGTTGTGAGCAGTTTGATTACGGGCGGTTGAATCATGGGGACCAATGCCATATATGAATATGCCGCCACCATTATTGCACCAATGTATTTTGTGCCGAAGTGATTTGCAACAAATATTGCCGTGGGGCCGTCTGCCGCGCCGATGATTGATATTGAAGCTGCGTCTTTAATATCAAATCCAAGGAAGGTTGCAAGGCCCAACGTAAAGAAGATACCGAACTGAGCCGCCGCACCGAAAATCATCAGTTTCGGGTTTGAGAGCAGCGGTCCGAAATCAATCATTGCACCAATTCCTATGAACAAGAGAAGCAAAAAGATTTCGCCGTTATCAATACCCGCATTAAACAGTACATCAAGCGGTCCTTTAACGTCGCCCTGCGTTACTGCACCCGAAAACGGCAGATTGACAAGAATTGCACCAAAGCCCATCGGGAGTAAAAGCGAGGGTTCCATTTTCTTCTTTATGGCAAGAAAAATTAAAATTCCGCCTATTACCCACATAACAACCTGTTGCCAGGTAATCTCCAATAAATATTTATACAGTATCTCCATAAAACCTTTCCTTTCTATTTGCAAAAATAAAGAGACCTTTGCCACGCAAAAGCGCAACAAAAGTCTCGTTTTTTAATATACAGTCCGGTTTTTAAAAACGTATTGACGGACGCATAACACAGAGTGCAAACTACTCCCTCTTATTACATTATAATTATATACATTTTTTCGAAAAAATCAACCAATTATTTTTTCTCCTCAATAATGGTGGCAAGCTTAATCTGTCTGCGGTGCTTAACCTCGTGCGGAATAGGTTCAATTTCGCCCGCGGCTGCCAATGCCTGACGGGTAAGCAGCGGACCAACGAGTTCATAAATCAGCACTGCAAAAAGGGTTATATTTCTTATTAGTTTTCCCTCTTCCCCGAGCTGCATTGCGGTGGTGCACATTCCAAGCGCAACACCTGCCTGCGGCAAAAGGGTTATTCCGAGATATTTGCAAATTTTAGGTGATGCTTTGCTTATTTTCGCACTAAAGAATGTTCCAAAATATTTTCCTGCCGAGCGCGATATTATGTAAACCGCGCCTATCAATACTATCGATATATGCGTGAACACACCTAGCTCCAACTCTGCTCCGCTTATTACAAAAAATAGTGCAAACAAGGGGGATGTCCATTTATCCGAAGCCTTCATCAAATCGGAAGATAAGGGGCATATATTACAAAAAATTGTTCCAAGCATCATACATGTGAGCAGTGACGAAAAGCTGATGTGTACCGGGCCTATATTAAACTGTAGCATTGAAATTGATGCGGTCAAAAATACTATACCGATTGTGAGATTAAGGCGGTTGGTGTTGGAGTTGAAGAAGCGTTCAAGGAATGTGAGCACTACTCCCATTAATGCGCCAAGTGCCAAAGAGCAAACTATCTCTATTATCGGGTTGACTATAATCGAAACCATATCCACGCCGCCGCTTACGAGCGTTTTTGCAATGCCGAAGGATACCGCAAACACAACAAGGCCTACCGCATCGTCAAGCGCAACAATGGGCAAAAGCAGACTTGTCAGAGGTCCCTTTGCCTTGTACTGACGGACGACCATAAGTGTGGCAGCCGGTGCTGTTGCAGTGGCAATTGCACCAAGGGTAATGAGTTGCGGAAGCGACAACGCGTTCGGCATCATAATATGTACTATCAAGAGAGCTACATCTACAAAAACGGTGGCAACAAGCGCCTGCAAAACACCTATTACAAGAGCTTGCTTACCTGTCTTTTTAAGTTCATTTAGTCTAAACTCGTTTCCAATTGAAAATGCGATGAACGCAAGGGCAACTTCCGACACAATAGAGAGGCTTTCGGCTGCATCATAACTTTTAAAGCCGATACCGTTTATGCCCAAAGCGCCAAGGAAATACGGACCTACCAAAACGCCCGCTATCAAATAAGCAGTTACAGCAGGAAGCTTGATTTTTTTAAATACTCTTGTCATAATCAGTCCTGCCAACAGGGCTACCGACACTGATAATAATACATTCACCGTAAACACCTCTTAAAAAACTATCCGACACATTATATCACAAGTATTTATGTATATCAATTATTTATTGTAATTTTGTAAAATTTATTGTAAAATAATAGTAACAAAAAAATTTGGAGGGAAAATTATGCCGACAACCAACAATTTTAAATTTGAAACAAAGCATAGCAACCTGTATCTTCGTGTTGCGCGCGGACACTTTGCCACAAGCAACAGTCACAGCAACTATTATATTGATGTTGCTGCACAAAAATCCCGTCTATCAGAAGCAAAGGCTGTCGCAAATGTTCTCCGCTCATACTACTATCACAGCACCGTTGTTGATACCATTTTGTGCCTTGACGGAACAGAGGTTATCGGCACCTGTCTTGCCGACGAACTGACAAAAGCAGATTTCATAAATATGAACGCTCACAAAACAATATACATTGTGACACCCGAATCCACAAACACAAGTCAGATGCTTTTCAGAGATAATATCGTGCCGATGATTGCGGGAAAACACGTGCTTATTCTTGCAGTTTCGGTTGCAACGGGCAGAACGGTGCAAACCGCTATTGACGCTATTAAATATTACGGCGGTGAGACGGTTGGTATCTCTTCCATATTTGCAACGGTTGACGAATGCGGCGGTTTCCCCGTCAACTCGGTTTTCAATCCCAAGGATTTGCCCGATTATCAGTGCTACTCCCCGTCTGAATGTCCTATGTGCAAACGTGGAGAAAAGCTGGATGCGCTTGTTAACTGCCACGGATTTTCTAAGATACAGTAAATAAAAAACACCTTGCATTGCAAGGTGTTTTTTAGTAGACAAACTAAAAAAGACGCGTTGAAACGGGCGAACGAGAACCCGGAATTGCAGAGCTGATTAAAATCGCGGATTATTTTAATGTCTCGTTGGATTATCTGCTTGAAAGAACAAATAACCCAAATATGCAAAAATGAGCCGATAAATATCGGCTCATTTTTTATTAAAGTCTTTCAAGAAAATTCTTTAATTTATATGCTATCACGGCATATCCGTCGTCGCTCGGGTGCAGTCCGTCGGGCATATATTTCTCTTTGATTTCTTCTATTTCGGGTTGCATCATACTCTCTTTATACAAATCCAAAACGGGAAGCGAGTAATATTCTGCTACTTCTCTTATTATATTCACATAGGTCTTAAGAATTGCTCGTTCGTCCGTTTTATTGAATCCTATTTCCGCCTCTTCGCAACGGTGAAGCGGAGTCATTATAACCACCGGTTTACCCAGATATTTCTTTATAAGTCCTTTATACAAATCCAAAACGGGCAAAGAATAATATTCAGCCACTTCCCTGATTATATCAACATAGGTTTTAAGAATTGCTCGTTTATCCACCTTGTTGTCGCCCACTTTTGTTTCATCGCATCTGTGAAGCGGTGTCATTACAACAACAGGCTTACCAAAATATTTTTTTATAAGTCCTTTAAACAAATAGTGACAAGCACCATAAAAGGTGTCGGGTGTGCGGTCGGAGAAATCGCCTATCGGTGCATCGCCGTGGCCGTAATCGTTTGTACCGCCAAAAACAACCACCGCATCTGCATCTTCCATATTTTGAAATCTTGCGCAAAAATAGTTTTCATCAATAAATCTATCATCGGTATTTTCTGATACACTGTGTTGACGTGCAAAACGCGTACCGCTTATTCCGTAATTCCTTGCTTCTTTCAAGTTTGCTTCCCTTTTGAGCACCGCGTGATAAATCGTATCCGCACAACTTGCACCTACGCCTTGTGTTATGCTATCACCCAAAAAGTTTATGGCAAGTCCCTCTAACTTCATAAAAACACCCCGCTTATAATGTTAAAACCATTATACTATTGTCGCGTATTTTTTTCAACGATTATCTTGTCTGCGGTTGCGGGATTGTCAATCAGTTGTCCGTCTTTTGTGAAGCGTGAGCCGTGGCAAGAACAGTCCCAAGAATGCTCTTGTGGATTATATTTAAGTGCGCAGCCGAGATGCGGACAGCGGGGCGCTGTTGGGGTCAAGAGTCCTAAAACCGACTCGGCTGCATTTATTACTAATTGCGGACGCAAAATGCTTCTTCTCGGCGAAAAAATTGGAGCGTATATATTTTCTTTTCCCAAAATCAAGTCGACAAGCAGCGTTGCCGCGACCATTGAAGAGGTCATTCCCCATTTATTAAAGCCCGTTGCCACATATAAATTAGGCGTACGCGGCGAATATTTACCAATATATGCAATATCGTCCAACGTCATACAATCTTGCGTTGCAAAGCAATATTTTTCCTTTGCATTTTTGTAATAATGTTTTGCAAACTTGCGAAGTTCCTCCCAGTTGCCACCATTTTTACCCGTTCTGTGACCACCTCCGCCTAAAAGCAAAAGCCCGTTCGCATCACGAAACGAAAGTCCTGTTTTAGATTCATCAACAAACATACCATCCACCTTATTTGCGCCCTCCAACGCGAGTACGTATGAGCGGTGCTGATACATCTTGAGAAAATAAAGCCCGTATTTATTTATAAACGGAAAATGTGTGGCAACTATAATTTTTTCCGCTTTTATTTTGCCGTTTGCAGTAACGGCACATCCGTTTATAAATTCCGTAACCTTTGTGTTTTCATAAATATTAAGATTTTTTGAAATCTCGTATAAGAATTTCAAGGGATTGAACTGTGCTTGCTCTTTGACCCGCACGGCACCCGCCACTAAAAACGGAAGCGACGTTTTTTTCACAAATTCTGCAGAACATCCGATGCTTTGCAGTGCCAAAACTTCCCTTTCAATTTTCTCTCTGTCTTTCAAGGAATAAACATACGAATCCTTTGTTTCAAAATCGCACTCAATCTGCTCGGCGAGAGAGCGATATTTTGACAAAGCTTTTGTTTGTGCATCCAAATAAAGCTGTGCCGCTTCCTTACCGAAGCGTTTTATGATTGAATCATAAATCAGTCCGTGCTGAAGGGTTATTTTCGCCGTTGTGTTTTTGGTTATGCCTCCGCAAATTCGGTCCGCTTCTACAAGCACACAGTCCACACCCGCGCTCTTTAGCATATACGCGCATAAAATACCGCAAATTCCACCGCCTATTATCAGCACATCGGTTTTTATGTTTTCTTTTAGTTCTTCGAATCGGGGCGCCGTTGCCGACTCACTCCACAATGAACTCATTTTTCCACCTCTTTTGGTGGTTAGTATGCTCAGTTTTTGTGTGATTATATAAAAAATCCCTAACCGCAAGGTTAGGGATTTCTGTTATTTCGTCTCAAGATATTCTTCCAATGTCACTCCGAGGTCGTTCATCTCTCTTGCGACATTGATGCCTACAAAGCGCCAATGCCAAGGCTCATATATGATTTTTGTAATATGTTCCTTGTCTGCGGGATATCTCATTATAAAACCATAATCTTCGGCATTTTCTTTAAGCCATTTGTAAGCAGGCATTGTCTCAAAGGTGGATGATGCGGTATTGAAGTCAACTGCAAGGCCCGTTTGGTGCTCGCTCGTACCCGGTCGGGCTACCGCTGTTGCGGCAACTGCCTCTGCCTGACTTTCAGGTGTACCCGCTTTGATTACGCGGTCAACCTTGTTTTTAAAGAGCATTTGCTGTATTGAATATGAACGATAAGGTGAACGGACATAAATCTCTATTCCGTCTGCTCTTGCAGCCTTAAGAAGTGCCATCAAGTACGGATACATACCCTCGTCAACCTGTTTGAGGTCGCCATTGAGATACTGTGCTTCGACCTCTTTAAGTTTAACGGTTGAATCAAAATCCGACGGCAACGGATTGTCGGGATTGACAAGCAACAGTCTTGAATATTTGGGGTCGAGTCCCGCAGGGGCTTCTTCAGAAGCCACGCTTTGAACAGAAGATATGTCGGTTTTTGAACTCGATAAGACCGGTGTTTCCTGTCTTGAAACACCCGTTTCTTTGCCGCATCCTGCAAAAATCAAGGTCAAAGACATTATTATCATGACAATAGAAATATATTTTTTCATTTTCAACATCCATTCATTTTTATTATATTATTTCTCCAAAAACATTTGGGTTTTCCTCGGTTTTCGGTTATCTCTTTCAAAAAGCGGATATTGGCATAAACCGCAAAGCAAAAACTTTTTCATATTACGTCATCTATAAATATTATAACACATGGTTTTAACGGGCGCAAGATGTCGAAAACACACAAAAAACTATCCGATGGGGACACACTTCATAGAGAAATGTCGGTTTTGAAAAAACAACTTTGATGCAAATGCTTGTCTAAAAGCCTTGAAATACAACAGTATTTTTTCGTTTTTCGGCTTCGCCTCGCAAATAAATTTATGAATCACAAAACTGCAAAGCACTTAAAATTTTTAGTGGTAGTAAAGGCAAAAAGCCACGGCAACGCTGACGCGCGTGTCGTGGCTTTTTAACACATAATACCGCAAAAATTTCACATTTTTAAGCGAAATTGCCCTATGGAGCGTGTCCCTTGGGTGGCCTTTTTTGTCGTATAATGAAAAAACATACCGCTTTTTTCTACATATCTTTTTTGCTTTAATTGTTATAAAACTTGATAAGTTCTTTACCCATATAATCAGCAATCATTTGGCGCCCTGTTTCGTTTGGATGTGTTCCATCATTACTCGGGAAATATTCGTTTCTATTGGATTTGTCGATTCCACAGCCATAATAATTATCAATTACGGTCAAACCGTATTCATTAGCAACGTCTTTTGTTTTTTGTACAAAGTCGGTTAATTTATATCCATTTTTCTCATATTCATTTGAATCGTACAGGAAGTTACCATTTGAATCCATCCAAAAACGATATGTGGGAGTACAAAGAATTATATCAATGTTTGGATATGCTGATTTAATTTTTTCTATACTATACCGTAAAGCACCCGCAAAGGTATCAGTATTATATTTATTATTCGCATCATCAATAACATTACCGCCGGTAAAATCATTTGTACCATAAGCAATTGTTATTGCATCAATCTTGCTAAAATCAAGTGATTTTAATAATGCAAGTGGAGTTTCCGCATAAGAAGTTCTGTCGCTATAATTAAGGGCATCATCTTGTAAAGTCCAATCTCCGGTTGCGATTGCATCCGCTAATCTGTACATAGAAAAATCATTCCAGTTGCCTGTATGTTTTCCCATTCTACAACCGCCAAAAGCAGCGTTATGAATGGTGGCATTTGTGGCTGCTGCTAAAAATGTAGAAACATCCTTTGGCGGTCTTGCATTTCCAAATATACTGTCACCAAAATTTACTACGATTTTACCGGTTAAGTCGCTAACTGTGCCATTAACTCGTTCTTTTTGATACTCACAAGTGATTTTCACATCGCCATTAGCGATAAGCGTTACAGTTGGAGAAATTGATGTTAGACCAGAAACGGTACCATCAGCATTTGCTACTACGGTTTGCGGCGCAATATAATCTTGGTAAACCCGTTCTTGTCCAATATTAAGTTTTGGATTTGTAAACGTTATATAGTCACCTACCACATTTTTTGTTGTGGTACACATTATTCCAATTTTAACAATAGCTTTATCAAAAGTGTGTATCTTAACATTACGATTGGGGTTGCCGTTTTTATCTTTATCCGAAATTGTTAACAACTCAGTAGTACCATCACTAAACACATAAGTTGCATATAGCACACCTTGTGATAATTTATTTTCGATAACATTCACACGCATATATACAGGTGTGCCTTTGGGAATGAAAATGTCCTGATAGTTCGAATAACAGTTGTCTCTATCAAGTCCTGTTCTGGTAAGTGTATATGTTCCGTCACCATTATCAACACAGTTGTTTTTTAGGAGTTTTGATATATCAATAAGATTGCTGCCGTATCTTGACACCCTAACACTTGAAAAATTTGTAATACTATCACTTGATAGAGAAACTTTTAAATTATGTTTGGTTGAACTAACATCGTTCAATATAATGTAAGAACCGGATACAGTTGCTTTGTGTGTTTTTTCGCTTGTATCAAATAAACTTGTAGTGTTGGATTCCACATCTGTCTTGACTTTTTCTTCAGAGGATGTGGCAATTATATCGCTCTCTTCTTTATCCACGCTATCTGTTTCGTTTTTATTTAACTCCTCTAAGTGAACACTCGCATCTGAGTTTACAATATATAAATCATTGCCCTTAAT
Source organism: Acutalibacteraceae bacterium (assembly GCA_045601885.1). Lineage (GTDB taxonomy): Bacteria > Bacillota > Clostridia > Oscillospirales > Acutalibacteraceae > SIG589. The sequence goes on along the minus strand of JAZSAN010000017.1, from coordinate 4,648 downwards.
TATATCTAGAGTGTCACAGCTACATAAAAAAACATTAAATAATAATATTAAAAACAAAGCAACTATCTTTTTCATAATAAAATCTCCCAAAAAAACATACTCTATATATAGAGTATAGAAATTATACTCTTTTTGTGGAGCATTGTCAAGAAATGGAGTAGAATTTATGATAATAAAGAGGTGGTGTTATGATTTCTTATGAACCCTTTTATAAAACATTAAAAGAAAAAGGGGTTTCAACCTACAAACTAATCAATGAATATGGCATAAGTCGTAGTTTATTAGATAGATTAAAACATAACAAACCCATAAGCACCGTAACATTAAACGACCTCTGCAATATTCTGCATTGTAAGGTTGAAGATGTTTTAATATTTACTGAAGACAAATAAAAGCCGTGAAATTCACGGCTTTATTTTTATATCAGTTTAACTCAAACCTGTGACACGAACTCTTGTCGTTAGCGGTTGCCGTTTCACTACCGTTCACACCAACCGACGACTGCGCCAACAGATGCTCCCTTCATCTCGCACCGCGAGCGGTCGCATATGTTGCAGTTAACAGCCGCGACGCATCTGTGGAAACGCGGTGTCACAAGCACAAATCCGAGTATAGAAAAGGGTAACAGCGGCGAAGCTGCAATCCCTATTCACTATTTACTATTACCTCTTACTTCCCAAAAATCCCGTTGCAAAGTTTTATTTAGTGAAAAGCGATTAGTGAAAAAGCAAAATCCCGTCCTCTTTCGAGAACGGGATTTTGGGGTAATTTGAACTTAGTGGCACAAATGAAATGTGCCTGAAAACCAAGAATTTTCTTATTTTTCCAATAGTTTTACTGCATCGTCTCTTGACTAATTTTCTTCATATAATCACCGCTTATGTGAATTATATAAGGGCTATAAGATTTAGATACAACTTATTTTATTTACAATAATTCTATTTCATAAGACGCATTGAACTTTTCGTGAGGATTCAGATTAACGATATAATCCTTCTTTGAAAGTTCTCCTTCAAAGTCGTTACGGTCGCATCTTCCGTACCATGGCTCTATGCATACAAAAGGAGCTCTCTTTTTGGCAGGAGACCACAAGCCGAAAAGTTCTGTATCGAATATAACTTTAAGATAAGCTGATTTGTTTTTATCACAAATAGTTACTTCTTTTGCCTGACTGTTTTCAATTATCAAAGCATCATTATCAAACATATCATCTGTTATTTTCACATATCCGTCATTCATTAAGGTATGCACACTGTTTTTGTCGTAAAGACCCTTTTCGTCAATAAGATTATACACAATATCGTTATTGGTATCAAATTTTAAAAAGTTGTCCCCTTCTTTTAAATTAAAGGCAGGATGTGCGCCTATTGAAAAGCTCATGACTTTATCGTTTTTATTTTTCACTGTCCAGTCAATTTTAATTATATTGTTTATTAAAGTGTATTTGATTGTAAGTTCAAACTTAAAAGGGTATTTTTTAAGCGTATCTTCATTATCTTTGAAAACATATGTAGCAGAAGTGTTATCGTGATCAATAAGCTCAAATTCATTGTCTCTGGCAAACCCGTGCTGATTCATCTGATAAACTTTTCCGTCAAGTTTATACGATTTATCCTTAAGAGAACCTACGATCGGAAAAAGAACCGGCGAAGTTCTTGCCCAGTATTTTTCGTCTGCGCACCACATGTATTCAAAACCGTCTCTAACCGCTGATTTTAATTCCGCACCGTGATTTGCGATCTCAATTGATATTATACTGTTGTCTAATTTCATATTTCCTCCCCTTGTTTTATATTAAAAAAGTTATCTTTTATTTAATGTTTTTGCAAACTCAAAATATAAGGAACAAAATTTTTAGTATGACAAAAATCATACTTTTACATAAGAAATTATACCATACTTTTCCTTTTTATACAAGGAAACATTAAAGTGTGGTATAACAGTTATTCCTACCTACCTTGTTTATTTTGATAAAATTGACAAGATAAGGTTTATTTGTCCCTATTGTACCTCAAATAGCATAAATGCAGAGAAGGCGCAATACCTCTTCACTATTACCTCTTGCTTCTTACTTTCCAAAAATCCCGAATGCGAGTTTTAGTGAAGAGTGAAAAAGTAAAAATCCCGCCCACTTTCGTGAACGGGGTTTTTGGCGCCTCAAACAGAACTCGACTCTAGCCGCGCGGTTGCGGCCTCGGTCATTCACTACCGCTCCTACTTTGATGAAAACATCGAAAAAAGGAGAAAATAGCGAAACCTTCAGCAAAATGAAAAAGGAACTTAAAAAGAACGAAATATCGTAAAACAAAAAGCTCCGTTACAAATGCAAAAATATGCAAATCCAACGGAGCAATTTTTTATTGTTGTTGATTTGGATTGCTAATAGCATCATATATGCAGGTTGGTGTTGCATATATTGCTAAGGGCCATTGTGGGTCGGGTCCAAATTTAAAGCGTTCGACTGCACAAAACTCGGGGCCGTTTTTGTTACCTGTTTGTATTACCCAATGGTAACCATTCTTTTTGCCAACATAAACGGTAATATGGTCAGCCTTTGTTTTGGAGGGCTTATCAATATCACGGAAAACGATAATAGAGCCAAGCGGTATTTCTTCATCTGCATTAAAAGAAATTCCGGAAGGTGTATTTTGAGCGGTAAAACCAATGTTATAGGTGTATCCTTTTTCCAACCACTTATTACAGGCTTCGTGGAAACTTTCAGCGCAATATGTTTTTTCGGGTATCGCAAGAGTTGAAGTGTCAATTTTTGCAACATTTGGTAGATAATTAAAATATACATAAGTTGCAAACGAAGCACAAACCAGTCCGCCTTTCTCGAATTTTTGGATATTCGGTAAACCATTTTGGGTTTCAAGACCTGTTGAACCGCCGCCAAAAGTAATATTGGATAGCCAATTTCTATGTTTTTTATCGTTTGATAAAATATATTTCCACATAAGCCCATCTGCGCGATGCTTTTTGAGGTTATATCCTGTATATTCCAATGCATCAAGGAAAACATTATTCTCAAGGTCTAATTCGGTATTGTATTTATAGCCCGGAAAAAGTGCATTTTCAATAGGCTCTACAACAGTTGTGGAGGTTGAGAGATTTGAGGAGGAATTTGTGCTTTCATTAGTTGAAGATTCTTCTTTGTTATCAGTTGTTAAATCTTCTTCGCTAACTGTTTCATTTGAAGAAATTGTTTCGGTTTGTTGCTCTTCGGAAGCCGACTGTTCAATAGGCACATAAACATCGTCTTTATTACAACCTACAAAGATCAAAAGAAACGTTGATATAAGTAAAATAATAGATATAATTTTTTTCACGTTCATCACCAATATATGATTATACCATATGATTTTGATAGGTGCAAACAATATTCTGCATTATAAAACAAAAATCACAATAACATGACTAAATGATGTTGACATCAAGCGTGCAAACGATGTTGTATCCCCAAGCCACAAACCAAAAAAAGAAAAGCAAGTCTTTAAAATTGTCTGTGGAAACACAGTATCACAAGCACAAGTCCGAGTATAGAAAAGAGTAAAAGAAAAACAACCCACCTTTTGGTGAGTTGTCTTTCTTTGGGTGTTTTGAACTTAGTGGCACGAACAAAATGTGCCTGAAAACCAAAATTACTTAATCATAAAACTAATTTTTATCTGCCCAATCCATAAAATCGTTAAAATATTGTTTCTCAGTGTCGCTCCAGTTTTCTGGCCCTTTATTCACCCAAGAACCAAATTCCTTTCCAGCTTTTTCATACTCACTATCCTCACTACAACTTCCAATAATTCCAACAATAGCAAGTACAATAATAATCCCAATTATTATTTTCCCCTTATTGCCCATACAATTAACTCCTTTGCAAATGTAATAACCGCTTTTGGTTAATATAATTATATACCCAAATCGGTTAATATGTCAATAGGGAGGTTTGATTTTTTATGATTTCCTATGAAAAATTATGGCAGACTATGAAAGAAAAAGATGTTACGCAATACACACTAATTAAAAAACATAATATCAGTCCCGCACAAATTACAAGACTTAAACGAAACGAAAGTGTTAGCACACATACGATTGAAACCTTTTGTAAAATTTTAAAATGTAATGTTGAAGATATTATGCAGTATATAGAAGATAACGATATGTAAAAAGCCGTGAAGTTCACGGATTTTTCTTATAGCATAAAAGCGGTGAAGCCGCAATACTTTTTCACTTTTCACTATTACTTCTTACTTTCCAAAAATCCCGAATGCGTTTTTTAGTGAAGAGTGAAAAGTGAATAGTGAAAAAGTAAAATCCCGAACGCTTTCGCATTCGGGATTTTTGGCGCCTCAAACAGGGCTCGAACCTGTGACACCGCGGTTAACAGCCGCGTGCTCTACCGACTGAGCTATTGAGGCATATTTAGTTTTAGTTAACAGCCGCGTGCTCTACCGACGTAAGCTTTGAGGCGTGTTTTAATACATAATATGCGTTTGCCGACTTAAGGATTCCCTTAAATCGGCAAACTTTTGTGTTGGCATCTACCTATCTTTCCGGGACGCTGCCGTCCAAGTATTTTCGGCACAAGTGAGCTTAACTTCCGTGTTCGGGATGGGAACGGGTGGACCCTCACCGTAATCAACACCAACTT
>JAZSAN010000016.1:0-39254 GCA_045601885.1 Acutalibacteraceae bacterium | reverse complement strand
CCCGCGGGACCCATTTATGGGTAGTAAGTAATTATTGCGTGGCTGGCAGGCCAACAAAAAGCGCACTAGTGCGCCGCCAGTATTGGTTAGGGCTATGCCCGAAAATGAAATACCCCCCGTTATACGGGGGGATATTTATTAATTATTATACCCTTGCGGATTGTTTTTTTGCCATCTCCAAGTGTCTTCGCACATTTGCTTAACAGTTTTCTTGGCTTCCCAGCCCAAGACTTTTTTTGCCTTTTCGGCGTTGGCATAAAGCTCGTCGCAGTCACCCGCGCGGCGCGGTGCCATAACAAAGGGAATTGTAACGCCTGTGGCTTCCTCGAATGCATCCTTAAGCTGCAAAACGGTCGAGCCCTTGCCCGTGCCGAGATTAAAGGCTTCACAGCCTTCATTTTTCAAAACCCAGTCGGTAGCCTTAACGTGTCCATCTGCCAGGTCAACAACGTGGATGTAATCGCGAAGTCCTGTTCCGTCAATCGTTCTGTAATCATTTCCAAACACGCTGAGTTTTTCGAGTCGGCCGATTGCAACCTGAGAAATATAGGGCATAAGATTGTTGGGAATTCCGCTTGGGTCTTCACCAATCATTCCGCTCTCGTGTGCGCCAATGGGATTGAAATATCTCAAAATTGCAATAGACCAGGTGTTGTCGGATGCAAAAAGGTCGCGCAGAATTTCTTCTATAAAAAGCTTCGATTTACTGTATGGGTTAATTGCACTAAGCGGCATCGTTTCAACAAGCGGCATCGGGTTTTTATCTCCGTAAACCGTGGCGGAAGAACTGAAAATAATCTTCTTTACCCGGAATTTTTTCATAACCTCAACCAAGCGAAGAGTGTTTATTATATTGTTGTCGTAATATTCAATCGGCATACGGCAGGACTCACCAACGGCTTTAAGTCCCGCAAAGTGAATAACCGCATCAATTTTATTTTCTTCGAAAATTTTGCAAAGAGCATCGGTGTCGCGCACGTCATTTTCGTAAAATTTAACCGTCTTACCCGTAATTTTTTCAATTCGGTTTATAGACTCAATGTTAGAGTTGTCAAGATTATCAATTATTACGATATCGTATCCGGACTGGAGCAAAGAAACACAGGTATGACTTCCGATATATCCTGCGCCGCCTGTAATCAATATTGACATACAAAAACTTCCTTTCACTTTGCTGATTTTATTATATACTAAATTTATGTAAAGTAAAAGGTTTTTTAAAAACAAAATTTTTGTCGGTTTACAAGTCGAAAAAAGAGTGATATAATAAATTACAATTCTTTTTTTGGAGAGCGGTATGAAATATTATATTAATTCGAATGCACTCCTTAGCACCTTTTCGGTGCCAAGCGCAGTTGCGGATAAACACATAAAGATGGCAGGGGCGTTGCAGCTTCGTGTCTTGCTTTGTGTTTTCAGAAATGCCGCAGAAGAAATATCAAAAGAAAAAATCGCAAAAACACTTGCAGTTTCGGAATATGATGTGGCTGATGCGCTTAAATTCTGGGCGGACTGCGGCGTGCTGTCGGTTGATGGCAACGCTGTTCCTACAGTGACGGTATCGCCCGAAGAGAAACCGCGCACCGTTCGTGCCGCAGCGGTAAAACCCGGCAGGGAAGAGGTTGCACGGCGCGGAATTGAAAATGAAGAAATTGCGTTTTTGCTTCGCCAGTCCGAGCAAAAATTCGGCAGAGCGCTTCGTCAGAACGAGGCTGCAACTCTTGTATGGTTGCACGATGATGAGGGTATGAGTGTTGCGCTTATATTAATGCTTATTGAATTTGCCATAAGCGAAGGCAAGGGAAACATCGGTTACATAGAGAGAACGGCGGTTTCGTGGATTGATGACGGAGTGGAGGACATTTCTGCCGCAGAACAAAAAATCAACGAAATATATAAAAGCCGTTCGTGTTGGAGCATTGTTCAAAAGGCGTTCGGAATAGAGCGCAGAATGCCAAGCAAAAAGGAAGAAGAGTTTGCGCTTTTGTGGATTGGTGAGCGCAAAACGGATAACGAGCTTCTGACCGAAGCGTATAACCGCTGCATTGATAATACGGGTAAATTTTCAATTCCGTACATTGCAAAAATTCTTGATAAATGGTATAAGGACGGCGTCAAGACCGTTTCTGATATAAAAGAAAACGCAGCAAAGAAAAAACCTGATTCAATAGCGGCATATGACAGCACACTCTTTGAGAGTATGCTGAGTGCGATAGATAACGATTAACGGAGGTGATGGGTTTTGGGTTTTTCGAGCAAAACATACACAAAAGCATTTGAAATTAAAAAAGAACAGCGAAACAAGGCAAATGCAGAATATGAGGCCGCGCGTTCAAAAATAAATCTTGAAAACAAACGGTTATCGGAAATAGAAATGCAACTTCAAAACCTGTCTGCAAGGGTGGCAATTGCCGCTCTTTCGGGGGATAAGGAGTCGCTTTCTTCCTTGAAAAAAACAAGCGAAGAACTCTTAGCCGAGAAAAAAGAAATATTAGATAAAACCCCCCTGCCCGTGATTAATTACAACTGTGAAGACTGTCAGGATACGGGATACATAAACGGCAAAATATGTTCTTGCGTTAACAAAATAGCAAAGCAACTCAGCTTTGAAGAATTAAGTGGTGAAATGCCGTTATCAGATTGTAGATTTGATAATTTTGATTTGAAATATTACACTGAAAAGGCAGACGGCGGTGTGGCTCCAAGGAAGCGTATGACACAAATACTTAAAGTATGCCGCGAGTTTTCGCTCTCCTTTGCCGATAATAAGCAAAACCTTCTCTTGCTTGGCAAAACCGGTCTCGGAAAGACCCACCTTTCTCTTGCCATTGCAAATGAGGCGGTCGGCAACGGATATTCGGTTATATACGGCAGCGCGCAAAATCTCATAAACAAGGCAGCAGCCGAGCAGTTTTCGTATTCGGGTGCTACCGACGTTATTGATGGCTTGCTTGGATGTGATTTGCTTATAATCGACGACCTTGGCACCGAGATGAACACAAGCTTTTCACAGTCCTGCATATATAATATAATTAACACCCGAATGTTAAAAAAACTACCCACAGTTATAAGTACAAATCTCACGCTAGAGGAAATCGGCGAAATATATACACCCCGCGTTTCTTCAAGAATTTTGGGTAATTATACCTTGCTTCAGTTTTTGGGAACGGATATAAGACAGCAAAAGGTCTTAGCGGGAATAAAGAAATAAAAAATGCTTTGCATCAATCGATGCAAAGCATTTTTGTTTAGGTCAAATCTTCAACAATAAGGGTTCTGACGGTGCCGTCTTCACGCGCTGCGTTGCGTTCTTTAAGGAACTTGGATGCAACCTGCGGGAAGAGAGCATAGCTCAAAACATCTTCTTCACATTTTGCAAGGTCACCCGCTTCTGCGCGCTGTTTCTCAAGCTCGGGCTCGAGCAGGTCTGCAGGGCGGCAGGTAATGATTGTATCATTTCCAATAGCCTTGCGTCTGACATCTTCATTAACCTGACCGGGAACGCGACCATATTCTCCACGGAGAAGACCCTTCGATTCCTTGGTTATCATCTTGTATCTCTCGCCCGAAAGCACGTTGAGAACAGCCTGTGTTCCAACAATCTGACTTGTGGGGGTTACGAGTGGCGGATAACCAAAGTCCTTTCGAACATTGGGAATCTCGGCAAGCACGTCATAAAATTTATCTTCGGCGTTTGCCTGCTTGAGCTGTGAAAGCAGGTTAGAAAGCATTCCGCCCGGCACCTGATAAAGCAGAGTTTTGGTGTCAACATTTAGCACCTTCGGGTCGAGTATGCCGTCGGCTTTTAACTTGTCTGCAATAGCTCTGAAATGCTTTGCAACGTCCGACAATGCGTTAAGGTCGAGACCTGTGTCGCGCTCGGTGCCCTTGAGTGTTGCAACCAAAGCTTCGGTTGACGGCTGTGAGGTGCCGTTTGCCAAGGGAGAGAGCGCACAGTCAACAATGTCAACGCCGGCCTGTGCAGCCATGAGGTTGGTCATATCGCCCGTACCCGTTGTGTTGTGGGTGTGCAGATGAATCGGAACCTTAACATTTTCTTTCAACTTTTTAACAAGTGAGTATGCGTCATAGGGCAAAAGCAGGTTTGCCATATCCTTGATGCATATAACATCGGCGCCCATCTTTTCAAGCTCGCAAGCAAGCTTTACAAAATATTCTTCGTTGTGAACGGGGCTTTCAGTATAGGAAATAGCGGCTTCACAAACACCGCCGTATTTTTTGATGCTCTTCATAGCCTGCGCCATGTTTCTTGTGTCGTTAAGAGCGTCAAACACGCGGATAACATCAATTCCGTTTTCAATAGCCTTTTTTACAAAAGCGTCAACAACATCATCGGCATAGTGTCTGTATCCGAGAATGTTCTGTCCGCGAAGCAGCATTTGAAGCTTTGTGTTGGGCAAAGCCGCCTTCAAAGCGCGCAGTCTTTCCCACGGGTCTTCGTTCAGAAAACGCATGCAGGAGTCAAAGGTTGCGCCACCCCAACATTCAAGCGACCAATAACCAATCTTGTCAAGCATCTCACAAGCGGGGAGCATATCCTCAATACGCATACGGGTTGCAGCCTGTGACTGATGCGCGTCACGGAGAATAGTATCGGTAATAAAAAGTTTATCAGCCATTTTTTAACCCCCTTACGAGAACAGTGAAATGAGTACACCGGCGGCAATAGCCGAACCGATAACACCTGCAACATTGGGTCCCATTGCGTGCATCAAAAGGAAGTTTGAAGGATTGGCTTTCTGACCCTCCATCTGAGAGACGCGCGCAGCCATGGGAACGGCGGAAACACCCGCAGAGCCAATGAGCGGATTAATTTTATTTTTAGAAAAGAGATTCATAAATTTAGCGAGAAGTACGCCGCAGGAAGTACCGATTCCAAAGGCTACAACACCCATCATAAGAATCTTGAGAGTCTCAATGTTAAGGAATGATGACGCGGTAGCAGTAGCACCAACCGAAATTCCAAGGAAAATTGTAACAATGTTCATCAGTTCGTTTTGTGCGGTCTTGCAAAGACGCTCGGCAACACCCGATTCTTTCCAAAGGTTACCTAACATAAGGCAGCCAACAAGCGGTGTGGCAGAGGGAACAAGCAAGGCAACGAAAATCGTAACTGCTATGGGGAATATAATTTTCTCGGTCTTGGAAACCTGACGAAGCGGTTTCATAACGATGGTGCGTTCTTTTTTGGTGGTAAGCAGACGCATAATCGGCGGCTGAATTACCGGAACAAGTGCCATATATGAATATGCCGCAACGGCGATGGGTCCTAAAAGACCGGGATAAAGCTTAGAGGTTGTGAAAATTGCGGTAGGACCGTCAGCGCCACCGATGATACCGATGGAAGCGGCGGCTTCACTCGGGAATCCGAGAAGAACACAGCCTACGAAGGTTATAAAAATACCAACCTGAGCTGCTGCTCCGAGAAGCAAACTTTTCGGATTGGAGATAAGCGGAGCAAAGTCTGTCATAGCGCCGATGCCAATGAATATAAGGCAGGGATAAACGCAGGTCTTAACGCCGATGTAAAGTATGTCAAGAAGACCGCCTTCGGCTAAAATTCTTCCGTAGCTGTGATAGTAGGGTGAGGAAGAATCCATAAATGCGCTCCAAAACTCGCTGTGGTACATTTCAGCACCGGGCAGATTAGTAAGAAGCATACCAAAAGCAATACCGATGAGCAAAAGCGGTTCAAACTGCTTTTTTATAGCAAGCCATAAAAGAAGGAGTGAAACCAAAATCATTGTGAGGGTTTTCCAACCCGCAACCACAGCAACGCCGTTTACTACCGTATCGCTTAAGAAATTTTCGAACAGCATATAAAATCCTGTTGTCTTAAGGAATTCGATTATTTGATTTAACATATTATAATACCTCTTATGCTATAACACAAAGAACATCGCCTGTGTCAACGGCAGAGCCCTTGGTTACGTTAACAGCAGTAACTGTGCCGTCACAAGGAGCAGCAATTTCATTTTCCATTTTCATAGCTTCAAGTATCATCAAAACAGTGCCTTTTTTAACTGCAGCGCCGTTCTGAACATTTACAGAAAGGATTGTTCCCGGCATCGGTGCAGAAATTGTCTCACCGTTCGCACTTGCAACAGGAGCAGCAGGGGTAGCAGGTGCAGCAGGTGCTACGGGAGCAGCGGGTGCAGCAGGAGCAGCAACAGGCTTTGCGTCTGCGGCATCTATAACCTCAAGAGTAATCTGATATTCGTTTCCGTTAACGTTAACTTTGTACATTTTCATATTGTTTTACCTCACATTTTCTTAAAAGATGTAATTCTGATTGCCGAAACATCGGTTCCAAGCTCTTCCGCAACTGCGGCAGAAATTGCAGCAATTAATTCTTGCTTGTTTTCAATAATTTCGTCATTGGTTGCAACAGGCTCAGAGATTTTTTGTTTCTTATTTCCACGGCAAAAAAGTCCTATAACAGAACAAATAATTACCAAGGAAACAAGTCCGATAAATACGGTTCCAATACCCATTGCGCATACAAATGTCATTGAAGGTTCCATTGGCTATCCCCCTTGTTTTTTTAAGATTTACGACAAAAAGCCCATACTCCCCATCATAAATCTTAAGATTGATAATATTATAACATACCACCTTAAAAAATACAATAGGTCTTTAATAAAAAATAGGAAAATATATACATATAACTAATAGACATAAATTTTTGTTGACAAACACCTGTGGTTAGTGTGATAATAGAGATGTATGGGTGGTGCATTATGAGAGTTATTACAGGCATCGCAAAGGGCGCGAGATTGCGCTCTCTTGACGGAAACGATGTTCGTCCAACGGCTGAACGCGTTAAGGAAGCCGTATTTAGTATAATACAATTTGATATAGAGGGCAGACGTGTGCTTGATTTGTTTGGCGGAAGCGGACAAATGGGCATAGAAGCATTGAGTCGCGGTGCGCAGAGCGCGGTTTTTGTCGATTCATCTTCGGAGTCTGTAAATGTTATAAATCAGAATTTAAAGGCCACAAGGCTTGATGCGAACGCACAGGTTATAAAAAAGGATTACAAGCTTTATCTCGGAACAACGGGTGAAGTGTTTGACATTGCTTTTATTGACCCACCGTATTATGCCGGCTTTTATGATAGCGCACTGTCACTTTGTGCACAACGAATGAGCGATTACGGAATTATGTTTTGCGAGCATCCCTCGGATGTGACTCTGCCGCAGCAGGTATCGGATTTTGTTGCGACAAAAAGCTACCGTTACGGCAAGGTTTTTGTTACAGTGTTTCGCAGAGAGGAGAAATGCTGATGAAAAATTCGGTTGCTGTATATCCCGGCAGTTTTGACCCCGTAACGTTCGGCCATCTCGACATCATTCGCCGTGCTTCGAAGATGTTTGATAGGCTTGTGGTTGTTGTTATGGTCAACCCAAAAAAGCAATATTCCTTCACACCGAGTGAGCGTGTCAGATTAATAAAGGCGGTCACTGCCGACCTTGATAATGTTGAGGTTGAGTATTATGACGGTCTGCTTGCCGATTTTGCAAAGACAAAAAACGCGGGTGTAATTGTTAAGGGACTTCGCGCCATGTCCGATTTTGAGTATGAATTCCAAATGGCGCTTGCAAATAAAAAACTCAATCCCGAGGTTGAAACGGTGTTCTTGACCACGGCGGCTGAGAATATGTATCTTAGCTCAAGCATGGTAAAACAAATTGCCAGTATGGGTGGAGATATCAAGGGTTTTGTGCCCGAACAAATATTAAGCGATATTACCGAAAGATTATATGGAAAGGATGAATAAATATGAGCATTGATGAATTACTTGAACAGTTAGACGAAGTATTGGACGGAGGAATAAAAATCCCCGGAAAGAAGACGGTTGTAGATGTTGAGAAGCTGCGTGCTATCGTTGACGATATCCGCCTTAACATTCCGTCAGAAATCAAGCAGGCACGTGGAATCGTTGCCGACCGTGCAGACATCATTACCAACGCTAAGCGTGAGGCAGACGGAATCATCCGCTCGGCCGAAGAGAGAGCAAAGGCAATGGTAGCACAGGAAGAAATTACAAAAATGGCTCAGGAAAAGGCAGCAGAAATCATTGCTACCGCACAGGGAAAGAGCCGCAATATGCGCAAGGCAGCACAGGATTTTGTTGATGACATCATGCGCCGCGCCGATGAGGACCTTACAGCTAATTTGGGCGAGGTTCGCAAGACACGCGCTGCACTCAAACAGCAACTCCCCACAGCTGCAGTAAAAAATGAAGACTAGTATTTTAAAAGGGTCTGCTTGCAGGCCCTTTTAAACACCGAAAATTTTGGCATTCGACCAAATTCGCTTGACCGATAGTGTGTTTTATGATAAAATCTTGTGACAAACGGAGGTGATATCGGTGGAGAAAAATTTTAAAACAGTAGCAACGAACAAAAAAGCGTTTCATGAATATTTTGTCGAAGAATCTTTGGAAGCCGGTATCGAGCTTACGGGCACAGAGATTAAATCGGTGCGTGCGGGCGGCATAAGTCTTAAGGAGGCTTGGTGCTCGGTTGACGATGGCGAAATGTTTGTAAAGCAGATGCATATAGCGCCGTATGACCACGGAAATATATTTAATAAGGACCCCTTGCGCAAAAGAAAACTGTTGCTTCACAAGCGTGAGATAATGCGTCTTTTGGGGCTTTGCAAACAACAGGGAATAACACTGGTACCTCTGTCGGCTTATTTCAAAGGTTCACTTCTTAAAGTGCAGGTGGGTGTTTGTCGTGGTAAAAAGCTTTATGATAAACGCGCAGTGGCTGCCAAAAAGGATGCCGAGCGTGATATACGCAGGGCAATAAAGGAACAAAACAGATAAATACGGGGGCGTAAAGGTTTCGACAGGGATTTTGATTCACAGGAAGCGAGTAGCGGTGCGGAACCGCTTTTAAATCCGCAATTTAAAATTAACTGACAACAATAAAGTTGCATTTGCTGCCTAATTAGGCAGCCATCCAACCCCGAAGTATCGCGGTCGGGCAAGGGTGTCGATTAAGCGATGAACGTGAGTAGTCGGGTGCTCCACCGACTGCCATGAAGCAGGAGCTAACGCGCTGTAAACCTGACGGACGGTGTGCAGTCAGCGGACAATAAAAGACCGTCTGCACTCGGAGATGCTTGTGATGAAGGGTTTTTGGACACGGGTTCAATTCCCGTCGCCTCCACCAAAAAACAACACTCGAAAGAGTGTTGTTTTTTCTTGATATTTTTATTTTCGCCGTTTATAATATAAAATGGGTGAAGATGGGCTTCATTCTATAAATTAATGAATAGACAGGAGATGGAAAGATGACAATTTTTGATGTACTTACTTTAATTGGTGGACTTTGCCTTTTCTTGTTCGGTATGAACATAATGGGCGAAGGTTTGGAAAGAAGAGCGGGAAACAGCCTTAAAACTCTGCTTTCAAAGCTTACAAACAATCGAATAAAAGGCTTCTTAACAGGCCTTGGCGTTACCGCCGTAATTCAGAGCTCTTCTGCAACAACCGTTATGGTAGTTGGCTTTGTTAACTCTAAGATTATGACGCTCAAACAGTCGATAGGAGTTATAATGGGCGCAAATATAGGAACAACGGTTACAGCTTGGATACTCAGTCTTGGTGGTATATCAAGTGATAATATATTTATGAAGTTGTTAAAGCCAACCTCATTTTCTCCTGTGCTGGCACTCATAGGCACTGTATTTATGATGTTCGCAAAGTCGGACAAGAAAAAGGATGTCGGCTCTGTTTTGCTCGGATTTGCAACGCTGATGTTCGGTATGGACACAATGTCGTCTGCCGTTTCAGGTCTTGCCGATATCCCTGAGTTTCAAAATCTTTTCACAATGTTCAAAAACCCGATTTTGGGTGTTCTTGCCGGCGCAATACTTACAGCTATAATTCAGTCAAGCTCGGCTTCGGTTGGTATTCTTCAGGCACTTTCTGCAACAGGTCAGGTATCCTTTGGCGCCGCCGTTCCAATTATAATGGGGCAGAACATAGGCACCTGTGTGACCGCGCTTTTATCATCATTTGGCACCAACAAGAATGCAAAACGTACTGCAATTATCCATCTTTCATTCAATATCATTGGAACAATAGTATGGCTAGCCGTTTTCAGCATCATATCCGCGGTGTTAAAACCTGCGTTTCTTGATTCGTCTGCATCACACCTTGGAATCGCGGTTGCACACTCGACTTTTAATCTGCTTTGTACCGCACTTTTGTTACCTATGCCGTCCGTGCTAGAGAAGATTGCATATAAGATTGTTCCCGAATCAGAGGAAACCGAAAAGACGGTTGAACTTGACGACCGACTTCTTGCAACACCTTCTATCGCGTTACAGCAGAGCAACAACCTTGTTTGCAAAATGGCAAACGAAGCGGTTGAAGGTTTCAGACTCAGTTTGGATGCGATAGATAATTATAGCGATGATTTGGCAAAGCGAATTCGAAGTATCGAAGGAGATATCGACCATTATGAAGATGTTCTCGGCACATATCTCGCAAAGCTCAGCCGTCATCATATAACCGATAGTGACAGCGCCGAGGTTTCAAAACTTCTCAAAGCAATCGGTGATTTTGAGCGTATATCCGACCATAGTGTTAATATTCTGGAATCGGTTGAAGAACTTTTAGAAAAGAAAATAGAATTTTCCGCCTCTGCGAAGAAAGAGCTTTCGGTTATGCGCGATGCTCTTTCGGAAATTCTCACCATTACGCTGGATGCATTTATAAGAAACGACAGTGCAAAGGCATATGATGTTGAACCGCTTGAGCAGGTAATTGACGGACTCAAGTTCACACTCCGTGACAGCCACGTCGTAAGACTCAAGCAGGGCGAGTGCACCGTTGAGGTTGGCTTCATTTGGTCAGATTTGCTTACAAATTTTGAGAGAACATCAGACCACTGCTCAAATATAGCGGTATGTATCATTGATGCCGACAATAAAAATATGAACGTGCACGAATCCTTGCGCAAAATCAAGGAAGGAAACAGTGAAGAATTCAACAAAAAGTTTGAGGAATTTTCAAAGAAATATCAAATCGCACATTAAAAAAGCGCCCGTTTTAACGGGCGCTTTTAATTATGTTCCAATCATTTTATCACCTTTTTTAGTATATCATATGTCATAACCATAAGCAAATATAAACTTGACATAGTGTTTTTGTCAATGTAAAATACAAATGTAAATCTTATAAAAAAGGGTGATAGTATGATTACAGAAAGAGTATACCTTGAAGAAAACAATGATGAAGTATATATTGATACATATATTTCGAATAAAATTCACGACCTGAAGCGCAGCGCCATTTTGGTAATCCCCGGTGGTGGATATGCGGGTGTATATACAATAAGAGAAGGCGAGCCGATAGCACAGGCATTCATACCATACGGATATAATGCCTTTGTTATGCATTACACGACAGGCAAGAAAAAGCCCTATCCTGCACAGCTTATAGAGGTTTCAAAGGCTATTAAACACATTAAAGATAACGCGGAAAAATATGACATTGACCCCGAGCGTGTTTTTGTTGTTGGATTTTCTGCGGGCGGTCACCTAACGGGAAGTTTGGCTACAATGTGGCACAAAAAGGAAATATATGACGCGGTTGATATGCCCTTTGGCTACAATAAGCCCACAGGTGCTATGATGATTTACCCCGTTGTCAATGCACAGGCGGATAACGATTTTTCAAGAACATTTGAATATCTGCTCTGTGACGAAAATGCCTCGTCATCCGATTTGGATAAGGTCGCGATAAATAAAAATGTTGATGAAAACACAGCGCCTATATTTATCTGCCACACCTCAAATGACCAGATGGTGAGTGTGAAAAATTCGCTTCTTATGGCACAGGCATTAGCGGAAAACGGCAAACAGTTTGAAATGCACATTTTCCCCGATGCACCGCACGGTATGGCTCTTGGAAACAGAATTACAGAGTGCCTTTCTGAATGCCCTGATGGCAAATGGAACAATATCGCTATGGGCAAGTGGGTTGAACACGCAACCTTCTGGGCTTCAAGTATAAAATAAGAAAATAAAAACGCCTACTTTTGTAGGCGTGTTTTGTTTTACTGTGCGGAATTTCCACCGTCAATGCTTGTGATTATAGAGTCAGAGCCCATAGCCTCTGGCAACTTTCCGTCCCACTTTTCATAGAATTTTGAACGGATAATGTCGTCGTTGAGTGACGCTTTAATTTTGTTGTTAGCTTCGGCTTCTGCCTCTGCTTTGATGCGTGTGGTTTCAGCCTGTGCCTCCGCATTTGTGATAGCGGTCTGCTTTTCGGTCTCTGCCTTGAGCAGCTGTTGCTGTGCAACCTGTTTTTCTTCAATAGCGGTTATGAATGCCTCTGAAAAATCAAAGTTTATAATATTAACATCGGTTATGTAAAGGCCGATGCTGTTGAGTTTTTCGTTAAGACCTTGAATCAGTCCGTCCGAAATCAAAGAACGGTTTGTAACGCTCTCCTCGGCGGTGTACTGCGCTGTGATAGCCTTCAAAACCTCGTTAACGGCAGGAGCGACCAAAACACTCTCGTATTCTGCGCCGATGTTTTTGTATATGCTGTAAGATTTTGCAGTGTCAACACGATAGTTGATAGCAAGGGTGGTTGCAACGGTCTGCAAGTCTTTTGAAAAAGCCTCGGTGTCGACCTCAAGCTTTACGATTCGGTTGTCAATCTTAACTATTTTCTGAATAAAGGGGACCTTGAAATGCAGACCCTCCTGCAAAACCTCATCATTAACCTTACCGAGCGTAACAACAACACCAGTGTGTCCTGCGTCGATTATTGTGAAGCAGTTGGCAATGATTACAATGAGAAAAACTACTGCCGCCGCAATAACGCTAAGCTTTTTTGCAATTTTATTCATATGGTATACCTCCTTAATATTTAAGTTAAATATATCATAAATTGATAAAAAAATCAATATCAGGTGTCCTTTAAAAAAACCTTTTTCTGCCACGACTTTTTATGACGTTTCGGGCATCACATATATCTTGTTTTTTTGGTGGGAGAGGACGGATTCGCCTAAAGGACCGCGGGTTAAAAACAGTCCACCGGACTGTTTTTGCCATCTGCGGATGGCACACCCTGTTCTCATCTCGTCCCCTCAGCCAAAAAATAAAAGAGCACCGACCTTACGGTGGTACTCTTCTAATTTGGCTGTTACGAACTGTTTAGATGCCAATAATCATTTCAGTTTATTCTTTATTTCTTCCAGCAACTTTATGATTTCGGAGAAACCAATAAAAAGCAATCCACTAATGATACTTATTATTTCCGATGTCAAAAAAAGAGCAACTGAAAAGTCTTCGCCGGCAATAAAAAAGCTTATTATGGTTCCTAATATAATTATTAGTATCCCACTAATCTTGATCGTTTTAGCAACTGAATTTTCGTTCATACTATTGCTTATAACATCAGTTGAAAAATTATAATCATACTGTTTGGCTTCTTTAGGTAAAACAGATTCAAACATAGCTCCACAAGAAAAGCATCTTCCCGATGCTTTTTCATCTACATTAAGCTTTGATTTGCATTTAGGACAAGTTTCCATATCCATACCTCCATGCTACTTTTTGATAAATATAATTATAACATAAAACTATAAATCAAACAAGATGCATCATTATTTCGGTCGTTCGAATCCATCTTGACGGAGATTTTATATTTCGTCTGCGAAGCAGACACTGAACTTCTTCACTATTCACTATTACTTCTTACTTTCCAAAAATCCGAGTATTTAAAGAACAAGTGAAGAGTGAAGAGGTAATAGTGAAAAAGTAAAAATCCCCGTATCAAACGATACGAGGATTTTTGGTGGGAGAGGACGGATTCGAACCATCGAAGCGATTACGCAGCAGATTTACAGTCTGTCCCCTTTGGCCACTCGGGAACTCTCCCATATTAAATTTAAAAAAAGTGGAGCTGGTGGACGGACTCGAACCCCCGACCTGCTGATTACAAATCAGCTGCTCTACCAACTGAGCTACACCAGCGCTTAACAGCAAAAATAACTATATCATAACTAACGGACTTTGTCAACACTTTTTTTAAAAAAATACCCGCCTCTTAAAAAAGGCGGGTTGTCTTTTAGAAAATCTTGTTCATTACAAGTCCTGTTATAAGCTTCGGATAGAAATAGGTTGATTTTTGCGGCATTTTTTCGCCCGCTGCAGCAACCGCTGCAATCTCGTCGATGCGGGTCGGGTTGATTATAAAACAGCCGTTTGCAGCGCCCTCTGCGGCAGAGAAAGCCTCGGCGTCATCGCGGGTGTATGTAAGGTTAATCTGCTTTGCCATATTTTCCTTGTCGATGTGTAACACCTGTTCAAGCAAGAGTGTGTGCAGCACCGAAACATCAAGTCCGCGGAGCGCGTCGGATGCGTCGGGCATAGCCTTTTCCATAGCTGCGCCGTCTTTTAAAGTGAACAAATATGACTCCTTGCCGTCATAAAAACCAAACACCTTTTTGTGTGCGTCATAGCCTTCTTTAAGTTTTGCAGAAATTTCGTCCTTTGAGCAAAGTTTCTCAACAAGGAAATTATCCTTTGCGCCCTCGAGCAAAGCATCGGTAGAAAAGCCTTCAATTCCGCGAACGATTCTGTGTGTCGGGAACACAACAAGACCATCGTTTTCCATATCAATAAGGAACATCATCACATAACCGCTGTCACCTCTTCCGTAAACACTTTTCTTATAACGAAGGGCGGTTTCATAGCGGTGATGTCCGTCCGCAATATAGAGCTTGCGGTCTTTAAACTGAGCACAGATGCTGTCAATAACATCACTGTCGGTTATTCTCCACATACGATGTGTGACACCACTTGCATCCGTAAACGCATTTGTGGGAGCTCCGTTGGTGGCGTCCGCAATGGTCGAAGCGGTAACGCCCTGTTCATCGTTATAAAGAGAATATATCTGGCTTATGTTGCAGCCCGTTGCGTTCATAAGACAAAAACGGTCTTCCTTAGCCTTGCTGAGAGTCTCCTCGTGCGGCAAAACAACATTTTCGGAAAACTCATAAAGCTTGACGCGGCAAACGATTCCTCTGAATGAATAGTTCTTTCCGTCAACACAAAACTCCTCTTCATAAGCATAAAGTGAGTCACAGTCATCGGTTGAGAGAACATTTTTGTCAAGCCAATTATCAAGTGTAGAAGCCGCTCTTTCATAATCGGAATATTCGGTTCCGGGTAGCTCGAGATTAATTATGTTATAAGGATTTTTTGCGATATAATCCGCCTTTTCCTTTTCGCTTATGATATCATAAGGGGGACAGCAGCATTCTGCAATATTTCCCGCGTTTTGTGTGTAGCGCAGGGCTTTAAAAGGTCTGATTTCTGCCATAGTATTACGTTCCTTTCGAATAATATATAAGCATTTTAAGATATTTTTCTCTGCAAGTCAATAAAATGTTGCGTATTATTTAATTAAGAGTTATAATAAAATATAATTTGTTAAAAAACAGTTTACAAATTGGATGAATTTGTTTGATAACATAATATAAAACAAAAAAATTCACCTTTGTGGATTTATTGGAGGTAAAAATATGATTGAAGTTACCGGACTTAGTAAAAGGTACGGAAGTCATCTTGCGGTGGAAAATGCCAACTTCACCATAAATGACGGAGAGGTTGTTGGATTTTTGGGACCAAACGGCGCAGGCAAATCAACAATAATGAATATTCTTACGGGATATATTTCGCTGACTGTTGGAAAGGCTTCCATCAACGGATGGGACATAGTTGAAAATCCTGAACAGGCAAAACGCCACATTGGATACCTGCCTGAAATACCGCCGCTTTATACCGATATGACGGTGGTGGAATATCTTAATTTTATATTTGATTTAAAGAAGGTTAAGCTTCCGCGCAACCCTCATATTAATGAGATTTGCAAATTGGTTATGATTGAGGACGTTAAGAACCGACTCATCAAAAATCTTTCGAAGGGTTACCGTCAGCGTGTTGGTATCGCACAGGCGCTCATAGGCAACCCCGACACCTTGATTCTTGACGAGCCGACCGTTGGTCTTGACCCAAAGCAGATTATCGAAATAAGAAACCTGATTTCCCGACTTGGAAAGAATCACACTGTTATTCTTTCATCACATATATTGTCCGAGATACAGGCGGTGTGTGACAGAATAATAATCATAAACAAGGGCCGCATTGTTGCAGATGGTACAACCGATGAGCTTTCAAAGAATATATCGGAAGATAACTCATTTGAAGTCAGAATAGCGGGACCGCAAAAGGATGTTCTTAAAACCATTTCAAGCATCGAGGGTGTTGACAGCGTAGAGGTGCTCGGTTCTATTGAAAAGAACTCTACCGACTATAAGATTATACCACTTGACAAAAAGGATGTACGCCGTAAGATGTTTGAACGCTTATCTGAGCGCAATTGGCCGATATTATCACTGCGTGACAGTGCAATGACGCTTGAGCAGATATTCCTGCGTATGACAAGTGAAGATGCTACCGCTAATAAAAATCTTTTTGAAAAAGAAGAAACACACAAAGTAAAAACTGCTGAAAAGGAGGATAAAGAATAATGACCGCTGTATTTAAAAGAGAATTCAGAAATTATTTTTCATCCCCTTTGGGATATGTTGTTTTAACAGCACTTTTTGCCTTTTCAGGCTTTTTCTTCTCGATAATTTTCGAGTCGGGTTATGCCGATGTTTCGTATGTAATTTCGAATATGTTTACCATCGTTATGTTTGCGGTACCGATACTTACGATGCGTCTTATAAGCGAAGAGTTTAAGCAAAAGACCGACCAGGCACTGCTCACAGCACCTGTAAGCGTGTCGGGGATTGTGCTTGGCAAATTCTTTGCCGCACTTGCAATTTTTGCAATCGGATTTGCACCGACGCTTATATATCAGATAATCTTAGCGGCAAACACATCTCTTAATTGGCTATTCTTCTTTAATACCATTTTGGGTGCGTTACTTTACGGTGCCGCTCTTATCGCAATCGGACTTTTCATTTCGTCGCTAACCGAGAGTCAGGTTGTATCGGCAGTGCTCAGCGTTGTGATTTCAATACTCATAACACTGCTTGACATCTTTGCTGCAATGATAACCAATACATTTTTGTCAAAGCTTGTAGGAAGTCTTTCGTTCTTAGGACGTTTTGAAACCTTTGCGGTTGGAATACTTGATTTTTCAAATGTTATTTTCTTTTTAAGCATAAGCGCAGTATTTATTTTCCTTACTGTGCGCGCGCTTGAGAAAAAGCGTTGGGCTTAATAGGAGGTGCCAAAGATGAAGAAAAACAAACAACCCAAAATTAAAAGTGCGCTTATCTTCAAACACGGCGCCTACAATTCGGCATTGGTTGCAATTGTCCTCGCAACAGCGGTTATAATAAATATTCTCGCCACTGCAGCGGCAAATCGCTTCCCGATTGCAATTGACCTCTCGCTTGACCGCAAAAACACTATATCCGAAGAGAACATTGAATATATCAAGGATATAGAAAAGGATGTTGAAATCATACTCTGTGCTACCGAAGACGGATATACAGGCGGTTATATGGTACAGTATGCTCAGAATCTTTATGCCGCACAGGATGCCACAGGCGGATATTATTCTCAGACAATAAATCTTTTGAAACTTTATGAGAAGTATAACCCGCGCCTTTCGGTTACATTTGCAGACCCTGATGCTAACAGTTTTACAGAGGTTCAGGCAAAAGCGGGGGAGACCGCTCTTGAATACGGTGATATTTTGGTTTATTCAAAATTCACCGCAGGCGGAGACGAGATTACCAATTTCAAGGTTTTGAAATATAATGATATCTATGAACTGACCGATGAAAGCGGCTATGCAGAGCAGGGCTACGGACTTTATACCGTTTCGGGCTCAAAGCTTGAGACCGCACTTACAAGTGCACTTTATACCGTAACAAGTGAAGAACTCAAAAAGGTTGCATTCCTTTCGGGTCACTGTTATTCGGGAGCTTTCACAGAACTCGAGAAAAATCTCAAACTCAACAGTTTTGAAACCGTTGACATTTCCGATACCATTGTTGAGAGCATTGATAACGAAGTTGACATATTGGTAATAGCATCACCAAAACAAGATTTTTCTGCTTCCGAGATTGAGGTTATTGAAAAATTCCTTGATAATGACGGCAAAAAAGGCAAAAGCCTTGCGGTCTTCTGTGACAGCAACAGTATTGATATGCCTAACCTTTATGCGTTTTTGGAAGAGTGGGGAATTTCCTGCCTTTCAAACTCAATACTTTTCGAAACAGACACAAGCAATCATCTGACCGATGAGCCTACAATTTTATTTTTTGAAAACAAAAAGACAGATTACACTAAATCTGTAAATTCCTCGGATATGCTTTATATAGCCGATGCCAACGTTCCTATGAAAGCAGCATATGAAACTTACGGAAAACGCAGTACACATGTGCTTTTGGAAACGCCCGAAACGGTTGTTGCCGCACCGCTTACTGCCGATGCAAACTGGAAGCCGTCTGCCGACTATAAAAAACAGTCATACGCAAACGCAATTTTAACAGAAGAAACCAAATATGATGAGGATTTGAACGAAAACAAGAGCACGGTTGTTGCCTTCTCAAGCACCGATTTTATTTCTTCAAACTGGACTTATATTGATGCGGTAGGCAACAATGCATTTGCGGTTGCAGCGTTTAAAACAATAGGTGGCGCAGAAAATACCGATATATCTTTTGTTGAAAAAACTGTTATGTCCTATACATTCACACCGCCGTTACAGAGTTCTGTTACTCTGGTTCTTATAATATTCATAGGTGTGATTCCGCTTTTGATGGTGGCGCTCGGTGTATATGTTTGGTATAGGAGGAAGAATAGATGAGTTTGACTCCCGAAGAAAACAAAAGCACCGAAAAAGAGGTTGAACTCTCGGAAGAATCAACGATTTTCGGTGTCTCACCAATGCTTTCGCAAGAGCCAAAGAAAAAGGTAAAAAACAAAATGCTAAAAACAGCGCTTTCGCTGTTTTTAGCGTTGGTTATTCTTGCGGGTGCAACTGTAGCGGTGATAAAACTCGTTCCTGAAAGAAAAGAGGACGAGGCACCGATAACCGAAGAGGTATCGGTTATCGCACTCGCAGAGCAGGATGTAAAAAACGTCACAATCAACCGCACCGATTCAAGCTCACTTTATGTCACAAAGGTGACCGACACAACAAGCTCCTCGGGCGAGAGCACAAAAACTGTTGCTTGGTCGATTGACGGAATTGATGCAACGCTTACCGATTCATCCTCAATTTCAAGCTTGATGAAATCCGTTCTCGAGCTGAGAGCAACCCGTAAAATAGAAAAAGAAGCGGATGCAAACTACGGATTTTCGAACCCGTTTTATACCGTTGAAATCAAGGGCTACGATGAAGCGAAGGATAAAAAGCTTGTTATCGGCTCTATGACACCGAGTTCTTCAGGTTACTACGCAACGGTTGACGGTGGAGATACGGTGTATCTTCTCACAAAGGACACTGTAGATAAAATCGGCACGCCCGACACAGAGTTGTCAATAAAAAAGGTAGTAACACCTCCGTCGGCAGATAAATATCCAAAAAAGTATTTCCTTCAGGGCGAGTTGGTTTATTTCGATAAGGCAGTGCTCAGTCGAAAGGGTAGTACAAAAATAGAACTCGTCTCCAACTTTGATGAAGAGACGGCAGACTTTGTTCCATATATAATCACATCGCCCGTAAGACGTGCTGCAGATTCCGAAGCCGCTTTGGATATCGTTGATGTGGTTTCTTCGGGCCTTGCCGCAACGGGCGCATATGCATATTATCCGACTGCGAAGGATTTGCAGATGTACGGACTTAAATCACCCGAAATTGTGCTTGATTTTGCTTTTGATAGCGAGAGAATTGTCATCAATATGACAAAACAGCCCGACGGCAACTATGCGGTTATGGTAAAGGATAATGATAATATCATATTCAAGGTAAGCAGTGACGCTGCAAAGTTTGCACAAACAACACTTGACGATTATATGAACTCAATGCCATTCTTTGAGATGCTTTCGTATTTCGACCGCATAACCTGTGCGACCGAAGAAAACACGACGGTGTTTGACATCTCGTATGTCAAGACCACACAAGATGGCGACGAGGATATAAGCGAGGTTATTGCCAACGGCGCTTCTATCAATGTTGATATGTTTAAAAACTATTATCAGTATATCGTCGGAATTGAAACAAACGAGGATTCGTATGAAAAGATGTCAGGTACACCTGCGTTCACAATTAAGGCGAAATACAGAGACAGTAATGACAGCATATCACTCGTCTTTATAAAGCAGACCGACCGCCGCTACTACTTTGAAATTGACGGTACACCGATAGGCTTCGTTTCAACAACATATGTTAACAAACTTATGGAGTACTATCAGACCATCGCAAAGGGCGAAGAAATTCCCGAATATTAATAAAAAAAGAGAAGGTTCGGTGGAACCTTCTCTTTTATATTTCTCTAAGAAAAGAAACAATATCTGATATCAGTGGTGCTTTTATATCGTCAAGCGCACTGTCGCAAGGCATCATTTTGTAAGGCTTTGCAACGGCGCGAAGCAACTCTATGTCATTGTCTCCGTCGCCGATAGCAACCGTGTCTTGCTCGTCAACCACAAACTTTTTCATCACGGCTTTTGCGGCAGCACCCTTGTTGGTGTGAAAATCCACATATTCGCAAATGCCGTTTTTATTGTAGCAAACTCTCGCAATACTGCTCTTTATGGGCTCACCATACAAAGCAACCTTGAAAACCTCGCTGCCCAGAGTGTTAATTTTTTGTTTTATCAGCTCTTCGGGGGTGGACTTGTCAAAGCATAGGCTCTTCATTCGCCCAAATACTGTCGCACGCTCAAAGAGTGAGACCAAACGCGCAGCCTCGATTTTGCAAAGGCGGTTTTTGTATATGACACAGTCGCGGTATATTGCGAGGGCACCGTCAAGGCAAATGAAAACAATCCTTGAAGATAGGGGACCAAACAATTCTTTTAGTTGGTCATAAGGGCGACCGCTTGCAACGGCAAAAACAATACCCTTGTCCACAATGCGTTTTATGGCGGTGCAAACCTCAGAAGACAGGCTTTTTTTGCCTGCGGGCAAAAGTGTTCCGTCCAAGTCGCAAATTACCAATCGTGTCATTAAAACACCTCCTTTACCTATCAATAATACTCCAAAACAATAAATTATTCAATATGTTTTTGAAAATAATTAAATAATATACACACATAATAAATTCGGTGATACCAGTGGATATTATAAAATTAATTTTAACCTCGTTAGGCTCACTCGCGGTGTTATTTTTCTTGACTAAAATTATGGGCGACAAGCAGATGTCAGAGCTTAGTATGTTTGATTATATAATCGGTATAAGCATCGGTTCAATCGCGGCAGAAATGGCAACCGAGCTTGAAGAATTTTGGAAACCGCTCGCCGCCATGATTATATACGCAGGCGTGTCTTTGGGATTTTCTTTCTTGTGCAACAAATCCATGATTTTCAGACGCTTTGGTTTTGGCAAAACCCTGATACTTTATAAAAGCGGAAAAATATATAGAGAAAATCTTAAAAAAGCGCATATGGATATCAACGAGCTTCTTGTCAGTTGCCGCACAAACGGATATTTTGATTTGAATGAGCTTAACTGCATTTTGTTAGAACCAAACGGAAAACTAAGCTTTTTGCCCTTTGCAACAAAGCGTCCTTTGAATCCATCCGATATGCAGATAGTCCCAAAGGAAGATACACTTTTATACAATGTGATACTCGACGGAAAAATAATGCGCCGCAATTTAATTGCGGCTGGTCATAATGAAGATTGGTTGCAAACGCAACTGCGCTCGCAAAGTGTAAAGGATGTGAAAAGTGTGTCCTTGGCAGTTTGTGATAAAAACAGTCTATATGTTTTTAGAAGAAATGATATTAAAAAAACCGAGGATATATTTGAATAAATACTATCCTTCGGTTTTTAGTGTTTTGAATTTATTAAAGGGATATACATTTTCGGGGTAGAGTACAAACTCAAGCGGTTTTTTGGTCTGCGGGTGTGAAAATTTAATCTTGTGAGAGAAAAGGGCGATGTTGCATTTATCTGCGGCACCGCCATATTTTTCGTCGCCCATCAAAGGCATATTGCGCGACGAAAACTGAACGCGGATTTGATGTGTGCGCCCGGTTTTAAGTTTAACTTTTATTAAGGAAAGGTCGCCGACTGTTTCCAATACCTCATAGCTGAGTATTGCTTCCTTGGCGCCCTTGCGCATGGTCTTAACGACATAGGATTTGCACCTTTGTCGGTCCTTGAAAAGAAAATCGCGCAGTTCTGCGCTGTCCTCTTCCGGTCTGCCGTGTATAACCGCTAAATACTCTTTTTGGAAGCTGTGGTTTTTCACATCCTCGCAAAGTATGGCGGCAGCTTTTTTGCTGCGCGCATATACCATAATACCACCAACGGGTCTATCAAGTCTGTGTACCGCCTCGATATAATAAGAGCCCGTCTGGTCTTTGAGTATGTCGGGAAGATTGCGCGCTCTTGAAGCGTCTGCCTGAGAGAGAATTCCTTTCGGCTTTTCGCAAACGATTATTTGTTTGTCAAAATGTAAAATTTTAATCATATAAAATATTCCTTTTTAAAGCCTAACGCTGACCTCTCCGCTTAAAAGTGCTTCGCGCCGTCCGTCCTCATATTCCACAATAAGCCGCATATCGTTATCGATGTCTATTGCAGTGGCGGCAGATGTTTCGTCCTGTTTTATTACCGTGATGCGCTTTCCGATAAGCATAAGTCTTTTTCGGTATTCATTGATAAAATTTCGCTCTTCGATTGAATCATAATATTCCTTAAAATAGGCGATGATTTTATCAAAAAGTAATTCCTTTTTGGATTGACAGTTATCGTCACTCAAAAATCCCGCTATATCCTTGATGTCGTCTGGAATTTCACAGTCAGGCTTTTTGGTGTTAACGCCAATTCCCAATATCGCAAAATCAAGCATTCCGCTATTATGATTAAAGGAAGCTTCGGTTAAAATTCCGCAAACCTTTTTGTTTTCGAGAAAAATGTCGTTAACCCATTTGATTTGGGTTTTAACGCAAAAAACCTCGTCAATAGCGCGGCTGACGGCAACGGCGGCAGCAGTGGTAATAAAGGTTGCGCTTTCGGGCTTTATGTTTGGGCGGAGAATTATGCTCATATAAAGTCCACCGTCGGGGGAGAAAAAGCTGCGCGTAAGACGGCCCTTGCCGCTTGTCTGGCGCTCTGCCGTAACAACGGTCCATTCGGATTCACCGTTCGTTGCAAGAAGCTTTGCCTTTGTGTTTGTCGAGTCGGTCGTGCCAAGTTTGATAATTTTCATAAAATGCACCTAAAAAAGCCGCACAAGGCGGCTTTTTGTTAGCCAAAGCATTCAAACTTGAATCAGATTTTGAAACAAATGTTTTTTGCTGTGGCTTCGTTAAAATACTCGTAAATCATTACTGTTCATCCTGTATATAATTAACAATGTCTCCAACTGTTTTGATGTCTTCAATCTTTTCATCAGGAACCTGAATTCCGAATTCATCTTCAAGGGACATTATCAGTTCAACAACGTCTATACTGTCTGCGCCGAGGTCCTGTGCAATGTCTGTATCCATTGTGATGGAATCCTCGTCAGCTTTAAGTTGATTAGCAAGAATGTTTTTAACCTTTTCAAATACCATAAAAAAACCTCCAAATATAAGAAAACCGTCTAACAGAAACGAATCTGTCTAATAAAATGATAGGGGAATTTCCCTGTTTTGTCAATGATTTTTTAAAAAATTTCTAAAAAAATCAAAACTATTGCAATTAGATAAAAACTAAAGTATAATATATATTTAGTATGAGTAGAAGCGGAGCGAATAATATGGCAAATGAAAAAATGGTACAAGCAATAACCTCAATGGATGAGGATTTTGCAAAATGGTATACCGATGTTGTTACAAAAGCAGAGCTTATCGACTATTCGTCGGTAAAGGGCTGTATGATTATACGTCCTTATGGTTATGCAATTTGGGAAAATATCCAAAAAATTCTTGACGGTATGTTCAAAGAGAGCGGACATGAGAACGTGTATATGCCTATGTTTATACCCGAAGGACTTTTGCAAAAGGAAAAGGACCACGTTGAAGGCTTTGCTCCTGAGGTTGCCTGGGTAACACACGGCGGAACCGAAGAGCTTGAAGAACGCCTTTGTGTGCGCCCTACATCAGAAACACTTTTTTGCGACCATTATGCAAATATAATTCAGTCTTACCGCGACCTGCCAAAGCTTTATAATCAGTGGTGCAGCGTTGTCCGTTGGGAGAAAACAACCCGCCCGTTCCTGCGTTCAAGAGAGTTCTTGTGGCAGGAGGGTCACACCATTCACGCAACGGCAGAAGAGGCAAGAGAAGAAACTATAAATATGTTGAAGACATATGCAAAATTTGCTCGTGAAGCTCTTGCAATGCCGGTTGTTGAGGGTGTAAAAACCGAGAAGGAACGCTTTGCAGGTGCAGAGGATACATACACAATCGAAGCGCTTATGCATGACGGAAAGGCACTTCAGAGCGCAACCTCGCACTATTTTGGCGACGGATTTGCAAAAGCCTTTAACATTCAGTATACAGATAAGGAAAATAAACTTACCAATCCCTTCCAGACCTCTTGGGGATGCACAACCCGTCTCATCGGTGCGGTTATAATGACACACGGCGACGATGACGGCCTTGTTTTGCCTCCCGCAATTGCTCCTGTTCAAACTGTTGTAATACCGATTGCATCACACAAAGAGGGAGTTGTCGAGAAGGCAACCGAGATTTACGAGCGCATAAAGAAGGTTTCTCGCGCGAAGATTGACCTTTCAGACCAGAGTCCCGGCTGGAAATTCTCCGAGTATGAAATGAAGGGCGTTCCGCTCCGAGTTGAAATCGGACCGAAGGATATTGAAAAGAATCAGTGTGTAATTGTCCGTCGCGATAACCGTCAGAAATATTTCGTATCGCTCGACAATGTCGAAGAAGAAATACTTAAGCTTCTCACAGAAATGCGTGACAGTATGTACAATGCAGCACTCGAGCGCAGAGAGCGTATGACCTATGTGGCGCACAATCTTGACGAAATGATAAAAATTGCCGACGAGCAGCCTGGATTTATCAAGGCTATGTGGTGCGGTGACCGCGAGTGCGAGGATGCGCTCAAGGAAAAGGCAGGCGTAACATCAAGATGTGCTCCGTTTGAGCAAGAGCAGATAGAAGACGTTTGCGTTTGCTGCGGAAAGCCTGCCAAAAAGTTGCTCTATTGGGGCAAGGCTTATTAATGCACGCGTATTATATATAATATGTATAGAGACCGAATGCTCGTTCGGTCTCTTGTTTTTTTATGATTTAAAATTTTTTTAAAAAACACTTGATTTTCTTTGAAAGATGTGTTATGATACCTGAGTACGCTATGCGTATAGATATGCGTTGATGCGGGAGGTGGCCGACTTAGAGTCGGGGAATTTCCGCGGAGTATGTCCGATTTACAAACCGGGCGATAGAACTTAAACCCTGCACGCAGGTACTTGCGAACCTGTGACTGCAACGGCACCTTTGTGCCGTACCCGGATGCGACTGCGACCCCAGCCTATCCGGTTTTATAATGGGCCGTGATGAAACACACGGCACAGTGTAAGTTTTGCCCGCCAACTAACACAAGGAGGCGACCAGAAATGGCAGTAAAGGAAAAAATCAGAATTCGAATCAAGGGTTATGACCACGCTCTTGTCGACCAGTCTGCAGAAAAGATTGTTGAGACTGCAAAGCGCACAGGCGCTCGCGTTTCAGGACCTGTTCCGCTCCCGACTGAGAAAGAGGTTGTTACAATCCTTCGCGCTGTTCATAAATATAAGGACAGCCGTGAGCAATTCGAAACAAGAACACACAAAAGGCTTGTTGACGTATTAAGACCTTCTAACAAAACTGTTGAAGCTCTTATGGGTCTTGAGCTCCCCGCCGGCGTTGAGATTGAAATAAAGCTCTAATGCTGACGTGGTCATGTTGACGTGAAAGTCAACCAATAACCAAAGGAGGAAATAAAATGAAAAAGGGAATCGTTGGTAAAAAGCTTGGTATGACCCAGCTTTTCGACGAAAAGGGAAACGTCATTCCCGTAACAGTAATTGAAGCTGGTCCTTGCATGGTATGCCAGAAGAAGACTGCACAAAATGACGGTTATGAGGCAGTTCAGATTGGCTACGGCGATTTGAAGGCTTCTAAGGTTACAAAGCCTTTGAAGGGCCACTTCGCAAAGAACGATGTTGCTCCCAAGAAGGTTCTCCGCGAGTTCCGCTTCGATGACATCAGCGCAATCAATGTTGGCGATGTAATCAAGGCAGACGTATTCGCAGAGGGTGACAAGGTAGACGTAAGAGGCGTGAGCAAAGGTAAGGGATATGCAGGCGTAATCAAGCGCTGGAACTTCTCCCGTCTTAAGATGTCTCACGGTACCGGTCCTGTTGCTCGTCACGGTGGCTCTTTGGGCGTTATCGACCCTGCAAGAGTTTTCAAGGGCAAGAAGATGGCCGGACATCTGGGTGCAGAGCGCGTAACCGTTCAGAACCTCGATGTAGTTAAGGTAGACGCAGAAAACAACATAATCGCAGTTAAGGGTGCTGTTCCGGGACCCAAGGGCGGAATTGTTGTTCTTTTCGATAGCGTTAAGGCCTAATGGGAAGGAGAGTATAAAATATGCCTAGATTAGCAGTAGTAGATATGGCAGGTAACAGCGTTGACAAAATCACACTGAACAAAGCCGTATTCGGAATTGAACCCAACGTGGTTGTTATGCACATGGCTGTTGTAAACTACCTTGCCAATAAGCGTCAGGGAACGCAGTCCACACTCACACGTACCGAGGTTTCCGGTGGCGGAAAGAAGCCCTGGAGACAGAAGGGAACAGGACATGCAAGACAGGGTTCCACACGTGCTCCCCAGTGGAGACATGGTGGTATCGTACACGCACCGAAGCCGAGAGATTATTCATACTCTCTCAACAAGAAGGTTCGTGCACTTGCAATCAAGTCTGCACTTTCTGATAAGGTACAGAATAAGGCGCTCATCGTGCTTGACGAGCTCAAGCTTGATGGCTACAAGACCAGAGCAGTTGTTGATTGCTTGAAGGCAATCGGCGCAGGAAAGAAAACACTTCTCGTTTTGGCCGATAATAATCCGGTAAACGTTAAGAGCTGTGCAAACATTCCCGGTCTTAAGACTGCTCAGTACAACACCATCAACACATACGATATCGTGAATGCAGATTCACTCGTTATCGTAAAGAGTGCGGTGGCAAAGATTGAGGAGGTATATGCATAATGCAGGCCTACGAAAATGTAATTATTGCTCCTATCATAACAGAAAAGAGCATGGCGGGAATCGCTGATAAGAAATACACCTTCAAGGTAGCAAAAGATGCTAACAAGGTGCTCATTGCTGAGGCAGTTGAAAATCTTTTCAAGGTTAAGGTTGCAAAGGTAAACACAATCAGCGTTCGCGGACAGGAAAGACGCATGGGTCGTTACAGTGGCTATACTTCTTCTTGGAAGAAAGCAATAGTAACGCTCAAAAAGGATTCTAAGCCGATTGAGTTCTTCGATGGACTTAAGTAAGTAAAATCCGATTCATACGAAATCAAGAATAATGATTTCCGGTGATGTATGGGGCAGCAAACTGCCTCGCTAAGCCTAAATAGGAGAGTGAAACAAATGGCAATTAAACACTATAAGCCGACTACACCCGGCCGCCGTGGAATGACATCGATGGATTATTCGGGTCTTTCAAAGGTTGAGCCTGAGAAGAGTTTGCTTGAGCCGTTAAAGAAAAAATCCGGCCGTAATAGCTATGGCCGCATAACCGTTCGTCATCGTGGCGGCGGAAACCGTAGAAAATACAGAGTTATTGACTTTAAGCGTGAGCGTTTCGGCGTTCCCGCAACCGTTAAGACACTTGAGTACGACCCGAACCGTACCGCATTCATCGCCCTCGTTGAATATGAGGATGGCGAGAAGCGCTACATCATCGCACCTGTAGGTCTTAAGGTTGGCGACACCGTAGTTAGCGGACCCGATGCTGATATCGTGCCCGGTAACGCACTTCCGCTTAAGAACATTCCGGTAGGTACATTCCTCCACAATGTTGAGCTTCACCCCGGACGCGGCGCACAGCTCGCACGTTCAGCAGGTAACATGGCTCAGCTTATGGCAAAGGAAAACGGATATGCACTTCTCCGTCTTCCGTCCGGTGAGCTTCGCAACGTGCCCGTTGGTTGCATGGCAACCGTTGGTCAGGTAAGTAATCCTGAGCACGGCAACATCAACATCGGTAAGGCAGGACGCAAGCGTCACATGGGTTGGAGACCGACAGTACGCGGTTCTGTAATGAACCCCTGCGACCACCCGCACGGTGGTGGTGAAGGTAAATCACCTATCGGTCGTCCGGGACCGGTTACCCCGTGGGGCAAACCTGCTCTTGGATATAAGACTCGTAATAAGCATAAGAGTACCGACAAGTATATCGTTAAGCGCAGAAATGCGAATTAGTCGGACGAAAGGAGTTTAAGTAATGGGAAGAAGCGTTAAAAAAGGACCTTATGTGCAGCCCGTTCTGCTCAAAAGAGTTCGTGAAATGAATAATGCCGGTGAAAAAAGGGTTTTAAAGACCTGGAGCCGTTCTTCAACAATATTCCCCGATTTCGTCGGACATACTTTTGCGGTACACGACGGACGTAAGCACGTTCCGGTATATGTAACTGAGGATATGGTTGGACACAAGCTCGGTGAATTTGCTCCCACAAGAACATTTAAGGGACACGCCGGTTCAAAGACAACTAAGTAAGCGGTTGAAAGGAGAGTTAAACTATGGAAGCAAGGGCTATATTAAAGTACGCCCGTATTTCACCCCGTAAGGTGAAGATTGTTTTGGATCTCATCCGCAATCAGGATGCTGACAAGGCTATGGCTATTCTCAAGTTTACACCTAAGGCCGCCTGTGAGTATTTGGAGCAGCTGCTCAAGTCAGCTATTGCAAATGCTGAAAACAATCACAACATGGACGTATCAAAGCTTTATGTGGCTGAGTGTTCCGTATGCCCGGGCCCCACTCTTAAGAGAATTCGCCCGAAGGACCACGGCCGCGCACACCGCATTTTAAAGAGAACATCGCATGTTACACTCGTTCTTAAAGAACGTGAAGACTAAAAAGGAGGTTAAGTTATGGGCCAGAAAGTAAATCCTAACGGATTCCGTGTTGGCGTTATCAAAAACTGGAATTCCCGTTGGTTCACCAAGGACAACGTTTTCGGAGATACATTGGTAGAGGACTATAACCTCCGCAAGTATTTGAAGAAAACATTGTATCAGGCAGGTATCCCGAAGATTGAAATCGAGCGTGATGCATCTAAGGTTCGCATTCATATCCACTGCGCAAAGCCGGGTATGGTAATCGGCCGCAATGGTGCAGAAATCGAAAAGCTTCGTGAGAAGTGCCAGAAGATGCTTAACAAGCCTGTAGTAATAAATATCGTTGAGGTTAAGAACCCCGATTTAGATGCTACATTGGTTGCAGAAAACATTGCAGCACAGCTTGAAAAGCGTGTATCCTTCCGCCGTGCACTCAAGATGTCCATCGGACGTGCAATGAAGCTTGGCGCAAAGGGTATCAAGACTCAGGTTTCAGGTCGTTTGGGCGGCGCTGAAATCGCAAGAACAGAGCATTATCATGAGGGCACAATCCCGCTCCAGACCATCCGTGCAGACATCGACTATGGTTTTGCTGAGGCAAACACCACATACGGTCGTATCGGCGTTAAGGTTTGGATTTACAAGGGTGAGGTTCTCCATGATGCTCGTAAATCTAAGAATGAAAGGGGAGCCCGCTAATGTTATTACCAAAACGTGTTAAATACCGTAGAGTACAGCGTGGCCGTCTTACCGGTACAGCATCTCGCGGAAACACCGTTACCTATGGTGATTTCGGTCTTCAGGCTTTGGAGCCGGCGTGGATTACCTCGAATCAGATTGAGGCAGCCCGTATTGCCATGACACGTTATATCAAGCGTGGCGGTCAGGTATGGATTAAAATATTCCCCGATAAGCCTATCACTGAAAAGCCGGCTGAAACCCGAATGGGTTCAGGTAAAGGTTCACCCGAGTATTGGGTAGCCGTTGTAAAGCCGGGTCGCATAATGTTCGAAATTGGCGGCGTTAGCAGAGAACAGGCTCAGGAGGCTATGCGTCTTGCAGCAAACAAGCTCCCGATTAAGTGCAAGTTTGTTGCAAAGCAGGAAATGGAAGGTGAGCAGTAATGAAGGCACAGGAAATCAGAGAAAAGACTTTACCGGAACTCAAAGAGCAACTGGCAAGTTTAAATGATGAATTATTCAAACTCCGTTTCCAGCTTACAATTAACCAGCTCGACAACCCGACCAGAATCAGTGCTGTTAAGAAAGACATCGCACGTGTAAAGACAGTTATGCGTGAGATTGAACTTAAAGACAGCGCTAATTCGTAAGAAAGGCAGGTAATAAGCTGTGAGCGAAAGAAATCTTCGTAAAACAAGAACAGGTTACGTTGTTAGTGATAAGATGGATAAGACCGTTGTAATCGCAATTAAGGACAACGTAAAGCATCCTCTTTATGACAAAATCATAAAGAAGACCGTAAAGCTTAAGGCTCATGACGAGAACAATGCCTGCGGTGTAGGCGATCGCGTACTCGTTATGGAAACAAGACCCCTCTCCAAGGATAAACACTGGCGTGTGGTCGAGATAATTGAAAAGGCAAAGTAGTCTGAATAGGAGGAAAACACTGTGATACAACAACAGAGTTACCTCAAGGTTGCTGACAATACCGGTGCAAAAGAATTAATGTGCATCCGCGTTTTGGGCGGCTCCAGAAGGAGGTATGCCAACATCGGCGACGTTATCGTTGCTTCTGTAAAGAAGGCCACTCCCGGTGGCACAGTTAAGAAGGGCGATGTAGTCAAGGCAGTGGTCGTAAGAAGCGTTCGCGGTCTTCGCCGTAATGATGGCACATACATTAGATTTGACGAAAATGCAGCTGTACTGATTAAAGAAGACAAGAACCCGCGCGGTACTCGTATCTTTGGACCAGTAGCACGTGAGCTGCGTGAGAAGGATTACTCAAAGATTCTTTCTCTCGCTCCCGAAGTACTTTAAGGGAGGTAAAGAATTATGAATAAACTTCACGTAAAAACCGGAGATACCGTAATGCTCATTACCGGCGATGCACAGTATCGTGGTAAGACAGGCAAGGTTCTTGAGGTAAGTAAAAAAGAAGGTAAGGTTATTGTTGAGGGTCTCAACATGGTTAAAAAGCATGTAAAGCCCCGCAAGGCCGGTGACCCTTCGGGAATTATTGAAACAGAAAGTGCAATCCGCGCATGCAAGGTGATGCTCGTATGCCCGAAGTGCAATAAGCCCACCCGCGTAGGTCACAAGATTTATGCAGACGGCAAAAAAGACCGCATGTGCAAAAAATGCGGAGAAACCTTTTAGTTAGGAGGATTTGACATGGCAAGATTAAAGGAAGAATATAAAGCTTCTGTTGCTCCTGCACTTATGAAAAAGTACAATTACAAAAGCACCATGCAAATTCCCAAGCTTGATAAGGTTGTAATTAACGTAGGTTGCAGCGATGCAAAAGAAAATTCAAAGGTAATCGATGCTGTAATGGGCGACCTTGCTCTTATAACAGGCCAGAAGGCAGTTGTATGTAAGGCAAAGAAATCCGTAGCTAACTTTAAGCTGCGTGAGGGAATGCCCATCGGTGTTAAGGTAACACTCAGAGGCGAGAAGATGTACGAGTTTGTTGACCGACTCTTCAACATGGCTCTTCCGAGAGTTAGAGACTTCAGAGGAATTAACCCGAACTCCTTTGACGGCCGCGGAAACTATTCCATGGGCGTTAAGGAACAGCTCATTTTCCCTGAAATTGAGTACGATAAGATTGATAAGGTTCGCGGCATGGATATAATTTTTGTAACCACAGCTAAGAACGACGAGGAAGCACGCGAGTTATTGACACTCATGGGCGCCCCGTTTGCGAAGTAAGGAGAAGGAAATATGGCTAAGAAATCTATGAAAGTTAAGCAGGCACGTCCCGCTAAATTTTCCACAAGAGAATACAGCAGATGCAAAATCTGCGGCCGCCCGCATGCTTATCTTCGCAAGTACGGCATCTGCCGTATATGCTTCAGGGAGTTGGCCTATAAGGGTGAAATTCCCGGTGTGAAGAAGGCAAGCTGGTAAACAGCATACGCAAAGGAGGTTGACAGCATGCAAATCACCGATACAATCGCTGATATGCTAACAAGAATTCGTAATGCAAATTCAGCAAAACACGAATCGGTAGATATCCCTGCGTCAAATGTAAAGAAGGCAATAGCACAGATATTGCTTGATGAGGGATATATTAACGGCTTTCAGGTTATAGAAGACGGAAAGCAGGGCGTAATTCATATTTCATTGAAGTACGGCCCGAATAAATCGCAGGTACTGACAGGACTCCGCAGAGTATCCAAGCCCGGCCTGCGTATCTACACAAATGTAGAGGATATGCCGAAGGTTATGAAGGGCCTCGGTATCGCAATCCTTTCCACCTCTAAGGGTATAATGACAGACAAGCAGGCACGCAAGGCCAATGTTGGCGGCGAAGTCCTCGCTTTCATCTGGTAAGGAGGTGCTGAGGAATGTCAAGAATTGGTAAGAAGCCGATAGAGATTCCTGCTGGTGTTGAGGTAAAGATTGAGGGTAGCAAGGTTACCGTTAAGGGACCGAAGGGAACACTTACAAATGAGTTTTCTCCCGCAATTTCCATCACCCAGGAAGGCAACGAGATAATCGTAACACGCCCGTCCGATGTAGCTGAGCACCGTTCACTTCACGGTCTCACCAGAACACTGGTAGCAAATATGGTTATCGGCGTTACAGAAGGCTATACAAAACAACTCGAGGTAAACGGTGTTGGTTACCGTTGCGCAAAGCAGGGTAAAGACCTTGTTATGAACCTCGGATACTCACATCAGGTAATAATGCCTGAGGTTGAGGGAATAAGCATTGAAGTTCCGAGCCCGAACTTGGTTGTAATTTCGGGACCGGACAAACAAAAAGTCGGTCAGTTTGCCGCTGAAGTTCGCGAGAAACGTCCGCCCGAGCCGTATAAGGGCAAAGGTATTAAGTACGTTGGCGAATATATCCGTCGTAAAGAGGGTAAAGCCGGCAAGGGCGGTAAGAAGTAAAGAAGGAGTGTATAAGACATGGTATCAAAGTCTGACAGCAATAAGGCTCGTCTTAAGCGTCACGTACGTGTACGCGGTAAGATAAGCGGCACAGCAGAGTGCCCTCGCCTGAATGTATTCCGCTCCAACAGCAATATCTACGCCCAGCTTATCGATGATGTAAAGGGTGTTACACTTGTAGCAGCAAACTCAGCTGAAAAGGATTTCGGCGAGAGCGGCAGCAACAAGGCAGGCGCCCGCAAGGTTGGACAGTTAATTGCTAAACGCGCATGTGAAAAGGGTATTTCCGAAGTCGTATTTGACCGCGGTGGATACATCTATCACGGACGCGTACAGGAGCTTGCCGAAGGTGCCCGCGAGGGCGGCCTCAAGTTCTAAGAAGGAGGAGGAATACTTTTGGCTACAAATATTGACGCAACTACTTTAGATTTACAGGAACATGTTGTTGCCATCAACCGTGTATCCAAGACAGTTAAGGGCGGCCGTGTAATGAAGTTCTCGGCACTCGTTGTTGTTGGTGACGGAAACGGCGTCGTAGGTTTCGGTATGGGTAAAGCCGGTGAAGTTCCGGATGCTATCCGTAAGGGAATCGAGGATGCAAAGAAGAATCTCGTAAGAATTCCGCTTAAGGGCACAACAATTCCGCATGAAATAATCGGCGAATTCGGCGCAGGCAGAGTATTGCTTAAGCCTGCTGCACCCGGTACCGGAGTTATTGCCGGCGGTCCTGTTCGTTCCGTTGTTGAAATCGTCGGAATTAAGGACATTCGTACAAAGGCTCTGCGTTCCAATAATCCTTGCAATGTAGTACGTGCAACAATGGACGGTTTGACCAAGTTGCGCAGTGCTGAAGAAGTTGCAGCGATACGCAATAAGTCGGTTAAGGAAATTTTAGGTTAAGGAGGAAGCAGCACAATGGCTACAAAGACAAGCAAGGCTGCTAAAAGCCTTAATATCAAATTGGTAAAGAGCTTGATAGGTTCTAAAAAGGACCAGATAGCTACTGCCGCTTCTCTTGGTTTGAAGAAAATCGGCGATACAACAGTACAGCCGAACAACGAACAAACAAAGGGTAAGGTTAAGAAGATTATCCACCTCATCGAGGTAACTGATGCTTAAATTTAGCATCAAAGATTTAACCGCAACTATGCAAGGAGGTGCGAACAATGAAATTACATGAACTGCATCCCGCTCTCGGTTCTGTAAAAGAATCAAAGCGTATAGGTAGAGGTCATGGTTCCGGCAACGGTAAGACAGCCGGTAAAGGTCACAAGGGTCAGAAGGCTCGTGCCGGTCACGGTATGAGACCTGGCTTTGAAGGTGGTCAGATGCCGCTTCAAAGACGCGTTCCTAAGCGTGGCTTTAACAATATTTTTGCTGAGGAGTATGCAATAATCAATGTTGCTGCTTTAGAAGTGTTCGACGACGGAGCTGTCGTTGATATTGCCGCTTTGTTGAAGAAGGGCATTATCAAGAAGACTGATAAGGCTGTTAAGGTTCTCGGCAATGGTAAGCTTACAAAGAAGCTCACTGTAAAAGAATTAAACTTCTCTGAGACAGCAAAGCAGAAGATAGAAGCTGTCGGCGGAACTGTCGAGGTGAAGTAAGATGCTGGAAACAATAAGAAATGCATGGCGTGTTGTTGATATTCGCAAAAAGATATTATTCACACTCTTTATTATCATTGTGTTCCGCGTCGGTTCCGTAATCCCTGTTCCGTTTATTGATGTTGAAGCTCTGCGTTCATCCGTTAGTGATACGGGTATCGCAAACCAGTTCTTCAGTTATCTTTCGGTTTTAACAGGTGGAGGACTTGAGTACGGTGCCATTTTTGCAATGGGTGTACAGCCGTACATTAACTCTTCAATTATTGTTCAGCTTTTGGCAGTCGCAATTCCTTATTTGGAGAGACTTTCAAAAGAGGGCGAGGAAGGCCAGAAGAAAATGGCTCAAATCACCCGTTATGTAACGATTATTCTTGGTCTTATTCAGGGTACCGCATACTACATTTATCTTAACAACAGCGGCTTTATAAGCGCTAAAGGCGGATGGCTGTGGTTTGTTGCCCCTGTAGTAATTCTTTGTTTCACCGCAGGAAGCGCACTTGTAATGTGGCTTGGTGAGCAGATAGACGAAAATGGTGTTGGCAACGGCGTTTCAATGCTGTTGTTCGCAGGTATTATCTCCCGCGCACCGCAGGCAGCAAACACACTCATCGCTTATGTAAGAATGGGACGTTATGTTGCTGTTATCGCAATACTCATCGTATTCCTCGCAATCATCGGCTTCATCGTTTGGATGACCAATGCCGAGAGAAGAATTCCGGTTCAGTATGCAAAGCGTGTTGTCGGAAGAAAAATGTATGGCGGACAGAACACACATATTCCGATTAAGGTAAATATGTCAGGTGTTATGCCCATCATCTTCGCAAGTTCTATCTTGATGCTTCCCACAATGATTTTGTCCTTTATGAAGAACACAAATTCTTCGTGGTACAAATTCCTTACACTGTTCAGCGTTCAGGGTGTTTTCTATGCAGTTATCTATCTTGTATTGATTATCGCGTTTGCATATTTCTATGTAACAATTCAGTATAATCCCGTTGAGATGGCTAACAACCTTCGCAAGAACAGTGGTGCTATACCGGGCATCCGTCCCGGCAAGCCGACATCTGATTTTATTTCCAAAATTTTGTCAAGAATTACCCTTATGGGAGCAATCTTCCTTGG
This sequence comes from Acutalibacteraceae bacterium, assembly GCA_045601885.1. GTDB lineage: Bacteria > Bacillota > Clostridia > Oscillospirales > Acutalibacteraceae > SIG589. The sequence goes on along the minus strand of JAZSAN010000016.1, from coordinate 3,170 downwards.
TGTTCTTGCAATTCTTCCGATATTCATCGGTCAGGTTGGCGGAATAGCAGTGTCGCTCGGAGGAACTTCAACCCTCATCATAGTAGGTGTTGCTCTTGATTTGGTTCAGAACCTCGAGTCACAGATGATGATGAGACATTACAAGGGATTCCTTGATTAAGGAGAAGAGAAATGAAGCTTATCCTTTTAGGTGCACCTGGTGCCGGTAAAGGTACCCAGGCAGAAAAAATAAGCGATAAATTATCCATTCCGGTTATTTCCACAGGAAATATCATCCGCGAATCAATGAAGAACGGAACCGAGATGGGTAAGAAAGCAAAATCTTATGTTGATGCAGGTAAGTTGGTACCGGATGAGGTCGTAATCGGCATCATCAAGGAACGCCTCGTCGCAGATGACTGTAAAAACGGTTTTATTCTCGACGGCTTCCCGCGTACCATTCCGCAGGCAGAGGCTCTTGACAGTATGGGATGTGAGATTGATACAGTACTTTCAATCGACGTTCCCGACGAGAAGATAGTTGCTCGTATGTCAGGTCGCCGCGTATGCCTTGATTGCGGAAACACTTATCACATCGAATATAAAAAGCCCGCAGTAGAAGGCATTTGTGACGGATGCGGCGCAGAGCTCGTTTTGCGTAAGGACGATGCTCCGGAAACTGTTCTCGATAGACTCAATGTTTATCACGAGCAGACCGAACCGCTCAAGGATTACTATGCCGGCAAGGGCAAACTTCGTTCGGTACAAGGCTGCGAGGAGGTTGCAGATACAACCGCCGCCGTCTTTGCTGCATTGGAGATATAATTATGATAGTGCTCAAAACAAGTCGAGAACTGGCCATTATGAAACAGGCCTGTATGATTTCGGCAGGAGCACTGCAAACAGTTGCTAATGCTGTTGAGCCCGGCGTATCAACCGCCGAGCTTGACCGGTTGGCAGAGAAGTATATAAGAAGCAAGGGCGCTGTCCCGAACTTCAAAAACTATCAAGGCTATCCGGCAACAGCTTGCATATCAATCAACAACGAAGTAATTCACGGCATACCCTCTGAAAAGCGCGTTCTTCAAAACAGCGACATTGTGAGCGTCGATTTGGGAGCGATGTTTGAAGGATATCACGGAGATAATGCTGCTACATTTGCGGTGGGAGATGTTTCACCCTTGGCAAAGCGGCTGATGGACGTAACGAAAGAAAGTCTTTACATGGGCATAAAAGCGGCGCGTCCAGGCGGCAGAATCGGTGATATTTCAAATGCAGTTCAGACGTATGTTGAGGCAAACGGTTTTTCTGTTGTCCGTCAGTTTGTCGGACACGGAGTAGGTACAAAGCTGCACGAAGAACCCGAGGTTCCGAATTTCGGCAAGGCCGGACACGGAATCAGATTGATGCCGGGAATGACATTGGCGATTGAGCCGATGGTAAACGCAGGCGGATATCAGGTTAAGGTTCTAAAAGACGGCTGGACTACCGTCACTGCAGATGGAACGTTGTCTGCTCATTTTGAACACACGGTAGTGATTACCGAAGACGGACCGAAAATAATGACGGTTGCGGAGTAGAGGTAATTATTATGTTACGTGTGGTATATTCAAAGGCAGGACGCGACAAGGGGAAACTTATGGCTTTGGTGGACGAAACGAAGCAGGGATTACTTCTCTGTGACGGAAAAGAACGCCCAATAGAAAAGCCGAAGCTAAAAAATCCAAAACATGTTGCGTTCACAAATTATGAGATAGAAAGAGAAAGCCTTAATTCAAATAAGGCACTCAGACGAGCACTTGCGTTGTTAAGTGCCGAAGATAATTCCTAGGAGGAACTCATATGTCAAAAGAAGATATGATAGAGCTTGAAGGTACAGTTGTTGAAGCAATGCCAAATGCAATGTTCAAGGTAGAAATTCAGGGCGGCCATATAATCCTTGCCCACATTTCAGGAAAATTGCGTATGAATTTTATACGCATTCTTCCGGGAGATAAGGTAACGGTTGAGATGTCGCCGTACGATTTAACTCGCGGACGCATAACATGGCGTTCGAAGTAGTTGTAAATTTTAAGGAGGTAAAATCCAAATGAAAGTCAGACCTTCTGTTAAAAAGATGTGCGAAAAGTGCAAAGTTATTAAGCGCAAGGGAAAAATCATGGTAATCTGTGAGAATCCCAAGCACAAGCAGCGCCAGGGTTAACCTGCGCTAAATACAAGTGGAGGTGTATTGATAAATGGCGCGTATTGCTGGTGTAGACCTGCCGAACGAGAAGCGTGTTGAAATCGCTCTCACATACATTTACGGCATCGGTCTTACAACATCAAAGAAGGTCCTCGCAGACACGGGAATCAATCCTGACACCCGTGCAAAAGATTTGACAGAGGACGAAATATCAAAGCTTCGTGAGTACATCGACCATAACCTTCAGGTAGAAGGTGACCGTCGTCGTGCAGTTGCATTTGATATTAAGAGACTTATAGAAATCGGTAGCTATCGTGGCACACGTCACCGCAAGGGACTTCCCGTTCGCGGACAGCGTTCAAAAACAAACGCTCGTACACGTAAGGGTCCCAAGAAGACGATAGCAAATAAGAAGAAGTAGGCGGGAGGAAAATTAAATGGCTACAAAGGGTAAAACAACAGCAACCCGCAAGCGTCGCGAGAAAAAGAATATCGAACGCGGAGCTGCCCATATCCAGTCAACCTTCAACAATACTATTGTTACAATAACCGATACACAGGGTGCCGCACTTTCATGGGCATCTGCTGGTGAATTAGGTTTCAGAGGTTCAAGAAAGTCCACTCCGTTCGCAGCACAGAGCGCAGCAGAAACTGCAGCAAAGGCAGCAATGGAACATGGTCTTAAGACCGTTGAAGTATATGTTAAGGGTCCCGGTGCTGGACGTGAGGCTGCTATCAGAGCGTTGCAGTCAGCCGGTCTCGAGGTAAGTATGATTAAAGACGTTACCCCGATTCCGCACAATGGTTGCCGTCCTCCGAAGAGAAGACGCGTATAAGTTTATGGAGGTGTAATACAATGGCAAGATATACCGGAGCAGTATGCAGACAGTGCCGTCGTGAAGGACAGAAACTGTTCCTCAAGGGCGAGCGTTGTTATTCCGAAAAGTGCTCTTTTACCGTAAGAAGTTACGGTCCCGGTCAGCATGGTCAGGGTCGTAAAAAGTCT
>JAZSAN010000015.1:0-138564 GCA_045601885.1 Acutalibacteraceae bacterium | reverse complement strand
CAAAGAGGCTCTTGAAAAGACCATCTCTGACGCAGTTTCTATCCTTAAATAAAAATAAACCCGCAAACTTAGCGTGATACTCTTAACGGAGTATCACGCAACTCTATTCGCCTGACGGCGAGTTATATTGCTTCGCAGTGATATTATGCTACGCATAGTGATATTGTCCTGCGGACAGTTTATGGCGAATAGAATATCACGAAACCGATAGGTTTCATATCACTTTCGCAAAGCGAAAATATCACGCTGACTTTAGTCAGCATATCACTTACAGACAAAAGAAAGAGAAGACTCGTAATTGAAACGAATCTTCTCTTTTTCTGCTTCTGTGGGTTTGGGCTACCGCCCAAGTGTATTTGTACATACAAATGCGATGCTGGTTCTTAACAAGGATTAAATGAAATTTCAAATTCTCCGTTAAGGACATCACACTTAATATCGGGTGTTTTTATTTAAAAAATGAAGTCGCGGCACATATTTGTTCATAAGACAAAGCGCGGGAAAACCGACCGCCGTCATTATAACGGCCTGAACGAGTCTTATCGGAATGAGCGATAGGAAGGGTGTGCCGTAAAGCAGGGAAATCCACAGAGAATTGAGAAAAGCGCCCAACAAAAAATTGTTTAAAATCAAGGAGATAAGCAACCACTTGTTGCCCTTTAATTTAAAGGCGGCGGCGTATGATGCACCGCAAAGGGCCGCTGTGAGTGTGAAACCGGGGAAATACGGACCTATTGGGAAGAGTATAGCCCCTACAAGGTCACCAAGACCGCCGACTGCGGCACCGCCCAAAAACCCAAATTCCCGCGCCGCGAAGGCAACAACAAGGAAGGAAAATCCGAACTTCAGGTTCTGCAGGGAAATAGAGAGAAAACGGGAAAGTACGATTTCTGCCGCAAGAAGCAGAGCGAGTACAATCACCGTACGAAATGTGGATTTTTTCATTTTTGCACATCCTAAAATAATATGAGATAAGGATACCACAAACCGAAGCGTTTTTCAAGAGTTGTTTGCTTGACAAAAGCGTAAATAACTACTATAATTATTCACATCAAAGGGGGAATTTTCTGTGCTGAAAATTGGATTTATCGGCTGTGGCAATATGGGCGGCGCGCTCGCAAAGGCGGCAGCAAAAAGTGACGGACAGATATATCTTTCGGATTTTTGCGTTGACAAGGCTGAAGCGTTGGCAAAAGAACTTTCGGCAGAGGCTGTGAATAATGAGTTTATCGCACAAAATTGCGATTATATATTTTTGGGCGTAAAGCCGCAGATAATGGCGGATGTGTTGGGCGAAATAAAGCCCACACTTGCAAAACGCGAGCAAGCACCTGTGCTTGTCAGTATGGCAGCAGGCGTCAAGACCGAAAAAATAATAAATGAGTTGGGCGCCGATTATCCGATAATCCGCATAATGCCAAACACCCCCGTTGCTGTTTCGGGCGGAATGATTCTTTATACCCTCGAGGGAGTTGGCGAAGCAGAAGAAAACGACTTTTTAGAATTTATGTCGGCGGCAGGAAGATTTGATAAGTTGCCTGAAAAACTGATAGATGCAGGTAGTGCGCTTTCGGGCTGTGGCCCCGCATTTGTCTGCCAGTTTATTGAGGCACTCGCCGATGGCGGAGTTGCTTGTGGCCTCCCGCGTGACAAGGCACTTTTGTATGCCGCAGAAACGCTGAGGGGCACAGCAAAGCTGATGCTTGAGACGGGTGAGCACCCCGCAAACCTTAAAGATTCGGTATGCAGTCCCGGCGGCAGCACCATTCAGGGTGTCCGCAGACTTGAACAGGGCGCATTCCGTGCAGATGTATTAGACGCGGTTATTGCCGCATATAACAGAACAAAGGAACTTGGAAAATGAGAATAGTAGTTAAGGTGGGCACCTCAACACTTGCCCACGCAACAGGACATCTTAATATCCGCCACGTTGAAGAGCTTTGTCGTGTGCTCTCCGACCTCAAAAATGCGGGACATCAGATAATTCTTGTCTCATCAGGCGCTATCGGAATGGGTGTTGGAAAGCTCGGACTCAAGAGTCGTCCGACAGATATGCCGGGTAAACAAGCCGCAGCGGCGGTTGGTCAGTGTGAGCTGATGTATACATATGATAAGCTTTTCGGCGAATATAATCACACCGTTGCACAGCTTCTTTTGACGGGCGAGGATGTTGAAAACAGTGAGCGCAGACTCAATGTTGAAAATACAATTTTGCGCCTTTTGGAGCTCGGAGCTTTGCCGATTATAAATGAGAACGACACCGTTGCAACCCACGAAATCTCGCTGGGCGATAACGATACACTTGCCGCAATAGTTGCAAAGTGCTCGGGCGCAGAACTGCTTGTGCTTTTGACCGATATAGACGGACTCTACACAGAGGACCCGCACACAAACAAGGATGCCGAGCTTATAAAAGAGGTTAAGGAAATCACGCCTGAGATAATAGCACTCGCGGGCGGCAAAGGAAGCGAACTCGGTACGGGCGGAATGGCAACAAAGCTGCGCGCCGCCACTATGGTAACCGAGGCGGGAATTGATATGATAATTGCACACGGAAGCGAACCCGACTGTCTTTATGATATCGTAGCGGGCAAGAGCGTGGGCACAAAATTTTTTGCTAAATAATAGGGTGAAGAAATGACAACGAGAGAACAGCTCTTGTCGGTGCAGAGGGCAAAAACGCCCCTTGCAACCGCAGGTGAGGAACAAAAAAATAACGCTCTTCGTTTTATGGCAGACGCGCTGATTGAAAACAGCGACGCGATTATGAAGGCAAACGAGGCGGACGTTACGGCCGCTCGCGGCAGAATAAGTGATTCGCTTTTGGACCGCCTTATGCTCACACCCGAGCGTATTTCGGCAATGGCGGACGGAATTCGTGAGGTTGTTGCGTTGCCCGACCCCGTCGGCAAGGTTTTAAAGAGTGTCACCCGTGAAAACGGGCTTTTGATTGAGCGTGTTGCGGTGCCGATGGGCGTTATGGCAATCATCTACGAGAGCCGACCGAATGTTACGAGTGATGCGGCGGCGCTTTCCATAAAAAGCGGCAACGTCTGTGTGCTTCGCAGCGGACGCGACGCTTGGCAGAGCGCAAACGCGATAGTAAACGCGCTCAAAAAGGGACTTGAGAAGGCGGGTCTTCCGACCGAATGTGTTGCGCTGATTGAGGACACCTCGCGTGAGAGCGCACGGGAACTGATGACGGCAAATGGCCTTGTTGATTTGCTCGTTCCGCGTGGCGGCGCAGGGCTTATAAATGCTTGTGTTGAAAATGCCACAGTTCCTTGCATACAAACGGGAACGGGCATATGCCACATTTATGTTGATGAATATGCCGATTTGCAAAAGGCTATTTCCATACTTAACAACGCAAAAACAAGCCGCACTGGTGTTTGTAATGCGGTAGAGGTTTGCCTTGTGCACAAAGCGGTGGCTGATAAGTTTTTGCCAATGGTCAAGCAGGTGCTTGTTGATAAGCGGGAGAAAAACCCCGTTGAGTTGCGCCTTTGCCGTGATAGTGCCAAAATTATTGAGGGTACCGCGGCGGGTGAAACTGATTTTGATACGGAATTTTTGGATTATATTCTCGCGATAAAGGTTGTCGACTCGCTGTCAGAGGCGGTCGAGCACATTGCCGCGCATTCAACGGGTCACAGTGAAGCGATTATATCCGAAAACGAGGAATCGCAAAGAGCGTTCACATCGGCGGTCGACAGTGCAGCGGTTTATGTCAACGCCTCAACTCGTTTCACAGACGGGGGCGAATTTGGACTCGGCTGCGAGCTCGGAATTTCCACTCAGCGTCTGCACGCGAGAGGACCGATGGGACTTGAAGAGCTTTGCACATATAAATATATCATCCGCGGAAACGGACAGATAAGATAAAATAAAACCCCTCTGATGAGGGGTTTTTAATTTATAATGTTGTAAGATGAGTGACAACCTCAACCATTTTTTCGAGCGCCTCGACCGATACGAACTCAAAAATGCTGTGTGCGTTTTCGCCGCCTGTCGAAAGGTTGGGGCAGGGCACACCCTCGTATGAAAGGCGCGCACCGTCGGTGCCGCCGCGAATGGGAATAATCTGCGGTTTGACGCCACAGCTTTCCATTGATGATACGGCGTTGTCGATAAGATACATAACGGGAAGAATTTTTTCCTTCATATTAAAATAACTGTCGGTTATGTTGAGAGAAACGGTGCCCTCACCATAGATTGAGTTGATATATTTTTCAAGCTTTCTAAGGAACTCCTTGCGCTCACCGAACTTTTGCAAATCGTGGTCGCGGATGAGAAGACTTATAACCGTGTGTGACTCGTTGCCCTCAATATCCGAAACGTGATAAAATCCCTCGTAGCCCTCGGTGGTTGCGGGGGTTTCGTTTTCGGGCAGCATAGATATGAGTTTTGAAGCCACAAGCACTGCGTTTTTCATCTTGCCCTTTGCGGCGCCCGGATGAATGTTAACGCCCGTAATGTCGAAAACCGCCGAAGCACCATTGAAGTTTTCATACTCAATCTCGCCCAAAACCCCGCCGTCAACCGTATAGGCTTCACTTGCGCCGAAACGCGCATAATCAAAGCGGTCGGCGCCGCTGCCGATTTCCTCGTCGGGCGTAATGCAGACAGAGATTGCGCGGTGCGATACTTCGGGATGGTTTATAAGATATTCACAGGCAGAAAAAATCTCGGCGATGCCTGCCTTGTCATCTGCTCCGAGCAGGGTGTTGCCGTCGGTCACAATAAGGTGCTGACCGACGTAGTTTTTAAGGTTTGGAAAAGCATCCGCGTGCATTATTTCGCCGTTTCCGAGCGTTATGTCTCCGCCGCTATATTCCACAATATTGGGGCGCACATTCTCTCCCGAAACATCGGGCGAGGTGTCAAGATGCGCCACAAGACCGAGAGTCTTTTCATTCTCGCGTCCCTTTGATGCGGGCAAAAAACCATAAACATATCCGTTCTCGTCAAGTCCCGTGTTTAAAAGGCCGATTTGCTTTAATTCGTTGGCAAGATACTCGCCGAGCAAAAGTTGTTTTTTACTGCTCGGGAAGGTATCCGAATTTTCGCTTGAGCGGGTATCAAACGAAACATATTTTAAAAATCTTTCAACAACAGACATTTATATCACTCCTTAAAATATATTTTACCACAAAAAGAAAAATAGTAAAGAAAAAAACACCGACACGGGTATTCCCGTGTCGGTGTCGTGTTATAACTTATGATTTACTTTACAGAAGCAAACATGAAGTACTTGAATCCAAGCGGAGAAGCAAAGAATCCGTCGATGGACTGGCTGCACATATAAATGTCAGTGTAGTAGTAAATCGGGCAGATAGCGCCTGTTGTCATAAGGATGTTTTCAGCCTCATGCATGAGAGCGAAACGCTTCTCAGCATCAGTTTCCTTCTTAACAGCAGCTATGCAAGCGTCATAAGAATCTTTCCAGGTAAGACCATCCTTACCAGCGTAGCTGTAGCCCTTGAAGGAAGCGTGAGCGTCTTTACCAAGCTGTGAGTCGTTGTTACCACTCTCAGAAATCCACATATCAAGGAAGGAAATCGGGTCATTGTAGTCGCCGAGCCAACCGTTACGTGCTACAGAGTAGTCGCCGTTCTTACGGGTGTTAAGGAAGGTAGCCCATTCCTGAGTCTCAACCTTAACTTCGATGCCGTAGTTACCCCATACCTGCTGGAGATATGCTGCAACAGCCTCGTGGCCTGTTCCTTCGTTGGTGATGTAGTTGATGGTCGGGAAACCGGTGAGTTTACCGTCAGCAACTGTGAACTTGCCGGAAGACTTAGCAACCTTATCGAAAAGTGCAAGAGCTGCATCGCAGTTTGCCTTGTAGTCGTCAGCTGCTACGCTGTAGTAACCAGCGCCGTCACCCTTAGGTCCGTTGTTGTCGATAAATTCTGTGCCGTCCGGCTCGGTGAGACCCATAGCAACGAAACCTGCTGCGGGAACCTGACCTGCCTGACCAATCTCTTCACAAACGTAGTTACGGTCGATGAGGAGACCCATAGCTGTACGGAGGTCAGCCTTTTCTTCTTCAGAGAAGCCCTTGAAAGCCTTATCGTTTACGTTGAATGAAACGTAGTAAGTACCGAGCTGTCCTGTTACGAAGAACTCTTTGTCATACTCTTTCTTAAGAGTTTCGATTTCGTCGTTCGGAACGGAATCGATGAAGAGGTAAGAGCCGTTCTTGTAGTTAGCGAGCATAGAGCTGTCGTCCTCGTTGAATGCGAAGATGAGCTTGTCGGAAACTACCTTGTCAGCATTGTAGAAGTACTCGTTCTTTTCCATAACGAGCTGTGTCTGTGAGAACTCAGTAACCTTGTAAGCACCGTTGCAGATGTATGTTTCTGCAGAAGTTGCCCAGTCGTCACCCTCAGCCTCAACAACAGACTGCTTAACGGGCATGTATGCCGGGAAAGCGCAAAGCTCATAGAAATAGGGAAGGTCAACTGTAAGAACAACAGTCAACTCTTTGCCGTCTTCAGAAGCAGTAACGTTGAGGGCCTTTTTGCCGTCTTTGTAAGCCGGGTTGCCGTCAGCGTCGGTAACGAACTTAACGTTGCCTTCTGCATCTTCTTCGGTCTTGTACATGTCAGAAACATCAGCATAGCCGTCGATGCCTTCGAACATGTAAGCATAGTCAGCACCTGTCATCGGGTCTGCAGCTCTGTTCCAAGCATAAACGAAATCCTTAGCGGTGAGGTCAGAACCGTCACTCCACTTAAGGCCGTCGCGAAGCTTGAAGGTATAAGATGTCATACCGTTGTCAAGTGCAACTCCCTTGGGGAGTTCTGCTGCGCACTGGGGAACCAGTACGAGATTGCCGTCCTTGTCCTGCTCATAGCCAACGAGGCCAGAGAAGGCATGAACGATGTAAGTACCACCGTCAACAGCACTGTTAAGTGCGGGGTCGATGGTGTCCGGGAAAGCGCCTACGTTGAGGGTCATTTCGCCGGAAGACTTTTCGCCGCAAGCGCCAAGAGCAACCATGCAGCTGAGCAACATTACTACTGCGAGTAACAAACTCAATGTCTTTTTCATAGTGTTTTCCTCCAAAAAATTTTTTTAATACAAACCGCCTGTATGCATAAACCGTATCGCGATACGGGCGGATATATTACTTAAAGATTGTGACAAGCAACGCTGTGTCCGGGTGTGATTTCCTTGAGCTCAGGCATACATTCGGCACATTTTGCGGTTGCGCGCGGGCAGCGTGTTCTAAAAGGACATCCGCTCGGCATATGCAAGGGACTCGGAACGTCGCCTTCAAGGTGTATACGCTTGTTTGCTCTTGCAATGTTCGGGTCGGGGACCGGAACAGCAGACAAAAGCGAAATGGTATACGGGTGAATCGGACGGTGATAAAGCTCATCAGACGGGCCGACCTCAATCAGCTTGCCGAGGTACATAACCGCGATTCGTGTTGAAATATGCTTAACAACCAAAAGGTCGTGCGCAATGAAGAGATATGTGAGACCAAGTTTTTTCTGCAGGTCTTCAAACATATTAACAATCTGTGCCTGAATGGAAACGTCAAGCGCCGAAACAGGCTCGTCGCAAACGATGAACTTCGGGTCAACCGCGAGTGCACGGGCAATACCGATACGCTGACGCTGACCGCCCGAGAATTCGTGCGCATAGCGGGAAGCGTGGTCGCTTGTCAGACCGACGAGGTCCATAAGGTGATGAATCTTTTCTTCACGCTCTTTGCGGTTGCTGTAAAGCTTGTGAACATCAAGCGGCTCGCCGATGATGTCGCTAACAGTCATACGCGGGTCGAGTGAAGAATAGGGGTCCTGGAAAACCATCTGTGCGTTACGGCGGAACTCCTCAATGGTCTTCTTGCCTTCAATTTTCTGGCCGTCAAACCAAACCTCACCTGATGTGGGCTTGTAAAGCTGTAAAATCGAACGGCCAACGGTGGTTTTTCCGCAACCCGATTCACCAACAAGGCCGAGAGTTTCGCCCTCTGCGATGTTAAAAGAAACGTCGTCAACGGCCTTGAGCTTCAAAGAACGCAAAAAGCCGTTCGGAACATCGAAATACTGTTTGAGATTTTTGACTTCGAGAAGATTTTTTTGATTATTCATTTTCATACATCTCCTCTACTTGCTTTTCTGTGAGCTTGCCTTCTGCAATAGCATCTTTTATGTTGTGCCAACAGCTTGAAGCGTGGTCGCTGTTTATGAGAATCTCACGCGCCTTGTGTGTCAGGCAAACCTTCATAGCGTTTTCGCAACGCGGTGCGAAAGGACATCCGTCAGGCATATTGAGAAGGTCGACGGGTGTTCCGCCGATGGGCTCAAGCCTTTTACCTTCGGTGTTGACGGTCGGAATGGAACGCATAAGACCTTTTGTGTATTCGTGCTTGGGATTATAGAAAATTTCATCAGCTGTGCCGCGTTCGCAGACCTGACCTGCATACATAACGATAACCTCGTCACACATTTCGGCAACAACGCCAAGGTCGTGTGTAATCAAAATGATAGCCATTCCGAGCTTTTTCTGAAGGTCTTTCATAAGGTCGAGAATCTGTGCCTGAATGGTAACGTCGAGCGCAGTTGTCGGCTCGTCTGCAATCAGAATATCAGGCTCACAGGCGAGCGCCATAGCAATCATAACACGCTGACGCATACCACCCGAAAACTCGTGCGGATACTGATTTATACGCTTTTCAGGCTCGTTAACGCCAACCAAACGGAGCATTTCAACAGCGCGCTCCTTTGCCTGTTCTTTATTTCGGTCTGTGTGGAGCATAATTGCTTCAACAAGCTGGTTACCGATTGTGAAAACAGGGTTAAGACTTGTCATCGGGTCCTGAAATATAATACTGATTTTGTTGCCGCGAATAGAACTCATTTTTTCTTTTGAAGCACCAACGAGCTCTTCGCCATTAAATAAAATACTTCCCGAAACAATTTTACCGGGGGAGGTGAGAATTTGCAAAATGGAATAAGCGGTAACGCTCTTTCCCGAGCCGGACTCACCAACAATACCTAAAACCTTACCCTTTTCGAGCGAAAAGGAAATGCCGTTAACCGACTTGACCTCGCCTGCAGGGGTAAAGAATGAAGTATGCAAATCTGTTACTTTTAATAATTCCATATCATTACCTCTATTTCTTCAGCTTGGGGTCAAATGCGTCACGCAGTCCGTCGCCCAAAAGATTGAGGGAGAGAACAATAAGACAAATTGTGACACCGGGTATTACCAAACGGTAAGCGTACGAATAAATTCCCGAAAGCGCCTCACTCGCGAGTGAGCCCAGAGAAGGCATAGGCATAGAAACGCCAAGACCTAAGAAGGAAAGGAAGCTTTCGGTGAAGATGGCGGAAGGAATCTGCAAAGCGGTTGAAATGATGATAACGCTTATGCAGTTCGGAAGCATATGTCTTCTTATGATGTGACCGCCCTTTGCGCCGATTGAACGAGCGTTAAGAACATAGTCCTGCTGTTTGATTGAGAGAATCTGACCGCGGATTAAACGAGCCATCGAAACCCAATAAAGCAGAGCAAAAACGATGAAGATACTAATCATACCTGTGCCGAGCTTTGCAAGAGCCGTGCCCGCAATAACGGGCTCGAGCGTCTGCTTCAAAACAACCGACAACAAGATAATCATCAAAAGGTCGGGCAGAGAATAGATAATGTCAACAATTCTCATCATTATAAGGTCGACCTTGCCGCCGTAGTAGCCCGAAACCGAGCCGTATATAACGCCGATAATCAAAACGATGATACTTGCGAAGAAGCCGACGAGGAGTGAAATGCGCGTTCCGTAAATTACGCGGATGGCATAGTCGCGTCCGTGCGCGTCGGTACCAAAAATGTGCGGGAAAATCTTCTCGCCGTTTTCGATACGCTCAAGCTCGGTCTCGCCATATTCAAAGGGACGCAGATTGTTGTACGAAGAGTCAGAATCCTGACCTGCAACGATACCCAACTGGTCGCCGTAGCTGTAGGGGTAGAACATCGGAACAAAAACCGCAATAAAGACGATAACAGCGATGATAATAAAGCTTGTCATTGCAATTTTGTTCTTTGAAAGTCTGCGCATACCGTCCTTGAAAAAGGTGGTTGATTCGCGCATACGCTGTTGCAAAAACTTTTCTTCATCGGTAGCCTTTTCAAAGCTTGAAAGGTTGAGATGAAGACTGAAGGGATTTTTAGCATTAGTATCCTTTTTCACAAAAACCCCTCCTTTACGATAAGTCAACGCGCGGGTCTACAATCTTGTAGAGTATGTCCGACACGAGAGTCATAATAACCATTAAAATAGCCAAGAAAATTGTGGTACCCATAACCATCGGGTAGTCGCGGTTGGTAATACTTGAGAAGAAGTATTTTCCAAGACCGGGAACAGCAAAAATCTTTTCAACAACCAAGCTGCCTGTCAAAATACCCGCAATCATAGGACCAACATAGGTGATAACGGGGGTAACAGCGTTTTTGAGCGAGTGCTTAAAGATAACCTTAACGGGCGAAACACCCTTTGCACGTGCGGTGCGGATATAATCTTGTCCCAAAACATCGAGCATACTCGAACGAGTAAGACGTGTTATGTAGGACATAGGATAAAGGCTCAGCGACAGAATCGGGAGCACAAGTCCACCTGTCTGGTTTCCGTTGGCGGGAAAGACGGGCAGCAACACGCATAGCACAAGCAGCAATATCGTCGCAATAACGAAGCTCGGCATTGCGATACAAGCGGTCGAGCCAACCATAATCATTTTGTCAATCCACTTGTTGTGGAAAACTGCGGCGAGAGAGCCGAGCACAAGACCGATAACGATTGCGATGCCTGCGGCAATAAGGCCGATTTTTGCACTTGTTGCAAAGCCTTCTGCGATAAGGTCGGAAACGTCACGTCCGCGGTTTTTGATTGAAGGACCGAAATCTCCGTGCAGTATATCGTTAAGATATGTGGTGTACTGCTCCATAATCGGCTTGTCAAGACCGTACTTAGCCTCGAGCGCGGCGGTAACAGCAGCACTCGGTGACTTTTCACTGAGGAATGGTCCGCCGGGAATGGCCTTCATAACGAAAAATGTGATTGTGATAACGAGAAATATTGTAAAAATCGCAAGCAAAACGCGTTTTACAATATAAAGCGCCAGTTTAGAATCCAAAATTTCCATCTCCTTAAATATATAGCAAATGTGCAACGCACAGTTATACTATTGTAATATAGGCTATTATAACATAACTTGTCTCACAATGCAATGTGTTTTTGTGTAAAAAATAACAAATCCGCGCAGAAAAAATCTTCCGCGCGGACTAAATTTTGGATTTTATAGAATAATAAGCTGTTTTTCGCTCGCAGTCAGGTTAACACAGCCGTTTTCTGTGACATAAACCATGTCCTCAATTCTGACGCCGAAACGGTTTTCAAGATAAATTCCCGGCTCAACCGTCATAACTGTGCCCGATTTTAAAACCGTGGTGCAGCGGGTGTTAAAGGCGGGGTTTTCGTGGATTTCAATTCCCACACTGTGTCCGAGTCCGTGCCCGAAGCAGCCTTCATACCCTGCCGAGTAGATTATATCGCGCGCAATCTTGTCAACGCTGTTGCAGACAACACCTGCTTTTATAACCTTCAGTGCTTCGAGCTGTGCTTTAAGCACAGTGTCGTAAACCTTTTGCATCTCGTCTGTTACGTGGCCGACCGCAACGGTTCTTGTCATATCTGCGCGGTAACCGCCGATAGCGGCGCCGAAATCCATCGTAATAAAATCGCCGTTTTCAATTTTTTTGTCGGTCGGAACGCCGTGCGGCAAGGAGGAATTTTTACCCGACACCACGATAAAGTCGAACGAAACACCCTCACTGCCGAGTTTTCGCATATAGAATTCCATATCAAGCATAACCTCACGCTCGGTGCGACCTGCCTTAATGTTGTTTAAAATGTATGAAAAGGTCTTGTCGGTGAGTTCTTGCGAACGCTTGATGAGTGAGAGCTCCGCTTCTGTTTTAACGCAGCGCATATCCTCAATAAGACTGTCAAAACGGTCGTCGTCGGATATTTCGGTGGGAGAAAGCTTTTCTGATAATGACTTTCTTCTTGCAACGCTCATAAACTGCGCTTCAACAAAAAGCTGCTTTATGTTTTTTTCTTTGCAACGGGACAAAAGCTCTTCGTCAAGGTTTGAAGAAAGGGTAACACAGCAGCTGTCAACCGTGCTCTTTGCCTTTTCAACATAACGGAAATCAATCAAAAATTCCGCCTTTTCGGGTGTGATAAAAACCGCACCCGCGCTCGATTCAAAGCCTGTGAGATAAAAGCGGTTCGGTCCGCTTGTAACAAGCAGCGCCTGTGCGCTGTCAAGATTTCTTTGTATTTTTTCAATTCTCGATTTTATCATATTAACCATCACAATCTTTTAAGTATTTCGCAAAGGTAATTGTAGCTTCTCTCAACCGAAGCTATCGACAGTCGCTCTCTCGGTGTGTGTATATCCGCCATGTCGGGACCGAAGGAAACGGCGTCGAGATTTTCTATTTTGTCGCAGAAAAGTCCGCACTCAAGTCCCGCGTGTATCACAGAGATTTTGGGCAAACGTCCGTAAAGATTTTCAAACGCCGCCGCCATAGTATCGCGCAGACGGGAACACTCGCGGTATTCCCATGCGGGATAATGGCCGTGGGTCGAAAACTCTGCGCCAAAACGTTTTGCGACCGTCTCCATTTTATCAAGCAGCGCCGTCTTTTGTGCATTTTTGGAGCTGCGAACCGCAAAGGAGAGGCAAAGCTTTTCCTTCTCGGTCTTCAAAATGCCGAGATTGAGCGAGGTCTCAACAAGACCCGTTATATCCTCGCTCATTGCTTGAATTCCGTTTGGAAGTGTGAGCAAAAAGTCAACAGCCTTGCGTGAGAGTGCTTCGTCTGCGGCAAGGGGGCATACCCCTGCGCTCTCAACCATTATATTCAAATCGGGGTCGCACTCAGTTTTGATTTTTTGCACAAATTCGTCCGATTTTTTCTGTGATAGAGCCTTTGAAAAAACTGTGCAAACGCTTCGTGCGGGAATGGCGTTATCCTTGAGTCCGCCTTCAATATTCACAAGTCTGAATTCGGGCAACGAGGACAGAAACTCTGCTAAAACTCGGTTAGAGTTAAGCCTTCCCTTATCAATCTCTGCGCCCGAATGACCGCCCAAAAGACCCGATACCGTTACAGTAAAACAGTTTTCGTTAAGAGGGGATAGCGGAAAGGATAAGGTAAGCTCGGCTCTCGCACCGCCTGCACAGCCAACCGTCAAAACACCCTCGTCCTCAGAGTCGATGTTTATCAAAAGTTTTCCCGAAAGCGCCGAGCAGTCAAGCCCCTCTGCGCCGTACATACCCGTCTCCTCATCAACCGTGAAAACCGCTTCAAGCGGCGGGTGGGCAAGGTCGTTTGAGTCCAAAACGGCAAGTGCCATTGCAACCGCAATGCCATCGTCACCGCCGAGCGTTGTGCCCTTTGCGGCAAGGAATCCGTCTTTTTCAAAAACGATGAGTCCGTCGCGCTCAAAATCAATGTCGCAGTCGGGCTCTTTCTCGCAAACCATATCAAGATGCCCCTGCAAAATGACGGGCGGATGATTTTCATAGCCCGCCGTAGCGTCCTTTTTAATTATTACGTTGTTAAGCGAATCTTGAACATAGAAAAGTCCGCGCTGTTTGGCAAAGTCGACACAAAAATCACTTATTTGCTTTGTGTTACCCGAGCCGTGCGGAATTTTGCAAAGCTCCAAAAAGAACGAGAACACCTTTTTCGGTTTAAGATTTTCTAAACCGTTCATTCATTTTCACCTACAATTCTGCGAATCCATATTCCGCGTTTTACAAAAACAATACCCAAAACGCACTTAATAATATTAAGAAGCTGTGAAATCGTGAAAATGTAAAGAATTGGCAGTGCGGTAAGCTTTGTCAAAAGCATAATCACGGGAACGCTGACAGCCCATACAAACCCACTGTCAAAAAGGAAGGTTATGAAAACTCTGCCGCCCGAACGCAGCGTAAAATACGCGGCATGGGCAAATGCGTCAATAGGCATTGCTATGGCACAAATCTGCATAAGTCGGGTTGCGAGAATTCGAATTTCTTCATCCGTATTATAAATCTGCGGAATGAATTTTGCGGCAAAGAAATACACAACGCCGAACACAACGCTGACCGCAGTTGTGAAGAATATGAGCTTGTAGCTGTATTCGCGCGCCTTTTCGGTCTCACCCGCGCCGAGCATCTGGCCGAGTATGATTCCAATCGAAACACCGATTGCAAGGAAAGCAACCGAGAAAACATTCCAAAAAGTCTGAGAAATGTTGTTTGCTGCGACAACCGAGAGTCCGCGCTCGGAATAACACTGATTAAGCGTTGCAAAGCCCGAAGCCCAAAGCGTCTCGTTGAGCATAAGCGGAATGCCTTTGACAAAAATATTTTTGACAAGATATAGCGGAACAAAAAGACTTTTAAACGCTCCGACAATAAACTTGTTTTGTTTTTTCGTGAAGGCGGTGTAAACAGCGATAAATAAAAGTTCGCAAAAACGGGAAATAACGGTGGCAATAGCAGCGCCCTCAACTCCCAATGCGGGGGCGCCGAAATGACCGAATATGAGAACATAGTTTAGCGCAAGATTCACAAGCACCGCAACAACACCCGCTATCATTGGCGGGAGAGATTTTCCCGTCTCGCGCAGAGTGCTCGCGTATGCCTGAGAGAGTGCCCAGGGGCAGATTCCGATGAGCATAATATGTAAATAACGCTTGGAATATTCGAGCGATGCGGCAGCGTCACTAGCGGCACCCTCGCCGCGCAGATAAAGCGAAATCAAGGGTTCGCCCGCCGACAAAAATATCACAACACCAATTATTGACAGCACTACGGCGGTCACAAGCTTGAAGCGGAAGGTGTAGCGTACGCCCTTGTGGTCGCCGTTGCCGAAAAACTGCGCGCCGAAAATTCCCGCGCCTGAAAGCGCACCAAACACGCAGAGATTAAAAACAAAAATAAGTTGGTTTGCAATCGCAACACCCGTCATCTGCACAGTGCCAACCTGACCGACCATAACATTGTCGAGCATATTGACAAAGTTAGTTATGCCGTTTTGAATCATAATCGGCAGCGACAGTGCAATAACGCGCTTATAAAATTCTCTGTTTCCTATAAATTTTTTTAACATGGTGACATCCTCTTGCTGTATTTTCAAAGGTATTATATCAAAACAGTATGTTTTGTCAATAGAGAGGGCTGTTTTTCAGCGGTTTTTGGTGCAGCGCGTCCGTAAAGCGCGGCGTTTTCATATAAAATTTTTGCAAGCCAATCGTTGATGCAACCGCCGTCAATTCTCCATTTCCAGTTGTCGCCGAGCACCGATGGGGTGTTGATTCGCGCCTCGCTAGAAAGACCCAAAAGGTCGGGCATCATCAAAATTGCCGTATCGGCAACCGACATTAAAGCCGCGCGCATCATACACCAGTTAAAGCTCTCGTCACCGCAAAAGTGCAAATATTCCTTTGCGAACGCAACGTCCGAGGGCGGCGCCGTCTTGGTCCAACCCATAATGGTATCGTTGTCGTGAGTGCCTGTGTAGACCACGCAGTTTTTGTCATAATTGTGGGGAAGATAGTCGCTCTCTTCTCGGCTGTCAAAGGCAAACTGCAGCACCTTCATACCGGGGAATCCGGTCGCCTTTAAAAGCTGTCGGACGCTTTTTGTCAGAAAACCAAGGTCTTCTGCAATAATGGGCAGATTCTCGCCAAACTCTTTTTTAAACTCTGAAAACAGGTCAATATCGGGACCCTTCATCCAACTGCCGCCGCGTGCGGTTTCGTCGCCAAACGGGATGGCATAAAAGGATTCAAAACCGCGGAAATGGTCTATTCTGACAATATCATAAAGTGACAAAGAATGGATAAGTCGTCTCTTCCACCAAGAATAGCCGTCATTCTTCATTTTGTCCCAGTCATAAAGTGGATTGCCCCAAAGCTGACCGTCATCCGAAAACGCATCGGGCGGACAGCCTGCAACAAGGGTAGGTTCGCCGTCGCTATCGAGCAAAAACTGGTCGCGGTCGGACCACACATCAGCGCTGTCATATGCCGTATAAATCGGTATGTCGCCGATGATTTTTATGCCGCGCTCGTTGGCATATAATTTGAGCGCGTGCCATTGGAGTGAAAACTTATATTGAATGAATTTATAAAAATCAAGCTCTTTTGAAAACTCGGCTTCTATTCTTTCAAGCGCTGCTTTGTCGCGGTCTTTAAAACACTCGTCCCATTCGCACCACGCGCGGTCACCGTTTAGGTTTTTGATAACCATAAACAAGGCATATTCAGAAAGCCAGTGGGAATTTTTTTCGCAAAAATCGGAAAATTCAGTGGTTTTTTCAAAGCGTGCAAAAGCCAGGCGCAGAAGAGAAAGACGGTTTTCATAAAGCTTTCCGTAATCTATAGAAAAACGGTTGCTTCCAAAATCGGCGCGGTCGGCCTCTTCCTTCAAAAGAAGGCCCTCTTCAATCAGCATCTCAAGGTCGATAAAATACGGGTTACCCGCAAAGGAAGAAAAGGACTGATAGGGTGAGTCACCAAAATTTGTGGGGCTCAGCGGCAGTATCTGCCAATAGCTTTGTCCCGCTTTATGAAGAAAATCAACAAAGCGATATGCTTCTTTTCCAAATGTGCCGATGCCGTAGTTTGACGGAAGTGAAAAAACAGGCATCAAAATTCCACACGCTCTCATAATAAACCTCTCTTTATCCCTTCACAGCCCCCGAAAGAACACCCTTTATAATGTGTTTTTGCGCGAGGGAGTAAAGGATTATAACGGGCAAAAGACAAATGATGATAAGCGCCATAGTAGCGCCATAGTCAACCCTGCCGAAGCTGCCCTGTAAAAACTGAATGTGTATCGGTACGGTCATATACCTTGTTCTGTCAAGCACGAGATAGGGAAGCAGATAATCGTTCCAAACCCACATAATCTCAAGTATTGCAACCGAGATATAGGTCGATTTCATAACGGGCACCACAACGAGAAAAAAGGTCTCAAGCGGGGAACAGCCATCAATATCAGCCGCCTCTTCAATTTCGCTCGGTATGCTCTTGACAAAGCCCGAAAAGAGAAAAACCGAAAGACCTGCGCCAAACCCAAGATAGATAAACGGAATGGTAAAGGGGGTGTTGAGGGAGAGATTGTCTGCGGTTTTTGAGAGGGTGAACATCACCATCTGAAAGGGCACCACCATTGAAAAGATGCAAAGGTAGTAAACCGCCTTGCAAAACGGCGAGTTCACACGCACAATATAGTATGCCGCCATTGATGTGAACAAAAGTATTAAAAATACCGAAAGCACTGTTATTATTATACTGTAAAACATCGAAAGATAAAAGGGGTAATTTCCGTGGGTAATTCCGCCTATATAATTTTGGAATCCCGCAAAGGAATCTCCGCTCGGAAGTGAAAAGGGAGAGAGCGCAATCGCTGAGTTGGTTTTAAAGGAGTTATAAAGCACAACAAAAACGGGCGCCACCCACAAAAGTGAAACGAAAGAAAAAATCACACTCAAAAACGTGCTGCCGCGAGCGAGTTTTCTTGTCATACTTCAACCTCCTTGCTTCTTGTGAAATAAAGCTGTGACAGCGCAATAATAACCACCGCCACAAAAAAGATAACGGCCTTTGCCTGACCGACGCCCATGTTGGTCATGCTGCTGTAAAACGAGTTGTAAATATTAAGCGCAAGCATCTCGGTTTTGCGGAAGGGCTGACCAGCCGTAAGCGCTAAATTTTGGTCAAAAAGCTTAAATGAGTTGGTCAGTGTTAAGAATGTGCATATAGTGATGGACGGCATAACGGCAGGAATGGTTATGTGCCGCAGAATTTGTTTTCCGCCTGCACCGTCGATTCGCGCCGCTTCAACGAGCTCCTCGGGAACATTTTGAAGTCCCGCAATATAAATAACCATCATATAGCCGATTTGCTGCCACGACAAAAGCACAATAAGTCCCCAAAAACCGTAGGTTGCGTTGAGCACAAGGGAAGAATCAAACCACAGCATTATAATTCCGTCCAAAATAAGCTTCCAGATGTAACCAAGCACAATTCCGCCGATGAGATTGGGCAAAAAGAAGACGGTGCGGAACAAAACCGAGCCGCGAATTCCCTTTGTTAATACAAACGCAAAGAAAAAAGCGAGTAAATTTATGATAAGCACAGACAAAATGGTGAAAAGCACCGTGAACAAAAAAGAGTGTAAAAAGGTGGGGTCAGACAGTGCGGCTTTGTAGTTTTGAAAACCGACAAACTCTGTAAAGCGCAGGGTTTTAAAGCGGAAAAAGGAGAGATAAATTCCCTGCAAAAACGGCCACACAAAACCAACAAGAAAAGCCGCAAGCATTGGAAAAAGAAAAACGGGCGCAAGCCTTTTCAAAGCCCGTTTTCTTTTGCTGTTTCTCATACAAAAAATCCTTTCAAGTGTATTAAAGGGCGGACAGCCGTCCGCCCGAAAATATTATGAATGAGAAGCGTTATACTGTCTTTCCCATCCGTTCACAAATGCGTCCTTTACAGCATCCCAGTTGCCTGTGCCCGTGGTGTAGGCAGACAGTGAGGAAACAAGGTCGCCTCGCCACTGCTCAACATTTGGTGTAAAGCTGAACGCCCAAGAAACATTATATCTGCCGTCCTTGACATATTCGTTCATCTTGTTTGCAAGAACGTTTGAAACAGGCTTCGCTTTTTTAAAAGGGGAGACAAAGCCCATATCGTTTGCGAGTGCGGTGGTGCCCTCGTCGCTTGTGACTACCCACTCGAGAAAATCAAGCGTAGCCTTTATATCCTCCTCGCTCGAAAGCGAATTGACCGCCCAATAGTTTTCGGTGCCGCAGCAAAGTCCCTGCTTTTCGTCGTCAACACCTGCATAAATCGGAATATAGTCAAGGTTTTCGTCGCCCACGGCCTTGACGTCATCGTATGCCCAGGTGCCGTTTTGATAAAAGACCGCCTTTCCGGCTGCAAATTCCTTTGCCGCATCTACCGCCGAGGTGATTTTTGAAGGCTCAATCGTTGCATTATTAACATAAAGGTCCCACAAATTTTTAAAACGGTCAAGATAGGTGCCCTTTATTACCTTGGGCTGAGAGAGAATGTTGTCGTCGCGGAACTCATAAAAGAGCGGAATGTTTGCAAGATGTCCCGTAAAGCGCCAAGATGAAGCGCTGTCAAGGGTGGAAGAGGTGAAGGCATCAAACCCGAGTTCTTTTGCGCGGGAATGAATGCTTTCGGCAATTAGTTTTAATGACTGGAAGTCTTTAATATCCGATACCTCGTAGCCTGCTTTTTTGAGCAAAGACTTGTTGACAATAAGACCATATCCCTCGTAAACGTATGCAACGCCGTAAACCTTTTCTCCCTCTTTGAGAGCAAAGTCCTCGCTCGTTAGCGCCTTGTAAACGGCGGTGTCTTTGAGGTCAAGACAATAGTCGCGCCACGCATCAAGCGCTGTCACACCGCTTATTTGAAAAAGTGTCGGTGCGTTTGTTTTGTCAATCGCAGCGGTCAGAGTTTCTTCATATTTTCCCTGTGACGCAGTCACAACGTCAACCTGCACGCCCGTCTTTTCTTGGTATGTCTTGGCAAGCTGCTGCCAGGCGGCATCCTGCTCGGGCTTGAAGTTCAGATAATAAACCCTACCGTTTTCTGCGCTTTTCTTTCCACAACCGGAAAAGCATAACAAAATAAAACACAAAGAAATAAACAGTGCTATAAATTTTTTCATAAAAATACCTCCTGCTTTTTTCATTATTATGCTTCGTCTTTTGGGAGAATATGCAAAAAACCACCCTCAAAATCGAGAGTGGTTTAATTTTTTTAAAAAATCATTCTGCAGACAAAAGCCGTTTGAAGCGTGGCACGGCCAAAAGTGAAAACAAAAGCGCCACAACTGTTATAACAATCCAGGAAGCAGTGGTAACCGACCAACCGTGACTTTCTGCTAAATATCCAAAAAGGAAATTGGCAATAACCGCGCCAAAGGAGGCAAAAGCGTTCAAGATGGCAGAAATGCTGCCGGCCTTTCCCGTTTTTATGAAAAAGGAAGGGAGGATAACGTTTATTAATTGGTGTCCCGCATACATAAGGGTTGTGATAACCGCGAGAGACAGCACAACCGTCAAAACCGCAACCTTTCCAACCCACAAAAGCAGCGTGGTAAACGGCAGCGAGAAAAGAAAGCAAAGCGCAAACGCAAGCGTGACATTTTTAATTCTCTTAGGATACATAAAGCCCGCAATAAAGACGCCTGCAAGATTTATAAAAATCAGGGCGGTGGTTAGAGCATTTGCAAAGCTTATGGATACATCATAGTTTTCAACAATCATGGTAGGAACCCAGGATTTAACACCCAAGTCTAAAGAAGAGCGAAGGCAAGCGGGAACGAGCAATAGCAAAAGTCCGCTGCTTGCCAAAAGCTTAAGAGAGTTTTTTTGCGGATGCAGGGCGTTTGTGTCAGCAGTGTCGGAAACTTTTTGTGCTCTTGTGATGCTTGAAAGTGCGGGAAGAGTCTTGTCGGTCACAATTTTCCACGCAACGAGTGACAACAAGCAAAGCAGCGAAAGTGACCAAAAAATTGCCGTCCAGCGCGCGAACCTGAGAAGCACCGAAGAAAACAAATAGCTCAAAAGCATACCTGTGCAGTAGGAAAAGGCTATGTAAACACGTGCTTTATCCTGGTGTTCGGGGTGCAGATATTCGCCAATCAGTCGCACAACGGCGGGCCAGACCGCAAACTGTATCAGACCGCAAAAGCACCAAAAGAAGAGCATAAGCACAAAGCTGTTCGAAAGCGCCATAAAAATTAATGAAAAGACCGTTCCGATAAGGGTTATTGAGATGAGTCTGACGGGCGAAAAGCGGTCAACAACACGAAGGAAAAGCAGCTGCGCTGCGCCGTAAAAAAGATAAAACCCTGAGTTTATAAGTCCTGCCTTTGTTTTGTCAAAAAGCCCCTCGCTCAAAATGGATGCAATGGAAGAAGCGTATGCGCTTTTGGTCATACAAACCACCGCATACACAAAAAAGCAGGAGATAAAAAGAATCATACTTGCTCGTTTTTCTTTGTTCGCAGTTGCCATAACAGACATTCCTTTGTTTAGCATATAATCGCTATAACAATTATAATGTTTTATGTCTTAAAGTCAATAAAAAGAGCATAGACCACAAGGGTTGATACTCTTTTTTTGAAAAGGGTGCACAAATTCGATGCCTTTTGAATTTTTCACCTATATGTTTGAACTCCTGCATATTTTATAATTCGTGCCGAAGGCACACCGAAACTTCTTCACTATTCACTATTACTTATTACTTAATCGACAAGTTTCAAAAAAAGAAGAGTGAAAAGTGAAGAGTTAATAGTGAAAAAGTAAAATCGACAAGCTTCTGTCGAAACTTGTCGATTTTGGCCCGCCCGAAGGGATTTGAACCCCCGACCTTTAGAATCGGAATCTACTGCACTATCCAGCTGTGCTACGGGCGGCTGAATTATTTCGCAGAAGCGGCAATTTTCATAAGCGCGTCTTCTGCGTTTTTAACTTGTTTTTCAATGTTTTCTTCCTTGCTGATTATGGTATTGTCCTGCGCCGTACGAATAGAAACACGAAGTTCCTCGGGCAAGGGCAAAAGTCCGTCCGTCTTCTCATACACCGCATCATAAAAAGATTTTGGCAAGGGTGTACTCATACCGTCGTTAAGTGTGAGCCCTTTGTTCACAAAAAAGTCCACATCAAACTTTGTGCTTAAAAACTCGAACGATTCGGCATCGGTTATATAAAGAAGAGCCTTTGCGTTGGAAGAAATGTTAGCCGTGAGCTTGGTTAACATCGGCGCTTGATATTCGTGAAAGGCATTTCGGTCGAAAGAGCAGTTCAAAACTCGAATGTTGACAGCCTTGTCACCATCAAAGTCCTCAAAACAAAGCTCAAGTTGTTCCTCGAGCGCGGAAATTTGGTCAGTCGTGAAGGTGTCATAAGCAAACAAAACAACCTCTGCGTCAAAGCTCTCGCGTTTGGCACATTGGCGCACAAGGATTGTCAAAACGAATGCAACAATAACCCCGACAATCACAAAATATTTATAATAAAACCAAAAATGCTTAAGCCTCTCACCAAACGTCAGCGGTAAAACCTCTTTTGGCTCCTCTGTGGGTGCGTCTATGAGATTTTGTTGCACCTTTTTTGTTGCAACCAAATCGCGCTGACGACGGCGTCGCTCCTCCAAAAAATCCTTGCTTTGCAAAAAATCAGCCTCTTTAGAAAAATATTACTCGACAACCGCTGCCGCAGCACCGGGGTCTTTATCCGAAAATGTGTGGTGGAAGCCACTGCCTGAACATCCTGCAAGGCAGAGCAAAGCAATCACGAGCAAAACAGCGGCAAAGCGCTTAATATAAGATTTTTTCATCCAACTAAACTCCCTGTTAGTCGATATCCTTACCGCAACAGCGCTTATATTTCTTTCCGCTGCCGCAAGGACAAAGCGCGTTTTTGCTGACAACACCCTTGCCACGCACGGTGCGTGAACTGTTATCGCCTGCCTCGGTCTCTTCTGCGACCTTTTCGCGCTTGATTTCTTCATCCTTCTTTATGCGAACGGTCAAAACAAGACGGGCGGTCTGTTCGCGAATGGTGTCGGTCATCGCGCTGAACATATCATAGCTTTCGTTGCGGTATGCAACAACGGGGTCGTGCTGACCGTATGCGCGCAGTCCGATGCCCTGCTTGAGTTCGTCCATATTATCAATGTGTTCCATCCAGTTGCGGTCAACACTGCGAAGCAGCATAACGCGTTCCATCTCACGCATGGCATCAACGCCATACTCTGCTTCGCGCTTTTCATAAAGCTTTGCCGCGCGGTCTTTAAGCATGTTTGCAATATCCTCAGCTTCAATGCTGCCGAGCTTTTCGGGCGAATAATGGAAATCATTTCCGCCTGTCAGCCAACCAAGGAAATATTCCCTAAGACCAGACAGATTCCAGTTGTCGTGAATCTCGTCCGAAAGGAAGAGGGAAACGGTGGTGTCTATGGTGTCGTGTATCATCTTCACAACGGTTTCGTGAATGTCGGCGCCCGACAAAACGCGGTTGCGCTGCTCGTAAATGAGTTCGCGCTGCTTGTTCATAACATCGTCATAATCAAGAACGTTTTTGCGGATAGCAAAGTTTCTTGATTCGATTTTCCGTTGTGAGGATTCAATAGCGTTGGTAAGCATACCGCTTGAAATGGGCATATTTTCTTCAACACCTAGGGTGTTCATAATTGCGGTTACTCTCTCGCCTCCGAAAAGACGCATCAAATCGTCCTCAAGCGAAACAAAGAACGTCGTCTCGCCCGGGTCGCCCTGACGGCCTGCGCGTCCGCGAAGCTGATTGTCAATTCGGCGCGACTCGTGACGCTCGGTGCCGATAATACAAAGTCCGCCTGCCTCTCTAACGCGTGCGGCTTCGGGTGCAATTTCTTCGCGATATTTGTCAAAAAACGCAGAATAAAGCTCTCTTGCCTTGCAAATATCGGGGTCGTCGGTCTCGCCAAAGCCCGTTGCTTCGGCAATAATCTCATCTGTGTAGCCCTGTTTTTTAAGTTCGGCCTTTGCAAGATATTCAGCATTACCGCCAAGCATAATATCGGTTCCGCGTCCCGCCATATTGGTTGCAATCGTAACGGCGCCGAACTTACCTGCTTGTGCAATAATTTCTGCTTCGCGCTCGTGGTGCTTTGCGTTAAGAACGTTGTGCTTGATGCCGCGCTGCTTGAGCTTTGAACTCAAAAGCTCGGATTTCTCGATGGTAATCGTGCCCACAAGCACGGGCTGACCTTTTTTGTGACACTCACAAATCAGGTCAATAACAGCAGAAAACTTGCCGTTTTCGGTTTTATAAATAACGTCACTGTGGTCTTCACGGATAACCGGCTTGTTGGTCGGAATTTCGACAACGTCGAGCTTGTAAATCTGATTAAATTCGGTGGCTTCGGTCTGAGCAGTACCCGTCATGCCCGAGAGCTTGTTATAAAGACGGAACAAATTCTGGAAGGTTATGGTTGCGAGTGTCTTGGACTCACTTGCAACCTTAACGCCCTCTTTTGCCTCAATAGCCTGATGCAGTCCCTCGTTGTAACGGCGTCCGAACATAAGACGGCCTGTAAATTCATCAACGATTATAACCTCACCGTCTTTGACAACATAGTCAACATCGCGCTGCATAATACCGTGTGCGCGAATGGCTTGTGTGATATGGTGGGAAAGAGTGATGTTTTCGGCATCACTCAGGTTTTCAATCTTGAAATATTCCTCGGCCTTCTTAACACCTGACGGAGTGAGAGTGCAGGTTTTTGCCTTTTCGTCAACAATAAAGTCGCCGTCAACCGCCATATCCTCGTCTGATACCTTGTCGTCGGTGGTTGCAAACTTAACCATCTTCAAAGAACGCGCAAAGCGGTCGGCAGTGCGGTAAAGGTCGGATGACTCGTCGCCCTTGCCTGAAATAATAAGGGGTGTTCGCGCTTCGTCAATCAAAATCGAGTCAACCTCGTCGACAATAGCAAAATTGTGTCCGCGCTGAACCTTTCGGTCCTCATAAATTACCATATTGTCACGCAGATAATCAAAGCCGAGTTCGTTATTGGTGCAGTAGGTAATGTCGGCGTTATAAGCCTCGCGTTTTTCGTCGCCGTTCATACCGTGAACGATAAGACCGACCGAAAGACCTAAAAAGCGGTAAACCTTACCCATCCATTCAGAGTCGCGCTTGGCAAGATAGTCGTTGACGGTGACGATGTGGACACCCTTGCCTGATAACGCATTTAGGTATGCGGGGAGAGTGGCAACAAGTGTCTTGCCTTCGCCCGTACGCATCTCGCTGATTCTGCCTTGATGCAAAATAATACCGCCCAGAATCTGAACGGGGAAGTGGCGCATTGAAAGAATGCGGTCACTTGCCTCTCGACAGGTGGCAAATGCCTCGGGCAATATATCGTCAAGCGTCTCTCCGCAGGAAAGACGGTTTTTAAATTCGTCGGTCTTCGCGCGCAGCTGTTCGTCCGACAATGCTTTATATTCTTCTTCGAGCTCCAGCACTTTCTGCTGCAAAGGAAGGATTCTTTTTATCTCTTTTTCGCTGTAATTTCCAAAAAGTTTTTTAAGCAAACCCATAGGTCGATACCTCGCAAAATAATACTTATTTTATTATACCAAACCCGAAAGAAAAAATAAAGAACATTTTGTAAACTTGTATATTTGTAAAAACAATGGTATAATAGTCAAAAAGGTGGTGAGGCAGTGAAGCGAACTTTAAGCTTTCTCAAAAATTTCATAAGTAAAACGTTTTTGCTTTATACCGTAATCGGAATAATAAACACCCTTCACACAGCGGGCTACTCTGCCTTGCTGTCGTTGATTATAAACGAGCATACGGCGAGTTACCTCGGTTACGGGCTTTCGCTGTCGGTGGGCTATCTTTTGAATGCAAGGCTAAATTTTCACCACCGCATATCCTTAATAGAGTATTTGCGGTTTATGGCATCGTATATTCCAAACTTTATCATATACGCGGTGATAAGCTCCTTTGCCATCAGCGTGTGGAATCTGCCTCCATTCTTTGCAACGGTGCTCGCGGCAGTGGTAGGCGTGCCGATAACCTATCTTCTGATGCGGTTTTTCGCATTTGGAAGCGAAAAATACAGACAACCGACAAAAGATGATGATATATAAAAAACGACAGACTCGAAAGTCTGTCGTTTTTATTTTGTTAAATATCAGGGTCTGTGATAATCTCTTTTGGCGGCACTTCAAGCAGTGTGGGGTCTTTTAAGAACTGCTTGAATCTGCGGAAGGCAATTGCAAAATAGCTGCCCGAGCAGATGCGCTCGTCCATAACAACGCCGATAGGCATACATTTTTCAAAAACAACCTCTCCGCCCTTGCGTTTGGGCACCTCGCGTGAGTTACCGATTGTGAAGATAACGCTTGTCGTACCGAACTCATAGCAGTGATGATAAATGTGGTTTGTACGAATGGAAGCGAGGTTTGAGATAACAAGGGTGTTGTGGAAGGGCGACATATCAATAATCTTTTTGGGCAAAAGGTTGTGTCGGTCAAGCCACTTGATAATCGGAACGCCAATGCTCAACACACCCGGAAAACTCAAGAGAATTTTAATGAGTTTTTCGGTGCCGTTGTCCTGCGGAGCGTTGCGGTTTTTATCAACATA
The DNA here is from genome assembly GCA_045601885.1 of Acutalibacteraceae bacterium. GTDB lineage: Bacteria > Bacillota > Clostridia > Oscillospirales > Acutalibacteraceae > SIG589. The sequence goes on along the minus strand of JAZSAN010000015.1, from coordinate 112,299 downwards.
AGCATTAATTTTGTTGTTGACATCAAAAATCGTATCGGTCGGCTCAAACCACATTTTTGACATTGTGCCGTTGTCGGCAGAGCCTGCCTTTAGCACCACCATGGCAACCGAAAGTTCGTTTCGTGCATAGGGGCGCTTGTTCATAATAAATCGGTTGAGCAGGGGATATTCTGTAACGGTGCGAAGATATGCCGCAATAACCAAAGCCATATGGCTCAGTTTCACACCCTCGCTGTTTTTCTTGTGAATATATTCCTGCATCGGCTCAAGCGGGAGGTCAATTGTAATAGCGTTCATCGCGTCATAGCGCTTATCCATTACAAAGGACGCAACCGTATACATAGGGTCGGCGTTTTTGATTCTTTTTCCGTCTCCTCTATTCATAAATAACTCCTCAAACTAAAATTTCATTGTAAGCGAAATGCGTTTTCTCGGCACATCAACAGACAGCACCTTAACCTTCACAATCTGTCCAACCTTGACAGCCTCAAGCGGATGCTTTATAAATCGGTCGCAAATCTGCGATATGTGGACAAGGCCGTCCTCGTGCACACCGATGTCGACAAAGCAACCGAAATCAATAACATTTCTGACAGTACCTGTGAAGACCATGCCTTCCGACAGGTCCTTAATTTCCATAATTTTTCCGTCACGCAAAAGCGGTGGCGGCAACTCGTCACGCGGGTCGCGGGCGGGTTTTTTAAGCTCGGATATAATATCCTTAAGCGTCGGCACACCAACCGAGAGTTCCTCAGCCAAAGCGCAAAGCGACGGCTCGTCTTCAGGGAAGGGCACGTCGGCAATTTTCTGGGGCGAGAGCTCTTTTAAAGAAATGCCGTATTTTTCAAGCAGCGCTGTAGCGGCTGCATAGCTTTCGGGGTGAACCGAGGTGTTATCAAGCGGGTTTTTACCGCCGCTTACACGCAAAAAGCCTGCGCACTGTTCAAAGGCCTTTGCGCCGAGCTTAGCCACCTTGAGCAGCTGTTTACGGTCAGAAAACGCGCCGTTTTCCTCTCGGTATGCCACAATGTTTTTGGCAACCGCAGAGTTAATACCCGCAACATGCTCAAGAAGTGAAGCCGAAGCGGTGTTAAGGTCGGCACCTACCGAGTTTACACAGTCTTCAACAACGCCCGACAGCGTCTCACCCAACTGTGCCTGCGGCATATCGTGTTGATATTGACCAACGCCGATAGCCTTGGGGTCGATTTTAACAAGCTCAGACAACGGGTCCTGCAGTCTTCGTGCAATAGATACCGCGCTTCGAAGCGAAACGTCATATTCGGGGAACTCCGCCGCCGCAAGCTTGGATGCGGAATAAACCGAAGCACCCGCTTCGCTGACTACCATATAAGAAACCTTCTCTGATAGGCGTGGAAGCATATCTGCAACAAAGGCTTCGGACTCGCGCGAGGCCGTTCCGTTGCCGATTGAAATGGTCGAAACATTATGCTTTTTTATGAGTGCGGAAAGCTTTTTCTCCGCCTCCTCCACCTTAGACTGTGGCGGGGTGGGGTAGACAACCGCCGTGTCAAGCACTTTTCCCGTCGGGTCGCAAACCGCAATCTTGCAGCCTGTGCGGTATGCGGGGTCGAGACCCAATGTGGTGCTGTTTTTTATGGGCGGCTGCATCAAAAGCTGACGCAGATTTTGAGAGAAAACCTTAATCGCGCCATCGTTTGCAGTATCTGTTAGTGCGGCGCGTGTTTCACGCTCAATCGATGGCAGAATGAGACGACGGAAGCTGTCAACACAGGCGTCGTATACGAGCTTTGCCGATGCGCTGTCATTCTTGACATAGCGTGCGGCACACGCCTTTTCTCCCGACATCTCGGGCAGCTCAAGGCTTATTTTCAAAAATTCTTCCTTCTCGCCGCGGTTGAGGGCTAAAACGCGGTGTCCTGCAATTTTGCCAACCGGTTCGCGATAGTCGTAATAATTTTCATAAACACTCTTTTTATCAGGGTCGGCGGCGCGGGAAACAAGGGTGCCCGAGCGCGATATGATAAAGCGGAGCTGTTTGCGAAGCACGGGGTCGTCGGATACCGTTTCGGCAATGATGTCGGATGCACCTGCAAGTGCCTCCTCGACCGATAAAACACCCTTTTCTTCGTCTATGTATTCTGCCGCAGCCGTCTCCAAAACGACATTCTCGTCCTGCGAAAGCAAAAGCTCTGCAAGGGGCTCAAGTCCTTTTTCCTTAGCAACGCTTGCGCGTGTGCGGCGTTTTTGCTTGTATGGGCGGTAGATGTCCTCAACCTCAACCAAGGCGGTGGCATTTTCAACTGCTTTTTTAATTTCGTCTGTCAGTTTGCCTTGTTCTTCAATGGAGGACAAAACCTCACTCTTGCGCTTTTCAAGATTACGCAGATAACAAAGTCGCTCATAAATTTCGCGCAGAATCTGGTCGTCAAGCGTGCCTGTCTGCTCCTTGCGGTAACGCGCAATGAATGGAATGGTCTTGTCGTCATCAATAAGCGCAACCGTGTTGTCAATCTGCCACTGTGCGAGCGAAAACTCTTTTGCTAATGTTTCGTTAATGTTCATAAATTAGTTCTTCTTTTCTTTTAAAAGGTCGCGAATTTCTGTGAGAAGCTCTGCCTCTGTGGGACCGGCAGCCTCTTGCTCTGCTTCTTCAATAGCTTCCTGCTTTTTGGAGAAAGCGTCCTTAAGCTTGCCGATAAGCGACATAACAAGGAACATTGAGAAAGCGATGATAAAGAAGTCGATAATGTTCTGAATGAAATTGCCGTATGCCAAAATAGCGGGTTCTTCACCCTCGGTAAGCTTAATTCCGAGCGCTGTGAAATCGGCGCTGTTTGTAACAAGGCTGATTAAAGGAGTGATAATATCTCCTACGAGTGAAGTAACAATTTTGCTGAAAGCAGAACCGATAACAACACCTATTGCCATGTCAAGAACGTTTCCTTTGAATGCAAAGTCTTTAAATTTTTTCCACATAAAAAAATCCCCTTTCGATAGTATTTTATCAAAAAACTATCGAAAGGGCAACAAAAAAATAAACACACGGCAACCAAAGGTCACCGTGTGCAGCCCCTAAACGTGCGAGGGCGTGTTAATTCATACCAATTAGGTCGAGAGGGGATATATATTTTCCGTCACGCGTGACTGCGATGTGAATGTGCGACTCGTCGGCGCATTCGCAGGGAACGGTGCCAACCTGACCGATTTTAACCCCTGCCTTAACCGTCTCTTTTTCGGAAACGGTGGTGTTTTCAATTCCGCAGTAGTATGCAACAATACCGCTTCCGTGGTCTATAACAACCATTTTGCCCCAAAGCGAATCGGTTGTAACCTTTTGCACGGTGCCCGAAGCGGCGGCAACCACATCGGTTCCTTCCTTTGCCAAAAGGTCAACACCGAGATGCAGTCGGCGGTCGCCGTGGGTTGCGCTGTATTGAAGCGCGGTGTCGCTGAAAAGTTTGCCTATATTACAGTTTTTCACGGGAAGAGTATAATACACCTCGTGCATCGGCTCCTCGGTTGGCGTCTCGGTAGAAGAGGTCTCGCTCGACACGGGTTCCTCTTGAGAACTAACCTGTGAAGACGAAGCCTTGTCGTTTTTAACATCGCTTACCGTCTTGCCGACATCCTCAGCATCCGCACTGTCCACAATGCTCGAAGTGGGCTGCTCCTTTGAGGAGTTTACCCGCTCGTCAACCGACGAAATGGTGGACATAGCCGACCAAGACGCCACGCCAACGGCAACAATGCAGGCCGCCAACACAACATAAAAGCCCTTGCCCGCAAAAAAACCTGATTTTTTTCTGTAGTTTGAATATTTCATTTTTAACACCCCACAGATATGTTTAACAAAACGGGCAGACAATATTCAAGCATCGCAAAATTTAATTTTATTTAAAATAATGTTCACAGTTTAATAATTTTTTCATTCTATTATATGTTTGGAGAAAGAAAACCGCAGTTCTTTCTCAAGGTCGCAAAAAGACCTCTCCTCAAACCCCTCAATAAAGGAAAGAGACCGCCAAAAGCGGTCTCTTTTCGTTTTGTTTATTAAAGCTTTTCAAGCACGTCTGCTGCGCCGTCGAGAAAATCTCCGCTAAAGCGTTCAATCTTTCCTGAGTCGCAAAGGGAGGCAATAGCGGGGTCAATCGGAATTTCTGCCAAAAGCGGAACCGAGAGTTCTTCTGCCACGGCACCCGATTTTCCGTTGCCGAAGAGATAAATCTTTTTGTTGCAGTCCGGGCAAACTGTGTAGCTCATATTTTCAACAATTCCCAAAATCGGAACATTCATCATCTTTGCCATATTGTAAGCCTTTTTAACAATCAGCGAGACAAGGTCCTGCGGGGATGTGACAATAATAATTCCGTCAAGCGGAATAGACTGATAAACTGTCAGCGGAACATCACCTGTTCCGGGAGGCATATCGATAAAGAGATAATCAAGGTCTCCCCAGACGACATCGTTGTAAAACTGCTTAACAACTCCGCCCAAAACGGGACCGCGCCACACAACGGGCGACTCCTCGTCCTCAAGCATAAGATTAACAGACATTATGCGGATGTCACTGTGAGATGCGGCGGGAAGAATGCCGAGCTCATTTTGAAATGCGCGGGTCTTGATGCCGAACATTTTAGGAATGGACGGACCTGTGATATCCGCATCCATAATGCCGACGGTGTTGCCGCGACGGTTCATAAGGGTTGCAAGAGTGCCCGTAACGAGTGATTTGCCAACGCCACCCTTACCGCTGACAATACCAATGGTTTTGCCAATGCTGCTGTATGGATTTCCTTGCTCTTTTTGTATTTCCGAATGTGCCTTGTTGCAGGAGGAGCAATCCCCCGTGCAGCCGCTTTCATTGCATTTTCTTTCTTCTGCCATTTTATCACCAAAGCCTTTCAAAGCCGACAGATTCTGTCGGCTTTTTACTATTTAATAATAGTATATCACACTTTTAGTTTTTTTCAAGGAAATCGGTGATAATTCTTTTGTAGCTTTCTTTCGGGGAGTATTGCCAAAGGTCCATATGCTCTCCCTCAAAAAAATATTTTTTGTTTTGTGTATAAGAAGTGTCAAAGCTGTCAATAATAATAAGTTTAACCTTCATCTTGTCGGGAATGATACTTTTGACATATACACTTGCGGTCTGACCGATGAAAATATTATTTTTTGGCTCGGCAAGACCTGCAAGGTTTGGGGTCAACTCGATAAACACACCGTATGACTCGACCGAGCGCACAATCCCCGATACAGTCTCGCCCTGACGGTATGCTGCGGCGTTTTCCTCCCAGGTGCCCAAAAGCTCCTTGTGTGTCAGAGTGATTTTCCCATCGTCCGAGATGGATTTGACAACCGCCTTTATGTCCTCGCCCGCAAAAAACCTGTCGCGCGGGTGGGAAATACGGGAAATTGAAATTGAGTTTATCGGAAGCAGAGCAATAACTCCGCACCCGATATCACAAAATGCACCAAAGCTTTCAAGATGTGTCACACGAGCCGAAACAACATCGCCTGCTCGCAGCTTTTTAATATATGAATTAATACATTTTTCCTGCGCGTTGCGACGTGAAAGAAGGGCATACAACTTGCCGAAGCGGTCTTCCTTTATTTCTGTCACGGTAAAGCAAACGGGCTTGCCAACACGGGATAAAAGGGCAATGTCGCGGGTCTCTCCTCCCGAAATTCCGATAGCACCCTCGTTTCGCGGAATGACCCCTCTCATGCAACCGAGATTAACCCATAGGTTGTGCTCTGCGTCGCACACCTCTGCAATCCCCTCAAGCACCGTCGAGTCAGCGCATGCCTCGGCGAGTTTTTTTGGAGAAGAATAAGCGCGGCGGTTTTCAATTTCGTTAATAAGCCAACCTTCCGGACAAAACCGTGTCATTAAAATCAACCTTTCTTTTTTAACTCATTTTAAGAATATGCGATTTTTGTCCGTTTAATGTTAAAAAAGCAGGTAAAGACAAAATTTATAAAAATTTTTCAAAAAAGTTGCACGCGCGTTGCACAAAACAGTGCAACAAAGGGCGTTTTTATAGGGTATATGTGGAGGTGGCAGAAAATGTCAAACAAACTAACAGCAAAGGAAGCGCTCTTTTGCGAATATTACAAAATTCTGCGCTCACCGCGTGAGGCTGCGGCGAGAGCGGGATACACATTTGCCGAAAAAAACGCAATGCGGCTGCTTAGAAAAGAGCGTGTACGAAAGGAAATAGGAAAGGGAGGAACACTTCCTGACGCAAACGCGCAGGACGGTCTGCGAAGACTCGCGTTTGGCAGTATTACGGATGCTGTATATCTTGCAACCCTCGGAGAGAAGCCCGACCGAGAAGAACTTGAAAAACTTGATTTATATATGGTTTCGGAAATTAAATTTCAAAAGGGCGGCGGTATAGAGATTAAATTTTTTGACCGAATAAAAGCGCTTGATTTGTTATCATCGCTCAAAGCGGAAGCTGTCGGCAGCTCAGCCGAGCCTTTTTACCGCGCCTTGTGTGAGGGTGCAAGAAATCTCTCGTTAGCGGGGGAGCAAAATGAATTTTAAACCCTTTTCAAGAAAGCAGATGACGGCGCTTACCTTCTGGCACGACGACAGTCCATATTCTTTTCGCGATGCGCTGATATGTGACGGCGCGGTGCGAAGCGGAAAGTCTGTCTGTATGGTTTTATCCTTCATATTTTGGTCGTTTTACCGTTTCAGCGGTGCAGACTTTGCAATCTGCGGCAAAACCGTAACTTCAATACGGCGCAATCTAATCACCCCGATGTGCGAAACACTGCGCCAGCTCGGTTTTGATTGCAGAGAGGTCTTAAGCCGCAGTCAACTGATTATAACACGGGACGGAATAACCAATACATATTATCTTTTCGGCGGTAGGGACGAGTCAAGCGCTTCCTTAATTCAGGGAATGACGCTCTCGGGCGTGCTGTTCGATGAGGTTGTGCTGATGCCGCGTTCTTTTGTTGAACAGGCGCTCGCCAGATGCTCGGTCGAGGGTTCAAAATTCTTCTTCAACTGCAACCCTCAGTCACCGTCACACTGGTTTTATAAGGAATGGATAAAAAACGCCGAACAAAAAAACGCCCTTTATCTGCACTTTCAAATGTCGGAAAATCCTTCTCTGTCAAAGGAGATGCTAAAGCGTTATTCATCGCTCTACACAGGCACGTTTTACGAACGATTTGTGCTTGGCAAGTGGGTTGCATCCGAGGGTCTTATATATCCTTTTTTCAACGAAGACGACCTTTGCGATGCGCCCGAAAACTGTGAACGCTATTACATCTCGTGCGATTACGGAACAGTAAACCCGTCCTCCTTCGGACTGTGGGGACTGTGCGGCGGGGTATGGTACCGCCTTGCCGAATATTACTATTCTTCAAAAAGGGAAGGAATGCAAAAAACCGACGAGGAATATTACAGTGAGCTGACGCGCCTTGCCGCAGGAAGACGCATAAGTGCGGTTATATGCGACCCCTCTGCCGCCTCCTTTATAACCTGTATACGCCGCCACGGAAAATTCGAATGTATCGCCGCAAAAAACGATGTTTTGGATGGCATACGACGGGTGTCCGATGCGCTGCGTGCGGGGAAAATAAAAATATGCCGTGGCTGTAATGATGCCGTGCGTGAGTTTTCGCTTTACCGTTGGGATTCCTCCGCGGCAAAGGACAGTCCGATAAAGGAAAACGACCACGCAATGGACGATATAAGATATTTTGTGTCAACGGTACTTTACGGCAACACGCAATCGGCAGTTGCCGTAGCCGCGAGAAGACAGTAGTCTTACAAACAAAAGGGAGGAATAAATATCAAGATTTTAAACAAGGGCAAAAAGAAAAACTCGGTTACTGCGGCGGTACAAACCGCGCGCGGCAGCGACCCGTTATCAATGGTCAACCGAGTAGGCCTGCTTAGTAAAACGGAGATGAGCATGTATGCAGCACTGCGCGAGTCAATACCGATTATTGATGCCGCAATTGGAAAAATCGTGCGCCTTGTGGGCGGCTTTGAGGTTAAGTGCGGCGACAAGACAGCAGAAAAAATGCTGCGGGATTTTCTTCGCACAGTGCCCTGCGGACCTGTGTCCTGCGGTATAGAAACCTTTGTTGGCAGCACGATGGACCGAATGCTCACATACGGCACCGCCGTTAACGAAATGGTTATGGATTCGGACGGCAGAGTGTGTGCACTTTACGGTGCTTCGCTCAACAACGTCGAGCTGCGCGTGGGTAAAAATCCGCTTCAGCCTGAAATTTTAAGGGGAGACGGTCAAAGGGTTCCAAATCCTGAAAGGATTTTAATATCCGCACTGTCGCCCGAGCCCGACAGCGCATACGGAAACTCGCTTTTAAAGGGACTTCCGTTTGTCAGTGGCATACTGCTCAAAATCTATAACAGCATAGGCGTGAACTTTGAGCGAATGGGAAATCTGCGTTTTGCAGTTACATACCGCCCCGGCGCGAACGATACAGGCATCGGCGAAAACAGAGCGGACGAGATAGCAGCCGCCTGGTCGGATGCAATGCGTGACAGTGAAACGGTCAGGGATTTTGTTGCGGTGGGCGATGTTGACATAAAGGTCATCGGAGCCGATTCGCATATGCCCGAAATCGAAATACCTGTCCGCGCTATCTTAGAACAAATAATTGCAAAAACAGGACTCCCACCGTTTTTACTCGGACTTTGTTGGTCGTCAACCGAGCGAATGTCCTCTCAGCAGGCGGATATTCTGACGAGTGAGCTTGAATATTACCGCACACTGCTGACACCAATGATTTTAAAAATCTGCCGAGCGTACCTTCGCGGAGAAGGCTTCTTCTGCGATGTTTCAATAGATTGGAACAACATAAGTCTGCAGGATGAAACCGTCTTGGCACAGGCAAAACTTTACAATGCACAGGCAGAAAAAATACTGAAGGAAACGAGGGCAACCGAGTGAAAAAAGGAAAAATTGAAGAAACAGGTAAACTGCGCGAGGGTGAGCTTGATTTAATAAATAAGCACACAAGACGCGAGCACACCGAGGATGAAATATATGCGTTTTCGGTCTGCTTGTGCGATAACGACATCGACCGCGACAACGAACGCTTCTCAGACGAGGCGCTTGATACTCTCGCAAAGCTTTTTGACGGCAGAACGGGAATTTGTGACCACAGCGCAAAAAGCGAAAACCAAAAGGCGCGAATTTTCAGTTGCTATACCGAGATGCCGCAGGGTGAACACACCCGTGACGGCAGAGCGTATAAGCGCCTTTGCGCCAGAGCATATATGCTAAGGACGGCAAAGAACGAAAATCTTATTGCTGAGATAGAGGCGGGCATCAAAAAAGAGGTCAGCATCGGCTGCAGTGTGAAGAGCCGCATATGTTCCGTTTGCGGCAAGGAGCGAGCAGAGGGTTGTTTGCACAAGTCGGGAAAAACATATAAAACCGCATCGGGCGAGCAGCTCTGTCACACGGTTTTATCCGAGCCGACCGATGCATACGAGTGGTCCTTTGTGGCGGTTCCCGCACAAAAACGCGCAGGAATAACCAAGTCTTTCGAAAAAAAGGAGAAAAAAGATTTGAAAAACACAGACATTGTAAAACAGTTAGCCTTGGGAACAGAGGTAACACTTTCTGCGAGCGAGGCCGAAAGCTTAAGCCGCTATATAGGCGAGCTCAAAACACTGGGTGAGCTTGGCAAAAGCTTCATTGCCGAGAAACGCGCAGCCGTTATAAAGGGCTGCGAAAAGATGTTTTGCGGCATCAACGCCGAAACATTAAACTCGGTAACCGAGAAAATGTCGGTATCTGAGCTCGACGAATTTTACCGCGCGCTCAAGAGTCAGGAAAAACCGCAGGTGCAATTATCACCCGCGGCAAACAATGATAAATCCGTTAACAACGGCTTTATGATTTAACAAACGAAAGGAAGATATTATGTTTGATTACAAAGGTTTCGGTGAGAACGTGCTCACCTTTAAAACAGAAGAAAACAACATTCAGAACAAGCCGGTAACGGTAGTCGCTAACGACACAGTTGCAGTATCCGGCGATGGCGATAAGTTCTGCGGCATCGGCATTTCTGCAAGAAATGGCGTTGCAACCGTTCAGATGTGCGGCTACGCAGTTTTGTCCTACACGGGCGATATGACCGTTGGCGTTTGCAGAATCTCTGCAGCAGCAGACGGCAAGGTTAAAGAAGACGAAAACGGTATCAGCGTAAAGGTAATTAACGTTGATGCTGACAAAAAGCTCGTCGGCTTCATATTTTAAGGAGGAATCGGAATGAATTACGAAAACATAAAGCTTGAAAAGGGAATGTATGCCGTTCCCGGAAAGTCTTTCAGTGAGGTTTTGGAAAGCCTTGACCCTACAGCCGCCTATGAAGGCACAGCCGATAACGGTCTTGATGCGTTCCAAAGACAGCTTAAGCGCTTTGACATCAAGGTTGGCGGCGCAGGTAGTGACTGTGTGCAGAAGTTCTTTGCAACAACACAGTCCGCAGCGCTCTTTCCCGAGTATATCTCACGCGCAGTAAAGCAGGGTATGGAGGAGGCAAAGGTGCTTGATTCCATCGTTGCAACCAAGACCCGCATCGACGGACTTGATTACCGCACAATTGCATCCGTTCCCACAGAGGACGAAAAAGCACTCAAGACGGTAGGCGAGGGTGCATACATCCCGCAGACAGTTGTTCACACACAGGAAAATCTTGTTAAGCTCAACAAGCGCGGCAGAATGCTCGTGGCTTCCTATGAGGCATTGAAGTTCCAGCGCCTTGATTTGTTCACAGTAACCTTGAAGCAGATTGGCTCATACATTGCCCGTCAGCAGCTTGCAGACGCAATCTCTGTCTTAAAGGACGGCGACGGTAATAATAACGCAGCAGAAATCATCTCGGCTGCAGCCGCAGGAAAGCTTTCCTACACAGACCTTATCAACCTCTTGAACGGGCTTGACCCCTACACAATGACCACAATCATTGCGTCTCCCGATATGATGACCAAGATGCTTTCCTTGGACGAGTTCAAGAATCCCGCATCGGGAATCAACTTCCAGGGCACAGGCAAAATCGGTCATCCGCTTGGCGCAGAGTTTATCAAATCTGCGGCAGCACCCAAGGATGCAATCATAGGTCTTGACAAGAACTGCGCACTTGAGATGGTAATAGCGGGTGACGTTTCGGTTGACTACGATAAGCTTATCGACCGTCAGCTCGAGCGTGCCGCAGTCACCTCAACCGTAGGCTTTGCCAAGATATTCACCGATGCATCAAAGGTTTTATCGGTTTAATTTCGGGCGGTGAGAGAAAATGATAAACTCTCTTCCACTCGATAAGGTAACACAAATTTTCGCCGCGTTGTCGGACGAGGACGCACACCCTTATACTATATTGTGTGAGACGGCGGTTGAGAGCATCCTCTGCAGAGTAAAACCCTCTGCAGAGGCGCAAAAATGGGAAAACCGACTTTGCTATGCCGCCGCATGCCTTGCGTTTTATAGATACACTCTGTCACGCGGGTGTGACAATGTGTCGGTTTACAAGGCGGGTGACGTCAACGTGCAAACCCGTCCCGACGGCGCAAGGCAGTCGGCACAGGCGTTGCTCTCCGATGCACTCAAATCGGTTGACGGCTGTCTGCGTCACAGCGGCTTTTGCTTTAAAATCGTTTAAGGGAGGCGGCTATGAACATCACAAAAACAGTATCAAAACTGCTAGAAAAACGCGGTCAGGATGTCAAGGTGGTGCTCCGTTATGACGAATATAACATAAAAGCCTTTATACAACTGATGCGCTATAAAAACAAGATGTATATTGATTTGCCAATGGGTGAAATCGGTCGTCGCGACAATGGTTGTTATTTGTATATCGGTCCGCCTGAGCCGGACTTTACAGAGTGTTGGACAACAACCGACGTATATTTCAATGGTTATACCTATGGAGTGAAGCGTGCACAGATGATATACTGTGACGGCAAGCCGTTTTATATATGGGCGGTGCTTTACAGGATAGTAAAGGATGGTGAATATGAGAGAGCTTAATGATGTGTTAGATAAGGTGTTAGGCCTGATAGAAAAAATGGGCGGTATAGATGTATACACCACCAAGAATTTTAAAAAGCAGATGATGGATGTGCCGCTTGACCTTCCGGTGATTACAGTGGGTATAGATTCGGTTGATGCAAACCTTTGCAAACACAGTGCGTTTTCAGGCCTTCGCAACGGCGAGGCGGAGTTTTCGGTGCCGGCAGAAATTGCCGTTTCCGCAAATATATATCTTCCGCACATTGCGGATGGTTATGTTAATTATGAGGTTTTGACTAATCTAATAAACGTTCTTTTCAAAAGCGATATCTCAATAACAAGAATCGTATCGGGAAAGATGCATTACAACGCAACCTTTATGTGTACCATACTGCCCGTCACAATATTCATAAACGAACGAATATGCGAGGATTGGTAGGTGCTTTATGAGTTATAATCAGAACAAAAGCGTGGAGCTGCGCATTGACGGAAAAAGGGTTGCAAACCTAGAAAAGTTTGAAGTCAACTGCATAAGAGAGATAGTAGAGGAAAACGGCTCACAGTCGGCAAATCTGAAGGAAGTAAAAATTGTATTCAGAAGGGCAATTTGCTTTGGCGACACCATATCTGACGGCGTCGTTTTAAAGGCGCTTAAGAGCTTTAAGCTTGAAGTGTATGTGCCAAAAAAAATAACAACATACAACAACTGCTTGTGCACAGGTTACCGCGAAATAATCGGCGAAGGAAACAAAATCATCGAGGAAATAACGGCAACCGCTTCTTCTTATTTGCAATCATCCAGATAATAAAAAAAGAGTTGGGAAAATCCCAACTCTTTTTTGTGTTTTATTCTTTTGCGTCTTCAATGATTTTTGCAGAAATGTTAGCGGGAACTTCTTCGTAACGCTCGAAATCAAGTGTGAATTCGGCTCTGCCCTGGGTTATGGAGCGCATAGAGGTCGAGAAATCAGACATCTCGGCAATCGGCACCTCGGCTACTACCTCTTGCAGCTTGTTCTCAAGCGGATTCATGCCGATAACTCGGCCGCGGCGCTTGTTGATATCGCCGATAACATCGCCCATGTTGTCTTCGGGGATTACAACCTTTAGTGTTCCGATAGGCTCAAGCAGAACAGGGTTTGCTTGTGGTATTCCTTCCTTGTATGCAATGGCTGCTGCGGTCTTAAAGGACATTTCAGAGGAATCAACAGGGTGATACGAACCGTCGACCAAGGTTGCCTTGAGTCCTACAACGGGATAGCCTGCAAGCACACCCTTTGAAACACTTTCGCGCAGACCCTTTTCAACGGCGGGGAAGAAGTTCTTGGGAACAGAACCGCCGAAAATCTTCTCTTCAAATATCATTTCGTCGCTGTCACAGGGCTCAAACTCAATCCAAACATCGCCAAACTGACCGTGTCCGCCCGACTGCTTCTTGTGTCTGCCCTGAACCTTGACGGGCTTGCGTATTTTCTCGCGGTATGCAACTCGCGGAGTCCGAAGCTCGACCTGAACACCGAACTTCGCTGCAAGCTTCGAGACGATAACGTCAATATGCTGTTCGCCAAGACCTGATAAAAGCTGTTCCTTTGTCTCGGTGTTTGTCGAGAACAAAATCGTGGGGTCCTCTTCCATAAGTCTCAAAAGACCCTGGGCAATTTTTTCTTCATCGCCCTTTTGCTTGGGATAAACTGCCATAGTAAGCTGCGGTTGCGGGAATTTGGCGGGAACAACCGCCTTGCCAAAGGCGGCGTCACACAGCGTGTCACCGGTTGAAACGTTACCTAGCTTTGCGACCGCGCCAATGTCACCGGCAACAATCTTGTCAGCGTCTTCTTGTTTGCCCGCTTTTATCCACATAACCTTGGAAAGTCGCTCTTCGTTTCCCGTGCGCAGATTCAAAAGGCGGCTGTCGGCAGAAACGCTGCCGCTTACAACCTTGAAGTATGAAAGCTTACCAACAAACGGGTCGGCAATGGTCTTGAAAACAACAAGTGCGGTGGGACCCTGTGCGGATATAGCGCAATCTTCGGTATTTTCGTCTTTTTTGCACACAACTGCAACGTCTGCCGCAGAGGGTGCAATGTCGGAAAGCAGGTCAACTGCGAGAGATACCGCAGCGCCGTCCTGACCAACACCGCACATAACGGGACAAATATCGCCCGAGAGCATACCGTTTTTAAGCGCGGTCTTAATTTCTTCTTCAGTAAACGCCTCACCGCCGAAATATTTTTCCATCAAGGCTTCGTCTGTTGAAGCAACAGCCTCAAGCATAATGTCGCGCATACTTGCGATGTCGGGATTTTCGGGTACGGGGGCGTATTCTTTTTTGGTAATACCGTCAAAGGTATATGCCTTTCCGTCCACGAGATTTATGTAGCAAACAACCTTCTCGCCCTCAACATAAGGGATGATAACGGGACAAATAACGCTACCGTATCTACCCGCAAGAATCGAAACAACGCGGTAAAAATGAGCGTGAACCGAATCGAGCTTGTTGATAAAGAAGGCGACGGGCTTTTTGTATTCGCGTGCACAGTCGTATGCCTTCTGCGCGCCGACAGTAAGACCCGATTTACCCGAAAGCACAATAAGTGCCGAATCGGCGGCGGTCATAGCCTCGCTCATGCCGCCTGCAAAGTCGAACTGACCGGGCGCGTCAAGTAGGTTGATTTTATTGTCGCCTATTTCAATCGGATACACCGAGGTGCTGACCGAAACCTTGCGCTTTTTCTCTTCTGCGTCATAGTCCATAACGGTTGTACCGTCAGCATTCTTGCCTATTCTGTCGGTGGCCTTTCCATAATATAAAATTGCGTCTGCCAAAGTGGTCTTTCCGCTTCCGCCGTGACCAAGCAGAGCAATGTTTTTAATGTTGGTTGATGGATACTGTTTCAATTAGAACAACTCCTTAGATTAAGATAAAAGAATTATAACACCATTTTGATAGATTTTCAACCAAAACAATTCATAGAACATAACAACTTTTGTGGAAAATGCTGTTGAAAATGCCCAAAAACTCGTATTTTAATAAAAAAACAGTATAATTTCTACAAAAAATATCGCAAAATTTCTACAAAAAAACTCGAAATTTTGTAACAAAATTGATACCATTTTGTAACTCATTTGAAATCGAAATTTTACACCATAAGTAGTATAATATTTATAGAGAAAAAGCAATGTAATTTTTGAGGGGGAGTGGGCGCTTTGATTAAACAAATAATTGAGCTTATTATGGTCGTAATCATCGGCTTTCTTCCCGTGGCAAACGAGGCTCCTCAAAAGGATGCTTCGCCCGCCGCTTCGCTCACGGCAACCGTCACATCGCAGCAGATGGATGGTGTGAAAATTGCGCGGTTTGAAAATATGCTCAACCACAATTATTGCTTTGGTGATGACTTTTCGGATAATGACAAGTTGTTGTCGGCTGCGTTTCTTTCACTCGCAAATAATATAAAGGGCGGAAGAATAAACGCAGCGCTTGTTGACGGCTTTATATATAATATGTATGGAGCACAGCCTCAAAACAGCACAGACGGTTTTTATGATGTGTTGCCAACGGGTTATGATGTTTACAACCATAGCGTAACATCCTTTGATTATAACGGAGACGGAACGATAACCGTTCGCTCAATCGTCACAGTTAACCCCGACACGAGACCGGAGCAATATGATTGCACAAGTGTGTTTTATGCAAACGGCGAAAGCGCATTTTCTTACAATTTGATTTCTTGTGATATAAATTGGTAATAAAGATAAACATAAAAAAGCACCCGTCAGGGTGCTTTTTTGTTTAGGAGAGTACGCAATTTGGTACATAAGATGTGTTATAGTTAACAAGACTCGACAAATATTTTATTCGCGGTCAAGATAAACCGGAGAAAGCCCGTATTTCATAGAAAAGGCGAGTTTTTCGCAACCACGCTTCAAATTGCGCGAAACGGTAGACTTATTAACACCCTTCTCGGCAGCCATTTCGGTCACCGATTTGTTCAAAAAATAAAATCCTGTCACCGCGTCGCGTTGGCTTTCGGTCAACTCCTCGGCAATTGCCTTGCGTAAAAGCTTTTTAAGATGTTCTATGTATGGCTCGTTGTAGCCGTGGCTGTTATATATAATGTGTGCGGCGCGCTCGCCAAAAACCTCAAGACTGAATGTTGTTCTATTCATTGCAGCCACCATAGTAGTTAACAAGATGTTCGCCCGTGACACGAAGTGAGGCGGCGTCGGCATAAAGGGCGAGCAGCCTTCTGCGGAGCCGCAGCTGTTGTTTTCTTGAAAGAAAGCGCTCGGTTGCCTTTATTTCTGATATGTGCTTTTTGATTAATTCATATTGTCTTAAATATTCCTGTCCAAGTTCTTTTAACGTCATTTTTACTCGCCTTTCTACACGTATTGTGTGATTTGTTGTTAAAATACAACCGACTACACAACTTTTCTTGCAGTCGGTAATTTTACCTTACCACATATCGTGTGATTGTGTCAAGATATAATGCAACACAAATACACATTTTGTGTGTTTTAACATTTGTTGCCGATATTTTTTGTTGAAAATAGTCACATATGAACGTGTTGACAAATTACACGTTATGTGGTATAATCGTTGTGGGTGATTAATATGGATGGCTTCGCTAAAAGAATAAAAGAGTTGAGAATAAAAAAAGGATACACACAGGCACAGCTTGGTGAAAAGCTCGGCATATCTCCGAGCGCCGTCGGAATGTACGAACAGGGAAGAAGACAGCCCGACAGCAAAATAATAATGGATTTAAGCCACGAGTTCGAGGTTTCAATAGATTATTTGCTTATGGGCGAGGGCGGTGGTCCGCGCGAGGTTGAGGATGCGTTGCAGGGACTCCGTGAAGGGTTAAAATCCACGGGCGGACTTATGTTTAAGGGAACGCTTCTTGACGAGAAAGATACCGAAAAGTTGTTTGATGCCATGCTGCTTGCCGCTAATCTGATGCTTAAGAAGGAGAGCGACAAATGACCCAAAAAATAGTGCTTTTAGCACAAACACTCAAGCAAAAATATAATACGGATAATGTAACAGAGCTTTGTCGTTGCCTTGGCATAACCTTGGTGCGCGCCGATTTACCGAAGCGCATAACCGGTTTTTATATGGAGGCAAAGGAAAAACAGGCAATTGTTATAGGTGCGTCGGTTGAGGCGCCTTTTGACACGGCGTGTATAGCACACGAGCTAGGACACGCATTGTTACATAAAAATATAAACACGATTTTTTTAAGCGACAGCACAAATTTTGTTCCGGGCAGGTACGAGCGCGAGGCAGACTTGTTCGCCGCGGCGCTTTTGATAGACGAAGAAGTGGTGCGTGCAGGGTCTGACAGCATAGAAGAAATATCGCAGATTACAGGAGTACCCTCATATGCAGTGGAGCAATTTTGCGGTGCAAGTTTAAGAGTATGAATAAAGAATGCGGGGCGTTTGTTTTCGAAAAAACGCTCCGTATATTTTATTTTTTATTGACATAACGCCTGTGTTTTGATATAATGCTAAACTGATAGGCTATGTTATATTAGTCTCATAATGCCAAAAGGATAAAAGGAGGGTATAAACATGAAAAGAACATATCAACCCAAGAAGCTTCATCGCAAAAAAGAGCATGGCTTTTTAAAGAGAATGGCAACTGCCAATGGTCGCAAGGTGCTTGCACGCCGCAGAGCAAAGGGCAGAAAGCAGCTCACCTACTAATTAATGGTGAATAAGAGAAATCGGTGAGGACCCGATGGAAAAGGTTTTAAAACTAAAACTAAACAAAGAATTCAGACGGGCATACGGCAGGGGCAAAAGCTTTGTTCACCCGGGCGTTGTAACCTATGTTGTTAAAAACAATTTGGGTGTGGTGCGCGTGGGCATAACAACCGGAAAAAAACTCGGCAATGCCGTTTCCCGAAATCGTGCGCGGCGTGTAATACTCGCTGCGTTTTACGAATGCTTACCTCATATTGTCGGCGGATATGACATTGTGTTTGTCGCCCGCGTTCGCACCCCGAAGCTTAAAAGTTATGAACTGCGCTCGGGGATAGAAGCGCATCTGAAAAACGCAGGGATTTGGAGCACAAAAAATGAAAAAGATACTGATTAGCTTGGTGCAGCTTTACAGGAGGTATTTATCGCCGCTCAAGAAAAACGGATGTTGCCGTTTCACACCTACCTGTTCAGAGTATGCAATTGAAGCGCTCAAAGAGCGCGGCGCGTTTGTAGGAACAGCGCTTACTTTATGGCGGATATTACGCTGCAATCCGCTTTGCAAGGGCGGGTACGACCCCGTTCCGCCCCGCAAAAACAAAGGAGAAACAAATGGAAAAATTATATGATATTATAAGTGTTCCTATGGGATATATACTTAAGTTTTTTGCAGGCATTGTTGGAAACAACTTTGCGGCTGCTGTATTTATATTTACCGTTGTTGTCAATCTTGTGATGATTCCGTTAACAATAAAGTCGCAGAAATCAACCGTGCAGCAAATGCGCATCAGACCGAAGCTTGACGAGATTAAAAAGCGCTGCGGCGACGATAAACAAAAATACACAAGGGAAATGCAGGAGCTTTATCAGAGAGAGAATGTTTCCATGTCGGGCGGATGTCTTCCGCTCATTTTGCGAATGGTGTTTATGATGGGCATTTACTATGCCGTTGTAAATCCCCTTCGTTACATCTGCGGCGTTTCTAAGTCGGTAATTGATGCGGCTGTTAAAACAATGGAGGTTGCAAGACCTATTGAACTTATCCCGCTTATCAAGGCGGGAAAGGTTGAAACAATCTCTGCTGAGGTTTTAGATAGCATCAATTTCAATTTTTTAGGTATCGACCTTACACAGCAACCTCATTTTTCACTTGATTTTTCAAAAGCAGAGCTTATTTGGATAATACCATTTTTAGCATTTGCTGCACAGATGGCAGCATCAATTGTATCATTAAGAATCCAAAAGAAACAGAATCCCGATGCACCCAATATGTCGGGAATGTTGCTCACAATGCCAATAATTTCACTCGTAATCGGTTTCGGATTCCCCGGAGCCTTAGGTTTCTATTGGGCTTGCTCTGCTATCGTTTCAGGTGTAATTCAAACAGTAATATCGCTTAAATACGGACCGAACGTATTAATAGCAAAGGAACAAACTAAAGAGGTTTACACACGTTTCAAGAACGAACAAAACCGCAAAAAGACGGCTCAGATAGATTAGGAGGAGCACAGTTGATTAAAGAAGCAATAGGAATAGGCGAGACGCTCGAAGAGGCAACCGAAAGAGCCAAAGCAGAGCTTAATGTCTCGTTTGAAGATGAAGTACAGTTTGAGGTACTTTCCAATCCCAAAAAGAAAACACTTGGACTTTTTGGCGGTTCACTCGCAAAGGTTAGGGTATATATAGAAGTTCCCGACCCGAAGCCCCGCAAACCGCGTGATAAAAAAGAAGACAACAGAAAAAAGGAAAACCACAAGGCACCGTCAAAAAAGGCAGAGCCTGTGGCAAAAAAGGAAGAAAACACAGCGCCTGTGCAGGAGGCAATCCCCGAAGACAAGCTTGACAAGGACAGCCCTGCAGGTCGCGCAATCGCATATCTCAGAACAATTTTCGCAAGTTTAGAACTCACCGATGTCACATTCTCGGTTGTGCCCGCCGAAAAGGGCGCACGTATAATCGTATCGGGTGACAATCTTGGAATAATTATCGGCAGACGCGGTGAAACGCTTGATGCTCTTCAGTATTTGGCATCCCTTGCCGCAAACTCAAGCAATGGTTTCTTCCGCGTATCTCTCGATACAGGAAACTATCGCGAAAAGCGTGAGCAGACCTTGAAGGGTCTCGCACGTAGAGTGTCAGGTCAGGTTGTTCGCACAGGACGCAGCCGCACACTCGAGCCGATGAATCCGTATGAGCGCCGCATAATTCACACCGAGGTGCAGGAGATAAACGGCGTTACATCTCACTCGGTTGGCGAAGGCTCAGGCAGACGCGTTGTGATTTCTCCCGTTGGCGGTAGCAGACGTGACGACCACCGAAACGGCAGAGGAAGACGTGACAATAAGACGGTGTCGGCACCGATTGTAGACCGCGCACCGAAATCTGACGCAGCAGACCTTCCGCTTTACGGCAAAATTGATTAATTAAAAAGAAGACCCGTCGGGTCTTCTTTTTTTATACCTTCGAATTTTAATAAAAGATGTTGAAAATAAAGAAAGAAATGATATAATAGTTTTATTGGGAGGTGGCAAAATGAATGTAGAAATTTTAAATGTTGAGCGTATCTTGACAGATGAAACCGAGCAGAAAAGTTTGCAAACAAGCCGAGTGTTTTATTGTGCAAACGGCAAGGGTAAAATTGTCTTGGGTAAAAAAGAACACAGGCTCCAAAAAGGAACACTTATTGCTTTGAAAAAAACAGAATATTCTCTTTTGTGCACACAGCCGCTGGAGCTTTTGTTGGTTGATTTTGAGTGCTGTGAAGATGCTTTTGATTTGCCCCCCGTCGCGTGTCTTCAAAATATGCAGCTGTGTGGAGCGCTTTTTTATAATATGCAAAAAGAATGGCAAGAAAAACCGCAATTTTATAAGCAGAAAATCACAGCGCTTTTAATTGGTATTTTAATTGATGTGTCAAGGCAGATAAACGCATCTGTAAAAAGCCTTAAAGACCGCAAGGTTGATAAAATTTTAAAATATATACATTCACATTATAGCGAGGAAATCACCAACACCGTGCTTGGAGAAATTTTTGGTTGCCATCCAAATTATATAAACAGTTTGGTGTCAAAGCATACGGGGATGTCGCTTCATAAATACATTTTGCGTCTTCGCATCAACAGGGCAATTGAACTGCTGACAAGCACAGATATGACGGCGGCCGCAATTTCGGCGAGTGTTGGATTTTATGATTATAACCATTTTCTCAAATATTTCAAGCAAATAACGGGAAAAACGACAAAAGATTTCAGATAGCAACAAAAAATATTTCTTTTCGGTTGCTTTGTGAGTGATTTTGTGATAAAATCTAAATTAGGTTTTACTAGGGGGGATTTGATGGTAAGAAACGGCTTTAATAATCAGCTTTATGTTGATAAACAGCGCGAGAATATTTTGAAAAGGATTGCCCGCTTTAACGGAAAACTCTATTTGGAGTTCGGCGGAAAGCTTTTTGACGATTTTCACGCATCTCGTGTTTTGCCCGGATTTGAGCCTGACGCAAAAATTCGTATGCTTTGCACACTGCGAGAGCATGTTGAGATAATTTTCTGCATCAGTGCTGAAAACATTGAAAAAAGCAAAATCCGTGCAGACCTTGGAATAAGTTATGATATGGACCTTCTCCGTCAAATCGACCTTGTTAAAAGCATGGGCATTGATGTTAACAGCGTTGTCATAACCCGTTATAGCGGACAGCAATCGGCAGACCAGTTTATGAACCTTCTCGATACGCTTTCAATAAAGCATTATGTCCATAAAAGCATACCTGGTTATCCTCATAATGTTGATTATATAGTAAGCGACAAGGGCTACGGCTCAAACCCGTACATTGAAACCCATAAACCGCTTGTCGTTGTAACCGCCCCCGGTCCCGGAAGCGGCAAGCTTGCAACCTGTCTTTCGCAGGTGTATCATGAATATAAGCGCGGAATAACCGCGGGATATGGAAAATATGAAACCTTCCCCGTTTGGAATCTTCCGCTCAAGCATCCCGTAAACCTCGCGTATGAGGCGGCAACGGCTGACTTGCAGGATGTGAATATGATTGACCCGTTCCACCTTGAGTGCTATGGTGAGACCACAGTAAACTACAATCGCGACGTTGAGGCGTTTCCGATTGTTCATCGTATCTTGACCAAGATTACGGGCAACGATAAGTTTTATTGCAGCCCCACTGATATGGGCGTTAATATGGTAGGTTATGGAATTTTTGACGAAGAAGCGTGCTGTGAGGCAAGCCGTCAGGAAATTCTGCGAAGATATTTCCGTGCCGCATCGGATTGCAAGCGCGGAAAGGAAACCGAAGAAACCGTTCAGAAGATAATGAGCATTATGGAACAGCTCGATATTCATCCCGAAGACCGTGCGGTTGCGCTTTATGCACGAAAGAAGAGTGCCGCGTGTAACGACGTTCCTGCCGCCGCAATTGAGTTGCCGGATGGACGCATTATAACCGGCAAGGCAACCGAGCTTATGAGCGCGTCGAGCGGCGCAATGCTCAACAGTATAAAGGTTTTGGCAGATATACCGAAATCGACTCTCTTGATGAGCCCTGCGGTTTTGGAGCCACTTTTGTCGCTTAAGAACGAGCTTCTTGGCGGAAGTCAGACCAGCAACAGCGTACTCAAGGCAGACGATATGCTCTCGGCGCTTTACATCTGCGCTGTTACAGACCCCGTTGCAAAGCGTGCGGTCGAGCAACTGCCGAAGCTTCGCGGATGCGAAATGCATTCAACACATATTCTGAATTCGGGCGACGAATCAATTCTTCGTAAGATGCGAATGAATATAACAACCGACCCGCATTTCACAAGTGAAAAACTTTATAATATGTAAAATAAACCCCTATCCAGACGGATAGGGGTTTTTGTTTTTTTATGAGTTTAATTTTTCGAGCATCTCTGCTGCTGTTTCCCACTCGGACATATGAACGGAGAGGTTTTCCTCTGCTTCACTTAGCTCCGTTTGAATTTCCGAGAGCTTCAGATAATCTCTTGCAACCTCTTCGCTTTCAATTTCTTCCAAAAGTCCGGCTATGAGCTGCTCTGTGAGGGCAACCTGTTCTTCCGCCTTTTTAAGCATACGCTCATATTTCGAACGTTCTTTTGCGGGGGTGGTGTATCCTTTCTTTTGCGAGGGCTTAGCTACGCTTTCTTTGATTTCTGCAGGCTTTTGCCCCTTTGACGATTCATATTGCTCATATCCATACTCGTAAAAGTCGGCTCTGCCGTCCTCAAAAACTAAAAGTCGGTTAGCGAGCTTTTTGACAAAATATCGGTCGTGCGAAACAAAAATCAAGGTGCCCGAATACCTTGAAAGCATCTCTTCAAGCGTCTCCTTGCCGATGATGTCCATATGATTGGTCGGCTCGTCCAAAATCAGAAGATTGGGTCGCTGTTTGAAAAGTTTGCAAAGCGAGAGGCGAACCTTTTCGCCGCCCGAGAGCATATCAAGAGTCTTAAACACATCTTCCTTTGTGAACAAAAATGCGCCCAACTCTTTTCGCGCCTCAAAGTCGGTCATATTCGGAAAGCTTGATAAAAAGTTCGATAGCACTGTTTCAGAACCTCTATACTGTGCCATCTGCTGGTCAAAATACCCCGTCTTGACTGCGCCGCCAAAGAAAAACTCTCCGCCAAGTGCGGGAATTTTTTTGACAAGGGTCTTAAGCAGCGTCGATTTACCAAGTCCGTTTCCACCCACAATACCGATGCGGTCTCCGCGCTTGACATCAAAGCTGACGGTCGATAATATT
This sequence comes from Acutalibacteraceae bacterium, assembly GCA_045601885.1. GTDB lineage: Bacteria > Bacillota > Clostridia > Oscillospirales > Acutalibacteraceae > SIG589. The sequence continues at coordinate 88,833 of JAZSAN010000015.1, read as the reverse complement.
CTGTCAAATCCGATAGCAAGGTTTTTGACCGAGAGCACATCCTTTGCCGAGCGCAACTCGGGCTCGAGCGATGCGTGGAATGTGCGGTTGTCACTTTGTTGCGGCGCCTCAATTAAATCCATGCGCTCAAGCTGTTTGATTTTCGATTGCGCCATTGCCGCTTTTGTGGCTTTGTATCTGAAGCGCTCAACAAGACCCTCAAGGTGTTCAATTTCGCGTTGCTGCGCTTCATATTGCTTTGCCTGCCGCTCAAGCAAAAGCTTTTTTGAGACCGTAAAATCGCTATAATTTCCGACAAACCGCGTCGTCTTTCCGCGCTCAATCTCATAAATCGTATTAACCGTGTGGTCAAGGAACATACGGTCGTGTGATACAACCACAAAGGCCTTTTTATAATTCTGAAGATAATCCTCAAGCCATTTGACAGCATTGATGTCAAGGTGATTGGTCGGCTCGTCCAAAAGCAGCAAATCGGGCTTGGATAGTAAAAGCTTGATGAAAGCAATTTTTGTTCGCTGTCCGCCCGAGAAATCGCTGAGCGGCTTAGTCTTATCCTGTGCGGTAAATCCAAAGCTTTTGATGGCCGACTCATATTCGCGCTCAAAATAAAATCCGCCCGCGTTTGTAAAGCGGTCAAGAAGGGAAGAATACTCCGAGATAATATCGTTGTCCTGACAAACCTCCATAAGCTCGACAAGTTTGTCAAGTCTTGCCTTCATCGAAAGAATATCGCTGTAAACCGAGCGAAGCTCGTCCACCATAGTCACAGAGTCGTCCTCAAAGGTCATCTGACTCAATGTGCTGATTACAGGGTTTCCCGAGACGATGTGCTGACCGTCGGATGTTCCGTCCTTTACAATCGAGAGTTCGCCCGAAAGCAGACGCAAAAGAGTCGTCTTTCCGCAACCGTTTCGACCGACAATGCCAATACGGCTTTCAGTATTGATTTCAATATTAATGTCCTTTAAAATGGGCTCGCCCGAAAGGTCAACGGCGCCGCCCGATATGTTAATTTGCATGTGTGTAATTCCTTAATTAGAATAACCAGATATCTTCCTTCTTGCGTGAAGCAGAAAAGTTTTCGTCACTTGTCTCTTCTATCGTCTCGGCTTCGCCGTCAGAAATCTTATCGGCGGTAGAATAAACATCGCCGTCAAACGCGAAGGCGGGAACAGAGCAGCTCTTAACTCTGCCCTCCATAAACAAAACGCAGTCAACGCCGAGATATTGTGAGAGAAGCACATCAGCATCAGCCGCCATCGAAACAACAGCAGCAACATCGCGTTTTTCAAGCTCGCGGCAAAGATTACGGAGCATTCTCGCATCGCTGAAATCGCTTGTGATGATACCAACCGTTTTGGGCTGACCAATACGCTTTTTGCGTTTAATCGCCTTGTCATAATATCCCGTTTCACGTGCAACGCGCAAAATCTCTTCCTTGGTGGCAGGGCTGATTTCGCCACTGTCGGACAATGCTTTGGAAACTGTGGAAATAGAAAAACCGGTTATTTTTGAAAGTTCTGTTACTGTCATATTATCATCTCCTGTAAATATAATAAACCATATAATACGTCGTGTCAAGAAAAACCGAAAATTTTTCGCAAAATAAAAAAGCGGGTATTAAACCCGCTTTTAAAATATTATTTTCTGATGGTGACAACTGCGCCGTTGCCGATTCCTGCGGCGTTTGCATCGTCGGTATCAACGTGCATCTCCAAAGCGAACTTGTCGCTAACGCGCACCTGAACATCATAGAACGTGGTGCGACGCTCGCCCTTTACGTCAACTGTTACATAATCACCGTCGTTAACCGAGAAGCGCTTACCATCCTCAACACTCATATGGATGTGGCGGTTAGCAATAATGCAGCCCTCTTTGAGTGTGAGCACACCCTTGGGTCCGATAATAGTAATCGGAGCACTGCCCTTGATATCACCCGATTCGCGAACAGGAGGCTTAACCTTTAAAACATACGAATCAGTTCGGGAAATTTCAACCTGTGAAGCACTGCGAACAGGTCCCAAAACGCGAACCTTTTCGATAGGACGAAGGGAAGGTCCAACAATGGTCAAAAGCTCTTTACAAGCATATTGACCGGGCTGTGACAAATCCTTAAAGGGAGTGAGCTCATAGCCCTTGCCAAACAATGTTTCAACATCGTCCTTTGAGAGATGTATGTGGCGGTTAGAAACGCCAACCGGAACACCGTCGCCCGAAGTTTTGCTATATTCCGCTACAACGCGGTTAACAATGTCTGCAACAAAATCCTTATCGTAAGCCATCAAAAACACTCCTTAAATAATACGGAAACTGTCAGCCATTACGCAGCGGCGCTGACGTGTGAAGCTGCGAGCCGAGGTAATACCCTCGCCTGTGGGACCTGCAATTGTAAATGTTGCGTGGCCTTCGCCGCCAAAACCAATACCTGCATAAGAGGGTGCGTTTTTAACAAAAATTGTTGTTTCAACCGCTCTTGCAAAGCGAGAGAGATTGTCGATATTCTTAGAATGCATATGTGCTGTGTGGCGATTTCCGTGCTCTGCCTTAACAGCAAGGTCAATAGCCTCGTCAATGTTCTTAACGCGAACAATGGGAAGAATGGGCATCATAAGCTCTTCCTGCACAAATACGTGTGAGAAATCAGTTTCGCAGATTATGCAGCGAACCTCTTTGCCAACCTTAACGCCGATTTTCTCAAGCAAAACATCTGCATCGCGACCAACGCAGTCACGGTTAACAATGAGTCTTTCCTTGCCTGATTTATCGGTCTTTTTAACGAGAACGATTTTTGCAAGAGCTTCAGCCTGTGCGGAAGAAATTTTGTAAGCACCGTTCTTCTGCATACCTTCTATAAGCTCGTCTGCAATGTTTGCAAATGCGAAAACTTCCTTTTCTGCGATGCAGGGAAGATTGTTGTCAAATGTGCAACCGTCAATAATATCTTTAGCAGCCTTTTTGATGTCTGCTGTGTCATCAACAATAACAGGAGGGTTACCTGCGCCTGCGCCGATAGCCTTCTTGCCGGAAGAGAGCACTGCGCGTACAACACCGGGACCGCCAGTGCAAACCAAAAGACGAATAAGCGGATGCTTATACATAACATCGGCCGACTCCAAGGTGGGCTTATCCATAGAAGCCACCAAAATCTCAGGACCGCCTGCGTTACGGCTTGCGCGGTTAACAAGGTCAACTGCATAGTTGGAAGCAGCAATAGCGCCGGGATGGGGGTTGAAAACAACGCCATTTCCTGCGGCAATCATACCAATGCTGTTACAAATAACGGTTTCACTAGGATTGGTGCTGGGTGTGATAGCGCCAACAACACCGAAAGGAGCCATCTCAACCAAGGTTAAACCAAAGTCGCCGGTCTTTGCATTAGAAACAATGTCCTCAGTACCGGGGGTCTTGTCAGCAACCAAAATATGCTTGAGTCTCTTGTGCTCAACCTTGCCCATCTTGGTCTCGGCAACGCCGATTTTAGCCATGATAGGCGCTTCCTCTCGGCAGAGTCTGCGAATTTCGGTTATAATCTTCTCGCGCTCCTCAACCTGCATTGCGCGAACTGCCTTGTAACCGTTGTTAGCAGCCTCAATAGCCTTATTCATATCATCAAAGATACCAATGAATTTTCTGCCACAATACTGTGTGCTGTCAAACTCCTTACCGCTTTGTGCGGGGGTATCCATGCTACCAATAACCTTATTAACTATTTCTCTGATTTCGTTTTCGGAAAATTGTGCCATTTTGATGATTCCTTTCTTAATAAATCAGTTCTATATCTTTGTCTTCAAAAAACTTAATCCATTTGTCTTCGGGTTTCGAATCGGTGACAACTACATCAATGTCTTCAATATCACAAACCTTGATAAAGGCAATTCTGTCAAATTTTGTTGAGTCAATAGCGAGGATTCGCTTTTGTGCCGCCGAGAACATCGCCTTTTTAATCTGGGCTTCCTTCTCGTTCGAATCGGTAATCCCCATATTGATGTCAATACCCTTGGCAGAGCAGATTGCAACATCAACATGGAATCCGCTAACCATCTTTTCTGCGGTGCTTCCCATAAGAGAGAGCGCGCCATTTTTGAGAGCGCCACCGGTGGAAAATACATTCCAGTCGTCCTTATCGGTCAAATCAAACAGAATTTCAACCGAGTTGGTTATAAGTGTAATTCGGGTCTTTGATTTGAGACACTTAACCGAGAAAATAGCGGTGGAGCTCGAATCGGTCATTATATAATCGCCGTCATTAACAAGAGCCTGCACCTTCTCGGCAATGCTCTTTTTAAGCTCAACATTGGTGCGTCTGCGCACACTTGACGGCAAATCAACATTGAGATTTTTATTGGCAACAGCACCGCCATAGGTTTTGGTGGCGATACCTTCATTGTCAAGTTTTTCAAGGTCGCGGCGGATGGTCTCTTCGGTTACGTCAAACTCTTTTGCGAGGTCGGTAACGATAACCTTACCTTCCATATTAAGCCTTGAAATAATAGCATTGCGTCTTTCAATAGCAAGCATTTATCTAACTTCCTTTTTACAGAATACTCTGCCACATCTTCGGGTCAGGATTAGGAATAACCGAGGAATCAAGGAACATACCTGTGTCGCCTGCAGCGGTTTTTGCGCGCTCGATAGCTGCTGTAACAGCTGCAACCTCACCAGTCAAAAGCAGATAGGATTTACCGCACATACCACGTGCTAAACGCAGTTCAATCAAATCAACCATAGCAGTCTTGGCTGCAACATCTGCTGCAACGATAGCTGCAGATGAAGAATATGTCTCCATAACGCCCAAAGCGTGAGGATTGTCAATAACTGCAGTGCCGTAAATCGCATCAAAAATTGTGGGGTCGGGATTTCCGAGCACAAAGCTATCTATGAGAGAATCCGGATAGTGTGCCTTTGCAGCATCAACGGCGGCTCTGACGGAGCTTAAAATACCACTGATAAGTACGATATATTTTCCCGGACAAACTGTGTTTGCCTCAACAATTTCAACCTCTGCAGTCTTAAGCATCAAATCTGCCGCTGTCATACCGGATGAAACTGTCTTATATTCAACCATTGCTAATGCTTTATTCACTATCCCTTAACTCCTATCTTAATAAATTTGTCCGTAACCGCTGTTACGGTTCCCTCAACAGAGGAATGAATGTTAACGCTCAAGCCTTCGGCGGCTTCTGCAATAACCTGACCGCAACTTACTGTGTCACCCTTCGAAACAATCGGCTTTGCGGGAGCACCAATGTGCTGCGAAAGCATAATTGTAACGGATTTTGGGATTAAAACATCGTCAAGCAAAGGCGCCGTTTTGTTATATTTATCTACTCCGATGCGGGCCGCAAGGCGCTTCATTGGAACAAGGCGATAGCCTCTGGCCGAAGAAACGGGCTTGTCGGGGGCGGGCAACGGCTTTAGGCCGTTTTTGCGCATATCAGCCTTTGCAGCAGCCAAAAGTGTGCGGGGAGAGAGTCCCTGACCGCAAGAATACATCTCGCAAAGTCCGCAGCTGCAGCAGTATGCAGCATCAAGATACGGCTCCTTTTCCATCGCGTGCGATACAACAAGCATAAAATATGCGGGGTCTATCGGATGACCTAAAAGGTTTCTGGGGCAAAGGTCAGTACAGTATGTGCACTGGCAACAAGCCGCCATAGCTCTTTTAATGTCAATAGATGTGTTTTCAAACTTTTTCTTAACAATAATGTGGTCGCAGGGTAACAATAAGACAGCATTGGTTGTCTTGGTAACAACATCGTATCTGCTGCCAATGTTTCCCATCATCGGACCGCCAAGAACAATTTCATAATCCTCAAGAGTGCTGCCGCCTGCGTGGTCGATAAGCTCACCAATAGAGATGCCTATCGGCACATAAAGCGTCATAGGATTATTAATTTCACCTGCAACAGTAACCAGCTTGTGTGTCACAGGGGTGCCCGAAAGGGCGTTATATACATTATAAATGGTTTCAACATTGAAAACCGTAATACCTTCCGAAATGGGAAGAGCACCGGGTTTAATCGTCTTTCCCGTTGCCTCGTGGATAAGAATAACCTCATCGCCGGCGGGATAAATCTCGGGAAGACGGCAAATGCTGATATTTTTAAAGGAATCAAGATAAGATTCAACGGCAGCAAGGGCATTTTTATAAGAACCCTTTATGCCGATGATTACCTTCTCAGCTCCTACAATTTTCGAAATTAAATCAAGTGTAAATACTATCTCATAAGCATTACGCTCAAGAAGCTGTCTATGAAGCTTTAAAAGCGGTTCACACTCAGCACAGTTAAGAATCAGAGTGTTAGCGCGCTTGTCAATCTTAGCGTATGTAGGGAAACCTGCACCGCCTGCTCCAACAACACCACAATCTTTAATTGTATTAACTAACTCGTCGTAACTAATCACTATCTAACAACTCCGGACATTCCAACTTCTTCGTCAACTATACCAACAATAGCTGCATCAACAGGGCTCTGCGCCATGCCACAGCCAACTCTTGCTGCGCTGCCTGTTGCAACCAAAACAATTTCGCCGATACCGGCGCCAACATTATCAACCGCAACAATCTTTTTTGCGGGGTCACCTAAATCAGAAAGCGGTTCAACAACCATAAACTTGCTTCCAACAAGATTGTCGTTCTTGCGTGTGGAAACAATGCTTCCGATAACTTTACCAATAATCATTTTTTCACCTGCTCCGTAATTAATATTGAGAGGGGCCCTCATGTGCGGCGGATTAAACCGCCGCACATAAAAATGTTTTTTTACTTAAGCGACGGTAAAATCTTTTCAACATCGCCGTGAGGACGGGGAATAACGTGTGTTGCAATGATTTCGCCAAGATGAGAAGCAGAGTTAGAACCTGCCTCAACAGCAGCCTTAACAGCGCCAACATCACCGCGAACCATAACAGATACGAGTCCGGAACCGATTTTCTCGGTGCCGATGAGCTCTACGTTAGCAGCCTTAACCATAGCGTCAGCTGCTTCGATAGCTGCTACAAGTCCTCTTGTTTCAACCATTCCGAGTGCTTCAAGTGCCATTGTGATTTCCTCCTGTTAAAATAATTTATTTGATAGACGGTAAAATCTTCTCAACATCGCCGTGAGGACGCGGAATAACGTGTGTAGCGATAATCTCGCCAAGACGGGAAGCAGAGTTAGAGCCTGCTTCAACAGCCGACTTAACAGCGCCAACATCGCCGCGAACCATAACAGATACGAGTCCGGAACCGATTTTCTCGGTGCCGATGAGCTCTACGTTAGCAGCCTTAACCATAGCGTCGGCAGCCTCGATAGCAGCAACAAGACCTCTTGTTTCAATCATTCCAAGTGCTTCAAGTGACATTTTCTTTACCTCCCTTACAGGTTTAGATGTTTTTGTCTCTGCAGCGGGTGCGGCAGCGGCGGGAGCCGGCTGCTTTGCTGCAGTAGTTTTCTTTTGTTCAGCCATTATTTTTTACCCTCATTTCTTTTGAGTCTAGCTGCGCTGATGTTAATAATTCGTTCGGTCTCCTTGTGGGGATTTGCTATAACAGCATAAGAGCAAGGTTTGATTACGGCGCCGGCTCTTGCGCTTTCAACAGCGGCAGTAACGGCGGAAACATTACCCTCGACAATTATCGTTACGAGCCTTCCGCCCAACTTTCTCTCCCATGTGACAAGCTTTACGTTAGCGGCTTTGCACATAATATCAAGACAGTCAATCGCAGCGGTAACACTGGAAACCTCGACCATTCCCAACGAATTCATAACTAATGCTCCTTAAAGGTGTGATTAAAGTTTCGGTAAAATCTTCTCAACGTCGTTGTGAGGACGCGGAATAACGTGTGTAGCAACGAGTTCACCCAAGCGTGAAGCACAATTTGAACCAGCCTCAACAGCTGCCTTAACTGCGCCAACGTCGCCGCGAACCATAACAGATACGAGTCCGGAGCCGATTTTCTCGGTGCCGATAAGCTCAACCTCTGCTGCCTTTGTCATTGCGTCTGCAGCCTCAATAGCAGCTACAAGACCTCTAGTTTCAATCATTCCAAGTGCTTCTTTCATTTTTGTTTCCTCCTGTTAATTTTTATCAAAAGCATTTATTTTTAACATATATTCGGTATCGGGTTCGGTGCTTGTAAGCACGTGAGTGGTTACAACGCCCGTAACTCCGTTTGCCGCAATTTTTGCAGCTTCGATAGCAGCCGTTACATTATCAACGGTGCCGCGAAACTTAACCGCAACGATGAGCGGGACAGTGAGTTCGTCCGGATTACCCGGCTTGTTTTTGTCGAAGTGTTCAACCGTTACATCTGCTGCTTTACAGCCTGCATCACAGGCAACAAGTGCAGCCACAAGGCCATACACTTCTATAATTCCGGTTGCTAATCCCATACGCTATCTCCTACTTGTTGTAAATTGCAACCTTAAGACCCTGCATAGAAATGTTGGTCTTGAAGGCCTCGTCAATCTGCTCAAGCGGGAAGCGGTGAGTGATAAGGTCGCTCATCGGGATTCCGATAGCCTTTGCGCGCTTCAGGAAATCAAAGGTTGTGGCATAGTCACAAAGGTCATATGTCCAGGAACCAACAAGAGTGATTTCCTTTTGGCAGATATCAAAGTGAGGATTAATGTTGGCTTCGCCACCGTTAACAAAGAATCCAAGTTCACAAAGTCCGCCGCCGGCGTGGATGAATTTATAAACGTTAGCGTGAGCAATAGCAGAGCCTGTGCATTGGAAGGCAAAGTCTGCAAGCTGACCGCCGAAGGCATCCTTAACGGCACCTGCCAAGGCCTCAACATCCTTGTAGTTTTTGAAGTTAACCGATTTATCAGCGCCCATCTTTTTAGCAAATTCCAGACGCTTCTCTTCGCCGTCAACCGCAACGATGTTTTCGACACCCATTGTGCGCAAAACTGCAATACAGATAAGGCCTATCGGTCCGCAGCCCTGAACAACAACGCGGCTGTTAAAACGAAGAATGCCTGTGCTCTTTGCGCGCTCAACAGCGTGGATAAGAACGGCAGAGGGCTCGATAAGAACTCTCGAATCAAGGTCAAGGTCACTAACGTTGAAAACGGTTGAACCCTTGCGGATAACCAAATAGTCAGAGAACCAACCATTGAGGTGAATATCATCATCAGGAATGAGGCCATAAATGTCGGCTGCACCAACGTTTATTTTGCTACGGTCGAACATTGTGATGGCAGGGTCATCCTTGAACATCATACAGGTAACAACCTTGTCGCCTAATGCGAGAGGCTTTCCTGCACTGTCAATTTTAACGTTTTTACCAATTTTAACGATTTCACCTGTACCCTCGTGACCGAGAACAACAGGGATAAGGCCGAAGGGGTCGCGCTTGTATTCGTGTGCGTCGGTACCGCAGATACCGCAACCTTCAACCTTTACGAGCATATCGTCATCGCCAATTTCAGGAATGGGATATTCTTTGATTTCAACCTTTTCAATGCCTGTGAGCACAGCCGCTTTTGACTTAGCGGGAATGCTGCCTGATGACACTGAAGGTGCAGAGGTCGAAGTGTTCATACCCTCAATAACCTGGCGTACAATCTGCTCGATATTTGCTGAATTAATATCCATAAATATCGCTGCCTTTCTTTAAAATTCTATGGTATTAAAAATTTCTTTGCCGTATTTAGCAAGGGCGGCATCCTGCTCTTCGCTTCCGCCACTAACGCCAAGACCGCCAATTAACTGGCCTGCCTTGTTGTAAAGCGGCTCACCGCCTCCGAAAATGACGATTTTTCCGTCATTCGTAAATTGGATTCCGTAAAGGGAACCACCGGGTTGTGACAGCTTTTTGAGGTCCATAGTGGACATCTTTAAAGCAACAACCGTGTATGCCTTGTTAAAAGCAACATCATAGCTTGCTATGTATGAATCGTCCATACATTCAACAAGAACGGGACGGGCTGCCTTGTTTGAAACTGCCACCACTGCGTTAACGCCTAATTCTTTAGCCTTGGCTTTAACCTTTTCGCTAAGTTTTAAAGCAACGTCAAGCGTCATATCCGCATTCGCTGAAACCTGTTTAGCAACAGATTGAACTATAGCTTCAAGCGTTTTCTCGTCCACGTCAGACACCTCTTATTTGTTAAGCTGTGCCATTACGCGCTTGGTAATCTCAGAAACGAGGTCACCCGAGGGTGCATCCTTGTGATTACCGCAGTTGCCGCCGCAGCTTCCGCCACAACCGTGACAGCTGGGTTTGCCGCTCTTAGCGTTGGCGCAAAGGTCAGCGGGGTGCTTGCCCTTCATGCCGAACTGACGGCGAATCTCGTAAAGGCGCTGAACCTGACTCTCGGACAATTCCTTCGGTCCGCCAAGCTGCTTGGATACATAAAGAAGATGTGCGTAGAATTCAACAGACTCCATCTTGTGATATGCATTAAGCAAAGAATCAGCATAGGTGAGTGCACCATGATTTTCAAGCAAAACAGCATCGAAATGCTGGAGATACTTGGAAACTGCATCGGGAATTTCCTCAGTAGAGGGTGTGCCATACTCAGCAATCGGAACGCAACCGAGAGTAATAACTGCCTCGGGCATTATCGGCTGGGTAAGCGGGATTCCCGCAATAGCAAAACTTGTTGCATATTTGGGGTGAGCGTGAACAACCGAGTTAACGTCGGGACGCTCCTTATATACACGCATGTGCATCTTAATTTCGGAAGAGGGCTTAAACTTGCCGTTAGCCTGGATAACTTTTCCGTCTTTGTCAACCTTGCAGATGTACTCAGGGGTCATAAAGCCCTTGGATACGCCTGTAGGAGTGCAAAGGAACTCATTGTCATTGAGCTTAACAGAAATGTTTCCGTCATTGGCAGCAACCATTCCTTGGTTGTAAATTCTCTTTCCGATTTCGCAAATTTGTTTTTTGATTTCATACTCGCTTGCCATTTTACAAAACTCCTTTTCTATTTGCTTATATTACATTATAAATATAACATAAATCGACGCTAAAGTCAACACAAATCAAGAAAAATATCTTTGATTTTGTTGTTTTTTATCTTTTTTTAGTTGGTTTATTCAAAAATTCTATCAATTCTTCAATTCCATCACCCGAAACACTGTCAACAACAAAGATTTTTTTGCATCCCGAGATGGAAAGCCATCTTTTTGCGCGGTCGGGAGAGACACCGTCGCGCAATGTCACGATTCCGATAACCTCGCGGTTGACCATACAGGTGATGTTGGGCGGGAAGAGAGAATAAGGTTCGTCGGCTGCCTGAAGCAGTCCGATAACATCGGCTTCATAAGCATAAATCGCGAGTGCGTTGCCAAGGCGCGATGTTTCTATGTATTCTCCCGGTGTGTCAATCAGCCAGTCACCGTAGCCGACAGACTGGGTCTTTTTGTAAGAAATTGTTTCTCCGCGCAGAGCTTGAGTAAGAGTGGTCTTACCCGCGCCGCTGCGACCAATAAGCATAAGTTTGCGCATATCAGGTCTTGGTAATCTCGCAAACTGTGAAGCCCAGCTTGTCGCGCGTGTAATCAACAACGGCAGAAAGCGATGACTCAACCTGTGACACAGTGCCCGTGATAATAACCGTGCCGCTGAAGCGGTCAACAAACCCAAGCACAGCGCCCGAAGCCTTTATGGAGATATCGCCTGCGATAATCGCGGTTTCACTGGGGCTTAATGTGAGAATGCCGATTGCTGAGTGACTGTAATCAACAGCGGGGTCAAGACCGAGCTTTTGATAGAGCACCTCGTCGGGATTAGCAACGATGTGTGCGAGTGTAATCTGTTTACCGGGAACGAGTTCTTGAATAATACGGGTTTTGTTTTCGCCCGGTAATTGCAAATCAAAATTCATCGGTTAACCTCCTATCATACCCTTAAGACCGTAGGATTCCACAATCTTAAGAAGCTGTTCCATTTTATCCTTCTCGGGAGGCACAAGATGACTGAGTGTGTATTCTCGAGAAAGTCCTGCATACTTATCCTGACCTATGCGGTGATAGGGGAGAATGTGCATCTCCTTGACACCGGGAAGTCGACTTGCAAAACGCGCAATCGCGCCGATATCCTCTTCGGAATCGTTGAAGGTTGGAATAACGGGTGTGCGAATCGTCAGATTGACACCGCTCTTTGCAATTTTAAGTGCGTTTTCAAGGATAAGTTCATTGGGTTGCTTAGTAAATTCCTTATGCTTAATACTGTCCATATGCTTGATATCCATAAGGCAATAATCAAGGTGGGGTAGAAGTTTCTCAATCTGTGAGAATTGGGCACACGCGGTGGTTTCAATAGCGGTGTTTATGCCCTCTGCCTTGGCGGCTGCCAAAAGCGCAGCGGCAAAATCCGCCTGAACGAGCGCCTCTCCGCCCGAAAGAGTCATTCCTCCTCCGCTTCGGCGGTAGTAGATGCGGTCCTTGCGAACCGACTCCATAACCTCCGCCACAGTAACATCTCGGCCGACCGTCTTTTGCTTGCCCGCAAGAGTCATTTGTTCAATCTCAAACGACTGCGATTCGGGGTTGCAACACCAACGGCAGCGCAGCGGACAGCCCTTCAAAAAGACTATCGTGCGGATGCCCGGTCCGTCGTGTACTGAAAAACGCTGAATGTCGAAAATTCTTCCCCTAACATTCAGAACATCCTGCATTAGAATCCTCCCTGCTCGGTACGGTTGATAATATCTTCCTGAAGTGAACGGGAAAGGTCTGTAAACAATGCGCTGTATCCCGCAACACGAACAACGAGCGAACGATACTTGTCGGGATTCTTCTGAGCGTCACGCAGAGTCTCGCGTGAAACAACGTTGAACTGCATATGGCTGCCCTTCTGGTCGAAGTATCCGCGAATGAGGGAGACAAAGCTCTCAAGTCCGCTTGTTCCTGCAAGTGCAGACGGATGGAACTTCATATTATAAAGGGTACCGTTCGATGCGATGAAGTGGTCAAGTCTCGAAACCGAGTTAGCCGAAGCCGTAGGACCGTTAACATCGCGACCTGCCGCAGGCGAAACACCGTCAGCAACAGGTGTGAACGCAAGTCTTCCGTCGGGTGTTGCGCCTGTCTGTGCGCCAAGCGGAACGTTGGCAGAAACAGGATAAAGTCCTGCCTGATAAATTCCTCCGCGCGGGTTTTTATATTTTTCAACAGGCTTGGTGTAGGTGTAGGCAATATCACGTGCGAAATCGTCGATTTCCTTGATGTCGTTACCAAACTTCGGCAATGCATCAATCATAGAGAGCAGATTGTCGTAACGTTTTTTCTGCTCGTCAGAGCAGTTGTTCGCCTTAACTACATTATATATATTATGTATGTCGTTTTCATTTAAGGTCTTGCCGGAAGCAATAATCTCTTTTGCAACGGTCTGTGTAAGCTTTTCTGCAGCGTGTGCATCCATATCCTTACCAAAGTTGTTGTCAAGTGCTTCCTTGAATTCCTCAAGTGTGAGCTTCTTGTCTTCAAACACAAGCTTTCTGACAGCGTACAAAGCGTCTGCCATGTTTGCAATACCAAAGCCCTGCGGACCTGTGAAGTTGTAAACAGCGCCGCCTTCCTGTGCGCTCATACCACGTCCGATACAGTCCTCAACCATCGAGGATTCAAACGGAAGCGGGCAACGCTCTGCATGTGCAACGTCGATTGCGTTGTCGGCGTTAACCATAAGCTCAATAAAGTAAGCGGTCTGTGCCTTGTATGCATCATAGAACTGGTCGAAAGTCTTAAAGGAAGAAAGCTCGCCCGTCTTGGGTCCAACCTGAACACCCTTGTCAACACCATTGCTGAAGACAAGCTCAAGCGGACGGCACATATTAAAGAATGCGGCATCATGCCAACCGTCAGTTTTACCAGACTTTTGCGGCTCAACGCAACCGATTATGTTGTAATCTCTTGCGTCCTCAAGGGTCAGTCCGCGGCTCTGCAATGCGGGGATGATAACCTCGTCATTGTAGTAAGCGGGGAGACCGACACCTGTGCGTGTGAGCTTTGCAGCTTTAATCATAAATTCGTGCGGTGTGCCGTTCCAAACGCGAACAGAGAAGGAAGGCTGCGGCAACAAAACGTGCATTGTAGCTTCAATACACATAAACGAAAGGTCGTTTGTTGCATCCTTGCCGTATTTGTCCTGTCCACCTGCAATAAGGTTCTGGAACATGCTGTAGCCCGCAAAGCCTGCGGCCGATTCGGCATCGCGAACCTTGCTCATATCGTTGAGCTTAATCCAAACGCAGTCGATAAGCTCCTGTGCAAACTCGCGTGTAATCTTGCCTGCCTCGAAATCCTTTTTAAAGTAAGGATACATATACTGGTCAAAACGTCCGGGCGAGATTGAGTGTCCGCTCGACTCGGTCTGGATGAGCATCTGAACGAACCAGAAGGACTGACAAGCCTCGTAGAAGGAGGTCGCGCCGTTCTTGGGAACGCGTGCGCAGTTTTCTGCGATTTGCAAAAGCTCTGCCTTGCGTGTAGCGTCTGTCTCCTCTGCTGCCATCTTCTTTGCAAGCTCGCTGTAACGGTTTGCAAACAAAATAGCGGCCTCGCAGCTGATGATAACTGCGTTAAGGAAGTGATGACGGCGAGAATAGTCAGCATCGGTTATTGAAAGCTTCGAAAGTGCCTTAGCGGCTTCCATCTTAATTCCGTCAAAACCGATAGCCAAAACCTTGCCATAGTTAACGGTAACGTGTCCAACACCATTATAATAATAGTTACCCGGTGTGAAGATGTTGTGCTCAATAGCAAGGTGAGCCTCAGGCGCCATATAAGACGCTGCAAGCTCGCGGTTGGTCTTGCCCTTCCAATATTTATATACCTCGCGGAGAGTTGCCTTTGTTTCCTCAGAAATAAGGAACGGGTCTGCAGCGCGGGTTGCAAGCGTGTCAAACTCCTCTTCAAGCCACTCATAAGAGTATTCGGGAAAAACCTGACAGCTGCGTGATTTCTTTGTGGTAGCGCCAACAACCAACTCATTAGGACGAATAGTAATCGGAAGATTTTCAAGGATGTGATAGAAAGCGAGAGCGCGGCGAAGCACCATCGGCTGGTCCTCGGTCTGCTTGTAGGACTCGGTCAAAAGCACTGCACGGTCGGCCTCAATTTCCGGCACGGACTTAAAAAGAGCTTCCTTAAGTTTATCTATTCTTTCGGATTTTTTTATATCCTGCGTGTAAAAATTACTCATACGGATACCTCCCGATAATAATCTACAATAATTTTACAACAAAACAACATAAAAGTCAATAGAAAACAAGCAAAAAAGCAGAAAAAATAACACAAAACCAAAAAAATCAGGCGGTTTTATGAATAAATGTGGCAAAAAAGTGTTGCAGAATATGTGTTTTGTGTTTGTGCATATAAAAAATAAAAAAATCCACGCCTAAAAATGAGGATTTAAGTACGGGATACGGTGCGCTCTCGGTTTATGCCGACCGCCCCGAGCGGTAGCGGCAAAACCTTCGTGCTGCCGACTCGGGCAGACCGCAAAGCCTATCGCGGCTTCGCGGCTGCTTCGACGCACCCTACGGGTTCTCATCCCTGTTGCGAATATAAATTAAAAAACACCACCCATAAAGGATGGTGTTTTTTAATTGGTGACCCGGACGGGATTCGAACCCGTGTTACCGCCGTGAAAGGGCGGTGTCTTAGGCCTCTTGACCACCGGGCCTGGTAGCGGCAATTGGACTTGAACCAACGACACTCCGGGTATGAACCGAATGCTCTAGCCAACTGAGCTATACCGCCATTTGTCAGGGACCGATTAATTATAATATAAGAAATCCGTTTTGTCAATACATTTTTTGCAAAAATAGTATTATTGTTGACTTATTGCCAAAATTGTAGTAGTATAATGTAAAATATATACTGCACAGTTTATCGTGGAGGAAAGATATGAGCGAATATAGTAAAATGGCATTGGGCGTATTTGAACTGGATAGCGAATGTGCCTGTTTTGTAGCATTAGACGCGGCGGCAAAGGCTGCCAACGTTAAAATACAGTCGGTTGAGAGAAACCGTTTGGGTGCAGGTGCATGCGTTAAAATGCGCGGCACTGTTTCGGATGTAAAAGCCGCAATGGAGGTTGCGTTAAGAACAGCCGAGCCCATCTCAAAAATTACTTCACACACGATTATTGCTTCGCCCGATGACGGAACTGAGATAGCTGCCGCTATGACAATTAATAAGTAGGAGATAAATTATGGTATACGGTGCATACGGACTTGTAGAAGTTCTCGGAGATATAAACAGCGTGGTTGTGCTTGACCAAATGTTAAAGACCGCCCAGGTCAACTTTGAAACAACCGACACAAAATGCGGCGGACACGTGCTTATTTTCGTAAGCGGTGAGGTATCGGCGGTAACGTCGGCGGTTGAGCGTGTTGCAAACAATCCGCCCTGCAAAATTTTCAAATCCGCAGTCGTTTCAAACCCGTCGGAAGAAATGATAAATATTGTGGAAACATTCAAAGCAAGAAAAGCAAAGAAATAATTTAATATCATGCAAAACAAACGGACACATTCTCAGAAGGATGTGTCCGTTTTAATTTTATAAAAGAAAAAGGATTGGAGATTCCTCCAATCCTTTTAAACATAGATAAAATCTTATTTCTTCATAGCCTCTTCAACTGCAACAGCACAAGCAACGGTCATACCAACCATTGGGTTGTTACCTGCACCGATGAGACCCATCATCTCAACGTGGGCAGGAACAGAAGAAGAACCTGCGAACTGAGCGTCAGAGTGCATACGGCCGAGGGTATCTGTCATACCGTAGGAAGCAGGACCTGCTGCCATGTTGTCGGGGTGGAGGGTACGGCCTGTACCGCCGCCCGAAGCAACAGAGAAATATTTTTTGCCAAGCTCAAGGCATTCCTTTTTATAGGTGCCTGCAACGGGGTGCTGGAAGCGTGTCGGGTTGGTGGAGTTACCTGTGATGGAAACGTCAACGCCTTCCTTGTGCATAATAGCAACGCCTTCGCGAACATGGTTAGCGCCGTAGCAGTTAACCTTTGCGCGAAGTCCGGTTGAATATGCCTTGCGGAAAACTTCCTTTACTTCGCCTGTGTAGTAATCCATTTCGGTTTCAACATAGGTAAAGCCGTTGATACGTGAAATAATCTGAGCTGCGTCCTTGCCGAGACCGTTGAGGATTACACGCAAGGGTTTTTTACGAACTTTGTTTGCTTTTTCGGCAATACCGATAGCGCCTTCAGCAGCTGCAAAAGATTCGTGACCTGCAAGGAAAGCAAAGCACTCGGTTTCCTCTTCAAGCAACATTTTTGCGAGATTTCCGTGTCCGAGACCGACTTTTCTCTGGTCTGCAACAGAACCGGGGATGCAGAATGCCTGCAAACCTTCACCGATAGCAGCAGCAGCGTCTGCAGCGCGTGTGCAGCCCTTCTTAATTGCGATAGCGCAGCCAACTATGTAAGCCCAGCAAGCGTTCTCGAAGCAGATAGGCTGAATTTTCTTGATTTGGTCATAAACTTCAAGACCTGCGTCTTTTGTGATTTTCTCGGCCTCTTCAAGGGAGGCAATACCGTAATCGGCGAGAACTTTATTTATTTGGTCGATTCTTCTTTCAAATGATTCAAATAAAGCCATCGTAATACCTCCTTATTCTTTGCGCGGGTCGATGATTTTTACAGCATCATCAACGCGTCCATACTGACCCTGAGCCTTTTCCCAAGCGGTGTTCGGGTCGTCACCATTTTTAATAAAGTCGGTCATCTTGCCGAGGTTTACAAACTTGTAGCCAATGATAAGGCCTTCTTCGTCAAGGGCGATGCCTGTAACATAACCTTCAGCCATCTCAAGATAGCGGGGACCCTTAACGCGTGTGCCATACATAGTACCAACCTGTGAACGAAGACCTTTTCCGAGGTCCTCAAGACCTGCGCCGACAGCAAGACCGTTTTCAGAGAAAGCACTCTGAGTTCTACCGTAAACAATCTGCAAGAAAAGTTCACGCATAGCGGTGTTGATAGCGTCGCAAACGAGGTCGGTGTTAAGAGCTTCAAGCACTGTAAGACCGGGAAGAATCTCTGAAGCCATAGCAGCAGAGTGGGTCATACCCGAGCAGCCGAGAGTCTCAACCAAAGCCTCTTCAATAATACCTTCTTTAACATTAAGAGTAAGTTTGCAAGCACCCTGCTGGGGAGCGCACCAGCCAACACCATGTGTAAAGCCGGAAATATCCTTAATGTCTTTTGATTTCACCCAAAGAGCTTCTTCCGGGATGGGAGCAGCGCCGTGGTGAACGCCCTGTGCGACAGGACACATTTCTTCTACTTCTTTTGAATAAATCATATCAATACTCCTTTCGGTTATCGTTCAAAAACCATTATACATAATTGTTAAGAAAAAAACAAGGGCAATTTACACATTTAAAGGCATTTTTTGACAAAAATTTTATAAACCTTTCAATGTGGGCAAAAGTATGGTATAATATGGCATCGAGGTGTAGAAGTTATGAGAATGCGAAAGAAAAAACATTTGGATGACAGACTGCAAATGTGTGAAAACCTTTTTTATATGGAAACGCAGGAGCGAGACTATCGTCTGACAAACGAGAAAAAAGAGTATATAGACACCGAAAAAATATTTGGCAACAATAATCCCGTGTATATGGAAATAGGCTGTGGAAAGGGGCGCTTTGCCGCCACACTTGCAAGACAAAACCCAAACATTAATGTTATAGCGGTTGAAAAAACCGCAAACGTAATGGTAACGGCGTGCGAGCAGTCGGCAGACATAAAAAACCTATATTTTATGCTCGGAGGAGCCGAATATCTGCCCAAGTTTATAAAGCCACATTCGGTCGAGCGGATATATCTTAACTTCTCATGTCCGTATCCCAAAAAAGCATATGCTGCGCATCGTTTGACAAACCCGCGTTTCCTATCTATATATAAGGAAATAATGACCGAGAATGCGGAAATACATCAAAAAACCGACAATATGCATTTCTTTGAATATTCGATAGAAAGCCTGACTTGCGAAAACTTTTCGCTCAAAAATGTTGCTCTGGACTTGCACAACAGTGACTTTGAGGGGAACATCGTAACAGAGTATGAAGAACACTTTTCGTCGCTCGGAAAACCGATATATCGGCTTGAAGCGTATGTAAAAAATGTTGAAAAAAGCAAATAATGGTAATATAATAAAGAAAAACGATTTGAGGAGATTTTTTATGAAAAGATTATTAGCCTTGATTTTATGTTTGCTTATGGCTTTTTGTTTTATTGGCTGCGGACCTACTGAGGAAGAAAAACTTGAAAGCGAAAAGCAATCCCTTGCAGATTTTGAAAAGCATCTGACAAGTGCAGATATTGTAGCTGTTAACGCACGCGTTGAAACCCTGATAGACGGCAGCAAATTCCTACTTGCAGATATTGAAAACAAATCGGACAAAGAGGTTAAAGACCCCGTTGTCACCTTCGCTGTGTGGGATGAAACGGGCG
This sequence comes from Acutalibacteraceae bacterium, assembly GCA_045601885.1. Classification (GTDB taxonomy): domain Bacteria; phylum Bacillota; class Clostridia; order Oscillospirales; family Acutalibacteraceae; genus SIG589. The sequence goes on along the minus strand of JAZSAN010000015.1, from coordinate 69,407 downwards.
TAACCGCCGCCATAAAAACACAGGATAACCCCACGAATTACGAGAATGTTATGGAGGTTACCCTCGCGGGCAAAACCGTTCCCGCAAACTCAACCTGGACTGCAACCGCAGGTCTCAAGCTTGCCGAAGAAAGCTACAATATCGCTTATGTAACGGCAATTGCTCGTTCTTGTGACAAGGGTGGAGAAAAATGGAACAACGAGCTTTATGACGCTTGGAAGGAAAACTACAGAGGCATTCCTCTTAAGCCCTTCCAACTTGAAGAAATGAAGAGCTTCATAGAAAAAACCGACGAAAAATAAACGAAAAAGTGTGCACTAATCTACACGGCAGGGTGGAAATCCATCCTGCCGTTATCTTTTGCCCTTGTATATAGTTTTTATTTGGTGTAAAATAAAAATAAAGGTGGTGTGGAAATGATTCAAAAAAGAGAAATCCCTGCAGACAGCGTGATAGAAAAACTCGATTTTTTGCTTTCAAAAAACGACTATTTTGCTGCAAAGGAGCATCTGCTTTATTGGCTTAGCGAGGCGAAAAGCCTTGGCGACGGCAAGGGAGAGTTGCTCATTGCAAACGAGCTTATGGGACTTTGCCGCAAACTCAGTCAGCGGGATGAGGCGATAAAATATTCACAAAAAGCGCGTGATACGGTTATGAAGCTAGGGATTGAAGAAAACGTCGGCGCCGCCACCACATATTTAAATTCCGCAACGGTTTATAAGGCTTTCGGTCGTGCAGAGGAATCGATAGACCTGTTTCAAAAAGCAAAGGAAATATACGAAAACAATCTCAATGCAAACGATGACAGACTAGCGGGGCTATATAATAATATGGCCTTGGCACTTGTGGATTTAAAACGCTTCTCTGAAGCAAGAGAACTTTATGAAAAGGCAATAGATGTGCTTAAAAGAAACGAGGGTAAGGAGCCCGAGCAGGCAATAACATACCTGAATCTTGCTTCAGCCGCCGAGGCGGAGCACGGGCTTTTGGATGCCGAAGATTTGATTTCTTTTAATATAAACAAGGCGATGCAGCTGCTCGATTCGGTCAAGGAGCGAGAGGACGGAAACTATGCCTTCGTTTGCGAAAAGTGTGCATCGGTGTTTGGATATTATGGATTTTTTCACTACGAAAAAGAACTGACAGAGCGTTACAGGAGGATTTATGAAAGGGCTTGAGTTGGCAGAAAGGTTTTATGAAGCACACGGAAAACCGATGCTCGAAAATCAGTTCTCACACATTTTGCCGTATATCGCAGTCGGCCTTGTGGGAAGCGGCTCGGAATGTTATGGATATGACGATGAATTATCAAGGGACCACGATTTCGAACCCGCATTTTGCATCTTTCTTCCGAGTGAGGATGTTGTAGACAGAAAAACAGAATTTGAGCTCGAACGTGCCTATTTAAAACTGCCAAAAAACTTTTTAGATGCCGAAAGAAAAGTGCTCGGTACCGTCTCGGAAAAACGCCACGGCGTAATCAGAACGGCGGATTTTTTTATATCAAAAACGGGCTCGGCAGACGGCGTTCTCGCAGCAGAACAATGGCTCTCGTTGCCCGAATATTCGCTTTTTGAGGCGGTAAACGGCAGAGTGTTTTTGGATAATTTTGGCGAGTTTTCAAAAATCAGAGAGCGCATTTCATATTATCCCGAGGATATAAGACGAAAAAAGCTCGCGGGAAATTTGCTGCTTATGGCTCAGTCGGGACAGTATAATTTCGAGCGCTCTTTAAAAAGGGGCGAGTCAGCCGCAGCGCAAATGGCGGTCTTTGAATTTGCAAAAAGTGCAATGGCAACACTCTTTTTGCTGAACAAACAGTATATGCCATATTATAAATGGAGTTTTCGTGCTCTGCGCGAGAGAATAGTGGATGGCGCCGAACTCTCAAGAAAACTTGAATTTTTGCTCACAACCGACAATAGTGAAGATATCGCAAAACAAAAAATCGAAACGATAGAAAACATCTGTGTTTCGGTCACAAAAACTCTTCAAAACGAGGGTGTCACAAACTCCTCAACACTTGAAATGGAAAGACAGGCATATATTATAAACGACAAAATTTCTGATAACAAAATCCGAAATATGCACATTTTGTCAGGGGTATAAAAATATAGGGACGACCATTGGTCGCCCCTATAATTTTTTACTATTCCAATGTATCACGGTGCAAATTAAAGGGAAAGTTCTTGCGATATTTCGATGGAGAACACCCTACGTGCAATCTGAAAAATTTTGAAAAATAATTGTAATCATTTATTCCTACCATAACAGAGATTTGGCTTACCGGAATATCACTAGAACTGAGCAATCGCTTTGCTTCATCAATTCGTGTCAATAATATATATTCACCAATCGGCATTTTAAACCATTCGTGAGATATTTCATAAAGTTTGTTTTTTGATATCTTAAATTCACTGTAAATAGAATGAATAGAAAAGTCGGATGGGTGTTGAACTCATTCGACTTTGCGTTTTTGTAAAAAATTTCTAATTGCCTTGATTTATTTATAATTGAGTAGTATAATAAAAACACTCGGTAAAATTAAAATGTTTCCGAGAAGATAAGGAGATGCTTATTTATGAAAAAACTTAGTCTTTTAATTGCACTGTGTATGTTGCTCACTATTGGCGGTGTGTATGCAACCTGGTCCTATGTTGGCTCAACAGACATCGTTGATGCTTTTGCTGAAAGCAAAGTAACTATTTCGGATGCTGTAATTGAAGGAACTTACGGTATTTACAAAATCGATAGCAATCTTGTCCTTACTGTAGACCAGGCAAACGATAACCATGAAGCAGAACTTGTTTTTGGTTCTAATAACGACCAACCTGTTTATTTGACGGTGACATTCACCCCCAGCGTAAATGCACCTAAGGCTATTAAGGAAAATGCAGTCAAATCCGAACTTTATTTCGGTGTTACAACACCTATGCAGTATTCAATAGACAATGCGGGCAATTATTCCGCTGAAGGAACACCTGTTGATATTTTCAAATTCAAGAATCCCGGCAACGAAATCCTTGATAACACTTTTGTATGGACAAAGAATGATGATGGCACCTTTACATATACTTTGAGCGTGGATGCATTAAAGGAACAGATTTCTCTCTCTCAAACTTTCGTTTTAGATATCAGAGCAGAGCATGATGCTTTCCGTACTGCCCTCAAGGGAAATATCGTTGCCAGAGTAACCGACGGTACCGTTAACGCTAACTAAGTATAAATCTAACACCGATATGGCCGTCAAATAGCTATATCGGTGTTTAATATTTTGTTTGGAAAATTTAGTATGAAAATGACGCCGTATGAGATTTATGTCTTTATTCTGTGTTTTATTGTATTTTCGCTTTTGACAGCGATGTTTACCTATTTAATCAGCTCTATCACAAAAATGGAGTTAGAACTGATTCAGCATGGACATAGAGACGAAGCAATCAAAAAAGAACTGAATAAAAAGAAAAAAGAAAACCGAGTAATTCTTTGGATTAACAGAATTATTTCACTTTTGTTCTGCGCTGTTTTTGTAACAACGTTCGCTTTTGCTGTGTATATTCGTGCAACGCAAGATCGCCCTGCTAACGGAATTCCATCCATTAAGGTTGTTAAAAGTGAGTCTATGTCAAAGAAACATCCGGATAATACTTATTTGTCTGATAATGACCTTAACGACCAATTCCAGATGTTTGATGTTGTGATTTGTAATCATCTTCCCGCAAAGGATGAACTGAAGCTATATGATATAGTGGTTTACAAGCAGGAAGATCTGTATGTCATTCACCGTATCGTTGGCATTGAAGAACCAAACGCAAATCATCCGGGTGAAAGGCACTTTCTGCTTCAGGGAGATGCCGTAGATCGGCCGGACAAGTTTCCTGTGCTATATAGCCAAATGCAAGGAATTTATGAAGGAAATCGCATTCCGTTTGTCGGCAGCTTCATCTTGTTTTTGCAGTCTCCTGCCGGATGGCTGTGTGTGCTACTGGTAATCTTTTCTATGATAGTGACGCCGATTGTGGAAAAGAAGATAAAAGAAGCGAAGGAAAAACGCATTTCCGCTTTTTCGGTTCAGTTGCATAAAGAAGCAACAGAGGAGGAAAAAGAATGGGCAGAAGTATAGTGCGATATACGGCGTTTCTGTGCAGCTTGTTTGTACTTGCCTCTGTTGGTGGAGTTTTTGCTACTTGGTATTATACCTATGAAGCTACACCAAGCGCGCAAGAAAATTTAAGCGTTTCTCTGTCCGAGTTTGAGTGGAAACCGGAAGAAATACTTCCTACAGAATCGGAAATCGGAGAAAACCACTTGGCTTTGATTGAACTTATTCTGAATGAAAACAAAAAGGGTTACGGTTTGAATTATGATAATAAACATGTGCTCGAAGGATATTTGGACAAGTATGGTCTTGTTTTTTCTAACCAAAAGGTTTCAGGAGGAAATCTAAAATTTGTTTCTGACGAGACAAATCAACTTTACTATTGTGTGGAAAAAATAAGTGATACGATGTATTATGCCTATACCTTTTCCTTTAGTGATTTGAACTCGGTAAAAGGTACAGCCACGGCGATGCCTGTGTACCGAACAGTCCTTGAAAAAACAGACAAATGGCGTGCTCCAAGAAGCTACTTCGGTTATGCACAAACCAAATTATTACGTGCTTTTGGAGCGGAAAATACCCCAGGAACACTTGAGTATTCCATTGATGTCAGCACGTGGACTCAATGAGGATATTTTATTACGCAAACTACTAATAGTTATTCAATGAGGGCGATGACTTTTTGAGGTCATCGCCCTTTTCGTATCTAATTTGAAAAATTAAAAACAATTGGAAAATCTGCTCATAATTTCTACAAAAAGTGTGATACTAATATCACATTAAAATTGTAAAAAGAGGAGATTCATATATGAAAGCAACAGGAATAGTTAGACGTATAGAGGCTCGTGTTATAATAACACAAAAGTGCGATAAACCCTTATAAATACTGTGGTTTCGAGCAGTTTTTGAAGAAAAATTTTTAACAAAAAACATCATATTTTGACCTATATATAGCAAAAGATAGGCAGAAACCACTCCTCTGATTTTTTGATTTTAGCGCAAGGGAACGGACGAGAATATTATTATCATTGCTTATACAATAACTTGTAATTGGCAAAATAAGATGATATAATATATAAAAACTTTTAACGGATGGTGTATTATGGACAAACCAAAGTTGTCACCTAGTCAAATTATACATAAAATAAAAGAAGAAAAAGGCATTACGTTCAATTATATTAGTGAATCTGAAGCTGAAGAATTTTTAAGAGATAAGAACAACTACTATAGGCTTGCTTCATATCGAAAAAATTATGATAAGAAAATGTTCGGCCCTAATGAGGGCAAATATATAAATCTTGATTTTGCATATTTAATTGATTTATCTACTATCGACATGCATATCCGTTTTATGATAATTAAAATGTGTTTAGATATTGAACACGATTTAAAACGCCTTTTTCTAAATGATGTAACCCTTGATGATGAAGAAGACGGATATGAGATAGTAGAGAAATTCTTAGAACGATATGGCAAAATAAAAGAAGATATTTTCAAAAAACGACACTCAACATATGTAGGTGATTTAATAAACAAATTTTTTACTTTTGAAACACATATAGGTGCCAATGGCAACACGATATACGATTCCGTAGATGTTCGTTGCCCGATATGGGCATTTGTAGAAATTATTAGTTTTGGCGATTTTGTAAAATTATTTGATTTTTATTATGGTGTCGAGTCACCAATTAAAATATCACTAAATCCTGTTAAGAGTTTAAGAAATGCTTGTGCACATAATAATTGCTTGATAAATAATTTAAGAAGTGGTCAGACGCGACCAGGGCCTGTTATTAATGATTTTGTTTCTAAAATACCTGAAATTAGCAAAGATGTAAGAAAAAAATATTTAAGCGTAAGACCCATTTTCGAATTTGTTAATCTTTTAATAGTGTATAATAGTGTTGTGTCAGCAACTATAAAAAGTCGTAGATACGAGGAATTAAAGATATTAGTTGACGAACGTCTTCCAAAACATGCTGAATATTATGAAGACCAACAGTTGTTAAAAGCTTCTTATAAATTTATAAAAAAAGTTGTTGACTTTTTAGTTTGAAGAGCATATAATACTATTGAAATCAAAAAACTTTATGTTTTTGTATGGGGAGCGTCATTGACGTTCCCCTAGTTTTATTTATGATAAAAAAGCGGAGTGGAATTCCACTCCGCTTTTTTAAGATTTTATTTTAATGGCATAAAGGACACGGGCTATAATCATAATTTTCTGCAGTCGGAACATTATAAATCCAAAAAGACTCTCGTTTAAATCTATAACAATCGATTTTATGATATAAGTTTGTGCCATCGCCTTCAACGAATACAACATATTCATCTACAAAATTAGCATTAGTTTTATATTGCCATATGTCATTTTCTAAATCATCAACCGATTCTATTAAATTATCTATTTCTGTATTTAATTCTTGGTTTTTAATGTTTTGAAAAATATTAAAAACAACAGATATAATTAAAAATACAGCTACTATGGTAGTAATGCATGTAAATTTTGTTATTTTTATACCTTTAAAATATTGTTTACCACACCCCGTACATTTTTTTGTAACAGGGTCAATTTGTGAACCGCATTGACTGCAATATTTTATTTTTACTTTTTTGTCTTGTTTTTCTTTTGGTGTATATTTTTCTCCTAATTGCTCTGCAACAAGATATTCTGCCGCTTCTTGTGGAGACATTTTATCAATATCTAATGTAGGCGTATCATGTGTGTTTTCTATAAGCTCTTTTTCGCTTTTGGGAGGGATGGTTTTTGCCGTAGCCTTATTATCGTTAAGAAACAATTTGCGGTTGATATACCAAAACATCAATGCATAAACTAAATTTGACCCTAAATTTTGGAATGTCTCGTCGAATATTCCGCCCATTATGATTACATCAATAATGAAATATAATCCTAATATAATAAGACAGTTCCACGCACATATTTTTTTGCCTTTCTTGATATTTGGGTTTTTGGTAAATTTTCTATAGCAAAAAGGAATTGCAGTCATTGTGAAAATTAAAAAGATGAAATGGATGATTGTTTTAATCCATATTAAATTATCATATGGGTCAATATTTAAATATGTGCCTCCAATAGCCAAAAAAGATATAATAAAGAACAATACAACTAAAATCATAAATTTTCCTCCGCATATAAATTAGGAAATTTGTGTTAAAATTATTATAACATACATTAATCAAAAAGTAAATTGGTGCAGTATAAATTCCTTTTAATCACAAATAATAGTATCACGATTTGAAATTAAAGGAGAATTTATATATGAAAGCAACTGGAATTGTGAGAAGAATAGACGACCTTGGTCGTGTGGTTATACCGAAAGAAATCAGAAGAACAATGAGAATCCGCGAAGGAGACCCGCTTGAGATATACACCGATGCGGGCGGAGAGGTAATTTTCAAAAAATATTCGCCGATAGGGGAGTTGTCGACCTTCGCCTCACAGTATGCCGAGGCGCTTTTGCGCGGCACACAGTTGGCGGTCATTATATGCGACCGCGACCACTGTGTTGCGGCAGCAGGAATTTCGAAAAAAGAGGTGCTTGAACGCAGAAATTCTGCGGCGCTTGAGGAGATTATGCAGTCGCGCAGACTCTACACCGCAAGGGCAGAAGAGCGAATTGAGGCACTCGACGGAATCGACCGAGAAATCTGCGTTGCATCGCCGATAATTTCGGCAGGAGATGTGACGGGTGCGGTTGTTATGCTCTCGAACGAGGCATCACACACCCCTACCGAAACCGACATCAAGCTCATACAGGTTGCGGCAGGATTTTTAGGCAAACAAATGGAAGAATAAAATACTTGATTTTTATATTAATATATGTTATACTTTCATTGTAAGATTTTTAAAGAAAGTGAGTGGGGCAACCCGCTCACTTTTCGTTGTAAGCAAACGTAGACAATTCAAGCCTGCCCAAAATGGCACAATTTTGGTGCTTTTCGGCTTGTCGTCGTTTGCAGGCGTCAGCCTTACAAATTTCTTCGCACCAAAAATCACACAAAATTCTACGCGTTTTGGGTCGCAGAATTTTAAAGTGAAGGATTTTTGTCTGTGCGAGGCATAAAACGTAGTTAATCCTTTGTGGATTAACGAGTATTTTAACAATGCAAAGGCGAAAATCCTTCCTTTAAAATCAGGTTTGGATTGTCTGCGTTTGCTTACGGGAGATGATGTAAAAAATGGCACAAAATACCGCAGCAAAGGTCGCCGCTTTGGTGGCGCCAACGGTTGAAAGTATGGGGTATGATTTGTGGGATGTCCGCTATTTGAAAGAGGGCGCATCGTGGTATCTTCGCATCTTTATTGATAAGCCTGAGGGAATATCAATCAACGACTGCACCGATGTATCACACGCGATTGACCCGATTTTAGACGAGGCAGACCCAATCAAAGAGTCCTATTATTTGGAGGTTTGTTCGCCCGGCGCAGAGCGTGAGCTTACAAAGCCCGAGCACTTTAGCAAGATGACGGGCAAAGCAATTTGTGTGCATCTTATTCGTCCGATAGAGGACACGCGCGATTTTTGCGGTGAGCTTTTGTCGTATGACGGAGGAGTTAAGATAAACAAGGACGGCCAGGAACTTTATTTTGAAAAAGGTTCTTTTACATCGGTTAAACTAAACGATATTAATTTTTAAACGGAGGAAACAGGAAAGTGAATAACAAAGAATTTTTTGAAGCCCTTAAAATAATGGAAAGCGAAAAGGGAATACCCGCAGAGTTTATTGCAGATAAGATTTCGACTGCAATCATCACCGCTGTAAGAAAAGAGTATGGCTCAAGAGATATCGTCTTCTGCGATATTGACTGCGAGAAGCAGAAGTTCAGCGTTTATCTAAAGAAAAACGTTGTTGAAACCATCGAAGACGAGTATGCTGACATCTTGCTTGAGGATGCGCTCAAGCACAGTAAGCGCTCAAAGGTTGGCTCAACCGTAAACATCAAGCTTGATACAAAGCATTTTGGCAGAATTGTTGCACAGACTGCAAAACATGTTATCCGTCAGGGTATCCGCGATGTTGAACGTGACCAGGCATTAGCCGAGTTCCAGAGTCGCAACCGTGAGCTTGTGACTGCAGTTGTTCAGAGAATCGACCCCAAGACAGGCAACGCTTCTCTCACAATCGGACACAGCGAAGCAATGCTTCCGCGTCTTGAGCAGGTGCCGGGTGAGGTTCTGCACGAGGGCGACCACATCAAGGTCTACATAGTAGACGTTAAGGACACCGAAAAAGGACCGAAGGTTATGCTTTCCCGTACACATCCGGGACTTGTTAAGCGCTTGTTTGAAAATGAAGTGCCCGAGATATATGACGGCACAATAGAAATCAAGGCCATTTCCCGTCAGGCAGGTTCAAGAACCAAGATGGCGGTTTGGTCTGAAAACAGCGAAATCGACGCTGTCGGCGCTTGTATCGGACCGAAGGGAGCCCGCGTTAACAACATTGTAGAAGAACTTGCCGGCGAGAAGATTGATATTGTTAAATATTCGGAAGACCCGGTTTTGTTTGTATCAGAAGCACTTTCTCCCTCAAAGGTTTTGGGTGTTGAGATTATAAGCGAAGAACCGCGCAGCTGCCGCGCAACCGTTCCCGATTCACAGCTCTCTTTGGCAATCGGCAACGGCGGACAGAATGTTCGTTTGGCAGTAAAGCTTACCGGTTGGAACATTGATATAAGACCGGAAAGTGGATTTTACGGTGAAGATACCGAGGAATAGGGTGATTTTATGAAATCCGCAAAAATGCCGTTAAGAATGTGTGTCGGTTGTGGCGAAATGAAACCGAAAAAGGAACTTGTCAGGGTTGTCAAGACGGCTGACGGCGCCATTTCCATCGACAAAACGGGCAAACAAAACGGCAGAGGCGCATATATTTGTCAAAGTACAAAGTGCCTTCGTCTTGCCGCCAAGGCACGCAGACTTGAAAAGGCTTTTTCCTCTGCCATACCCGAAGAGGTTTATACGGCACTTGAGGAGGAACTTTCGTAAATGACCGAAAAAATATATGCCCTGTTAGGCTTTGCGCGAAAGGCAGGAAAACTTGCGATAGGAACAGAAGCTGTTTTTGAATCGGTAGCAAAAAAGCGTTCAAAACTCGTGCTTATCGCCGCCGATATATCGCAAAAAAGCGCAAAGGAAGTTCGCTATATATGTGATAAAAACAACACAAGAGCTGTCACGCTCGAAATAAAGATAGATGATGTGACAGCGGCAATAGGAAGACGCGCGGGAATACTGTCGGTTGAAGACGACGGATTTGCGAATGCTATTGCACAAAACATATAACAGGAGGAATGCCCATTATGGTTAAATATAAGGTTAGTGATTTAGCAAAGGATTTCAATATGCAGTCAAAAGAATTGGTTTCAATTCTTGCCGATATGCAGATTGAAAAGAAGACATCGTCATCCCTTGAGGAAAACGAGTTCAACCTGCTTTTTGACTATTTAACAAAGAAGAATGCAGTTAAGAGCTTTGACGAGTATTTTGCGACAGGTGCAAAGGCTCGTGAAAAGGCGGCTGCAGAGCGTCAGGCAGAAAAGGACCGCAAGCTTGCAGAGCAGATGGCAATTTTGGAGCAGCTCAAGGCAGCGCAGGCAGCAGCAGAGGCCGAAAAGAACAAGCCCGCCGCCCCTGAAAAGCCGAAAGCCGAACCTAAGCCCGCTGCAGCAAAGTCCGAGAAAAAAACAGAGCCCAAGCCTGAGAAAAAGGTTGAAGCTAAGCCTGAGAAAAAGCAGCAAGAGAAGAAGTCGGAGCCCATCGTTGTGGTTGCTCCGCCCAAGAAGAAAAAGGTTCCGGGTGAAGCACCCAACCGCGGACCTGCACAGATATTGCACGTTGATACCCGTACTTCTAACGTTGATATTGAAAAATACAACGAGAAATATGAAAATATCGCACCTGCTAACACAATGCATGATAATATGCAGCGTAAGCAAAAGATTAAGCAGAAGTCGCAGGATTATCGCCGTCCGAAGAACGCAAAGCGTGATACCGAGGCAGATAAGCTCCGTAGACTCCAGCTTGAGCGCATAAAGAAGACACCGATTACCGTAACCGTCGGCGACGAAATTACGGTTGGTGAGCTTGCAGCAGCGCTCAAGAAAACAGCCGCAGAGGTTATCAAGGAGCTTATGAAGCTTGGAATGATGACCACTGTTAATCAGGTTATTGACTATGATACAGCCGAGATTGTTGTTACCGAAATGGGAGCAAAAATCAAAAAGGCGGTTGTTGTCACAATTGAAGACAGAATTATGGATGACACCGAGGATACCGCAGAAAATCTGCGTCCGCGTGACCCGATTGTCGTTGTTATGGGACACGTTGACCATGGTAAAACCTCATTGCTTGATGCGATTCGTCACACCGCCGTTACCAACACAGAGGCAGGCGGAATTACACAGCATATCGGTGCATACCGTGTTAACTGCAACGGAAATGATATAACCTTCCTTGACACACCCGGACACGCTGCATTTACAGCGATGCGTCAGAGAGGTGCGCAGTCTACCGATATTGCAATTTTGGTAGTAGCCGCAGACGATGGTATTATGCCTCAGACAATCGAGGCTATTAACCACGCAAAAGCCGCAAACATTTCAATTGTTGTTGCTATAAACAAGATGGATAAACCCGAGGCCAACCCCGACCGCGTATTGCAGCAGTTGACCGAGCATTCTATCGTTCCTGAAGAGTGGGGCGGTGATGTAATCTGCGTTCCCGTATCTGCAAAAACAGGCGAGGGAATTGACAAACTGCTTGAGAACGTGCTTCTCGTATCCGAAATGCTTGAACTCAAGGCTAACCCCGACCGTCGCGCCAAGGGTGTCGTAATTGAGGCCCGTCTTGATAAGGGTCGCGGACCTGTTGCAACACTTCTTGTTCAGACAGGAACACTTCGCACAGGCGATATAATCGTTGCAGGAACATCGGTAGGACGTGTTCGTGTAATGAGCAATGAAAACGGAATCGAGCTCGAAGAAGCAGGACCTTCGGTACCGGTCGAGATAACAGGTCTTGCCGAAACACCTGCAGCGGGTGACGGCTTTGACGCCGTATCTGACGAGCGCCTTGCAAGACAGCTTGTTGAACAGCGCAAGCAAAAGCAGAAGGACGAGGAGTTTAGTCAAGCACAGAAAGTTACACTTGACAACCTCTTCAATCAGTTAAGCGAAGGCGAACTCAAGGAACTTAACATCATCGTTAAGGCTGATGTTCAAGGCTCGGTTGAGGCTGTTAAGAGCAGTCTTGAAAAGATTTCCAACGATGAAGTACGCGTACGCGTAATCCACGGTGGCGTTGGCGCTATCAATGAATCAGACGTTATGCTTGCAGGCACATCGGGTGCTATCATTGTAGGCTTTAACGTTCGTCCCGATGCCGTTGCAAAGGCAAACGCAGAGCGTGACGGAATTGATGTTCGCACATACCGCATAATATATGACTGCATCGAGGAAATCGAGGCTGCCATGAAGGGTATGCTCGCTCCCAAATACCGCGAGGCTGAAATGGGAACGGCAGAGGTTCGTGACACATATAAAATTTCCAACGTCGGAACTATTGCAGGATGTTATATAACAAACGGCAAGATAACAAGAAACTGTCTTATTCGCGTTGTGCGTGACGGTATCGTTATCGCTGAGGATAAAATGGCTTCACTTCGTCGCTTTAAGGATGACGTTAAGGAGGTTGCTCAGGGCTACGAATGCGGAATTGGTCTTGAGAAATTCTCTGATGTAAAGAACGGCGATATATTTGAAGCTTATATTATGGAGGAATATAGAGACTGATGGCAGGATATAAAATCGACAGAATAACATCTGATATAAAAATGGCTCTGTCGGAGATGTTTCGTGATTTGAAAGACCCGCGAATAAGCAGTCTGCTCAGCATTGTAAAAATAAACGTTTCGGGCGACCTTTCCTATGCAACGGTGTATGTCAGCGCCATTGAGGGAAAGGACGCAACGATACAATCGGTAAAGGGACTTAAAAATGCCGCAGGATATTTAAGAAGAGAACTCGGTAGTCGGCTTTCGCTTCGCAAGGTGCCGGAGCTTCGGTTTGTGGCGGACGATTCTATCGAGAAGAGCGCGCATATTTCCCGCATTATCGATTCGTTTGAGGAAACAAAAGATGGGGGAGAAAGGGATGAGTAAATCAAAACGTTGCAACCTGAAAGCAGCATGTGATTTTTTGAGAGCGAATGACGATTATCTCATATTAACACATGCCATGCCTGACGGTGACACACTGGGCTCGTCTTATGCACTCTGTGCAGGGTTGCAAAAAATGGGGAAGAATGCAAAGGTCATCTGCGCCGATAAAATTCCGGAGCAGTATGGATATTTTACGGATAAAATAACTTTTCCCGAGTTTGAGGAAAAGACGATAATTTCGGTAGACGTTGCCGATATTAAGCTTCTCGGCAGCATAGCAGAGCAGTATGAAGATAAGATAGTTTTTGCTATCGACCATCATATATCTCACAGAGATTTTGCAAAAATGCTGTTCCTTGACGGAACGGCTGCAGCGGCGGGTGAATGTATTTATGACATACTTCGCGAACTTTCGGTACCGCTTGATACCGTAATGGCAAGCGCACTCTACACGGGAATTGCTACCGATACGGGTTGTTTTAAATTTTCAAACACTTCGCCTAAGACCCACGTAATTGCAGCAGAGCTTATGGAATATGACATCGACGTGGCAGAGATAAACAGAATAATGTTTGACACGAAATCAAAAGGTAGAATGGCTATTGAAAAAGCTGCTTTGCGAAATGTGGAGCTCTGCCTTGACGAGCGCTTGGCGGTTATGCCGGTTACAACCAAGATGATGCGCGAGAGCGGGTGCGACAACAGTGATTTGGACGGAATAACAGCCATTCCGCGTTCAATAGAGGGCGTTTTGGTCGGCGTTACTTTGCGACAGAAAGCCGCAAAAAAGTGGAAGGTTTCCATGCGCTCATATCCTCCCGTTGATGTTGCAAAAATATGCAGCGGTATGAACGGTGGAGGTCATATGTGTGCGGCCGGATGCGAAATTACCGGCAGTTTAAAACAGGCTAAGAAAGAAATAATAAAACATGTAAAGAGAGCACTGGAGGAAACAGGTGCAGGGATTAATACTGATAAATAAACCAAAGGGTATAACCTCATTTGGTGTTGTGGCGGCGGTCAGACGGCTGTGCGGCACAAAGCGTGTCGGACATACGGGCACGCTTGACCCGTTGGCAGAGGGCGTTTTGCCTGTCCTTGTGGGCAGAGCAACATCGCTTAGCAACTATGTCACAGAAAGCGAAAAGAGTTATACCGCAAGGGTGCGGCTCGGAATTACGACCGACACCGAAGACATAACGGGAAACATTCTCTCAGAATCACCCGTTTGTGTCTCGGAGAAAGAACTGCTCTCTGTCGCTGAAAGCTTTTTGGGTGTCTGCAACCAGATACCGCCAATGTTTTCGGCAATAAAGAAGGACGGTGAGCGCCTTTATAAGCTTGCAAGACAGGGTGAGACAGTCGAGCGCGAGCCAAGAAAAATTGAAATCAAAAAAATAACCGTCAGAGATTTTGACGGTGTCGAATTTAATCTGGATGTTACCTGCTCAAAGGGAACATACATACGTTCGCTCTGCAGAGATATCGGAGAAAAGCTTGGCTGCGGCGCAACGCTCACCGAGCTTGTGCGGACAAGCTCGGCAGGTTTTTCAATTAGTGATACTGTAAGGCTTGGCTGTTTGACACAGGATAATATTAAAGATTATGTCTTGTCACCCGATAAAGCGCTTCAAAATATGCCGTATTTGTGCATCACGGAAAAACAGGCGGTGCGCTTTTGCAACGGCGGTGAACTTGATATTGCCCGTACGGGACTTAAATGTGCGACTGACGGAATGTGCCTTCGCATAAAATATAATGATGTACTGCTTGGAATAGGCAGGGTGCAGACAGACACAAACAGCATAAAGGTTGAGTGTGTCATAAACAACAAAGACGGAAGTGATTAAAATGACCGATACAGCATTGGCGCTTGGTAGCTTTGACGGCCTTCATGTTGCACATATGAAGGTGCTTTCTTCTGCTGCTTCGTGCTCTGCTGTTGCGGTCTTGTTTGATGTTCCACCCGCAATGGAAATGTCGGGTAAGCGGGAGCTTCTGTTGCCGCTTGAAGAAAAGCACAAAATCCTTGAAAATATGGGATTTTCTGTTGAGGTGCTCAATTTTTCTGAGGTCAAGGATGTCTTTGCAGAGGATTTTCTTTTGGGGCTTTACGAAACCTATGCGCCCAGAAAAATATGCTGCGGTTTTAACTATAGCTTTGGTAAAGGCGGCAAGGGAAACACACAAAAGCTAAAGGAATTTTGCAACCAAAAGGGAATAGAACTTTGTATAATTGATGCGGTGGAGATGGACGGAAGCGCCGTATCTTCAACAAGAATCAGAGAACTTTTGAAAAGCGGCGATATAATGTCGGCTAATAAACTGCTTGGAAGAGATTATGCAGTAAAAGGCAGGGTTTCACACGGGGATAAACGAGGAAGAACGCTTGGATATCCAACCGTTAATTTTATGTATCCACAGGATATGTGTGAAGTGAAGCACGGCGTGTATGCTACCACTGTCATGCTCGAAAACAAAGAGTATTGTGCCGTCACATACGTTGGCAAACGCCCGACATATAAGCTCGATGATACCATATGTGAAACGAATATTATCGATTTCAAGGGCGATTTGTACGAAAAAGAGATAACCGTTAATTTCAAGCGGTTTTTAAGAGAGGAAAAAACCTTTGGTTCGCTTGACGAATTGAAGGAACAGATATATAATGATATAAAAGCGGCGAAGGAGGAAAAGTTGTGAAAAAGAATGAAATAGTTGAACTTTTTCAACCTGCGCATACTCTTATCGGAAACGGAAGTATCGGAGAAATACCTCGTTTTATGAATTCTGTCGGCGTAAAACGAGCACTTGTTGTGACAGATGCGGGGCTTGTAAAGCTTGGAACGGTAAAACAGGTTACCGATGTTTTGGATAGCAACAATGTACCCTACACCATATATGACAAGGTGGAGCCCAATCCGAGCGTGCGTATTGTTAACGATGCGCATAGTATATATAAAAACAGCGGGGCAGACTTTTTGGTGGCAATTGGCGGCGGCTCGCCGATTGATGTTGCAAAGGCTGTCAGCATTCTCGCGTCAAATGGCGGAGATATCAGAGATTATGAAGGTGTCGCAAAGTCTCAAAAACCCGGCGCACCCATTGTTGCCATCAACACAACTGCGGGCACGGGCTCAGAGGTTACCAGAGCATATGTCGTAACCGATGAAGAGAAGAAAATCAAGATGGTTATGGTTGATAACAACTGTATGGCTTATCTTGCAATAGACGACCCGAGCCTTATGGTCGGTATGCCGCCCGCACTCACGGCGGCAACGGGAATGGATGCGCTTACCCATGCGGTTGAAGCATTCCTTTCAAACGTACATACACCGTTTAGCGACGGCGCCGCAATAGAAGCAATACGACTTGTCAGCAAATCGCTCAAAAGGGCAACCCATTTTGGTAGAGATATTCAGGCAAGAACCGATATGTGCTGGGCAGAATATCTTGCAGGACTTGCCTTTTCAAACAGTGGACTCGGTCTTGTGCACGCAATAGCGCACCAGCTTGGCGGATTTTATCACACTCCGCACGGCGTGGCAAATGCGATACTTTTACCATTTGTTATGGAATACAACGCACCGTATAGAACAAAGCGTGTTGCGCGTATCGGTCAGGCATGGTTTGATGCCGATACCGAGGGTATGAGCGATGACGATGCCGCAAAGCTTGCAATACAAAATATCAGACAGCTTTCAAGTGATATAGGAATCCCGTATCTTTGCGATACACCCTTTGATATAAAGGATATTCCAACACTTGCGGAAAACGCGCTCAAGGATGCCTGCGCCGCTAACAACTATGTTATGGCAACAAAGCAGGATATTGAAGAGATACTTATGAATGCATATGTTGCAGGCGTCGCCGCAAAGGTGAAAAAAGAAATCGAAGAAGCTATGGAGTAAAAAACGCAAAAAAAGAGGAGATAACTTCTTGCGAAGTATCTCCTCTTTTTGTTTTATCGGTTTGTTATACAAGCGTTGCCGCCATAACGGCTTTTATAGTGTGCATACGGTTTTCCGCCTCATCGAAAACAATTGACTGCGGTCCCTCAATAACTTCATCGGTGACTTCCATACAGTCAATACCGAATTTTTCATAAATTTCCTTGCCGATTTGGGTCTTAAGGTCGTGGAAAGCGGGTAGACAATGCATAAATCTGCACTGTGCTCCCGCATTGTCCATAAGAGATTTGCAAACGCGGTAGGGGGAGAGTTCTTCGATTCTCTCCTTCCAAACTGATGCCGGCTCGCCCATAGATACCCAAACATCCGTATAGATAACGTCTGCGCCCTTTGTGGCAACCATGGGGTCTTCTATGAATTCAAGCGTCGCACCCGTATCCTTTGCAATTGCCTTGCATTTTTCGACTAAGTCACTGTCGGGGAAATATTTTTTCGGCGCGCAGGCAACAAAGTGCATACCCATTTTAGCGCATCCGACCATAAGCGAATTGCCCATATTATAACGTGCATCACCCATATAAACGAGCTTCTTGCCCGATAAGGTGCCAAAATGCTCCTTAATAGTCAAAAAATCCGCAAGAATCTGCGTGGGGTGAAATTCGTTTGTCAGTCCGTTCCAAACGGGAACACCTGCGAAATCGCTGAGCTCTTTGACAATTTCCTGACCGAATCCGCGGTATTCAATGCCGTCAAACATTCTGCCGAGAACACGCGCGGTGTCGGCAATGCTTTCCTTTTTGCCAATCTGTGAGCCCTGCGGGTCAAGATAAACGGGATGCATGCCAAGGTCTGCAGCAGCAACCTCAAACGCACAGCGTGTGCGGGTGCTTGTCTTTTCAAAAACGAGGGCAATATTTTTGCCTTCGCACAAGCGGTGGGGAATACCCGCCTTTTTTTGTGCTTTCAGCTCTGCGGCATAGTCGATAAGACCTGCGATTTCGTCGCTAGAGAAATCAAGCAGCGTTAAGAAACTTCTTCCTTTAAGTGAAATCATAAATCATATCTCCTATAAAACTTTTGCTAAAAATGACTGAAGACGTTCGCTCTTTGGAGCGGTGAAAATGTCTTCGGGTGAGCCCTCTTCTGCAATAACGCCGTCGTCCAAAAACAGAACGCGGTTGGAAACCTCACGCGCAAAGCCCATTTCGTGTGTTACAACAACCATGGTCATGCCTTCGTGTGCAAGCTCCTTCATAACGTCCAAAACCTCGCCAACCATCTCAGGGTCAAGCGCACTTGTCGGCTCGTCAAAGAGCATAACTTCAGGCTCCATACAAAGAGCGCGAACAATAGCAACGCGCTGTTTTTGTCCACCTGATAACTGGTTGGGATAAGAGTCGGCGCGGTCATAAAGTCCAACTCTGTCAAGCAATTCAAGCGCCTTTTTCTCAGCATCCTCGCGTGATATACCCTTGAGCATCATGGGTGCACAGGTCATATTTTGAAGCACACTCATGTGTGGGAAAAGGTTAAACTGCTGGAAAACCATTCCCATCTTTTGACGGTGGCGGTTAAGGTCAACCTTCTTGTCTGTAAGGTCGTCGCCGTCAAAAATTATCTCTCCGCCTGTGGGCTCTTCAAGCATATTAAGACAACGAAGGAAGGTCGACTTTCCAGAGCCTGAAGGACCAATTACGCACATAACGTCGCCCTTGTTAATTTCAACGTCAATACCCTTTAAAACCTCAACGCCGTCAAAGTTTTTAACCAAATTTTTAACGTTTATCACTCTTAGCCAACCTCCTCTCAACAGAACCTAACAGTTGTGTAAGAAGCACAACCAAAATAAGATATGTAAGCGCTACAACCATTAAGGGATTGAAGGCATCAAAGGTGTTGTTTCTGATAAGGTTTCCTGCGCGGGTCAGGTCAACAACAGCAACATAACCTGCAACAGAGGTCTCCTTTAAAAGTGCAATAAACTCGTTACCGATAGCGGGAAGAATATAGCGTATCGCCTGCGGGAAGATAATCTTGCGCATTGTTTGCATCTTGGACATACCAAGACTGCGTCCCGCTTCCATCTGCCCCTTGTCAACCGCGTTGATACCGCTGCGGATAAGCTCAGCCATGTAAGCGCCCGAGTTAATACCAAAGGTCAGAATACCAACCACAGTTCCCTCTGATGATGTAAGAATAACAAAATAAAAAATAAGCAAAAGCACAACAACGGGGACACCACGAATGACGGTGGTATATGTATCACAAAGCCACGAAATCGGACGGAGCGCCTTGACATCTTCGGAGAAATATTTTGCAACGGCAATAATCGTACCGATAATAACGCCGATTACAAGTGCGCCAAGTGTGATTATGACTGTGTTTTTAAAACCGTCAATAAGCATCATATATCGCTCTTCTTCGATAAACGTGCTGTACAGTTGTTCAAACCAAGCGTTCAAAAAATCAATTCCTTTCCAAGCGTAAAAAGGGAAGTGGTAAACACTTCCCTTTAATTATCCTATCTTACTTTACTTCAGGAGCGGTATAGGGAGCCTCGAATTTATCAAAAATGCTCTTAATAGTGCCGTCCTTAACAAGACCCGAGAGAATCTTATTGATTTCTTCAACGAGGTCCTCACTGCCGAAAGCAAAAGCAAAAGCATAGGGTTCGGTTGTCATAGCTTCGGAGAGAATAACGAGTTTGTCATCGTTTGTCTCATTGTAAGCCTTAACCATGTCAGCTGCGGTCAGGTCGTCGATAACCCAAGCATCAACCTTGTCTGTTACGAGAGCACTCTGAGCATCGCTGTTTGCAGCAAAAGCGCTAACTTCGTAGCCTGCATCCATGCAGTAGCTTTCTGCGGTTGTTGCAGTCTGAGCAGAAATCTTCTTGCCGGTCAAATCTGCCTTTGTCTTTATAGCGCTGCCTTCCTTAACAACGATAGCCTGTGCTGCGAGGCAGTAGGGGTCGGTGAAGAGTGAGTTCTTAAGACGTTTTTCTGTAACGGTGATACCCGAAACACCAACATCAAACTTACCAGCCTGAACGCCGGGGAGAACAGATTCAAAGTCCATCTGCTCAATCTTGAGTGTAACGCCGAGCTTTTCGCAGATAAGTTTCATAACGTCAACTTCGATACCAACAACTTCGCTGCCTTCAAGATTTTCAAAGGGAGGGAAGTCAGGGCTTGTAGCCATTACGAGCTCTCCTGCTTCTTTAACCTCAGCAAGAGTCTTGCCCTTTTCACCGCAACCGGTGAGACATGTGAGGCACAAAAGTGCTGCTAAAACAAGTGCAAATAATTTTTTCATAATAATCAAAACCTTTCTTTTTTATATATTTTTTAATTTTTTATTTATATATTTAATCTGTTTTTCAACAGAAGAAACCGAGGTTCCGCCTTCGCTTATGCGTTTTTCAACACAAGTTATAAGGCTGATGTCGTCATACAAATCTTCTTCAAATAAATTGCTGAAGGATTTATATGTATCAAGCGATAGATTTTCAAGTACAGTGTGATTTTTTATGCAGTGTGCAACAATCTGCCCCGAAATTTTATAAGCACTTCTGAAGGGAAGACCTTTTTTAACAAGATAATCGGCAAGGTCGGTTGCGTTAATAAATCCGTTTTGTGCCGCCGATAACATATTATCCTTGCACGCTTCCATGGTTTCAATCATACCGCAGAAGACCTTAAGACACATCTTAACGGTGTCGCAAGCGTCAAACACGCCTTCCTTATCTTCTTGCATATCCTTGTTATATGCAAGCGGCAAACCCTTTAGTGTGGTGAGAAGTGCAATCAAATCACCGTAAACTCTTCCCGTTTTGCCGCGCACAAGTTCTGCCATATCGGGATTTTTCTTTTGCGGCATTATAGAAGAACCGGTTGTGTATGCGTCGGACAGTTCAACAAACTTGAATTCCCAACTAGACCAAAGAATCAGTTCCTCGGAGAAACGGGAGAGATGCATCATAAGAAGTGAAATATCGCTGAGAAGCTCAACGCAGAAATCGCGGTCAGACACGCCGTCAAGACTGTTAAGACAAATGTCGTCAAACAAAAGCTCCTTTGCTTCATATCGTCGGTCGGTATCATATGTAGTTCCCGCGAGAGCACAACATCCGATAGGAGATATGTTCATACGTTTTTTGCAGTCCGTTAGTCTGTCAATGTCACGCAGAAGCATCATGGCATAAGCCATAAGATGATGCCCGAAGGTTATGGGCTGTGCTCTTTGCAGATGTGTATAACCCGGCATAATAGCATCCTTATACTGCTCTGCTTTATCGCTTAGCGCAGCTATTAAGTTTTTAGTAAGCTCTGAAATCTCATCAATCTCGTCGCGCAGATACATTCGTATGTCAAGAGCAACCTGGTCGTTTCGGCTTCGTGCTGTGTGCAACTTCTTGCCAACGTCACCAATTCTCTCGGTCAACACCTGCTCAACAAACATATGTATGTCTTCGCATTCGGTATCAATCAAAAGCTTGCCCGATTCAATATCGGCCAATATTTCCGAAAGACCATCTATGAGTTGTTCTGCATCGGTGCTCGATATGATGTTTTTTGCGCCGAGCATTGCCGCGTGAGCCATGCTGCCCTTTATGTCCTGACGGAACATTCGGCAGTCAAACCTTATCGACGAATTAAAATCGTCTGCAAGTTTTTCGGTTGCCCCGTCGGTGCGGCCCGACCACATCTTTGCCATCGGTATGTCTCCTTGCTGTGTTTATTTGCCGTCTACCATTGCCTGAACCTTAATCGGCAGACCATAGAGATTTATAAATCCTGCAGAATCGCGCTGGTCATAGTCACTCTCACCGAAGGTGGCAATCTCTTCACTGTAGAGTGAGTATGGACTCCAAACGCCTGCGTTTATCATATTACCCTTGTAGAGCTTAAGTCTTACCTTGCCGGTAACCTTTTCCTGTGTCTTGTCAACAAAGGCCGAAAGAGCCTCGCGTAAGGGTGTGAACCACTGACCGTTGTAAACGAGTTCCGCAAAGGTAATGGAAAGCTTTTGTTTTTCGTGCAAGGTCATCTTGTCAAGGCAGATGCTCTCAAGCACGCTGTGTGCCTTGTAAAGAATTGTTCCGCCGGGAGTTTCATAAACGCCGCGGCATTTCATACCAACAAGACGGTTTTCAACGATGTCGATAATTCCGATACCGTTTGCGCCACCGATTTTGTTGAGCTCAAGAATGATTTCCTTAGCGGTCATCTTCTTGCCGTCGAGTGCAACAGGTGTACCCTGTTCAAACTCAAGCTCGATATATGTAGGCTTGTCAGGTGCGGCAATGGGGGAAACTCCCATCTCAAGGAACCCTTCCTTTTCATATTGCGGCTCGTTGCCTGTATCCTCAAGGTCGAGACCCTCGTGTGAAAGGTGCCAAAGGTTCTTATCCTTTGAATAACTTGTTTCACGATTTATTTTGAGCGGAATGTTGTGTGCCTCAGCATAATCAATCTCTTCTTCACGAGATTTGATGTCCCACTCTCTCCAAGGAGCGATAATCGGCATATTGGGTGCAAAATGCTTTATTGCAAGCTCGAAACGAACCTGGTCATTACCCTTGCCTGTGCAGCCGTGAACAATTGCGTCTGCTTTTTCCTTGATTGCTATTTCAACAAGTCCCTTTGCGATGCAAGGACGAGCATGGCTGGTTCCGAGAAGATAATCTTCATATACAGCACCCGCCTTCATTGTCGGAATTATGTATTCGTCAACATATTCATCAGTCTGGTCAAGAACATAAAGCTTGGAAGCGCCTGTCTTAAGAGCCTTCTCTTCCAATCCTTCAAGCTCATCTGCTTGCCCCACGTTTCCCGAAACGGCAACAACCTCGCAGTTGTTGTAGTTTTCTTTAAGCCAGGGGATGATGATGGATGTATCAAGACCGCCCGAGTAGGCGAGAACAACCTTTTTGATGTTTTCCTTATTCATAATATAAACCTCCGTAAGCGGCGTTTAGTTTGCCGTAAAACCAAATTAAAAAACGATGTTACCATTATAATTCTACAATATGCGTTTGTCAACACTTTTTTGCATATTTATTCTGATTTTTTCAAAAATATTCAATAAAAATTCAAAATTATGCATAAAATACTGAAAATTATTGCATAAATGCATAAAAGATGCGGTTTTGCCGCATCTTTTACTTTTTTTTGAATATAAAAACCTTGCTTGCAACGTAATTAAGTATTATAACAAGCACGTTTGTAATGACCTTTATAATGTTTCCGTTGAAGCAAAGAAGGTCAACAAAAACATACATAATAATAAGCTCAATTAATCCCGACCCGATTCTGCACGAAAAAAAGGATAGTGCTTCAACCAAGGTTTCCCTAAAGCCTCTGCCTCGGCTTTCAAAAACAAAAAGCTTGTTTGTGACAAAAGCAAAAGCGACCGAGAGGACAAAGGCAATTATGTTTGATGGAATGTTTTTGATACCAAGCAGATTATAGCAGAGCATATACGCCGCTATATTTATAATGGTAGTAAGTGCGCCGAAAAAAAGATAACTTAAAATACTTTTATATTTTTTTATAAAGTCTTTTATCATACAAAAATCATTCCTGAGGAGAAGCCGTGCTGATAAAGTTAATTTCAATATCTCCGTTTTCGGTGCGTAAATTCAACTGCTTGCGACCGTTTGATACGATATTCTCAAGGTTGGATGTGCCGTTTGTCGCAACGCAGTTATAAGCAAAATCGGTTTCGCTTCCAATAACGCTTCCTTTGATGTCACCGTTTTCAGCAATCAAGGTTATAGCATTTTCGAAGCTTATGCTGCTGATTTCAATATCGCAGTTATCGCTTTCGGCAAAGATGCTACCCGAGGAGCTTGTATCAACCAAGGTCATAAAGCCGTTGTCGGCCTCCATATAAAGCTCGCCTGTGGTAACCGACTGAGAAAACAGTCTTCCGTTGTCTGCTGTTATTTTGGCGGTGCCGTCAACCTTGACTTGATAAAGCTCAATGTTGCCGTCCTCGGTCTCAACATCAACATTTCCCGAAAAAGACGATTCGTAAATTCGCACATAACCGTTGTCGGTCTCGGCCGAGAGGGTTCCCATACATATGCCCTCAACCGCTATATTGCCGTCCCTATTTTCAATCAAAAGCTTTCCCGCATATTTTTCGGGAATTTCAATAGTGAGAATGGGAGTGCTTACCGAAAAGGCAAAAAAGTTGTTAATAAAGTTGCCTGCATTATCTTTTTTTATACTGATTGAGCCGTCTGCAAGCTTAGAAATAGTATATGTCTTTTCGCCATTTTCATAATATTTCAAATTAATTTTTTTGTCCTTTGATAGCACAACATTGACGTTTGCGTTTTCCTCGCAGACCGAAATAGAGCTTACATTTCCGTCAAGCGAGTAGCTTCTTTGCACATATGCAGGCTCGGTATCAAAGTTCATAACATTGAAGCCCATCATTGCAAAGCCAATAACAAAAACTATAAGACCGGCACAAAGAAACAGCGCCGCGGTTACATAAATTTTTCCATATTTCATACGGCAAGTGCCTCCTTTGCAAGTAATGCTCTGACCTTGCCCTTAATAAAGGTTGTAAAGGCGGCAGAAGCCTTTCTGATTACACGCGCGGGTCCAAAAAGCAGGAACATAACGGAGAGTAAAATCATACCGATTCCCGCAACGCAGAGTCCAACCGGAACGGTTCTTACAAAACACATAAATATTCCGTAAAGAATACCACAGACTCCCAAAAGACCTGCAAGTGCTGTAACGACATATACCGATATTGCAGCAACCCACATAATACCGACAAGCAAAAAACAAACAGTACTGAGAACACCTGAAGATATAATTCTCATCATCGTCGGCATGGATTTGATTTTGTTTGATATGCGGTGTGTGCTTTTTCTGCTAATCATATTAATATATTCGAGCGCAGCATTCTCAGCGTCTCCAATTGCGGCAACGGCATCCTCTTCTGACATTCCGCACTGAATGCGACCTTCAATAATGCCCGAATAGTAATGTCGGGCATTTTCCGCCTTTTCTTGCGGAAGATGAGAAAGCCGTGCACAAAGTTCATCCAAAAATTCTATTTTTTTCATAAACGCACCCCTTTCGTGCTTATAAAAATTATTACACGAATAATGGGCTTTGTCAAGAATTTAAATCTTGACGGGTATTTAAAAAGCGGTTAAACTAATAAATATTAAAAGGGTGGTGACGGTAATGATATATATAGGCTTTGATATGTGCGGCGAGTCGGAAACGGAAATGCACGAGTGCGGTATAGCGTTGCGCGACTATATGCTGTCGTCCCTTTTAAAAGAATATAATGCAGACGAAATTGAAACTGCCCCGCACGGAAAACCGTTTTTGAAAGGTGGTCGGGTGGGCTTTTCACTATCTCACTCAGGCGGTGCGGTTTGCTGTGCGGTAAATACGGGTGAGAGCGACCTTTCCAAAAACGCAGACGACTGTTGGCTTGCAATAAAAAGCGGCGCCGATAGGGAAATAGGGGTCGATATCGAGCCTGTCAGTAGAGATGTAAACTTTAAAAAACTCGCAGAGCGATTTTTTTCACAAAGGGAAAAAGCATATGCGACCGACAAAGAGCGGTTTATAGAAATATGGACAAAAAAGGAAAGCCTTTGTAAATTAAGCGGCAGGGGAATTGCCGATATGAAAAGCGCTGACACCTTTGCAAAAAGCGATAATAAAACAGTCACAAAAACTATTTTATTAAACGGAGAAAAATATAAAATGTCGGTGTCGTTTAAAAACACTTGAAGAAAAGTCGATTTTGATGTAAAATATACATATATAAAAGAAAGGAGTAGGCCGCGTGGAAGAACAGAAAATTAAAGAAGCCTTTGCAAAAAAGCTTGCACATTTCAGAAAAAGCGCAGGGCTTACTCAGTCGCAACTCGCAGAGAAACTCAACTATTCCGACAAGTCGGTTTCCAAGTGGGAACGCGCAGAAGCAATACCTGATATATTTGTGCTCTCACAAATAGCCGAGCTTTTTGCGGTGCGGGTTGACGACCTGATAAATGAAAAGGTGCCCGAGCGCCCCGTTGATATCGTGCGAAATCATAAGCTAATCACACTCATTTCAATTGGTCTTGTGTGGTTTTTGGCGGCAACGGTCTTTGCAACACTGAGCGTCGTAAACTTTGGCGGCTTTGCCCTTTGGAAGTGTTTTATATATGCATTGCCGCTTTGCAGCATCGTGCTCATCGTCTTTTCTTCGTTGTGGTGGGGCAAAACAAAACTTGCACTTTCAATTTCCTCTCTGCTTTGGACAATTTTGCTCTCCTTCGCTTTGACCTTCGAACTCGAAAAGGTTTCCACCTTTATAGTCGCCGTGGCGGTTATGCAGATTCTTTTGATACTTTTCTTTAATATAAAATTCAGACGAAATAAAAAATAAAAAATTCGACAGTATTTTAAGCTGCCGAATTTTTTTGTTGACAAAATTAAATTCGCGTTGTATTATTGTATTAGTACAGTAATACAAGAAAGGAGTTTTGATATGGCTTGGAGTTTTGATGCGCACACACCCGTGTATTTGCAGATAGCCAACCGTTTGCGCAACGATGTGCTAAGCGGAGCGTATAAGGAAGACGAGCAGATACCGACGGTGCGGCAGTTAGCGTTAACGGCTGCGGTCAATCCGAATACTGTTCAGCGCGCTTTGACAGAGCTTGAAACCGAAGGAATTTTATATTCCAAAGGCACACAAGGGCGCTTCGTAACGGGCGACCCCGAGATACTTCTGGCGGCACGAAAAAAAGCGGCGGAGGATTTGGTTAGTGAATTTCTAAAAAAAGCAGAGTCACTATCCATCACACGCGATGAACTCATAGATATGTTAGGGAGGGATACTGACAAATGAGTATATTAGAATGCAGAAATCTTAACAAAGAATACAAAAAGGGCGTAGGCGTCCTGTGCGGTATGAATTTTTCAATACCGAAGGGAAAAATTGTTGGTCTTTTGGGACCAAACGGTTGCGGAAAATCGACACTTATTAAAATAATAGCGGGAGTTTTGCAGCCAAACTCGGGCGAAGTGCTGATAGACGGACATGAGGTAGGGGACGAAAGCAAGGCGCTCGTGTCGTATCTACCCGAGAGAACATACTTTAACTCTTGGATGAAGGTTGATGAGCTTGTAAAATATTTCAACGAATTTTATGACGACTTTGATGTAAACAAGGCATATTCTCTGCTTTCCGACCTTAATATTAACCCGACAGCGAAACTTAAAACGCTTTCAAAGGGAACAAAGGAAAAGGTGCAGCTCATTCTCGTTATGTCGCGCAACGCGAAGCTGTATCTGCTCGACGAGCCGATAGCGGGCGTTGACCCCGCGGCGAGAGAATATATTCTCAGCACCATTGTCGGCAACTATAACCCCGAAGCCACCGTTATAATCACAACACACTTGATTTCGGATGTCGAGCAGGTGCTTGATGAATATATGTTCTTAAGCTACGGCGGAAAAATTTTGCAGCAGGGCGCTGTCGACGAGGCAAGAGCCGAGTCGGGACTGTCGCTTGATGCGATGTTTAAGGAGGTATTCAGATGTTCGCAAAGTTATTAAAATACGACCTTCAGTCAATTTTGAAGCACTGGTGGATAGCTGCCTTAGTTTCGGTTTGCGTTGCCTTTGCGGGTGGAATTTGTATCAGCATAGCAAATGTTAATTACACAAGCTATAGTGTTTTGCAGGATATAGCAGAGCTTGGAATCGTGGTTTGTTGCATCGGTCTTGCCATTTTCTATGTGTTAAGCGAGATACTCGTGTTTATGCGGTTTTATAAAAATTTCTACACCGATGAGGGATATCTGACCTTCACGCTTCCTGTAAAGAAAAGTCAGCTTTTAAATTCCAAAACACTTATGTCGCTGATAGTTTATGTAGCAACGGCGCTCGTAATGGCGTTTGACGTTGTGCTGATGTTCTCAGTTGGAATCGGTGATGAAATATTCAAGGATTATATAATCAGGGATATTCTTCGTACAATTCGCGAGATAATTGATATAGTTGGATTGTATATCCCCGTTTATATGATAGAAGCGGTTATTCTCTTTGTAGCGCTTCGTGTTTTGTCGGCTCTTTCGATATTTATATGCCTTACAATATCTGCGGTAATCGTACGCAAGCACAGGGTTTTGGCGGCAATCGGCATATATTATCTTTTAGGCGGCGCAGTGACAGGCTTTGTCCAGACGGTGCTTTTAAGATACAATTTTTATAGGGTGTTCGAGCGGCTCTCAGAACTCGAAAAACCACAGGTGCTTTGTTCTGTAATGCTGATAGGCTTTCTTGTAATCGGCGTTGCAGTAGCCGTGTCAACTGCACTTTATATGGCGCAAAATTGGCTTTTGGATAAAAAACTTAACTTGGAATAGGGGGCAGAATAATGAAAAAAATATTATCAATATTTATAACGATACTTGCACTCTGCCTGACTCTTACAACGGTCGTATCCGCGGGGGACGCAGATTTTAAAGAAAGCTTCAAAAAAGCCATAATAACCGAAAACTGCGAAAGCATAATATATCAGGGTAAAACCTATCTGCCGATTACCGATATAAAGTTTGCGCATTCTTTCGGAGAAAAAGATTTTATTGAGAAAAAATTCAGTTTGGAAGCGGATGAAAAACTTTATTCGTCGTTTGATGTGTTTGTTGTGAAAGAACATCCATATATAATATATGTTAACAACACGAACCGCAAAGAAGGATACAGCTATAGTGGATACTATTTTGAAGAAACGCATTATGATGATGTAGTAGCTTTTTTGAATGGTGAAAACGGACAATACTATATGACCGAAAATGATTATAGTATGAGAACGACCCTGACTAATGAAGAAATAGAAAAATGGCGTCAAAGCGGTCTTTATTCAACCGTAGCAGCAAATGTGCTTGAAAATTATGAAAGACACGAGCTTTTCAAGGTCGATAATGGTGGCGGACTTCGCAAACAAAACGGAATGATAATACGCCGAATACAAGAGTCGGCCCCTGATGTTTTCTATCTTGTGTACTACCCCGAGTATGACCGCACAGCGTTTTATGCAGACGGATATTTTGCAATAAACAGCTCTGAGGTGCAGGCGAAAATATATCAGCTAACCGATAACGAACTGATTTCAAAATTATCAGAACTTTACGATTCGGTGCCCGAAGAAGAACTTGATTGGGTTGTGGGTGAGGAAGAAAAACCGATACAAAGCACTGTTGCAATGGCAATATTCCTTTTTGCATTTCTTCCCCTTGCACTTGCGGTGTTCTCGGTCGTGATGCTCGTGAAAAAGGTGAAAAAGCCATATAACAACTGTTATAAAATATTGCTCTGTTCAAGTTTGCTTGTGCTGATTTGCACAGTGATACTCCTAATAATACTCCTGTAAATAAAAAAAGAACCGTAGCAGAAGCTACGGTTCTTTCACTTTTATTAGTCGGTAAGATAATATCTTACAAGAGACTGCAAGAGTGTGTCGCGGTCAATTCTTCTTATAAGACTGCGGGCGTTATTGTGCGTGGTAATATATGTCGGGTCTTCCGAGAGAATATACCCAACAATCTGATTTATAG
This sequence comes from Acutalibacteraceae bacterium, assembly GCA_045601885.1. Lineage (GTDB taxonomy): Bacteria > Bacillota > Clostridia > Oscillospirales > Acutalibacteraceae > SIG589. The sequence continues at coordinate 39,619 of JAZSAN010000015.1, read as the reverse complement.
GATTATATCCCTTTTCCTTGAGCGCATCATAAACAGCAGTCAATACGCGGCGTATCTCCTGTTCTTGTTCATTGCCGATAGAAAAAGTCATAGTCTTATCATTCATAACTAACACCTCACAACTCAATATTATAACAAAATAAAATATTATGCAAGTACCAAAATATTAATTTTTTAAAAACATTTTGTTATTTGCGAAGCTCTGCGCCGATTTCTTCGAGCTTCTTTATAATTTTTGCACTTGCGCGTTCAATCTGCTCATCGGTCAAAGTTGCTTCCTTTGAACGCAGTGTTGCGCTGTATGCAATACTCTTTTTACCTTCGGGGATTTGTGAGCCAACGTAAACGTCAAAGAGCTTAACATCCTCGCAAAGCTTTCCTGCACCTGTGCGGATGGCGTTTTCAATCTCTGCGGCGGGCAGGTCAATGTCACAAAGCAGAGCAAAGTCACGGCTGACGGCAGGGAACTTCGGAAGCGGCTTGTAAATTGTCTTTTTCTTTTCGGTAGCAAAGAGTCGGTCAAGCCAAATTTCTGCAACGTAGGTGCGCGGTGCGAGAGAGAATGCCGATGCAGCTGCAGGATGTACCTCGCCGAATACGGCAACAGGTGTATCACAGAGCATAACCTTTGCCTGTCTGCCCGGATGCATATAAGGCTCGTCGCTGCGCTCATATGAAACCACAGCACCAAACTCTGCCATAAGCTGCTCGATAACTCCCTTGAGAGTGAAGAAATCTTCATTTTCGCCATACATACCTATAGACATTGTCGGTAATTCGAGCGGTTGCTCTGTTAAGGGAAGCGCTTTGGGAATAAAGCGCTTGCTGATTTCAAAGAGTCGTGCGGCAGGAATCTTTCGGTTGTAGTTGGTCGAAAGCACGGTAAACATACTTGTGGTAAGCTGTGTGCGCATGGTGGAATATTCGTCACCAAGCGGATTTAAGATGCTGACTGTGTTAAGACGCTCGTCGCCGTCACAAAGTCCCAGAGAAGCGGTTGCCTTACTGCTTATGAACGAGTATGTCATAATCTCGTGTGCGCCGTTTGCGAGCATAACGGTCTTGATTTGGTTTTCTTTGAGGCGCTGCGGCATAACGCGTCCGCGAAGCACCTGACCGTTCATAGCCGAGCCCTTGATGTGATGGTAGCCGTAAATTCGCATAACCTCTTCAGCTAAATCTGCTCTGCCCTCAATATCGCTGCGAATAGAAGGCACGCGGCAGGTAAGAGTTCCGTCATTTAGTGTGGTCTCAAGACCTAAACTGTTAAGAATTGTAAGCATTTTTTCTTCAGGTATTGTAAGACCCAAAAGTGCATTAATGCTGTCAGGGGTAACCTCTAAAATTCTGTCTTCGGGCAGACCGCAGTTTCTGTCAAGTGCGCCGTCAACAATATCGCCTGCATCAAGTTCGCAAATGAGGCTCAGAGCACGATTCATTGCGTACTCAACGTTGACGATATCGACACCGCGCTCAAAACGTCCGCTGGACTCGGTTCTGATACCAAGGCGTCTTCCGGTGCGACGAACATTGTCACGCTTGAATTTTGCGGCTTCGAGGAAGAGATTTTTGGTGTCGTCCTCAATTTCGCTTTCAAGACCGCCCATAATACCCGCAAGGCAAGACGGCTTGCTGCCGTCTGCAATCACAAGCATTTCGGGTGTGAGCATATGCGGTTTTCCGTCAAGTGTTGTGATGCTCTCGCCCTCGTGAGCGTTGCGAACGATAATGTGTTTACCTTCAAGCTGGTCGTAATTGAATGCGTGCATCGGCTGACCTGTTTCAAGCATAACAAAGTTTGTGATATCAACAATGTTGTTGATTGGGCGCATACCCGAAGCAGTCAAACAGTGCTTAAGCCAACGCGGTGACTCCTTGATGCGCAGATTCTTAACAAATCTGCCGATATAACGCGGACAAAGGTCGTAGTTTTCAACATCAACCTTAATATAATTATTTATGTCCTCGCCAACCGTCTTATATTCTGTCGACGGTGCCTTGTAGGGAACACCGAGCACAACGCTGATTTCCTTTGCAACACCGATGATGCAGTTGCAGTCAGGGCGGTTTGCGGTAATCTTGAAATCAATGACGGTGTCAAACAAATCAAGTACCTCACGCAAATCTGTTCCTGCGGGATACTTGTCGTCCATAATCATAATGCCGTTAACTTCGGCACCCTTATAGTCGCAGTCCTTGAGACAAAGCTCCTCGCCCGAGCAGAGCATTCCGAGTGATTCAACACCACGGAGTTTGCCTTTCTTGATGTGAACGCCGTTCGGAAGATATGAGTCGTGCAATGCAGCGGGAACAAAAGCGCCCTCAAAAACGTTCTGCGCACCTGTAACAATTTGCTGCACTTCGCTTCCAACGTTAACCATACAAATCTGCAGATGGTCGGAGTCGGGGTGGGGAGTGATGCTTTCAATCCTTCCCACAACAACATTTTTCATGCTCTCGGAAAGGTCAACAATCTCTTCAACCTCGAACCCTGCCATAACCATACGGTCGCAAAGCTCGTTAACATCCACATTTATATCTACATAGGTTTTAAGCTGATTAAGTGAAATCTTCATTATACCGTACCTCCGTTAAAATTGCTCAAGGAAGCGCACATCGTTCTCAAACAAAAGACGGATATCGCTTATCTTATAGCGTGTTGTTGTAAGACGGTCGAGACCGATTCCAAAGGCAAAGCCGGAATAAACCTCGGGGTCGATTCCGCAGGCGCGAAGCACGTTGGGGTGCACCATACCGGCGCCCAAAATCTCAATCCAACCCGAGCCCTTACAAACGCGGCAGCCCTTTCCACCACATTCCGAACAGGTAACGTCAACCTCAACGCTCGGCTCGGTAAAGGGGAAGAAGGACGGACGGAATTTAACCTTGGTTTCAGGTCCGTAAATTTCTCTTGCAAACTGCTCAAGAACACCCAAAAGGTCGCACATGGTAACACCCCTGTCAACCACAAGTCCTTCCATCTGATGAAAAACGGGGGAATGTGTTGCGTCAACCTCGTCTGCTCTGAAAACACGGCCGGGACATACGATGCGTATGGGCGGTTTGCGGGTTTTCATGGTGCGAATCTGCGCGGCAGAGGTCTGCGTTCTGAGAAGCAGATTATCGTTCAAATAAAATGTATCCTGCATATCTCTTGCGGGATGGTCGGCAGGAACGTTCAATGCCTCAAAGTTATAGTAATCGGTTTCAACCTCGGGGCCGTCAACAACGTCAAAGCCCATGGACTGAAATATGTCAATCAAATCGTTAAGTACAATGTTAATCGGGTGAAGTCCGCCAAAAGCAGACACCTTTCCGGGCATTGTGATATCGATGCGCTCTGCGGCAAGACGGGAATTCAAAGCTTCCGCTTCAAGACGGTTCTTTGCATCCTTGATTGCGTTTTCAATATCTGCACGCACCTCGTTTGCAAGCTGACCGATTATTGGTCTCTCCTCGCTCGAAAGCTGACCAAGCTGCTTTAAAACGAGCGAAACCTCGCCCTTCTTTCCAAGATATTTAACGCGAAGTTCTTCAATATCGGCAAGTGTTGCCGCATTTTCAACGTCAGCCTTTGCCTTGATTTGTATATTTTTCAGTTGCTCCTTCATATACTTGCTACCTCCAAAAAAATAAGCTTCGTCCACACTGGGACGAAGCTTTAAAAATCTGCTCCGCGGTACCACCCGCATTTGCGGCAAAAGCCGCACACTTTTCGGCAAATAACGCTGCCAAACGGCGAGACCTACTGTCATTTCAGCCGCGCTGCTCGAAAGTGAACTTCACAAAATTTCATTCGCAGATTTGCTTTCAGCCTGTGGCAAACCCTCTCTGTGCGTGAACATTTTGCTACTTTTCTTCGTCATAGCATTTATCAATCAATATAATAACATCTTTAAGTGTGTTTTTCAAGTGTTTAATATTTCGCTTTTCAAATATGAATAAAAAGAAACCTGCGGCACCGCCTCAGCCAGAGTGCTTTTTAGCGGCTCGACAATAATATTTTCGGTGCCAAAGTGTCCGCAGTCAAAAACCGGAAAACCGCAATTCGCCGCCAAAATAAACTGCGAATGCTTAACGTCACCTGTTACAAATGCATCAGCATCGGTCAGCAAAACGTCTTCCAACATTCCGCCACCCGCACCCGAGCAAACAGCAACGGTTTTAATAGGCTTTTTGGCATCGGTGTAACGAACATTCACAGAGAAAATATTTTTGAGCTTGTTTGAAAACTCTTCTGCTGTGAGAGCTTTGTCCAAAACACCCTTGCGGATTGTAAAGTCATCAGCCGTAATCTTTTGAACGGATTTCAGTCCAAGTAGTTTGCAAAGCTCGTCGTTAATACCGCCGTCCGCCACATCAAGATTGGTGTGCGCCGAAATAACGCTGATGCCACTCTTTATGCATTCATATACTACACTGTTGCAGGTAACTTTTTTGAGCGGGTCAAAAATTATGGGATGGTGCGTGATAATAAGCTCTGCGCCGATTTCTGTTGCATAGTCGACTACGTTTTTTGTGCAGTCAAGTGTCACAACCGCCTTGGTGACGGGGGAACACTCGTCTCCGACAAGCAGACCGACATTATCCCACTCACACGCCAACGAAAAGGGGAAAGCGGCATCAATTTTATCATAAATATCCCGAACGGTCATATTTTACCTCGCTTTAAAAGAATCTTTAAGCGCTACTGTTCTGTTGATGAGAATGTTGTCGGGTGTGGAATCCTTGTCAACGCAGAAATAACCCTGACGCATAAACTGATAACGCTGACCGGGCTTTGCGTTTTTAATGTCGGCTTCAAGCATACAACCGTTGAGAGTCACAAGTGATTCGGGATTCAAGTTATCTGCAAAGCTTGAAACACCCTCTTCGTCTGACGGATTGGAAACATTGAAAAGACGCTCATAAAGGCGAACGGTTGCAGCAACTGCGTGTGCGCAGGAAACCCAGTGCAAAGTGCCCTTAACCTTGCGCCCGTCTGGTGTCTCGCCACCAAAACTTTCGGGGTCATAGGTGCAGTGAACGGCGGTGATGTTGCCATTTTCATCCTCCTCGTGTGAGGCGTATCTTACATAATACGCACCCTTGAGGCGCACCTCTTTTTCGGGGCAAAGACGGAAATACTTGCCCACGGGATTGAGCATAAAGTCGTCCTGTTCGATGTAAATTTCTTTAGAAAATGCAATCTGTTTTTTACCAAGCTCGGGCTTGTTTGGGTTGATATCAACCTCGATAATCTCTGTCTTATCGGCAGGGTAGTTATCAATAATAACCTTGAGCGGACGCAAAACTGCCATCGCTCTGTCCGCATTTTCATTAAGATAATCACGAACGCAGGATTCAAGCAACGCATAGTCAATAACGCTGTTTGCCTTGGAAACACCGATTTTGTCAACAAATGCACGGATAGCCTCTGCGGGATATCCGCGGCGGCGCATACCGCAAAGTGTTGCCATTCTCGGGTCGTCCCAGCCTGATACGAGATTATCGGTTACAAGCTTTAAGCACTTTCTCTTGCTTGTAAGGGTGTAGTTTAAGTTCATACGCGCAAATTCAATCTGTCTTGGCGGTGTATCGATGTCCAAAACCTCCAAGAACCAGTTGTAAAGCGGTCTGTGATTTTCAAACTCAAGTGAACACAGAGAATGTGTAACACCCTCGCGTGCGTCGGAAAGCGGATGAGCAAAGTCATACATTGGATAAACGCACCACTTGTCACCTGTGCGGTGGTGGTGTGCCTTCATAACACGATAGATTACGGGGTCGCGCATGTTCATATTGGGCGATGCCATATCAATCTTTGCGCGAAGCACCAAACTGCCGTTTTCAAACTCGCCCTTTGTCATACGCTCAAAAAGGTCGCGTGTTTCTTCAATGGGGCGGTTGCGGTAAGGACTTTCCTTTCCCGCTTCGGTAAGTGTTCCGCGATATTCGCGAATCTCGTCAGCCGAAAGCTCGTCAACATATGCAAGACCCTTGTCAATAAGCTTTAAGGCGCATTCGTAAATATAGTCAAAATAGTCGGACGCGTAATACACATTGTCCCACTTAAATCCAAGCCACTCAATATCCTCTTTTATTGCGTCAACATACTCAACGTCCTCTTTTGTGGGGTTGGTATCATCAAGACGCAGATTACAACTGCCACCGTATTTTTCAGCGGTGCCGAAATCAATGCAGATAGCCTTGGCGTGACCGATGTGCAGATAACCGTTCGGCTCGGGAGGAAATCTTGTCTGCACCTTGTTATATACACCTTCGGAAAGGTCGGTATCAACTGCATCAAAAATAAAATTAGATGGTGCGTTATTTATAACATTTTCATCCATAATTTAGTTCTCCTCCAAAAAATCGGCAGCGGCCGAAAGTCTGTTTATGCAACGCTCATATCCAAGCACATTCATAATACTGCAAAGGTCGGGTGTATTTTGTCTGCCCGTCAGTGCAATTCGAATAATTGTGCTAGCGTCGCCCGGGTTGCCCTTGTATGCATCGGGGTTAGCCTTGTATTCCTTAGTGTCTGCCGCAAATGAAACCTTGGGACAGATGGATTTGATTTGTTCAAACCATTCGCTCTTGTCCTCGGTCGGCTTGTATGCCGCAATATACTCACGCAGCACGGCGGCGCAGTCGGATTTTTCAAGTCTTTCAGGCATATCAAAATTCGGAACATAAAGCTCGTCAAACAAATATGAGCAATAGTCCTTTGCATCGTTCCACTTTGCAATGTCCTTGCGTGGCTTTGCACAGTCGCGGTCAATAGCAAACACTCTTTGTGCATAATCGGTGTCGCGAATCAGAAGCTCATAAAACTGCGGGTCAAATTCCTTTGCCCAAGCGGTGAGCTTTTCAACAACCTGCTTTGAATTAAAGGTGCTGACAACACGTTTGCTGACGTCAAGAAGCTTGTCTGCGTCAAACAAAGCACCCGAAACACTCATTTTCTTGAGGTTAAACTTAAATTCACGGCGGTCAGCATTGGGATTTGCACGGCGCCAGTCCTCAAAATCAGAGGATGCAACGGTCATAAGATATTCAATAACACTGTTGCTGTCATAGCCCTGTTCGATGAAATAGCGAACGGCGGCTTCGGGGTCCTTACGCTTTGAAATCTTTCTCTTTGCACCGTTTTCAGTCTTCATAATAGGGGAAACGTGTGCATATTTAGGCGGCTTAAAGCCTAAAATGCGGAAAAGTTCAAGGTGCTTGGGCACAGATGAAATCCATTCGTCTCCGCGAATAACATGTGTTGTATGCATAAGATGGTCGTCAATAGCATGTGCAAAATGATATGTCGGAATACCGTCGGATTTGAGCAAAACAAAATCCTCGTCGTTTTCGGGCATCTCAATCTTGCCCTTTATTCCGTCATCAAATGTGATTCGCTTATTTTCATCACCGGAAGAACGCAGACGAACAACAAACGGTTTGCCCTCACAAATCAAGGCCTCTGCTTCTTCAAAGGTAATGTCGCGGTGGCGCGCCCATTTTCCATGGTAGCCTGTACGCACTTTAAGTTCGTTTTGTTCTTCTCTTGTCTTTGCAAGGTCTTCCTCTGTGCAGAAGCAGGGATATGCAAGACCCTTTTTGATTAATTCCTTGACATAGGTCTTGTAAATCTCGGCACGCATACTCTGTTTGTACGGACCGTATTCGCCCTTTTCCTCGGTGCCGCTTATAAAGCCTTCGTCAATTTTTATTCCAAAATAATTGAGTCCGTCAATAATGTCGGCAATACCGCCCTCAACCTCGCGCTTTTTGTCGGTGTCCTCAATTCTTGTGAAGAATATACCGTTTTGGTTAACAGCGGTGCGGTTAACGAGGGAAGTGAAGAGTGTGCCGAGATGCAAATATCCCGTAGGGCTCGGCGCGATTCGGGTCACACGACCGCCCTCTGCAAGAGCTCTCTGCGGGTAGAGATTTTCATAATAATCAGGGGTTTTATCTATATCAGGCAGCAAAAGTTCTGCCATCTTTTCAAAGTTATTCATAAAATCACCTCATTCTATACATTATGACTGTAGTTAGCAAAAACGCTTAAAAGCGTTTTGCAAAAAACCAAACCATTGGCTTTTTGCGCTTATGATTTAAAAAATCAAAGCGCAAACTACAATCGTATCAATGGTTATAGTCAAATTTTCAAAGAAAATTTGCAACCAAATCAAAGATTTGGAGTCGAAACAGAAAAGCGCTTACTGTTTCGACTGACTATACCCATTATTATCGCAGATTTTAAGGAAAATTACAACAAAAAAATATAAAAAGGACGGTATTATTTTAATACCGTCCACATATTTAGCGTTCAAGCAGTTTATTAAGCTCGGACATAAAGGTGTTGATGTCTCTGAACTGACGGTAAACCGAGGCAAAGCGGACATACGCAACCTCGTCAACCGATTTGAGCTTATCCATAACAAGTTCGCCAATGCGCTCCGATGTGACCTCGCGGTCGAGCGAGTTTTGGAGCGTGGCTTCAATATCGTCAATCACATGCTCGAGCATATCGATTGACACAGGACGCTTTTCACAAGCGCGCATAAGACCGTTTAGAAGCTTCTCACGGTTGAATACTTCGCGAGAGTGGTCCTTCTTAATAACGATAATGGGAAGACTTTCAATGATTTCGTATGTAGTGAAACGCTTTTGGCATTTAAGGCATTCTCTGCGGCGACGAATGCGCTCTCCTTCATCTGTCGGACGCGAATCAATAACGCGACTTTCTTCAAATCCGCAAAATGGGCACTTCATAAGGAATCCCCCTATACATATTTTGTAGTATTATACCATATATTGTATGCAATTGCAAGTTTGAAAAATATATAGTTGATAAAATGTGAAAATGCTGTTAAAATAACATAAAAACACAAGGAGAAAAAATTATGAGTTTTCAAACTTCAATGCCCACACAGGCAGACATAACCGCAACCGTTTGCACCACAAAGGGTGAAATCAAGGTCCGTCTTTTTAAGGATGAGGCTCCAAAGGCGGTTGAAAATTTTACAACCCACGCAAAAAACGGATATTATAACGGAATAAAATTCCACCGTGTTATCAAGGATTTTATGATTCAGGGCGGTGACCCGCTTGGCACCGGAACGGGCGGCGAGAGTATTTGGGGCAGACCCTTTGAGGACGAGTTTACCCCCGTGCTTCACAATATTCGCGGCGCACTTTCAATGGCAAATGCAGGCCCCTGCACCAACGGCAGCCAGTTCTTTATCGTTCAGGCAAAGGAAGTGCCTGAGCAGATGCTCTCACAAATGGCACAGCTTGAAGACAGAGGCTTCCCCGCAGAATCGGCTGAGGATTATAAAAACCTCGGCGGAACACCGTGGCTTGACTTCCGCCACACTGTTTTCGGTCAGGTGTATGAGGGAATGGACGTTGTCGATGCAATAGCAGAGAGTGCTGTTAACTCTCAGGACTGCCCGCTTGAAGATATCCTCATCGAGCAAATTGTGGTAAACGATTAATAAATCATTTCCTGCTCAATATCGTGCATATGCTCGACATACATTAAACAGAGGGAAACCTCAGATAAAAAGAGGGAATCAGCCTGACTTTCGGCAAAGGAACGAATTTGCGTTACACTCGCGCCGATATCGTCAATGCTTCCTCGGTTAACAAAAACGGCAAGCTTTTTCTCGCTTTTTTCAAAAAGCTCTTCCAAATCCGCGGCCTTTTCGGCTGCGGATTTTTTGTCGCCGTTTTCATAATCACGTCGGCAGTCCTCCAAAATGGTGGTCAGCGTATCATAGTAATGCTCCGTCACGGCAAAGCCTAGTGTGTTGATTGCAAATATAATTATGATTAATACGACTGCCGCAATAAGCCTTTTCATATGTTTTTTCTCCTGCCAATAATCTTATATTTTTTATATCGGTCAACCGTCATTAAAAAGATGTCGCTAACCCGTTTTTCTTCCGCGTTTAAAATTTTTTCAAGGTCGCCCCTCGTAATCTCAAGTGACCTTAGCGATTCAGGAATAACCTTGCCGTCGCAAATAACGGGCAGAAAAATGCCCTCCGGTTCTTTTTCAAGTTTCAAATCATCAGGCGTCACGGGATTATATTCAGGCTTTAGCATAACGCTTAAATTTCCGTTAACCTCAAGCACCGCAAATTCAACCTGACTGATATCAAAAACATCGTTTTGTCTAAGCAGTTCAATAAGGTCGAGCGTGGTCATTCGCACCTGCTTCATAGCATCTCGGTCGACAAGTCCGTTTTTGATTATCACAACCGATTTGCCGCTCATAATTTTTCTGACGGCAATGCTTTTCATGGAGATAACCGAAATGATTATTTCCAATATAATCAGCACAAATATGGCCACTACGCCATTTAGTATGGGCTGCGAGGTGTCCTGCAGCGGAATTGCCGCAATTTCCGATATCAGCAGAGTGATAACAAGCTCGTTCGGTTGCAAATCGCCGATTTGCCGTTTTCCCATAAGCCGTATTGCAAAGGTAACGAAGATATACATAATTGCGGTTCGAATAATTGTTGACAGCATAAAAAAATCACCGCACATATTATGTGCGGTGATTGCATATTTTATGTTATTTAACCTTGTAGCTTAGTGTCATAAGGCTGTCACCAAAGTGAACGTTTTCAACAACAACTTCCGGGTGTTTCACGGCAATATCCTCGTGACTGAAGTTCCAAAAGCCCTTAACACCTAGGTTTATCAGTTGTTCTGCTATCGGCATTGCGTTCTCTTTAGGAATGCAAAGAATTGCAACCGTGGGCAGATTTTCTCTGCAAAATTCATCCATAACAGAGGTGCTTCTGACAGGAATGTTGCGAATTATTTCTCCCGTGAGAGATTCTTTTTTATCAAAAATGCCGATAAGCTGAAAACCGAGCTGCTCAAATTTCATATGGTTTGCAATGGCGCGGCCAAGATTGCCAACACCAATTAAAATTGCCTTTTGCTTGCGGTCAAGACCTAAAATGTGACCAATCTCTTCGTGCAGCTGCTCAACATTATATCCGTAGCCCTGTTGACCGAAACCACCGAAGCAGTTGAAGTCCTGACGAATCTGACTTGCGGTAAGTCCCATTCGCTGTGCTAACTCTCTTGAGGAAATTCGATTCACACCAAAGGTTTTAAGCTCACCTAAAATGCGGTAATAGCGGGGCAAACGCTTGATAACAAGATTTGAAATGTATCGTGATGAATCCATTAAAACCACCTATATATTATGTATTATTGCATTGATTATTACATATACATTATCACCGAAAAAGTGCTTTTTGTCAATAAAATAAAAATTTTTTAAAAAAGTGTTGACAAACGTAAATCAGTGTGATATATTATGGTTGTAAACAGTAATGATTACTATTTAAGGAGGTTCGACAGTGGCAAGATACTCACCCCAACGCGAGTTAATTCTTTCGATACTGCACAGCACAAAAGAGCATCCCTCTGCGGCTGTCGTGTATGAAAAGGCGCGTGAAACTATGCCGAACATAAGTCTCGGCACTGTTTACAGAAATCTTGAAAAACTTTCAAGTGAAGGAATAATCGAAAACTTCAATTTTAAAGACATAGCACATTTTGATGGAAATATCACTCTGCACCCGCATTTTTGTTGCAACAGCTGCGGCAGGGTTATGGACCTTGACTGTGACGAGGAAAAACTTCTTCAACTTATAGAGGGTCTTAACGGTTGCGAGGTAGAGGGAAAAACGTTATTATTTCGCGGTGTATGCCGTGATTGCAAAAAATAAATAAATTAATTTAATAAAAGGAGAAAATTAAAATGAAAAAGTATGTATGTTTAGTTTGCGGATATGTTCACGAGGGAGATGCAGCACCGTCTGAGTGCCCGATTTGCCACGCACCTGCATCAAAGTTTGCGGAGCAGGCAGGCGAGAAGAGCTGGGCAGCAGAGCACGTTGTAGGCATCGCAAAGGGTGTTGACGAGCGTATAATCGAAGGCCTTCGCGAGAACTTCAATGGCGAGTGCAGCGAGGTCGGAATGTATCTTGCAATGTCACGCGTAGCACACAGAGAAGGTTATCCCGAAATCGGACTTTATTGGGAAAAGGCAGCGCTTGAAGAAGCAGAGCATGCAGCAAAGTTTGCAGAGCTTTTGGGCGAAGTGCTTACAGATTCAACCAAGAAAAATCTTGAAATGCGCGTAGACGCAGAGTGCGGCGCAACTGCAGGTAAATTTGAACTTGCAAAGCTCGCAAAGGAACTCGGACTTGATGCTATCCATGACACTGTTCATGAAATGGCTCGTGACGAGGCTCGTCACGGAAAGGCTTTCGAGGGACTCCTCAACCGTTATTTTAAGTAATATCTGATTGTAAAATTACCTTAGATGTGCTATCATAACGGTAGCACATCTTTTGTTTTGAGGAGTGATTTAGTGAAAACTTTTAATTCGAAAAGAACTTTAGCTGCGTTTGTTTTAATTGCTGTATATTGCATATTTAATATTTTTAGCACATTTATTTCAAATTTAAAGTTTTCTAATATAATTAACACTTTTGTGTCCTTGATTCCGATATTTTTGATATTGTGCTATTTATTTTTTGTACATAAAACATTTAAATTTAAGAAATATATATTTCCATTAGCTTTTGGTATAATAGCTTTTAGAAATTTATATGCGGTGGCAGTTTCCGCTATCGGTACACCGAAATATATATTATTTGAAAATGGCACTAAATTTCTATTTGCTTTAAGTGTAGTTTCAGTCCTGTTTAATATATTCTGTTTTTGCGGTACTTTATATAACTTAAAATTATCAATTCTTTTAAAAATAGGATGTATAGGTTATATATTAACAACTATTATAATGCCAATTTACGAATTTATTTTGCTTGGCGGAATGGACTATATAAGTTCTATACCAAAAGATATGTTGCCTATAAATATAATTTCTTTGGTAAAATACTTATCTATAATACTTTTTTACTCAGGAATTTTTATTTTAACAACAAATAAAGAAATACGGACTTAGTGTGACAAAAGTGGGATTTTTGAAAATTCAACAACAAAGCCCTTTATTCAAGCGTTTTTCGGGCGTAGTTTCAAGACGAAGCCCGTCACGGCAAGGCATTTGAAGGTCTTCTTAACAGATATTTTGGCTAAAAATAAAAACGGCGTTTGGCGACGGTTGCCGCCCACCGAAAATCTCGCGGGCGGATAGATAACTATCCGTCCGTTTTTTAAAAGGAGGAAATAAAAATGAAGGCAAGAACGATAATTTCATTAATCGTATCGGCGGTAGTAATGTTTGTTCCACTCGGACTGACTGCAAATTTTGTCGGCGGGAACGACGGACTTGGAATGATTTTGCTGCTGTTTTTTGTGGTGAATCCAATCGTGTCGATAATACTTGGAATAATTAGCGGAAAATATTTCAAAAAATTTTTTTACATACCGCTTGTAAACGCAATATTTTATCTTGCGTCTGCCTGGATTTTCCTTGAACCGCTTGAGACGGACTTTATATTGTATGCAGTAGTATATGCAGGCATCGGCATCGTCGCATCTTTCGTTACATCGCTTGTTGTCAGCAGAAAGAAAAAGGCATAAAAACGCTTGTTTTTTCAATAATATGTAATATCAAATTAAAACAGGAGAAAATAATATGAAAAAAATATCAGCACTGATAATTGCTTTGGTTTTTGTGTTAGTGATTTCTGCTTGTGGTCAGCCGACAAACTCCGGCGGTAATGAACAAGCGAGTGCAAAAATTTCTGCTGATGAGGCTCTTGATATTGCATTGCGTGAAGCGGGGGCTACAAAGGAAAACATTACAAGACTCAGAAACGAGCTTGACCGTGATGATGGCACCTTGGTTTATGAAATCGAGTTTGATTTCTCGGGCAAAGAGTATGACTATGAAGTTAATGCTCAGACAGGTGCCATACGCGAACGCGATATGGATATAGCAGATTAAATTACAAAGAACCCAACAGTGTTGCACTGTTGGGTTCTTTTATCATAGAATACAATAAAATTTAGTTATTAATAGTAGTTTTTGCATTTGGTAGGAATGGTTCTTTGAGTGAAAAGTCCTTTTCTTAAAATAAAATTTTCACATACTGAGTTATTGGAAAAACACAAATCTGATGTGTAAGTACATGTTCCAACAGTAAGATTTTCTTCAGAGGAAGATTCTTTTTGTAATATAAAATAGGCGCAACACCAACATTCAACTTCTTGCATAACAAACACCTTTCTTATGGGGATTATATCCCCTTAATAAATTTGATTATAACCCCCATAATAATATTTGTCAAGGTGGGGATTATATGATAGTTTTTGATAGACTTTGGAAAACGATGAAGGCAAAGGGCATATCTACTTATACTTTGCGTGAGAAATGCGGAATCGATAGCAAAACTGTAAGAAGACTTAAGGCTAATGAAAACATTGAAACAAAAACTTTAAATAAACTTTGCGCCGTTTTAGAATGCAAACTAGAAGATATAGCAGAGTTTGTAGATGATTAAAAATAAGTTAGGTAAAGGGAGCGTCTTTGTAAAGAACACCTCCCTTTAATTTTGCATTCGTATAAAACAGTATTGCTTTTGTTCCAGTTTTGGAATATAATATTTTCAAGAGGAAGTGACTAATATGTTGGCTTATATGACGGCAAACGAAGCCGCTGCAAAATGGAATATATCGCATAGACGAGTTTTAACATTATGCAAAGAAAACCGCATAACAGATGTTGCAATGCTTGGAAATATGTGGATTATACCGATTAATGCTAAAAAACCGGAAGATGCACGTAGTTATAGGTATATTAAAGGCAAAGAAAAAACAATTAAACCGTTTCTTAAATGGGCGGGCGGAAAAGGTCAACTTCTTAAAGATATTGAGCATTACTATCCTTTTAAAGAGAAAAATATTACAAAATATGCAGAACCATTTGTTGGTGGAGGTGCGGTTTTGTTTGATGTTCTGAGCAAATATGATTTGAGAGAGATTTATATTGGAGATACTAATGTTGAACTTATTAATACATATAATATTGTTCGTGATGATGTTGATGCATTAATCAAAATGCTTTGTGTAATGCAAAGCGAGTTTATACCGTTGGATGTGGATAGCAGAAAAGTTTATTATAATGAAAAGCGTGAGCGATTTAATTACTTGAAAATCAACGGAAACGAGAACGAGAATATTGAAAAAGCTGCTCTTATGATATTCTTAAATAGAACTTGTTTCAATGGATTGTTTCGGGTAAATAAAAAAGGACTTTTCAATGTTCCAATGGGAGCATATAAGAACCCTTTGATTTGTGATGAAGATAATCTTCGCGCAGTATCAGAAAAATTGCAGAAAGTTACTATTATTTGTGGCGATTATAAAAAGGCGGCAGACTTTATTGACGAAAACACTTTTGTATATTTCGACCCGCCGTATAGACCAATTACCGATACAGCATGTTTCACTTCATATACCGAAAATTCGTTTAACGATGAAGAACAAATTGAACTTGCAAATTTTGCAGATGATATGCATAAAAAAGGTGCAAAGTTTGTAGTGAGTAATTCTGACCCTAAAAATATTAATGTTGATGATAATTTTTTTGATGATATTTATTCTAATTACAATGTTAAACGGGTTGAAGCAACGCGAATGATTAACTGTAATGGTGAAGCAAGAGGGAAAATAAAAGAGTTGCTTATTAGTAATTTTTAAGGAGATGTAAAATTATGATAAAGAACGGAAAAGGTGGAGGCAATACAAAAACAGGTCTAGTTTTTGAAGGAAAAACTGATTTATCTACATTCCTTTCTATTCAAAAAGGATATAAAGTTGATGGAGATAAGGTTTTTTATGAAAACGAGTTAGTTGCAAGAATATTTAAAAAACACAATTTCTATAAAATATTTTTAAAAGAACTTGAGATAGATTGGAAAAAAATAATTTCAAAACAACTTTTGCCTGACGATAGCATATTTGTAATTATAAAAAACACTTTATATATTATTGAGTGTAAATTTCAACAAGTTGCGGGTTCTGTCGACGAAAAACTACAAACATGTGATTTCAAGAGAAAACAATACCAAAAACTATTATCAAAAGCTAATATAGATGTTGAATATATGTATTTGTTAAGTGATTGGTTTAGAGACCCAAAATATAAAGATGTGCTTGATTATATACATAGTGTAAGATGTCATTATTATTTTGAATATATTCCTTTATATAAATTAGGTTTGCCAGTTCCAAGTGATAGTTAATATCAAGAAAAAAGTATAGTTGGTTTTAAGTTTTTAAAGCACGGTTTAAATCGTGCTTTTTTGTTGCAATAAGGCATAATAAAATATATAATAATCTTAAAGAAAATTTTGGGTGGTGTAATGCTTTGGTAAGACTTGCGAATATGGGGGATATGCCCGACATTTTGGCGGTGTATGATAGAGCGAGGAAATTTATGGCGCAAAACGGAAATCCTACACAGTGGGGCGATGGATATCCGCAGGAGAATATTTTACTTGACGATATTGAAAAGCAGCGCCTTTATGTTTACACCGAAGACCGACAAATTGAAGCAGTTTTTGTCTTCTTCACAGGCGACGACCCGACGTATTCATATATAGAAGGCAAGTGGCTTTGTGATGAACCTTACGGCGTTATTCACAGAATAGCGAGCAGCGGTCGGGTCAAGGGCGTTTTCACAGCCTGCCTTGATTTTTGCAAATCCAAGACAAGCCACATCCGTATAGATACCCACAAGGATAACAAAATAATGCAAAGCGTTTTAAAGAAGCACGGCTTTTTGCCCTGTGGCACGATATATCTTGAAAGCGGTGCACCCCGCATAGCCTACGAACTATATAAACAAGCTTAAAGGAAAAGAGGTTATACCATGAAACTCAATTATAAACGCACGGTGCTTATCGGCTTCGCATTTATGTCGATTCTTGCTTTTTGGCAGTTTTACGACCAGGTAATACCATATCTGCTCGAAAGCGTTTTCGGGCTTAACACCTTTGCGGCAAACTCGGTAATGGCGATTGATAACATACTTGCAATATTTATGCTTCCGCTTTTCGGTGCATTCTCCGACCGCACAAGGACAAGACTTGGTAAGCGCACACCGTATATCCTATTCGGTACGCTCGCTTCGGTCACTCTGTTAATAGTTTTGGGACTGTTTGAACAGTCGCGCAGCTTTTGGGGATTTTTTGTTACATTGATGCTTTTGCTTATAGTAATGGCAACATACCGCACACCCGCGGTGGCATATATGCCCGATGTTACCGAAAAACCGCTTCGAAGCAAGGCAAACGCAATTATAAATCTTGTGGGTTACATTGGCGGAATTTTCGCAACCGTTGTTATGATGTTTATGCTCAAAAGCGATAAAAATGCGGCGGGCGAGACGGTCTATTCGGACGACCAGTCGTTTTTACCCGTCTTTTTGGTAATAGCGGGATTTATGCTCGTGTCGGTTTTGATACTCGTGTTTTCCATAAACGAAAACAAGCTTTTGAAATCGGTTAGCATTCAGGATGAGGAAGAGGCGGTTAACTCTGAAACCGGCAAAATGTCCCGTCCTGTTTTGATAAGCCTCTCGCTCATACTCGTGTCGGTCTTCTTGTGGTTTATGGCATATAACGCAGTAACCACAGCCTTCTCTCGCTACTGCGTAAATGTTTGGGGCGCAGACCTCGGCACCTCGTCAAGCTATATGCTGACGGCAACAATTTCTGCAATAATTGCCTTTGTCCCACTCGGCTTTTTGTCGGGCAAGGTGGGAAGAAAGGCGACTGTGCTCATAGGTATCACACTTATGAGTGTATGCTATGCAATAGCAATATTCATAAATCATCAGACCCCGATTATGTATGCAATATTTGGAATAGTTGGTATCGGTTGGGCGGCAATCAACGTCAATTCCTTCCCGATGGTTGTTGAAATGTGCAGCGGCTCGGATGTTGGAAAATACACCGGACTTTATTACACCTTTTCAATGGCGGCACAGATTACAACACCTTTGCTTTCGGGATACTTGATTGACAATCTCGGTTTTGGATATTCGGTGCTTTTCCCGTATGCTGTGCTTTTCTCGGCGCTCTCCTTTGTTACAATGAGTTTCGTAAAACACGGCGACAGTAAGCCTAAAAAGAAATCATCCATACTTGAAAACTTTGACACGGAGGACTAAAAATGACGGTGGTTTTAATAGTGCTTTTGGCGCTTTTCTTGTGTCTTTTGTTTTTGGTGGCACCTGCCATTAGGCGCCATCCCGATAGAAGGGTTATAAAGGGGCTTTATATAGCACACCGCGGACTACACGATATCGACAAGGACACACCCGAAAATTCACTTGCGGCATTCGCCGCGGCAGCCGCACGCGGATACGCGATTGAAAACGATATACACGTGACAGCCGACGGTGCTGTTGTGGTGTTTCACGATAATAATCTCAAGCGTATGTGCGGTGTTGATGTGAACATAGAAGAATCCACACTCTCAGAGCTTAGAAAATATACTCTGCTTGATACAAACGAGCATATTCCAACCCTTAAAGAGTGTCTCGATTTGGTGGATGGCAGGGTGCCGCTGCTTATTGAGTTCAAATCCCAAAGCTTTGAAAATTCAAGGAAGCTGTGTGAAGCGGCCGACGAGATATTAAAAGATTATAACGGAAAATATTTTATACAGTCGTTTTATCCGCCCGTGCTTTTGTGGTATCGCAAAAATCGAAAAGAAATCTGTCGCGGACAACTCTCAACCGCATTTAAGGGTGAACATATTTCAAAACGACTGCTTGGCTTTTTGCTTTTCAACTTTTTATCAAGACCCGATTTTGTGTCCTATGATATAAATTTTTCGAACAGTATAATGTTTAATACAACAAAACTTCTCGGCGCACTGCCTGTCGGCTGGACTTTTAGAAAACAAACAGAGCTCGACTCAGAAAGAAAAAATTTCAAGGCATACATATTTGAATTGTTTATACCTGATAAAAAATAAAAACGGAGCATTGCTCCGTTTTTTATGCCGATATAATAAGTCCTAAATTTCCACGTTTTCCGTTTGTGTATCTGTGCGAATGAAGCAGCTCGTGATTACAACAGGTGCAGATATCCGCAATATCAATGTTTTCGGTTCTTATTCCTGCCTTTTCAAGAATCAGCTTGTTTGCCGTTTTCAAATCAAGCATATATTTTCCGCTGCCGAGTGGCGAAAAAATATCGTCCTTATTGATGTATGGTATATTGCTAAAAGCCTCATACACAGGGTCATCAACCTCGTAGCAGCATTTGTCAATGCAAGGACCTATCGCCGCTATAATATCTTCTGTATTACAATCAAAATCGCGTTTCATTTGTTCAATCGTAACGCGCCCGATTTCCGCCACTGTTCCGCGCCAACCCGCGTGGGATGTGGCGGCAATTTTTTTCCTTGTATCATAAAAGGCCAACGGCACACAGTCAGCATATTGGGTGACAAGACCAACCCCCGAAATATTTGATATCAGTCCGTCAATATCGTCATAGTCAAGAGGTTTCTGGATGCCCTTGCCAATGTCATCTATGCTGACGGTGCGGATGTTTTTTGTGTGGGTCTGTTTACTGAAAATAAGCTTTTTCTCATCAAGCCCAATAGCGCTGCAAATCCGTCTGAAATTTTCATAAACGGATTCGTAACGGTCGCCATTTGAAAAGGATGTGTTAAATGAACCATAAAAACCTTCGCTCATTCCACCCGCCCTTGTTGTAAAAGCGTGGGTGACACCATGTTTATCGAAAAGGGGAAAGGTGAAATATATAAGCTCCCCCTCTTTGTGAATGTTAAGTGTATCGGATTTTAATGTCAAGCAGAATCACCGTCCAAGCAGATATTAGTGGTGTGTATTTTGATGTTTATGCCGTCGCAAACCGCCACAACCGTTTTGCAAAGGTCGGTGCGGTATGCTTTGCAGTTAAGCGAATCAAGTCTTTTTAAAACAGCTTCATCGGGGTGACCAAAGTCGTTTTTACCCCCAACAGATATTATAGCATATTCGGGCGCCGCTGTCTTCAAAAATTTTTCACAGCTTGATGTGCGGCTTCCGTGGTGACCTATTTTTAAAACATCACATTTTAATGGCAGCTTATTTTGAAGCAAATCTTTTTCGTTTCTCTTTTCGGCATCCGCCATAAACAAAAAGGAATTTTCAAAATAATCTATGCGAATAACGGCAGAATATTCGTTAAGCTCATCATAGTTTCTCAAAAAAGGAGAAAGGCATAAAACACGCAAAGCCCCGTCGTCTATGAGCATATCGCCCACCGAAACAGTGTTTATATCGAGTGCTTTTTGTTTTGCGGTAAATATATATTCTTTATAACAAAGTGTTGTCGGAATATCCTCACTATGAATATATGGAGAATAAAGCTTTTCAACATTAAGACAGTTCAGTATATTGTCAGCGCCGCCCATGTGGTCTTCGTGCGGATGTGTGACTATAAAGTGATTTATTGTTCGAACACCCAGTGTGCTTAGAAAATTAACTATACGGGAGCCGTCTGCATTGTTTCCGCTGTCAATAAGCATATTATCTCCGTTTGGAAGAGTGATAAAAATGCAGTCTGCCTGACCCACATCGAAATAATATATAACCATAACGCGAGCGTCATCCTTGCCGCCCAGACTTAAGCACAGGAAAACAAAAATTACTAAAATTTTATATATTTTTTTCATCAATTTTTCTTTCCGCTCGCGTTTTAAGATTATTATTTTATCCTGATTTTAAAAAATAAAACAGACCGAAATTTTCATTTCGGTCTGTTTTATTTATCCATTTTTAATTTTGCTATAAAGAATGTCATAAGACTCTTCAATGTGTTCAACATAACCCGGACCCAATTTTCTGCGCACAACATTCAAGGCTTCTTTGATGTCGGGCATCAGCTTTAGTGAATGGGTATCACTTGCAATAAAGTGCACAAAACCGCCGTGGATAAGGCCCAGCGCATCACGCCTTGTCTTGAAATGCAGAAGCGAATCTGCATTTACCTGACCTTTTGCATATCCGTCGGATATCAGCGCAAGCACTTCTCTAAAATTGTCAAACCTTGAATAGCGTTCAATATGTGCGAGAATTGGAACAATTCCAAATTTTAAATTGAGCGATATTATGTCTTCAACCGTTTTAGAGGTTATCTTTGAATATGGTAATTCAATTATAGCATGATTAGAATTTCCAATACACAAATTTTTAACTTCTTCCATACCGGATATTCCATCAAAGGTAAAAACTTCACTTCCTAAGAAAAGCTCGGGTATATCGGGGGACAGCTCCTTTTTGATTTCGCAAAAACGCTCATCAATACGCGCTTTATAATCGTGAATGCTGTTTTCGGAATGTGGATAAAAGTGCGGAGTCAAGGCAACCGCCTCAATACCGCGGCGTTTAAGCGTTCGAAGAATCTCCAGAGCTTCGTTCATACTTTTGGCGCCGTCGTCCACATTCGGAAGAATATGAGTGTGTATGTCTATATACATATTAATAATAGTAGTTGTAGTTTCTGTAACGATAACCCTTCTTGAAGGAGTTCTTTGTATCGTTAAGAATCATACCAAAGGGCTTAACGCCCGCAAGTTCGAGACTGCTCAAAGCCTTTTTAACCTGTGCGTGAGTTGTCTTATAATCCCTTACAACAAAGGCAATACCGGCTGTGAGCGGAGCGATAATAAGCGCGTCTGATACAACGTTGATAGGTGGAGCATCGAGAATGATGTAATCATAGGTTTCGGAGAGCTCTTCTATTATTTTTTCCATCAAAGGAGAAGCCAAAAGCTCAGACGGGTTGGGAGGCGTTGAGCCTGCGGTCATTACATCAAAATTAGGATTAATTTGATGTATCGATTCGGATAATGTTGAGAATCCCGCAAGCACCGAACTCAAACCGTTTTCGTTTTGGATGTGAAGTTTTTTGTGAACACTGGCTTTGCGCATATCGGTGTCGATAAGAAGCACACGACAACCAAGCTGCGAAAAAGCAATAGCAGTGTTTATAGATGTGGTCGATTTACCTTCAGATTCGTTAGGACTGGAAACAATAAAAGATTTTTTTTCGGTCTGAGAAAGCAAGAAAAGGATGTTGGTACGAATCATTTTGTAAGCTTCAACTACGGTAAAATGAGTTGAGTTTCTTTTTGAATCCTTCTTCTTGCGAGAGATATTTCCTTTTATGCTCATTGTTTTGTTCCTCCTTTCGTTGCGGCAGGGGTTGGCTCAAAACTAGGAACAACGCCAAGAATCGGAATATCGTAGCGGTTTTCAAGGTCTTCCTCACCCTTGATAGCATTGTCAGCAGCGGCTAATAGAATAAAGAGAACAATCGAGAGCACTGCTCCGACAAAACCGAACAAAACAGTATCTCTAAAGGTCTGCGGCGATACGAGCTTTGCAGATACACTGTTATCAGCGCGGAATATCATACCGCCGGGAAGCACCGTCACAATATAATCAGGAATAGCAGAAGCAATGCTGTTTGCGATTGTGATTGCGTGCTTCGGATTTTTTGACATTACAGTAACATCAATAAAGAGCGAATATTCTGAACGCTTCTCAACGGTTACCATTTGACGAAGCTGTGTAGCGTCATATCCCAATGTAACAATTTCGGGGCGTTTTACAACGGCCTCATAAAAAGCATTTGTCTTCATTGTGTCAACATAAGTATCAATCATATTGAGTGATGATGCAAGGTCAGAACTGTTAATTTTGTTTGACGAGGTTGTCTCTGCCTCCTCATATTCGCTTCCAACGGCCCCGTTACTGCCTATAACTGCGGAGGATGCGGCATAAATAGGGTCGACAAAGTAAGAGTTAATCACAAAAGCCGAGCCGGCAAGAACGGCAATTGTAAGCAGTATAAACCAAATTTTTTTGATGATAACATCAACAATAAACCAAACCGAAATTTCTCTCATTGGTTAAAACTCCTTCCAAAAAATAAATGATGATACAAGGCATATCAAACTAAATTACAGTATATCACAAGAAGTTTTAAATATCAAGGACTTTTATGTGTAATTTTGACAAAAAATGCAATCATCAAACAACTCGGAAAGGATTTTAAAATCGGGCTGTTCATAATTTATTATTTTGCAAAGGCGTGTTATTGAATCCTTGTTTGTGCAAAGGTCTTCATATAAGACGCTTTCGCCATTGCTGTTTATCAACAACCCATAGGTTGTTACAGGATTTTGGTTTTCATCCATCAATACAGATTCAATTATTTCACAAACAAAAGTGTCCATAAAAACCATCCCTTTTCCGCGGTTGTCTGTGAGAATTATATACGCGAAAATGTGTTTTGTCAATAGAAAATTCCAAAAATTTTCATATTTAGAAAAACGAAGAAAAACGGAGAAAATCAAAGAAAAATGTGGAAATATATCTAAAATCAAGAAACTCTTCCAACAAAAAATAATTGAGAAATTTTTAATTTCAAGTTAAAATCATATCATAAAGTAATATTAAGGATTGATATTATGATAAAGAAAGGACTCTCGAGATACATTCTTGCAATAGGCTCAATACAAAGCGTCTGTTTTTCACTGCTTTGTCTTACATACATACTTTATCTGCCATATACTGCGCACGGCATAAAAACATTAAACGCAATAAACACACTCGGTCTCTTGGCACAGCGAAGTATTGTGCTGTGTGCATTCATAGCACTGGCATATGACATAATAAAAATAAACGCCAAGGGACACACCGAATAGAGCAGTTCCGCTTAAAAATGTGAAATTTTTGCGGTATTATATGTTAAAAAGCCACGGTACGCGTCAGCGTTACCGTGGCTTTTCGCCTTTACTACCACTAAAAAATTTCATTTTTAAGTGCTTTGCAGTTTTGTAATTTATAAATTTAATTGCGATACGAAGTCGAAAAATGAAGAAATGCTGTCGTATTTCAAGGCTTTTTGGCAAGTATTCGCATTAAATTTATTTTCCAAAACCGATACTGCTCTATTCGGTGTGTCCCTTAGGAGATTAAATCTCCTTCGGCGTTACAAAAACTGTTTTATTTGTTTTATATATGACCATACCCGGTCGTGCACCCGCAGGCTTTTTAACATTTTTTACCAAGGTGTAATCAACCGGCACCTGTGAGGAGCTTCGCGCTTGGGAATGGAAGGCTGCAACCTGAGCCGCCTCAATAACTGTGCAGTCAGGCGGCGTTTTTCCGTCACAAACAATTATAGCATGCGAGCCGTGAATGTTTTTTGTGTGAAGCCAGATGTCATCCTTGTTGGCGGTGCGCAGAGTGAGTGTGTCGTTTTGCAGATTATTTTTACCAACAAGAATTTTAAATCCGTCGGATGAGGTATATTCCAAAGGCTTTGAGGCTTTGCGTTTTTGAACATTGCCTTTTTGCTTTTTTATATAGCCAGAGGATACGAGTTCGTCATAAATCTCGTTAATTTCCAAAACGCTTTCTGCGCGGGAGAGTGCATCCTGAACCGATTTGATATAGCTTTGCTCGCTCTCACAATCCGAAATGAGAAAACCGAGAGTCTGCTCGGCAGAGCAAAGCTTGCGGTATTCTTTGAAATACTTCGAAGCGTTGGCAGCAGGGGAGAGCGCAGGGTCAAGAACGATGCGTATGGTTGCGAGATTTTCGTCATAATAATTCGGCACATCGGCAAATGAGGCACCCTTTTCGATAAGGCCGATGTTGGCTTTTATCAGCTCTCCGAAAATTCTGTATTTTTCGCGGTCTTCGCATTTTTTAAGCTCTTCTCTTCGCAAAAAGAGTTTTTTCTCAATTCGAGCCGCTGCGTTTGATAAAGTTTTCGAAATATTCGCGGTGCTTCGGCGTAACCGCTCAAGACGGTCGCGCTCAGAATAAAAAGCATCAAGCAGCTCGCTGAAGCTGTCATATGTGCTAAGTGTATATTTGCCCTTGTACTGTGTTATCGGCATATACGAAAAATCCTTTGGCGTACCGTCTTCTGCTAGAAGCATCACGGGTTTTCCGCATTTTGCATAATTTTTAAAACTATCGTAAGCCGAACAAAAATCGCTTTTTTGTTCCTCGCTCATATCGCTTATTGCGATGTCGGTTTTTGCAGATAAAAACTCAATTTCTCTCGAGACAAGCGGAGAGATGCCTGCGACCGTGTCGAGTATTGATAAGGATAGTATACTCTCGGTATTTTTTAAAACAAGAGATGTAACATCCTCATCAAACGGGTCGGATTTTTCAAGCTTGTCAGGTGTCTTGTAAACCGCACCGGGTTGGATAAGTCTTGTGTTTTTTTCAACATCAGAGCGACGTAGCGAGTCGATGATTTTACCGTCTGCGCCGACCAAAATAATGTTGGACTGATTTCCTATAAGCTCGGTTATCAGTCTTATGTTTTTGCGTTCACCCATTTCATCGGTGGCGAGTATGTTCAAGGTTAAAGCGCGTTCAAAACCGTCTTGTGTGACCGAGACGATTTTTCCGCCCGATAAATGTTTGCGAAGAAGCATACAAAACATAGGCGGTACGGCAGGGTTCTCAAAGGAATCACAGGTGTACTGAAGGCGTGAAGCACCCGGCCGAACACAGATAAGAAGTTTCTTCGCAAACCCCGTATTGCGCAGCGTAAGTAACAGCTCATCGCGAGATGGCTGAAATATTTTGTCAATTCGGCTGCCGCAGGCAGACTGCAGCTCCGAGCAAATGTTAGCAAGGAAAATACCGTCAAGCGGCATACATCACACCTCTGTAATGTTTTTTAAAACGTCAACCGCTTTGCAAAGTGACACAAAGCGTTCTTCTTCGTTTTTAACACCCTTTAAACCGTCAGCACAGTCGCGAAGGCGTTTATACTGTTTTTGCAAAAATTCGCGGTCAAGCGGAAGCGCGGGGTTGAGAAGACCTGTGTAAACAAAGGAGATTTCGTCCTTTGTTTCGCTTCTTTCGGCTACAACCTCCATAACTGTGTATATCCGTCCCGCATCCTTAACAGCGCGTTCAGACAAAAGGGTATAGTCGCCGTTTAAAAAGCGCCGCAATTCTTCAGGGGAGTTCATCGGCTGCAAAATAAAATGCATACCGCTGTCCTTAGCCCACGCACAGCGCTCCAAAATACCCGATATGCATTCTCCGCCCATGCCCGCAATAACAACGGTGTCCACCTCGTCAAACGAGATGTCATCGAGTCCGTCGCAAAGCCTAAAGTCAATTCCGTCTGTGCCGCTTTTTATCACGTTGTTTTTGGCGCTTTCAAGCGGAAGCACACCAATATCACACGCCAACACATAAGGAGAAATCCCGTGTTGGCGCAGATATATGGGTAGATATGCATGGTCGGTGCCAATGTCTGCCACGCGACTGCCTTTTTTAATAAGTGCGGCAATAGCCGACAGACGCTCACTTAAATTAGTCATTATTTTTCTGCAAAAAATTCGTTAAGCTTTGCAACAAGCTCGTCCGCATCGTTGCCGTGAACCTCGCAAGCCTGTTCAATGCTTTCGCCTCTTGCAGAAGGACAGCCTAAGCAGTGCATTCCGATTTCAAAGAAAAACTTTGCTGCGCCTGCGTCCATATCAAGAACATCGCCAACGCACATATCCTTTGTGATTTTCATAAATTAACATCCTTTCATTAAAACAATTTTATATCTTCTTCCGGCTTTCTGCCGTGCTTATATAGTTTGCGATTATCAAGCGCCCACATTCGTCCCGAGAAAGAATCTTTCTCAAGGGGGGACAAAGCGTCGTTCACTTCGTAAACGGTAGCGTCGAGCATATCGAGCTGAGAAAGTAAAATTGCCTCTAAGAACATCGGGCGCATACAAGCACCAAACTCGGGCTCTCCGTGGTGGGACATTACCATATGCTCAAGCAACATCGCAGTGTCCTCGTCCGCACCAAGTTCCTTCGCCGCTTCGGCAATCATCATAGCGCCGCCCGCAAGGTGACCTATTAAATTTCCCTTAGTCGAATATCCTGAAGCAGTGCCTGTCTGTGAAACGACAAATTCTTCGGTTTTTGCAATATCGTGCAAAATTGCGCCCGCCAAAAGCAGCTCGCGGTCAACACCGGGATATATTTTGCAAACGCCTTCACAAAGACGCATAATTGAGAGTGTGTGAAGCAAAAGACCGCTTCTGATAGCGTGATGCAACTTGTATGCCGCGGGCCAGAAAAGCAGCTTTTCTTTGCACTTCTCAAGCAAGGATACAGTAATTTTTCTTAAGCTTTCATCGGTAAAATCCGATGCAATTGATAAAATCTCGTTATACATCTGTTCGCCCGAATATAAAGAAGACTGAACAAAATCCTCAAGCGCCACATTGTCTGACGGCAAAACGGGTCTTATTTTTTCAATTCGCAGCTGGTCGGCGCCTTGATATTTTGAAAGTGTGCCTCGCACTTTAACGAGGTCGTCGGCGGCATATTCGCCATATTCGGCCTCTGAGTAGTTCCAAATCTTAGCATTTATTTCACCCTGCTTGTCCGATAAATTAAGGTCAAGATAGGTGTCACCCTTTGATGAGGTTTTTTTGTCACAATTTTTTATAATACAAAAGGCCTCAACAGTGCCTTTGTTGTCGATTGGTGTAAAATTCATATAATACCCCCAAAAATATTATGTATAATAATTATACAATAAAAAAACCACTTTCGCAACAACTGTATTTGACTTTACTAAATAATTATCGTATAATGAGTTTTGAAAAACGCAATGAATTGCCTGCGGCATGAATTGAAACTTATGGTTTCATGAATTGAGCCGTTCGGCTCGTGAATTGTGCGTTCGCACATGAAAGGCAATTCAATTCATTGAGCGGAGCGAAAAATCATGGCAAAGCCAATTCATGACAACGAAGTTTGTCAATTCATTAAACGGAGAAAGCATGAAAGAAAACAAACTTGTAGATTTATCAAAACAATTTGCTGTTGATATTGTCAATTTATGTACGGAAATAAAGGAAAAAAGAAAAAATAATGTTTTATTAAACCAACTGCTAAGAAGCGGAACAAGTATTGGAGCAAACATTCATGAGGCAAATTATGCCTCAAGTAAGGCTGATTTTATAAACAAATTTCAAATCGCATTAAAAGAATGTTATGAAAGTGATTATTGGTTAGAACTGTTTAAAAAAACTGAGTTGATAACCGAAAAAGAATATGAATATATGTTTGATAAGTGTAGTAAAATCAGAAAACTACTTATTGCATCGCTTACTACTGCTAAAAAATCAAAAAAATAATGAACAAATGAAAAAATGAGGACAAAGAATGAAAAAGCTTGCTACATTAATTATGGTAGTGATTTTGCTTGTTTGTATGTCGGTTACCGCACTTGCAATTCCCGTTCCCGCAGCACCGACGACCGAGGCGGAATTTTATGCGGCGGACTATGCAAAGGTTTTGTCGGACGAAACAAAGGCGGCAATTCTTTCGGGCAACCAGAGTCTTCGCACATCAACGGGCGGAGAAATTGTTGTTGTCACGGTTGATTCAACAGACGGCAAGGAAATTTCCCAGTATGCAACAGAGCTTGGTAACGCCTGGGGCGTTGGCTCGGCACAATATAATAACGGAATGGTTCTGCTCATATCTGTTTCGGATGACGATTATTATGTCGCACTCGGAACAGGGCTTACGGGTCTTGAAAGCAAGGTCAAGGAAGTGTTGAACAATGACCTGGAACCC
The DNA here is from genome assembly GCA_045601885.1 of Acutalibacteraceae bacterium. Classification (GTDB taxonomy): domain Bacteria; phylum Bacillota; class Clostridia; order Oscillospirales; family Acutalibacteraceae; genus SIG589. The sequence goes on along the minus strand of JAZSAN010000015.1, from coordinate 10,966 downwards.
TTTTTTGCGGAGAAAAACTATGAGGCAGGGGTGCACAAATGCTTTTTGTCTCTTTTGAATGTTTTAAAAGAGTCGGGCGTTGGCGGTCCGCTTGCCTATTATAATGATAGCGGAGACTATACCTTCACGGGTTATAGGCAAAATGCATCGGGTGGAATTTCCGAAGGTAGCGACAGAGCCTTTCCCATATTTGCAATTTTGTTTTTTGTTATAGTGATTTTGGTTGTGGTCGCACTTGCGCGTTCATCGTCATATCACTACTACGGTTACGGCGGTTTTCCGTTTATGCCGTTTTTGTTTGGCGGACCGTTTTTCCATAGACCGTGGTTTTTCCATCACCACCATCACCATCCGCACCATCATAATCATCATAATCGCTTCGGCGGAGGTGGAGGCTTCGGTGGTCGAGGAGGCGGCTTTGGAGGTGGCGGCAGCTTCGGTGGAGGCGGCGTAGGTCGCGGAAGATAATAAAATAAAAAAGCAACTATCAAACGATAGTTGCTTTTATTTTTTTATTTGCAGAATATATCAACATATCTTGAGAGCGAGTCTTCAATTACCTTGATAGCCTCGTCTCTGCCCTTAACCTCACTTGCAACCGCATCCTTATCTTCAAGGGCTTTGTATACATTGAAGAAATGGCACATTTCATCAAAAATATGCTCAGGAAGGTCGGAGATATCCTTGTATTTATTATATGTCGGGTCGGCAAAGGGAATGGCGATAATTTTCTCATCGTTGCGTCCGCCGTCCAGCATCGAAATATATCCGATAGGATAACACCGAACAAGTGTAAGCGGTTCGAGAGATTCTGAACATAGCACGAGCACATCAAGCGGGTCTTCATCGTCACCGTAGGAACGGGGAATAAAGCCGTAGTTGGCGGGATAGTGCGTGGATGTATACAAAACTCGGTCAAGAATTATAAGTCCTGTTTCCTTGTCAAGCTCATATTTTTTCTTGCTGCCCTTTGAAATCTCAACAACAGCGATAAAATCCTCGGGTGAAATTCTTTTTGAGTCAATGTCGTGCCAAATATTGTTCATATAATTCTCCTTAAACTTAAGCTACAACCTCTGCTTCTTCTGTGGTTGTGTCAAGAGCCTTTATAGATTCATAAAACTGTGCCTTTGTTGCCAAATGATAGGGAGAAACCCAAAATGTGCCGATACCAAGGCAAAGAGCACCAACTATGTACCAACCGATAAAGCTCAAATCCAAAACAAAAAGCTCTGCCTTGTGGCCGTCCATAAGCTTCATACTTGCCTGTATGCACTGTCTCCAATCATATTCTGGATGGTCAACCTTGATGTAATATGCCATTGAATATGAATAAGCCTTAACAATACCGGGAATCACAAAAAGAAGTGACCAAAGGAATGTGAATATGGCGGTCATAAGTCCGATAAGCAAGGAATCGCCGAAACATTTTGTGAAACCGCAGAACATATCAGCTATGTTCATATTTTCTCCTGTGCGTGTCTGATTAAGGAACAAAGATGTGATACCGAACATAAGCGGTCCTGTTATGATTATTGTTGCAAAACTTCCGATACCGGTTGAACTGATGATGCCGATAATAGCTGTGTAAATAAACCAAACAGCCAAAGCTACCATCCACTTATTTCCAAAAATGTTATTACCCAGTTGGGCTTTTGCGCGTTCTTTCAATTCTTGTCTTGTCATATTATTTAACCCCTTATCAAATTTATTTAAACGAAAAATCGTTTAAACCGAATTAAAATTCTGCAGAACCCGTAGTTCTCGGGAAGGGCAGAACGTCACGAATGTTGCCAATGCCGGTAACATACATAACGAGTCGCTCAAAGCCGAGTCCGAAGCCTGCGTGTCTGCAGCTGCCGAAACGGCGCAAATCAAGATACCAACTGTACTGTTCTTCGTCAAGAGAGAGCTCTTTGATGCGCTTTGTTAGCAAATCAAGGCGCTCTTCACGCTGACTTCCGCCGATAATCTCTCCAATACCGGGCACCAAAAGGTCCATAGCGGCAACGGTTTTTCCGTCCTCGTTGAGTCGCATATAGAAGGCCTTTATCTCTTTCGGATAATCGGTTACGAAAAGCGGTTTGCCGAATACCTGCTCGGTAAGATAACGCTCGTGCTCGGTCTGCAAATCACAACCCCAGAAAACAGGGTATGAGAATTCGTCCTTTGCCTTTTCCAAAATTTCAATAGCCTCTGTATATGTCACACGGGCGAAGTCTGATTCAACAATTTTTGTGAGTCGTTCTGTGATACCTGCATCAAAGTGTGCCTCAAAAAATGCAAGTTCATTTTTGCAGTTTTCAAGCAAATAAGCGAAAACAAACTTGAGCATATCCTCCGCGAGCTTCATATCATCTTCAAGGTCTGCAAAGGCAATCTCAGGCTCAATCATCCAGAATTCTGCGGCGTGACGGGTGGTGTATGAACGCTCTGCGCGGAAGGTGGGACCGAAGGTATACACCTTGCCGAAGGCGGTTGCCATACACTCAGCCTCAAGCTGACCAGAAACGGTAAGCGAGGTCTGTTTGCCGAAGAAATCCTGTGAATAATCCACCTTGCCATCCTCGGTCAAAGGCAGGTCGTTATAATCAAGCGTGGTAACGTGGAACATTTCGCCCGCACCCTCTGCGTCACTGCCTGTGATAAGCGGTGTGTGTGCGTAGATAAATCCGCGCTCGTTAAAGAACTTGTGTATTGCAAAAGCACAAGCCGAGCGCACGCGGTATGCCGCCAAGAATGTGTTTGTGCGGGGACGCAGATGCTGAATGGTGCGCAAAAACTCAAGCGAGTGGCGCTTTTTCTGCAACGGATATTCGGGGGTTGATTCGCCCTCGATGAAAGCGCTTGTTGCGTGAAGCTCAAACGGTTGACGCATTTCGGGGGTCTCAACAACCGTGCCCGTAACGACAACTGCCGCACCAACATTCTGCGAGGTTATTTCTTTATAATTGTCAAGTCTTTCCTCTTCCAAAATTACCTGAAGACCCTTAAAAGAGCTTCCGTCATTAAGCTCGAGAAAAGCAATGTTTTTAGATACGCGTATTGTTCTTACCCATCCGCAGACGGTAACTGTTTTGTCTGAATAAGCGGCTATATCACTATAAAGCCTTACTATTTCGGTTTTTTCCATAATTTATACACCTCTGCAAGTATTATATGATAAAAATCAATTCAAATCAAGAACAAATTAAGATTGATATAAAATGAGTATTGCTGTATAATTATTATAGTTTTCTATGGGAGAGTAATTATGACACAAACGCAAAAATTTTTAGCCCTTCGAGATGAAATCATAAAAAAAGATTTTTCCCGAATGAATGATATGCAGTTTTCGGCCGTCACACAGGCAGACGGTCCTCTTTTGGTGCTTGCAGGTGCGGGCAGCGGAAAGACAACCGTGCTTGTAAACCGCATAGCCTGTCTTATGAAATACGGAAGCGCATACGGCTCACAGGATGCGCCTTATAACATCAGTGATGAACTTGTACAAGCGGGCGAGGACTACCTTTCGGGCAAGAGCGACACTCTGCCTTATGAATACAGCGTTAATCCGCCGAAGCCGTGGGAAATTCTTGCCATTACCTTTACAAATAAGGCAGCGGGTGAGCTCAAAGAGCGAATAGTTCGTATGCTCGGTGAGGACGGCAACGATATATGGGCGGGTACCTTTCACTCAGTTTGCGGGAGATTTTTGCGGCACGATGCCGAAAGAATAGGCTACGACCGTCATTTTTCCATATATGATACCGACGACAGCAAGCGCGTGATGAAGGAGTGTTTAAAGGAACTCTCAATCGAAGAAAAATATCTTCCCGTAAAATCCGTCCTTGCCGCCATAAGCAGTGCGAAGGACAGTCTTTTGTCGCCCGACGAATATGAAAAAAGTGTCGGCTCGGATTTTCGTATGCAGAAAATCGCACAGGCTTATAGGCTTTATCAGAAAAAGCTTTTAAGTGCAAACGCGATGGACTTTGACGATATGATTTTCAACGCCGTCCGTCTGCTTAGCGAAAATGAAGATATAAAGGAATACTACAATTCAAAATTCAAGTACATAATGGTGGACGAATATCAGGATACCAACCACGCACAGTATGTGCTTGTAAAGCTGCTTGCCGACGGATATAAAAACCTTTGTGTTGTGGGCGATGACGACCAGAGCATCTACCGCTTCCGCGGCGCCACAATTGAAAATATTTTAACCTTTGAAGATGAATATGAGGATGCAAAGGTAATCCGCCTTGAGCAAAACTATCGTTCAACAGGCACAATACTTGATGCCGCAAATGCCGTTATTTCCAACAACAAGGGAAGAAAGGGCAAAACACTTTGGACGGCGGCAGGCAGGGGTAATAACATCGAGGTTTATACCGCAGAGGACGACCGCGGTGAAGCACGTTACCTTGCCGACAGTATTTTAAACTATGTCGCATCGGGCGGACGCTTTTGCGACAACGCAATTTTATACCGAATGAACGCACAGTCGCGTTCGGTTGAAAATGCCTTTGTCCGCAGTGGTGTGCCATACCGCGTAATCGGTGGCACACGATTCTATGACCGCAAGGAAATTAAGGATGTAACCTCATACCTTAATGTTATAAACAATAAAAACGATAATCTGCGTCTTTCAAGAATAATCAATGAGCCCGCACGTGGTATCGGACAGACGATTTTGGGACGCGCTCAAGATATAGCGGCGGAAAAAGGCGTCTCGCTTTACAGCATTGTGTCAAATGCAAGGGAGTATCCCGAGCTTTCGCGTTCTGCAGATAAGCTGCTTAGCTTTTGTGCTATGATGGACGAGCTATGTGAAAAGAAGGATAACATTCCGCTTCACGAGCTGACAGAACAGCTTTTAGAGCAGAGTGGATATATGGATTCGCTCAAGGCACAGGGCACAGAGGGTGCAGACAGGGTTGAAAACGTCAAAGAACTTTTGAACGGCATTTATCAGTACGAGCAGGAGAACGAAACACCAACCCTTTCGGGATATTTGGAAGAAATTTCGCTTTTCAGTGATATTGATAATTATGATGTGGAGTCGGACAGCGTTGTTATGATGACGCTTCACTCTGCAAAGGGGCTCGAATTTGATTCGGTTTATTTAATAGGCCTTGAGGAAGGAATTTTCCCCGGAAATCAAAATATGTTCGGTAGTGAAGAGGATATAGAAGAAGAGCGTCGCCTTGCCTATGTAGGAATAACCAGAGCGCGCAAAAAACTCTATATAACGAATGCGTATAGCCGTATGCTCTACGGAAGCACAAACCGAAACAGAGAGTCGCGTTTCCTTTCGGAGATACCAAAGGAATATTGCAATATAAGCAAGGCGCAGAGCCTTTACGCATATGGAAGAACAAACGATTATAGCGGCGGTTATTCAAGGTCGTATGATTCGTATGATGATTTTGACTTTTTCAGAAAAACCGAAAAAGTTTCAAAGCCGACTATCAAGCAGTCACCAAAACCACAGCCCCCGTCAATCGACTATACCGTTGGTATGCGCGTAAATCACAAGACCTTCGGTCAGGGAACGGTATTAAATATCACGCCGATGGGCAACGATACGTTAATAGAGGTTGCCTTTGACGATGCGGGCACCAAAAAGCTTATGTCAAATTTTGCAAGACTGACAAAGGCAGAATGATATACAAATATTGAAATTTTTTATTCGTTTGAGTATAATAAATTAAAAAATAGAAAGGAGAGAATAAAATGCCGGGAAACGCAGCCGTTAAAAGCACAGCAAAGGTAGCACTGAGGCAGTTTTGGCCGCAAGCCATTGCCGCTTGTCTTTTGTTTATAGCCGTTTTGTTTGTGCCATATGTTGTGGCATCGGTAAACACTGTTGTGATGGGTGCGATTTCTGTTTGGATAAACGCGGGTGTTTATTTGGTTTTTTGTGTGGTTGTTGGCGCGCCGACATTTTTAGGAGTGTTGCGATATTTTCGCCGTGCGGTATATGGAAATGTCGACAGTCTCGGTTCTCTTTTCTATTATTTCACAAACAAAAAACGATACAAAAATTCGGTATGGTTTGCATTTATGTTAGCGTTTCGTCTCTTGCTTGTGGCAGCAATCACCTTTTTACCTTATCTGATTGTGAAGATATTGGAATTTTTACCAATAAAACTGTTTTCAGATTCGGTTATTATGCAGGTTGGAATCGTCCGTGGAATTCTTTTTTTGTTCGGCGCCGTGTTCTTTGTTCTGACCACCGCGAGATATTATATTTCGCCAATGCTGTTTGTCAGTTGTGAGGATATGCACTGGACCGAAGCGTTTTATCTCTCAAAGCATATAAGTAAATACAGTACAGGACCTTTTTTGGTGTTGCTCGTGGGCTTTGTGGGTTGGATTTTGCTGTCGGTTTGCGGATTTACACTCATATACACTGCACCCTATATGCTCACGGCATATGTCGTGCATTGTCGATATGCTTTCAGCAGATACAACCACAATATTGAAATTATGAAGGAAACTGATTTTCCTGAATATAGAAGTGATTTTTAGAAAGGATGTTAAAAATGCGTTCTAAAAAATTATTGACAATTTTATTCTTTATAGCAATGTTTGCCACAGCCTTTAATTTGTTTGGCGACGTCTATGATGCGGTATTATACAGCATTGATGATGTTCCAAACGGAAGCTTTGTTTCGTCGGTTACGTCTCCTGACGGAAAAACGGTTATCAATTGCTACAAGGTTGAAACCATACTCGGCAACGCCGTGCGTTGTTCGGTATCCAAAAACGGAGAAGAGGAACGAAATATATATTGGGATACCGAAGCCGACCGCGCAAATGTATATTGGATTGATAACAAAACTATAAAAATAAACGACGTGTCGATTGATACCAGCGACGATATATATTATGACAGTCGAGGAAATATTGAGGAAATAAGACCTTTGTTTTAGGTTTAAAAGTAATAAATGAGTAAAAATAAAGACATAGAAATAGAAATTACGGGAGTCACAAGCGAGGGCAACGGCGTTGGAAGACACAACGGCGTGGCCGTATTCGTCACATCGGTTGCAAAGGGCGATTTGGCAGTTGTGCGACCCGAAAAGACAAACAAAAATTATATTTTTGCAAATTCGATAAAGATAATAAAACCATCCCCCGATAGAATCACACCCGAGTGTGATAGTTTTCAAAAATGCGGAGGATGTGTTTTTCAGCATATAAACTATGAAGCAGAGTGCGAAATCAAAAGCGGCTTCGTGCGCGATGCCTTCAAGCGTATAGGCGGTATGGACGTTTGCCTCACTCCGATTATAGCAGGGGAGAGTAGATTTTATCGCAACAAGGCGCAGTATCCGATAAGCGCTGACGGCAGGGCAGGATTTTTTGCAAAACGCAGTCATAAAATAATACCGTGTGATGAATGTCTCTTACAACCAAAAGAGTTCACGCTTATCAAAAAGGCGGTTGAACTTTTTATAAAGCAGTACGCCATCAGTGTCTATAACGAAAAAACGGGCAAAGGACTAGTCCGTCATCTTTATATTCGCTCTTCATCCTTAGGTGAAATTATGGTTGTGCTTGTAATAAACGGCGAGAATTTGCCGCACGCAAAAGCGCTTTTTGATATACTCTCTTCATTCTTGGGAGAAAGGCTCAAAAGCCTTATGATAAACATAAACCGCAAAAAGACAAACGTTATTCTTGGCGAGGAGTGCAGGGTGCTTTTCGGCGACGGATACATAAACGATGAGCTTTGCGGTGTCCGTCTTCGTGTATCACCTTTGTCATTTGCTCAGGTCAATCATGATATGGCAGAAAAACTTTATATGAAAGCAGCTGAATACGCACAGCCCGAGGGCAAAACCGTGATAGATTTATATTGTGGAACGGGTGCTATCGGACTTAGTATTGCAAAAAGGGCAAAAAGTGTTATTGGTGTCGAGATTGTGCCTCAGGCGATTGAGGATGCAGAATATAATGCAGAGCTTAACGGCATCAAAAATACAAGATTTATTTGTGCGGATGCGGCAACGGCTGCATCACAACTTCGTGACGAAGGGGTAACGGCAGATGTTATAATAGTCGACCCGCCGAGAAAGGGCTGCGACAGGGAGCTTTTGCAAATCATATCAGAGGATTTTGCCCCTGAAAGAATCGTATATGTTTCTTGTGACCCCGCCACATTGGCGCGCGACTGCAGAATACTCGATTCTTTGGGATACAGAGTGGAAAAAGCAACCCCCGTCGATTTATTCCCCCGCACAGCGCACGTGGAGTGTGTTGCGTCACTTGTGCGCAACACATCGATATAAATCTCTTTTGAGATTTTCGATATGTTCTATAAGAACTCGATATGCCTTATGGCACGATATGTTTACCTTTGGTAAACAAGATTTATATCATATCGAAAACGTGTTTATATCGAATTTTACGAAGTAAAATATATCGAACACGCATAGCGTGTACATCGATAAGGAGCTTTTATTATGCAACAAAACAAATAACAATTAAATAAAGGAGAAAAACTATGAAAAAAATAGTCGCATTGTTTTTTGTTTTGATAATCATCTTGTGCGGTTGCGGTATAAATAATGCAGATATAGGCAACGAAAAATACAATTCTGAAATATACACTGATGCAGAAATACAGTCGGCGATTAATGTTGCAACAAAATATTTTAATAAACATTTCAAGGGTTGTAAATTAACAAAAATCACATACGCAGGGGACGATAAGACCCGCGATTTTAAAGAATGGAAAGAGCGTCATAACGCAGATGAAGTTATCGTTCTTTTGTCATCATTCGAGGTGGGTGCCTCGGGCGGAGACGGTTCACTTAATCCAAACAGCACATATGATAACTGGAATTGGATTTTGGTAAGAAATAAAAACGGCGCGTGGAAACATGTTGACCACGGATATTAATTATTAAAAAGGAAAATAATATTATGGCGATAAGATTAAACGAGGATAAAGAAACGGTCAAAAGAATAAAAGAGGGACTAAAAGCAAAGGGCGGATACTGTCCTTGCCGTTTGCCCAAAACCGAAGAGTTTAAATGCATATGCAAAGAGTTCAGAGAACAGATGGCCGACCCGAATTTTGAGGGCTACTGCCATTGTATGTTATATTATAAAACTAAAGATTAGGAGAATTTTTAAATGTCAGTAATAAGCGTAAATAAAGATAATTTTGATACAATTAAAAACAGTGACAAGAAGGTTTTGCTCGATTTTTATGCGGATTGGTGCGGTCCGTGCCGTATGGTCTCACCCCTTGTCGATGAGATTGCAGAAGAAAACGAGCAGTATCTTGTCGGTAAGATAAATGTTGACGAGGAGCCCGAACTTGCAACTGCATTTTCGGTTGTCAGCATTCCTATGCTTGTGGTGTTAGAGAACGGAAAAATCGTCAATCAAGCGGTAGGCGCAATGCAGAAAGACAGTATTCTTAAACTTTTGGAGGCTTGACTTAAGCTTTATGAAATTAGTTTTATTGACTGCGCTCGGTGTTGGAGGCGCAACCGTAATCGGCTCGCTGATTGGTTTTATATTCAAAAAAGTATCACATAAATTTTCGGACATAGTGCTTTCGTTTGCAGCGGGCGTTATGCTTGCTGCGGCGGTGCTGGGCCTTGTAATACCGTCTGTTGAGTGTGGCGGAAAATTCGGACTTTTGTGGGCAGTTTTGGGGATTTTTGCGGGTGCACTCTGCCTTAATTTAATCGACAAAACTGTACCGCATTTGCATAAAATTATGGGCACCGACATAGAAGCACACAAAAATGCCGACCTTAACAAAGTGCTTCTTTTTGTGATGGCGATTGCCATACATAATTTGCCTGAGGGAATTGCCGCAGGCGTTGGCTTCGGCTCGGGCGATACATCACAGGCGCTCGTCATAGCGGGCGGAATAGCGCTTCAGAATATTCCCGAGGGAATGGTTATAATCGGACCTATGCTCTCAGCCGGTGTCAGCGCAAAAAAGACCTTTGTTGCCGCTATGTTTACGGGGCTTATTGAGGTGGTTGGAACACTTATAGGATATTTTGCTGTCAGTATTTCAAATGCGATTTTGCCCTTTGCTTTAAGCTTTGCGGGTGGAACAATGCTGTATGTAATAAGCGATGAAATGATACCCGAAACCCACGCGCACGGAAACGAACGCGGCGCAACATACTCGCTTTTAGCGGGCTTTTGTCTGATGCTTGTCACCGATGTGCTTTTGGGCTGAGTTGGATTGTTAAGGTAAGGAGAATATATATGAAAAAGATTTTAAGTTTTTTGCTTTGTGCTTTAATGATTTTTTCGCTTTGTGCGTGTGGCAAGAAGACCGCAGAAGCGCCAAAAGACCCGTCGGAATTTTTGCCAAAAACATTTTATTATTACAATAAAAATCTTTCATTAGGAATGGTAACTCTTAATCCCGATAAAATGTTCAGCGGAGAGTATAAGGAGTACAGAGCGGATGCAACGGGAGATAACTATAAAAACGGAACGATGTATGTCAGCGTATTTACAGGAAGATTTGAAGAAATCAAAAAAATGAACGAATATTCGTATCTTTTGACGCTTGACGACGTCGGAACAGGTCAGAAAAAAGGCACCGAACGCATTGAAAACGACCTTAGATATTATTCGGTAGAAGCGGTAGGCTTTACCGACAGTGGCGTGTTTATGCTTTATACACCCGATACGCCGATTGAGAATCTGCCAAAAGAATTTTTGAAGCAGTGGCCAAAAAAAGACAACAAAAAATTAAAAACCCTTTCGTGCTACGCCATTATGAATATGGCAACCAAGAAAGGATATTTTTCCGACTAACAAAAAAGCTTGACTGCAAAAGCAGCCAAGCTTTTTATTGTATAACGAAAACCACGCGATAGTCGCGTGGTTCAAAAAAGGTTAACCGATGAACAAAAACCTCCGTTTGTGTTAAAATAGCAAAGACCTGCCAGTCAAAGCGAAACACAAACGGAGGATTTATAAATGAAAA
>JAZSAN010000014.1:0-34553 GCA_045601885.1 Acutalibacteraceae bacterium | reverse complement strand
AAGTTGGTGTTGATTACGGTGAGGGTCCACCCGTTCCCATCCCGAACACGGAAGTTAAGCTCACTTGTGCCGAAAATACTTGGACGGCAGCGTCCCGGAAAGATAGGTAGATGCCAACACAAAAGTTTGCCGATTTAAGGGTATCCTTAAGTCGGCAAACGCATATTATGTATTAAAACACGCCTCAAAGCTTATGTCGGTAGAGCACGCGGCTGTTAACTAAAACTAAATATGCCTCAATAGCTCAGTCGGTAGAGCACGCGGCTGTTAACCGCGGTGTCACAGGTTCGAGCCCTGTTTGAGGCGCCAGAAAAAACTCTTGTTCGAAAGAACAAGAGTTTTTTCAGTTATATTCGCCTTGCGGCGAGTTATATTGAGCTTCGCTCAGTTATATTTGCTTCGCAAGTGATATTCGCTTCGCGAGTTTTGGAGGCGAATATAATATCACTGAAACCGTAGGTTTCAATATCACTTTCACGGAGTGAAAATATCACTCTGTGCGATAGCACAGAATATCACTTGTACTTGCGGCTCCACCGCTTTTATGCTATAATTATCATATAGGTGGTGATGTTCACAATGAAAACAAACTTGAATGACGAGTGTAACAATTTAAAAGCCATTATAGAAAACTTGCAAACAGGTAAAGAAAAGTGTGAAATATATAGCGAACAGTTTTCATTGAATGATGTAGTCAATTATCTTTGTGAATTTGAAAAAGAATTAGAAAATCTTAATAGTAAAATCATTTCTTGCGGAAACACGCCCGAACTTTTAAAAGAAGTAAATGATAAATATAATGAACTTTGGATGTTTCAGGCATGTTACACGATTAATAGCCTTTCGAATGTTATCGGTGTTTTATGGCGTTATCCTAATGTCGATTAATATTGAATAGAATGGTTAAAATCCTCGGTTTTTGACCAGTTCTTTTTCGGACACGAATGACAAACAAAAACACCATCCCTTGCGGATGGTGCTTTTTGTTTTGTTGTCTTCTTATTTAGAGCCTTGTGCTTGTGACACCGTGTTTACGGCAGACCCGTCGCGGCTGTTAACTGCAACATATGCGACCGCTCGCGGTGCGAGATGAAGGGAGCATCTGTTGGCGCAGTCGTCGGTTGGTGTGAACGGTAGTGAAACGGCAACCGCTAACGACAAGAGTTCGTGTCACAGGTTCGAGTTACGGCTCGCCCTGTTCACCAACACCCTTTTGTCGCTTCGCGACATTTCCCCTAGTAGGGGAATAACCTGTTTGAGGCGCCAAAAATCCCGTTCACGTAAGTGGGCGGGATTTTTACTTATTACCTCTTCACTCTTCACTCTTACCTCAAAATAAAATTCACACGGGATTTTTGGGAAGTAATAAGTAATAGGTAAGAGGTAATAAGTATTGCGGCTTTGCCGCTTTTATGCTATGAGAAAATGCTGTGAATTTGACGGCTTATTTTTGTAAATTTGGATTGTCTGTTCTGCATAAGATATAATCTATGCTCACATTATAAAAATCAGCAAGTCGTATCAGTGTCTCGGTAGGAGGTACTCTCTCACCATTTTCAAACTTGGAAAGCAGCGCTTGTTCAATGCCGGTTTTCATTTGTACGGCAATTTGTGTATATCCTTTGCTCTTTCGCAGTAATTTTAAATTATTTTTCATAAGCACATCTCCTTAATGACATTTTGTCATAATTTTTCTTGACTTTTATGACAATTTGTCATATAATATTTTTAGTCATTTTTTGACAAATTATTTAAGGAGGTTTCACTATGAAATATTGTGAAAAATGTGGAAAAGAAATTATGGAAGAGGCGGTAGTTTGTCCTGGTTGTGGTTGTGCAGTTGTAAAGGAAATAAAAAAAGCAGAAGTATCCTATGAAAATTGTATCAAAGGCGCGGTAACAACCAATATTGTAAGTGCCGTTGTAATAGCACTTGGTATTATTTGTTGGCTTTTGATAAATATGTGGATAGGTGCGATATTATGTTTGGTTGCTGAAATTATTGCTTTAATTCCTAATAGTAAGGTGCAAAAAGCTTTCAAACAAAATGGTTTAATTGGCAATTCTAAGGAAATGAAGGCAAAGAGAAAAAATATTGTTAAAGATTTGAAGAGCAAGAACCGTGCGTATTCATTTTCAGTAGTATTGAGCGTTATTGCTTTTGTGCTTTTAGTAATCTTTGTTTTATTCATCTAACTGAGGCATAAAATGCGGTATTGTACACACTGTGGAAAAGAATTATTAGACGAGGCAGTTATTTGCGTTGGATGCGGATGTGCAATACAAAAAAGTAATTCTTTAGCGCCCCATCAAGCAACTAATTTTGAAACTAAATCTAAACTTGCAACATGGTCTAAAATTTTAGGAATCACAAGTTTCTTTTTTGGATGGTTTATTTTTGGAATATTAGCCGTAATTTTAGCGCTTTTCAGCAAAAACGAAACTAATGGAAAGCTGTGCACTTCGGCAAATGTAGGATTGGTTTGTGGTTTAGTATCTACAATATTAAGTTTGATGATTGTGTTTAGCATTGTTGGATTTCTAATAGATGTACAGTTATTCTTAGAATCTATTATGAGTTTTTTTCAAAAAACCACTGAGTTACTAAACTATTTACAGAGTTTAATAGAAGCGATTTAAAAAAGGAAGTTTTGTAAAATGAAATATTGTGCACATTGCGGAAAAGAATTACTCGATGAAGCTGTCATTTGTGTTGGTTGCGGATGTGCGGTTAGTGGGCAGAACACCCAAACGGTAAATAATGTGTCGGTCGACGGAACTGCACTATTAAAAACATTATCACAAAGATTAAACACTAACGGCATCATCTGGCTTGTTATTGGAATACTGCAAATTTTGGGCGGTATTTTTATAAATTGGTTTTTGCTAATAGTTGGTGTTTTAAATATAATTTCTTCTGTTCAAGATATGCAATACAGCAAAACCTTGTTAGAAAACCCAAACGGAATAGTTGCAAAGTTCGAGCCAATTACAGCACCTATAATAACATTAGTATATAACCTTGTTATCGGCGGTGTTATAGGTGTTGTAGGTTCAATATATTATTTCTTTGCAATTAGAAATTTTGTTATGGAAAACAAACAGTTTTTTGCAAGTTTAGATGCAGTAAACAATTAACGTTAGTTTTCAGGCACATTTCATTCGTGCAATTAAGTTCAAACCACCCAAATACAGAACACCATCCCTCGCGGATGGTGTTTTGTATTTCTTGTTGTTTTCATACAGTGCAGGGCTCGAAGTAGGAGCGGCTGCGGACGTTTTTACTTGTATAGCGTCTTGAAATCGTTTATAATAATTGTAGTATGTCGAAATAGCAAATTTATTTGTTGCGACTAACTATAACCATTATAATATATATAAATTTAAAAGAAAAGGAACAAACATATGACATCGAAAAAAATTGCTGTAATTACAGGTGCATCAAGCGGTATTGGTAGACAGTTTGCCGATACAGTGAGCGAATTTGGAACGTTTGACGAAGTTTGGGTAATCGCCCGTCGTATTGAACGGCTGCAAGAATTGGATTTGCCATTTCCGACGCGTGCCGTTTCGTTGGATTTGGCTAATAGGGATAGCTATATAGAGTATGCAAATATGTTGGAAGCTGAGAAGCCTGATGTAGCACTGCTTATCAATGCCAGCGGATTTGGAAAATTTTGTGCTACAGATGAAACACCGGTCGAAACAAATTTGAATATGGTTGATTTGAATTGTCAGGCAATTATTGCAATGTGCCAATATACGCTCCCTTATATGAACAAAGGAGCGCATATTGTGAACATCGCTTCGGTAGCAGCATTTCAGCCCGTGCCTTACATAAACGTATATAGCGCGAGTAAAGCATTTGTGCTTCATTATAGCCGTTCGCTTAACAGGGAGCTTAAGAAAAGAAGCATCCGCGTGACCGCAGTTTGCCCATTCTGGACCAAGACGGAGTTTTTTGACCGCGCAATTTCAAAGGACAGCGACGCTGTGGTTAAAAAGTATGTTGCAATGTATAAGCCACAGCAAATCGTGAAACGCGCATGGCGTGACGTTAAGCGCGGACGCGATGTCAGCCAGTTTGGTTTTATAGCAAGAACACAGACTCTGCTTGCGAAAATCTTACCACATAGCTTTGTTATGAGCTTTTGGATGAATCAGCAAAAGCTAGACTAAAGATTATCTGTTAAGATACCAAATTGCAAAATTAAGATATCCTGCAAATGTTACCCATATGGCATACGGAATTTGCAAAAAAGCAGCGGTAGGATTTATTTTGTAATATTTCATAATTGTTCTGACAATAAGGAACAAAAGCACCAATAGCCAAACAAATGCGAACAAAAATCTACGCATATTAAAGAAAATGATGCTCCAAAAAAAGTTAAAAAACAGACTTATTCCATAGGTGTACAGTGCAGAAGTCTTTTCACTTGCTGTCGCAGTGTCAGAGTTATAAACCATAGCGGCACTTATTCCCATAAGCGTGTATAAAACAGTCCAAACGATAGGGAAAAGGATAGCGGGAGGCGCAAGTGCAGGCGTAATTATTTCATCATATAAATTCATGTTGCCACTTGTAATCAGTGCTGAAAGCCCACCCACTGCCAATGCTATAATAATAGAAATGATATAAGATTTTGTTTTATTTTTCATATTAACACCACCCCTTAAAATGTATGAAAATACAAGCGCATTTATTATCGATAATCAAATATGTTTTCTTGACAAACATTTAAAAATATATTATGATAGAAAAGGATTTGTATAGTTTTTCTATTTCAAATATTTTTGGGAGGTTTTTCTTGTTGAAAGTAAACATTTTTAACGGAAGAACAAGACACATTATACTGATAATATTTGACGTTTTAGTTTTTGCTGCGGTTAATTTTCTGTATTTTTTGCTTTTAAAAAATGACATGATTTTTGCGCCGACGGTTAGTACTCGAATATACATTTTTAATGCATTGTTTTTGTTATCGGTTACACTTTTATTGCGTTGTTTTGTTTTTGGAATATACAATAACATCTGGCGATATACAAACACATCGGTTTACTTTCGTGTAATAATTTCTGATGTGATTTCGGCGATTTTATCTATATTTTCCAGCGCGTTCGTAATAGAGCGCTCTGCAAAAGGCTTTTATATAGGACCTTCTTATACAATTTTTGTCACATCGCTTTGCTTGATAGCTGTCCTTATGTCTCGCTTTTCATATAGACTTTTATACAAGGCAATTGGCAACCATAAGGTTGTATCAAGCAAAATCACCGCGCCTGTTGCAATTGTTGGCGCAGGACAGCTGGGCGCTTATCTCGCAAGTGAACTTTTGAACTCGAATACAACACAGTATCGTCCGGTTTGTTTTATTGATATTGATGCAAACAAGATAAAGAAGAATGTTGTCGGTTTGCCTGTTTATAGTGCTGACAATGCCGAAGAGGTTATAAGTGAATACGGTATTAGCGATATAATTCTCGCTGTGAAGAAAATAAACAGCGACGAAATCGATGCTTTGTGGAAGCACTATACTGCATTAGGCTGCAAATTTAAAATTTACGATTCACCCCTTAATGATGACAGTAAAAATCGCAAACGTCAGATTCGCGACTTTGCAATCGAAGACTTGCTTTTTAGACAACCGCTCTCTATAAACAATAAGGATTCGGTGAAGTATTACGAAAACAAGACAATTCTTATAACCGGCGGCGGTGGCTCAATAGGAAGCGAAATTTGTCGTCAGATAGCAAAAATGAATCCTAAGAAGCTTGTCATTTTTGATATTTATGAAAATAACGCATACGAAATTCAGCAGTCGCTTTTGAGAATGTATCAGGATGAATTCGAACTTGTTGTGGAAATAGGCTCTGTAAGGGACAAGACCCGCCTTGAATATGTTTATAAAAAGCATTTGCCCGATGTTGTTTTCCATGCTGCCGCTCATAAGCACGTTCCGCTTATGGAACACAGCGCCTGTGAAGCTATTAAAAACAATGTTTTTGGTACGCTGAATACGATAGATTTGGCAGAGAAATATGATGTCAAAAAATTCATTTTGATATCGACTGACAAGGCCGTAAATCCCACAAACGTAATGGGAGCTAGCAAGCGTGTCTGCGAAATGCTTATTCAGTCGCGAAATGATTCGAAAACTTCTTTTTCTGCCGTGCGATTTGGAAATGTGCTTGGCTCAAATGGCTCGGTAATTCCGCTGTTTAAAGACCAAATTGCCAAGGGCGGTCCCATAACCATAACGGACAAGCGAATAATACGTTATTTTATGACTATACCGGAAGCCAGCCAGCTTGTTATAGAAGCGGGTGCCATGGCAAAGCAGGGCGAGCTTTTTGTGCTTGATATGGGTAAGCCGATTAAGATTTACGATTTGGCGGTTAATATGATACGTCTCTCGGGATATGAGCCCGAAAAAGAAATCGAAATCAAGGAAATCGGTCTGCGCCCCGGTGAAAAGCTGTACGAAGAGCTTCTTATGAAATCGGAAACGCTTTACAGCACAAAGAACAATATGATTTTTATAGAAAAGGATGCTCCGCACACTCGTGCAGAGGTTGAACAAAAATTAGATGTATTAAAGGCTGCTTTGGACGAGTTCGAGCAGAATATGGATTCTACAGTTATCAAGAACGCTTTTATGAAAACGGTTCCTACATATTCGGAGGCTGTTGACATCAATAAAGATGCTGTTAATTCTGAAGAAATGAAGCTCGTATCGCAATCATAAATAGAAACCGAGATATGATTTTTATCATATCTCGGTTTCTTTTTTTAAAATAGTACATTTTTTGCTCACCATAAAAAATAATATAAAATGTACATTTTTTATCTTGCGTATTTTGGTTAACTATGGTAAACTGCAATAGTAGATAAAACAGTATTTTTTTACTGTACTTGATTGAGAGGAAAATATTATGCAAAACTTTAAAAAAGCAAAAAAAATATGGATTGAAACCGAAGAAAAACTTAACGTTTATGCTGATTTTATTGACGAATTTGAGATAAGTGATTTGTCTAAAAAAACAGAACTTTTGATTACTGCTGATTCAAATTATCTTGTATACGTCAATGGAGAAGTGATTGGCAGCTTGCAGTATCACGATTTCCCGAAATATAAGGTTTACGATGTGTATGATTTAAGTGAGTACATAAGAGTTGGTAAGAATGAACTTTTGGTTATCGGATATTATCAGGGTGAGGACTCTTTGCAATACAAGCTCGGCGATGCAGGAGTAATGTATGAAGTAATTTCAAACGATGAAACGCTCTGCTTCAGTAGCAAAGATACTCTTTGCAGAATAAATTCCGCATATCAGTGCAAGGACGTTCACAGGTATACACCACAGCTTTCCTTCTCATTTATATATGATTCAAAGGTAGATGCGGACAAATATCCGCTAGTTAACGCAATAGAAAAAGACGGATATGATATTTTGGTTCCAAGACCTATTTCAAAGTTGGTTGTAGGCGAGCGTTGTCCGGCAAAAATATATGCACACGGCGCGTATTATAATCCTGATGATTCTGCAAAGACCTTACGCGAATTCTCAATGAAATCAAAATTTGTCTCCCTTTCAAGAGAAGAGATGGGATTTGATTACACTGTTGAAAAATTCCCTGTAGAGAATGCGGTTGAGTTCTCCACAGATGAAGGCGACGGCATTTATTTGGTATTTGATTTATTGCAAGAGAATACGGGCTTCCTTGATTTAGAGTTTGAAGTTCCCGGTGATACAAGAATATATATAAGCCACGGAGAGCACATCAAAAGTCTGCGCGTACGCAACGAAGGTCGCTGCTTTGTGTCGATTTATGATGCGCACAAGGGTGTAAATAAATTTACATATCGCTTCAAAAGAATAGCGGGCAGATATGTTCAGCTTCAGATACCTGTTAAGAATGTAAAAATTAACTATGCAGGTATTTTGCCGACACAGTATCCGCTTGAGGATAAGGGCGGTCTTGTTTGCAAGGACCATCTCCACAAGAAAATTTACGAGGTTTCAAAGCACACACTTCAGCTTTGTATGCATGAGCATTATGAGGATTGTCCCTGGAGAGAACAGGCACTTTACGGTATGGATTCAAGGGTTGCAATGCTCAGCACCCACTATGCATTTAAGGATGAGGAGTTTATAAAATCAAACCTCAAGCTTTTGTCCCTTTCACTTAGGGAAGACGGTTGTCTTGACCTTTGCGCTCCTGCAACATGGCCTGTTCAAATCCCGTCATTTACCCTTTGCTTCGTTATAGCAGCAGGTGAGTATTTGCAGTTTACAAAAGACGTAGAATTTATGGAAGAAATATATCCCGTTCTTAATAAAATAGTATATTCCTTTGCTGCAAAGATGACCGATAAGGGTCTTATCGAAGCATATAGAGATAAAGAAGCTTGGAATTTCTATGAGTGGGCACCCGGATATGATGGAAATCCCACAGATGTTTGCGATTTTGTTATTGAGCGCGATGAAGACAATGTTGTAGGCGCACCTAATAACGCATATTTCTCTATGGCATTAAAAGGATACGCAGAAATTGCAAAGGCTTTAGGAAAATGCGATGAAGCAAAAGAAATAACAGCTATGCGCAACTCTATAAACGAAAAGTTGGGAGAACTTTTCTGGAACGAAGAAAAAGGACTTTTCTGTTCATATTTAAAGGACGGAAAACAGGTTAATCATTACGGTCAGTTGACACAGGCATTGATGGTTTGCTGTGATGCCGCGCAGGGTGATAAAATTGACAAGGCGTTAGAGGCGCTTGCTACCGAAAACGATTTGATAGAGCTGACTATGGGTAGCTATGTTAACAAATATAATGCACTTATGTATCGTCCTGAGAAATACCGCGAGTTTATTTTTGAGGACATTGCAAAGCGTTGGGGCGAGATGCTCTTTGACGGTGCAACATCGTTCTGGGAGGTTTTCGACGGAATAGAAGGTTTCTTGGGAGGCGGCAGTCTTTGTCACGCTTGGGCTGCGGTACCGATTTATGTGTATTACAGATACGGCGTGGGACTTGAACCCGACGGAAGCGTTAAAAAATATGAAGATTTAGGATTTTCAATAAAATAAAGAAAGTGCGAGTTACCGTTTAACAAATACACCGATTGGAAAGAAATGCTTAAAAAGGAAAAACCTGATATCGTTGATATTTGTCTTCCCACAAAGTTTCACGAGTCGATTTTTGTTGAAGTTATGAAGCAGGGCTACAATGTTTTGTGCGAGAAACTCATGGCGGACACATATGCTCAGTGCCTTAATATGATAGAGGTGTCAAAAGAGACCGGGAAGAATCTGATGATATGTCAGTGTGTGCGCTTTTACCTGAGCATGAATATCTGCAGTCGGCAGTGGTCGACGGCAGATATGGCAAGTTTTTATTTACATCTAATGATGGCGAGAAAACACAAATAGAAGTCGAATACGGCGAAGGTATCATGGGTAAAATTAAATATTTTGTTGGTGTGTTATCGGGTGACTTTGAAAACACAAAAAAATGCACCGACTGATTCCTCGAAGACCAATTATACAATCGAAAAACTTTTCAAAAACGCCAACAAAATGGTGGAATATTAATACGGGGTGATTAATTTGAAAAGTAAACTCAGTTTTTACGCTGAACCTTTTCCAAGGGTGAAAAATTTCTTTGATATGATAGACGCTGCAGTTGAGTTCAAGCTGCCTGCTATTGAAATTTTCGGAAAAAATGAACTTGGAGACGGTGACGAAAAGGTCGCCATGGATTTAAGAAAATATGCCGATGACAGAAACATAAAAATTTGCTGCTTTTCAGCGCTTGCCGATTTGACCGAAGATGATGCGGAGCAGAAGGTGGAAAAGGTTAAAAGGTATGCAAAGGTTGCAGAAATTCTCGGCTCACCCTTCATTCATCACACCATTGCATGCAATTTCTATGACCCTAAAAATCTTCTTTTGAACGCAGAAGAAAGATACAAAAAAGGGGTTTTAGGTGTGCGCGAAGTGTACGACTATGCCAAAACATTGGGCGTGCGCGCAGTTTACGAGGACCAAGGCTATATTTTCAACGGTGTCAAGAATTTTACTAAATTTTTAGAAGACGTTGACCGTAACGTTGGCGTTGTTGCAGATTTTGGTAATATATATCAGGTGGGAGAAGATATCGTAAGCTTCATAAATGCCACCGCAGACCGAATTTGTCATGTTCATATCAAGGATGTCACGATAACTGAAACAGACGAGAGTGGTGCAGGAATGCACACCTTGTTTGATAAATATATGAATGAGGTTGAAATCGGAAAAGGCCACGTACCGCTCAAAGAAGGAATAGACCTTGTGAAGAAGTTAGGTTATGACGGATATTATTCCATCGAATTCGGTGCAAAGGAAGACGGCTCTCCCGTTATACAAAAGACACTTGATTTACTTGATAGCTTGATAGTATAAAGATAAAAGGCAGTGCATATTGCACTGCCTTTTTTAAAATGAAATTAAACTAATCCTTTACGATAGTCCGAAGAATCGATAACCGTTTTCATAAGGTAAACTGTATCCTTGTTGTAGGTGTTTGTGTCGCAGCCCGAAAGCATAATAATAAATTGATTAGAGATAAAAATTTCACAAATATCACCTAATATATATTTTACAAAAAATAAAATTTTGTCAATTAAAATTGAACAAAACTAAAGTTAGTGTTATACTGTCTACAAGCGGGGTGTTTATATGAATATAAAAAAGTGGCTTGATATGAATACAAAAAGCCTTTCGGGTAAGAACGTGGCTATAACGGGCTCAACAGGTGGAATAGGAAATGTGCTGTGCGATTATATAGCCGCTTTGGGTGCGAATTTGATTTTGATTGACAGGAATTCCCAAAAGTCTGCCGCATTCAAATCAGAATTAAATAAGAAATACCCCAAAACCGAAATTACATTAATAAAA
This sequence comes from Acutalibacteraceae bacterium, assembly GCA_045601885.1. GTDB lineage: Bacteria > Bacillota > Clostridia > Oscillospirales > Acutalibacteraceae > SIG589. The sequence goes on along the minus strand of JAZSAN010000014.1, from coordinate 23,612 downwards.
GCAGACCTGGAAAGTGAAGAGTCGGTTTTTGAGGCATGCGATAAACTCGAAAAAATGCCGATAGATATTTTCATACATAATGCAGGCGCATATAGCATACCGCGTCACAATTGCAAAAACGGATTCGACAATGTTTATCAAATAAATTTCCTGTCGCCATATTATATGATAAACCGACTTTTAAACACCCTTAAGAAGCGTGAAGATACAAGAGTAATAGTCGTTGGAAGTGTCGCACACAATTATTCAAAAAGCGATGCAAATAATCCCGATTTTAAGGGCATCACGGCATCAAGCAAAGCGTATGGTAACGCAAAACGCTATTTGATGTTTTCACTTTATGAGCTTTTTAAAAACGAAAAGGATGTAGCGCTATCTGTCACACATCCGGGAATAACATTTACAAATATAACAGCTCATTATCCGAAGCTCATCTTTGCCATAATAAAAAATCCTATGAAAATAATTTTTATGAAGCCAAAGAAAGCAGCGCTCTCAATTTTATATGGTCTCTTTAACAGCACAGAGTATCACACCTGGATAGGTCCGCGATTTTTTAATGTTTGGGGGCTGCCGAAAAAACAAAAACTCAAAACCTGTAGTATAAAGGAAAGTGAGCAAATCGCTAAAACCGCAAACGCCGCATTAGATAAATATTTTATAAATTAAAAAAGAGCCATTTTAGGCTCTTTTTTAATTATCCGTAAAATCATCATCAAAGGTTATAACACAACAAAAAGTGCTGTCAATTTTACGGGCAGATTCGTTTATCATTAGGCTTAACTCTTCCTTTGAATAGCTAACGCCCGATGGCACAACAACATCAAAAATCAGGTTTGTGCGTTCGTCACCCTTCGGTGTCATACGAAAATCGTGTATCGAAAGACTATTGTCAATATCTTTTAGGGCACAGGTGATTTTGTGTCGGGTGTCCATAACATATTCGTTCTCAATATCAATCGGGTCCATATGAATAACAAGCGTTACAGAAAGTCGTTCATATACTAGCTTTTCGCAAAGGTCAATCTGTTCGTGACAATGCACAATATCGTTGTTGCAGGAAACCTCAACATGCACTGATGCAAACTGTCTTCCTGCACCATAGCTATGCACAATAAGGTCGTGCATACCGATAAAACCGTCAAATGACATTATAATATTGCTGATTTCCTCAACAAGCTCTTTTGGGGCGGGTTGTCCGAGTATTTCGTTTAAGGTCTGCTTGCCCGAAACAAATCCCGAATAAAGAATGAAAATTGCAACCAAAAGACCCATAACCGCGTCGAGATTGAACGGCAGCGAAACAAACATGCTAACAGCAACGCAGATGAGAATCACAGAGGATGTAATAACATCGTTTATGCTATCCTGTGCGGTTGCGAAAAGAGTTTGGGAATTAATCTTTTTTCCTGCCTTGCGGTTGAGAAAATACATAAATATTTTAATAACGACAGAGCAAAGCAACACAACCACCGAAATAATCGAATATTTAGGCGCCGATGTGTTATTTATAAGCGCTGATGCCGATTCGGTTAACAATTCAAAACCAACAAGCGTTATAAGTACTGCAACGATAAAGGCAGACATATATTCCATTCTGCCGTGCCCAAACGGGTGGTCGCGGTCGGCGGGCTTGCCCGCAAGGCGAAAGCCAACCATGGATATTATGGATGAGCCCATATCCGAAAGGTTGTTAAGACCATCAGCAATGATGGAAATACTTGCAGAAATCGAGCCCACTATGATTTTAATTGTGCAGAGTATCAGGTTGCATATGATTCCAACAATACCGCAAAACACACCGTACGATTCGCGAACCTTAGGGTCATCCGTATTACCGCTGCTCTTTATAAATGTACGAAACAATAAATTAATCATACTAAATTTTAGACCCCTTGGAGCCCTTGCCGCCTGAAAGATTTCCAACGCCCGACAATATGTTTGATTCAAATGTGAAGTTAAGAGAACTTCTGTTGCGTTGACGCTTGAAAGCAAGGTCAACGGCGCGGTCCAAAAGCTGCGGATATTTTATTCCCGTAGCTTCCCACAAGTAAAATGCAAGCGAGCCGGGAATAGTATTGATTTCGTTAGCATAAACGCGGTCGCCGTCCTCGGTGTCCAAAATGAAATCAATTCGTGCAATACCGCAACCGCCCAAGGCCTTGAAAATAGATTTGGAAAGCTCTCTGATTTCTTCCGCTTTTTCTTCACTTATGTCGGCGGGCAGCTTGCGAGCGAGCGAGGTCATACCCTTGCTTGCGCCTTGATTTTTTCCACCACCGAGATACTTATCATCAAACGACAAAATATCATCGTTCATAAATGGCTCCTCACAAACCGAAGCTTCGCACTCGTCATAATCTCCAAGCACCGAGCAGTTTATTTCGCGTATGCCGCAAACAGCGCGCTCAACAAGAATTTTGTCGGCAAAGGAACATGCAAGGTCGATTGCATTTTCAAGCTCCTCGCGGGTCTTAGCCTTTGAAATACCAACGCTTGAGCCAAGGTTTGCAGGCTTTACGATAACGGGAAGACCAATTTCCTTTTCAATGCGTTCGATTATTTGATTTTTAGAAGAAAAATACTCTCTGGAATAAAAGCGAATACAGGGAAGAACAGGCAGACCTGCCGATGCGAGAACATCCTTAAACACTGCTTTATCCATTCCAACGGCGGACGATATAATGTCGCATCCAACGTAAGGGAGTCTCAAAAACTCAAAGAAGCCTTGAATGGTGCCGTCCTCACAGTTAGTGCCGTGAACAACGGGGAAGGCAACATCAATTCGCGTACTCTTTTTAGAAAAGCCACCCTTTGCCAAGGTCATAACAACGCTGTCATTCTCGCGCGAGAAGGTAACGCGTTTGATTTTTTTCATAAGTGCGGGAAGATTTTTATATTCCTTTATGTCAAAAAGGGCGTCACCCGTAAAGGTTTCACCGTTTTTTGATACATAAACGGGAATAACGTTGTATTTTTCACGGTTCATACTATGCATCGCCTGAACAGCCGATATGATAGAAACCTCATGCTCGACCGAGCAACAGCCGAAGAAAACCGCAAGATTGATTTGCATACCGAAATCCTCCAAAATATTATTTTAAATAGTTATCGGGCAGGTCGTTTTCAAACAAAACAACCGTGTCCTTATCAGCAATAGTTTGTAAAAGTGCCATAGCTTCCTTGAACTCGGATACAACGTGTAAACGTGAATCGTCAAATTCTGCATCCTTGGCGGCATTGTGAAGTGGAACAGAACGCTGTTTACCCACAAGTATAATTATATCGCATTTCTCAGCCGCTGCAAGACCTAAATTATAATTATATTCATATTCTTTCTCGCCAAGTTCAACAAGGCCGGGAGTTACAATTACTTTCTTTTTACCCTCGAAGCTTGACAGAACATTAACTGCCTCCAAAGAGCCCTCGGGGTTTGCGTTGTATGCATCGTCGATTAGGAGTGAGCCATTTATAAAGCTCTTGAGTTCAAGACGGTGCGCGGTTGGTGTTAATCTTGATACTGCATATTCAATCGCATTGTTTGCAATACCGAGACGCTTGGCAACTGCAACACCTGCTGTGATGTTGAGAACGTTGTGCTTTCCCAAAAGTCTTGTAACAACGGGAATACACTCATCACCGCACATAACATTGAAGGTAGCACCAAAGCTGCCATACGCGATTGATTCGGCATAAACATCGCAGTCACTTGTGGTGCCGTAGGAGGTGTAGTTGTATTTATCTGCGCGCGAGCGGATAATTTCATTGTCAAAATTCAAAAATACCTCGTCAGCTGATTCAGCAAGTTCGAATTTTGTGTCTGCAATGTTGTCAATGCTCAAGAAGGTGTCAAGATGCTGCGGACCAACAGATGTTATTACGGCGAGCTGAGGTTTTGCAATATCGCAAATCTCTTTAATGTCGCCGCGTTTTTTAGCACCCATCTCGCAAACGAAAACATCGGTCTCGGGGCGCAGATTTTCTCTGACAGTTCGCACAACACCCATAGGAGTATTAAAACTGCCCGGTGTTGCAACAACATTAAATTTTTCATCAAGAATTCGTTTTATTATAAACTTTGTACCCGTTTTGCCAAAACTTCCCGTAATGCCCAAAACGGTTATGTTTTTGTTGTTTTTAAGTATCTTTTTTGCATCATTAATATAATGTGCAGAAATCATCTTTTCCATAGGTGCGGTTATAAGCAAAACGAATAATGTGGTAATGCAGGGCGCAAACATAAGCAAGCAAAGCACAGCCCACGCGATAAATCCAAAAATGCCTTTCAGTAAAACCGCCACTACTCCCAAAGCGAGAGATGTGATAGTGCTGACAGAATACATACGCTTGATACGTGCTGTCACAACAAGCGGTTTAATGGACTTTTTGTTTTTGCCAACAGCTCGCGCAGCAAGTATGTATGCTGCAGTTACGGTAATAAGGGTAAGGGCAGCACCCGAAACCAAAAACCAAAATGCAAGAGTTTTTCCTATTGTGAAAAAACTGCAGAGCAAATTATATATTTCAAGCCTGAAATATATGAATGCACCGCAAACTAAGGACAAAACAATGAAAAGAATATTAACAAAGATGCGTTTTGTGTTTTCTTTGAGCCAACCGAAATAGCGGGAGGCAAAATAAGAATTTTGTTGAAGCATCTGAAGCTGACGCTGTGTGCCCACAGTTGTGATTATACACATTATTAATATGAGTAGTGCCTTTGCAATCATATAAACGGGAATAGGCATAAAATCAATCTCCTAAAAAGCTTTTGATTATTGCGTGTGCAAGCGTGGGGTTTTCAATGAAAGACCAATGTCCTGTGTTTTCAATAACACAAAGACCGCAGTCTTTTATAAGGCTTTCAATAATTTTTGCGTCACTAAGTGGGGTGGCAGTATCGTTTTCACCCCATATAAGCAGGGTGGATGCCGTGATAGCAGGCAAAAGCTCGCGAATGTCTTGATTTACAAGATTCACAAGGGTTTGTCTGAGAACGGGGGGCGCCGCATTATAATCGGCAGAGCCGTAGTGGTTACGTGCCTTCTCAAGCAAAGCGTGACCCTTGCCACCAAGCACTTTTGATGTGAGAACTTTTTTGATAATTTTAAAGTTGCGTTGGCGAATCTTTTGCTTTAAGCTTTTTTTGGGGATAAGACCTGCAGAATCAAGCAAAATAATTTTCTTTGGGTTAACCGTTTTGTCCGCCGCCATTTTAAGAGTTACACGACCGCCGTGCGAGTGACCAAACATAATTGGGTCGTGAAGGTCCAAAGCATCAATGAATTTTTTTACAAAATCGGTGTAGTCATCAAGCGTCCATGCGCGCGGCATAATATCACTCTCACCACAACCGGGGAAGTCAAGCGCAATACAGCGGAACTTATCTTTAAGCACATTTATAATACCGCCGTATGCAACGGTTGAAGAGCCCCAACCGTGCAGCATAAGAAGCGGCTGACCTTTGCCTTCGTCTATATAATTAATGTTTAATCCGTCAATAACAATTTTCATGTCAGTCACCACACAAACATTTATTATACTATTATACCAAATAATTTATAATAATAGAAGACAAATTTTTAAAAAATAAAAAATTTTTCAAAAAACACTTGACAAACGAGAAGTTTGTGGTAAACTATACTTTAGTAGTATAAAGCTTTAAACTGTTAAAAGCGATTAAGACAAACGGAGGAAAATAAAATGAAAAAGATTTTAGCTATTATACTTTGCCTGATGCTCTGCTTCTTGGCATTCGCGGGTTGCGGAGAAAAGGATGACGGCAAATATGTGATAGGTATCTGCCAGCTCGTAACACATGATGCACTTGATGCCGCAACAAAGGGCTTTAAAGATGCTGTTATTGCGGGCTTGGGTGAAGAGAATGTAAAGTTTGATATGCAGAATGCAAACAACGATGTTGCAATGTGCAAAACCATAACCGATAACTTTGCAACAAAAAAGGTTGATTTGATTATGGCAAACGCAACACCTGCTCTTCAGGCAGCTGTTAAATCCACAAGCACCATTCCGATTTTAGGCACATCTGTTACTGAATATGGTGTGGCTCTTGAGATTAAAGATTTTTCAGGCACCGTAGGCGGAAACGTATCAGGAACATCTGATTTGGCACCGCTTGACAAGCAGGCAGATATGTTTGCAGAAATTCTGCCCGATGCAAAGACTGTTGGCCTTCTTTACTGTGCCGCAGAGGCAAACTCTGTATACCAGGTAAATGAGGTTAAAAAGTTCCTCGAGAAGAAGGGTATCACCTGCAAGACATACACCTTTACAGATACAAACGACGTATCCATGATTGCACAGCAGGCTTCTTCCGAAAATGATGCACTCTATATCCCGACCGATAACACTGCAGCTTCTTGTGCAGACGCAATTTATAAATCAATGACAACCAAGAAGCCGATTATCGTAGGCGAGGCAGGAATCTGTAAGGGCTGCGGAATCGCAACGCTTTCAATCGATTACTATGACCTTGGCTATGCAACAGGCGAGATGGCAGTTAAGGTGCTCAAGGGTGAAGAAGACATTTCAAAAATGGCAATCGCTTACACACCCGAAGAGAAACTTGCAAAGCAGTACAATGCAGACATCTGCGCAGATTTGAAGATGGATGTTAAGGCATTGGAGGACGCAGGTTATACCGCTATTAAATAAGATTACATAAATTAATATTACGGCAAGACTCAAGGCGGAAAAACACCGTTTTGAGTCCTGTCGGTTTTCGTTTGTTTAGGATAATATTAAAGAGAGGAAAATTAATTTGTTATATTTAGCTTCGCTACCGCCCGCCATGGCTCAGGGAATAATCTGGGGTATTATGGCTATCGGCGTGTATATTACTTATAGAATTCTTGATGTTGCCGACCTTACGGTTGACGGCTCAATCTGTACCGGTATGGCGGTTTGTACCGTCCTTGTAGTAAAATATGATATGCCTCTTTGGGTTGGCATACTGTGTGCTACTGTTGCGGGTATGCTCGCAGGACTTGCCACGGGAATTTTCCACACGTTTTTTGGAATTCCCGCTATTCTTTCGGGAATACTTACACAGCTTATGCTCTGGTCGGTTAACCTTAAGATTATGGGTGGAACATCTAACGTCGGCTATCCCTTCGGTGTTGATTATTTTATTTCAACGAAAAATCTTGGAATGACCTTCTTGTATCTCACGGTAATTATCGTTGCGATAATTGCGCTGTTTTATTGGTTCTTCGGCACCTCGCTGGGTGCCGCTGTGAGAGCAACGGGCTGTAATATCAATATGAGTCGCGCACAGGGAATAAATACCGAGCGTATTAAGGTTTTGGGACTTATGCTCTCAAACGCAGTTGTTGCCTTTGCAGGCGCAATTCTTTCACTTTTCCTCGGTTTTTCGGATGCCAACGCAGGTAAAGGAGCCATCGTTATTGGCCTTGCCGCAGTCATAATCGGTGAAGCAGTATTTTCACGTATCACGCGCCACAACTTTGCATTAAAGCTTTTGGCAGTTGTGCTTGGCGGAGTTATCTATTATATGGTTTATCAGACCATAATTTTCTTAGGGCTCGACACAAACTATCTCAAGATGCTTTCTGCACTTTTGGTTGCTTTGTTCCTCGCAGTACCCCATTGGAAAAAGAAATATTTTTCCAAATTTGCCTCTAAAAAGACAAAGGAGGTAGAAAAGAATGCTTGAAGTAAAAAATGTCACAAAAATATTTAATGCCGCCACAATAAACGAAAAGGTAGCGTTAAAGAACATATCCCTGACTCTTGAGGACGGCGATTTTGTAACGGTTATCGGCGGTAACGGTGCGGGAAAATCAACCCTTTTGAATGCCGTTGCAGGCACATATCCCGTTGACGAAGGTAACATCGTTATTGACGGAGTTGATGTTACGAAGTTACCTGAGTATAAAAGAGCAAAATTCATAGGTCGCGTATTCCAGGACCCCATGACAGGCACAGCCGCTGATATGTGGATTGAAGAAAATCTTTCACTCGCAATGCACAGAGGAAAGAAAAGAGGACTCGGTTGGTCTATAAACGCATCCGACAGGGCAGAGTTCAAAGAACTGTTAAAGGACCTTGATTTAGGACTTGAAAACCGCCTTTCTGCAAAAATGGGACTCTTGTCAGGTGGACAGCGTCAGACTGTAACGCTTTTGATGGCAACAATGCAAAAACCAAAGTTGTTGTTGCTTGATGAGCACACGGCTGCTCTCGACCCCAAAACCGCTGACAAGGTGCTATCTCTCACAGAAAATATTGTTGAAAAGAATAAGTTGACAACACTTATGATAACCCACAATATGAAGGATGCATTGAGACTTGGCAACCGCATCATAATGATGCATGACGGAAATATTATTTTCGATGCATCGGGCGAGGAGAAAAAGAAACTCACTGTTAACGATTTGCTCGAAAAATTCAGTCTCGCAAGCAACGGAAGCTTTGCAAACGACAGAATGTTATTATCATAAAACAAAAAACGACCGATTTTTTAATCGGTCGTTTTTTATCTGCAAAGTACAAATTCAATTATAAACACAACAGCGCAGCAGGAAATTGCCACCTTAAAAAGTCCCGCACCTAATCTTGCCGCTACAATTCCCACAATCAGAGCAATCGCACCCGCCCAAACTGTTTGTGTGGCGTCAATAATGGCAGGAAACGTCATAACCGCAAGGGTTACGTAGGGGACATAGTAAAGAAATGATTTTATAAATTTATTTTTTATTGGTTTTCTGATTAAGGTCAGCGGCAACACGCGGATTATGTATGTTGTCAACGCCATAATCAGTATGTAAACATAATTATTCATCTTCCGCTTCCTCCTTTATCGGAAAGAGTAAAGCGGCAACGGCGGAAATGACAACCGTTAAAATTATGGTCTTCGTTCCGTCTGAAATGAAGGATAGAAAGGGCGCCCTTGAAAAGAAGAAACTCAGCGCAAAAGAAATAATAACAAGTGCCGCAACAACCTTGTTGGTTTTGGTCGGTGGAATTATTACCGCCAAGAACATACCGTAAAGTGCAACACTGAGCGCACTTACAATTCGCAGTGGCAACAAATTTCCCATAACAATGCCAAACATTGTTCCAAACGCCCAAAAGGGAATCGAAGAGGTCATAGCGCCGTATGTATAATAGGGATTAAGCCTTCCGGGCCGCAAAATCGTAACGCCGAAAACCTCGTCCGTAATATCAAATCCTACAATTAAGCGGTGTATAATCGGTGTGTCTTCTGAAAACTTTTGACTCAAAGCGCAGGACATCAAAAGATATCGCGCGTTTGCCACAACCGTCATAATAAAGGTTTCAAGCACTCCTGCACCGGCGGCAATCAATGTGAAAATGGCATATTCACCTGCCGAGGCATTGGTGAGCAAACTTGCCAAAAAGCCCTGAAACGCAGTAACACCCGCACTTTTAGCGGCAATGCCGAGCGAAAAGGAAACCGCAAAATATCCAAATCCAATCGGCAAACCGTCCTTAAGGCCTGCTAGAAAAACCGCACGTTGTCCACGTGGTGAATAAGGTCTTTTGTTTTGCATTTTCACACCTTCCCGTCATAAAAAAGCAGAATTGACTATAATCAATTCTGCGTGAGTGTTGTTAGAAAATTTTTGCTTTTTTAACAAGATAAAAAAGCGGAATACCAAGGGCATAAACCACAATGGCTTGACCTATGGCAACATAAATAAATGATGATATAAATCCCGATTCTCCCGAAAAAATTGCAATCTGTGCGCCGACAAACAAGGCGTTTATAAAAACGGGCGGCAAAAGGGAGATAACCTTTGGAAGCTTACGCAAAGCATATGTTGAAAGCGAAGCCAAAACTGTTGCAACAGTTCCGAATAACATATCCATAATTCCAAGTGAGCTTCCAATGTTGGATATTAAACAGCCCAAAGACAAACCGTATATCGCGGCGGGGGAGAAAAGGGGAAGAATGCAAAGCGCTTCTGAAAATCGAAGTTGAATTGCACCGTATGCGAGTCCAAAGGATGCCGAAATATATGTCAGCACCACATACATTGCCGCAATAAGCGCAGCAATAACGAGCTGTTTTACCGAATTTTTTTTATTCATTTTTTACACGTCCTTAGTTTTGTTTTACGTCAGGATGGTTTCGAACTGACGAATTTTTTAAATATTATTGGCAGTGTCCGCAAGTGCCGTTTTCACCGTGCTCACAGGATTTGATTTCGCCAACGATGGGTGTCGGGTCAATTCCCAAACGGTTATAATAATCCGAGATGGCAGCCTTGATTGCCTGTTCTGCCAAAACAGAGCAGTGAATCTTGTTTGCGGGCAGACCGCCGAGAGCCTCAACAACTGCCTTGTTTGAAAGGGTAAGAGCCTCCTCAATAGTGTGCCCCTTAACCATATCGGTTGCAATAGAGCTTGTTGCAATAGCAGAGCCGCAACCGAAAGTTTTGAATCTAACGTCGGTTATGATTCCGTCTTCAACCTTTATATACATGCGCATAATATCTCCGCACTTCGGGTTTCCAACCTCGCCGATACCGTTTGCATCGGCAAGCTCGCCCATGTTGTGCGGATTATAAAAATGCTCCATTACCTGTTCAGTGTACATTCTTTTCGTTCTCCTTTATAGCGTCCCAAAGCGGCGACATAGCGCGCAAGCGGGAAATGATGTCGGGCAGAACCGACATAATATATTCAGCGTCTTCAAATGTGTTTCCGTCACCGAACGACAAACGAAGTGAGCCGTGAGCGATTTCGTGCGGAAGGCCGATACTCAATAAAACATGGCTTGGGTCAAGTGAGCCCGAGGTACATGCAGAGCCACTTGAAGCACAAATACCGTTGTAGTCAAGCATAAGCAAAAGCGATTCTCCCTCAATGCCCTCAAAACACATATTAACATTACCTGATAAACGGTGTTCCATATCACCGTTAACACGCGAATGTTCTATTTTTAATGCTTCATTTATGATATAATCACGAATTTTGCGATTGTTTTCATTGCGCTCGTCCATCGTGGCAACAGCCTCGCTGATAGCAACGCCCATGCCAACAATACCTGCAGTGTTTTCGGTGCCTGCGCGGCGACCGAATTCCTGAGAGCCGCCGTCAATAAATGTCGGCAGTACGGTTCCGCGACGGATATAAAGCGCACCCATACCCTTGGGTCCGTGGAATTTGTGAGCAGACATAGAAAGCATATCGATGTTTTGCTCTTTGACGTCAATCGGCACGTTACCGACAGCCTGTACAGCGTCGGTGTGGAAAACAACGCCTCTCTCACGGCACAAAGCGCCAATTTCTGATATGGGCTGAATGGTGCCGATTTCGTTGTTTGCATACATAACTGTCACAAGCCCTGTGTCCTCACGCATCGCAGCCTTTATATCTTCAACACGAACAACGCCGTTCGAATTAACATCAACATAAGTAACCTCAAATCCGTCACGCTCAAGGGCTTTGAGTGTGTGAAGCACTGCGTGGTGCTCAAACTTTGTAGAAATAATATGCTTTTTATTTTTGCGCAGCATAGCCTTGGCTGCGCCCTTGATTGCCCAATTGTCAGCCTCGCTGCCGCCGCTTGTGAAATATATTTCGCGCGCAGAAGCACCAATGGCAGAAGCGATTTGTTCGCGGGCGGTATCAACCGCTTCACGTGCGCGTCCGCCAAGAGCATAAAGACTGCTTGCATTACCAAACTCTTCGGTAAGGTATGGCATCATAGCCTTTAAAACGCGTTCACTGATTTTTGTTGTTGCCGAATTGTCGGCATATACAAAACGTTTCATTGAATCTATCCTTTAGAAAAAATAACAGATATATTTTACACTCTTTATATAAATATTTCAACTGTTTTTAAACTTTTTTGTCTCTTCGACTGCAAGTTTGTCGCAACGCTCATTTTCAGGGTGTCCGTTGTGTCCCTTAATCCAATTTATTTCAACCTCGTGAACCTCCAAAAGCTCAAGCAAGGCTTCCCAAAGGTCAGGGTTAAGTGCAGGTTTTCCGTCGGCCTTTCGCCAACCTCTTTTTTGCCAGTTTTCAGCCCAACCAAGCGTCACGCCGTCGCTGACGTATTTGGAATCGGTGCACAAAAGCACCTTACAAGGTGACTTTAGTGCCTGAAGTCCGCTTATAACCGCGGTCAACTCCATTCGATTGTTGGTGGTTGATTCCTCTCCGCCTGATAATTCCTTTTCAACCCCGTTATAACGAAGTATTGCGCCCCAACCTCCCGGACCGGGATTTCCGGAACAGGCACCGTCTGTAAATAGTTCTACAACCTTTTTATCACTCATAACGCACCTTAATACTTTCTGAAATTTCCAACAACCTTGCCAAGTATCTGCGGGTCTTGCGGATAAATGGGGGAGTAGTCGGGATTTTCGGGCATCAGTATGATTTTTCCGTCCTTGAGTAACAGCCTTTTAACAGTAGCCTCGTCGCCGTCCATCGCAACTACAATATCGCCCGAGCGCGACTGTAAATCGCGGTCTGCAATAATAATATCTCCGTCGAGTATGCCTGCATCGCGCATGCTGAGTCCCACAACCCTGAGCGCAAAAAGACTCTCTGAATCCTTTGACGGATATGGAATGTAGTCTTCAATTTCCTCAACAGCCAAAATCGGCTGTCCTGCCGTGATTCTTCCAACAACAGGAACGAGGGAAGAGTCGGATGCGGCAGTGATTCGAATTGCGCGGGAATTGTGCGCATCGCGCGTTATAAATCCGTGCTCTTCAAGTGACTGAAGCACTGCATGAACGGTCGATGTTGATTTGATTCCCGTCGCACGACAAATTTCGCGCACGGTGGGGGGAAGACCGCCCGACAGCTCACGAACAAGAAAATTATATACATCAATTTGTTTTTTATTAAGCGGAGTATCCTGCATACTGTACCTCCATCGAACAAATATTCGTTTAGTACAGTATACCACTTATTTAGACTCTTTGCAAGGCTTACGGGAAAATAATCTTTTAACACCCATAATTATGAGAACACCACCTAAGATTTTGCTTAAAAACTCATTCGGAATGAACTGCAAAATATATGAGCCGGCAAGCGAGCCCACAATTCCGAGTGGTGCCATAATCAAAACCCTTTTCCAAGAGATTTTCTTCTTTAAGGAGTATATTATAACTGCAACTATTGCCGTCGGAATAAAAACTATCAGATTAATGCCTTGTGCTGTTAACTGCGGAACGCCTGCAAAAAGCGAAAGATAAATAAGCAAAACCGTTCCTCCGCCAAGTCCCATTCCTGCGGCAATACCCGCTAAAAATCCCCAAATAATCACAGAAATATTCATCGTAAAAAAAGTCGCACCCCCGCATATAACATAAAAAGAGCAAATACTTTTTTTAGAAGCTCGGTTGATATTCGGTCGAGCAAAAAGGTGCCCACAACGGCGCCTATTATAGATGGGATAAAATAGGGTGTCGCATCGGATAATTCCACGTGTCCCGCATAAAGATAGGAAAGCGCGCTTGTAACACAAACGGGCAGCAGCACTGCAATCGCGCTTGAGTGTGACTCTTTTTGTGAGATACCGCTTGATTTTAAGAGAGGTACCGCAACAAGCCCGCCACCCGCTCCAACAGTGCCGTTAATAATCCCTACCAAAATTCCAAAAAATCCAGTTAATAATTTTTTCAAAAACATCACCCAAAATAGTATTGCAAAATAGTGTGATATTATCTAATGATTTTTTATATGTTATATTTTTGTATATAAAAAGTGAGAAGGTCACATTGTAACGTGACCTTCTCGTTTTTATTTTATCTGTAAAGGAATTTATATCCCTCTATTGATTTGGAACTAGTATACTTTTATTTTTGTTGCAGGAACAGAAATGATTGTTATATGGGTGTTTGCGGGGTCTATACTTGCTATTTAATGCGAATATAAACAGCATTGTGAACTCTTTTTGAGTTTAAAGTGAGCGTATCATTATCAATTTCAAATGTTTGCTCAGTGGAATTTACAGAACCGTCCTCTGAAATATAATCAATATAAAGAGTATCGTCTTGTATTTTATATTTTATATCGTTTACTATTTTTATTTCTTCTGAGTCCTGATTTTCAGGAATTATTATTTCGCAAATTCCTGTTCCGTCTTCATCAAATGTAAGGATATTATATTGGTCATATAATGTACCGTCGCCACCGTTTTTCCAACTACCGACAATGCTTTTTTCAGCACTTTTGCAAGAGGAAGAGAGCAGAACAATAAAACAAATCACGACAAGTAAAAATGATTTATACACTATTGAGATATGCTTTGATTTTGTGTTGAGTTGAAACATTGATAATACCCCTTTCATTTTTCTGATTTTATTATACCATTTTGATGTTTGTACAGCAACATATATTACAACATTGTAATTGAGTATTAAACAACTGTGATTAAATTTTAACAATTATTTGAAATAATGCTTTACAAATTTTTTGTCTTGTGTTATAATCTTTAGGCTACCGTTTACTATGCTCGAGGAGTATGTCGCCTAATGCGTGTTTCACCTGCCTCTTGCTTGGTTAACGGCAAATATTAAAAATGAGGTGAAGAAAATGACAAAGGAACAGAAGCAGGAAATCATCAAGGCTTATGCAACTCATGAGGGCGATACAGGTTCTCCTGAAGTACAGATTGCTGTACTCACAACCCGCATCAACGAGCTCAATGAGCATCTTAAGGTTCACAAGAATGACCATCATTCACGCCGTGGACTTCTCAAGATGGTAGGTCACAGAAGAAATCTTCTCGCTTATGTAATGAAGAACGACGTCGAGAGATATCGTGAAATCATCAAAAAACTCGGAATTCGTAAGTAATTCCTGCGGAGCAGGCCTTTTGGTCTGCTCTGTTGTTTAGGGTGACAAGAGTCGAATCTGTCACGCCTGACAAATAATAATTTTATATTTTTTCTTGCCTCATCATTTGTAATACGACTGTATTACTGCATTCTTCGGCTACGACCTACTAAAAAATTATTTGTTTGTCAGGTCGAAGAATTTCTTATTGCCACCTATTTAAAGGTGTAGTATGAAATATGCAGCAATGATATATTATATTACAAAATGAACGGCAACAAAAAATAAGAGGTGGCAAACGAAATCGCAACCGACTCAATTCTTGTCACCCTACTGAGATGGCTTAGCAGAGTTTAGCAGTGAATCGATGTACCGAGCCTTCGGTGTATGGATTTATTGCTAAACTGCAAGCCTCAAAAAAATGGAGGTATAAAAAATGTTTGAAAACTACAAGGTTTATGAAACAACCTTAGCCGGCCGTCCTTTGAAGCTTGAAACAGGTATGATGGCACAGTTGGCAAATGCCGCTGTTATGGCTACCTATGGTGACACATCCGTACTTTGTACAGTAACTGCGTCACAAAAACCGCGTGAGGGCGTGGATTTCTTCCCGCTTTCAGTTGACTATGAAGAAAAGATGTATTCGGTTGGCCGTTTCCCCGGCTCATTCCTTCGTCGTGAGGGCAGAGCAGGTGAGAAGGCAACCTTGGCAGGCAGATGTATCGACAGACCGATTCGTCCGCTTTTCCCGAAGGATATGCGTAACGATTGTTCTGTTGTTGCAACAGTTATGTCGGTTGACCCTGACTGCAGCCCTGAGGTTGCAGCAGCAATCGGTGTTTCTGCCGCTATCGCTATTTCCGATGTTCCGTGGGACGGTCCGATTTCCAGCGTAAAGGTTGGTCTCGTTGACGGACAGGTTGTAATTAACCCCACACTCGCAGAGCGCGAGGTATCGGAACTTGACCTTACAGTATCTTCTACTGCTGACCTCGTTGCAATGATTGAGGCAGGCGGTAACGAAATTGCAGACGATGTTATGTTCGACGCAATCATGAAGGGTCACGAGGTTAACAAGGAAGTTGTTAAGTTCATAAATTCCATCGTTGCTGAAATCGGAAAGCCGAAGTTCAGCTTTGAATCAAGCAATCCCGACCCCGAGGTTATGGCAGAAATCGAAGAATTCTGCATTGAAGATGTAAAGAAGGCTCTCGATACAGACGATAAGCTCGTAAGAGATGCTGCATTGGCACCGATTTACGATGCTGTTCATAACAAATTTGACGAGCGTTTTGAAGGACAGGAAGCAAAGCTTGACGAGATTATGTATCTTGTTCAGAAACACGTTGTTCGCGATTGGCTCAAAAAAGAGCATAAGCGCGTAGACGGACGCGGAATTGATGAAATCCGTCCTCTTAACGCAAAGGTTGACCTTCTTCCGAGAACACATGGTTCGGGTATGTTTACACGCGGACAGACACAGGTTCTTTCGGTTGCAACTCTTGCACCCGTAAGCGAAGCACAGAAGCTCGACGGTCTTGACGAGCAGGTTGAAAAGAGATATATCCACCATTATAACTTCCCGTCATACTCGGTTGGCGAAACAAAGCCCAGCCGCGGACCCGGACGTCGCGAAATCGGTCATGGTGCACTCGCAGAACGTGCATTGTTGCCCGTTATCCCGTCTGTAGAGGACTTCCCGTATGCAATCCGTGTTGTATCCGAAGTTCTTTCTTCAAACGGCTCAACCTCACAGGCTTCTATTTGTGGCTCAACACTTGCTCTTATGGCTGCAGGTGTTCCGATTAAGGCTCCCGTTGCAGGTATTTCCTGCGGTCTTATCACAGGTGATGAAGGCGTTTATGGCGACTTTATGACTATGGTAGACATTCAGGGACTTGAAGATTTCTATGGCGATATGGACTTTAAGGTAGCGGGTACACACAAGGGTATTACCGCTATTCAGATGGACCTCAAGGTTCACGGTCTTACACCCGAAATCATAAAGGAAGCATTTGAAAAGACAAACAAGGCACGTAAGTATATACTTGACGATATTATGCTTCCGGTTATTGCAGAGCCGAGAGCAGAGCTTTCTCCCTATGCACCCAAGATGCTTACCACTAAGATTGACCCGTCAAAGATTGGCGATGTAATTGGTAAGCAGGGTAAGGTTATTCAGTCAATTCAGGAACAGTGTGAGTGTACAATCAATATTGAGGAGGACGGACAGGTGTTCGTTTCTTGCCTTGATATTGAAAAGGCAAAACAGGCTGTTATGATAATTGAAACCATTGCTAACGACCCCGAAATCGGCGCATTCTATAACGGCAAGGTTACCCGCCTTATGACCTTCGGCGCATTTGTAGAGATTGCACCCGGTAAGGAAGGCCTTGTTCACATAAGCAAGCTTGACGTTAAGCGTGTTGAAAAGGTTGAGGATGTTGTAAACGTTGGCGACCAGGTTATCGTTAAGGTAACAGAGATTGACGACCAGGGAAGACTCAACCTCTCCCGCCGCGATGCGTTAATTGAAAAAATGGGTATGGTACCCGAAGATGACGGTGAGGAAGAAAAGGAGCGTAAGCCCCGCAAAAACCGTCAGGGCTTCGACCGTAACCGCAAAAAGTAATATAAAAGGGTTCAGGTGATTAAAAGCCTGAACCTTTTATTTTTGCCTTTAGTCCGTCGGGTGAAATGCGGCGGTTGCCGTCATATAGCATAGCGGGTAACGATAATCCAACCGATTTGTCGTTAAGACAAAGATATATTGCTGCCATCAGCGCCCTGTCATAGCGTCTATTTTTGAAAACAACATCATTTCCAAAAATTTGATAACCGCCTTTGCCAACCATGGTATAATTATGAGGGATAGAGCATAAACCTTGGGTCCCGAACGGCATTAAAACAGCAGAAAAAGTAATGTTTTTTTCTGTTTTTTCAAGTATGATGGAACAAGCCCCCACCGAACACAATGCTCGCTCATTTGCTTTTTCATATAAATCAGGACGGCGCGTTAAAATATATAGTGCGCGCACCTTTGTCAGCGGCAGCAAAATAAAATCACAAAGCACACCGTCTCTGTCAATTATAAGTGCTTTTTCGCATCCGGATATTATATGAGAAAAAGCATTGATATACAGTAAATTATCGAAAGAATCAAGGCAAAGCAAACGGCTTTGTTCCTTTGCGGGAAGAAGCAAATTGTCACAGACAATGGGTAAGCGGCAGTGTCGCCCGCACTTTTTTAATGCTCTTTCTAGTGTGGATTTTTTCGTCTTGCTTTTAAACAAAATTTCAAAATAAAATCCGCAGCGCAGCGAAACCTTGTTTATTATGTATTTTCTTTTTATGCATTTTACATATTGTTTAATATAGATAAACATACCGCACCACCCCTTGTTACTTGACAAAATGCAGAAAATGGAATATTATAATCTTAATATAATAATATTATTTAAACGGTTTCGTTATTAGAGAAAAGGAAGTTTTAACGATGTCTGTGTTAGTAAAATTCAGAAAAACCGTCATAGCAATAATAAAGGTATTGATAGCACTGTCAATCTTCTTTGGCTTTATTGCGGCGTGGCATTGGGGATATAGGGAAGCTTTGTTTATAAGAAAGGGTAACTTTCTTGTTATGTTTGCTTTCCTGTTTGTTTTTATGATATTCACAAAACTGTACGGAGGCTTCCGTATAGGCGTTTTGCGACTGCACGAATTGTGGTACAGCTTATCAATAGCAGTATTGTTTACCAATTTCCTTATGTATCTTATTTTGAGCTTGGTAGCGCGTGAACTTTTGAGTCCTGTTCCCATAATAGTTTCTACGATATATCAAATAATCGTAGCGGGAATAGATATGTACTGCGCTAATAGTGTTTATTTCTCAATATATCAATCGCGCCATATTCTTGCGATATATACAGCGGGTGATGGCAAAGCAGTTATAAACAAAATGTCAAAAATACCCGAACGCTATACTATAGATAAAGCAGTTTCTGTTAACAGCATATCAATGCAGGAACTCAAGCAGCAGATTGACAATTATGAGGTTATCCTGATTTGTGACCTTGAAAGCTCGCAAAAGGACGAGGTTTTGAGGTATTGCTACGCAAAGCGTAAAAGGATATATGTATTACCTTCAACCAACGATATTATTTTAAGCAGCACCTTCCAAAGTCAGATTTTCGATACACCAATACTTATGTGCCGAAACTATAGTCTCACAATGGAACAAATGATAGTAAAACGCGTTATGGATATTTTTGTGTCAGTAATAATGTTGATAATCGCAAGTCCCATAATGCTCGTTACTGCGTTAGCTATTAAACTCTGTGATGGTGGACCTGTCTTTTTCAAGCAAAACCGCGTAACCTACAACGGAAAGATTTTCAACGTGCTTAAATTCCGTTCGATGATTGTCGATGCCGACAAGGACGGAATAAAGGGTGCGACGGATAACGACAGCCGTATCACCCCCGTCGGCAAGGTAATACGCGCCTGCCGTGTTGATGAACTTCCGCAGCTTATAAATGTGCTAAAGGGCGATATGTCACTCGTAGGTCCCCGCCCCGAGCGTACGGAGCATGTGTATATGTACACCGAGAAATATCCCGAGTTTGACCTGCGTCACCGTGTAAAAGGCGGACTTACGGGCTATGCTCAGGTTTATGGTAAATATAACACAACACCGAAGGATAAATTGAATATGGACCTTATATACATTGAAAAATATTCAATTTTGTTGGATTTAAAATTATTATTTATGACCTTTAAGATTCTCTTTATGAGAGAAAGCACCGAAGGCTTCGATGAAGAGGAGAATAATGATGAGCTTTAATGCAACACTTGTCGTAATGGCAGCGGGAATGGGAAGTCGCTTCGGAGGACTTAAACAAATTGAACCGGTAGGCCGCAATGGAGAGGCGCTGCTTGATTTTTCGGTATATGATGCTAAACGTGCAGGCTTTACCAAGGTTGTTTTTGTCATCAAAAAGGCAATCGAAAAGGAATTTAAAGAAATAGTTGGCGCTCGTGTGGAAAAGGTTTTGCCTGTGGAATATGTTTATCAGGAGATTGATAAACTTCCGAGTGGATACAAGTGTGAAACCGAACGTCAGAAGCCTTGGGGCACAGGTCAGGCAATACTGCTTTGCCGAGATGTGATAAATGAACCCTTTGCAGTCATAAATGCAGACGATTTTTATGGTCCTAATGCATACAAGCAGATATATAATCAGCTTAAAGATAACAGCAAGGATTATTGCATGGTAGGCTTCCGACTTGTGAATACACTGACCGAAAACGGCCATGTTTCTCGTGGTGTCTGCAAGACCGAAAACGGACTTTTGACCGATATTGACGAAATCAAAAAAATTCAGGATTGCAAATACACGCTTGACGACGAAAACTGGACCTGCCTTCCCGCAGATACTGTGGTATCAATGAATATGTGGGGACTTCAGCCTGATGTTTTTGATTATCTTGAACGCGAGTTTAAGCTTTTCCTTGATAGAAACATAAACGAGCTCAAAGAAGAATTTTATCTACCGCTTGTTATGGGAACTCTCATTAAAAACGGCGAAAAAAATATTCGCGTTTTGGTAGCAGAGGACAGATGGTACGGAGTCACCTACAAGGAAGACAAGGAAGATGTCGTAGCGGCAATCGGCAAAATGATTGACGACGGTATGTACGATAATTTATAATTCATAAAAACAGGGTCGTAGGACCCTGTTTTTTTATATAAAATGAAAAATTTTTCACAAAATAAAAACAGACTATTGCATAGTGCTTCGCTTTGTTATATAATGTATAAGGAAAAAATTGTGATATTTTTATCAATCCAAAGGAGGATATCAAAATGACAAACAACAAAACCGTATGCAAATGGCTTGACGAAGTTAAGGAACTCTTAACTCCTGATGAGGTCGTTTGGATAACAGGAGATGAAGCTCAGCTTGATGATTTGAGAAAAACCGCTGTAGAAACAGGCGAGATGATAAAACTCAACGAAGAAAAGCTTCCCGGTTGCTATCTGCACAGAACAAAGCCTAACGACGTTGCTCGTGTAGAAGACCGTACATTTATATGCACAACTGAAAAAGAAAATGCAGGTCCCACAAACAACTGGTGCGCACCTGATGAAATGTATAAAAAGCTTTATGACATTGCTCGCGGCTCATACAAGGGCAGAACAATGTATATAATTCCTTTCTCAATGGGCCCTGTTGGTTCGCCCCTTGCAAAAATCGGTATTGAGGTAACAGATTCTATTTATGTTGTTCTCAATATGGTAATTATGACACGCGTTGGCAAGGAAGTGCTCGACGTTTTGGGCGACAGCAATGACTGGGTACGAGGTTTGCACTGCAAGTGCGATGTTGACCCCGAGAAGCGTTATATCTGTCAGTTCCCTGAGGATAACACCATAATTTCGGTTAATTCCGCATACGGCGGAAACGTGTTGCTTGGTAAAAAGTGCTTTGCACTTCGTATCGCTTCCTATCAGGGTTGGAAGGAAGGCTGGATGGCTGAGCATATGCTCATTTTGGGCCTTGAAAATCCGAAGGGCGAGGTTAAGTATGTTGCTGCTGCTTTCCCGTCTGCCTGCGGAAAGACCAACCTTGCAATGATGATTCCTCCCGCATATCTTAAAGAAAAGGGATATAAGGTATGGACAGTCGGTGACGATATTGCTTGGATGCGTATAGGTGACGATGGCAGACTTTATGCTATCAACCCCGAAAACGGATTCTTTGGTGTTGCTCCCGGAACAAATGAGAAATCAAACTTCAATGCACTCGAGTCTACAAAGAAAAACACTATTTTCACCAACGTTTGTCATAACCTTGAAGACAACACTGTTTGGTGGGAAGGTCTTGATAAGAATCTTCCGCAAAATGCAAATGACTGGAAGGGTAACAAATGGGATGCTTCCAAGTTTGACAAGGCAGACAAGTCAACCTATGCAGCACATCCCAACTCAAGATTTACAGCACCCGCTGTTAACTGTCCTTGCATTTCCCCTGAGTTTGATAAGGGTGCAGGCGTTCCGATTTCCGCAATTATTTTTGGCGGACGTCGTGCAAAGTGCACACCCCTTGTATATCAGTCAAAGGATTGGGAGAACGGCGTATTCATCGGCTCTGCAATGGCATCTGAGACGACAGCTGCTGCTGCAGGCGCAGTTGGTGTTGTTCGTCGCGACCCGATGGCAATGCTTCCGTTCTGCGGATACAATATGGCAGATTACTTCCAGCATTGGCTCGATATGGGTGAAAAGCTC
Source organism: Acutalibacteraceae bacterium (assembly GCA_045601885.1). GTDB lineage: Bacteria > Bacillota > Clostridia > Oscillospirales > Acutalibacteraceae > SIG589. The sequence continues at coordinate 1,510 of JAZSAN010000014.1, read as the reverse complement.
GGAGATAAGGCGCCCAAGATTTTCAATGTAAACTGGTTCCGCACAGACGACGAAGGCAACTTCATCTGGCCGGGCTTTGGCGACAATATGCGCGTTCTCAACTGGATTATTGACCGTTGCGAAGGAAAGGCAGACGCTAAGGAAACTGCTATCGGTTTTGTTCCGAACGTTGAAGATATCGACCTTACAGAGCTTGATATCGACCGCGAAACAGTAGAAAGCATCCTTGAGGTTAATAAGGATGTTTGGGCAAAAGAGGCAGCAGAGATTGAAGAGCACTACAAAAAGTTTGGCGACAGGCTTCCAAAGGAACTCAAAACTCAGCTTGAAACTCTTAAAGCAAATCTTGATAAGTAATTAAAATTAAAGGCCGATGGATATATTTTGTTATAAAAATATATCTTTTCGGCCTTTTTTATTGACTAAATATAAAAATAAGGTTACAATATATATAGAAACGGAGTGAATGAAAATGACAGAAGAATATAATCCGGATATAGTTACCTTGACCGATGATGACGGAAAAGAGTATACATTTGAAATTTTAGACGCTGTGGAGACTGATGAGAGCAGATACCTTGCATTACTGCCAATTCATGAAGACCCGCAGAAATTTCTTGACGACGACGGTGAATTGGTCATCGTGCGCGTGAACGAAGAAAACGGCGAAGAATTTTTTGAAGAGATAGAAGACGATGATGAGTATGAAACCATCGCAGACGCTTTTATCGACAGACTTCAGGATTTCTTTGAAATAGACGAGCAATAGAATATTTCCTACCCTGTGCGCGGACCGGACTATTATAACCCTACAAGTTTATTATTGGGGCAGACGCTTTGGCGGCAGGCTTGCAGACCTCCCGCGGCGGCTTTGACCGTGTCTGCGGAAGAAGGGAGCGCGAAACCGCCTCGCTAGCACCCACCTGCTGATTGCAGGTTATCATTAGTCCAATTACGGCAGGGTGGGATATTGATTTTACACAGTTTTGATTTATTTTGGAATGTTTACAGTTTTTGTCAAATATTGTATAATGTGGAAAATATAAATCGAAAATGGGGATTTATTTATGAAAGCAACAGGAATAGTCAGACAGGTGGATAGACTTGGTCGAATTGTCATTCCTATGGAAATACGCAAAAAATTTGACATCGTTGATGACCAGGACAGTTTTGAAATATTTGTTGAAGACGATAAAATCGTACTCAAAAAATATCAACCCGGTTGCCTCTTCTGCGGCGAAACCGAGGGAACTGTAACTATGAAGGGCCATGTCGTCTGCAGAGAATGCACAAAAAAACTCAACGAAATGACAATGGGCGATTATTAAATCCTAAATTAAAAGAGCACAGCCTATGCTGTGCTCTTTTTTTGTATAACGAAAACCACGCGATAGTCGCGTGGTTCAAAAAAGGTTAACCGATGAACAAAAACCTCCGTTTGTGTTAAAATAGCAAAGACCTGCCAGTCAAAGCGAAACACAAACGGAGGATTTATAAATGAAAAAAGAAG
>JAZSAN010000013.1:0-14748 GCA_045601885.1 Acutalibacteraceae bacterium | reverse complement strand
CTTTTGGGCGGTCAAAAAATAATTTTGACCAACTATCTGACCACTTATAGAAAATGTCACTTTTGACCACTTATACACACATTTCGAGGTGTGGCGCAATTGGTAGCGCGCTTGCTTTGGGAGCAAGATGCTGCAGGTTCGAGTCCTGTCACTTCGACCAAAAATCCTCATTCGTAAGAATGGGGATTTTTACTTTTTCACTCTTCACTTTTCACTCTTCACTTTTCTCTACGATTTTTCATAGAGGATTTTTGGAAGTAATAAGTAATAGTGAATAGTGAAGAAGTTCGGTGTCTGCTTCGCAGACTAATCTATAAAATTTCGCAAAATGCCGATTTCGGCATTTTCTTTTTATAGTAAACATACAAAAGTTAAGGTTTGTGTTATTTTCGACTACTAAAACCTAGTATTTATGCGGGTTTTCGCGTGATTACTATAACGCTACTCCGACCAAAAAACGACCGTTTTTGAGGCTTAAAACCTTTAAAGACGGTCGTTTTTTCGTTGTTTTTCACAAATTTCGCAAATATCCCAATTTTTTGACCAACTATCTGACCACTTATTTTCGCCCTAAAATCGCCCAATTTTCACTGCTGATGATCACCCCAAACTGACAAATAGATTGCAGGTTCGACCCCGAAGCTAATTTTATAGGTTCGAGCAGTTTTTGAGCATAATTCAGACCCAATTTCGATCGAAATCTTTCCCACAACCCATATTCTAATTCCCAAGCTTGCCAAAATCTCATGCGGACTATCTGACCACTTACAGTTCAAAAATCACCCATTTTACCCCTCACAAACCCGCATTCCACCGTGCCCAAATCCTCACCGCCCTTGTGGTCACAGGTTCGAGTTATCATATTAAAGAAAAAGCAAAGTTTCCATTTTGTTTTGGAAACTCTGCTTTTTTTAGATATATACAAACGATTGTGGTGCGCAAGTAATACCAAATGCAGATAACTCTTTAGGTTCTTTATATTTCTTGACACGCCCTAATTTATAGGCGATTGCTACGTTACGATTTCTGTAATATGCATCGAAAAATTGTTTGGTTATTCCAGAAAATTCTGAGGTTTCTCCCCACACCAACTCTGGACTATCAACAATAACATCCAGCACATCCGCTTCGCCAACTACTTTCATAACAGGGGATGTTGAATAAATAATAATCTTATCAACTTTTTCCTTGCATTTAATCTTACGAAATTCGTATTGTTTTTCGCCACTTAAAATGTTTTCGACATGTTCTGGATTAATCGACAATAATATTTTGCACATCTATATCACCCATTTCTAATATCTTCTCAAATTCTTTTTTTGTATAGACAACATTATATGGATAATCTTCAAACAATCCATTTTCCTTCAGTTCGTTAAATGTCACATTGTGACCCTTTCCAAAATATCCATTGTAAACAAGTTCAATAATTACTACCGTTTTCTTTGTAGTGTATATTTCCTGGAGTTCTTCAGACGTATAAATAGTTTTATTACCCGCCTGCTTAACAAAGTCATCACAAGAAATTATCGAGGTTCCTTTTTCTTTAACCACATCTACTTTCGATATGGTACAGAAAGAAGTAATTACGGACTTATATTTCTTTTGACCAGGACCAGTGTGTATACGATAAATAAAAACCGGCATACCTTCTTTAAAATGCAAAGCGGTATATGGCGTCGCAATAAAAACTTTTGTAATTCCATTACCGGCCGTGGTTGAAAATATATGTTGGCTCCCACCTGCCAGCTCGGAGTAAGGAAAAAGCTTATCGTGGAAGTCATCATTTATCGGAATTAGACCGCCGTAATCAAACACCGTAGAAACAAACGGGAAGCATTTATACGGATCCTCAAAAGGCATTGATCTTCTATTTTTTATGTATACATTTTCACCGCGCTCATTTTTTCCAGCAAAAGTAAATCCAAATCTTTCAAATAGATTGATCAGTTCTACATGCTTTTCGAAAACGGTGACATAAATCTCGTCGAATTTGGTATCCTTCCAATACCAAAGAGATACTCCAAGCGCACCCTCCCCCAAACGTTGTTTACGAATACGTTCTGCTAAACGCAAAGTGCCAATTTTCAAACGAGGGATCTGCGGTAATTCCTCTCCATTGACAATCAGTGGTGAAACATCACCATCGACATTCTCCTTCTTTAAATAGAGAAACGCTCCTACTCCAACTTCATCAAAATAAACCAGAGCGCTCTTTCCCTCGTTTTGCTTTCGTGAGAACCAAACCGGGAATTCCGGGTAATCTACTTTTAATGTGTCAAAGAAAGAATCGCTGAGGTGTATATCTTTGAACTTTTTCCAACTAAACTTACCTGCCATTAAAACACCACCTATTAATAATTATAATGGTTTTGATGTGCGATATTTAGGTCTTAAAATTATATGTCGGCCACCTGTTCTTTTAACCTAATATATCTATCATAAGAAATGATCACATTGTGCGGCCGACTATGTTTATTAACGATGACGACCTTATCTTCCTTTACAACCTCATCAAAAATTCTTGACGCCTGTCCTTTTAAGAATTCTGTAGCAGTATGGTTATCTGGAATTATTTGTTTTTTCTTAACAGCCATAATTTCACCATCCAAGGTATTTTAAGATAGTTTTATTATAACAAAAGTCATTACTTTTGTCAATATAAAAGTAATGACTTTGCAGCTGCACAGATGTGAATATTTTATTGATTATCAGATTTCTTCAACTTTTTCTAAACCTTGCATCACTTCCACCATTATACGAGTGGCTAAGACAAACCCCGCGCTGAAAGCCTCACGCTCGGTAATGCACGTCAACTCACTTTGGCAGTCTTTAAACTTCTCAAAGGTTTCTTTTTGCCTCTCCGTCAGACCGGCATTGAGTTCATCCTCATTTTTGCATATCAGCTTGACGAGCTTATCTACCCTCGTCCCTCGCTCGATATACCTTTCGTGCGGACTGATGTTGCCGTAATATAAATCTTCAAGTGTTGTCATGTGTGCTGCACCTCCCCATAAGAGAAGAGCGACCCTACACCAATCGGTGCAAAGCCGCTCTTTTTGATTGTATTTACTTTTCGTGCCATATCAGCACCTCCTTTGCAGTACAAACATATACCACAAAGGTTTTCACAAGTCCAGCATTATCTTTTATAAAATATTTGTTCCCATACTTACTAAATCAACTACTAAAACTACTAACGAAACAACTGTGTATAATACTTTTCCGCCCTTAACGCCAAAATATATTCCGCAGCAAGAAAAAATAGCCATTATAACACTTACAATAAAGTATGGTGATGTCAAATAATCCTCAATGATTTTCTCTCCGAATATAGGGAAAAGAATTAAAACAAATTGCCATATTGATGCCCACAAATTTTTAAGAGTAACTACTCCACCAAAAGCCAAAACTAATGCAGATATCCACAATATTCCTTTAAAATTTTTATCCAACAACATCCTCTTTTCCAAATATACTAACTATTTTTCTGAAATTATCGCTTTTTGTTCTCGGGTGATAACATCAACTAAATCGTCATAATCAAGCGCTTCCAACATACTGATGCTTGCATAACAACTTATATGAGCGCATGTTTTGACCCAGTATTTTTTATTCTTGAATTTACTGTCTTTGTTATTTTTTATTATCCCTTTGATGAATGCGCTAAAAATTGCCGGATTTTTAGCAATGCTGTATTCTAACACCTGTCTGGCGGGGTCAACAAACTCAAAAGCAGTATGTGCAACTTCAAAATCATCCCCACAGTTTAATTGGTCGATCATAATCCACACGAACAACAAACCTGTTCGTGTGGGTTTTCCTCCTGCGTTGAAATAATACTGCAATATGTTGTTGGAAGTAGGTGTGTTTTCATCCAAAACTTTTCGCAATCCCTTAACAACATCTTTGAAAATTGTCAATGACATATAAGCCCAAAATTCTTTCTCATAGAATAAATTTCTTGGCAATTGCAAGTTTGCTGATTTGAAATCTTTATATAATTCCATACCCACCTTAGCTTGTCTAGTATAATAAGGAGGGGGTTCGTTAATGAAAGATAAATATTTATCTATATCTATATCCATTTCGACCTGTTGCCCGCCAATCAAAACGGGTTCCGAGCTCGATTCAATCAGTTCTTCGGGGAAAGACAAAATGCCGTTGCTTTCAAAATCTTCAATAATACTATTTTTTAGATCGTCGAATTTGTCTTTTCTTATTTTACGCAACAATATTTTCATCTTTATCCCTCCGTTCTGCTGACTTTAATAGTAGTAGTTTCAAGAGAATTGCTAATCATTTTTTGTGCTACACCAAATATTTCAGACATAGCAATTTTTCCATCATCAATAACATTTTTGCGAAAATCCTCCAAGTCATCACCCGTTGCCGCAAATGCTTGCGAGAACAATCTATACCATTCCTTACCTGAATAATCTTCATTTGATTGAACAATCTCCACCAATGTGTACACAAATGCCTCGAACACAATGTGGCTGCTAAGTATTGGTTTGATTTTGGGGTCAGAAATAGTTGCATAGGCATGCCTAAATTCCGGGCCAACTAAAACGACAATATGATTTTCTTCAGACAAGCGAATGTGTACCCCCTTACCGGAGTATTCTTCAGACCCTCTGATTTTTATAAAATCATTGTTGGTCGTATTATAGTTTAGTTTTTCATTATTAGAAACAGCGAGAAGATCACCTTTGTTAAGGGATATAGAAAAATCAGTTCCAAAATAATCTTCCATTTCTTCTGTTACACAAAATTCAAACTCGTTTTTTGCCACAACAAATGCTGTTAATGAGATATCATCATTTGATTTGATATTTTCACTGCAAATTTCAATATCCAAATTTTCACGGATTTCATCAAATCGGAAAATCAATGAACGAATGCCAGTAATAGCCTTAACGACCAACTCGGCATTACCTTCTTCAATGTGTTTCTTGAGTGTTTCAGAATTTAAACCCACAGAGATAGATAATACTATTTTATCTTCGTTGCAAACGTATTTGGTAAATTCGATGTTGAAACGAACATCTTGATTATAAGCTGAACCGACCTCTGTTAGCACAGGATACGGATAACCGTTCATATTACGCCTCCTTAAACCATAATTCTGCCATCAAACGATATTTAATATCTCGTTTTGTTTTTATTTGAATTTCATAAAGTTGATCCTTACTCAATTTAATCTTCGAGATACAACCGTCCTGGAATTTATACTTCTTCAAACCAACGGTTGCAGAAACTAATAAATCTGCGATGGAATTGTCAACCTTATCGTCAGAGTTTATAGACTTAATGCGAAATTCACAATCCTTCATATCGTGTTTAACCTTGAACCGCAGTAAATAACCATCTGCATTTTTCGCCAGCACTGGACCGAATGCATACGCGTCATAAAATTTTTCAGACTTTATTTTCCTCTTTTTAGGCTTCGGTTTGGGTTCAATCGGATCCGCAGGATCTATAGGATCGACAGGTTCTACAGGAACAGGCTTGGGTTCTACAGGCTTTTTGGGCTTTTTCTTATTAACTTTATTCTTCTTAATCTTTGCCTTTGAGTCACTTTTTGTGATTTTAGGAGTAAACCCCGGCACAGCTAAAATTTCGTGCAAGTCTTCAATCTTTTGGTCTTCGCCATCATCGATTTTTGTCTGCTCAACAATATAATCTTCAATGCACAATCTGATTGTTTTAAGTGCTTTTAATGCTGTCAGGTTAAGAACCATATCATCGTCTTGAGTAACGAAATCATCGTGTGCAGCATTTTCAAGACTAGAGAGAAGTTCATTTAGATCTTTTCCCTTAATTATTGCAAGTGCTGAAAAGGGTTTATCCGCTCTGTTGATGCGATATTCTTTGATCTTCATTCCGTGCTCGCGAACAACAGTATAATATTTGCGATTCATTTCACTGGTATCATCAAAATAAAGCCACACTTCACCCAACTTGCGATCATCTACTATCACCGGCAACGTGACATAATCATCTGCATAAATGCGCATTAAATCTTCCATAGAGTTGTGCAATTCATCTGTGGGTGTATACCATGGCAGGAAATCCCCAATGTTTGTTTTAGTAAACACTTTGCCAAACACCGTTACTTCCAGTAGTTCCTCTCTGATTGCAACAAAGAAGTTTTCATATATGGAACTAATAATTGCTTTTTTAATGGTTTCCTCCGTGCCATACGCATTTACTCCAACCATTATTACATCGGTGCCAAATTCATCCTTACGAGCAAAATATGGATGTACTGTATCGACGTCATCATCCATTAAGGGAAGAATTTTATCTAAAGGAGAAGTTGCGTGAAGGTTTTCTTTTCCGTACCATCCCTCAGGACATTTCCAAACACCATATTCATCAGTCCAATTTATCAAAGCAGTTTTTCCTTGCACCAAAAGATCGCTTTGAATGACATCATTTTTCTTATATTTGTTCTTCGTCGAATAGAATACTGTGTTACAAGTACTAATGATAAAAGGAACCTTTTTGCCAACGCCGTGACTGCCAGCGGATCCGGGGCGCTGCTTTTTAGTTATTCCTTCATCGAAAACTAAAGCGCCCCACGCCTCGTTGCGACCAGTTTTAACACCGACTGTGTTAAAATCAGACACTTTAAGACAATAGATGTTTGGCTTGCTAAGAATCTCTACACCCTTTTGATACGCTTGGCGCGTCTGGTGGTTGGAAGCAATTTGGGCGCATTTTTCCAAAACTGATTTGGTAAAATAGCCCCCAGGGATATCATCCAAAGTAAGCTCCTTGTTTAAATCAAATACCACTCTAACAGGCTCATTATTAGTATCATCACGTGCATCAATAGAATTTTGAATGATTTCGCGCGTAAAAGAAGTCCAGCGATTCACGCTAAACTTGGAATCTGCAAATTTATCAACAGATTTATTTGATTGGCTGGATTCATCACTAAAATGCCATTTAAACTCCATAGTGCACCTCACAATTTAAACTTTGTGTTTTTCTGAGAAGAGCTGTATGTTCTTTCAAGATCAGCAACTGCTGCCTTAAGAGTTTTTATGATTTTGGCAGCGTCTGCCTCGGTATAGTCATAATTGCTGGTGTTCGCAAGATTTCCTAATAGACTAATACCTTTGAGAACATTCTCCATTCTCTTTTCTGTCAATCTAACAAATTTATCGCGTTTAGTTTCCATAATATGACACCTCCGTTTGACATCATATTACAACATTTTCGAAATATTGTCAATACCTTTGCGATAGATTTTTGAAATATTGGCAAATATACGGATTTGCACAACGCAATATTTTGGAAATGTAGTGGAGTATTTTTTAAATAAAAATCAAAACGACTTGACTTTTGGACAAAAAACATGTATAATGGACACATAGTTGTTCAGGAGGGTTTTGTATGGGATTTTATTCGATTGCTGAAGCGGCGGAAATGAGTGGTCAAAGCCAGAAAACTATACGTAGACATATTGCTGCTGGAAAGTTGAAGGCAGATAAAATAGGAAACTGCTATCGTATCACAAAAGAAAACTATAATAAGTGGTTAATATCAGATTTGGATCCGGAGAAGGATAATATTTTCAACGAAGCAATTGTTGAAGAACAGACTTCTGATGAAGTTAATTGGATTGATATTACAGATAGTTGGGTATATGACGGTTGGTCTAATGTTAATTATCGTAACGGATTTAATTTTATTGATTTGTTCTCGGGTGCCGGTGGTCTTAGCTGTGGATTGACAATGGCCGGCTTTACGCCTGTGGCATCAGTAGAAATAATGCCAGAAGCCGTTGCTACATATAAATACAATTTTGTTGAACAAAAGGGCTTCAACGAAAATGTTCAAACAAGAGACATAAGAGAAGAATCAGTTAAGCAAGAATTATATGATTCTGTTGCGGACAAACACGTTCATTTAATCGTAGGTGGATTCCCTTGTCAGGGATTCAGTATGGCAGGACATCGTGTTGTAACAGATCCTAGAAATAGCCTTTACCTTGAAATGATTGAGATTGTAAAACGCGTTCAGCCTGACTATGTTGTTATGGAGAATGTTGAAGGTCTCAGATCTATGCTCGACGGCAAAGTTGAAGCTAAAATAATTAACGACTATAAAGAGGCTGGTTATGATATAAACGTTACAGTTCTTAATAGTGCAGATTATGGCGTTCCGCAGATTAGAAAAAGAGTAATTTTTATTGGCAACAGACACGGCTTGAAAAACTATCATCCCAAGCCCATTTATTCTCCGGAAAACTATGTTACCTTAGGCGAGGGAATAAAGCGTTTTATGTCTATTCCCGAAAACAAGCAAATCAATCACATTTTTACACGCCACTCCGAAAAAATGATGGAGCAGATCGCAGCAGTCCCCGAAGGGCAAAGCTTATATGGCAATTATTCTGATGCGTGGAAAAAATCTCCCTGGGATAAACCTTCTTGTACCGTAAAGGAAAACCATGGCGGTGTTAATATTCATCCTAAGCTGCCCCGTGTGCTTACTCCCAGAGAGTTGGCGGCTCTTCAGTCTTTCCCCGACGATTTTATTTTCCAAGGTTCTAAAAAGTGGCAGTTAGTTCAAATTGGTAACGCTGTTCCTGCATTGTTAGGAAAAGCAATTGGCATTGCCGTTATGAAGGGGTTGGCTCAGCTGGAGGAAGATAAATAATGCCTAAGTATAATGATATTGACACAAAAAAATGGCAAGAATATACGGATATCCTTACCAATTCATTTTGGTCCTTCCATAGAGAAAATTCCGGCATACATAACGCAAGTTATCACGGTAACTTTATTCCGCAGGTACCTCGCCAATTATTTAGTCGCTATACTAAGAAAGGCGATTGGATATTAGATCCCTTTATGGGAAGTGGCACTTCACTTATTGAAGCGCAAAGAATGGGACGCAATTCTATTGGTATAGAGCTTCAGAAGCCGGTAGCTGAAGAAGTTCGCGAAAGAATCAAATTAGAACACAACCCAAAGTGTTCTACCAATATCCTAGTGGCAGACAGCAAAACAATCGACACAAATAAGATGGTTGATTATTACGGAATTAAAAATGTGCAATTCGTAATTATGCATCCGCCTTATTGGGATATCATTAAATTTTCCGAAGACAAGCGAGATTTATCTAACAGCGAAACGCTTGAGGAGTTTCTCAATTCTTTCGGCGAGGTAATCGATAACACGACTAAGGTGTTAGAAAAAAATCGCTACTGTGCCGTTGTCATTGGCGATAAGTATGCAAATAGCCAGCTGATACCGCTTGGCTTTCATTGTATGAACTTATTCCTTGAAAGAGGCTTTATGATGAAAGCTATCCTTGTTAAAAACTTTGATCGCGCTCGCGGAAAGGCAAATCAAGCTGCTATCTGGAGATACAGAGCATTAGCAAGCGATTTCTACGTTTTTGATCACGAATACATATTTATATTCAAAAAGGTGAAGTAGGGTTTCCCACTTCACCTTTTATATTATTTCTTTATCACTTTGTTAAGTTCTTCTCTCCACCTTGAGGGGTTATACCAAAAACAGCCTTCACAGCCAAGTCTGTCATCATAGTATTTATCACCAACATACCAAAAATCTATATCACGATACCCGTTAGCCCTAATCCCTGTCTTCTTACACTCTTCACAACTTCTTGATTTGAGAAGATTATTTTCCTCAGTTAAAAGCATAAATTTCTCTCTAATTTGTTCATCTGATAGGTTTGAATTATCGTCCTCGCTGGTTTCCCATCTAACTTGTGGAAAACGATGATCCAATTGCAAATCATTAGCTGGTTCAACGCGAAGGCTATATTCATCAACACAATCATATAACTCTTTAGCTCTCAATTTTACATAATCGGGAATATTTTTTCTTGCTTTTATACCGACGGTATCAATTTCAATTGTTTTCAATTTTCTGTGCACTGTGGTTGCTTGGCAAGTTGAACAATACATTTTCTTGTACCAATGACCATCCTCGTCTTGATCCATTTGAATACCCTTTTCTTGTCTCCACATTTGCCACGTTTTGGCTTGACCGCTTTTCAATTCGCATTTAGTGCAATGCCAATCACAATCCGACATAGTCTCAAAATCTTGGTATTGAGTACTACCTTTTCTAAACGGATTCATACTTATAGTCCTTTCATTAGTCTTTCTTAGTCAAGTGCTTTTTAAACTCTAACGGATCATACCAGTAACAGCCCACACAAGCATCTTCTTCCATATTATGAGTTGAGCTTCCTGCATAATAAGACATAGGATAGCCTAATTTCTTAGCATCATATCTTATTCCAGTTCTGCGGCACTCTTTACAATATTGACGCTTTGCATCATTTGCAGCTTTGCTCAATGGCTGAAAATCCGAAAGCCGTTGATCCTCATTGCGCATAACGCGGCCTTCGTTTTTCATACCATTCTTATGGTCTACTTCCGGTTTTGAGGTTCCTAAAACTACACAGCGACGACTTGATATTTCACGTTTAATATCTGCACGGATATGTTGAGAATAATCTCCATCATTAAATCCGACCAAACGAATCCTATCAATACCATTTCCAGATGTAATAGTCTTGTCGAATTCAATTTTATACTTTTTGGCCAACGTAGATTCTTTGCGCGCCCACGAAGCGCCATTGCCAAACTTGAGTTCGGCATATTCTCCTACAAATTCACTGGTGTTTATCCAACGGCTGCAACCATTTTGATCAGGTTGTGCCAATTGTAAAAATAATTCTGTTTTTGTCATAGTAACCTCCGCACAGTTTCAAGATAATTTATTATAACATATATTTCGACATTTCACAATACCGTTATACTACTTGACTTTTACATCTTTCCAAGTTAAAACACAAAGGGTTATTCGGCAAATCAGACAATTGATTCCGTTTGATTTATGACGGACAGTTTGACCACTTATGCAAGGTTGATAGCGCGTATGTTGCAGAACCTGAATGCCGCAAGTTCGAGTAAATGGTTCTATATGCTCAGCAAAAGTGGTCAAAAGCCAGTAAAATCAAGGGTTTTCATCAAATATATAAGAAAACAGTGGTCAGATTTTGACCACCGTTTTTGTGTTTTTGACCACTTATTTGACCACTTCTGGAAGCAAAACAGAAAAAATATATGGAAATAATTGGCCAAAAGCAACAAAAAATGCTACTAAAACCCCCGCAGAAAGGGCTAAAAAGAGGCATTCTCAACAAAAAGAAGTTGTGAAATATTTTTGGGATGTCGATGCCGCAGGTTCGAACCCTGTCACTCCGACCAAAAAGCAGTTATGACCAAAAGGTCATAACTGCTTTTTTGTTGTTTATTATTCCGTCTTATCAAGACTCCAACCGCAATCTCCGTGGTAAATCATCTGGTGTGTCATTCCGCCGTCGATACAAATGTTTTCGCCTGTAATAAATCCTGCCATATCAGAACAAAGATACAGCACCATATTTGCAATATCGGGAGGGGTTCCAACTCTGCCTGCCGGCTGTTGGGAAGCATCTGCGCCTGTGTATACAGTATAGCTGTTATCAATCCATCCGGGCGAAATTGAGTTAACGCGCACCTTGCCCGAAAAGCTTGTGGCAAGAGCGTGTGTAAGGGCAGAAATACCGCCCTTTGCCGCCGTATAACTCTCGGTCTGCGGCTGGCTCATTCTATCGCGCGATGAAGAAATGTTGACAATGCTTGCACCCTTAGAAAAATAAGGAGAAAAAAGCTTTGAAAGATAAAACGGCGCGGTAACGCCAACCTTCAATGCGTATTCAAAATCTTCGTATTCGCAATCATCAATTCCACACATTTTGGGTGCTGCGTTGTTGATAAGAAAATCAATATGTCCGTAATCGTCAATCACCTTTTTTGCGAACGCTTCAAGGGTGTTTTTATCTGCAATATCGCCTGTAAAATAGTCGTTTTCAAGCAAATCAATCACACAAACCGAAGCACCAAATTTGCGAAATTGTTCGCAAATGCATTTTCCAATTCCACGGGCTCCGCCGGTAACAACCGCAACCTTGTCTTTAAAATCAAACATTTTTAATTCCTTTCACATATGTGGCAATAGCTTCTGCAACAAAATAGGCAGTACCTTCTCCACACTTGTCAATATTTTCTTTAAATCTCTCGTCGGCAACATACATCTGACCAAGTCCTGCAATAATTTCGTTTGTGCAGGTGTAGAAATTTTCGGTAATATAGTCTTGCAATTCTTTTACAAGAGCCAGAGATTCATCCGAATCGACAGCGTGACCGCATTTCTTACACTCTGAGAATTTGGCAAAGACGGTCATCAGCCCATCGTTTACAGCTTGCCATTTATCCTTGGTGTAGTTAGCGGTCTTTTCTGCGTGTTCTTTATAAACATCAGTGCCTCCGAAACGCTGCTTTGCTTCAAAATCATAATTTCCCATTGAATCCTCCCACATTTCTCGTGTCATTATCATCACATGATATCCACTCCGATTTTTATTTTACAATAGGAGTAATAACAGGCTTACCGTATTTATCCAGCAAAACAGTCATACCGCCTGCGTAACCGCTTTGACGATAGAGATAGTTAACACCCGTTTCTTTGTCAACCCAAATTTCCATACTGCCCATTCCTTGAGAATAAAGCTTTTCAAATCTTTTATCCTTTGCCATTATAACACCCTCCGATTTGACGTGCGTATATATTACGCCTGCTTTTTAGTTTTTTCATAGCGTTTGCACTACATTTGTCAGTATAACATTTTCAACAACTTTTCTCAATCCTGTATTTTTTTTAATAAAGATAATTAAATTCCCCATAGACAGTAGAACCGTTTATGTGAGACTTATAACTTATAAATTTTGCTTTTTAATTGTGCCTAAAAAATCAAACTGTTTTTTATAAGTGATATTAAAACCGCTGACTTTTTACTTCAGCGGTTTTTTTGTTCAAAAATTGACAAGTATATTATTTACTTCTCCGTTTATAACTAATAAAAAGGAGAGAATAAAATGGAGACAAACAATCTTGCAAAAAACACACTCGACCAAATTCCGAAGGCTAATGCTGATGCAAAACGTATAGTAGGTCTCGTTAAAGAGAGCGGACGCGTAACAGGTTATAAACTGTCTGATGAAACATATGTAGATAAAAACCAGGCTGTGCAGATGGCAAAACAGGGTCAAATAGCGGGAGTGGGTGTTGCACACAGGAATGATAACGAGTATTTAAAAGCAATCCCAAACGGAAATGAAAACGATAATTTGAGTAATTTACCATCGTTTTCACCGAATAAAAACAACTGATTTTTCTCAAAACTGTTGTTTTTATAAACATTGTGTTGCATCTGTTTTTACACAGTAAAAACAGATATGCTAGAAGAAAACGGGTGTATTTCGAATACACCCGTTTAATTGACTTTTATCATAAAATATGCTATATTATTGAGAAATTAATGCTATACGAGGTAAGTGAATGAAAACATTAATTGAGATGTTTCTCACCTTTGCAAAGGTCGGAGTAATGACCTTTGGCGGCGGATATGCAATGCTGCCGATTTTACAGCGTGAGATTGTTGATAAAAAAGGTTGGGCAACTGAAGAAGAGCTTATGGATTATTTTGCCATAGGTCAGTGCACACCCGGTGTAATTGCAGTCAACACCGCCACATTCATAGGCCAAAAGAAAAAGGGAATATTAGGCGGAATTGTCGCTACGCTCGGCGTTGTTTTTCCGTCTATTATAATAATTTCACTTTTAGCGGGTGTAATAGAGGCATTTTCGCATATAGAATTGGTGCAAAACGCTTTTGCAGGTGTGCGTGTTTGCGTCTGTGTATTAATACTTAACGCAGTAGTCAAACTTTATAAAAAAGCGGTGGTCAATAAGCCAACGTTTGCAATTTTTATCTGTGTTGCACTTTTAAGCTTTTTTACACCGATAAGCCCTGTGATATTTGTCTTAATTGCAGCAGTAGCAGGTATAGCGCTTAAAACGATAGGGGGCAAGAAATAATGTTGTTCCTGAGGCTTTTTTTCGAATTTTTCAAAACGGGGCTTTTCGCGGTAGGCGGCGGAATGGCGACCATACCGTTTTTATACGATATGTCGGACAAAACAGGCTGGTTTACCCACACGGATTTAGCCAATATGATAGCAGTTTCAGAATCCACACCGGGCCCCATTGGTGTCAATATGGCAACCTATGTCGGCTATGTTACGGGAATGGGACACGGCGGTTATGCGAGCGCTGTCTTGGGCGCAGCAATAGCCACCTTAGGTCTGATAACACCCTCAATCATATGTATATTAATTGTGGCAGCATTTTTGAAAAAATTTAGCAATAACCACTACGTAAACGCGGTTTTTTACGGCTTGCGCCCTGCTTCAACGGCTCTTGTTGCTGCTGCGGGACTAAGCGTAATTGCTACAAGTCTCTTTTCGTTTGAAAGCATAAAAACATTCAGCGTAAACAATATAAATTGGCAGGGAATAGTTCTTGCAATAGTGCTCTGGGTGTTGACAAACAAGGTGAAATTAACAAAAAAACTGCATCCAATAATATTCATTGCATTTTCTGCAGTTATAGGAATAATTTTTTCAATGAAATAAAAATAAAAGAGTCCCATCGGGACTCTTTTTTATTGTATAACGAAAACCACGCGATAGTCGCGTGGTTCAAAAAAGGTTAACCGATGAACAAAAACCTCCGTTTGTGTTAAAATAGCAAAGACCTGCCAGTCAAAGCGAAACACAAACGGAGGATTTATAAATGAAAA
>JAZSAN010000012.1:0-98144 GCA_045601885.1 Acutalibacteraceae bacterium | reverse complement strand
ACTAAAACAATAAAGGAATATATCGCAAATCAATTAAAACACGACAAAGAAAGTGACCAATTAAGCATAATAGACCCGCGGGACCCATTTATGGGTAGTAAGTAATTATTGCGTGGCTGGCAGGCCAACAAAAAGCGCACTAGTGCGCCGCCAGTATTGGTTAGGGCTATGCCCGAAAATGAAATACCCCCCGTTATACGGGGGGATATTTATTTTATATCAATTGGTATATATTCGATTTTATTACCCTTGATAATCGCTTGCTCGCGAAAACCAATATCATAAGCAAGTTTTTCCGCCTCATCAAATCCAAAATCAAGAAAATCTGCATCGTGACAGTCGCTTGAAAACATTACTTTTCCCCCGCACTCAAAAATCGTTTCAAGAATTTCACTTGAAGGATACGGCTCTGATTTAACACCACGCGACATTGCACCCGTGTTGATTTCAAAAGGCTTATTAAGTGGGACAAGCTTTTGTATAGCGGTTTTAGCAGCATTTATATATCTTTCGGATTGACCAAAGTTTAACTGCTCAGAATATTTTGACACAAGGTCAAAATGACCTATAATATCGGCATTTGTGCGACTGACAACATCGGACACAAGCGAAAAATAATCTTCTGCCAAAGCATCAAAATCACCATTATAAAACTCGTCAACAATTTGTTTTGTAAACTCTTTTGAAACATCAATAGGGAGCAGTTTACCATTTTTTTGAACATTGTGCACCGAGCCGATAATATAATCAAAACCAAGGCTCTTTTCAGAAAAGTAATCTTGCTCAATACCGCAGAGAATATCAATTTTACCGTCGTATTTTGATTTAAGTCTGGCAATTTCAATTCGGTAATCTTCAATGCATTGGGGGGATGCGACGATGTCGGTGTCTTCCTCTAAAAAGCTGTGAATAGAAAAGCCTAATGCGGTAAAGTTTTTAGAAAGCGCAGAAAGCACAACCTCTTCTGCCGTATTTCTGCCGTCGCAAAACTGCGTGTGTGTGTGAAAGTTTGTCTTAATCATTTCCGGTCATCTTTTCCTGCTTGACCTTGTGGTCGATAATATGACGGGAAGCGAGCTCGCGTCTTACGTCCTCAACAGATATACCCATCTCAACCATCAAAACCATAATGTGATAAGCAAGGTCGGCAATTTCGTAAACGGTCTCATCCTTATCGTCAGCTTTGCCCGCTATGATAACCTCTGTGGACTCCTCGCCAACCTTCTTCAAAATCTTATCAACACCCTTCTCAAAAAGATATGTGGTGTATGAGCCTTCGGGAAGCGTTGCCTTTCTGTTTAAAAGCAGCTCATAGAGTCCATCCATAGAAAAAGAGGGAAGAGTATCGCTTTTAAAAACTTCGTTGTTAAAACAGGATTCAGTTCCTAAGTGACAGGCAGGGCCATCTTTTTTTACTTCAACCACAAGCGCGTCCATATCACAGTCGGCAGTTATCGATACGATGTGTTGGTAATTACCGCTAGTCTCACCCTTGAGCCATAACTCTTTACGGGAACGACTGTAAAAACAGGTAAGTCCTTTTTTTAGTGAAATTTCAAGACTTTCGCGGTTCATATAAGCAACAGTAAGCACTTTCTTGCTGTATGTATCTACAACAACCGCAGGGATAAGACCGTTGCTGTCAAATTTAAGTTCATTAATATTAATCATTTTTATACTCCTTTATCGTACTGTAATACCGTTCTCACGAAGCATTTTTTTAAGGTCGGAAATTTTGACCTCTCCAAAATGGAAGATTGACGCCGCAAGACCTGCGTCAATATCGGGGATTTCTCTGAAAAGCTTCAAAAAATCCTCCGCACAGCCCGCACCGCCTGATGCAATAACAGGGACGTTGACGACTTCGCATACCGCTTTTAACATCTCAATATCAAACCCTTTTTTAACACCGTCTGTGTCAATCGAGTTTACAACAACTTCGCCCGCACCATAGTCAACACAGCGTTTAATCCAAGAAATAGCCTCCATGCCGGTGTCTTCTCGTCCGCCCTTGGCAAAAACTCGGAACTCTCCGTCAACACGCTTGATATCTGCCGATATAACAACGCATTGATTTCCATATTTTTTAGCGGCTTCGGTTATAAGTGCGGGATTTTTGATTGCACCTGAGTTCACACTGACTTTATCGGCACCGCACTTAAGCACCCTGTCGAAATCGTCAATCGTGTTTATTCCGCCGCCAACCGTAAGGGGTATGAATATGTTTGACGCAACCTCGCGCAGAATGTCGGTGAACAAACGTCTTCCGTCACTCGATGCGGTTATGTCGTAAAACACAAGCTCATCTGCACCGCACTCGCTGTAATATTTACCGAGCTCGACGGGTGAGGAAACATCAGAAAGCCCCTGGAAATTAACTCCCTTAACAACCCTGCCGTCTTTAACATCAAGGCAGGGGATTATTCTTTTTGTAATCATTTTGCCACCTCTAAAGCTTCACGCAAATCAATAGCGCCGATGTAATATGCCTTTCCGATTATTGCACCATATAAATTAAGGTCGCGCAAGGCCTTGATGTCGTCGATAGAAGAAACTCCGCCCGATGCGGTAATATCAAGTGAAAACCGATTGCAAAGCTCTTTATAAAGCGCTCGGTTCGTGCCCTGCATAGCGCCGTCCTTCGATATGTCGGTGCAGATTATGGTTTTAACACCGATGTCTTGCATTTTCTGGCAAAAATCAAAGCAGTCATACTCTGATTTTTCAACCCAACCCTTAATAGCGACAAAACCATCCTTGATATCAACGCCAACAGCAATTTTATCGCCGTATTTTTTTACAGCGGCAATCAAAAATTCTTCATCGCAAACGGCGGCAGTGCCGAGAATAACGCGGTCAACACCACAGTTTATGTATGTGTCAATGGTATCCATAGAACGAATTCCGCCGCCAATTTCGGTAAAAAGATTTGTGTTTTCAACAATTTTTTTAACAACGGGCAAATTTGGTGTCGTGCCGTCCTTGGCACCCTCCAAATCGACAAGATGAACGAAATTTGCACCCGCATTTTCAAAATCCTTTGCAATTTTCAGCGGGTCGTTTCCGTATACTGTCATTTGGTTATAGTCACCTTTGAACAGGCGCACCGCTTTGCCGTCATATAAATCTATAGCAGGAAAAAGTTTCATATATTGTTCTCCGTTTCGCAAAAAGCGCGTAAAATATTAAGTCCGATTTCACCGCTTTTTTCTGGGTGGAATTGGCATCCGAAAATATTATCCTTGTGAACAGCTGCAGTAATTTCTGTGCCGTATTCGGTGGTAGCCGCAACCGAGTCAGAGCAGTTTGTAGCATAAAAAGAATGCACGAAATACACACAGTCGCCATTATTTATATATTTAAATATGGGCGATTCTTTTTTTATATTCAAAGCATTCCATCCAATGTGCGGTATCTTTAAATTCTTATCAATTTTGTCTTGCATCGGGACAATATCGCCCGACAAAAGCCCGAGCCCCCTATGTTCGCCGTATTCATAGCTTTTTTCAAATAAAAGCTGCATACCAAGGCAGATTCCCATAAGCGGTTTGCCCGATTGTGCCTCTTCCTTTATTACAAGGTCCAAACCGCATTCGCGCAGTTTCTTTGCTGCGTCACCAAAGGCGCCAACGCCGGGAAGAATCAGCTTATCTGCTTTTTTAATTGTGTCGGGGTCTCCCGTTACAACAGTTTCGGCACCAATCGCCTTAAATGAAGAAGAAAGGGAAAAGAGGTTACCAACCCCGTAATCTATGATTGCAATCATTAAAGTACTCCTTTGGTCGACGGGATTTCATTGGCATATTCGCGCTCAATGACTACCGCCTCTTTAAGTGTATGGGCAACCGATTTAAATGTGCCCTCTATGATGTGATGTGAGTTTTTACCCTCAAGTTGTTTAATGTGCAGTGTTATGTTGGCGTGACGCACAAACCCTAAGAAAAATTCTTCCGCAAGTTCTGTGTCAAAATCACCGATTTTAATAGCGGGGATATTAAGCATATATGAGAGATGGCATCTGCCAGAAATGTCAACAGCAGTAAGAATTAAGGTCTCATCCATCGGGAGAATAAAACTGCCATAACGTTTGATTCCCTTCATATCGCCAAGCGCCGACTTAAACGCATCGCCAAGCACAATTCCAATGTCCTCAACGGTGTGGTGGTAATCAACATTTGTGTCGCCAACACACACAAGGTCGATATCAAACCTTGCGTGGCGAGCAAGCAGTGTCAGCATATGGTCAAGAAATCCGCAACCCGAATTAATGTTACTAACACCTCTGCCGTCCAGATTAAGCTTTAGTGCTATATCGGTCTCTGCGGTTTTGCGTTTGATTTCTGCAACTCTCATTTTATAATTCTC
Source organism: Acutalibacteraceae bacterium (assembly GCA_045601885.1). GTDB lineage: Bacteria > Bacillota > Clostridia > Oscillospirales > Acutalibacteraceae > SIG589. Next base: position 93,779 of record JAZSAN010000012.1, on the reverse strand, counting down.
CTAAAATTTCTTTGACTTTTGAAATAAAGATTTCCATTTCCTTTTTGCTGCCAATGGTAATTCGGTTAAATTCGCAAATTCTTTCTTTTTCAAAATGACGTATCAAAACGCCCTTTTCCTTGAGCTTTAAATATAAATCCTTTCCACCGATTTTGTCGCTTTTGGCAAATATGAAGTTTGCACTTGACGGCAAAACCGAGAATCCGAGCTTCACAAGCTCATCTTGTGTGTATTGGCGGTTTTTAATGATTTTTTTGCAGTTTTCCATATAATATTCATTGTCACAAACCGCCATAATTCCCGCAAGCTGTGTGATGGTGTTAATATTGTAAGGATTAGTGGAATATTTGATTTTCTCAAGGTCCTCAATAATTGCACTGTTTGCAATCGCAAATCCAAGTCTCGCACCCGCCATACTTCTTGATTTTGAAAATGTCTGACATACAAGCAAATTATCATATTTTTCAACAAGTCGAATACAGCTTTCAGCACCAAAATCTACATAGGCTTCATCGATAAGCACAACGCTTTCAGGGTTTGATTTTACAATGTTTTCAATCTCGCCAACCGAAAGTGTAATACCCGTGGGTGCATTTGGGTTTGCAATCACAATAAGTTTATTTTGACCGCAGAAGGCCGCCGTGTCAACAGTGAAATCCTCTAAAAGCGGAACTGTCTGATAATCAAGTCCGTGCAAATTTGCAAAGACATCATAAAACCCATAAGTGATGTCGGGGAAGAGCACACCCTTTTCGCCAAAAGCCAAAAAAGCAAAATTTAAAATGTCATCAGACCCGTTTGACACAAAAATATTTTTTATATCAACATTATATAAATCCGCAAGACTTTTACGAAGGGTTTTGCACTCGGGGTCACAGTAGAGTCGAAGTCTTTTAGCAGCATTTTTATTCACCGCGCGTAAAACATTCTTCGATGGTGCAAAGGGTGATTCATTTGTATTAAGCTTTATGTAAGCCTTGTCCTGCGGTTGCTCACCCGGAACATATGCTTCAAGCTTTGCTAACTTGGAGTTTAAGAATTTGCTCATTATTTTACATCCTCAAATCGTACGGTTGCACTTCTTGCGTGTGCAGAAAGGCCTTCCTTCTCTGCAAAATATGCAACGCTGTCCGAAACCTTTTTAAGTGCATCCTTTGTATAATATGTGTATTGAGATTTTTTAACAAAATCATCAACCGAGAGCGGACTTGAAAATCTTGCGGTGCCCGATGTCGGCAACGTGTGGTTTGGACCTGCAAAATAATCTCCAAGCGCCTCGGGACAGTATCTTCCCATAAATATACTGCCGGCGTTTTTGATTTTATCAAGATAATCAAACGGATTATCAACGCAGAGTTCAAGATGCTCGGGCGCGATTTCGTTTGCAACATCAATAACATCAGTAAGATTGTTCGCAACAATGATTTTGCCGTTGTTATCAATAGAAACACGCGCAATTTCTTCACGAGGCAAGAGCTTTAACTGTTTTTCAATTTCATCACGCACTTCGTTGGCGAGTGTCATACTGTTTGTGACGAGAACAGCGCTTGCCAAGCGGTCGTGTTCGGCTTGTGAGAGCAGGTCTGCGGCAACAAAAGCAGGGTTGCTTTTTTCGTCCGCAATAACCAAAATCTCGCTCGGTCCCGCAATCATATCAATCGAAACTCTGCCAAACACCTGCCGTTTTGCTTCAGCAACAAAAGCATTTCCGGGACCAACAATTTTATCAACCTTCGGAACGGTTTGCGTACCGTATGCCAACGCGGCAACGGCTTGCGCGCCACCAACCTTAAATATTCTGTCAACACCGGCGATTTTAGCTGCTGCCAAAATAACGGGATTAACCTTTCCGTCACAGGATGGGGGAGTGGTGATACAAATTTCACTGCAACCCGCAATCTTAGCAGGGATGCTGTCCATCAAAACAGTCGAAGGATATGCCGCAGTGCCACCGGGAACATATAGACCGACCTTTTCAATGGGTGTAACCTTTTGTCCCGTTACAACGCCGTCCTGCTCGTTTATAATAAAACTGTTTCTGACCTGCTTTTTGTGAAAAGCGGTTATGTTTTCTGCTGCATCTTTTAAGATTTCAATAAAACGTGAGTCAACCTGCGCAAAGGCTTCGTCAATTTCCTCCTTGGTAACCTCAAGTGACTGTAGCTTTGCCTTGTCAAACTTTTCGCAGTATTCAAATAAAGCCTTGTCGCCATTTTTCTTTACATTATTAATAATTTCGGTAACAATACCTGAAACGTCAAAGGAGCTTTCTTCTCTTGCAAAAATTTCTTCCTTTGAAAGCTCACCGTATTTCATAATTTTAATCATTGTCTTGCTTCACCTGTTTCAAAAGTCCTTTTTTGATTTCTTCAACTCTTTCGCCCTTAAAGCCGTATGCGGATTTATTGGCAATCAGTCTTGCGCTGATAGACACAATATCTTCAAATGGGGAAAGATTGTTTTCTTTAAGTGTTTTACCCGTCTCGACGATATCAACTATAACGTCCGAAAGGTCGAGAATAGGCGCAATCTCTATCGAGCCGTTAAGATGAATAATATCGATATCACGGCATTTTTTAGCATAATATTTTTTTGCAATGTTGGAGAATTTGGTAGCAACGCGTAAGGTTTTTGTTTGGTCATCACAAAAATCGTTCTTTGCCGCAACCGCCATTCGGCATTTGCCAATGTTAAGGTCCAAAAGTTCATAAACATCTGGCTCATATTCAAGCAAAATATCCTTGCCCGCAACACCGATATCTGCCGCGCCGCGTTCAACATAAATTGCAACGTCGGATGGCTTAACCCAGAAAAAGCGCAGTCCTTTTTCTTCGTTTTCAAAGATAAGTTTGCGGTTGGTTTCCTTGATTGAAGGACATTCAAATCCTGCCGCCTCAAACATAGAATAAACCTTTTCTCCGAGTCTGCCCTTAGGCAGAGCAATATTAATAAATTGGTCGGCATCTTTGCTTTCTTGCTCCTCCAAACGCTCAAGAGAGTCAAGATAAACCGCAAAACCAACAGCCTTGTTTTTCCTTCCCATCTTCTTCATAAGTTCATCATACTGTCCGCCTGATAAAACCCTTGAAGACAAGCCGCTTATGTATCCTTTAAATACGATACCGCTATAATATCCTGCGGTGCTGATGGTGGAGAAATCGATGCTTATGTTGTCATTATATCCACTGTTTTCAAGCTTTTTACATATGCTCTCAAGTTCAAATAGCGCTTTTTTACTTTCCTCACTTGAAACAATTTTAGTGAGTGCAAGAAGCGAATCGCTAACTGTATTGTATTTTTTAATAAGACAACACAAAGCATCAAACTGCTTTTGGTCGCAAATTTGTTTGAGAGCACCTGCGTTTTTGTCTACAATACAATTAATAACATCGTTTTTCTGTTCATCAGCAACAGCATATTCGTCCAATAGGGCTCGAACAAGGGCAATGTGTGAAATGTGCAAAGAAAAATCGTTTGAAATCAAACCAAGGCTCTGCGCCGCGAGAAATGTAACCTCAAAAACATCATCAAAGGAAATATCACCAATGCACTCGAGACCCGTCTGCATTATTTCCTTGTATGTGTGCGAACTCTCAGAAATTCTGTAAACGTTTTCGTTGTAATAAAATTTCTCGACAGTGCCTGCGGTGTCCTTTGAATTTTTAATAATGGAAAGGGTAACGTCAGGCTTGAGAGCCAATAACTTACCGTTGGTATCATTAAATGTAATAACTCCGTCCGATACAAGAAAATCCTTGTTTTTTGAATACAAGTCATATTCTTCAAACTTACTCATTTTAAATTGACGGTAGTTATAATCGTTATAAAGCTTGCGAAGCGCAAAAACCGCACGCTCGTCGTTTTTAAGCAAACTTGTATCAAAGGTCATCGTTTTCGCCCAACCTTTCAATAACAGTCTTATATCCGCCGTCACCGTAATTAAGGCATTTACTTACGCGGCAAATGGTAGCCGTGCTGGCGCCTGTGGATTTATTAATGTCAACATAACTTTGTCCCTCGCACAACTTACATGCAACCTCAAGACGCTGAGCCATTGCCTCAACCTCCTGAATGGTGCATATATCGTCGAAGAAAGCGGCGCACTCGTCTGTGTTTTTGAGTGTTAACATAGCTTCGTACAATTTTTTTATGTTGCTTTTGTATCTGTTTGTCATAAAGCGTAACTCCTTATACGAAAAATTACTTTATCATTCTAGCACATCACCGCACTAAAGTCAAGCATAAAAAATAACACCTTTATTTTGTACTTATATAATGTAACAGAGGATTTACATAGTTCTTGCATTTTGTAAAATTATATGATAAACTGATAGTGCGAAACTAACTTAATACTGTGTGAAATTGGGTGTATTTTCTTTTTATAGGGATATTACGCTGTTTTTTGCTTATATCTATAGTAATGAATTTGATAAAAATGCAAATTCCAACTATAGATATTGGTGAGCGTTTACGCCCCATTTCACATTAGGTTAGTTTCGCGACTATCGGAGTTTGCGTTTTTTGTGCGGCTTACTTTGGTAGCCGCACTTTTTTATTTTAAGGAGATTTAAAAATGATTAATAGCATTGGGATGAACAATGAATTAGGAAAAAAATGGTTTGTTTTTTATACTAAAACGAGACCATATATTGTAGGGCTATTTACAATTATCAGGGGTATAGATTTTGTGCAGCATTATGATTTATATTTAAGTTATTGGTGGCTTTTTCTCTTTTTTGCAGTTTCAATTACACAATTTGTACTATCACTTATGGTTGCTGTCAAATCTAGGGATAACTATGTTGATTTTGTTCATTTTGTAAAAAGTGTCTTATTATTTGAAACAGTAGGAGTTGCTTATAATACTTCAGTTAATACGTATTTAAGCAGTGATGGTGACCTTATGGTTGCAATAGCGTGTTTTTTAATTTATTTTTTGTTATTCTACTTTTTATGGTACAGGCTAAATGTTAAGTATTTTAAAAAGCGTATGGTTACTGTATCTTTTTCTGTACCCGAAGTAAACAGCATTTGTGAAACAAGAGAATTTTCTAATGGCGATGTTATTGAAACTATAACCTCTAATTCTCGTAAAATCTCTTTTTGTAGAAAGTGCGGTCAAAAACTTTCCGAAGATAGTAGGTTTTGCTTTAAGTGTGGCACAAAAATAAATCAGGAGTATTAATTATATGATTTGTAGTAAGTGTAATAACAGTTTGCCAGATGATAGTGAATTTTGCCAATTTTGCGGAAAAAAGATTGATGATGTAATCTTGCTTGAAGATAATTTTAAAGAGATTAAAAATATAAAAAATCAATTTCCGATTCAAAAACAGAGTTCAACACCACGTAACGAACATTTTAATAAAAGTTCAAAAGAAAGCAAAAATAAGGTTTTAATGAATTTAAAATTTTTACTCAAAAATATAAAAATCAAGAAAAAAATAATGTTATTAATGTGTATAATATTGCCAATTGTTGGCTTGGCGTCAGTGTTTATGAATAATTATTTTACTGCATACAAAAAAGCAGAGAGTGCAGTAGCTATGTATTTGTCATTAAAAACGGACAATAACACCAGCTCTTATGATGACTTTACATCATTCAAAAAAACATATTATAATGTTAATTTTTCAAAATATAAATATGTTGTAGATTTGAGCGGTTCGGCATATTCGGGTCCCAAAAACATAATTCGTTCGTTTTCTGCAAAAGTTAAAATCAATCCACTCACAGGTGATACCAGTATTAGTAAGGTGACATATGATGGAAAGAGCTATTAAAGTTGTGTGACATATCAACATATAAAAAATAAAGCAGTCGGACGACCGTCTATGGCGGGTCAAGGGCGGCAGCCATTGCCGTTTGGGGTGAGCGCAAAAAGATAAAAGAAAAAGTTTTTTACATATTGCGTTTTTGAGATATACGTATCTAAAAAACGTTGTTGATAAAAGTAATATTTCTTTTGTCGCGAGGGGAAATCGGAATTCCCCTTATGTTTTTCTTTGCTTCCTTTCTGCAAACAGGCAGAAAGGAAGTGCCTTGCGGCACAAGCAAAAATGGAGATTAAAATTTTAAAAAAACAAAACTAGCATAGATGAAATTTTTTTGTAATAAAAAAATAGAAGGGGGTAAATCCACCTTCTATTTTTTATAGCATATTTTTAACGCTCTTTACCGTGGAAAAATACCGCAATAGTACCGGGACCGGAGTGTGAGCCGATAACTGGTCCGATATCAACCACCATATCAACCTCTCGGTTGTATTTATCTTTGATAATCTGCTTTAATGCGTCAACATCATTTAAGCAATCTGCATGACATATATAAATAGGGCTCTCTGGGTTGCCATCTGCTTTTTCGCCGATGGATTCTGCAATAGCCGTAAGAGCAGCGGTTCTGCCTCTTACCTTTGTTACATTAATAAGATGACCCTCTTCATCCATGTGTAAAACGGGCTTGATTCCAAGCAACGAACCGACAACAGCAACAGTGGGGCTGATTCTTCCGCCACGTTTGAGATATTTGAGGTCGTCAACCGTAAACCAGTGGCAAAGTCCCATACGTTTCTCGATAACAAAATCAGCCGCCTCTTCAATGGTTGAGCCCTCATTAATTTTTTGCAAGGTCAAATAGAGCAAAAGACCATAACCTGCCGAAGCAGAAAGTGAATCAACTGCGACAATCTTTCTGTCAGGGAACTCTTCAGATAATTCCTCTGCGGCAAGTCTTGCCGAGTTGTATGTGGTGCTAAGACCTGAAGAAAAACCGATATACAATATATCTTTACCGGTCTCAAGAATTTTGCGGAAAGCAATCTTAAAGGTCTCCATATTAATGGCAGATGTGGTAGCAACAGCACCGTTACGCATAAGGTCATAAAATTCCTTAGATTCTATAGCGCCGTCACGGTATTCCTTGTCATCGTCCTGAAATTTAAAAATAAGACTCTCGCATGAGACACCCCATTTTTCAAGGGTTGCTGCGGGAATATCACACGCCGAGTCGGCAAAAACAACATAATTAGGCATAAAAAGTTCTTCCTTTCGTTTGATACAGTTAGTATATTATCAAAATGATTTTCATTCAACCTACCGAGCAAAAGCACAACTCTATTCACGAAAATGCGAGAGTAGAATTTAAAAAAGTGACTCTACTCAAAGTAGAATCACCTTTTTAGTGTGAAATATACTATCTTTCGTATTGCGGTATGTAGGGCACCTTTTTGATAGCGGCACGATATGCAGGGCGCATGATGCGCTTGCAGGAAATAAGCTCTTCCATTCGGTGGGCGCACCAACCGGCAACACGCGCGATGGCGAATAATGGTGTATAAAGGTCGTCGGGAATGCCGAGCATATCATAAACAAAGCCTGAATAAAGGTCAACATTTGCACACACCGGCAAATCAAGGTTTTTCTTCTCAACAATAAGCGGACAACCAATTTTTTCAATGTTTTCAAGAAGTTCAAGTTCGTCAAGTCTGCCGTATGATTTTGCAAGATTTACCGCGCATTCGCGAATGGCAGTAGCACGCGGGTCTGACATGGTATAAACCGCGTGTCCTAAACCGTAAATCTTACCTGAGCGGTCACCAACCGTACCCTCAAGCATTTTGATAAGATGCTCACGCAATTTGTTTTCATTAGTATAGTCGGGAAGCTCTTGCTTGATAAGACCAATCATTTCCATAACCTTTGCATTGGCACCGCCGTGCAGCGGACCCTTAAGTGAGTTGACTGCTGCAGCAACCGCGCTGTATGTATCGGTGCCGCTTGAAGAAACAGCGCGACAAGCAAATGCAGAGTTGTTACCGCCACCATGCTCAGCGTGGAGCATAAGCATAATATCAAGCAGTTTCGCTTCTTCGTTTGTGTAACTCTTGTCGGGTCGGACCATACGCAAAAAGTTTTCCGAAAGGGAAAGCTCAGATTTCGGATTATGAAGGTAAAGCGATTTGTTTTCAAAGCGGTGACGTTTAACTGCGTAAGCGTTAGCAACAATAAGCGGAAAACGTGATACAAGCTCAACCGACTGGCGAATCAAATTCTCGGGTGAGGTATCATCAGCGTTTTGGTCATAAGAATAAAGCGCTTCAACACCGCGGGAGAGCTGATTCATAATATTTTTGGAAGGTGCACGCAAAAGAACATCCTCATTAAATCCGTCAGGCATCGAACGTGCCGAAGCGATAACATCTTTAAAAGAGTTGAATTCTTTTTCTGAAGGTAACTTACCAAACAGCAAAAGATATGCAACCTCTTCATATCCAAAGGTGTCAGCATCTCTATGGGCTTTTATGATGTCAAGTGCGTTGATACCGCGGTAGTAAAGCTGACCGGGCACAGGCACACGCTGACCGTCTTCCATAATATAACCCTGAACGCTTCCGATAGCAGTAGTACCGACAAGCACACCACTTCCGTCAGAGTTGCGAAGACCCTTTTTAATGTCTTCGCCTTGTTTTACTGTGTATGCCGTAGATATATCGCCGTCAAAAGCAGATTGTAATAAATTCTTGCTTTCATTGTTGTCGAATGGGTTCATTCGTTACACCCCTCGTTAAAAAATTACTGTTATTATACACTTTTTTGCACAAAAAGGCAAGTATAACTATGTATTTTAAATAAATCGGTCAAAATTTTATAAAAAAACTTTCTATTGTGTTTGAAGTATGTTATAATTGCAATATATTTTTTGAAAAAGAGTGATGTTATGATTAAATTACACAGTAACGGAGTTTTGTGGAAAAACGGCGCACCCGTGCCTGCGGGCGATATAGCCGAGAAAAGACAGCTTCGAAATAAGACTATGGCATATAAGGTTATGAACGAACACAATTCATCCAACGATGAAAATATGATGCGTATAAAGTTTGATAGCCTTATTTCGCACGATATAACATATGTAGGTATCATACAGACGGCACGCGGAAGCGGACTCAAAAAATTCCCCGTTCCGTATGTTTTGACAAACTGCCACAACAGTCTTTGCGCTGTTGGCGGCACAATTAATGAAGACGACCACGTTTTCGGCTTGTCGGCTGCCAAGAAATACGGTGGAATATACGTTCCTGCAAATCAGGCGGTAATCCATCAGTATGCACGTGAAATGATGGCAGGCTGCGGAAGAATGATACTCGGCTCGGACAGTCACACCCGTTACGGCGCTATCGGAACAATGGGCGTGGGTGAGGGCGGACCCGAAATTGTAAAACAGTTACTCTCAAACACATATGATGTGCCGTCACCCGAGGTTGTTTTGGTTTATCTCACAGGCACACCGAGACGCGGTGTAGGTCCGCACGACGTGGCAATCGCGCTTTGCGGCGCCACATATAAAAACGGATTTGTAAAAAACAAGGTGCTCGAGTTTGCAGGCCCCGGTGTTAAAAATCTTCCGATGGATTACAGAATCGGCATAGATGTTATGACCACCGAGACCACCTGTTTGTCTTCAATATGGACAACCGATGAAAAGGTAGAAGAATATCTTGCTGCACACGGAAGAGAGCAGGATTATAAAGAAATTTGTGCAGATGACGGCGCATATTACGACAGCATGATAGAAATTGATTTGTCAAAGGTTGAGTGTATGGCGGCATTGCCGTTCCATCCGTCAGAAGCATATACAATAAAAGAACTCTCAGAAAACGCAGAGGATATCCTGCGTGAGACCGAAAAACGCGCAAGTGAACAGTTTGGAGAAAAGGTCTCTCTTAATCTTGTGGATAAATTGCGTGACGGAAAAATCTATATTGACCAGGGAATAATAGCGGGCTGCGCAGGTGGAATGTATGATAACATCGCAGAAGCCGCCGCAATTCTTGACGGCAAATCGGTTGGAAACGGATATTTCTCACTTTCAATCTATCCGCCGAGCATGCCGGTTAACCTTGAACTTATAAAAGACGGCATACAGCAAAGTCTTATGGAAAGCGGCGCACTCTTCAAGCCGTGCTTCTGTGGACCCTGCTTTGGCGCAGGTGATGTTCCCTCAAATAACGGACTTTCTGCACGTCATACAACCCGCAACTTCCCCAACCGTGAGGGTTCGCGACCCGGTGACGGACAGCTTTCGGCTGTTATGCTTATGGATGCACGCAGTATAGCCGCAACAGCACGAAATGGCGGAATACTTACAGCCGCAACCGATGTTGAGTATCTGCAGCCTGCCGAGCATAAATATTCGTTCGACAGCGCACCGTATGAAAAGCGTGTTTATTTTGGATTCCCGAATGCCGACGAAAACGCAGAGCTTCGTTTCGGACCCAATATAACCGAGTGGCCTAAAATACCCGCTCTCGCCGATAATTTGTTGCTGCGTTTGGCATCCGTAATACACGACCCCGTAACAACAACAGACGAGCTCATCCCTTCAGGAGAGACCTCTTCTTATCGTTCCAATCCTTTGAAGTTGGCAACCTTTGCATTATCTCGTCGTGACCCTGCTTATGTTTCACGCACCGCCGATATTCGCGAAGAAGAAAAGCATCGCGCCGAAGGAATGGCAGAGGCAAAAACTATTGATGCGCTTAAACTTGCAGGATTTGGCAAGGATGTTCTCAAAAACACCGCAGTAGGCTCGGTTGTGTTTGCAAACAAGCCCGGCGATGGTTCTGCTCGTGAGCAGGCCGCATCATGTCAGCGTGTTTTGGGCGGCGCCGCAAACATTTGTTACGAATATGCAACAAAGCGTTACCGCTCTAACTGCATCAACTGGGGTATGCTACCATTCACAATTGATAAGGATACGGAGTTTGACTATAACCCCGGCGATTGCATCTTCGTTCCCGACATCAAAAAAGCAGTTGAAAACGGAGAAGAATCGGTCAAGGGATATATAATCGCAAATGATTCTGTTATGGAAATCAAACTTCATATGGCAGGACTTACTAAAAAGGAAAGAGAAATTCTGCTTTCGGGATGCCTTATGAATTGGTACGCCGCGCAGAACAAGGAGGACTAAAAATGGATAAAATCAAAATGAACACCATCGTTGAGATGGACGGAGACGAAATGACCAGAATACTCTGGAAAATGATAAAGGACGAGCTTCTTTGTCCCTTTGTTGAGCTTAACACAGAGTATTACGATTTGGGACTTCCCTGTCGTGACGAGACCAACGACCAGGTTACGATAGACGCTGCAAACGCAATAAAGAAATATAAGGTTGGCGTAAAGTGTGCAACCATCACTCCCAACGCACAGCGTGTTGAAGAGTATAATCTCAAGGAAATGTGGAAGAGTCCCAACGGAACAATAAGAGCAATTCTTGACGGAACTGTGTTCCGCGCTCCTATTATAACTAAGTGCATAAAACCTTATGTCAGCCGTTGGACAAAGCCGATTACAATTGCCCGTCACGCATATGGCGATGTATACAAGGCAACTGAATATCGCGTTCCGGGTCCCGGAAAAGCGGAGCTCGTTTTCCACGGCGAAGACGGAACTGAATTTTCGCAGCAGATATATGATTTTGAGTGTGCAGGTGTGCTGCAAGGACAGTATAACAAGGATTCCTCAATAGAATCCTTTGCTCGCGTTTGCTTTGATTATGCGCTCTCAACTAAACAGGATATGTGGTTTGCAACAAAGGATACAATCTCAAAACAGTATGACCAGACATTTAAGCTTATGTTCCAGCGTATATTTGATGAGGAGTATAAAGAAAAGTTTGATGCCGCAGGAATCGAGTATTTCTATACGCTTATTGACGATGCGGTTGCCCGTGTAATTCGTTCTGAAGGCGGATTCTTGTGGGTTTGCAAAAACTATGATGGCGATGTTATGAGCGATATGGTTTCAACTGCATTCGGCTCGCTTGCAATGATGACAAGCGTTCTTGTAAGCCCCGACGGAAACTACGAGTACGAAGCTGCACACGGCACAATAACACGCCACTATTATCGTTGGCAGAAGGGTGAAAAGCCTTCTTCAAACCCAGTTGCAACAATTTTTGCTTGGTCGGGCGCACTTAAAAAACGCGGTGAGCTAGATTCTAATACAGCACTTGTGGATTTTGCTGATAAACTTGAAGCGGCCTGCATTGATACAATAGAGTCGGGCGTTATGACGGGTGACCTTGCCGCACTTTGTGAGGGAGAATGCACCGTTGTTAACAGTGAAGAGTTTATCGCTGCCATCCGCAAAAATTTGGAAGAGAAGCTTTCATAGTCAAAAAGGGGATATATAATGTATATATTAGCATCGGCATCCCCAAGAAGACGCGAACTCATTTCTCATATAATTGATGATTTCAAGGTTGTAGTTTCAGACATAGAAGAATCTTGCCCTGAAGAAATCGAGCTTTTTAAAAGACCTGAGTTTTTATCGGTAAAAAAAGCAGAGGACATAGCCCTTCGTTATAAGGACGATATAATAATTTCGGCAGATACAGCAGTTTTTTTGGATGACAAAATGCTTGGAAAACCCAAAAACAAAGAAGATGCCTTTTTAATGCTAAAATCCCTTTCGGGAAGAAAGCATAAGGTAATTACGGGTTGCTGTATTATAAAAGGTAACAAAAAACACAGCTTCAGCGTGGCAACTGATGTTGAGTTTTATGAACTGACCGAGAGAGAAATTGAAGATTATATCGCAAAAAATGAAAGCTTTGACAAGGCAGGTGGCTATGGCATACAGGGTAAAGGCTGTGTGCTCGTAAAAGGCATTGAGGGTGACTATTTTAATGTGGTTGGCCTGCCTGTTGCCGAACTTCATAAACAATTGGTTTCTTTTGAGAAGAATGCATAAATATGAAATATTCGACAAATTGTTGAATAAATATGATTTTTTATCGTTTAGGTATTGACAAAGCTCCAAAAAGGTTTTAAAATTGTATATTATTTTATTATGATAAAATAAACAAATCAGGAGGAAAAACAAATGAAAAAGTTATTAGCAATCCTTATGGCTGCTTGCTTGGTTCTTGCAATGGCAGGATGCGGCGCAGAAGAAAACAGCGATGCTATTAAACTTGGCGGTATCGGTCCGATAACAGGTGCTGCTGCAGTTTATGGTCAGGCTGTTCAGCGCGGTGCTGAAATAGCAGTTGAGGAAATCAACGCACTTGGCGGAATTCAGTTCGTATTCAAGATGCAGGACGACGAGCATGACGCAGAGAAATCTGTTAACGCTTACAACAGCCTTAAAGACTGGGGTATGCAGATTCTTGTTGGTTCTGTAACAACACAGCCCTGCATAGCTGTGTCAACAGAAAGTAATGCAGACAGAATTTTCGAACTCACACCTTCGGCTTCTTCTACCGATGTTATCGGCGGACAGCCCGATGCTGACGGAAACGTTACAATTCAGCGTAAAGACAACGTTTTCCAGATGTGCTTCACTGACCCCAACCAGGGTATTGCTTCTGCTGAATACATATTCAATCAGAAGCTCGGTGAGAAGATTGGTGTTATCTACAACAGTGCAGATGCTTATTCAAAGGGCATCTATCAGAAGTTTATGGCAAAGGCAAAGGAACTCGGTCTCAATGTTGTTGCTGAGGAAGCTTTTGCAAGCGACGACAACGCAGACTTCAACGCACAGCTTACTGCTATCAAGCAGAAGGGCGCAGACCTTATCTTCATCCCGATTTACTACACACCTGCATCACTCATTCTTGCACAGGCTGCACAGATGCAGTATGATGTAAAGTTCTTCGGTGTTGACGGTCTTGACGGTCTCTTGGGTGTTAAGGGCTTCGATACAAAATTGGCAGAAGGCGTAATGCTTCTCACACCCTTCACTGCAGACGCAGAGGACGAGAAGACACAGAACTTTGTTAAGAAGTATAAGGAAAAATATGGCGAGGTTCCGAACCAGTTTGCTGCAGATGCATATGACTGCGTATACGCAATCTATGAGGCTTGCAAGGCTCAGAACATCACAAAGGATATGAGCGCTTCTGAAATCTGTGATAAGCTTATTGAGCAGTTTACAAAGTCTGATTTCAAGTTTGACGGTCTCACAGGCGAAGGCATGACATGGTCTAACTCAGGTGAAGTTTCCAAGTCTCCTAAGGGAATGAAGATTGAAAACGGCGCTTATGTTGGTCTTTAATTAAAGGCTTATAATAAAAAGGGGTTGACAATCAACCCCTTTTTTTATATATTTAATAATATATAATTTATTACTATGGGGTGTTTTGATGGCGTTTTTAACGAATTTTATAAACGGTCTGAGCCTTGGCAGCGTTTATGCCATTATAGCCTTGGGCTATACGATGGTATATGGCATTGCAAAAATGCTTAACTTTGCGCACGGCGATATAATCATGGTAGGTGCCTATATTGCTTACATAACCATGACATCGGTTGGATTGCCGCCTATTGTTGCAATAATTGCCGCTATGATTGTCTGCACATTGCTTGGTATTATAATTGAGCGTCTTGCGTACAAGCCGCTTAGACAAGCAACCTCGCTTGCGGTACTCATAACTGCTATCGGCGTCAGTTACTTTTTGCAGAATGCTGCACTGCTCATTTGGGGAAGCGCACCTGTGAGCTTCCGTTCGGTTGTCAGTGTTCCTGCAATAAAGCTGTTTGACGGTAATTTGATAATAACGGGCGAATCGATGGTTACAATCCTCGTTTGTATTGTTATTATGATTGCGCTTACCGTCTTCACAAAGAAAAGCAAAATGGGTAAAGCAATGCGCGCTGTGTCAGAGGACAAGGGTGCAGCAGAGCTTATGGGTATTAATGTTAACGTAACAATATCCGTAACCTTTGCTATTGGTAGCGCACTAGCAGCTATTGCAGGCGTTTTGCTTTGTTCTGCATATCCTGTTTTGATGCCTACAACAGGCTCAATGCCCGGCATCAAGGCGTTTACAGCCGCTGTTTTCGGCGGTATTGGTTCAATACCGGGTGCAATGGTTGGCGGACTTTTGCTTGGGCTTATAGAAACATTCAGTAAATTTTATATTTCTACCGAACTTTCCGATGCTATCGTGTTTGCGGTGCTCATCATAGTATTACTTGTAAAACCGACGGGAATACTCGGCAAGAAAGTAAGTGAAAAGGTGTAGGTGGCAGATATGATAAAATATAAATCACTTAAGAAATCCACACGCACCGCTATTAGTTCATACGGAATAATTCTTGTTGCTTTTGCAATAATGTTCCCGCTTCAGCAGTTTGGTGTTTTGAGCAATTCCATGTCGGGACAGCTTGTTCCCATCTGTACATACATAGTTATGGCGATTTCTCTTAACCTCACGGTTGGTGTTTTGGGTGAGCTGAGCTTGGGACATGCAGGCTTTATGAGTGTTGGTGCATTTTGCGGTGCAATTGCTTCGGCTTCCTTGCAAAGCGCAATTCCGTCAGCACCGGTAAGATTGCTTATCGCCATAGTAATTGGCGGTATTTTCTCAGGTATAGCAGGACTTCTTGTTGGCATTCCCGTTCTTCGTTTGCGCGGTGACTATCTTGCTATTGTAACACTCGCGTTCGGTGAGATAATACGTAATATTGTAAACTGTCTTTATGTTGGCGTTGATAAAAAAGGCATTCACATCAGTATGAAGGATGTCGCTTCACTCGGTATGGAAAACGGTAAAATAATCATAAACGGACCGCAGGGTGCTGTTGGTATAACAAGAATTGCAACATTTACGTCGGGAATACTTTTGGTGCTCTTCACACTCTTCATTGTATTGAACCTTATAAACAGCCGTTCAGGACGCGCCATCACCGCAATACGTGACAATCGCATTGCAGCTGAGTCGGTTGGTATAAGCATTACAAAATATAAGCTTACAGCTTTTATAACATCGGCAGTTTTGGCAGGTATGGCAGGTGCCTTATATGCCATGAATTTCTCAACAATTGCTGCAAAGAAATTCGATTTTAATACATCAATTCTCATACTCGTGTTTGTTGTGCTTGGCGGCATGGGTAATATCACAGGCTCAATAATAGCAACAACTGTGCTTTATATGATTCCTGAATTATTGCGCGAGTTTGCTGATTATCGTATGCTTATTTATGCAATTGTTTTGATATTCGTAATGCTCTTTACAAACAGCCAAAAGGCTAAGCTTATTCGTGAGCATATTGTGGAAAGGCTGTTTCGCAAAAACAAAAAAATGCTAGAGGAGGGTGAACAGAATGACTAAAATGGTACCCGTACCAAGTCGCGCAATCGTTCCGGAGCGCGATGTTGACAAACCACCGATTCTCGAAACCCACCATCTTGGAATAGATTTCGGCGGTCTTACCGCGGTTGACGATATCTCACTCACAATCGGAAGAACCGAAATATCAGGTCTTATAGGACCAAATGGTGCAGGTAAAACAACTGTCTTTAATATGTTGACAAACGTTTATCAGCCAACACGCGGCACAATTTTGCTTGATGGCAGACCCACAGCAGGAAAAACAACTGCTCAGGTAAACCGTATGGGTATTGCCCGTACCTTCCAGAATATTCGACTTTTTTCAAATATGTCTGTTCTTGACAACGTAAAGGTTGGACTCCATAATTCAACAAAGGAATCCTTCCTAGCGTCAATCAGTCATACCTTTGGTTATGGTAAGGCAGAGCGTGACTCGCGTGCACGTGCTCTCGAATTACTTGACTTTTTCAGCATGGCAGATTTGGCAAATGCACAGGCAGGCTCTTTGCCTTACGGTGCGCAGCGCCGTCTTGAAATTGTACGCGCGCTTGCAACAAATCCGCTAATACTTCTTCTTGACGAGCCTGCAGCGGGAATGAATCCTTCCGAGACAGCAGAGCTTATGGAAAATATCCGCAGAATTCGCGACACATTTAATATAGCAGTTTTGCTTATTGAACACGATATGAGCCTTGTTATGAATTTGTGCGAGGGAATTTGTGTGCTTGACCACGGAAAGGTTATAGCCAAGGGCACACCTGATGAAATAAAACAAAACGATAAGGTTATTGAAGCCTATCTCGGTAAGAAAAAGGAGGCGAACGATAATGCTTAAGGTTGATAATATCAATGTTTATTACGGAAAAATCCATGCACTCAAGGATGTATCTCTCGAAGTTAAGGAAGGGGAGATAGTTGCACTTATCGGCGCAAACGGCGCAGGAAAATCAACAACCCTTAAAACAATATCGGGTCTTCTCCGTTCAGAGACGGGTGGCATAACACTTTTTGACGAAGATATATCACATACCGATGCTTATAAGCTCGTATCAAAGGGTATGGCACATGTTCCCGAGGGACGCCGCGTCTTCTTGCAGATGACGGTACTTGAAAATCTCGAAATGGGAGCGTATACAAACGGAAAAGACGTGAAGGAAAAACTAAATGACGTGTTTGAAAGATTCCCGCGTCTTAAACACCGTAAAAATCAGATTGCAGGAACGCTTTCGGGCGGTGAACAGCAGATGCTGGCTATGGGACGCGCTCTTATGAGCAACCCGAAGCTTTTGATGCTTGACGAGCCGTCAATGGGTCTTGCACCTATCCTTGTTCAGCAGATATTTGATATCATAAAAGAGCTCCATGCCGCAGGAACAACCATTCTCTTGGTTGAACAAAATGCGGAAATGGCACTTGCAATTGCAGACCGCGCCTATGTTCTTGAATCGGGCAGAATTGCCCTTTCGGGAACAGGTAAGGAACTCGCAAAGAGTGATGCAATCAAAAAAGCCTATCTCGGTGGATAATAAAAAAGCACTTATGAAATGCTTCATAAGTGCTTTTTATTATGCTTTTTTTACTATACTTTTTCAGGATTTATTTTTGGCAGATTCCAGCGGAAGCACGCTGCCAAAATTCGAAGTATCACAACCGTCATACCGCCTAATATTATTGACGGCTCTTGCGGTAAAAAGTGGCTACACAAAAGGTTTACAGTAGCACCTGCTGCCGAAGCTACTGCATATATGTGTTTTTTAAACACATAAGGTACATCGGCGCATAAAACATCGCGCAAAACTCCGCCGCCAACACCTGTGATAACAGCGATAAAAACAATCGCAACGAACCCTAAGTGGCCGTTTTCTTCGGCTATTCGCACACCCGTTGTTGTAAAAACAGCAAGTCCAAATGTGTCGGCAAAAAACATAATAAAACGGTCATATATTCTTTTTTTATCGTGTATGTATTTCCAAATCAAACGAATGACAAAAAAGGTAAGAATTGATGTGCAAAGCGCAATAATCGTAAAAAGCGGTGTCTTGAAGGCTGTTGCAGGGGTGTTGCCGAGAATCGTGTCGCGTATCACTCCGCCACCAACACCAGTGATAAGACCGAGAATTGAAACACCAAACAAATCCATATTATTTTTTATGCCTTTTAAAGCGCCCGAAACAGCAAAGGCAACCGTTCCGATAATTTCCAAAACAAACAATAAAGTGCTAATAAAAATCACTCCATTTTAATAAACCTTTAAGCAAATGATAACATGAGTATCGCTCTTTTGTCAACTTACCAAAAAACACCTTAAAATGTATATTATTGTAGTTGACATAACAACATATAGAATATATAATTAATTATATATTATCAAAAAGGAGGAGAATATGTCGAAAATTATAAAATGTTGTAGCCTTATTCTCTGCTTTTGCCTTGTAATAGGAATTATAAATCCCACGCAGTTATCAGTGTCTGCTGACGATATAAGATACGGTTATATAAGCGGTACAAATGTCAACGTGCGCTCGGGCGCGGGAACAAATCATTCTTCGGTTGGTAAACTGTCAAATACAGAGGTTGTTATTTTAGGGACAGCGCAGTCGAATGTTGGCGAAACATGGTATCATATAAGAACATATGATATGTCGCTTACGGGCTATGTGCACGGTGATTATGTTTCCATCGCAAATACTAACCGCAATATTCTCAAAGGCGATACAAACGGAGATTATGTAATTAACTCATTAGATATAGATAATGTAAATAATCATATTTCGGGTACCCACAAGCTCGCAGGAAGCGCTTTTACCTGTGCAGATACAAACAGTGATGGCACAGTTGATGCCACCGACCTTGCTAATATTCAAGGTCATATAAATGGCACAGTTGACCTATCGCTCGCAGCATTTCCCGACAGTTATAAAACACTGCTAAGCACATTAAAGCAAACCTATCCAAACTATATTTTCTTGGCGGATTATATTGATTTGTCGTTTAACGAGGTTGTAGAAAATCAGATGCTGAAGCATAGAAAACTTGTCAGCATGACAGACGGTAAATCTTGGCGTGCTCTCGGCCCCGAAAATTATAACTGGCAAACAGGCGCTTTCAATACATATAGCGGAAACTGGACCGACGCTTCAAGGGAAATGATAGCACATTATGTTGACCCACGTAATTTTTTGAATATCAATAATGTTTATGCCTTTGTAACCCAGTCATACAATGAAAAGCAAAATGCGGATATGTTGGCAAAAATTATAAAAGGTACATTCCTGGAAAGTGGTTTTACAGACGCATCGGCGTATGAGTGTGGTGATGTTAATTCTGATGGAATGATTAATACAGCAGACCTTGCAGCTATTAGACTGCATTTGCTTGGTATCAGAACGCTTTCTGATTCAGAAAAACAAAGAGCAGATGTTAACGGTGATAAAGACATTAACACAGCAGACCTTGCTGGTGTTCGATTACATTTATTGGAACTAAGAACAATACCTAAAGTGTTAGAATACGATGGGTCATATGTTAATATTATTATGGAAGCTGCAAGACAGTCGGGCGTTAATCCGTATGTCTTGGCATCTACCATAATTCTTGAGCAAGGCGTAAATGGTACAAGCGCTCTCATTTCGGGTGAACACGGCTGCTACAACTTCTTTAACTACGGTGCATCGGGAAGCGATGTTATCGGAAACGGTGTGGCATATGCGAAAAGCGCGGGATGGACATCACGTTCTGCATCAATAATCGGTGGTGCAAAAAAATATGCCGAGGGCTATATAGCCGCAGGGCAGAACACTTATTATTATAAAGATTTTGATGTTCAGGATACAAACCCATATACCCATCAGTATGCCCAAAGTATTTATGATGCAATTTCTTCAAGTGCGCGACTTAGAAGCGCATATATCGGCCAAACAACAGAAGCGGCCGTATTCAGAATTCCGGTATACAAGGATATGCCGCAAACTCCCGCAGCACGACCTGAAGAAAATGATAAATTGAACAACTATTATTTCACAAGCATATCGGCGGCTGGTTTATCTCCAAGTTTTTCAATGTATAATAAAAACTATTCGCTTTCCTTGTCGGGAAACACTACAATCTACGTTTCTGTACCGCAAGGCGCATCCTATGCAGGCAGCACAATATTTAATGTAGCCGCAGGTGTAAGCAACATATCGTTGCCTGTTAAATCGGAAACGGGGTATATAAATACTTATATTATTAACATTAATGCAAATACACCATGTACAATAACTGTATTAACACCATAAGAGAGGGAAGAAAATGAAATATGTATTGAAAAGATTACTTTGTGTCGTGGCAATATTTTCAATATTGTCAACATTTGCTGTTGTAAATGTATCAGCAGCATCAACGATTATTGCCCTTAGTGCAAAAGAAGTAAAACCGGGTCAAGATGTGACTGTTACCGTAACGGTAAATGCGGGAGAAGACATTTATGGTATTGACATTTCTATAAATTACAATTCTTCTATTTTAAAATACGTTTCAGGTGCCGGTTCAGGCGGTAACGGAAACTTGAAAATAGTTGAGTCACCAAGTGGCGGAAAGAGTGCATCATATAAGGTTGTGTTTAATGCAATAGCCGAAGGTTCTGCTTCTGTGTCTGCAACGGCAAAATATAGCGGAGCATCACTTGTTGAAACGAGTGGTGGAAGCGCAGGAGCAACCCTGACCGTTAAAAATTCTTCAACACCTACAACAACCACCACCCCAACAGCACCCTCAAACAACGCAAATTTGTCCGCGCTTACTGTCGACGGCGGTACACTTACCCCCGCATTTTCAAAGAATGTGACCGAGTACACCGTTACTGTTGAAAATACAGTTGCATCGACAAATATCAATGCAACCGCATCTGCCAAGGGTGCAAAAATCTCGGGCTCAGGCATTACGGAACTTTTGGTTGGTGAAAACGAAAAAAGCGTTGTCGTAACCGCGCCTGACGGAAAAACAAAAAAAACATATAAAATAGTAATCAAACGCGCATCTGTTGAAGAAACCCTTGCAATTAATCCGACTACAACTATAATAGATGGTCAACTTGCAACCATAAAAACAGATATTTCAGATGTTACTGTTCCAAATGGATTTACACCTTCAACCGCAGTTTACAACGGTGTGGATGTTGGTGCCCTCAAGACAGAAGACGGTAAATATACTCTTTATTCAATCACAAACAGTCAAGACCAAACTACCGACTATTATATTTATAAGGAACTGCGTGATGAGTTTGAGCGTCTTTCTTATATGATGAATGGCAACAATATGTACATATTTGCCGATTTCCCCGAAGGCTTTGTTGTTCCGAAGGGCTATTATGAAACCGCGCTTCAAATCGCAAACGGCGACACAGTAACCGCTCTTTGTTCGGAAGACGAAGCGCTTAAGGATATTTACTTTATCTATTGCTATTTTGCAGGTAGCGAGCAGTTCTTCAGCTATGACATAACCGATTTATCAATTCAGCGTTCACCCGATTTGACCGTTGCGGTTAATAACCCCGAGTTTATTCCGGGTGGTATAAAGGGCATTATTTATAAATTCAACGCACTTGAGGGACTTACAAAAACCTTGGCGATAGCGCTAATAGGTGCAGTTGTTTTGATAATCATCCTTATCATTGTTGTTTGCGTGCTTGCAAGCAAAAACAGAACAGAAGGTGCCCATTCGGGCAAATTCTTCGGCAACGATGACGAAATCGAAGATTTTCTTAGAATAGACGAAAACTTTAATTTCAACTATCAGCTTGAAGAGTCGCAGGAAACCGAAGAAGAAACCGTCGAATAACAAAAAAAGAACGAGGCAATTCGGAACGCACTCTTAAGGACAAATTGGTTTTTCGCATAAATTTGCCCTTTCACTTTGCAACAAAATCTTGTAAGACACAAAGTATTACTGCGATTTTGTTGCTTTGAGAACAGAACAAATTTAATGCTATAAAACTGCTTCGCATCTAAAATAGATGTATTTTTGATGAAATAAAAGGCGAAAAACCGTGGTAACGCTGACGCGTACCACGGTTTTTTAACGTATTAGTTCGCAAAAAGACACTATTTTAGACATTTTATCCTTAAGAGTACGTTCCGTTAAGCCTCGTTCTTTTATGCTTTTTTAACCGCAACATTTGTTTTTTTGCGGATACTTTCCATCCATGATTCAACCGTTTCACTGTCGGAGAAGGTAAGGTCAGATAGGGAATATTCTTTATCAAGCTTTTTAGATTTATCCATACCTAAAGGATGATAGGGTTCGATATTAATTCCCAAAATATTCTTTAGCTTTTTTTAGTATAGAAACGCCATATCCATTTAAGAGAATCTTGTTGTCACAAGGCGCGTTTCCGTAAAGAACCTCTGCGTTTTCAAAGCCGTGGGGAAGTGACAAGGTTGCATCTTCGTGCCAACGGTTGACCGCTATAAACACGCAGTTGTTTTTGTCTTCTCTTATAAATGCAATATAACCGATTTCACTGTAAAGCGGAACGAAATCGCCTTCAGCGAATGCGGAGTTTTCGCGCCTGATTTTACCCATCTTTTTGTAAAACTCAAGCAACTCGTTATCCTCGTTACCATAAGGGTAAGTGCATCTGCAAAACGGGTCTCCGTAACCCGTAAGTCCAACCTCGTCACCGTAAAAAACAGAGGGTACACCTGGGAGGGTGTATTGCAGCGTGACAGCAAGTAAAAGCAAACGCTTTGCGTTATAAATTTCTTCTTCACTAAGACGTGCGGTTGCTTGCCATTCTCGGTTTCCGTTTTCTTCGGTGCCAAGACGGGTTAGTATGCGTGCGGTATCGTGTGATCCAATGTGATTCATAAGGGCGTTAAGCGCAGGGCGAGGATAGTTTTCTACCTGTGTTAATACAAGGTCAATCAGTTTTCGCGAGTTTTCGCCCTTGACAAAATCAATAATAGCGTCACAAAGCGGATAATTCATAACCGAATCAAGCTGTCGTCCGCGCAAATATCTTCTGCGGTAGCCATAACTTATTTTGTTGGTCGCATCCTCCCAAACCTCACCGATTAGAAATGCGTCTTTATCTTTAGCTTTGATTCTATATCGTATTTTATCAATAAATTCATCGGGAAGCTCGTCTGCAACATCGAGCCGCCAACCCTTAATTCCGCAGTCCATCCAGTGTGAAAGCACACCGTTTTCACCCGTGATAAATTCCGAAAAGGATTCATCGTTCTCTATCGTTTCGGGAAGAGATGGTACACCCCACCAACAAGAATATTCATAAGGCCAGTTTTTGAAATTAAACCAACTCTTATATGGAGAATTTGCATCCTTGAAAGCACCAAAATCTCCGTATCTGCCGTATTTGTTAAAATATATACTGTCGTCACCTGTGTGCGAAAAAACACCGTCAAGAATGATGTTTATGCCAAGTTTTTTTGCACTTGCGCAAAGCTTTTTAAGGTCGTCCTCACTTCCCAAAACCGAATCTATTTTCATATAATCTGCTGTATTGTATCGATGGTTTGAGTGCGCTTCAAAAATAGGATTTAAGTATATGCAGTTGACACCTAAGCTTTTCAAATAGGGAAGGCGGTCCTCAATTCCCAAAAGGTCACCACCGTAATAATCGTTTCCGAGACAACGCCTTTGCCCGTCCTGACGAAAAGCAGGCTGTGCGGACCAATCTTCTTGCAAGAATCGGTCTTCAGGAATATTTTCTTTTTTGTTTCCTGATTTGCAAAATCTGTCAGGAAATATTTGATATATTATTCCACCCTTTATCCAGTCGGGAGTTTTGAAATCCTTTTCATAAACGGTCTGTTGCCAACATTTTCCTGCACTTGAAACCGTACCTAATGAATGCTCTGTGTTTGTGACATACATTCTTCCGTAATCACTGTCATAGAAAAAGGAATACCAATAGAGTCCTTCGCGTAAATTGACTTCACATTCGTAAAAGCGGTAGTCATCAAGATATTCGCAAGGTTCCATTTTAATTTCACGGGTTTCCTCGCCATCGCGACTTAATGATAAGAAGGCAGTATGTACGCGCGCGTCGGTATGCAAAAGCAGCCGTAACCGCAGAGGAGTGTCTGCGGCTACAGCGCCAATATGCGAGCGATAAATTGGATTGCGCGAGTCAAAAGGATAGTAACCCATAAAAAGCCTCTAATTCAGTGGTGTAGTGTTCCAGATATCCCTTGCGTAATCTTCAATTGCGCGGTCGGCAGCAAATCTGCCCGAGTTTGCAATGTTGATAAGCGACATACGGTTCCACGCAAGCTTATCTTTATAAAGGCGGTCTGCTTTTTCGTGTGCCGTGCAATAATCCGAGAAATCTGCAAGTGCCATATAATGGTCAACAGTTTTAAGTGTGTTTGCAATATCCTCAAAAGAAATACCACCGATGCCCTTTGAGATAAAATCAATCGCAGCTTTGAGTTCAGGATTGTTGTTGTAATAGGAAACGGGTGAATAACCTGTCTTTCGAAGCTTCAAAACCTCAGGGGTCTTCATTCCAAATATGATAATGTTGTCGTCGCCAACAGCATCGTGAATCTCAACGTTTGCGCCGTCGTCGGTTCCTAGAGTAATTGCGCCGTTCATCATCAATTTCATATTTCCTGTTCCGCTCGCCTCTGTGGATGCGAGTGATATTTGCTCGCTGATATTTGCCGCAGGAATCAAAAGCTCCGCAAGTGTAACGCGATAATCCTCAGCGAACAAAACCTTCAGTTTGCCCTTTGTTGCGGGGTCATTTTCAATTTCGTTTGAAAGCTTTGCTATCATATGAATAATCTTTTTAGCAAGCAAATATCCGGGGGCCGCCTTTGCGCCGAATATATAGGTTTTGGGCACAAAATCAGCGTTAGGATTATTTTTAATAAAAAGATAATCGTTTATAATGTGCAATGCGTTAAGGTGCTGGCGCTTATATTCGTGCAGACGCTTAACCTGCATATCAAATATAGAATCGGGGTCAAGCGCGGTGCCGAATTGAGCTTTAACATAGTTGGAAAGTCTCACCTTGTTGGCGCGCTTGATTTCGTCAAGTTTTAATAAAACTTCCTTGTCATCTTTATAATCGTTAAGTTTTGTAAGATTTTCTGCGTTCATAACAAAACCGTCGCCGATTTTTTCTTTTAAAAATTCGGATAGCAGGGGATTGGCCTGACAAAGCCAGCGTCGATGTGCAATTCCATTAGTCACGTTTGTGAATTTGTCAGGTGTCATACGATAATAATCCGAGAAAAGTGAATCTGTGAGAATCTTGCTGTGAAGCTTGGAAACTCCATTGACACTATGGCAGGTTGCAACACAAAGGTTTGCCATGTGAATCATACCATTTTGAATAATAGCTGTGCGTTCCATAAGAGCGCGGTCACCCGTCTCGAAAAGAACCTTTTCTTTGAAACGGCGGTCAATCTCCACGATGATTTGATATATTCTCGGTAATCTGTGCTTAAACATTGATTCATGCCAACATTCAAGTGCCTCACTCATAACGGTGTGGTTAGTATAAGCGGTTGTTTTTGTAACAATGTTCCAAGCATCATCCCAGGTGTATCCACATTCATCAAGCAAAAATCTCATAAGCTCGGGGATAGAGAGCGCGGGATGTGTATCGTTTATATGAATTGCAACCTTGTCGGGAAGATTGTCAAGTGTACTGTACTTGTGCAAATGTCGATGTAAAATATCCTGAATAGAAGCAGAAACAAGGAAATATTGCTGACGAAGACGAAGAGCTTTACCTTCCATGTGGTTATCCTCGGGATATAGTACCTTGCTTATGGATTCGGCCATTGCCTGTTCTTCAAGTGCGCGAACATAATCACCCTTGTTGAAGGCAGCCATATCAATTTTTTTGCTTTCAGCGCTCCAAAGGCGCAGAACATTCACGGTTTTGCCGTCCATACCTGCAACCATAAGGTCATAAGGAACAGCGCGAACAGTGGTGTAATCTCTGTGGGTTATATGATGGAACTTGCCGTCCCACGATTCGTCGATATATCCGTCAAAATTGACGTCAACAGCACTGGTCGGACGTTGCTCAAGCCATACGCTGCCACCGGGCAACCAAAAATCAGGCAGCTCAGTCTGCCAACCGTCAACCAATTTCTGACGGAAAATGCCGTATTCATAGTTGATGCAATAACCCATAGCGGGGTAACCGCCGGTTGAAAGCCCATCAAGGAAGCAGGCGGCAAGTCTGCCAAGACCGCCGTTTCCAAGTCCTGCATCGGGCTCGAGCTCATAAAGTGCATCAAGGTTAACCTTATAGGAAGAGAGAGCCTTGCGCACAACATCCTCAAGGCCCAAATTGAAAAGATTATTTTTGAAGGAACGTCCCATCAAAAATTCCATACTCAGATAGTAAACCTTTTTTGTTTCTGCTGCATCTGCAACTTTTTGAAATTCGGTTTTGCGTTCGCGCATAATATCAAGAAGCACGAGCACGCAAGCTTTATAAAAAAATTCATCAGAAGCCTGCTTTGGTGTAATGCCGAAATTGTGAGAAAGCTTTTTCTCAATTTGCTGTGCTATAGATTTAGAAGTATATTTTTCCATTATATGTCCTCCGTAACAGTGTTTGAACTTATTATTGCCCAAAAAATACATCATATAATATATAATACACTATGCGTCTCATAATTTCAAGTGTCGTCTTATAACTAAAATAAGCGTAAATTTGTGAATATTGCACAAATTTACGCTTATTAAAGTTTAAAAAATGAAAGTTAGTGGTAAAAAAAGCCCAAAAAATAAGTGTTTTTAGTTAAAGAAAAAGAGCACCCTTAAAGGATGCTCAAAATTATTCTTCATCGGGGTCGCATTCGCAGCTTATATACTCTGTTTTTGGACCGTTTTTGTAAACCAAGCGGTCTATAACAAGAGCAGCCGCGGCTATCAGTGAAAACAAACCGGCAACCGTAGTCAAAAACGCTAAAAACTTTTTCATAAAAATCAACCGCCTTTCGTTATTAATATTATATATTATTTTTTTAAAACTGTCAACAATTTACATAAACGGAGAAAAAATACTGAGAATCCGCTGCTTGAACTTCATAAAAAGCGGCCGCCTTTTCCAACGCTTCAAAGTGATTTGCTCACTTTGTTCAAAAAGCGAATTCATATGGTCTTTGATATCAAACACAGCATCGCTTCGGCATATCCATGCGCCACACTCAAAGTGAATAAAGAAGCTGCGGTAGTCCATATTGATAGTGCCAATCGTGGCAATTGAGTCATCGGACACAAAAAGCTTTGAGTGAATAAAGCCTGGTGTAAATTCATATATTTTCACACCCGCTTCAAGCAATATCTCGTAATTTTGCTGCGTAACGGGATGAACATACCATTTGTCCCATTTTTTTGGTGTTATAATACGAACGTCAATACCACTTTTAGCAGCAAGACAAAGTGCGTTTATCATACTGTTATCAATTATGAGATAAGGAGTGGCGATATATACATATTTTTGTGCGGTGTTAATTATCTGCATATAGTTGCCCTCTGCAGGGTTGCGTGAGTTTAAAGGACTGTCGCAATAGGGAAGGACAAATCCGTCGTGATGCTCGCGGAAATCCTTTATATAATGTTGTCCGTTCAGCACCTCTCCCGTTATGAAGGTCCACATGCTCATAAACATAACACAAAAACTTCTGACAGCATCCCCCTTAAATATTGCGGCGCAGTCCATCCAGTATCCGTAGCGCTCTTCGAGATTTACATATTCGTCCCCAATGTTCATTCCGCCCGTAATGGCGGTTTTTCCGTCAATAACAACGATTTTCCTATGGTCTCTGTTGTTCATAAATATATCGACAGATGGGCGGATTTTGTTAAATGAGCAGACGTCAATGCCTTCTTTTTTAAGGTTTTTAACAAAGCCCTTGCTTTGACGGCTTATCGAACCAAAATCATCAAAAATAATCTTTATTTCTACGCCTTGGCTAGCTTTCTTTTTAAGTATAGAGTGTATTTTATCCCACATCTGACCTTCGGATAAAATAAAAAATTCAATAAAAATATATTCTTTTGCACTTTCAAGTTGCTCAAGAAATCTTGGGAGAAAAATTTCACCGGGCGAGAGATATTCCGCGGTGGTTGAGCTATAAAGCGGATAGCCGGATTCTTCCGACAAAAAGTGTGCCTGACGCGAGTGCAGTAAATCCTCATAAAAAAGCTTACTTTTTGCGATGTCATCCTTTTCCAAAAATTTAATATAATTCTCTTCGCTTTTATTCATCCGATTACGCAAATGCGGAAAAACCCTGCCGTTCCCCCAAAGCAAATATGTGGTAACGCCTATAAAAGGAACAAGCAAAATAAATATTATCCAGGAGATTTTATATGTGGGGTTACTTTTGCTGTTGATTATCACAATCGAGAGCACAATGCTTAAAAATTGTACGACTGAATAAAACCAAATAACCTTGCTTGAGAGGGAATAAAGCATATAAAACATAAGGAATAGCTGTATTATAATCATAACAGCCGCAACTATTAGTCTTGTCGGCAGACCGATGCCTCTTTTTAATTTTATTTTCACTTTACACCTCGTTTTTTATTTTTATTTTAATAATAACATAGATTTAATATATTTTTATGGAGTTTGAGTGAATTTTGTGTTACAATATTATTAACTTTAATGATTTTATTATGGAGGAATGTGTTTTGCCGCAGATAGTAAAGCTGTCAGAGGGCGTTGAAGGGCTTTTTATAGAAAATTCTCGCTTCAATACCACACTAATTTCGTTCAATTTTTATCTTCCGTTGGATTTTGACACATATTCCGCAAACGCGCTTTTGCCATATGTGCTTTCGTCATGTTCAAAGGAGTATGAGGATTTCAGAAAACTCAATATAAAACTTGGTAACCTTTATGGTGCCACCATAACAACCGGAAATTCAAAGCTTATGAATTATCAGTGTATGAACATTGCCATAAGCGTTATAAACGACAGATACGCATTTGGCGGGGAATGTGTTGTCACAGAAGCGGCAAAGCTTTTGGCATCTCTGATATTCAACCCGTCAATAGAAGGTAACAGCTTTAAAAAAGCAGATGTCCTGCGCGAAAAAACTCAGATGCTTGACAGAATCAAGGGCGAAATTAATGACAAACGCGGTTATGCCCGTTCAACCGCAGTTTCTATGATGTTCGGTAATGACCCTTATTCAATATCTCGTTATGGCGATTATGAAAATATGCAAAAAATCACGGGAGAGGATTTGTTTTGTGCCTGGACCCGCCTGCTTCGCAGCGCATTTATACGCGTAAATGTTGTAGGGGAAAAACTACCTGAGGGTATTTTCTCGGCAATTTCTGCCGCATTTTCTGCAATTCGCAGAGAAAACGTAACAAAATTTGACGGATTTAAATTGCCACAGTTTGCGTTTGGCAGCGAAAAAACCGAGCATATGGACATAGCGCAAGGAAAACTCGTTCTAGGTTTTTCTTTAGGTAAGGTTGCAGCCGAAAGCGAGACTGCTGCCGCAACCGTTATGGCGGATATCTTTGGTGGAGGCCCGTATTCAAGACTCTTTTTGAATGTGCGTGAAAAAATGAGCCTTTGCTACTATTGCGCATGTCAGATAGTTAAAAACAAAGGATTTATGCTTGTCGATTCGGGTGTTGAGGCTCAAAACGCCGAAAAGGCAGAAAAGGAAATCATAAACCAATTAAACATTATGAAAAACGGCGAGTTTTCCGATGATGAGTTCAATGCGTCAATTCGCAGTATCTGTGATAGCATAAAATCTGCGGAAGACAGTCCAAACACAATGAATAACTGGTATGCGGCTCGCGTTTTTGATAACTCGGTTTTAACACCGTCTGAACTTGAAGTGCTTATAAAAAAGGTTACCCGCGAGGATGTAATTAATGCAGCACGCTTGGTTGAGCCTTGTGTTGTCTATAAGTTGTTACCGGAGGAGAAATAAATGGAAAAGGTTATATTTAAAGATAGCGTAATTCCCGAAAGCTGTACGAAGGTAACACTTGAAAATGGACTAAAAATATTTATTACCGAGAAAAAAAGCTTTAACACAGCCTATGCAATTTTCGGCACAAAATATGGTTCAATAGATACCTGTTTTTCAAAAAACGGAGGGGAAAAGGTCGCTGTTCCCGAAGGAATAGCGCATTATCTTGAACACAAGCTCTTTGAGAGCGAGGACGGAGACGCATTTGCACGCTTTTCGCAAACGGGCGCAAACGCCAATGCCTTCACATCCTTTGACCGCACCTGTTATCTTTTCTCATGCGCTGACAAATTTTATGAAAATTTGGATATACTTCTTGATTTTGTGCAGAGCCCCTATTTTACCGAGCAGACAGTAAAAAAAGAGCAAGGCATAATCGGTCAGGAAATAAGAATGTATGATGACAGTGTCGGCTGGTGTGTGCTTTTCAATATGCTTGAAGCAATGTATAAGAATCACCCTGTAAAGATTGATATTGCGGGAACGGTTGAATCAATTGCAAAAATCAATGTATCCTTGCTTTATGAGTGCTACAATACTTTTTATAATCCTTCAAATATGTTTGTCTGCCTTGCAGGTAATGTTGATACCGAAAAGGTGATAGAACGCATAAAGATGGCTATCAAACCCTCTGAAGCCGTAAAAATAGAACGCGACACCTTCAGTGAGCCTTATTGTGTTGTAAAAAATTATGTTGAAGAAACAATGGAGGTTGCAAAGCCTGTATTTTGTTTTGGATTCAAGGAAAAATGCGAGGGTGAGCGTACATTAAAAGAGAATATATGCAGTGAGATTTTGCTTGATGTGATTTCGGGTGATACCTCTCCGCTTTATGAAGACTTAATAAAGCGTAAGCTTATAAACGACGAGTTTGACAGTGAATATTTTCAGGGTAATGGCTATGCTGCACCCGTCTGGCAAGGCGAGTCAGATGACCCGAACGCAGTAGCAGAAGCAATAAAAACCGAGGTTGAGCGAATTAAAAAAGAGGGAATAAGCGACGAGCTCTTCGAATCCGCAAGAAGAAGTCTTTACGGCTCGGCAATTAAGAGGTATAATACTGTTGACGGTATTGTTATGAATCTTGTAGACTCTGCAATGTCGGACACAGGACCGTATGATGATATTAATATTTTAAGGGAATTAAAAAAGAGTGATGTCGAAGAAAGACTTTTGTTATTAGACCCGCAAAATTCGGTGCTTTCTGTGATACTTCCCAAGAAATAAGGAGAATTGAAAATGGTATATGATGTTACAATTTTCGGAATAAACGTTACGCTGAAACCCGTTGCATTCACCCTTCCGTTTTTTGGCGGATGGAACGTTTATTGGTATGGAATTATAATTGCTTTGGGCTTCTTTGCCGCGCTGCTGTATGCGTTTTTTAACGCAAAAAGATTCAATGTGAATCTTGACAGACTCTTAGATGTCATCTTGGTTGCCGCTCCCGTTGCCGTGCTTTGTGCGAGACTGTATTACATTATCTTCAGTGATGATATGACCATTGCGGATTTTTTTGATTTTTCATCGGGCGGCTTTGCAGGACTTGCAATATACGGCGCAGTGATTGGCGCAATATTATCAGGCGGTATTATGTGCTATATAAGAAAAGTCAGCATCTTGGATGCCTTTGATTTGGCTGCAATCGGCTTTTTGCTCGGTCAGGGAATAGGCAGATGGGGCAATTTTATAAATCAAGAGGCATTTGGCGCCGCTACGGGAAGCTCGTGGTTTGGTATGACGAGCTCGGCGGTTGAGGCAGAACTCGGTGCAGGCGCGCTTGCTCATCCGTGCTTCCTTTATGAATCAATCTGGTGTCTTGTTGGTGCATTTGTTTTGCATAAACTCAGCAAAAAACGTGCCTTTAGCGGACAGCTTATCCTATCATATTGCATTTGGTACGGCTTTGGCAGAGCAATAATAGAGCTTTTGCGTACCGATAGTTTGTATATCGGCCGCTTGCGTGTATCATCACTGTTATCGTTTATACTTTGCATAAGTGCAACAGTTGCAATGGCATTAATACTAAAAAAGGTAAAAACCGAGAACAAAGACGAGCAGGAATATGTTCCTATGTTTAAGGAAAATGAAGAAGAAAATAAAGAAATAGAGGAATAAATTATGGCAAAGCTTATTGACGGAAAAGTAATATCTGCATCTGTAAAGGACAGGGTGCGCGAAGAGATAGAGCAGTTAAAGCAGCAGGGAATAGATTCTTGCCTTGCTGTAATAATCGTTGGAGACGACCCAGCGTCAAAGATTTATGTTGCTAATAAGGAACGTGCTTGTGAATACACGGGCATACGTTCTGAAAAGTATGAGCTCCCAAAAGATACAACGATGGACGAGCTTTTGGCACTTATTGAGCGACTTAATAATGACCCGTCCGTGAACGGAATTTTGTGTCAGCTTCCATTACCAAAGGGTCTTGACGAACAGCGCGTTATTGATGCAATTTCACCGCTTAAGGACGTCGATGCTTTCCATCCCGTAAACGTTGGAAAGATTATGACAGGTAACTTTGATTTTCTGCCCTGCACCCCTGCAGGTATTATGGAAATGCTCGAGTATGAGGGTATTTCGGTCGAGGGTAAACAGTGTGTTGTTATTGGCCGTTCAAATATCGTGGGCAAACCAATGTCAATGCTTTTGCTTCATAAAAACGGCACCGTTACGGTTTGTCATTCGCGCACGAATGAACTTGCAAAGGTCACTTCTTCAGCAGATATACTCGTTTCTGCCGTCGGACGTGCAAACTTTGTTACAGCAGATATGGTTAAGGACGGAGCAGTTGTAATTGACGTTGGAATGAACAGGTCGCAAGACGGTGTGTTGTGCGGTGACGTTGATTTTGCTTCAGTTGAGCCCAAGGCATCACACATAACTCCTGTTCCGGGTGGAGTAGGACCAATGACGATTTCAATGCTTATGAAAAATACATTAACTGCAGTTAAAAAGCAGAATAATATAAAGGAATAACCAAAAAATGAAAAGATTTTTTGTTATATGCTTAATGCTTTGTCTTCTTTTTGCATCAAGTGTGAGTGCTGAAACTATTGGCGAGTATAACTTTAGTATGAAGGTTAACGAAAATTTTTCGCTACTAACCGAGGAAACCATTTCAAAAAACACGGAATATGTGGAAAGTCTTGGTTATACCACGCAATCAATGAAAAAGTACTTTTCTGATAATAACCTTATAATGTTTGCGTCTAACGAGAATAATACTCAGCAAATACAGGTAAAGTGCACCGAAACAGAGTTTTCCCGTCAGTTAGGTGAGCTTTCGCTATTATCGAATGAAAATGCTTTTGAAATTGCACCGCAGTTGTTACCAAAGGGTTCTAACGATGAGTATACCTTGATAAAACAAGGCGATATGCTGATGTTTGAGCTTGCGGGATATTCAAAGGACAGCGGCGGAGAATTTTGTAGCCTTCAGTATGTTACAATACGCGACGGTAAGCTTTACAGCATTGGTTTTTTTGAAAATGGTAACGCGTTTTCTAGTGAATTTAAAACAATTATTGATGAAAGCATTTCGAGTATTTCAATACCACGAAGGGATAAAATAACGGCAGACAAAGCCGAAAATACAGCTGAGGTTATAATTGTTTGGATTTTGATAATTTTAGCCGCAGTTGTGGTTGTTGCAGTTTTTGTGTCGATTATGTCAGAACTTTTAAAGGGCAAGGCAAAGGAAACCGAAAAACGCACGGTTATAGTAAGACGAAGATATAAAAAATAAATAAAAACGCTCCTATCGGGATACACTATGTGTAATTTCGAAAGGGGCGATTTTTTTGACATATTCAATAGATAAATATATTTATGAAATTGATAGCCGTGTCCATCCCGATTTAAATTTCGATATAATAAAACGAGATATTATAATAGCGGAGCGTAAGGCGGCGCTTTATTTTGTTGACGGCTTTATGAAGGATGCGGTATTTGAAAAACTGATGGAGTATTTGTATAAGCTCACGCCACAGCAGTTGTCGGGCATAACCGATATGACCGAGTTTTCAAAGAGCTATATGCCCTATACAGAAGCAGATGCCAGTGACGATATAGATACAATAGTAACCGCACTATTGTCAGGACCTGCTGTTTTGCTTATTGACGGTATATGCGATGCGCTTTTAATAGATTCGAGAACATATCCGCTTCGCGGTATTGAAGAACCTCAAAAGGACCGTTCGGTACGCGGCTCAAAGGATGGCTTCGTGGAAGCGCTTGTTATGAATACGGCACTTATAAGACGTCGAATAAGAGACCCGCGTCTTAGAATGGAATATCATCAGGTGGGTACAAGCTCAAAGGTGGATTTGGTCATAGCGTATATTGACGGAATGGCCGACGATAAGGTTATTAAAAGACTGCGTGAGCAAATTTCCAAGGTTAAGGTAAGCGGAATTTCTATGACACAACAAGCACTAAGCGAAGCGCTTATACCAACAAATTTTTTTAATCCGCTACCTAAAACAAAGTTTTCCGAACGACCCGATTTTGCAAGTGCAAGTATACTAGAGGGTAAAATTGTGGTGGTTATGGACAATTCACCCGGAGTTATGATTTTGCCTGTGTCGTTTGCCGACTTTTTTAAAGAGGTTGATGACTACTATTTCCCACCGCTGACAGGAACATATGTCAGAATAATTCGTGCAGTATCCTCACTATTGACGGTGTATTTGCTGCCGCTGATTTTGCTTTTTGAAAGGAATAAAGGGCTTATTCCCGAATGGCTGAGCTTTATATTGCCAAACGAACAAATGGCAATGCCGCTACTGTTTCAGTTTTTGATACTTGAATTTGTGGTGGATGCCTTAAGACTTGCATCTGTCAATACACCTGACAGCCTTTCTAATTCAATAGGAATTATAGGTGGATTAATTTTATCGGAATTTGCGGTAAGCGCGGGTTGGTTTGTTCCGCAGGCGATAATATTTTCGGCATTCGTCGCAATAGCATCATTCTCACAACCGAGCTTTGAAATCAGCTACTCCACAAAATTTTTACGCATAATTATGATGATATCAACTTTTTATATAGGTATATTCGGCATAATACTCTCAACGCTTTTAGGCGTGATAGTTATGTTTTTCAGTAAAACCTTGTCAGGAAGAAATTATCTTTATCCAATCGTTCCATTTAATTTCAAGGATTTTTGCAAAATTTTTGTTCGAACAAAAATCAAATAATATGTTTTCTGTCAGAAAAATTTTTTAATTGTTAACCAAATATTCATATATTTTAAGTGTACTTTATTATAATAATAGTGTATAATAAATGGCAATAAAGTAAAAGAGGTAACATCTATGGATGAAAATAAGAATGTTAACAACAACAATAATTCTGACGGTTTTGACAGTATAATTCGCGGATATTCCGAAACATCTGAAGACAGCTTCTATGATGGGCAAAAAATCCCGGAGCCTACGGTTGAAAATGAAGAGAATAATAATTTTCTTAACGCTGTAATACCCGATATGCAAAATGACGGATATTTTGAAAATAACATAGGTTATGTTGCACAGAGGAAGCCCAAAAGACCGAAGAAAGAAAAAACCAAGAAAATTGGAGCAGGTTTGGTTGCAATTTGCGTTGTTTTGGCAATAGTTTTGGGTGCTTTGTCGGGTGCGGGTGCTGTGATATTTATTAACTATAAAAACGCTTCGGGCATAGATGGTAATATTTCAAATGACGACAAGCAGATAATAAACACGACCATTAATGTTGACAAGGTGTCTGATTCTGTTATCGAGGCTGTGGCAGAAAAGGCGTCACCGAGTGTTGTCGGTATACGCACAACCATGGCGGTTAACAACTTTTTTGGCGGTAGCGAGGACTATACCTCGGGCGAGGGCTCGGGCATAATTTATAGTAGTGACGGATATATAATTACCAACTACCATGTTCTCGAAAATGCAATAAAAACATCTGCTGCATCTAGGGTTGAGGTGTTTTTAAACGAAGATGGCGCAGATCCTTACAACGCATCACTCATAGGATACAACATCAGTTATGACCTTGCTGTAATAAAGATTGATAAAACAGGCTTGCCGGCTGTTGAGCTTGGAAATTCAGATGAGCTTAAGCGCGGACAGTTTGTTGCAGCAATCGGTTGTCCCGGTGGACTTGATTTTATGGGCTCAGTAAGCTACGGAATAATAAGCGGACTTAACCGAACGGTAAGTGCTGCGAGTGATGAAGCAGTAGAACTTATACAAACCGATGCCGCGATAAACCCAGGAAACTCGGGTGGCGCATTACTTAACATAAAGGGCGAATTAATTGGTGTAAACAGTTCAAAAATTTCTGCCACAGAATATGAAGGAATGGGTTTTGCAATTCCAATTAATACTGTTAAGAAAATATGTGACCAGATTATATCCAAAAAGGATGAGCCTTCACCGTATGTGGGAATAACGCTCAGCGAAATTTACGATGAAACCACGCTTAACCGTCTCGGATATCCTTCAGGTGCGGTTGTTTCTGCTGTGACAAGTGATGGACCCGCACACAGTAGCGGAATACGCAGAGGTGATATTATTACTGAGTTTAACGGCAAAAAAATATCCAACTATAACGATTATTACGATGCAATATCAAATTGTTCATCAGGCGATGTTGTTTCGCTTAAGTTTTATCGTGCAGGAAGATATTATACTGTGGATATAACCGTTTCATCAAATAACTCAAAATAAATTAGCATATTAAGATAAAAAAACAGAGAGAAGAAAAACTTCTCTCTGTTTTTTTATTTGTTAATATTAATTTTTTCAAATATTTTAATAAGTATAACTCCAAGAATCAAACCTGCGACACCTTGAACGCCGTTTGCGGGAATGTTCACTGCCGAGGGGATGAATCCGTATAAAAAACCTTCAAAAATAAAATACCCGAGTATCATAAAAATTTCTGCTGCGATACCACTGATAATTTTGGAAGATAAATTCCCGATTTTTTTATTAAATGTCTTAAATCCGTAAAAAGCAATAACTGCCATAATTCCTTTGATTATAAAGGTTGCGGGAGCATATATTATGTATCCTGAAAATATATCGGCCAGTGCAGAGCCAAGACCCGCCGCCAAAAATGCATATACGGGGGAGAGTATCCATCCCGCTACCAGTACGATACAGTCGCCAAGATTTACATATCCCTTGAGTGGCGAGGGAATTTTAATAATCATTGTTGCTATACATGTGAGCGCCGCTATCAGTGCGGCAATAACTATTTTCTTTGTTTTTCCTTTCAATATTAACATCTCCTTTTATTCCTTAAAAAAATGACGGTATAACGTAACTTATAAATGAAACAATCAGACCTGCGGTAATAACACCCAAGGTGATTATGGGGAGGGCTTTTTTAAGCTTTACTCCTAAAACGTTTGCAACCAAACCACCTGTCCAGGCACCTGTTCCCGGGATGGGAATTGCAACAAACAAGAAAAGACCCAAAGCAACGCGATTTTCAATTTCCTTACTCTTTTGCTGTGCGCGTGTTTCAATCCAAACAATCATTTTTTCAAAAGGCTTAAAATGTTTGAGCCAAACAAAAATCTTTTGAATAAACAAAATTTCAAGCGGTATCAATAACATATTTCCAACAACACAAATTGGAAAAGCAACAAGCCAATCGACGCCGAGTATAGCTGCAGCAATCAATCCTCCGCGAAGCTCGAGTATCGGCATTAACGAAATAACAAAAATAATAAGTTCAGGGCTTAAAATACCCTCAAGGTAGTGTGTCAATTGTTCTGCCATATAAAATCACCTTTCATATTATATACTTAATAATTAATCGTTATGCCCTTATAATAATGCTGCAAAATTTCGGTATAAGATTTTCCGTTCTTTGCTAAAACATTGGCGCCGTATTGACTCATACCGACACCGTGACCGTTTCCACGAACTTCAAAAGTAAAGGTATCGTTT
Source organism: Acutalibacteraceae bacterium (assembly GCA_045601885.1). Taxonomy (GTDB): domain Bacteria; phylum Bacillota; class Clostridia; order Oscillospirales; family Acutalibacteraceae; genus SIG589. The sequence goes on along the minus strand of JAZSAN010000012.1, from coordinate 55,734 downwards.
GATTGGTTGTAAACGATGCGGTATGCAGATGAGGGGAGAGTATTGTCTTTTCCGCAACGCGAGATTGTGAATATAGATTCGCGCAGATATCTAGCAGGATATTTAGCAAGGTCATTTCCAAAACGGATAGAAACAGCATAGCATCCCGAAGCGTCATACTCCGTACTAAACCACTTGTTTTTGTCAGAAATTTTAGAAAGGTTAATTCCTGTGGTCTCAAGCACCCAATCGCTTATGTCCTTGGAGCTGTATGTACGGCGGGTGAAATAGTTATCAGCGTTTTTGTCAAACGATGTGTCAACCGCTGTTAAATATGGAATGTCCACAATCCAATAGTTTAGAGAGGAGAGTGTAGTTCCCGCAGAAGATTTAAAATAAGCCGTGTTTGCAAGCGCTCCCTCGTAATATGGTTTTAAACCGAGCACCGACTTAACCGCATCTACTGTCTTGTTTGTGGCAGTTTTTAGGGCTGTAAAAGGGGCTTCGCCACTGTCTGCACCGTTTGAGAGCAACCATCCATAAGAAGCAATTGTCTGCGCGCGGAGTGCTTCAAGCTCATATTCAGAGCCCATTTCGGCTTCAACAATTCTTGCCAGAATGTCCTGAACACTGCCCGACTCCACCTGGCCTGTCTCTGCGTTGGTAACTGTCAAAATGACGTTGTTTACTGAACCCTCAGAAGAAGCGGTTTCACTTGAAGCGGCATCAGAAGATGTGTCTTCATCGGTAATAACTTGAGAATATTCTTTTGGGGGAACATATTGCTCAAATGTATTTGTGTATTGCGAGAACAAAACCGTCTCAATAGATGTGAGAGAGAACGGGTCAAAGGTGTTGACCGAAGGAGTGCTGCTCGAATTATTTGTGGCGGCACCCACGTTTTCTTTAGCATTTTGAGTGTCAACAAGTGTGCTCTCGCCCGAGCGTACACGCCGTGCATAAACGAGAGTGTATTTTTTATATCCCCTTGAAACAAGGGTAATAATTTCGTCGTTTTTGTTCACATCAACCGATGTAATAATGGAGGATTCCGAGAGAATATTTGAAATATAAAGGCTGAAATCTTTATCATCAAAAAATTCTGATTTCAAAAGCTGTGACGGAATCTCACCTTGATTATTAACAACAGCAAATATTTTATAATTACCGTTACCATATATGGTATCAAATTTAATTAAAGGCGAACTTCTGTATCCCGAAAGGGTAGCAAGGCCCGATAAATCGGAGAACATTCTTCCGTTTTGCGTATTGTTGCCATATATAATAATGTTTTGGTAAAATTTGTTGTCTTTGATTTCTGTTTTGGTGTGCGGTGTTCCGTACAGACTGAACCAACCATTAAACAAGTGAGTGTCATAAAAATCAGGCTGCTCAGCACAATGGGCAACAGGATAGTTAATATTGGTGCCGTCTATACTGATGTAACCTACAGTATCGTTGTTTAAACTGTAAAGTTCGCCGAATGATGATAAAATTTCCTTGTTCGGAAATTCGCCGCTTTGCCCATACAGCTGCGTATGCTGTGAATATATTTTGTCAATCACAAAGGGCTCTGCTAAAAACACATATGATGCCAGTCCTATAATCAAAAACAAAACTACAAAAAGCACGGTTGTGAATTTTCTTTTTTTATTCTTCTTAGGCTCTTCAAGAATTTCAGATTCTATATTAGAAAAATCGTGTTCGATATTCTCTTCCTCAGGGAGAGTGTATTGGTCATCAAAGGCAGGAGATATAGCCTGTCCCTCGGTCGCATTTTCAGGCTCGATTTTCTCGGTTTTAATTATCTTTTCTGAATCTGTAGTCTTTTTCTGTACCTGTGCAATACGATGAGTTGCATTTTTGCCAAAATCTCTTACATATTGGTGAACAAGCGACTTCATTATGCCCTTTCGAAGTGCGCGGTCATCGGTTAAAACAATTATCGCCTGCGGACCGCATTCAATAACACATCCGCAAAAAATACCATCCTTTGAAACCAAGGGGATTGCCCCATCGGGAAGCATTACGGGTTCATTAACGCCAAGCATGGACAAATCGTGTCCTGCCATGGCATAACCAATAGCGTTACATACATTGTATATAACAGAGTATTCGCCCTTGATGCAACCCACGGTAATTATTAATTGACTGCGCGATACAGCACGACCGAGCGATTGCAAAAGCTCGCCGTCGTTTTGCGGTTTGCTTGAGAGCAATCGCATAGGGCAGCAACCGTTAAGATTGAATTCGAGCTCGAAATCCGAGTCGGTTTTATAATAAATTATATCAGCTTTAATCGGCGTAGCCAAAAATACCGCTTCCTTTCATAATTTTGTGTTTTAAATGCTTAGTTTTGTGATGTTACGCTCGTTGGCGGGTTAGAGGATACAAAGGATTGATATCCTGACGGGTCTCTTTGATAAAATGTGTTCGATGAACCGTATGAATTTGTATCGTAATAAGTATAACCTTCGCCGTAAGAATATTGAGATGAATAACTGTTGTTATAGGAATTTTCAGATGACGAGTAAGAAACAGTGCTTTGTGTTATAGAAATGTTATTGCTGCTTACGTATCTATAAGGATTTTGAATTCCTTTTTTGTCGTAATATGCCTGCGGATAGCGTGTGTTCTGGTTGACCGATACGAGTGATGTATCAATCTTCTTGCTCTCGCCCGAGCGCACCTTTCTTGCAAATATTACAAGACGTGCGTCATCAAATTCATAAGTGCAGGTTGACAGAGTGACAATCATATCATCTTCTTCAATATCAACACCGGTATTAATGATGCTTCGTTCCTTAACATCGTTAATCCAACCTAAGAACTGCTCTTTAGTGTCAAAATCAGGACGCATATAGTTAAACACATAACCGTTGTCATCTTCCTTTGATGCATTTGTGATAGCAACAGCAAAAATTTTGTACTGTGAGTTATCATACAGCGTTTTAAGTGAGAAAACAGGATTTTCTTTATAGAAATTAATGTTTTTATAATTGTCCAAAGAACCGAACATTGAGCCATCTCTCATCTTGTGTCCGTGGACGACGAGATTTTGGCTTGTTTTCTCAGCAGAAACTTTTGCACTGCAGTCAAGGAAAAGTGTACCGTAGCGACTGGATTCCTTGAGGAAGTTATGATTTAAATAAAAATCATTGTCCTCTCCTAAAACAACGGGGTTGTCGACATTACAGTTGGGAACGCTCAACCACGCAATAGTGTCGCTGTTCTGTTCAAGCAAGGTGTCAAAGCTTTCATATCTGCCTTCATCGTTTTTAACAAAGTTTGTTTTGTTATAAATGTCTCGAATTTCGGTGTTAACCTGTCCTTGCTCTGTGCCCTCGTAAAAATAAGAAACCATATAAACAGAAGAAATAATCAAGGCAGCAAGAGAAACGGTAAAGATACACTTGCTTATTGCTGAGCGGAAGGTGTCTCCCTTCCAAGGCAGAAAGGATTTCAAAACAGAGGCTGTTTTTTTAGCAAATTTTGTGTTCATAAATTTATCCACCCTGGGTTTAACCTTTTCCTTTGTGTCAATATAGGTATCCTTAATCGGTGTTGTTATCCTTCTCAAAAACAAAACGAAGGCTTTGAATTTTATTGATAAAATTTTTCCAATCAAGCGTGAACTTGTCTTAAGGTTGAGAAGCAAATCCTCCTCCGAAGTAGGATAACTTACTTGCTCAAAATCATCAGAATATTGTTCTTCAAAACTATATGCCAAATCATTGTTTTCAAAGAAAAAAGGAATATTAAGCGATTCAGTTCTGATGTTATTTTCCCCTGCGATAGCGGGCTGTGAATTAAGCACGACAGGCGCCTGACCGATTTCAAATCCGCCCGGCATAACTTCGGGAAGAGAAGAGATGTATCGTCTTACAAGGTCAAGCGCGGTTTTTGCATAGTTGATACGCACTTTTTCGCGTTCACCTTTGCCGTGTCCCAGCATAACGCGTCTTACCCAAATATTATGTTTGTCGGCAAGAGCAATATAAACAAGTCCAACGGGCTTGTTTTCACTCGCACTGGGACCTGCAACACCAGTTATACCAATACCAATATCAGCACCCGAAAGCTTTTTGACACCAAGAGCCATATAGGATGCGGTATATTCACTTACCGCACCGTGTTTTTCAATGATGCTCTGCGGAACGCCAAGAGCATTTGTTTTGATATGGTTAGCGTATGCAGAAATTCCAAAATCAAACACTTGTGACGAGCCCGCAACCTCTGTAATCATCGCAGATAAAATACCTGCGGTGCATGATTCTGCGGTTGCGATTTTTAGATTTTTCTCTTTAAGCATTTCTACAACGGTGTAGTTGAGTCCTTTGCTGTCAACACCATACACACTGCTGGAGAGAATTTCTTTGATAGAATTGATAACGGGGGCACAAAGGCGGTCAGCCGCTGCCTTATTTTCGGCCTTTGCGGTTACTCTGAGAGCGATTTCGCCGTCTTTTGCATACGGAGCGGTGGTTGGATTTTCTTTTTCAATAAAATCCTTTATTTTGCCCTCAATAGCCGATTCCATCTCGCCAAACACATGAATGGTGTGCGATGCTATTGTGCAGTCGGATTTTAGTGAGAGCAGAGGCTTAACCGATTTGTTAAACATATGCTGCATTTCTTTTGGCGGACCGGGTAATATAATTATTATTTTTCCGTCCTTTTCAATCATAAATCCGGGAGCAGTTCCAACATCGTTTTGCAACACACGGGAAGACTCGGGAGCAAGAGCCTGTTTATAGTTGCTTTCGCTCATTTCTCTTCCTGTGCGTCGGAAATATTGCTCAATACGGCTGCGGCTTTCACCGTTTTCAACGAGAGGGAGGCCCAGATATGAGGCAATAGCCTCTTTTGTAAGGTCATCCTCTGTGGGTCCGAGACCGCCTGTAAAAATCAAAACATCACTGCGAGTTAAAGCGCTTGACAGCACCTGTTTGATTCTTTCGGCATTGTCGCCAACAACCGATTGGTTATATACATTTATTCCAAGCTTTGCAAGTTCAGTAGACAAAAACTGTGCATTGGTGTTTACAATGTCTCCCAACAACAGTTCAGTACCTACGCAAATAATTTCACCTTTCATTTTTTCCTCCAAAGCGGTTAATCAATATAAGAATATTCCGTATTTTCAATAGCTTTTTTAACAAGCTCATCAATATTGAGAGCGGCTTCCGCCTTTTCACACTGCTCTATAGTAGGTCTTGTGCGCGGATGCTTAGGTGTAAATACTGTGCAACAATCCTCATAAGGCTGTATTGAGATTTCGAAAGTATCAATTTTTCTTGATATAGCGATAATATCTTCCTTGTCCATTCCGATAAGCGGACGCAATATGGGCATTTCTGCAAGGGCGTCGGTAACCGCTAAGGCAGGCATTGTCTGACTTGCAACCTGACCGAGACTCTCGCCCGTTATGAGTGCGCCGCAATCACGCTGTGCGGCCAAACTCTGAGCAATTCTGAGCATCATACGGCGCATAATCAGTGTGAAATATTCTTCGGGGCATTTTTTCGCAATTTCTTCTTGTATCTCGGTAAAAGAAACAATACCAAGACGAATAGTTCCGCTGTATTTTGCAACGCGTGAGAGAAGCTGACGAACCTTAAGCTCGGCACGAGGACTTGTATATGGCGGACTTGCAAAATGTATTGCGTTAAGTTCAAGACCACGACGTGCCATAAGGTATGCCGCAACGGGACTGTCAATGCCGCCCGAAATCATAACGGCAGCACGACCGCTGCTTGATACGGGCATACCGCCCGCGCCTCGCAATTGACCTGCGCGGATGTATGCGTCTGTGTCGCGTATTTCAACCGTTACAACGGTTTGTGGGTTGTGAACATCAACCGATAGGTGCGGAAAAGCTGACAAAAGTGCGCCGCCGACATCCCTGCAAATCTCGGGTGATTTTAAAGCAAATTTTTTGTCCGAGCGCTTTGCTTCAACCTTAAATGTCGAGACACCCTGCAAAAATGGTTTAAGATATTCGCAGGCGGTTGCGATAATTTTTTCCATATCCTTGTCGCAAACGGCAGCGCGGTTATATGCCGAGATACCGAAAACGCAACCCACGCGCTCAACCGCTTCGTCCATATCAAAATCTTCATTAGAAGGTGTTATAACAATGGTGGACTGTGCGCGTGTTATGGAAAATTGTCCCAACGAGTTAAGCTTTTTCTTTATGTTTTTTATAAGAATGTCCTCAAAGGTTCTGCGGTTGAGTCCCTTGAGCACGAGTTCTCCGTTTTTAATTAAAATGATTTCCTTCATCTTGTACCTCTTAATGTTTGTTTTGCTTCAATTAAAGCATCGTAAAGTTTGTCAATATCGGAAGCTGTGTTATATCTTCCAAAACTTATTCTCAGAGCACTGTCAATTTCTTTTTGCGAAAGACCGATTTCGTGCAACACATAGCTGCCCTTTCCCTTAGCGCAGGCACTGCCGCTTGAAACAAAAATATTTTTTCGCTCAAGAAAGTGCAAAAGTGTTTCGGAACGGTAACCGCACATAGAAATATTGAGAATGTGCGAAGCGGCATCGTTGGCTGAATTTATTGTGATAAATCCGCTGCTTGAAAGTTTTTCTGCAGTATAATCACGCAACGCTTTCATTTGTTTTTGAAACGAGTCGCATGAAGGAAGCTCTTCGATAGCACCGCGAAGACCTGCAATAAGCGGAACACTTTCGGTGCCCGAACGAAGACCGCCTTCTTGACCGCCACCTAAAATCAAAGGTGTAATGTGTACATTTTTTGATTTATAAAGAACACCGATACCCTTAGGCCCGTTGATTTTGTGGGCGCTTGCTGAAAGCAGGTCAACACCCAAATCCTTAACACTGCATTTTAATTTGCCGAAGGCTTGAACGGCATCGGTGTGCAAAAGGGCAGGGGCGTTTGACCTTAAAATAGCATCCCTAGCAGCTCTAATCGGTTGAATGGAACCGATTTCGTTATTAACAAGCATCATACTTACAAGTATTGTGTTTTCATTTATGGCATTTTGCAACTCATCGGTGTCAACAACACCGTTTTTTTGCGGCTTAAGGAATACAACCTCAAAGCCTTGCTCTGCCAAAGCTTCAAAAACTTTCAAAACCGATGGATGTTCAATCGAGGTTGTAACGATTCGGTTACCGCGCTTTTTTCTTGACATTGCGGTGCCGAAAATAGCAGTGTTGTTTGCCTCTGTTCCGCTGCCTGTGAAATATATCTCATCGTCACGGCAGGAAAGCAGGGAAGACACAGCTGCGCGTGTCAACAAAAGCTCGTCCTCCGCCTTCATACCCAAAAGGTGCAAGGAGGACGGATTGCCAAAATTCTCAATAGCAGTATTTATGTATTTTACCGCCGTGGGACAAACCGCGGTGGTGGAACTGTTGTCTAGGTAAATAATATTATCCAAAAGCATAAACTTCCCAACATAACAAATTATATTTTATTATAATACTTTTTAAATGCATTTACAATACCCATTTTATGCATAAATCCTTATACAAATAAATATGGTGCACAAACTGCAAAATAACACTTGACATTTGCTTTTTATAGTGGTATAGTGGTAGAGCCGCATATTGTGGGCTTTTATAAAGTTGCCCTTTTTATAGGACACGCCCAGCAGTAGCGAGACTGAATTAAGGCAGGTGCCAAGTAAATGTACGCAATTATTGAAACAGGCGGAAAGCAGTATCGTGTAGAGAGCGGTGACGTTATCTATGTAGAGAAGCTTAACGCACAGGTTGACGAAGAAATCACCTTTGACAAGGTTGTTGCTGTATGCAACAAAAAGCTCAAAGTGGGTAAGCCGTATGTTAAGGACGCTGTAGTTAAGGGCGTTGTTCTTAAGAACGGCAAGGGTAAGAAGGTTAATATCTTCACCTACAAACCCAAGAAGGGATGTGCCCGTCATAAGGGTCACAGACAGCCGTACACAAAGGTTCAGATTAACGAAATCGCATAAGTCTATGACTAAGGTTTTGTTTTGCGGTAACAAAGAAAGGCTAAAAAGCTTTTTGATTACCGGTCACAGCACACAAAACTGTGATGACCTTGACGGAAAAGTGCTTTGTGCGGCAGTGTCATCGGCTGCGTATATGGCGGCAAACACCATAACCGAGATTGCAAACACTGAATGTGATATAGAGGTGCGTGACGGATATATGTCACTCACACTTTTAAAGGATTCAGAGGGTGCGCAGTTGGTTTTGCGTGGTTTATTGCTTCATTTGCAGCAGTTGGCTGAACAGTACAGTAACATTGAAATAAACTTGGAGGTGTAAACCGATGTTAAAGATTAACATACAGTTATTTGCTCATAAAAAAGGTATGGGTTCTACTAAAAACGGACGTGACAGCGAATCCAAGCGTCTTGGCGTAAAGCGTGCAGACGGTCAGTTTGTTTTGGCAGGCAATATCCTTGTTCGTCAGAGAGGAACCCACATTCATCCCGGCAACAATGTCGGTAAGGGCTCTGATGATACACTTTTCGCACTTATTGATGGAAAGGTAAAATTTGAGCGTGTAGGACGCGACCGCAAGCAGGTTAGCATCTACGCAGCCGAATAATTATAATCGGATAGCCCGGATGAGTTAACTCAGCCGGGCTTTGCTTTATTTTTAAAAATTCAAGTAATAGGAGTGCGAACTCGTTTCGCAGATATTTTATGTTTGTAGATATAGCAACAATTCATCTAAAAGCGGGCGACGGCGGAAATGGTGCCGTTTCTTTCCATAGAGAAAAATATGTGGCAGCAGGCGGACCTGACGGTGGTGATGGTGGACGCGGCGGTAATATTATTTTTGTTGCCGACGACAACCTTTCAACCCTGGCAGATTTCCGTTATAAGCGTAAATATGTCGCAGAAAACGGCCAAAATGGTGCAAAGGCGCGTCGCACGGGCAAAAGTGCACAAGACCTTACAATCAGCGTACCACGCGGTACGCTTGTTAAGGATGCCGAAAGCGGAAAAATCATTGCAGATATTTCTGATGACGAGCCGATAGTTATTGCACGCGGAGGCAATGGCGGTTGGGGTAACTGGCATTTTGCAACCTCAACTCGTCAGATTCCCCGTTTTGCAAAAAGCGGAATGCCCGGTCAGTCAATTGATGTAACGCTTGAACTGAAGCTTCTTGCCGATGTTGGACTTATCGGTTTCCCAAATGTCGGAAAATCCACCTTGGTTTCGGTTGTTAGTGAAGCAAAGCCCAAAATTGCTAATTATCATTTTACAACCCTTACACCTGTGTTGGGTGTAGTGCGCATGGGTGAGGGAACCTCCTTTGTAATGGCGGATATTCCCGGACTTATTGAGGGCGCAGGCGAGGGTGCAGGACTCGGCCACGAGTTTTTGCGACATGTTGACCGCTGCAGATTGTTGCTTCATGTTATTGATGTTTCGGGAAGCGAGGGCCGCGACCCAATAGAAGATTTCAAAAAAATCAATCACGAACTTGCTGTATTTAATGAAGAACTTGCGCAGCGAGGCCAAATTGTTGTTGCAAATAAATGCGACCTCATTGACGAAGAAGAACTTTCAAAGGTTGAAAAGTGGTTCAAGGACAACGGTTACGCATTCTTTCCGATAATGGCAGCGATTGCCGAAGGAACAGATGAGCTTATAAATTATGTTGCGGCAGAGCTTGCAAAATTGCCGCCAATCATACGATATGAGCCTGAATTTGTTGTGGAACAACCCGTGGTAAATACTAACAAGCGCACGTTTAAATTGCGCGTAGAGAACGGGGTTTTCATCATAGAAAATGCCGAATGGCTTCTTAAAATTATGGAAACTATCGACCCTGAAGATTATGAATCGCTGCAGTATTTTCAGCGTGTGTTAAAAGAAAGTGGTATAATTGCCGCCCTTGTAAAGAACGGCGTACACGATGGCGATATTGTTCGGGTTTATGATATTGAATTTGAGTATGTGTCATAAGGTGGTATAATAATGGAAAAACCGCAGCAACTCAGTGCAACTACCCTTGCATTTATGGGAGATGTTGTTTTCTCGCTTTTGGTGCGTGAGAGACTTTGCCAAATCGACAGACCGTCGGGCGAACTGCATTCGCGTTCGGTAAAGCTTGTAAACGCAACCGCACAGGCAAAGGCATATAATATAATTGAGCCCATGCTGAGCGAGAGCGAAACAGCAATGTTCAAGCGTGGAAGAAACGCTCACACCCACTCAACTCCGCGCCATTCCACAAACGGCGAGTATCATACCGCAACGGGACTTGAGACGCTTTTTGGCTATCTTTATTTAAATGGTGAAAAAGAACGCATAAATCAACTTTTTTCGGTTATATGGGATAATTTTTCGGTAAACCTATAATAGTAGATAGGGGTGCAATGAAATGAAAAAACTTTTTCAAAAAACACTGATAGACCTGCTTTTTTATATTGTGGGATGCAGTATTTATTCTGCGGCAGTTATAATGTTTACAGAACCTAATAAACTGTCTCCGGGCGGTGTAACAGGTGTTGCACTCATACTAAATCATCTTTTCTCATTGCCGACAGGTCTTATGGTTTTCATCATCAATATACCGCTCATAATATCGGGTTTAGTGGTTTTTGGAAAACGTTTCATCGTTAATACTGCTGTGGCAACAGCAATAATGTCAATCACACTCGAAGTTATGCGATACGTTGTAACACCTTATTATACAGACGGTATATTGGCATCACTTTTTGGCGGAATAATGATGGGTGCAGGATTGGCGCTTGTGTTTTTGCGCGGCGCGACAACAGGTGGAACGGATATAGCTGCAAAGCTTATAAATCACAAATTCCGTTTTGTGTCCATTGGCAGATTAATTCTATTTATGGATTTGTTGGTCGTTGCAGCATCAGCATATATTTATAGAAATTTCCAAAGTGCGCTTTATTCAATTGTTTCCATCTATGCGGCATCACGTGTTATGGATAGCCTTCTTTACGGTACCGACCGCGGAAAATTTATGCATATTATCACTTCGAATCCCGATGAAATATCGAAAGCAGTATTTTCAAAGCTTGGCAGAGGTGTGACAGTTGTAAACGCAACCGGTGGCTATACAGGTGAGCCGAGAGTACTCTTGCTTTGCGCAGTAAGACCCTCCGAGGTTTCAACCCTTCAGGCCATAATTAAGAAAACCGACCCCAATGCTTTTATGATAATTTCAGACGTTGGAGAAATTTTGGGTGAAGGTTTTAAGAAAAATGAGTAAAAAAGACTTGATTATTTTGAAAATATAGTGTATAATCGCATCTGTGATTGGAAATTTGCCGGTGTGATGGAATTGGCAGACGTAGTGGACTCAAAATCCACCGGTAGCGATACCGTGCCGGTTCGAGTCCGGCCACCGGCACCAAACTAGAACCTTAACAACGTGAAAATTAGCGTTGTTAAGGCTCTTTTTTTTGATTCACAAAAATAAGTTCAAAAATTCAAATAAAAAACGAAAAAAATACTTGTATTTTGTAATTTTGTGTATTAGTATTATTAAAAAATAAATAAAGGGAGCTATTTCATGGAATTAGGTGTACTTGTAGGCTTTGAAACCTTAGATAATTTTGAACAGCACTTTGCAAATATTTGTAGCTGCGGGTTCAGCACGTGTCAGCTTTGTTCTTGGCATCCTGACCTTTGGACTGATGAGAATGTTGAAATGATTAAAGGTTTGCTTAAAAAATATAATGTAAGAATTTCTGCTTTCTGGTGCGGTTGGGAAGGACCGTGCGGTTGGAACCTTCATGAAGGACCGCTTTGCATCGGCTTAATTCCGCAGGAATACAGACTTATGAGAATGAAAAATCTTTGCGATGGTGCGGATTTTGCAAAAAAACTCGGTGTTACAGATGTTATTACTCATATGGGCTTTATTCCTGAAAATCCTGCAGACCCTGTATATCGCTCGGTCTGTGTCGCTATCAGATATGTTGCAGAGCACCTGAAGGCGAACGGACAGAATCTTTTGTTCGAGACAGGTCAGGAAACTCCGCTTACACTTTTGCGTTGTATTGAGGATGTAGGCACTGATAATCTTGGTATTAACCTTGATACTGCAAACCTGATTCTTTACGGAAAAGGCAACCCGGTTGATGCACTTGATGTTATTGGTAAATATGTTAGAAATATGCATGCAAAAGACGGCGTATTTTCAACCGATGGCATGAAACTGGGCGAGGAGAAGCGTCTCGGTGACGGTGTGGTTGATTTCGTAAAGCTTTTCCAAAAGCTCAAAGCGCTTAATTATGATTCTTATGTTACAATTGAACGTGAAATAGACGGAGAAGAGCAGATTGCTGATGTTATGTACGCTAAAAAGTTTTTAGAGGATATTATCACAGACGTTTACGGGAAATAATAAACGAAGGTTGGAAATTTTTGCAATAAAGTTTCCAACCTTTATTATCGTTACAAAACTCTACGATAAATAGAGTTTTTGCTAAAAAATCAAAAAACTCTTGCTATAACATCTAAAAAACATAGGTTTACTATTCGTGAAATTTTATATATAATATAATTAAAGTATAAATATGGAAGGAAGTGACCCAATGGACGCTAAAAGTATTGGTGCTGTCATTTCAAAGTTAAGGAAAAAATGCGGACTTACACAATTGCAGTTGGCAGAACAACTTAATGTTAGTGACAAGACAATTAGTAGATGGGAAAACGGTCTCGGTTATCCTGAGGTTACACAGTTCCCGGTGCTTGCATCGATATTCGGCGTTACCGTTGATTATCTTATGTCTGGCGAACGCAAAGGAATCACTATTGCAGGAAATATTTTGGCTGATGTTGTAAAAAATATTGACTGTTATCCTGAAAAGGGTACACTTTCGAATATTTCTGAAATAACAAGGGCAGTTGGAGGATGCGTTCCCAATACTGCAATTAATGTTGCAAAAATTGATAAGGACATACCTTTGACCGCAATTGGAAAAATCGGTGATGATGAGTATGGCAGATATGTTGTATCACAGATGAAGAAATATGGAATTGATTGTGACAAAATTTCAATTTCCGAAAATAGACCAACATCCTTCAGTGATGTTATGAGTGAGCCTTCGGGTGAGCGCACATTCTTCCATGCAAGAGGTGCAAATGTTGAGTTTGCCCCTGAAGATATAGATATCACATCACTTAACAGCGTTATTTTGCATATCGGATACATACTTTTGTTGGATGTTTTTGATGAGTATGACAGCGAGTACGGAACGGTAATGGCACGCTTCTTGCACGATGCGCAGGAGCACGGTCTTAAAACATCAATTGATGTTGTAAGCGACTATACCGCAGACTATAGAGCAAAGTTAGTTCCTGCACTTAAATATTGTGATTATGCAATCCTAAATGAATATGAATGTTGCAGAGCGGTTGGTGTTTCTCCAAACAAGGAAAACGGCGAGCTCGATGTTGAGAATATACGCAAGGCCATGGAAGCAATGGCAGATTATGGTGTAAAGGAAAAGATAATCATTCACTGTAAACAAGCAGGTTTCTGTTTGGACGTTCCCACCCGCGAATTTACTGTTGTTCCTTCGCTTAAGATACCCTCAGAAGAAATTATGGGTAGTGTTGGAGCAGGCGACGCATTCTGTGCAGCATCACTTTACGGAATTTATACCGGTATGAGTGATTATGATATTTTGCATTTTGCTTCTGCAGCTGCAGCTTGTAACCTCTTTGCTGCCAACTCAATTGATGGTATGAAGACATGTGACGAAATAAAAGAAATTGCAAATAAATATCCAAGACGCGAATTGTAATATGAAAGGGAGATAAAAAATGTTAGCAACACTTAACGACGTATTAAAGGACGCAAAAAAAGACCATTATGCAGTAGGCTTGTTCAATGCAGTTACATTGGAACTGGCACAGGGCATTATCAATGCTGCTGAAGAGACCGGTTCACCCGTTATTTTCGGTACTGCTGAAGTATTGCTTCCGTATAACTCACTTGAAGATTTGGCAATGATTCTCATTCCTATGGCAAAGCGTGCAAAGGTTCCGGTTGTTGTTCATCTGGACCACGGTCTTAAAAAGGAAACCTGTATAAAGGCTTTGAAACTCGGATTTTCTTCCATCATGTATGACTGCTCTACCGACCCGTATGAAATCAACTGCGAAAAGGTTAGAGAGATGGCTGAAATCGCTCACTCATATGGTGCTTCTATCGAAGGTGAGGTAGGACATGTTGGCGGTGCGGAAGGCGCTGCAACAGCTGAAGGTATGGAAGATGCATCCAAGTTCTACACCAAGCCCGAAGAAGCTAAAGACTTCGTTGACCGCACAGGTGTTGACGCTTTGGCAATCGCTGTTGGTACCGCACACGGTGCATATAAGCTTCCGCCGAAACTTGACTACAACCGTATCAGAGAAATTGCTGCAACAATTCCCACTCCGCTCGTATTGCACGGCGGCTCGGGACTCACAGACGACGATTTCAAGCGTTGCGTTGAGGCAGGAATTTCCAAGATTAATATCTTCACAGATATCAACGTTTCGGCTGTTGCCGCTGCTCTTTCTCACTTCACAGAGATGGGCAAGGGCATCATCGACCTCTTGCCTTCTGTAAGAGAGGCTGTTAAGGCTTCTGTTATTGAAAAGATGAAGGTCTTTGGAAGCTGCGGAAGAGTTTACGACGAGAAGACAACAGAAGAAATCGTAAAGCAGATTGTAATCGAAATTTTGAGACAAAAAGGTATGTAATAAACCAAAAACGGCAGACAAATGTCTGCCGTTTTTTTATGCCTCAAAGCCTTTATTTTCATTAATCAAAATGCATTTAACCGGGCACACCTCAACACATTTCTTGCAAACAATACACCTGTCATAATTGATTCTTGCAAGATTGTTTTCTACGTGTATAGCATCGTTAGGACAAGCTTTTTCACATTTACCGCAGGCAATACATGCGTTTTTGCATTTTTTTCGTGCCACAGCACCCGCATCAGTATTTTTGCATGCCACAAACACAGGCTTTGACCTATCGCGCAGGGATATAATTTGTTTTGGGCATCGTATGAGGCATTTGCCGCAGGCAATACAGGTCAATGGGTTTATGTGTGCAATACCTTTTTCTATTGTAATGCTGTCAGTAGGACAAACCGCGGCACAGTCGCCAAAGCCGATGCAACCAAAGGTGCATAGTCCATCACCGCCATACATCATACTTGCCGCAGAGCAGGTAGCAATACCACTGTAATTAAATCTTTTTTCGGTAACCTCTTCGTTTCCGTTACACTGAATATATGCAACTAAATCATCGGCTCTCGAGGCGTCCACACCCAAAATTTCCGAAATATTGTTAGCGACAATGTCAGCACCGGGAATACATAAATTTGTTTTTATATCATCCTTTAAAATCAGCGCCTCTGCATAACTGTCACAGCCTGAAAATCCGCAGGCTCCACAGTTTATACCGGGGAGGCATTTGCGAATTTTTCCAATTCTTTCGTCCTCTTTTACCGATAAATATTTTGTTGCAATCATCAGTAATATGCCACAAATCAAACCGATTGCGGAAACTATTCCTGCCGAAATTAAAAAAGTTATCATAATATCACCTTATGCAAACAAATTATCTACTACACCAGAAAAACCAAAAAATGCAAACGCCACAATGCAAGCCGCAATTAAGGTTATTGGCAAGCCCTTGAAGGAATCGGGAATATTTTCACCTTCAAGTCTTGTTCGAACCCCGGAAAAAAGTACCATTGCAAGTAAAAAACCCAGTCCGCATCCAAGAGAACTCACAATCGCTTCAATAAAATTATATTCATCCTTAATATTATTAACAGTCACACCTAAAACAGCACAGTTTGTTGTTATTAGCGGCAAATACACACCAAGTGCTCTGTATAGGGTGGGAATTTTTCGCTTTGTAACAATTTCGACAAACTGAACGAGAGAAGCAATTACTAAAATGAAAATAATTGTCTGCAAATATTGTAGTTTTAAGGGATTGAGAATATATGCCTGAATAGGCCAGGTCACAGTGGTTGCAGCAATCATTACAAAGGTGACTGCAACCCCCATTCCCGCAGCTTCTTTGATTCTTCGTGAAACGCCAAGAAAGGGGCAAATGCCCAAAAATTTGGTTAATACATAGTTGTTGATAAAAACACTTGTCATAATAATTACAATTAGATTTTTAAACATATTAATCTCCCGATTTTTACTTGTGGCAAATATCCCCGCAAGGACAACTGTTGCAGCTTAAATCTTTTCTCCCTTTTTTGTTTTTGGTTAAATATCTTACTAAAGCTATAAGACAACCAAAAACAAAGAACCCGCCCGGTGCCAATTTAAAGAAAGAAACCGTGTAGTCCTTTAAAAAAGGAATTTCAATTCCTAAAATAGTTCCGTTGCCAAAAACTTCACGAATAAAAGACATACACATAAGGGCAAGTGTGAAGCCGAGTCCCATAGAAAGACCATCGAGCGCCGAGTCTAAAACCGTATTTTCACGTGCGAACATTTCTGCTCTGCCAAGTATAATGCAGTTTACGGTTATTAAAGCAAGATAGGTTCCAAGCGCCGTAAACAGCGCGGGGAAAAAGGCCTCAGTCAGCATTTGCACAATCGTAACAAAGCCCGCAATTATAACAATATAACAAGGAATTCTGACTGTGCTCGGAATGATTTTTCTGAGCGCAGAAATAGCGATGTTAGAGCAAATTAAAACCGCCGTTGCGGCAATTCCCATAAAAAAACCATTGGTTATAAAATCGGTCACAGCAAGGGTAGGGCAGCAACCAAGCACCAATATAAAAACGGGATTTTCTCGTAAAATACCGTTAATCAATATGTTTTTTCGGCTCTTAGTCATATTTATCCCTCTTTTAAAGATTCTATTACCGCAAACGCATCGTTTACGGCGCTAATAAAGGCTTTAGACGAATATGTCACTCCAGCGACAGTGTCAATGCCCGAAAGACTTTTGTCTTTTCCAATGAATTTTTGCGGAAAATCGGCGCCAAAATCCTTCGATTCCGAATATGCAGTTAATTTTATACCCTCGATTTCTCCGTTTTTATTAATACCAACTGAAAACTGCATATTATCTTTGCTATATTGCGAAAAGGTTGAAATTGTAAGCGCATAACCGTTGCCACCTCTGTCTTTGTATATTCCTGTTATGGTGCTTGGGGTGGTGTCGGTGATTTCAATTTTGTCAAAACCTTTTGAATTTGGTAAAACCTCTACTAAGGATTCGGTTTCAGCCTTCAGATTTGCTTCGTTTATAATTGGTACAGTAAGGTTGTTTGCAAGCGCGAGTGCGGCGGCAACTGCAAAGCAGACCAAAAACAGCATTAAAACACTTTTTAAATAAACATTCTTCATTTTGCGCCTCCAAGTGCCTTAACGGGTGTCAATTTTTCAATATACGGTGTCAAAATATTCATAAACAATATTGCGAATGATACACCTTCTGCATAGTTGCCGAATTTTCTTATAATCATTGTTATTATTCCGCAACCGATACTGAAAATAACCTTGCCTTTGGGTTTGGTAGGTGAGCTCGAATAATCGGTAGCCATAAAAACAGCACCGAAAACAAGACCGCCCGACAAAATTTCTGCCAACGGCGGACGACCGAAAACAAACGATAGCACAAAAACGGTCAAAACAAAGAAAACCGGAGTGTGCCAGGATATAACACGTCTGATTAAAAGATAAAGAGCACCTATTAATAAAGCAAATATGCACCCTTCACCAAGGCAACCGCCGCGAAGCCCTAAAAACAGGTTAGAAAGACTTGGAAGCTTATGAAAAACTCCGCTTTTCATAAGTGCAAGAGGGGTTGCTGCAGATACTGCATCCAAAGGAAAAGCATAATCGGTCATACTCGAGCTGAAGGAAAGAAGCATCATTATTCTTGCGGTGGCAGCAGGGTTTGCAAAATTTTGACCGATACCGCCAAAAAGCATTTTAACAACAAATGTTGCAAAAAAGGAGCCAACAGCCATCTGCCATAACGGTAACGTAGCAGGAACGTTAAATGCAAGTATAAGACCCGTTACCACTGCGGATAAATCATTTATATAAATTTCTTTTTTGCAAAAAAGCTCAAAAATAAGCTCAGCCAATACCGATGTTATAACACTAACGCCTACAAGAAAAAGCGCACGAATACCAAAAAGTATTACCGATGCAACTAAAGCGGGCAGGAGCGCTATTATAACATCAAGCATAATATCGTTAGTTCTTTTTTTAGTGTGTATATGCGGCGAAACCGAAACTGTAAGTGCGGACATTATTTTTCCCCCTCTTTTAAAATTGCCTTTGATAGTTTATTGTGTTGCACAAGAGGTTGCCTTGTTGGACAAATATAAGAGCAACATCCACACTCCATACAAACATTAACCATAGATGCTTTGATTTGTGAAAATTCGCGCGATTTATATGCTTTTGATATTTGCACAGGATTTAAATTAACAGGGCATACGGAAATACACTTTCCGCAACGAATGCAAGGGGTTGTTTTTTCTCCCTTTGAATCCTTTTCATCAAGAAAAATTAAAGCATTGGTATTTTTAAGCACGGGCGAATCTGTATCGGGTAAGGCAATGCCCATCATAGGACCGCCATATAAAATTTTATGCGGCTTTGAAATCATATTGCAAAAAGTCATTATATCTTTTATTGGCGTACCAATCGGGACAGTAAGGTTGAAAGGTTTCTCAATGGCCGAGCCGGTAACGGTTATGGTGCGCTCCACAAGTGGCATACCTGTTTTAATATATTTTGCAATTGAAGCAAGTGTGGTACAGTTGATTACCAAAACACCAATATCCTTAGGAAACTTGTTTTCGGGCACAACTTTACCCGTTATGTTATAGGTTATAACCTTTTCTCCGCCTTGAGGATAAATAGGCTTTAGTGTTTTTATTTTTAAATAGGGAAAATGCTTTGCTTTCTCTGATAGCTTTTTGATACACTCTATATTATTCCTTTCAATACCAATTACTATATTATTTACATGGAGAAATTTCTTTATAAGCTCAATTCCTTCAAACAATAAATCTGTATCATATAACATAGTAAGAGAATCGCTTTTTATAAAAGGCTCACATTCGGCGCAGTTTATAATGATTGTGTCTATCTTTTCTTTGTCCTTAATATCAAGCTTTACATGGGTGGGAAAGCCCGCGCCTCCAAGTCCTACAACACCGCTGTCGCGCACCGCGTTTATAAAATCATTGTAATCGGATATTGATTTTGGCTTTATGTCTTCGAAAGTTGCCATTCTACCATCTGACTCGATAACTATAACTTTAGAAACACCGCCGTCACTGCGAACAAGAGTTTCAATTTTTTTAACCGTTCCGGAAACACTTGAATGTATTGGAGAACTAAAATCTCCCATAGCCTCGGCGATTGTTTGTCCTACAAATACATAGTCTCCCTGCTTTACGGTTGCGTCTGATGGTGTGCCGATGTGTTGCAATAAGGGTAAATAAACCATATTTACCGATGGCAGTCTGATAGCGGGTGATATCGGCCCTTTATCTTTGTGTGGGAGTTTTACACCGTTTAGCATTTTTCTTGTCATTAGCTCAGCTCCGTAATAATATTGTTGAAATGTGTCGAATAAAGGCATATAATGTTTTTATAAAATCATTGAGGTGTTAAGTTGAGTAAAATTATTTGCTTGCTATGTTTGATTTGTGTGATAGTATATAGTATATTTTTGCCTGCAAGCGCTGATGAAATTCATTATATAAGCTGTGAAGAAGAGCTTTTTGATATTGAGAAGTATCTCACGGGAATATTTTATTTGACAAGTGATATTGTCATAGAGAATAAAAACGATGTACTCTTTAAAACAAAGGATAATGCGTTTAACGGAGTGCTCGACGGAAAAGGACATACGATTTATTCTCTTAACTTGAGCAATGATGAAGATTTGTTATCATTTGTGGGATATTTAGGTGAAAACGGTACAATAAAGAATCTCAATTTTAAAGAAGCATATTATGAAAGTGAGAATAAGACAGCAGTTGTCGGTGGAATTGTTGCATATAATTACGGAAATATAACGAACTGTAATTTTTCGGGTTATATATTGCAATGTAAAAAGCCGATAAATGAGTCAAAATATATTTGTGCTCATGATTCAGGTAAAATTATAGAGTCAAAACATCAGGTGATTGAGCCTAAAAATTCAAATAGCATAACAGATGTCGCAAGTGAAGATGACAATATACGGTTTGAAGGTATGATTAACAGCGCCCCACATATAGACACCCACAGTCAAGAGACCGCAAGCAAAATGACAATAGATAATAAAGATGAAATTGTTGCAAGCACAAGCAGCAAAAAGACGAGCAGTAAAAATACAAGCAGCAAAAAGACTGACAGTAAAACTACAATCACTAGTGATACAGACAATGTTAGCATACGGGAATATTATGGCAATAATTTATCTCAATATTCCACCGACCCTGAAAGTAATTCGGCAGGGAGATTTATAATGATTGCATCGGCGGCTGTGCTAGTCTTAATGTTAGCATTTTTGGTGTATAAGGAAATAAAATTTTATATTGAAAACCGAAACAAAAAAGAATAAGTGTTTTGTTTTTTGTGCTCTTCATATACATTAATATTAAACGTTCGCTGTTTGACTTTTGTTGCATTTTATTATAAAATGTCATATAAAGAGATTGTTGAGGGGGATAAATTATGGTTGCTGTTAAAGAGGTTGTAACGAAACGCGATTTGCGTAAATTTGTTGATTTTCCAAACAAGCTTTATAAGAATAATGAGTTTTTTGTGCCAGCATTTTTTGATGATGACATTGCGGATTGGAATAAAAAAAAGAATCCCGCTTTTGACTATTGTGAAGCCCGTTGCTTTTTGGCATATAGGGACGGAAAAATTGTGGGGCGTATAGGAGCGATTTTGAGTCACGAAGCCAATAAAAAATGGCAGACCTCACGTATGCGCTTTTCACAGGTTGACTTTATTGATGATTTTGAGGTATCGTCAGCACTTTTCAAGGCGGTTGAAAACTGGGCGCGCGAAAAGGGCTGTAATCAGGTTCACGGACCATTAGGATTCTGTGATATGGACAGAGAAGGTATGCTTGTCGAAGGCTTTGATAAGCGCAATATGTTTATCACATACTATAACGAGCCATATTATAACGAGCATCTTGAAAAACTCGGATATGCAAAGGATACTGACTGGATTGAATACAAAGTATTTGTGCCCGAAGCGGACAGTCATGTTGCAGATTTGTATGGTCGAATTGCCAAAAGATGTGCAGAGCGAAATAATCTGCATATAGTAAGGGTTAAGCACCGTTGGCAGTACGGCAAATACATTAAATCGATTTTCGAATTGGCGAATATATGCTATTCACCGCTTTATGGAACTGTTGACCTTAATGAGCGACAGATTGATAAATACGCAAAGAAATTCATTCCGCTAATCAGTCCTGATTATGCCTGCTTTATCGTTGATGACAATGACGAGTTAGTTGCCTTTGGAGTTAGTGCTCCGTCGATGGCTGCAGCTGTGAAAAAGAGCAACGGAAGAATGTTCCCATTCGGATTTATCGGTCTTTTAAAGGCGCTTATTAAGAATGACGCAGTGGATATGTTCTTAATAGCAGTAAGACCCGATTTGCAAAAACTCGGTGTCAACGCAATGATTTTGGATGAGCTTAGAAAAAGCTGCAATAAAAACGGAATAAAATACGCCGAAACAGGACCGATGCTTGAGACAAACGGCAAGGTGCTCTCGCAATGGAAATCCTTTGAAAAAGAACAGCATAAACGCCGCCGTTGCTACATAAAAAATATTGATTAATAAATTAAAATCCGTAGAACGAAAACTCGTTTTACGGATTTTAATTATTGACAATATAAAACGGTGCTGATATAATTATTAGCGTTGATAAAAAAACAAAATATGCGGATATGGCGGAACTGGCAGACGCGCTAGATTCAGGTTCTAGTCGGGGCAACTCGGTGCAGGTTCGATTCCTGTTATCCGCACCATAAAAGAGCCTCGACACGTAGTTTGCGTGGTTGAGGTTCTTGTTTTTTGAATTTTTAACAACATTAGTAAATACATTGTATAAGAAAATAAAAATATGTTCATAAATAATTAACAGAAATTTCTTTTGCTGTATTTTTTTGGTCTGTAAAATATAAGTGGTAATATACGCTTTGAAAGGCGGAGAATTAATGCTAGAATTAAAAAACATCAAAAAGGATTATCCCGCAGGTAACGAAACCGTTCATGCGCTCAAAGGCATAGACCTTGCATTTCGTGAGAGTGAGTTTGTTTCGATTTTGGGTCCGTCGGGTTGCGGAAAGACCACAATGCTTAATATTATAGGCGGCCTTGACGGATATACAGACGGAGACCTTATTATAAACGGAAAATCAACAAAGGATTTTCTTGACAGGGATTGGGATACCTATCGAAATCATTCGGTTGGATTCGTTTTCCAAAATTATAATCTTATTCCGCATCAGAGCGTTTTGCAGAACGTCGAACTAGCACTCACGCTTTCGGGTGTGGGCAAAATCGAGCGCAGAAACCGTGCAAAAAAGGCGCTTGAGGCGGTTGGCCTTGGCGACCAAATAAACAAAAAGCCAAGTGAAATGTCGGGTGGACAAATGCAACGTGTTGCAATTGCACGTGCCCTTGTTAACAATCCTGATATTATACTTGCAGATGAGCCGACAGGTGCTCTTGATACCGAAACCAGTGTTCAGGTTATGGATGTTTTAAAGGAAATATCTAAGGACCGTCTCGTAATAATGGTTACGCATAACCCCGAGCTTGCAGAAAAGTATTCCACGCGCATAATACGTATGCTTGACGGCGTTATTATTGGCGATTCCGCGCCCCTGTCTCAAGAGGAAATTGCGGCAGAAAGGAACAAAGAGCAAGAGAAGGCTGAAAAGGAAAAACAAATGAAAAAGCCTTCAATGAAACTTGCAACATCCTTTTTGCTCTCGCTTAAAAATCTCTTTACAAAAAAGGGAAGAACGATACTTACATCCTTTGCAGGCAGCATTGGAATTATAGGTATTGCGCTTATTTTTGCGGTGTCTCAAGGAATGACAACCTATATAAATGTTTTGCAAGAGGATACGCTTTCGTCTTATCCGTTGACATTGGAAGCGCAGCATATTGATTTGACTACATTGATGCAAACCTTTATGGGTCAAGCAACATCGCAAAAGGAACACGACAAAGATGCGGTTTATCAAAAAGGTATGCTCTATGATATGATTAATTCCTTAAATTCTATGGATACAAACGAAAACGACCTTAAAGCATTCAAAAAATATATAGAATCAGAGCAGAAAAAAGAGGATAGTTCAACGGGCCTTAAAACCGCACTTAATGGTGTCCAATATACCTATGATATGGATATGCTGATATACACCGAAAGTGTTGACGGAACAATAATCCATTCGGATACGCAGGCACTTATGCAAGAACTGCTTATTGAATATTTCGGTATGGATATGTCGTCAATGTTTGGTATGAGTGGCAATAGTATGTTAAGCAGCAATATGATGATGTCGCCTATGGGAGCTTCTTCTATGCTGTGGCAAGAAATGTTGCCGGGCGACGATGGAAAACAAATTAGCCCCTTGCTTGAAAAACAATACGATGTTATTTATGGCTCATGGCCGAATTCTTATAACGAAATTGTGCTCATTGTTGACGAAAACAACGAAATTGATGATATGACCTTATATGCATTGGGATTGAAGCCAAAGGCTGATATTGATGCCTTGGCGGAAGCAGTGTTTAATAAAACCGAGATTAAAATGCCCGAGAAAAAGTGGTCGTATAAAGAGATATGCGATATGGAATTTCGCACGGTTTTTGCATCTGACTGTTATACACTTGACCCGACAACTGGAGTTTACACCGACCTTCGGGACACACAGGCGGGAGCAAAATATTTGTATGACAACGGAACAAAACTCAAGGTAACGGGTATTATCCGTCCGAACGAGGACGCTGTTTCCACAATGCTGAGTGGTACAATCGGTTACACAAGCGAGCTTACAAAGTATGTTATAAAAAATTCCAAGAAATCTCCGGCCGTTAATGCTCAGCTCGAAAATAAATTCAAGGATATTTTCACAGGTCTTCCTTTTAAGGAAAACACAGGAAATATGACCGACGAGCAGAAAGTGCTGGAATTTAAACGTTATATTGGGTCGCTTGACGAACGCGGCAAGGCAGATGCATATTTGAAAATTATGAGCACCCCGTCAAAGGAACAGCTTGACGGTATGGTCGCCCAAACTATGAACTCTGTCACTCGCGCGGATATAGAAGCCGTGATGATACAAGCGCTCACACAACAAATGGGAATGGCTGAAAGTGAAATCAAGGACTATATCTCAGCTATGTCTGATGAAGATATTGAAAAACTGTTTGCTGAAATGATAACTGAGCGCGCAAAGACACAATATGCCGCACAGGTACAAGAGCAATTAAGCGGTATGAGCAGTGCGCAGTTAAGCATGGCGCTGGATGCTGCATTGCCAAGATATACCACCGAACAGCTTGTGCTTTATCACGATGAGGTTTTGGAGTTTTCAAAGTCAACATATGAAGAAAATCTTCGAAAACTGGGGGTTGTTGACCTTGATACACCCGCAACAATTAATTTGTTTGCGTCAAGCTTTGAAAACAAGGATGTTATAGAGGATGCAATTTCGGTTTACAACGAAGGCGTAGATGACCTTGAAAAAATCACATATACCGACTATGTAGGACTTATGATGTCATCCGTGACCACAATAATTAATGCTATTACCTATGTCTTGATTGCGTTTGTTGCAATTTCTTTGATTGTATCTTCAATAATGATAGGTGTTATTACGCTCATTTCTGTGCAGGAGCGCACAAAAGAAATTGGCATACTGCGAGCAATTGGTGCTTCAAAGAAAAACGTCTCACGCCTGTTTAATGCGGAGACGGTAATAATCGGTTTTGCTTCAGGTGTTTTAGGCGTACTCATAACCTATTTGCTCTGCATACCGATAAATATAATTTTGCATCATTTGACAGGCATAAATAACCTTAATGCAATTTTACCGGTGCCGATTGCGATTATTTTGATTTTAATAAGTGTAGCGCTGACCTTGTTTGCTGGCATTATCCCCTCAAGAAGCGCAGCAAAGAAGGACCCTGTGGTAGCACTGAGAAGTGAATAATAAAAAAGCGAACTTGTAAAAAGTTCGCTTTTTTATTTTGCTTTTTTACCGAATATAAAACTAAAATCGTGCAAATGATAAGAGAAAAGGGGAGATTTATATGGGACAAAATAACAAAATACGGTTGCCACAAAAAAATGAAAACGGATGTTATGAAATTCGGCTTGAAAGTATTGGAGGGTTGGGTGCGAATTTGTGCGGTAAATTGCTCGGTGAGTTGGGTGCCGCATATCTAGGATTTAATGCGTCATCATTTTCAAGCTATGGCTCTGAAAAACGCGGGTCGCCCGTCAAAGCATATGTTAGGTGGAGCGACGAAAACCAAGAGATTTTGCACAATAGTCCCATAGAACATCCGCATATGCTAGTGTTGTTTCATCGCGCGCTTTCAAGCACATTGCCTGTGACGGCGGGACTTTTGGAGGATTCCATAATTGTTGTTAATACAAGTGAAACACCCGAAGAAACACGTAAATATTTGCGTATTTATGCAGGTACGGTGTGCTGTATTGATGCGTTAGAGTTGGCACTAAAAAGCAAAAGCAGGATAAATATGGTGATTTTGGGTGCCGTTGCAAAGGCATCGGGCTTTATTCCAATTGAAGCGGTTAAAGAACTTGTATCTGATACATTAGGCAAAAAATATCCCGCAATGCTAGAAAACAATCTTTTGGGTATAGAGCAGGGCTATAATGATGTTAAATGCAAAACCTTTGAGCCTGACGAATCATATAAAATGGTGCCATATAGCGAAATTAAAGGTAAATGGGGATATCAAAACGCACCACTTGGTGGAGCGAACTATCATTTTGGCAGTACTGTCAGTAATGATTTATCGCCTTCAAGGGAAGGGTTCATTCCACTTTTTTTACCCGAAAAATGCATACACTGTGCTTTGTGCGATACAACATGTCCCGATATGGTTTTTCAGTTTTTGCCGGGCGAATATAAGGGTAAGCCCACAATGATGAATCGCGGACTCGACTATCATCACTGCAAAGGCTGTTTGCGTTGTGTAGATGTATGTCCGACAGGCGCGCTTGTGTCGGGCAAGGAACAAGAGCACGAGGATAAGAAATGGTTTGTTCGTAATAAGGATTTGATAGTAGATAATCTTGATTTTGAAGCGGCGGGAGCCGACCCTTATATTACAAGCGAATCGTATTTGGATGAAAAACGTGTAGACGGGGGACTAATGTAACTATGGAAAAAGCAGAACAAAAATTATTGTTTGAGAGTGGTAATGAACTTGCAGCATATGCGGCAAAGCAAATTAACTATCACGTGATGGGTTATTATCCAATTACCCCGTCAACACAAATAGCAGAATTTTTGGATTCAATGGGAGCAAATGGCGAACACACAATTGCGTTGATACCTGCAGAAGGTGAGCATAGCGCCGCTGGTATTTGCTATGGAGCCTCGGCAGGCGGCGGCAGAACCTTTAATGCTACTTCGGCAAACGGACTTTTATATGCGTTGGAGCAGCTGCCCGTTCAGTCAGGAACAAGACTTCCAATGGTGCTTAATGTTGCATGCCGCACCGTATCGGGACCGCTTTCGATAAAGGGAGACCACAGTGATGTAATGTACACATTAAATACGGGCTGGATAATATTGTTTGCAGCATCCCCGCAGGAGGTGTATGACCTTAATATTTGCGCGCTCAAAATTGCAGAGGAATTAAGATTGCCCGTCATAGTTGCTTTTGACGGTTTTTTTACAAGTCATCAAAAGCGCAATTCCTATGTTTTTGCAGACGATAAAACGGTGCAAAATTTTATCGGACCTTGTAAAAACGATTATGGCGCCCTAAACCCCAGCAATCCCGTTACGATAGGCTCATATATGAATGAACCCGATATAATTAACAATAAATATCAGCTTCATTTAGCAATGGAAAAGGCAAAAACAGTGATTCCAAGGGTGTTTTCTGATTACGAAAAATTTTCGGAAAGAGCTTATAATAACCTAAAATCCTATAAAACCGAGGATGCAGAGGTTTTGCTTTTTGTTTTGGGCTCCGCGTATTTAACGGCAAAAGCAGCAGTTGATAAGCTTCGCGCAGAGGGGAAAAAGGTAGGTGTTTTCACGCTTTCGGTATTGCGACCTTTCCCGTCGGACGATATTGCAAAGCTTTGCAAAAACGCACACACGGTTTTGGTGGCTGATAGGCAAGACAGCTACGGTGCAGGCGGCGGAAATATGACGCTTGAAATTCGTGCTGCACTGCAAAAAATGAAATTGACAACTAGGGTAATAAGCCGAATATACGGCCTTGGCGGAAAGGATTTTTATGAGCGTGATGCAGTAGCGCTTTTTGATGAATGTTATGATAAAAATGCTGCCGATTTTGATTATGTCGGTGTTTATGAGGGCGACAAAAATCTTGATATTAAACCGTATTTTGAGCCCGTTACCGATGGCGATTCTATTATAGAATGCAAAGAAGAAAACGGCAAACTAATTTTGTCAGGCGCCACAATTCGTGACACAACAAAGAGGACAAAGCGATTAGCACCGGGCCATGGTGCTTGTCCGGGTTGCGGAATACCCGTTAATGTTAATCTGCTATTGCGCGGAATTGAGGGCAATGTTGTCTTGCTCTTTCAAACAGGTTGCGGAATGGTCGTGACAACGGGATATCCTAAAACAGCATTCAAAGTACCTTATGTGCACAATTTGTTCCAAAATGGCGCCGCCACCTTGGCAGGACTATCCAAAATGTATCACAAAATGCAAGAACGCGGCGAACTGCCCGAGGGCGATATAACATTTATTATGGTGAGCGGAGACGGCGGTTTGGACATCGGTATGGGCTCGGCGCTTGGAACTGCTTTGCGTGGCGATAGTGTGATTTTGTTCGAGTATGATAACGGCGGATATATGAATACGGGCTATCAGTTATCATATTCAACACCAAAAGGTGCAAAGAGCGCCACCTCGCACCTTGGAAGCGAGCAGTACGGAAAGGGTTTTTATAATAAGGATATGCCGCAAATAATGGCGGCAACGGGTATGCCATATGTTGCCACAGCAGCCGAGTCTGACCCAAACGATTTCATTAAAAAAGCAGCAAAAGCACAGTATTATGCAAAAAACTACGGGACAGCATATATAAAATGTCTTTCGGCTTGTCCGCTAAACTGGGGAGACAGGCCGAGCACGGAGCGAAAGGTTATCTCCGCTGCTGTTAACAGTTGTTATTTTCCTTTATATGAGGTTGAAAAGGGTAAGACAACACTCTCATATGACCCCGAACAAAAAGGCAAAAAAATACCTGTCACAGATTGGCTTTCCATGATGGGCAGAACAAAGCATTTGTGTGATGAAAAATATAAAGACGTAAGAAACGATATCCAAAGGGAAATCGACCGACGTTGGCGAAGATTAAAGGCGCAGTCGGAAAACCCCGTTTTATAAGAAGCAATTTAAAGTTGACACGATAAAATATAGGTGTTATAATACCTGCAAATTCAGTGAATGAAAAGGTATCATAATATGAAAGAAAAAATATATGTTGAAACTAAAGCGGCAATTGAAGAATTGGTGCAAAAAGCCGCAATAAAGCAGGGAGACATCGTTGTTATAGGCTGTTCAACGAGCGAGGTTGTCGGCTCTAAAATCGGTACTGATTCTAGCCCTGAGATAGCAGAGGTTTTGTTTAACGCTCTTTATGAGACTGCAAAAGAAAAAGGCTTTTTCCTTGCCGTTCAGTGCTGCGAGCATCTTAATCGCGCTATCGTCACAGAAAAAAACGCGGTTATCGGCGCAGAAACTGTGAACGTTGTGCCGCAACCCAAGGCGGGAGGCTCACTTGCAACACAAGCCTACAAGCGCTTTGAAAACCCCGTTGTGCTTGAGGAAATAAAGGCAGATGCAGGACTTGATATCGGCTCAACGCTAATAGGAATGCATCTTAAAAAAGTTGCGGTACCATTACGTCTCCAAAACAATGTTATCGGCGCAGCCACAGTTTTGGCAGCCCGCACCCGCCCAAAATTTATAGGCGGCGTTAGAGCGGTATACGATGATAAATTATTATAAAAATAAAAAAAGCAACAGTTTTTTTACTGTTGCTTTTTTGTTTTTTATTATTTAATATATCAAACCCATATATATCTTCAATAAGTATATAATCAGTCTACACCGACATCCTGCAATATTAAACTAAAAAACAAAACCGACCAAAAGGTCGGCTTTGTTTGGCTATGGACTACAAAAAAGATATTTTTGGCAGTTTTGCGTAAGAATTCGAACTCTCACAGAAATTCAAATCATCCGCAAAGCGGATACCTTTACTTCTTCACTATTCACTATTACTTATTACCTAATCGACAAGTTTCGAAAGAGAAGAGTGAAAAGTGAAGAGTTAATAGTGAAAAAGTAAAATCGACAAGTCTATGTCGAAACTTGTCGATTTTTGGCTGGGGTGGCAGGATTCGAACCTACGAATGCAGCAGTCAAAGTGCTGTGTCTTACCGCTTGACGACACCCCAATATTAAATTTTCAAAATCCTGCCACCGTGGCAGGGTACTCTGCGCTGCGGATTTTTTCGAACACCGCGAGTGTTACCGAAAAAATCTCACTGCTCGAGACTACGCGGTCCCAAAATCCTAACGCGGATTTTGTGCAGCTTCGACGAACCTACGAATGCAGCAGTCAAAGTGCTGTGTCTTACCGCTTGACGACACCCCAATATTAAGATTTAGAAATGCCACAGGTCAAAATTAATACCTGTGGCATTTAAGTTGGGGTGGAAGATGGGATTCGAACCCACGATCTCCAGTGCCACAAACTGGCGCTTTAGGCCAACTAAGCTACATCCACCATATTTTGCGTCACAACGCAAAAACTATTATAACACAGTTATTGAATTTGTCAATAGTTAAAGTAAAAAATCTTCACTTTTATAATTGTTCGCAACGATTGTTTTTACGGGCACCCGCTTTGTTGCATCATAACGGTATTTTCTGCAACTGTCATTCATAGTAACTGCCCCTCGAATTCTGCACAAAACCTCCGACTGTGAGCCAAAATCACGGGAAAAAACACAGTTTTTGCAAGCGTGCGGAAGCTTCTTATTAAAAAGTTTATTTTTCATTTTATCACAGCCATAATATTTTTTTTAATTTTACCACAAAATCTGCGGTTTTTCTACAATATTTTTTTACTTTTTTCAACCTGCGTTGAAACAATGAGAAAAACACAAAGCGAAACGAGTGCAACGGCACCCGCATATGTAAAAGAAAGGTTGTGTCTTATGGGTTTTATTCCATTAGAAAAAGTGTCAACAGTCTTATTGGTGAGCTTTAATAAAAGAAAAGTGCTTCCTGCTGAAATTGCTGCGTGTATGATTCTGCAAAGCAAAAATTTTGGGTATGGAGGGGAATACTTTTTGCCTACGGAATATACCTGACAATGCACCGAAAGTCCGCCAAAACTTATTATAGCCGCAATAATAAGTATGTTACGGTTTGCAAATACAATAGCCGTGGTAACCTCGCTTATGTAACAAAGATAAGTATGAATAAATTCTGGAAAAACTTCAAACTTAAGCATTGAAATCAAAGAGGAAAAAAGCACAACCCAAGCGCATATTGAAAAAACAGATGATGAAGCCTGTGCGGTTGCCTCAACAAAAGCATCACTTAAGTAAACGTCTTTTTTTATATATACCGATTCGGCGGGTTTATGATTGAATTCTATAGCAACCGCCAAAATTATTGTAGCAATAATATTTGAAAGGAGCAAAATCATACCAATATCCTTATCGTGAAGTATGCCTTCGCCCACGGCAACCAAAACAAAAGCAGGACCCGCGTTTATGCAATAAAGTCCCATTCGTTTTGCCTGTTGCAGGGTAATTTTTTCAGCTTGTGCAAGCTCGCAAATAAGACGCATGCCAACGGGATAACCCGCCAAAAAGGACATCAAAAAAACGCAAAACTGTTCGCCCGACAAGTGAAACACAATTCTGGATATTTTATCAATAAGTCTTGAAACGAAATTTACAATTCCGCTTTTAAACATAAAAATTGCAATCACACAGAAAGGGAATAGCGACGGAATTATAACGTTGCCGCATAGCATTAGTCCGTCTATCGCGCCCTTAAGGGAGAAAGAAGGGGTCATCAAAAACAGCAATATCATAATAAAAGCAATGGTTCCCGTAACCGTCATTTTAAAAGTATAGCTTTTCAAGAAAAAACACCTCAAAGTATTTATACGCGTGTAATTATTATAATATTATTTTCATATTTTATTTTAGAAATGGGGAGTTAATATGCGAAAAAACAGCAAAGAAAACAAGGGTATAAAAAACCTTCCTATACCAAGTGCAGTATTTGAAAATGGCGCACATATAGAGCTTTTTTCAAACAAGGAAGCGGTTATTGACGGCATAAAAGGAGTACTTGAATACAGTGATTGCCTTATAAAACTAAACATAGGACGGGGAACGGTTGAATTTTGGGGAAATGGACTTGAAATAACCTCGCTTGATATAAACGGACTTAGTATAAGCGGAAAAATATCAAAAATAGAATTTTGCTCATAGGAGAAAAATATGCTAATTTTAAAAATATATCGTTTTTTCACAGGTAAGGTTAAAGTATCCGTAAGCGGCGATTTTGTTGAGAGAATACTTAATTTATGCGCATATAACGGGATTTCTGTCTGGGGAATTAGAAAACACAATAACCGACTTACTCTTTATATGTCGGTATCGGATTTTAAGCGTATGCCATCAATTGTACGCCAAAGCGGAATAAGAATACATATCTGCAAAAAACAAGGAATTCCTTTTATTGTTAATCGGTACAAATATCGCTATGGCATCGCTTTGGGGGCCATTATGTTTTTTGTTGTCTTGCAGATTATGTCAGGATATATTTGGAATATAAGTGTTGTCGGAAACGAGAAAATTGAGGCTGAGTCTATAATATCGGCATGTAACGAAATTGGAATTAAAGAAGGCATAAGAGCCTCAAAGATTTATGCTCCTAATAAACGGGTGGAATTACAAACAAAAATCGACGGCATTGCTTGGGCGGCCCTTAATATTGATGGCTGCGAACTTGTGATTGATGTAAAAGAATCTCAAATTGCACCACAAAAGGATTATTCGCCCTGTAATCTCTTGTCAACACACGATGCAGTAATAAGAAAAATAAAGATAACGGAAGGTCAGATTAAGGTTAATATCGGAGATGCGGTGGCCAAGGACGGACTGTTGGTTTCGGGAGTTGTTGAATTAAATAACGGCAATACGCACCTTGTAAAAAGCGGCGGGGAGATTATAGGCGAGGTTAGTGAACGATATACAGCAGTTGTGCCCTACAAGCAGACAAAACAGTATTTATCAGGGGATAAGAAACATAAATATGTTCTCGATTTTTTCTCTCTAAAAATACCGCTTTATTTGGGCTCAAATAGTGGAAAACACCTTAAAAACACCGAGCAAATTGTAATTAAAAATGAGAATGCATACGTGCCTGTTTTTTTGCATAAAACAACCTTCACGCCAATAATAGAACGAAGGGTAACTCTATCTGAAGAACAAGCACTGCAAATTGCAAGGGATAATATCAAAAAACGGCTTGAAGGGGTAGAAATTATCAGTATGCAAGAAAAAATCACTAGCACAGATGACGCCTTGACACTGGTTTGTGATACGGTGGTTTTGAAAAATATAATAAAAGAACAAAAAATATTAATTGGTACTACTAATTGACAATACTTTATGTTATAATTATATTGGAATAATATAAAAGGAGATGTGCAATTGGAAAGGAACATTAATATTGAGGGCATAGAGCAGGTCGCTTTGCTTTTCGGGAATTTTGATGAGAATATGCGTGAGATTGAATCAAGATATAAGGTTTCCGTCACATCTCATTCAAACAAAATAACAGTAAAAGGCGAACCGCAAAATGTTGAGACTGCTCTGCGTTCAATAGAGTGCCTGTCAAAGCTTATAAACAAAGGCGAGGCTATTACTGACCAGACATTGCAATATGTTTTTTCCTTGGTTGAAGATGGGGAAGACGAAAAAATTCAAATACTTACCGATTCTGATTGCATTTGTGTAACTTCAAGAGGAAGACCTGTGAAACCGAAAACACTCGGTCAGAAACAGTATATTGATGCTATTAAAAATAATACCATTACAATAGGTGTTGGCCCTGCGGGAACGGGTAAAACATATCTCGCCGTGGCGATGGCGGTCAACGCGTTTCGCTCAAAAGAAATAACACGAATAATTTTGACCCGACCTGCTGTTGAAGCGGGGGAAAAGCTCGGTTTTCTGCCGGGCGATTTGCAGCAAAAGGTTGACCCGTATCTTCGTCCGCTTTATGATGCGCTTTTTGATATGCTTGGAGCGGAAAGCTTTCAGCGCTGTCAGGAGCGCGGCGACATTGAGGTGGCTCCACTTGCTTATATGCGCGGCAGAACGCTCGACGACAGTTTTATAATACTTGATGAGGCGCAAAACACCACAAGTGAACAAATGAAGATGTTTTTAACCCGTCTCGGCTTTAATTCTAAAGCTGTTGTAACGGGAGATATAACGCAGATTGACCTGCCCGACGGCAAAAAATCGGGACTTAAAGAAGTCGTCTCAATTTTAAAGGGAATTGATGATATTTCAATAGTGAAATTCACAGGACGTGATGTTGTAAGACATCGTCTTGTTCAAAAAATAATAAAGGCATATGAAAGATTTGAGGAAAGAAAAAGTGAAAGCAAAAATAACAATAACAAACTCGCAAAAAAAGGTTAAAATACCGGTAGGACTTCATATGTTGGTTCGCCGCGCCTGTAATGCGACGCTTGATTTAGAAAATTTTGAGGGTAAAGCCGAGATAAACGTGACATTCACTTGTGATGATGATATAAAAGATTTGAATGCTCAATTTCGTAATATCGACAAAGCAACCGACGTTTTATCCTTCCCGTTGGGTGAGGACGGTGTTTATGACATCAATCCCGAAACGGGTGCTAAAATGCTCGGTGATGTTGTGATATCTCTTGAACGCGCCGTAGCACAGGCTGAAGAATACGGACATAGCTTTGAAAGGGAAACGGCATATCTCACCGTCCATTCGGTGTTACATCTTTTGGGATATGACCATGTAAACGGTGGACTCGAAAAAGAGATTATGCGCGAAAAAGAAGAATCGGTTATGGAAATTTTAGGATTGAGGAGATAATATGAGTAAATCGGCTTTTATAGCGGTAGTTGGCAGAGCAAATGTCGGAAAATCTTCCTTTGTGAATTATGCGGTGGGCGAAAAGGTTGCAATCGTTTCGGACAAGCCGCAGACAACCCGCACAAAAATTCTCGGCGTGTTGACAAAGGATGAAAATCAACTTGTTTTTATTGATACACCGGGATTACATAAACCCCGTAACGCCTTGGGCGAGAATATGATGAAGGCTGTTGGCGCAGGACTTGTGGATGTTGATGCGGCCGTTCTTATGGTGGAGGCAGTAACACGCTTTAGCTTTGACCCCGATAATCTTCCTCCTGCCGAAATCAAGCTTATGGACGAGCTTAAAAGAAGGAAAATACCTACAATACTAGCTGTTAATAAAATTGATTTACTCGCAGATAAAAGTGAGCTTCTATCAATTATTTCGGCATATTCAAGGCATATGGAATTTGAATCGGTTGTTCCTTTTTCGGCAAAAACGGGTGATGGAGCAAATATTTTAATAACCGAACTTTTTAAGTTTTGCAAAGACTCGGTGCATTTTTTTGATGCCGATACCGTCACAGACCAAAGCGAACGCACGATGATTTGCGAAATGATAAGGGAAAAGCTTTTGCATATCCTTGACAACGAGGTACCGCACGGCATAGCAATAGATCTTGAACAAATCTTTGAGCGCGATTCTCGCGATGGAACTCCGATTTTGAATGTCAGTGCCGTGATTTATTGTGAAAAAGAAAGCCATAAAGGAATAATAATCGGCAAAAACGGCTCGGTGCTTAAGAAAATAGGCACCCTTGCAAGAAGGGATATCGAGAAATATTACGGCACACAGGTGTCGCTAAAGCTTTGGGTAAAGGTAAAAGAAAATTGGCGCAATATTCAGGGCGCAATACACGGCTTTGGACTTGACTGATTTTACCTGTAATAAAGGTTGATATTTTTCACAAGTTATTCTCAGGTGATGAAAGTGGATGAGAAAACAGCTTGGAAAAATTTTACCGATAGCGGTCGGATAGCAGACTATCTTGAATATAAAAAAGTCTTGGAAATGAAGAGTGGTGATAGGTGTGAGTCTGTCAACAAACGGGTTGATAGTAAGGGTTAACAATGTGGGAGAATATGACCGATTTATATCGGTTTTGACCGATAATTACGGTGTTTTAAGCGCATATGTTCACGGCGCTCGAAGCCTTAAAAACAAAAACGGTGCCGCCACCTCACTTCTCACATATTCACACCTGAGCCTTGATAGAAAAAAGGATACATATGTTGTAAAAGAGGCGTCGTCCGAAAAGGTTTTTTTTAACTTAAGAAGCGATATTGAAAAGCTGACCTTAGCTCAGCATTTCTGCGAGCTTGCGTATGTTTTGGCTCCAAGGGAAGAAAAAGCGCAGGAATATTTAAGACTTGTTTTAAATTCTTTATCTTTTTTAACCGATGATAAAAAAGACAAAAAGCTTTTAAAAGCTGTAACTGAGCTCAAAATTCTATCACTTTCGGGATATACGCCCGACCTGATTGCCTGTCGAGAGTGTGCGAAATATGAAGATACAAAAATGTATTTTGATGCACAAAACGGTGAGATTTATTGTGAAGAATGCAAACACTCAGGCTTGTCACTCATACCTATTAATAACAGTGTATTAGCGGCAATGCGACACATAACTTTCTCGGAATTTCGGGATATTTATAGTTTTATACTTTCAGACGAATCACTTGAAGAGCTTACAAGTGTAGTTGAAAGATTTCTACTCTCACAAGTAGAGCATAGATTTTCAGCGCTTCAGTTTTATAAAAATTTATAAACTTTAAGATTCAGAGGTTTTTATGTACGATTACGAAAAAAGCTGCAGAGTACTTGAACTTAATAAAATATTAACATTGCTTTCAAGAGAAACGGGTATGCAGGATGCCGCAGAGGCTGCACTTGCAATAAAACCTGTTTTCAATAAAACGGAAGCAAAGCTGCTGTTGGCCGAAACGGAGGATGCATATTCGTTTATGGCTCGTTTCGGTGCGCCGAATTTTGGCGGTGCCGAGAATGTAAACGGCGCGGTAACACGTGCAAAGGCAGGTGGTATTCTATCTGCAGGAGAGCTTTTGTCAATTGCAGAAACCCTCCGTGTTATAAGGGTTGTCAAGGAATGGCGTCAGGCATCCGACGCTTCCAAAGAGTCGGTTTTGGATGTTTATTTTGATAATCTTGTACCAAACAAATTTTTTGAAGAAAAAATATTTTTGTGCATAAAAAATGAAGAAGAGATAAGCGATAATGCGTCACCTTTATTGGCAGATATAAGAAGAAAAATCTCTTCCTGCGTTTCTAATATCCGTTCCCGCCTTGATAAACTTGTGCGAAGTCAAAACTCAAAATTTTTACAGGAAAATATTATTACGCAAAGGGACGGGCGCTATGTTGTTCCCGTCAAAGCAGAACACAAGTCTGATGTTCCGGGATTGGTTCACGATACATCCGCATCGGGCGCTACACTGTTTGTTGAGCCAATGGCGGTTGTCGAAATAAATAATGAAATTAAGGTGCTTTATTCCAAAGAAAAGGCGGAAATAGAGCGAATTTTAGCCGAGCTTTCGGCTATAGCCGCTGATTTTTCTGATGCCATTCTTAATTCGTATGATTCGCTCATAAAAATCAATCTTATCTTTGCAAAAGCAAAGCTCGGTTACAGAATGCGCGCAACCATACCGAACATAAACGATTCGCGTTTTGTTTATTTGAAAAACGCACGCCATCCTCTTATTAAAGCATCGGACGTTGTTCCTGTTACTGTAGGACTTGGCAAAGAATACGATACACTAATCATTACGGGTCCGAACACGGGAGGAAAGACCGTAACGCTTAAAACTATTGGACTTCTCACACTTATGACGATGTGCGGTCTTATGATACCGGTTGATGATAACAGTTCGGTTTATATTTTTGATAAGGTTTTGGTTGACATCGGTGATGAGCAGAGTATTGAGCAGTCGCTTTCAACATTTTCCTCTCACATGGCAAATATCATAAACATATTAAATATTGCTGATGAAAATTCTCTTGTGCTCATAGATGAGTTAGGCTCAGGAACAGACCCCGTTGAGGGTGCGGCACTTGCAAATGCAATTTTAATGCGTTTTCGCAGCTATGGCAGTAGGGTTGCCGCAACAACACATTATGCTGAGCTTAAGAGTTATGCTCTTGATACGGACGGCGTAGA
This sequence comes from Acutalibacteraceae bacterium, assembly GCA_045601885.1. GTDB lineage: Bacteria > Bacillota > Clostridia > Oscillospirales > Acutalibacteraceae > SIG589. The sequence continues at coordinate 18,104 of JAZSAN010000012.1, read as the reverse complement.
AAATGCTTGTTGTGAATTTGATGTGGAGACACTGCGTCCTACATACCGCCTTTTGATTGGGGTGCCGGGACGTTCTAACGCATTTGCAATCTCAAAAAGACTCGGCCTTTCTGAAGATGTGGTTGAGAATGCCAAATCGCTTATTGACAAAGATGATTTGCGACTTGAAAATATTATTGCTTCTTTGGAAGCTTCACGTCTTGAAGCGGAAAAGGAGCGCGAGAGTGCAAATCGCTTGCGCTCTGAATTGAATGCGGCAAAAAACAGCGTAAAGCAAAAACTTTTGGAGATTGAAAAAGAAAGTCAAAAGAATGCAGAGCGTGCAAAAGAAGAAGCAATGAGAATTGTTGATAACGCGCGTCAGCAATCAAACAGGATGTTAGCTGAACTCGAATCAATCAAAAAGGAATTCAACGCTCAGAATTCGGCGCAGATGCTTTCTCGTGCTAGAAGCAGTGTGAAAAGCACTCTTAACAATATGCTTGACGATGCCGACCCCGTTATAGCGAGAAATGACGATAAATACGTTTTGCCGCGTCCTTTAAAAGCGGGAGACACAGTCATTATTTTTGATATAAATAAAACAGCATCGGTTATCAGTGTTGATGAAGCGGCAGGCATCGCTTTTGTACAAGCGGGTATAATCAAAACCCGTGTTGACATCAAAAACCTTCGCCTTACCGAAAACAAGCAGCCTGAAGTAAAACGCGAACGCAAGGTTAAGGGATTGGAATCCCGTGCTGAACGAGCCGCTACTACAGAGGTTGACCTTCGCGGAATGGCAAGCGATGAAGCGATTATGGAACTTGATAAATATATTGATAACGCAGTTCTCTCAGGCGTTCCGAGCATAACCATAATTCATGGTAAAGGAACGGGTGTGCTTCGTACCGCTGTGCAGCAGCATTTAAGAAAACACAAAAACATCAGAACATTCCGTCTTGGAGTTTTTGGAGAAGGGGAAACAGGTGTTACGATAGCAGAGCTTAAAATGTAATAAAAAAACCGCTTACGAAATCTCGTAAGCGGTTTTATCATTTAGATAATAAATGCGTCATGAACAACGTTGAGTGCACGTTCGCCGAGCTTTGAATCAACCAAAACGGAAATCTTGATTTCGCTGGTTGAAATTGTCTGAATGTTAATGTCGGCATCTGACAAAGCCTCAAACATCTTAGCGGCAACGCCGGGGTGGGTCTGCATTCCTGTTCCAACGATGGAAACCTTGCAAACACTCTCATCGTGAACAAGCTTTTTATATTTTAAGATGTCTTCAATCTTTTTGATGCTTTCGATTGCTGTAGCGCACTGGTCAGCAGTAACAGTAAAGGTGATGTCCTTTGTGCCGTCACGTCCAACAGACTGCAAAATAATATCTACATTAACCTTTGCCTGAGCAAGACGCTCAAACACCTTAAAAGCAACACCTGGCTGGTCCTGAAGACCAACAATTGATATACGTGAAACGTTGCTGTCCTTAGCAACACCTCTTATAAGCATTTTTTCCATACCTACGACCTCCTTGACAATCGTTCCCTTAACATCGGGTGTAAGACTTGATAAAACTTCAAGTTCAATTCCATATTTTTTCGCCATCTCAACCGAGCGGTTATTAAGTACTTGTGCTCCAAGTGTAGCGAGCTCGAGCATCTCATCATAAGTTATTTCATTCATCTTCTGAGCGGTCTTAACAATGCGCGGGTCGGCTGTGTATACACCGTCAACATCGGTGTATATCTGACAAAGGTCAGCCTTGAGAGCCGATGCAATAGCAACAGCACTTGTGTCTGAGCCACCGCGACCAAGAGTGGTAACATCATCATATTTGTTGAGTCCCTGGAATCCCGCAACGATAACAATGTTTTTCTTGGCAAGCTCTGCGCGAAGACGTTCGGGGTCGATTCTGCGAATTCTTGCGATAGAATAGTTTGAATCAGTGTGGAAGCCTGCCTGCCAACCGAGCAGTGAAACAACAGGAAGTCCAAGTGTTTCAATGGTCATAGCAAGAAGAGATATTGACATCTGTTCTCCTGCAGAGATAAGCATATCCATCTCACGCTTTGACGGTCCCTTAGGATTAATGGAATAAGCCTTTTCAAGAAGCTCATCAGTGGTGTCACCCTGTGCCGAAACAACAACGATAACATCATTTCCTGCTTTATAATCCTTTTCAATAATTTTTGCTACATTTAATAGCTTTTGATTATCGGCAACCGAAGAGCCGCCGAATTTCTTTACAATTAATGCCATAATTTTCCTCCGTTATCTCGGTACTGTAAAGATAATTTATATCAAACGAATATATTATATACCCGTCTGTTACATAATACAACAAAAATATATTAATTGTTAATCAACAACTCTGAATATTCTGTAATCTTCTATTCCTGCAGTTTCAAGTTTTGCCTTTAAGGAATTCTTGGTTTCTTTCTTGACTATGAATGCAAAGGAATCAGAATTTTCTGTACAGTCTTGTGCATCAACAGATGCAAGAACAGTGTCTTTATATTTTGAATCCACAACTATAAAATAAGCAAATGCAACGTCATCAGGATTGATTACATAATTGTCGTCGCCCTCATCCCAGAAGAGATATTTGCGTGCCTGCAAATGCTTAACGCAGTCAATAACGTCAGCAACAACTGCACTGGCAGTCGGAAGCTTGCCTGCGCCTCTTCCGTAGAAGGCAACATCACCAATTGCGTCGCCTCTGACCTTTATGATATTAAATACATCATCAGCATTTGATATAATGTTGGACTTATTAATAACAGCGGGGGATACAGCAGCGGTTATTTTTCCGTTAGCCATTACCTTAGCGTTACCAATAAGCTTAACAACATATCCCATATCCGATGCGATTGCCACATCTGAAAGCAGCATACCGCGAATTCCGTCGGTTTTAATCTGGTCGGGGTAAACGTGCTTGCCGAAGGCAAGAGAAGCGAGAATGCAAATTTTTCTTGCGGCATCATGTCCGTCGATGTCTGCCGATGGGTCACGCTCGGCATATCCAAGGCGCTGTGCCATAGCAAGTGCATCGTCAAAAGACATATTTTCGCGTATCATCTTAGTAAGTATAAAGTTGGTAGTGCCGTTAAGAATACCTGTGATTTCAGTAAGGTCATTTGCGGCAAGACACTGTGCTATCGGACGTAAAACAGGGATTCCGCCGCCAACGCTTGCTTCAAAGAGGAAATTTATGTTGTTGTCCATAGCTATTTTAAGGAGCTCTGCGCCCTTAGCCGCAACAAGCTCTTTGTTAGAGGTTACAACGCTTTTTCCTTTTAAAAGACAAGCCTTTACGTAATCGTAAGCAAAGGTTGCGCCACCTGCAGTTTCAACAACGACCTTGACGTCATCGTCATTTAATATTTCGTTAAAGTCCTTAGTGAATTTGTCACTATATGGAAGCGAGTCAAAATCACGAATATCAAGCACATATTTTAAGTTAATTTCGTTTTTTGCCTTTTGTGAAATCAAATCCTTGTGGTTAAGGAGGATTTCAGCGACACCCGAGCCAACAACTCCGTGTCCGATAATTGCTACATCTACCATTTTTATCTCCTTACTAAATTATTCTGTCAGCCGATACTACACCGTGAAGGCTGCGTAAAGTTTCGAGTATATCATCAACAGGATATTTTTCGGTATCAATTCTCGCCGAAACCGTAAGTGCGGCAACATTATCGGACGGGATACCCTGATTAACGGTGAGAACATTTGCTTTGTATTTATAAAGCACTGCAAGAAATTCGGATAAGATACCCGATTCATCAAGCAACATTGCGCGAATGTTGACAACATTTTGTTCATCATAAAGAAAAATACTGTCTTTATACTTATAAAATGCACTTCTTGAAATACCGCTTTTTTGTGCCGCCTCGGATGCGGTTTTAACATCACCGGAGGCAAGCAGTTGTTTTGCTTTTAATACACCTGCAAAGGTTTCGGGCAAAGCAGAAATATTCACAAGAGCCAACTTGTTTTTTTGCATTATTTTGTCCACCACCGAAAAACACTTGTATTTGAACAAAAGAAATGATACCATAAAAAATATACAAAATCAAGATATTTATAAATTTTTGTGAATTTTTAATATAAATGTTGCGATATTGGGAAAAATAGGTTATTATATTGACAGTATCGGAGGGAATTTTTAATGAATATCGATAGTAAAAAACGGTTTTTAATTGATACGGCATTTATCGTTTTGATTGCTGCGATAGTATATTTTGTGCTAAAATTTTGCACGATATATCTTTTGCCGTTCTTAATCGGTCTTGTTTTATCGGTAATAGTGCAGCGTCCTGCAAAGTTTCTTTCAAAAAAAATGCGCATAAAGAAAAGCATATTATCGGTTTTTTTTGTGATTCTTTTATATTTGCTTACAATTTTCTTGCTCTCGTGGTTAGGTGTATTTATTTACAATAAGGCATCTAATCTTATTTCTATGGCGCCTGCTTATCTGTCTGACCTTAAAAATGTTTTTGGAAATGTCAATAATGTGTTTTCCGATTTTATGATTGACCTTCCTGATGAGATTGCAGCAGCGATTCAAAACCTTCCCGATACCTTGGTGACTAAGCTTACAGATTTCGTTACAGGATTTTTGTCATCCTCAGTAACTGTTATTGCGAAAAATGCACCAGGTCTACTTATAACAATAATTGTTACCGTTGTTGCAAGCTGTTATATAGCCAAGGATTATGATGTTGTAATGTCTTTTGTTCATAAACATATGACAAGTAGGGCAAACGTAATAATTTCAGATATAAAGAAGATATTCTTAGAAAGTATATTTAAATTTGGAAAGAGCTATTTGCTGTTAATGGCAATAACCTTTGCAGAGCTTAGTGTTGGTTTTGTTATAATAGGGGTAAAGAAGCCCATAAGTATTGCTGCTATTGTAGCACTTGTTGATGTTTTGCCTGTTTTGGGTACGGGCACTGTGGTTATTCCGTGGGCCATCGTCTCATTAATATCAGGAAATGTTTGGAAAGCGGTCGGCCTTGCCGTTATTTATCTTGTGGTAATGATTGTGCGCAACTTCCTTGAGCCAAAGGTTATTGGCGACCAGATGGGAATTCACCCGCTTATAACACTTCTTGCTATTTTCGTCGGCTTGCGACTTTTTGGAATTATCGGTATGTTCTTGCTACCAATTGCGATTATAATAATCTATGGTCTTGAAAAGAACGGAACGATAAATATCTTTGGAAAAAACAATAGCCTATAAATCAAACCCCTCATATGAGCGGTTTTTTTATATCCAAAAACGGCAAGTCCGCATAATATATAGTGTGCATAGATAACACGATAAGAAGTCGTCGTTTGGAGTGAAAAAAATGAAAAACTATTCAATAGTTACCGGAACTGTAACCTATGCCATAAGAGGTCGAGATATTCTTCGCCGAAACGGCTATAAGGCCAATATGGAAAAAACAAAAGGCGGTCTCAATAATGGTTGCGGATACAGTATTACAGTTTATGGAGATATAAATAAAATAGAGCCTATTTTACGCAATTTTGGAATTAAAATACTTGAAATCATAGAAAAATAAGCAGAAAAAACGCCTTTTATACTTAGGCGTTTTTTTGTAAAACGGAGGGAATAAATGATTTATTTAGATAATGCGGCAACCACAGGCAAAAAACCAAGCGGAGTTATAAACGCCGTTAATAAAGCTTTGCAAAGAAATTCTGCCAATCCCGGAAGGAGCGGACACAAGTTATCTGAGGATACAGCGGTAATGGTATATAATGCGCGCAAAACGGTGGCAGATTTTTTCAGCGCTCGGACGGAAAATGTGATTTTCACGCAAAACTGCACTATGTCACTTAATATGGCTATAAAGGGTAATATAAAATCAGGCGACCATGTGATTATATCCTCATATGAGCATAATGCAGTGTTACGGCCAATATATAAGCTGTCCTCGGAAGGGATAGAATACGATGTGGCGAATGTAATAGTAGGGGATAAAGAGGCAACATATCGCGCTTTCGAGCACCTTATAAAACCTAATACAAAAATGATAGTCTGCACCCATGCATCAAACGTTACGGGGGAATTAATGCCGATAGAAATGCTTGCAGAGCTTTGCAGACAAAATGGTATAATATTTGTTGTTGATGCAGCCCAAACAGCAGGTGTGTTGCCTATTGCTTTAAAAGATGGCATAGACTATTTGTGTATAGCTTCACATAAGGGCTTGTATGCGCCTATGGGAACGGGTATTTTGGTATGTGGCAGACCGGTTGAAAAAACCGTTATAGAGGGAGGAACAGGCACTTTCTCTAATGTGTATGAACAACCGACTGATATGCCGGAAAGACTTGAAAGTGGCACCTTAAATGTACCGGGGATAGCGGGTATAAAAGCAGGAATCGACTTTGTAAAAGAAAAAACTATCGATAGAATATATCGTCATGAAATTAGCTTGGTGCAATTGCTTTATGATAATCTTGAAAAAATGTCGGGAATAAGACTTTATATGCAAAGACCCGAAGTTAACAAAACAGCACCGGTTTTATCGTTTAATGTGGAGGGAAAAAACAGCATGGAAACGGCAGATTATCTTTCAAAAAACGGCATTGCCGTACGTGCAGGCTTACACTGTGCTGTGCTTGCCCATAAAACTATTGGAACGGTAGATGTTGGTACGGTAAGGGTGTGCACTTCTGTGTTTAATACAAAAAACGACATTTTTTCGTTTATTGATGTTCTGAAACGTTATAGATAATATAAAAAAATTTAAAAAAACTATTGAATATATTTTTATATATGATAAAATATTAATAGGTAAATTTTTATACAAGGATGTGTGACCGTGGGAAGCTTTTTTAGTTCTATAGGAAGCGTTTTTGAGCAGATGTTTTTTGCTCTCAAAAATATAAGATTTTTTGACATAATTGATATCCTTGTTATAGCGTATGTCATTTACAAATGCGTTGACTTTTTCAAAAAGTCGCGCGCGGGACAGCTTATGAAGGGCTTGTTTATTCTCTTGGTTGTCTTCGTTCTTGCACAATGGCTTGACCTTGTTACGCTAAAATGGGTGCTAAACAAACTCATAGATTCGGTAATCGTCGTTGTTGTAATAATCTTCCAACCCGAGCTTCGAAGAGTGCTTGAACGAGTTGGTAGAGGTCAGATGGGTGGCTCAAAGGCGTTAAGCGATGAACGAGAGGTTATGCTGCGTTGCATTGATTCGGTTTGTAAATCATGTGCCACGATGCAGGAACAGAAAATCGGCGCTTTGATTGTTTTTGAGCGTTCAACACTTTTGGGCGAAATTGCTGATACGGGCACAATGATTGATGCACAAGCTTCGACACAACTGCTGTCTAATGTCTTCTTCCCGAAATCACCTTTGCATGACGGAGCTGTAATTTTAAGAGAAGGAAGACTTCTTTCGGCAGGCTGTATATTACCGCTGACTTCAAACGATTCTTTGAATTCCAGTCTTGGAACACGGCATAGAGCAGCAATCGGTATAAGTGAAACGTCTGATGCGGCAGTTGTTATCGTATCAGAAGAAACGGGAATTATTTCAATTGCTGTGAATGGCGAACTTACAAGAAACTACAATATGATAACCTTGCACGAAGAATTGAACAAACTACTTTTTATTGACGAATACAGCAGTTCAAATAACGGCATTCTAAATAAGATAACAAACAAGGCAAAAGATATTATACGTAAGAAATGAGAAAGGAGAAATACACATGACGGTAAATAAAGATTTATTCCGTAAATTGTTTAAAAACGATAAGTTTGTGCTTGTATTCTCCTTAGTTGCAGCCTTTGTTTTATGGATGGTAATTACCATCAATGAAAACCCTGTTCGCGATACCACGTTCAGTGATATTACAATATCTGTTGCTACTGAAGGCACTGCCGCAGGTGATTTGGGATTAGATTTAATTTCAATTAGTTCTAAAACAGCTTCCGTAAAAGTGAGCGGACCGAGTTATTTGCTCGCATCCTTGAATTCAAACGATATATCGGTAACGTTACCGCTTTCTGATGTTACGGAGGCGGGCAGTTATGAAATTGACCTCACCGCCGCATCTGCTAAGGTTGGGGGAGTAAATATTGTCGGTATAACTCCTGCAAAGGTAACCGCGGTTTTCGATTATACCGATACAAAGGAGTTTAATGTTGAGGTTGAAGCGGTTGGTGCTGTTGCGGTATCGGGCTTGGTTGCAGATACTCCAACCGTTAGCAGTAGTGCGGATGCTACGCTTTCCATAACAGGACCCCGTAGCGAGCTTGCAAAAATTTATCGCGTTGTTGCACTTGCTAATGTAAACAAAACATTGGATTCCACACAGTCCTTTGATGCAAACCTGCGTTTGTATGATGCGGAAGGAAAAGAGCTTGATAAATCGGTATATTCTATACCGACCGATGTTATCAAAATCACCGTACCGATTTTGAAACAAAAGGTTGTGGATTTGAAGGTTACATTCTCAAACAAACCTGAGTATTATGAGGCGAATGATATTCCGTATACAGTAAGTGCCAAAAAGGTTTCAATTTTAGGCCCTGCAACTACTGTGGATGATATAAAATCAATCTCGCTCACACCGATTGATTTTGATAATATTTCATCCGCTAATAAGCAGTTTGAGGTAACTCCGATATTACCAAACGGTGTTAAGCTTGCCGAAAACATTGATGTTGTAACTGTTACAATTAACACAAGTTCTTTCAAAGAAAAGGTTTATACAGTAAAGAACTTTGAATTCAAGAATATTGAAAACGGACTTAGCCCAACGGCATCATCAATTAAAAATGTGAGAATTTTTGGACCGCGCGCAGATATGGATAAGTTATCATCCGTTGATTTGTATGCGGTTGCAGACCTTTCGGGTAAAACCGCAGGCGAATATACCGTAGCGGTGAGAATATATTCCAAAAAATTCAATACGGTATGGCAACTTGGCACCTATAATGTTGTTGTCACAATAAAATAAATTTTTGGCGGGTTATTATAACGCTTTTCACTTGCGCTATGTAACTCGCCTTTGCTTTTAATATCAAAAACCATAGTCACCACATACGATGTTATGGGGTGATTGTATGTTTAAAACAATTTTAATTTTAATTGCACTTTTTCTTTCGGTGGTGGGACTTGGAGAAATAATGCATCGCATTTGGATGTGTTTTTTGCGACCAAAGGGTGTAAAAAATTTCTTGATTATGCCACTGTCAGATGGGCAATCCGTAAACAAGGTGACAGCACAGCTTGAAGAACTTCGGTGGTATGGCAAAAACTATGCGGATTGTCTGATAGGTGTTGATACGGGAATGCCTGTATCGGAAATTATGCTTTGCAAAGAAATAGAAGAAAACTGTTCTGATTTTTTGTTGTGCAATATTGATGAATTATCGGAAATTATTAAGAAAAGGAGTTGAAAACAGTGAATGGAGAGCTTGAGACACTTAAAGGAAGAGTAGAGCATATTACATACAAAAACTTGCAAAACGGATATACTGTTTTCAAGCTCTCTTGTAACGGCGATACCATAACCGTTACGGGTAATTTCCCATTTGTATCAAACGGAGATATTCTTATTCTTAAAGGCGAGCGGGTTTTGCATTCAACATACGGTCCGCAGTTTAAGGCAATGGAATGCGAAAAAGAAGCGCCCACCGATGAAGCGGCAATATTGAGATATCTTTCCTGCGGCGCAATAAAAGGCATTGGTCCTGCAACTGCGAGAAAACTGATTAAAAAATTCGGTAGTGATACTCTTGAAATAATAAAAAATGAGCCAATCAGATTAAGTGAAATAAAGGGTATTTCGCGCGAAAGGGCAGAGGAAATTTCGGCTGAATATATGAAGCAGTTTGGAATTCAGGATTTGATGCTTTATCTATCAAAATTCAAGGCATCACCCGAGGATGCAACAAGAATTTTCAAGGAGTTTGGTCCTCGTTCAGTTGATATTATTAAAGAAAACCCGTATGCGCTTTGCAGAGAGTCGATAGGTTTTTCTTTTGACCGCGCAGACGAAATTGCAGAGTCTATTAATATTCCGAGAGATAATGAAAACAGACTTTTTGCGGGTATAGAATTTATTTTGCGGCATAATCTCTTAAACGGCCACACCTGTCTGCCAAGGACAAAAGTTTGTGAGGTTGCTGCACAGCTGCTTGGCTGCTCGACTGATGATGCTGATACGGCGACGGACAAGCTTATATATAATCTGCGACTGCGCTCAAAGGATATTGAAGGAACAAAATTTGTATTTTTGCCTGATTATTATGTATCTGAAGAGTATATTTCTTCAAAACTTGAGTTGCTTTTGGAGTTTTCAAAACCATTGATGCTTGATGAGCTGGAAATTGATTATGCCGAAAATGTTTTACATATTAAATACGATAAAAAGCAACGAGAAGTTATTGATACTGCGTTTAAATGCGGTGTATGTGTTTTGACGGGTGGTCCCGGAACGGGAAAAACAACTACATTAAACGGAATAATAGAGCTTTTTGAAAAAAAGGACTTAAAAGTATTGCTCGCTGCTCCAACAGGCCGAGCCGCACAGCGTATGTCAGAGCTCACAGGCAGGGATGCCAAGACCTTGCATCGGCTCTTAGAAGTGCAGTGGGGCGAGGGTGACAAACCCTATTTTGAGAGAAACGAGCGCAATCCCTTGGTGTGTGATGTGGTAATCGTCGATGAAATGTCGATGGTTGATGTGCTTTTGTTCGAAAGTCTTTTGCGCGCACTCAAACTTGGGACGCGTGTAATTTTGGTTGGCGATTATCATCAGCTGCCAAGCGTTTCTGCGGGGAATGTGTTACACGATATTATAGATTCACAAAAAATACCAACAGTATCGCTCAATAAGATTTTCAGACAATCAGATAACAGTTTAATCGTATACAATGCACATGAGATTATTAACGGCAATATACCGAACCTAAACTCAAAGGATGCGGATTTTTTTATGATAGATTCAGTATCTGCGGTTGATACTGCAAGGTTGGTGGTTGACCTTTGCACAAGGCGTTTGCCCGAGGCATACGGCTTTGCGCCTTTTTCGGATATACAGGTACTTTGCCCGTCGCGAAAGCTCGATACAGGCACCATTAACCTTAATTCGCTTATTCAAGAAAAACTAAATCCAAAAAGCGATGCTCAAAAGCAACTGCAATACGGCGGTTTTTCGTATCGTGAAAATGATAAGGTAATGCAGATAAAAAACAATTACAATATTGAATGGGTTAAGGACAACGGTGAACAAGGACTGGGTGTCTATAACGGAGATATAGGAATTATAAGCAACATAGATATGATATCGCAGACCGTAACCGTGAGATTTGACGATAAAGTGGCAACCTACTATACCACCGATATTTCACAGCTTGAACCCGCATATGCTATCACAGTACATAAAAGTCAAGGCAGTGAATTTAACTGTGTTATTTTGCCACTTTGTGCTGTTCCGTCACAACTTTTATATCGAAATTTGCTCTATACCGCCGTTACAAGAGCAAAGCGAATGCTCATAATTGTAGGAGATAGGAGCACAGTGGTTAAAATGGTGGGTAATGACCGAAAAAACCTTAGGTATTCGGGGCTTAAAAATATGATTGAGGATGCGTTTTATGAAAGAAATTTTAAATGAACTAATATGTCTTTTCTTTCCGAAGCGTTGTATCGTTTGCGATGATATAATTCATCCAACCGAGTTTTTGTGCAAAAAATGTACAGATACAATTATTCCCATCAAGGTGAAAACCTGCCTTCGTTGCGGAAATCCTAAAAAGCTATGCAGCTGCAAGCGATATATTTATCATTTTCGCGCGATTGCTTCGCCTTTTATTAATGAAAATAATGCTAAACAGGCGATATATCAATATAAATTCGGTAGAAATATTGACGGTGCAGATTATTTTGCAAATCATATGGTCAAATGCTTTTTGGAAAAGTTTCCCGACATTACAATTGATTGTGTTGTTTCTGTCCCAAGAAACAAAAGAAAGAAGAATATACATTCTTTCGACCATGCGGGATTACTTGCAAAGCGTGTCGCAAAGGAAATGTCGCTGCCATATAAGCGCTTGCTTATAAAACAAAGAAACAATAAAGTTCAACACGAGCTCTCTGCTCTCGAGCGCTTTGAAAATGTACGCCATGCGTATAAGGCTTTGTCAAACAGCTATAAAAATATTTTGCTGGTAGATGACATAAAAACCACGGGTGCAACTCTTGATGAATGCGCAAGAATGCTTATGCTTGCGGGAACTGAAAATGTATATTGTCTTACGGCAGTTATTAGTGCTTGAAAAAAACAAGAGATTTAATTATAATTATTATGGTGATATAAATGGCAACAGAAATAGCAATTGACCTCGGAACATCAAAAACCGTGATTGCATCAGGAAATAAAATAGTGCTTGAGCTTCCTAGTGTGGTGACTGTTGATACTGATACATGGGAGCCTGTCCTCTTTGGAGAAAAGGCATATCAGACCTTTGGAAGAACTCCTGAGAGTCTGACAACGGTTTTCCCCATACAAAACGGAATTATAGCAGAGCTTGATGCCGCTGAGGCTATGCTCACGGAATATGTAAAAATGGCATTTGGAAATCGAATTTCCAGACCCAAAATTATGGTTTCCTTGCCCACAGGCGTTACACCCATACAGCATCATACCGTTGCCAATGCGCTCCAAACCGCAGGTGGCAGAAACGTTAGCGTTATTGAAAGTCCGATTGCTGCCGCAATAGGAATGGGTATTGACTTTTCAAAACCACATGGTAGTATGGTGGTTGATTTCGGTGCAGGATGCACCGATATTGCAACAATTTCCATGGGCGGAATTGTTGAGTGTGAAACGCTAAAGCTTGCATCAAGAGATTTAGACGAGCTTATTGTTCGTTATGTAAAAAAAGAATACAATGTTTTGATAGGACCCTTGACCGCAGAGGATATCAAGAAAAAACTCGGCTCTGCGTATGACCGCGCACTTGAGGTTTCGATGGTTGTTAAGGGAAAGAATCTTCTAACAGGTTTACCTCAAACATTTGAAATTTCTTCAAGCGAGGTTTATGAGGCGATAAAGGACGCATTACATACCATTTGCAACGAAGTTCGCGTTGTATTAGAGCGTACCGCTCCCGATATTGTCGGCGACATAAAGGAAGACGGTGTGTATTTAACGGGCGGCGGAGCGCTTATAAACGATTTTGATAAGTTGCTGTCAGATTATATCGGAACAAAGGTTACACTGGCAAACGACCCTGTGCATAGCGTTGTTAAGGGAGAGGGAATTGCAATCAAGCGTCCTGAATTGCTTGAAAATGGAGATTATCTATATCGCTCCATTAAGGAATTGATTGTAGAACAATAATTTATAGATTAAAAACGGCGTCGTTTGACGTCGTTTTTTTGTGCTTGTCATAATTTTTAAAACTAAAACATATCCATATTACAAAAGAATGTGTTAGTGGAGGAATATTATGACCGATACAAATATTTATAAGGATATAGCAACAAGAACGGGTGGAGATATTTATATAGGTGTGGTAGGCCCCGTCCGAACGGGAAAATCAACATTTATAAAGAGATTTATGGATGCACTTGTGCTTCCTAATATTGACGAGCCATATCTTAAGGAACGCACAAGCGACGAGCTTCCGCAGTCGTCATCGGGAAGAACAATTATGACAACAGAACCAAAATTCATTCCCGAGAACGCCGTCAACATTGTGCTCGAGGATAATGCAAGTCTCAATGTACGCCTTATTGATTGCGTTGGTTATATAGTGCCAAGCTCAATAGGTTATATAGAAAATGACCGACCCCGTATGGTAATGACGCCCTGGTATGAAGAAACAATTCCTTTTAATATGGCAGCCGAAATCGGAACTAGGAAGGTAATAAATGAGCATTCAACCATTGGTCTTGTGGTTACGACCGACGGAAGCATAAGCGATATACCGCGCGACGAATATGAAGAGGCGGAAGAGAGGGTAATAAACGAGTTAAACGAAATTAATAAACCCTATATTGTGCTTCTAAACTGTATGTATCCCGAATCGCAGGAGAGTATAGAACTTGCAGAGCGGCTGACAGAAAAATATAAAGTCCCCGTCATTCCGATTAATTGTATTGAGCTTGATACTGAGGATATAAAAAGAATTTTAGGAACAGTGCTGTTTAGATTCCCGATAAAAGAGATTGGCATAAAGCTCGGCAAATGGATAAATTCGTTGCCGATAAAACATTGGTTAAGGTCCTCACTGCTTGACACAGTCAAAGAGACCTGTTGCGATATGAAAATTATTAACGATGTCAGAGGAATTGAAAATAGCGTTAAAACAAACGCAAACGTCTCATCTGCAAATATCGAAAGTATAGATTTCGGTACCGGTGTGATACGCATATGTGTTGATATTAAAAAAGAACTCTTCTATAAAGTCTTGGCTGAAATGACGGGTATTGAGATTAACGACGAGCAAGAACTGATGAGCAGTATGATGGCTCTTGCAAATGACAGACGGGAATATTTGAAGGTTAAAAATGCCTTAGATGAGGTCGAAGCAACAGGTTACGGAATTGTTATGCCGTCTATTGATGAGCTGTCACTGGAAGAACCCGAAATAATGAAGCAGGGCGGAAGATACGGTGTCAGACTGCGCGCATCAGCTCCCTCAATACATATGATGAAGGCTGATATAACAACCGAAGTAACCCCCATCGTTGGCAGCGAGAAGCAGAGTGAAGACCTTGTTATGTATTTATTGCGTGAGTTTGAAGAAAGCCCTGAAAAAATATGGGATTCAAATATTTTTGGAAAATCTCTGCATGAGCTTGTCAATGAAGGATTGCACACTAAACTTGCCAGAATGCCTTCGGATGCGAGAATTAGGATTCAGGAAACACTCGAGCGGGTTATTAACGAGGGCTGTAGCGGTTTAATTTGTATAATATTGTAATATTATTTTTTACACACAGTAAGGTTTTTCTTGCTGTGTGTATTTTTTGTTTTTACGCTATAAATTAACAAAATTTTGAAAATATGTTAAAATTTCTCAAAAATCCTATTGATTTATTTTAGTAAATATGGTAAAATATGGTAAAAAATATTGGAGGAATAAAGATGGAAAAGAAAATTAAAGTAATAATTGCAGACGATTCGACGGAATTCGGCCAAAACTGTGCCAACGCACTCAAAAGCTACGGAATGGATGTAATACTTTGTGCGAAGGACGGCAGACGTCTTCTGGATGGGATACATAGAGATAAGCCCGATGTTGTTATTGCAGATGTGTTTATGCCTAATATGGATATAATAAGTGTACTAGGAGAAATTAAAAATTCTGAAAAGAAACCACTTGTTATGGCAATATCAGGTTACGATAATCCTATGCTTGAAAAGGAAACGATAACCGCAGGCGCTTCATATTATTTTATCAAACCTTTCGATACCAACATACTTGCCGAGAGAATTATACAGTTTTCGGGTTGGAAAAACAGCACTGTGCCGCTTGTTAAGGATAATGTTATGGGAGATAACGACCTTGAGCTTATGGTTACTGAAATAATACATCAAATCGGTGTACCTGCGCATATTAAAGGCTATCAGTATTTGCGCGAAGCAATAATTTTGGCGGTTAAGGATGTCGAGATGATAAATTCTGTAACAAAGCAACTTTATCCTACGGTAGCAAAGAGAAATCAAACAACATCATCACGTGTTGAACGAGCAATCCGTCATGCAATCGAGGTGGCTTGGGACAGAGGCGATGTTGATGTACTCAATTCCTACTTTGGATATACAATTCATAATAGCAGAGGTAAGCCCACGAACAGTGAGTTTATTGCGATGATTGCTGATAAATTAAGACTTAGACTTAAAATTGGCTGATGTAAAATAGTATATTCTTCCCACAGCGTCAAATATTAAAACTAAAAGGGGAGAATAATATGTCTTTAAGAAAAGATAAAACAATTATATTTGAGAACAAACCAAAAATTAAAAGTTATGCTTCTGTTGTCGGAAAAAAAGAAAAAGAAGGCCCAATGTCCGCAGAATTCGATTATGCATACAGTGATGATACCTTTGGCCAAAAAAGCTTTGAAGAGGCAGAAAGTCAAATTCAGCGTTTGTCAATAATCGCAGCTTTGAAAAAGGGAAATCTGAAGCCGCAGGATATTGACTGCATATTTGCGGGTGATTTGCTTAATCAATGCATAGGAAGCAGTTTTGGACTTATGGATTTGGAAATTCCCTTTGTGGGACTTTACGGTGCGTGTTCTACTATGGCACTCGGGCTTATAAATGCTTCTGTTTATGTTAACAACGGCGCAGCATCGAAAGCTGCGGCGGTGACATCCTCACATTTTTGTTCTGCCGAAAGACAATATCGTTTTCCGCTTGAATACGGTGCACAGCGCCCACAAACATCACAGTGGACAGTTACAGGCGGTGGAACAGTAATATTATCTTCTGAAGAAGAGGGCAATATGCCGTATATAAAATCCGCCACAATAGGAAGAATACAGGATTTAGGCGTAAAGGATGCAAACAATATGGGTGCTGCAATGGCACCTGATGATGTTAAAATAAGACCATACCCAAGACACGAGGGTATGGTCTTTTTCTACACACAATTTTACATAAAGGGAGGTTTATCACATTACATAAAGTCTTGAAATCGCTGTATTTATGCGGGTTTTAAGCATATTCAGTAATGCTCATATCACAGTATAAAACACTTGGGTTTGAATGTCAAGAACGAGTAAACAATCACAAAATTTTGGAATTTAATTTCAGTTGCCGACTGAAAGTTATTTCCGCAAAGGAGGTATAAAAATGAAATTAATTGATAGTTTAATAAAACAATTTGGATATAATACACCGTTTATGTTATCTGAAATTGAAAAAGAAGATTATAGCAAACAGCAAATAATTAAAGAGGTTACAAAATTATGTGAGGCAAAAAAGGTAATTCGCTTTGAACGCGGAATGTATTATATTCCGCGAAAGACAAAGTTTGGCACATCGTTTTTTAATCAAAACAAAGTTATTGAGAAAAAATATATTTCTGACGGTGATTTGGTTTATGGGTATTATTCGGGGAGATATATTCAAAAACTTTTAGGTTTAATTAAATACAATATCAATGCCATAGACATATTTAGTAACAATGCAAGTAAGGATGTTACGAAAATTACAGTTGGCAGTCAGTTAGTAATACTTCATAAAGCCAGAACAACCATCGACAAACACAACGCACCTGTTCAATGCCTTTTGGAACTAATGAACGGCATTGATGTCGAGACTCTTGACGAGTATAAACGCAAACTCATATCCGACTATATCACAGAAAACCGAATCACCCAAAGGCACATCACCAAATATATACCGTATTTTCCCGATAAAACTTGCCGAAATCTAATTGAAAGTGAGGTAATCTACCGTGTGCCGCAGTAATAGTTGTATGGTTTGTACATACCTAATTGAACTTGTAGCAGGAATAATGACCGGTTACATATTTATCTATCTTGACGATGCTATCGTGATGAGATTTGCACTGTCGATGCTATATATCCCCGCAGTTCTCGTCCTTGTAGATGCAAAATCAAAAGCGGTGCGTTTTCTTGTCTACCTTATACTGACCGCTGTCTGCCTGTGGGGCGTGTTTTACGCTATCTATTGGCGCCGACCTTTTGGCTTTTCTCTGATTTTCTGTGCCATTGTTGGCTTTGTCTACTATGTCATATTTACCGATACCGCCAAAAAGGATAAACTATCAAAAATACTTATTGTCAATGGTTGCTTTATCGCACTTGTATTCCTAATTGCTCTCTCTTTAAACCTTATGTTCAATCCTAGACACGCACCCCTCCTCAACGGTGGTACAGTTATGTGGTGATTCAAATCGTAATAGTGGAATTTTCCATAATTATATGATATAATCAGTTTGATATATAAGAATTTGTAGGTGCGTGCAATGAACCTAATAGAATTAACTCACAAGAACGATATTTTACAAACATATGAGATTTACAAACACTGTATGTTTATGCCTACCGAAGAAAAGTTTAATAAGAAAGTAGAACAATTTCTGA
>JAZSAN010000011.1:0-3173 GCA_045601885.1 Acutalibacteraceae bacterium | reverse complement strand
AAACCATTCAGGAAAGGAAGAAACATCATACAAGATACTGTCGATTGCCGTTATTGAAAATGCCATAATATCACGATCTGCTTCTGATTTGGCAGGTGCTTCTGCTATATGTATCTTCGCCTGTCGCCACATATTAAGGTCGCCGCGCCAGATAGCGCATAATCCTAAGAGCATACCTGCCGATATAACGGCATAAAACCCGGAATGCTTATGCAAAAGATAATATGCATTGTCATAAACTTTTTCAATATTACCTTTAGAGTAGGCGATTTCGGCTTCTAAAAGAATTTGCGCTTCGGGGTTACCGTTAAGCGCGGCTATACTTTTTTCGGCATTGCCGGCAACGCTATACAAATCGGTCATATGCAAGAAAGGAGTTTTTCTCGGCATTGGCATATCCTTGTCCAAGGATATAGCATTGCTTTCCTTGCTTGCTTTTGTTCTGCCATCAATAGGCTTCTGTGTATTTTTAGGAATCATCCATGCTTTTCCAAACCGTGTAGCACCTTCAACTTTTCCATTAGCACATAGTGTTTGTAACCTTCTTGGTGAAATACCCCACTTTTCTGCCGTTTCCGTTATATTTAAATACTCCATACAATAACCTTTCTGACATAAAACATATCGTTCGCAAATGCGCTTATTACAATATCATTATACATCGTTTTAACGAACAATGCAATATCTTTTTGTATTTACATTTTATAAAAAATATCTTATAATGATTGTAGAACGTGGAAACGCAAGACGTTCCCACAAAAGCCGATAAATCGGCTTTCAAGCAATCAAATTTCGTGAAATTGGATTGCTTTTCCACATCATTGCAATGTCCGTTGTCAAATTTTCTTTGAAAATTTGTTGACAAATCGAAGATTTGGTGTGGAAATGACCATTATAATCATATTGGTAAAGTTCCTGAAAGGAGGTTTTTGATTGAAGCATAGAAAATTTATAAAAATCATCAATACAGTTTTGATTGCAGTTTTTGTATTTGCAGCTTTTAATATAGGTAAAATTTACTATGACTACAATAAGGCAGATAACATCTATGAGGTAATGCAGGATGAATATGTTGCTACCAAGGATGTTAAATCCAACTCCGAAGCAACGCAAGGCAATGATGAGCAACCGCCAAAATCAACCGAGCCTCCTATAGCGATTGACTTTGACGCCTTACTTAACAGAAATAAGGATGTAATTGGTTGGCTCTACTGTCCCGATACCGTTATTAACTATCCGGTTGTGCAAGGAAAAAACAATGACCAGTATTTACGAAAAGATCTTGACGGTAAGTATTTAGTAAGCGGTACATTGTTTGCAGACTACCGCAACGGGGCACTTGACGAGGATGCCAACTATATTATCTACGGGCATAATATGAAAAATGGCACAATGTTCAGCTCGCTTGCAAAGTATAAGCAACAATCATATTACAACCAACATCCTATAATGTATTATTTGACACCTGATGGCAATTACAAACTTGAACTGTTTGCAGGTCTTGTTGTCAAGCGCGACGATAAAATTTATCTGCAAAATCAAAGCGAAGAAGAGTTTGCTGAGCTAATAGAAGAATATAGAGCAAAGTCCACCTTTAAGTCGGATATTGAATTGGAATATAATGACACCATCGTAACACTATCCACCTGCTCATACGAATTTGATAATGCGAGATATATTGTAATAGGTAGACTGATACCTGTATAAACGAACATCCCGATAGTTTATTGCTGTCGGGATTATTTATTGATCACGATGCACCACCCCAATATATTTTTCATTAGAACTATGGCGAATTCATCATAATTAAAGTTTAAGGTAATTTGATAACGCTCTTCTTTTTCTTCTCGGCATAAGCAAGTGCTATTTTCGTTTCGCTTTTTCTACTTTTTGGGGTGTAGTCCTCTTTATAATAAACAATACAAAAACGGCTATTGGCTATTTATATTACATATTACAAGCAAGAAAATTTCAAGAATAACTCAATTTGGCTAAAGAATAAAATGTAAGATGAAATAAACTTAAGTTGAAGAATATCCTTAATTGTTGTATAATAAACACATAGGGGGTTTTTAAATGAAAATACAGTTTATAGGAGCAACCCACGAAGTTACAGGAAGCTGTACTCTCTTGGAAATAAATAACAGATACTTTTTGGTTGATTGCGGAATGGAGCAAGGAAAGGATGTTTTCCAAAATATCAGTCTGCCGATTGCCGCAAATCAAATTGATTCCGTTTTTTTGACACACGCACATATTGACCATTCCGGTATGTTGCCAAAGTTATATAAAGATGGTTTTAAAGGAAAAATCTACGCAACCGATGTGACCTGCGATTTATGTGATATTATGTTACGTGATTCCGCACACATTCAAGAGGCGGAAGCAAAATGGCGTTCCAGAAAAGCAGAACGAGCAGGCCTTGAAACATATGAGCCTGTATATGATATGCAGGATGCGGTTGGAGCCATTTCACTATTTCGCAGATGCAATTATGGTGAGATAATATATCCGGCTGAGGGGATTGAGTTACGCTTTACAGATATCGGTCATCTTCTCGGCTCAGCTTGTATCGAGCTTTGGCTGACCGAAGGTACTGTGCATAAAAAGATTGTATTTAGCGGCGATGTCGGTAATACTAATCAACGAATTATCAGAGATCCTCAGCAGGTAGCTGAAACGGATTATCTTGTGATTGAATCTACCTACGGTAATCGTCTGCATAGCGCTGACCGAAGCAATGTAATCCACGAACTTGCAGGATATATTCAAAAAGCGTTAGATCGTGGCGGCAACGTTGTTATACCTTCGTTTGCTGTAGGTCGTACACAGGAAATGCTATATGCTATTCGTGAAATTAAGCAAAACGGACTTGTAAAGGGACATGAACATTTTCCTGTTTATGTAGACAGTCCCCTTGCTGCAGAAGCGACTGCAATCTTTATGCAATGTAATCCCATTTGTTTTGATGAAGAAACTCTTGCACTTATTAAACAAGGTATTAATCCCATATGGTTTGATGATATCCGTATGTCTATGACATCAGAGGAGTCAAAACAAATCAACTTTAACAACGAGCCAAAGGTTATTATTTCTGCAAGCGGAATGTGTGAAGCCGGTCGTATCCGTCATCATTTAAAGCACAACTTATGGAAAGAAAACAACATTATTCT
>JAZSAN010000010.1:0-19985 GCA_045601885.1 Acutalibacteraceae bacterium | reverse complement strand
GGAATTGCATTACTTTTCGGTATCGGAAATGCCTTTGATAGTGTTGTTTCACTTGGTGCATTTGCATATCTACTCAAAAAAGAAAAGATAAATATTTTAAAGGTAAACTAACTCTATTAACGAAAAAGCTCTCTGCCGCGGCAGAGAGTTTTTTCGTATATAATGCTATTTAATTTCTTGCTCTATATCATCAAAAATGTCATCGTCAAAGAATTCGCGCAATGAAATATCTAACCCGTCACATAACTTTTTAATAGTAACAATTCCGGGGTTTTGGCTTTTCTCGTTCAAGACACTATAAAGGGTTGACGGAGATATACCTGCCATATTTGCTAAAGCATTTATTGCAATATTCTTTTGATTGCATAGTTGAATAATACGTTCTGCAACAGCATTTTTAGTATTCATAATTTCCACCTCTGCGATATATCGTTACTATAATTTTATAAAAATATTCGATATATCGTGTGGGATATATCGCAAAGTTGAAACTTTTGTGTTATAATTGCGATATATCGCACACAGGAGATGTAATTATGAAAGAGAAAACTTGTTGCTTTTTCGGTCATAGAAAGATAAATGAAACCGAAGAACTAAAATTAAAACTTGTTGAAATAATTGAAAAACTAATTGTGGACGAAAAAGTCGATACATTTCTTTTCGGGAGCAAGAGCCGATTTAATAGCCTGTGCCTTGAACTCGTAACCAAAATAAAAGAAAAATACCCGCACATAAAACGAATCTATGTACGAGCAGAATATCCGTATATAAGCGAGCACTATAAGAATTATTTGCTGGAAAGCTACGAGGACACCTATTACCCAGAAAAGATACTAAACTCCGGCAGAGCCGCATACGTAGAGCGTAACTATGAGATGATAGATAAAAGCCGCTATTGTATCGTCTACTACGATAAGCAAAACGCCCCAACCACCCGCAAAAGCGGCACTAAAATCGCCCTTGACTACGCAGTGAAAAAAGAAAAACAAATTATAAATATAATTTCACTTTAACATCAAAACCTCAACTATAAAAAATAGCTGAGGTTTACTCTTTTTATCGACAAAACTCATTGACATATAATATAACATTGGGTATAATAAGAAATAGAAAGAATGTTATATTTAAGAGGTGGACTATGCATACACTAATTAAACAGATAAGAACATACTTAAATATGAGTCAGACTGAGTTTGCAGACCGACTGAATGTTACCTTCCAAACGGTAAACCGTTGGGAGAATGGTCGTGCTGTTCCTAACAAATTGGCGCAGTCTATGATATACGAATTTTGCAAAGAGAAGTCTGTTCCTGTATACGATATGACTCTAAGAAAAATCACCGATGCCGCTGAAGCAATAACGCTTGAACCTAACAGACTCCTTTTGTATCACGGTTCTAAATCGGGCATTGTAGGTAAGATTGAACCCAAGAGCCGTAAGCAGTGCGACTTCGGTCAGGGCTTCTATATGGGTACTGAACCCACACAGGCACTTACATTGATTTGTGATTATGAGAAATCCAAATTCTATATTGTTTCCATATGTGCAGATGAGTTAGCACATGTAGAAGTGCCTGCTGATATTGATTGGGCAATGTTGGTTGCGTTCCATAGAGGAAGAATGGAAAAGGTCAATAGCACACCATTCTATAATAAATATCGTGATATGACACACGAAAAGGATCTGGTTATTGGAAACATCGCAAATGATCGTATGTTCTTTGTTATAGATAACTTTTTCGTAGGCAACGTTACCGATAAGGCACTTATTAATAGTTTGTCTGCATTGCAACTTGGTAAACAGTATGTTGCAGTTTCACAAAAAGGCTGCGATGCAGTAAGAGTTGAAGCCGAAGTTAATCTTTCACATCTCGAAAGAATGTTTATGAGAGATGTTGCTGAAGAGAATCGTGCAAAAGGTATTTCAATGGCAAATGATATTTGTAAGAACTATCGTCGTGAAGGTATGTTTTTTGATGAAATATTGGATGAAGCTAAGGCGGGAGGCAACTAATGGACGAATTACAATTAAAACTTTGTGATATCCAAGGCAGACTGTTTGAATTATCGGCTGATAAAGGTTATACAAGTTCTGCTTTTGTTAAAGCGTTTATGACATCCGAAACTGCAAAAGATCTTGATTCTAAATATAATCGTATGCAGTGGGCCGGAGAAGAATATATTCTTGAAGAAGTTTCATCCGCCGCAGGCGAAGAGCTGACAACGGGTGGAGAAATTTACCCGAAAGATGTGCTGTATTGGATTGGATATATCTATCGCTATTGGCACTTCTATAATGGCGAAGATAGCGCAAAAATCTACAAACAAGCCCCGGTTGAAACAATGAATAGAAACTATCTGATGTTTCACACTATGGCACCAACCCTTGCTATTGAAGACTTAAAAGAGATTTATAATCAAAGAAGCACAAATTGATTGTTAGGAGAATAAAAATGGCTATTAGTAAAA
Organism: Acutalibacteraceae bacterium; assembly: GCA_045601885.1. Lineage (GTDB taxonomy): Bacteria > Bacillota > Clostridia > Oscillospirales > Acutalibacteraceae > SIG589. Next base: position 17,516 of record JAZSAN010000010.1, on the reverse strand, counting down.
AGCTTGAAACTATATATCACAACGGTCAGCCTGACGGCATTCGTTCTATAAGACGAAATCTTTCCACTATAACGGTGTATGTAATTCCTCGTCCTCTTTTAGGAGAAGCTAAAAATATTTCTGGCATTAACCGTCCGGGTATTTATTATTTGATAAATGAAAGCGATGACAATAAAATTGCTCAAATATATGTTGGTCAAACAAGAAATGGTATCACCCGTTTAGATGACCACAATCGTTCCAAAGACTTTTGGAATAAGGCAATAATGTTCCTTGCTGAAAGCAAAACTTTTACATTGGATATGATAAGTGGACTTGAAAAATTTGCTATTATGAAGGCACAAGAGTCTAAAAGATATAAGGTGGAAAATACAGTTGTGCCTAAATATGAGATTGATGAATATGATTTAGCATCCGTTGAAGAAATATATGACGAAATCCAATTCATTATGGGTACACAAGGTTATAAAATGGATGATTCCAAAACATCTTTGGATGAAGCTGCCGTTTTACATACAACTCGTAATGGAATTGAAGCTTTTGGCATTTATGATGGTGAAAAATTCGAAGTCTTAGAAGGTTCACAAGTTAATATCGATAAAGATGTAAAACTTCAAAGATACAATAAGCAACGTGCTGAACTTCTTGAAAACGGCTCGATAACAAAAGTTGATGGGAAATATATTCTCAATGCAATTCTCACATTTAACACACCCAGTGGAGCTAGCGATTTTATCCTTGGTGGTTCAACAAATGGTTGGACCGAATGGAAAAACAAAGATGGAAAGACACTAGATGAACTTTATAGAAGATAAATATAGTTCATAAGCAATCGTATAATGTTTGGTACGCTATAGAATATTGATATTTGATGGATTTGGAGAAAGTTATGATAAATATTCGTAAACTAGAGACAGAATTATGGGAGGCGGCAGACCTTTTACGTGCCGATTCTAAGGTAACCTCGCAGGAGTATTGTATGCCTGTGCTTGGACTTATCTTCTTGCGTTACGCTTATAGCCGCTTTAAGTTCGTAGAAGCAGATATATTGAAAGACCGTCCTGTTCGCAACGGTAGGGTTCTGCCTGTTGAAGCGGCTGATTTCAAGACTAAAAGCGCAATCTTCCTTCCCGAAGAAGCACGCTATGATTATCTGTTGAATCTGCCCGATAACACCGATATGGGACAGGCTATCAATCACGCAATGGAACTGATTGAAGAGCAGTCCGCACAGCTTAAAGGTATTTTGCCGAAGAACTATACTATTTTGCAAAATGACCTTTTGCGAGAACTTCTCCGTATTTTTAATAATAGTGCCTTCAATGAAATGAAGGACGATATTATCGGTCGTATCTACGAGTATTTTCTTAATAAATTTGCTCCTGCCGTTGCATCCGATGACGGTGTATTCTTCACACCCAAATCCTTGGTGCGAATGATTGTTAACATTATTGAGCCAAGCCACGGTACTGTGCTCGATCCTGCTTGTGGATCGGGTGGTATGTTCGTTTCCTCTGCCGATTTTATTGAACAATATGGTGCAAACGCCAATACAGCTATGACCTTCTTTGGTCAGGAAAAGGTGGAGTACAACGCAAAGCTCTGTATTATGAATATGGCAGTTCACGGGCTTAATGCAAAAATTGTATCAGGAGATGAAGCAAACAGTTTTTATCACGACGCTCATAATCTTGAAGGTTCCTGCGATTACGTTATGGCGAATCCACCTTTCAACGTAGATAAAGTAAAGTCTGAAACTGCTCAGAATGCAGGCAGACTTCCTTTCGGTTTGCCCAGCGTTAACAAGAACAAGGAAGTTGGAAACGCAAACTATCTGTGGATTTCTTATTTCCACGCATATCTTAATGAAACCGGTCGTGCCGGATTTGTTATGGCAGCTTCGGCAACTGATAGCCAAGGCAAAGATAAAGATATCCGTGAGCAACTCGTTGGCACAGGTGATGTTGACGTTATGCTCTCTGTGGGTAATAACTTTTTCTACACCAAGAGTTTGCCTTGTACTTTATGGTTTTTTGATAAAGCAAAACGTGAGGAAAACGAAGATAAAGTTCTCTTTATCGACGCGCGTAACTATTACACCGTTGTTGATAAAACGCTCAATGAGTGGAACGAATGGCAGATGAAGAATCTCAATGCTATCGTTTGGCTTTATCGTGGAGAAACTCAGAAGTACACCGATTTGTTGCGGCAGTATTACTTTGCTATGACAGAACAATATAATGAATTTGTTTTAAAAATCCCCACTTTTGATGTTTTTAATAAAAATGATGCTGTTAAGAAACTCGGTGAGTTTTTATCGAAATTAAATACACATTCATTGGATTGTTATAAAGATTTCTTTGCTATAAAAGATATCTTGCAAAGCGGTACTTCGCTTATTAAAAACTATCGCGAAGAAAAGCTCGAATGTGTGAAAGGTCTTTCTAAAGATAAATTAAAAGAGTTGCTTGAAAAGACTGAGCAAACAGGTGTATATACTTTAGGTTGGTATAAAAAAGCAATCGATAGTGAGTGTGACGAGTTATCTGAAGCTCTTAAAAATTTACTTGATTTAATTAAAGAACTTGCATGGCTATATGAAAAATTCGGTGAGGGCGAGTATAAGGATATACTCGGTCTGTGTAAGTGTGCCTCTCGTGCGGAAATTGCCGAAAAAGGTTATTCACTCACACCCGGTGCCTATGTTGGCGTTGCCGAAGCGGAGGATGACGGTGTTGACTTTGCCGAGCGTATGACGGAAATACATAGCGAGCTTCTAACGCTCCAATCCAAATCCAACGAGCTTATGGATACCATCTCGAAAAATATGAAGGAGATGGGAATATGAGCTGGGAAACTGTGAAGCTAGCAGATTTATGTACTGTTATTACTAAAGGTACTACCCCCTCCAATATTGGCGCAGACTTCACAAATCGTGGAATTAACTACATCCGTTCTGAAATGATTACCAATGCAAAATACATTGTATCGGATGGTATGTTGTATATTAGCAATGAAACGCACGAAAAGTTAAAACGCTCTCAATTACAAAAAGGTGATATTCTTTTTTCGATGGCTGGAGTTTATTTGGGAAAAACAGCAGTTTTAAGAGAGGAAGATGTGCCCGCAAACACAAACCAAGCTGTTGCTCTAATTCGCATAAATTCATTAAAGTGTAATCTTGAGTATGTTTACTATTTTTTGAATCTACCAGAAACAGTGACGAAAGTAAATACAGTTTCTGGACAGGCAGCGCAACCTAATATTAACTTAAAACAAATCGGTAATATAGAAATTTGTTTGCCATCTTTGGAGAATCAAAATAAAATAGTCGACATTCTCTCCGCCTACGATGATCTCATCGAAAACAACCAAAAACAGATCAAATTATTTGAAGAATCGGCACAGCGACTCTATAAGGAGTGGTTTGTCGATCTCCGTTTCCCCGGACACGAAACCACCTCTATCATCGACGGCATCCCACAGGGGTGGAAAAGAGAGCGATTAGTAGATATTGCTGATGTTCAGTATGGCTATTCATTTGATGGAGCGATGTTTAATTCTGATGGAAAAGGTATGCCCATTATTAGAATTCGCAATATTCCTGATGGCATTACTAAAGATTTTACTACTGAAGAAGCAGATGAACGGTATATTGTAGAAAATGGCGAAATCGTTGTGGGTATGGATGGTGAGTTTCACATTAACTCTTGGAACGGTTCAAAAGCCTATCTTGTTCAACGAAGTTGTTGCATAAGACCACAGGATAGCAATATGAAAGGATATTTACTACAAGCGATATACGAGCCAATCAAATTTTTTGAGAGTACTATTCAAGGTGCAACGGTAGCTCATCTCGGCAAAAAACATATTGATACCATTACAGTACTTACTGCCCCTTGTGAACTGTATAAACCTTTTCAGCAGTACTTTGAAAAACGTCAGACACTCTTAAATCAAAACCAATTATTAGCAGAAGCCCGTGATCGTCTGTTGCCAAAACTAATGAGCGGTGAAATAGAGGTGTGAAAGATGGAATTAAAATCAATAGAATATGCTGATTATGATACAGATAAGGTTACTGAATATGCAAAGAAAATGCCTACAATGTTTCAATATAATAGCGATATAGACAAAACGGCGTACATAAATTGGCGAACAGGTTTTGCTCATACAAATCGCAGACAGTTTGTAGTCTTGGGAGAAGCATATTTTTCGTCTGCATACAATCTTGTCCAACAGTGTTTGGAAAACAATGGAGATAAAAAGGCAGATTCATGGATTTTTCCGATTATGTTTAACGTAGTACATGGTATCGAGGTTTATCTTAAAGCTATCAACTGTGTTTTGAGTATAGTTCTCAGCAAGGAGAAAGGCATTACAGAAGGTGGCCACGACATACGGGCTTTGTGTGCTACCGCAAGAAATCTGATTATCGAATACAAAACAGCAAATAAAAACACAACCACCGAGCAAATGTTTTCCGCCATCAAACTTGTTGAGAAATTCGTGCTGAACATATACGATAAAACCGATGATATGACTTTTGCACGGTATCCATTAGCGAAGGACAAGCAAGGGCACTTCTATATTCAAACTTTTGAAAATGAAGTTGTTGATTTGAAATTGCTTGAAGAACAAATGGTGTTTGTCTACAAGATGCTTGATTTTATTTATGAAATGCCTGAATTGGATATCGAGATAAGAACAGAAATGATGATGGACTGTTATTAAAGGAGATGAGAATTTGAAATTACATTCTGTGAAATTAACTAACTATAGATCTATAGGTATTGACCATGATGAGATTATTATAGAACCTAATATTACTGCAATCATTGGAAAAAACGAAAGCGGTAAAAGCAATGTATTGTCTGGTTTAAGTGGTATATTGTTTAGAAACAAGATGACTAATGTGTTTGCTGAGAATAATGTTAATCGAAATTCTGACAATGAGAAAATAGTATATAAAATTACGCTAAAAGCTTTGACGGATGAAGTCCAGTGTCTTCAAGAAGATACAATCGTTACTATTACTTCCGAGTCTTATTCTGCTGTTGGCGGGATAATGCGATATTATGAGGAAAATGTAAAAGAATCTATAGATGCATTCTATGAGATAGTTAAGTCTAACCCGTTTAAGTTTACAAATAATGATCTCGCTACATTTAGACAAAGGTGTTCTCAAATCAAAATTGAAGATAGCATTGATATTCCAACCACAAATGCTGCGCTTAACACCTTTGTTCAATGGGGTTCACGTGTACCTGCAGAGCAACAAGATCAATATAAATCTGCACTAGATGATGTAATGACTAAATGGCAGGATTTATGTGTTTTGTTTCCCATTGTGTTTTATAGACATAATGATAGAATCTTGCAGTCCGAATATAAAGGTGATGCACTTAAAAAGGAATTGGAAAACACAAAGAGTTTTCTATACGAATTCATTAAATATATTGGTTTCACCAAAGAACAGATTTTACAAGCTGTAAGCGGAAGAACTGATGGAAGCACTTCGAACTTGCAAGATAAAATTCAGAGAGCAATTGACACTAAAATCAACATTCCATTTGAGTCTTTTTATACTGTTGAAAAAGTGACATTGAAAGCTCGGTTTACAACAAATGTTTTGTCATTTACCGTGAGCACTGATAGTGGTTCCACAATGACTCTTGGCGAACGAAGCGATGGATTACGCTGGTATCTTAATTTATTCATCGATGTTATGGCGAACAACCTGCCTTCACGCCAAGTTGTATATTTGTTTGACGAACCGGGTATTTCACTACATGTAAATGCACAAAAGGAACTATTGAAGCTTTTTACCGACCTAGCATCAAAAGGCAATCAAATTGTTTATACTACACATTCACCCTATATGCTTGACACGGCAAATAGTGGAATTGAGAGAATACGTGCAACAGTTAAAGACGAATCAGGTATTACTAAGATATATAGAACCGCATATCACCCCGACATTGCTCCCAATGCTCAAGAGGATACTTTAACACCTATTATTCGAGCTTTAGGAATGAGCATATCTGACACCTTTGGTCCCGCATACGAAAAATTCAATGTAGTAACTGAAGGAATCAGCGACTGTGTTTACTTATTGTGTATCGGCAAAAAACTGGGCATTGATCTCTCAAAGTATGCCTTTATTCCGGTAGTTGGAGCAAGTAATCTTATAAATGTGTGTACAATCTTACATGGTTGGGGTTGTAATTACATGGCTTTATTTGATTATGATAAAGAGGGTGTAACCAAAGGCGGCGAAATCTTCAAAAACAAGTATGAATTAGAGTATAAAAAACACTTTATGTACTTGAAGGATGCTTCTGAAGATGAAATAGCAAATAAAACATATAAGACTGACAAAGTTGAAATTGAAACATTAGTTGCCGATCTTGACGAATGCTTAACAAACAAGGGGTATACCAAATGTGGCAAAGTATTAAATGCTAAATGGTATGCGGATGCTGTTGAAGATGGCACATATACTTGTTCCACAGAAACTTTAGGAAATTTTAAAGAATTATTTGATAGAATAAATTCATGTATGTGCGGATGATTAAAACTTTGTCAAGGATGTTACTATATCTTATTAGATGTGAATAAAGGTGTGATATGCAAATGCCAAAATTACAAGAACCAAGCAGAGTTGCTTATGAAGCTTCGCTGCAAAAAGAAAAAGAACGAGAAGTACGCAAAGATATTCAAAAAATTGAAGATGTAGATAAAACTGATAAAAAAAGCATTAGAGGATTTACATCGCTATTTAGACGGTAAATATCAAGGTTGCATTGCCGAGTGGGGCAAAAGTATGTGGAACTACTCCAAAGATAGTGGATTTGATTATTATCTCATTGATGCCGATACTCTTTTAGATAATTTAAATCAAATGAAACCTAAACTTGAAGCTTATGCTTTAGGCTGGAACACGTCAAAAAAGAGTTCCCCATCTCGTTCTGCTGCGCCACCTAATGTTAATGTTACGGTTAATAATGAAATTAACATTAACATTACTTTTGAGCAAGCACGCGAAAAAGTGCAGGATATGACATCTCTTACCGATGAGCAAACACAGGAAATATTGGATAAAATCACGGAACTTGAAGAAATCATAACCAGCAAAGAAAAAAAGAAAACGAAATGGGAAAAGTCGAAATCCGTTCTCATTTGGCTGGCAGATAAAAGCTTTGATGTAGGAATGACGTTGTTACCATTATTGTTAAAATTAGGAGAATAAATAATAGTTAATTTTGGGCAGGAGGTGTAAAAGGAATATGGAACAAGAAGATATTGTGGTTAGAATTGAAGATTTTGATGGAACTGTGTTGGAAATCAAAAATATCCCTATAGAGAATGTTCAAAAGAAACCACTATATTTGAATGCCGACTTAGTTGGTGAACTTAGAGAAGCTATTAACTCATCCCCCATTTTTTGGAAAGATGATAAATATCATTCCTTTTACAACCAAGTTTGTGCTGTAATGGATAGACTTGGAACTGCTGTTGATTACGTCAATAAACATAGGTACTATCCTAAAAACGAAGAAAAATTCATATGTTTTATGTCTTTTGCGTGTATGATTGTTGACGCACCAAAATTATTAGCCAAAAAAATTAATGGTTTTATTTCAGAACAAGGTATTTCTGAAGAATATAGAGTTAATCTGCCATATAAAAAAGAAAAAACACTATTCAAGAATATCTGTATGAACTCACCGTTCAATATGACAGAAAAAGAATGTCCCGCAGACAATGACTTCTTTGAATTCTTTAGATCAATTACTTTTGCGCATCCTTATAATACCAATAAATTATTTAAAAAATTAGGGAATCAAGTGTCTCCATAGGTAAATGTTCATAGTGGGGCAAATTCGTTTTTAGGAATAAAAGGATTTATTAGTATTACAATGTATTGTGATTTAGGTGATGAAAATAACAATTCGAATCACCGTATTATCGTTCCTTTCAACGATATTAAAAAATACATAAAATCAAGATACGAAAATCTCAAATTGATTACGCAATGGGTTGAACGCGAAATTTTACGTAATAAGGATATATGGAAAAAGCAAGGCATAGTTAGAGGCCAATCACCCGTTGAAACACTAAACAACATAAAACAGGCATTGACAACTCAATGTCAAGATACTTATGAGATCGATGATTGTATTAACTACTTGACTTGCAAATTAACAGATGAAAGCAATGCTGATAATGTTCAAAAGTTCAGGAGCGTTTTAATTGATAGAATTGATGCCATCTATCAAGGTGCAGCAGAGTTGGATTATTCTGGTCTATGCGAAGAACTGGAAATTACCTATACCCGTCCTAAAATTATGCACCAACATGCATACTATCAACTCGAAAAAATATTCTGTTATCTTAATGATAGTTGCGATTATGGAAGTGTTATTTGGGGACGTCAACAAGCGCATGAATTTTCCAAAGGATTTGCCAAAAAGTGGGTAACCATAGATGCCGAAAATATGTCATTTGAAGAAATAAAGCTGTTGGTGACGACAGCATGTTATTTAGAACACGAAGAACAGGAGGCGAAACAATGAGCTGGGAATATTCTGAAAATATATTGGTACAGAATAGTGCCGGTAATGTTTTGCAAAACAAGCTTGGATGGGATGTTGTTCTCGCTTACGATAAAGAGCAGTTAGGCGAAAATGGCACTCTCGGCAGGAAGTCGTACAAAGAGATTGTATTGACTCGCTATTTGTGCAAAGCATTATTTGATAATAATGAATGGATAACGGAAGAATACGCTGATTCGGCCGTCAAGACTCTTTGCGCCTATACCGCCTCCGCCACCTTAATGCAAATTAACGAAGAAAAATATTCTATGCTCCGTGATGGTATTCCTGTCCGTTACAAGAAAGACGACGGTACATTTGAAACCCGATATGCCGCAGTATTTAATTTTGACGAACCCGAAAAGAATCACTTCCTTGCAGTAAAGGAAATGAAAATTCACGGTGAATTATATCGCCGCCGCACTGATATCGTTGGTTTTGTTAATGGTATTCCGCTGTTGTTTGTAGAGTTGAAAAAACAGAGCGTTGACGTGAAGGATGCTTACGACTGCAACTACACAGATTATCTTGACACCATTCCGCAGTTGTTCCATTTTAACGCTTTCCTTATGCTTTCCAACGGACTTGAAGCGAAAGTAGGAACAATGGGTTCCAAGTACGACTTTTTCCACGAATGGAAACGTCTGAAAGAGGATGAAGTCGGCGCCGTTGACCTTGAAACCATGCTTCTCGGTATTTGTGATAAGCATAATTTTATGGATCTGTTTGAGAACTTTATTCTCTTTGATCATTCAGGCGGCAACACGGCAAAAATCTTTGCTCGAAACCATCAGTATCTCGGCGTAAACGAAGCAATAGAATCCTATAAGGCAAGAAAGCTTAAAGACAGAAAACTCGGTGTTTTCTGGCATACTCAAGGCAGCGGTAAAAGTTACTCAATGGTATTTCTTGCACAGAAAATCCGCCGCAAGTTTGCAGGTAGCCCGACTTTCGTTGTGCTTACCGACCGTGAAGAACTCAACAAGCAGATTAGCGATACATTTGAAGCGTGTAAATGCTTAAAAGGTGCCGCCAAGAAATACCGTCCTTCATCCGGTAAAAAAATGATGGATGCCATTCGTGCAAACTCAAGTTTTGTATTCACACTTATTCAAAAATTTAACGAGGAAACTGCAAAGAGCGAAGCTCCGTTTGCTCCTGACTATGATATTATCATTATGTCGGATGAGGCGCATCGTTCTCAAAACGGTATCTTTGCCGATAATGTTTGCAAACTTTTGCCGACCGCTTCTCGTATCGGTTTTACCGGCACGCCACTCTTTAAGTATGATAATATTACCGAGCGTACTTTCGGTAGTTATGTTTCTATTTATGACTTTAAACGTGCTGTAGATGATGGTGCAACTGTACCGCTTTATTACGAAAACCGCAGCGATATGCTTAACATTACCAATCCCGAAATCAACGATGAGCTTTTAGATGCTATTGAGGCGGCTGATTTGGATGTGAGTCAACAGGCAAAGTTAGAACTTGAATTGGCAAAGGATATACATATTATCACTTCTGAGCCTCGTCTCGATACTATTGCTCGTGATTTTGTTGAGCATTATTCTGAACTTTGGACAACAGGAAAAGCAATGTTTGTATGCGTAAACAAGGTGACTTGTGTGCGTATGTATAACCTTGCCAAAAAATATTGGGCTGAAAAGATTACAGAGCTTGAAGCTGAACTCAAAGTTGCTACACAACAGGAAGCTCAGGAATTACAGCGTAAACTAACCTGGATGAAAGAAACTGAAATGGCTGTTATCGTCAGTCAGGAACAGAATGAGATCCAAACCTTTAATAATTGGGGATTGGATATCATTGAGCATCGCTCCAAAATGGAAAAGCGCGAAATGGATAAGGAATTCAAAGATACCGACAATCCGTTCCGCATCGTTTTCGTATGCGCCATGTGGCTGACCGGATTTGACGTTAAATCCCTTGCTACCATTTATCTGGACAAGCCGTTAAAGGCACATACGCTAATGCAGACAATTGCACGTGCTAACCGTGTTTGCGATGGCAAAAGTAACGGTCTTGTTGTTGACTATATCGGTGTTGTTAAGGCACTTCGCCAAGCCCTTGCCGACTATACATCAGGCGGCGGTGGCAAATCCGGTGATGATCCTACACCCGACAAAGCAGAATTGATTGCAAAAATTGAAAACACAATCAAAGCAATAGAAGCCTATATGGTTGAGCAAGGATTTTCTCTTAAAGCCTTGATTGAAGCTGACAATTTCGCAAAATTAGCGTTAGTTAAAGCGGGCGCCGATGCAGTATGCGTAACCGGCGAAATCAAAAAACGATTCGAAATTCAGGCTCGCGAACTTTTCCGTATGTTCAAATATATTGAAAAAGGCGAAGTTTCTGAAGAAACACATCACTATAAAAATGCCATTAGCGAGATATATGACCTGTTGCAAGTGAAGCGTAAACACGCAGACAATTCCGCTTTGATGGCTCAAATCAATGAAATTGTCAGTGAATATGTTACGGTTACAAAGAACACCGGCGAGGAAGAAAACAAAAAGTTCGATATCAGCAAGATAGATTTCGACCGTTTGCGCCGTGAGTTTGAAAAGGCAAAGAACAAAAATCTTTTGCTTAAAGATTTGCAACAATTGGTAGAGGAACGCCTTGCTAAGATGCTTCGGGAAAACCCGTTACGCATTGATTATTATCAACGCTATCAGGAGATTGTTGACGAGTATAACCGTGACAATAAAAAGGATGAAATTGCGATTATATTTGAAAATCTAATGAAGCTTGTCAATGACCTTGATGACGAGCAAAAGCGTTATGTTCGTGAAGGCTTCGATAGTGATGAAGAACTGACTATGTTTGACTTGCTTGTGAAAGATTCTTTATCCAAAGAAGAAGTTAAAAAGGTAAAGAAACTTGCTCAAACAATGCTGTCCAAGATTAAGGCTCGTATTCACGAACTTGACCATTGGCGTGACAAGGAAGAAACTCAGTCTATTATTAGCGTACTGATTCGTGATTTGCTGTGGGCGGATCTGCCTGAAAGTTATGACGATAACACTATCGCAACCTATAGACAGCAGATTTACGAGTATGTCTATAACACATACCCCGCAGCTTAAAAGATTAGAATTTAGGAGTGTAATTTTTGAAAGAAATAAAAAAGAACAGAGGTAAAACTAAGTTTATTTTTAGAACTATAATAGTTCTTTCTATAATCGCTTTTTTTGTTTTTTGTATCCTTTATACCAAGAATCAATATAGTTGGACTTTGTGGGGAGGCACCATTGCTTTAATTTTACTGGTGTTTACCATAATCATATATACTTTCGTTAAGTGGCTGTGGGATATAAGAGATTTGATGACTGAATATAAAGAAAAAGACAATCTGCTTAGTGGTGGATTGGCCTTGGCTGGTGCTTTCGGCTTCGTGATTATATTTATGTTCTTATTATCAAAAATACCTCTTTTGGCAGACGTAAAAGATCTGTTTGAAACAATGTCAGCATTGTTTGTTGCCGCGATGCCTGCTTTTATTGGCTTATTAGGTGTTCAGTATTCGGTGGCAATACAAGAAAGAAATCGAAAACAAGATTTGCGACTAGGTTCAAAGCCGTTCTTTAAAATACAATGTTGCAAAGTGGAGGCAGTCCCTGATGAAAACAAACACACTTGCCATACCATGAGAATCAAAGTAAAATTTACTAATATTTCTCAAAGCATCGGTATTCCAGTTAAAATTATTTCTTGTGATAGTGACGATTGTGAAACTTTGTTACATTATACGCCATTGGCTAATGAAGATGTTTTAGAAACAGAAGTCGAAGTAAAAAGTGACATGCCCTATGGGGATAAAATCAGTATAGCTTTAATATATAAAGACACATATGAAAATATGTACGAATCTAAAATTGAGTTTATCCAATATGAAAAGTACGAATTATCTAATACACAGGTGTTATACGATAACTTGATATCAAACAATACGGAAGAAAAATAAGGTAACAGGATATTGGTGGTTGCTATGGAAATAAATAGAGCAAAAGAAATTGTTTCTGCCTTGGCAGAGGGCATTGATCCTACAACAGGTGAGATATTACCTGAAGATAGTGTTTGTAATAAAGGTGAAGTAGTCAGAGCGCTTTATGCGATTCTTAACGCTTGCGGAAAGAATAAGGACATTCGTAAAGCAAACAGTAAAGAACCAGATGATTATGATGTAGATTTATATAATCGCCTAAAATTAGTACGCAACAAAATTGCTGAAGAAAAAGGTGTTATGCCATTTAGAATCTTGCCGAACTATCCATTAATGCATATGGCAGCACTAAAGCCTTTAACAAAGGAAGAGTTTTTAAAGATTTATGGTGTAGGAAAATACACAACAAAGCAATATGCTAATGTGTTTATTGCCGAAATTAAGGATTATTTGGGGAAATGATAGCAAATTATGATTAAAGAAGTAATACACGATCCGATATTTCTTGCGGGGAAATCGAAGTTGGCGACCAAAGAAGATTTGCAAGTGGCTCAGGATTTATTGGACACGCTTATTGCTAACAAAGACGGTTGCGTTGGTATGGCGGCGAATATGATTGGTGTACGTAAAAAAATTATTGTGTTTGATAATGATGGTACATATATGACAATGTTTAACCCTGAAATTATCAAAAAGTCGGAGCCCTATAATACCGAGGAGGGTTGTCTTTCACTTCTCGGCAGTCCACGTCCTTGCAAACGGTACAAGACTATCAAAGTTCAGTGGCAGACTGCAGAATTCCAAATTCGCATCAAAACCTTTACCGGATGGCCCGCACAAATAATTCAGCATGAAATTGATCACTGTAATGGAATATTGATATAGTATCAATTAAAATGCCAAATTAAAGAAAACAATGGAGGTCTATTATGGCGGATAAAAAAGCCTTTGTTTTTGATACTAATTTTATAATTCAAAACAAAGAATTAGATGAAGCTCTTAACAAATTAAAAGAAAAATTCACAGTCTATATAACTCAAGTTTCTATTGACGAAAGAATTGCACAAGAATGCCGAGATGTACAGAAAGATTTTGATGAAGCTGAGCGTTGTAAGACAAAATTTATTCATTTTGCAACAATAGAATTCAAGAAATCGTTTGAAGAAGAGTGTGAATTTTATCAAACAGGTATGCAAGCAAAATATGAAGAGTATTTTGGAGATAAGGTAATACCTTTGAAAAAAGACGGAGAAGTTCTGTCGACGGTTATAGATAGGGCTAATAAACGTATACCACCATTCTCTTCCGCAAAAGATGCTAGTGATAAAGGTTTCAAAGATTGTTTGTTATGGATATCATTACTTGAATATTTTAAAAGCAACGGTGAGTCGGAAGTCGTTTTCGTGACCGATGACGGAGGTTTTAAAAATAATGTAGAGTTTTTATGTGAAGAATTTAATAAAACCACCGGAAAAACAATCGTAATAAAGCCCAATTCATACTACAACGAATTATTAGAGTTGGAAAAAGGCGAACCACCAGTAAAGACATCTGATGTTTTACCAGATTTTTCAAAAATAAGACAAGAGATTGAAGAAGTAATTGATGCTTTAAGATGGAATGTTAGCGAAGATTACTTTGGAAATGAAAATTGGTATAACACTTTTGTATTACAAAAAGAAGTTGATTCAAGTTATATGGAAATAGTTTTTACCGGTTTAAAAAATACTATTAATGAACACATATTTGAATCATCAATACCTGCGTTTAGAGTGCTTGATTTAGACGGGCGATTAGCAGATGATAAAAGCATACCAATGAAAAACGTTGAAGCAACTATGCGGCTTTATGAAGATGTATTAAAAAAATATCCCGATTACATAGAACAGTTTTATAATGCAGCGGCGGTTATAATAAATCGAAGTTACAAGGCACCTATAAATGCCTTCGAGGATGTTGATGATGACTTGCCATTTTAATTGATTTAGAAGATTGGAATAAGAATATGCCATTAGAAATTGTAAGAAATGATATAACTAAAATGACGGTGGATGCCATTGTTAATGCCGCCAATGAGTCGCTTTTAGGCGGTGGCGGTGTTGACGGTGCGATTCACTATGCTGCAGGTCCGAAGTTGCTTGCTGAGTGTAAAACTCTCGGCGGTTGCAAGACCGGTAAGGCCAAGATTACAGGCGGATACAATCTGCCTGCAAAGTATGTAATACATACCGTAGGTCCCATTTATGAGGACGGTAAGCACAGTGAAAAGGCTTTACTTGAGTCTTGTTATCGAGAGTCTTTGGCTCTGGCAAAAGAGCAGAACTGTGAAACTGTGGCTTTTCCGCTTATCTCTTCGGGTGTTTACGGATACCCGAAAGACCAAGCGTTAAAGGTTGCTATTGATGTTATCGGCGACTTTCTTCTCGATAATGAGATGAAGGTCTATATCGTCATATTCGATAAGGCGGCGTACAAAATTAGCGAGCAGTTGTTCTCAGATATTGCCGGATACATAGACGATAATTATGTGGACGAGCATACCGACTATCGTCGTGAGCGTAGCCGTAAGAACTATCCTTGTCAAAGCGTGATGATTGGCTCGGCGCAACCTGAATACCTTGACTTATGCGAATGCAAGGCGATGTCAGCTGAAGATGACCTTGATGTCAAACTCAAACAAATTGACGAGAGTTTTTCACAGATGCTTCTTCGCAAGATTGACGAAAAAGGTATGACCGATGCCGAGTGCTATAAAAAAGCAAATATCGACCGCAAACTGTTCTCGAAAATCCGCAGTGATGTGCATTATAAGCCAAGCAAACCCACTGCAATCGCTTTTGCTATCTCACTTGAACTTTCTCTTGACGAGACCGAAGATATGCTTAAAAAGGCGGGATTTGCTCTTTCTCACAGCAATAAGTTTGATATTATAATTGAATATTTTATAAGCAAAGGCAATTACAATATCTTTGAAATTAATGAAGCGTTGTTCGCCTTTGACCAAAGTCTACTTGGAGCATAAAATGAGAGAACTTAAACGCTGTAAATGGTGCAACCTTAAAAATCCCATATACATAAAATACCACGACGAAGAGTGGGGTGTGCCGAATTTTGATGAGCAGTATTTATTTGAAATGCTGATTCTAGAATCCTTTCAGGCAGGGCTTTCTTGGGAATGTGTGCTAGGTAAACGTGAGGCTTTCCGCAAAGCATTTGATGGCTTTGATGCTGAAAAGATTGCTAACTATGACGATAATAAAATCGCCGACCTTCAAAACAATAAGGATATAATCCGCAACAAACTGAAAATTCAGGCGATGGTTAATAACGCAAAAATCTTTTTAGAAATTCAAAAGGAATACGGCAGTTTTCGCGAGTATCTTAAAGGATTTACAGGCGAACAGCAGATTATAGAGGTTGACAAGACTACATCGCCTTTATCAGATGCTTTGTCAGCAGACCTTATAAAGCGTGGAATGAAATTTGTGGGCAGTACCATTATTTATTCTTATCTGCAGGCAATAGGTGTTATTTTCTCACACGAGGAAGAATGTTTTATGTTTAAAGGAAAATAGGCTATGAAGAAAATTAAAATAACAGTAATGCGAAAAGCACGGTATGACGATTTAATTGAAAAGTATGAAAACCCGATAGAGCACGCCTGCGACTTACAAGAAGGTCAGGTCTTTATCTGTGATGGATGGCAAAAGCCTGACGGATTTTGTGATAGTGCGTGGGAGAGCGTTTCACCGTTTGTAATGACACTTGCTCATGGTGGCGGGAATTTCTATGACGGATGGATGAAGAACCCGAAATCTGCAATGATTTCTTGCAATGACGGCTTCCGTCCCGTAAGTTTTTTAATTGAAGTTACCCAATAAGGAGATTGCTATGTTGAAATTCATTTGCTATCCAAAATGTACCACTTGCCAGAGAGCAAAGAAGTGGTTGGATGATAATAAAATAGATTATGAATTAAGGGATATCAAACTCGACAATCCTACACTTGAAGAGCTAACCGAGTGGTATAACAAAAGCGGATTACCGATTAAGAAGTTCTTTAATACAAGCGGTCTGCTTTATAAATCGTTAGATCTTAAAAACAAACTGCCTGAAATGACCGAGGATGAGATGCTGGGCCTCCTCGCAACTGACGGTATGCTTGTTAAAAGGCCGTTGCTAATAGGCGATGATTTTGTGTTTGTAGGGTTTAAAGAAACCGAGTGGGAGAGTATTAAATGATATGAGAGCAATAGTTTTTACCACCAATACAGGACATACAATCGAGTATGTTAGAATTCTTTCTGAAAAAACAGGCTTGACTGCATATTCTTTGGAATCCTCGCTTAAAGAATTGCCAAGTCGGACAGAAATTATTTATTGCGGATGGCTTTTTGCCAACACTATAAAAGGCTACAAGAAGGCAGCGAAACATTTTAATATTAAGGCGGTATGTGCTGTAGGATTATGTGATACGGGTACTGCGATAGACGAAGTGCGAAAAAGCAATTCTATTTCGGAAAATATACCGCTTTTCACGATGCAGGGTGGTATAAACAAAGTTAAGCTTCGTGGTATCAATAAGTTTATGATAAATATGCTTATGAAGTCTCTAAGTTCTAAAAAAGATCTTACTTCCGATGAAAAAAGGATGTTAGAACTTCTTAACAGCGACAAAAACTATGTAAACGAAGAAAACACAGTTGAGTTTATGAAGTGGTATAATAGCCATAGATAATTTGTCGCTTGGCGGGCGACCTAACCTCTCTTTTATTGGTGTACAATGATGACATCAAATGAAAGAGAGGTTGAATTTTTATGATCTAAAACCACCTCCAATAACCGAATAATAAAGCTTCTTGGATATTCTTTGCCGCTTAACAAACAATATTAAAAATAAAGGAGTGATGGTATGTCTGAAAGAATCGGAAAACGAACAATTATTTTTA
>JAZSAN010000009.1:0-201583 GCA_045601885.1 Acutalibacteraceae bacterium | reverse complement strand
AATTCCAATTTATCTAACGGATAAACAGAAAGGCATTCGGTAAAACCGAATGGCTTTCTTAATTTCTGATTTAGCAGTATACTCTAATGTCGTGTGCTATCAATGTCAAATACAAATCCTTAACCGGGTCAGATTTTCTTCAACCGTCATAGGGGATATTCTTTCGATTGCCCATATTAATTGACAAAGCAGGGGAAATATTATATACTTAAATCAGCAAAACATTTATCCGAAAAGGAGAAAGATCATGAACAGAACAAAGAAAAACGCATTTTTATACCTTACGGTGTTCGTGCTGATTTTTTCCATGCTTCTGCCGACGGCAGTGTCTGCCGCATCCCTTCTTGACCCCAAGGGCAGGAACGGCGAACACGTTATAGTCAACGTGGGCAGGGATGAAAAAAGCTATAATCTGACCTGGCATTCCGAGGATACGGGGGCACAGCAAGTGCAGTGGGCAAAGGCCTCTGAGGTCAAGGACGGAAATATGCCCGCAGACTGTTTTGCTTCCACCGCCAAAAAGAGAGGCGGCGCATACCGTGGAGTTATCACAGACCTTGAGTCTGACACCGATTATCTCTACCGTGTGGGCAGTGATACCTACGGCTGGTCCAAGCTCTACACACTTTCCACAGGTAGCTTTGGCGATAACAGCTTCTCCTTTATTGCCGCAGGCGACCCCCAGATAGATTCCAAGTATGATACCCATAACTGGGATATCACACTTAACCACGT
Organism: Acutalibacteraceae bacterium; assembly: GCA_045601885.1. Lineage (GTDB taxonomy): Bacteria > Bacillota > Clostridia > Oscillospirales > Acutalibacteraceae > SIG589. Next base: position 200,848 of record JAZSAN010000009.1, on the reverse strand, counting down.
TCGCAACTGGTTCGGCGATGATATTGAGTTTATGCTGACTTTAGGCGATCACGTAAATTACTGCTACGACCGTTCCGAGTACGAGGAATTTATAAAGCCCGACGTGCTTCGCGGTCTGCCTATTATGGGTGTCCTTGGCAACCACGATGACGGCAATACCCTTTACAGCGAATACTTTACCTATACCGACGTTTATCCCCAAAGCCTGACCGAAGCAGGTGATCAGGGCGGTAACTATTGGGTCGCACACGACGGTGTCCTCTTTATCAATCTCAATATGAACAATGACGATATCGACCTCCACGTGCCCTATATGGAAAACGTGATCGCAGAGTACACCGCCACCTACGGTGAACCCCTCTGGACCATAGTTTCCTTCCACCAGTCCTTCTACGCAGGAGGCGAATCTTATTCAAGCTCGTGGAGAAGACTTCGTGAGGCATACGGAATAAAATTCTCGGAGATGGGTGTTGACGCTGTACTTGCGGGACACGATCATATCTATACCAGAACCTATATGATCAACGGTGCCACCATAATCGATGACCCCGATCTTTACACTCCTGTAGGTGATGACCCCTACGGAAGCTATACCCTCAAGGGTGAGGGAGATATCTGCTATATAACTCAAAATCCCGCCGCAGGCTTTTCCTTTGATGAAATGAACGACAGCGAGCTGGGATATGATGCCTTCTTAAAGCAGGAGGAGATCCCATATGTTACAAAGGTGGACGTAACTGCTGAGTCTCTTACCTTTACCGTACACCGTGTCACCCCCACAAGTAATGTCAACGATATTGCAGATTTCTTTGTTATCCGCCGTGATACAGAGAAGGACACCGCTGCTCCCCGGCTTACCGTACCCGAAGAGGTATATTATTATGCCGGCGAGGATGTGGACCTGCTTTACAACACCCGTGCTTATGACATAAACGACGGTAACCTCACCGACAAAATTAAGGTAAGCGGCAGCCTTGACCCTACAAGAGAAAGTGTTATCACCTACAGTGTCACCGATGCCCAAGGCAACAAAGCCGAAAAGAAGGCAAGATTTATACCCTATATTGTTGACGGTCAGGTGAACGGTGACAATGTCTGGACCTATCTTGAGGACGGAACTCTTGACGATTCCTATGTCAACGGAGCTCATGAGTGGGCACAGGCAGACTTTGATACCACAGGCTGGAAGGAGGCAAAGGGTCCCTTTGGTGCCATTAACGGCGAGCTTGGCGATCATCACGGTACCATCCCCGAAACACTCCTCGGTCAATATTATCCCGTAGGCAGTGACGAGGAAGGAGATAACGTCCCCAACTTCTTTTTCCGCAGCAGCTTTGACGTAAAGGATCCCGCAAACATTGACCGCATAGTCCTTGAAATGACCATAGACGATGGGGCAAGCATCTTTATAAACGGAGTTGAGCTTACAACGGTGGGTACTATGCTTCGTGAGGGCTTTTACACAGGCTATTGCAACGGTTCGCATAAGGGAATTTACAGCGAAAACGGTGCATACTACAATATCGTAATAGAGGATCCCGAGGTCATTTCTGCACTTAACTTAAAGGAAAGCGGAAATATCATTGCGGTTGAAATTTATCAGGAGGGACTTTACTCCGACGATATACTCTTTGCACTTCACGAAATGACCTTCAGCCATAAGGCTGTGGCAAAGACACTTCCCTTTACCGACGTAAAGCCTGCACACTGGTTCTATGACAGCATTTACAATGCCTATAACAAGGGGCTGTTTGTAGGAACAAGCGAGGATAAGTTTTCACCCAACGGTACAATGACCAGAGCCATGGCTTGGGCGGTGCTTGCAAGAATTGCAGGATCAAGTGCCGACAAGGGCGAAAAACTCTGGTACAGCGAATACCAAGCTTGGGCGATGGAGTCGGGAGTGTCTGACGGCACGTATCCCAACCAAAATGTCACCCGCGAACAGCTTGTTTCGATGCTCTACAGGATGCAAAGCTCCCCCAAAGCAAACGCAAGTTTTGACTCCTTCAGTGATGCCGCAAAGGTTTCGCCTTGGGCAAAGGATGCAATGGCATGGGCACTTGAGACAGAGCTTATCGTCGGCAGAGGTGATAAGCTTGCACCCCGTGACAACGCCACCAGAGCCGAAGGCTGTGTTCTGCTTTTGAAATACCTCGAATTGAAATAACGCAAAAAAGCGGGCGCCGGCCCGCACCGATAATCGAGACTCTTCTACAGTTTTAACTTTTTTTTCAGTGCCCGATTTGAAGCAATTTCCTATATAACAAAAAAGAAGGTCGTAGGCGTTGTACCCGTAAGTATACAACGCCAGTTTTATTCGCCTTGCGGCGAGTTATATTGCTTCGCAGTTATATTCGGCTCTCGCCGAGTGTTTTTCGCTTCGCGAGTTTAGGGGCGAATAAAATATCACTGAAACCGCAGGTTTCAATAACACTATTACGGCAAGTAATAATAACACTCCGACAAAGTCGGAATATAACTTGAATAACAATTGATTTTTGTGTATAATATATTTAGAGGTGATAACTATGGCAGATAGTATTTTAAGGAACAAAGCAAAAGAATTTGCGAAGAAAATCGTTTTGCTTTGTCGCGATATGAAAACGAATCACAAAGAATCTGTTTTAATAAATCAATTGCTGCGTTCATCAACTTCTATAGGTGCAAACTTGCACGAAGCTCAATATGCTCAAGGAACTAAAGATTTTATTTCAAAACTCGAAATAGCTCAGAAAGAATGCTATGAAACCGAATATTGGTTAGAACTTCTTTTTGAGACGGGTTGTATGGCCGAAGAAATATATAAAGATGCTCAAAACGAATGTGGTGCGATTCGCAGAATGTTAATTTCCTCACTCAAAACAATAAAGTCTAAATAAGCTTAAATAATAATGCAAAGGAAAACGGATGTGTAGAAATTCTGCACATCCGTTTAAAATTTTGTCTCATACCATAGCAAGCAGGACATTCGGGCGCCCAAATGTCACTTGTTAGGAGAACCTAATACCCTTTTATAAATATCATCTATTCTATAAATTGTAATTTACACTGCTAAACAAAAATATTCTGTTATTGTTTCAGGAGATTCTTTCATTCCGTTATCAATCCACCATCTAACAGTTTCAATAAAAGTAGATGCTATGTGGTTTACCCAAAAACTGTCTGGTAATATTTCGTTTTTTCTCGCTTCAAACAACGGCAGTTGGCTTACAACCAACCTTTGGAGATTGATTTTGAAATACAGCAGGAATAACTCGTTATTCTGACAGGACAGCAATTCCAGAATATTATTATCGTTCTTCTGCAAATGCTGAAAAAGATGCAAAAATACAGAATTTGGTGCATCACAATCAAAAAGATGTCTGTGTTCCGATTGTTCGTTATTTGTCGCATCAAAAATATGGCAGAACAATTCTTCACATAGTTCTTTCAGAAGATAGTCTTTTGTTTCAAAATGTGAATAAAAAGTTGCTCTGCCCACATCTGCATGGGTGATTATCTCCCCCACAGTAATCTGTCCGAAATCTTTTTTTGATAACAAGTCAATAAAGGCAGAAAAAATCGCCTCTCGTGTTTTTCTTTGTCTTCTATCCATAATCTCCTCCATACAGTTTTGCGAAAATGTTCAGTATCGTACATCAACGACAATTTGCATATTGTGTTCATCTAATTTATCCTGCATAATAATGAACAAAGAGTTCAGTACAGAACTTATTGTATCACAACATTGTAGGAAGTCAATAGGAGGGTTTTATGAAAACAGAGAAGAATATCTTAATTGCTTTTATTTTGAATTTGGCATTTTCCATTTTTGAGTTTGCAGGCGGTATCTTTACTGGTAGTGTTGCCATCATTTCTGATGCTGTACACGATATTGGAGATGCAGTCAGCATCGGCATATCTTATTTCTTTGAAAAGAAAAGTAAGAAGCAACCTGACGAAAAATATACTTACGGGTATGCAAGATACTCTATTATTGGCAGTGTAATCACTACATTGATTCTTCTGTTTGGTTCTGTTATGGTTATCTTCAATGCCATCAACAGAATTATCGAACCCACGGAAATCAACTATAACGGAATGATTATCTTTGCTATTATCGGCGTATGTGTTAATTTTAGTGCAGCATTTCTCACTCGTGAGGGAGATTCGCTAAACCAGAAAGCTGTCAATCTTCATATGTTTGAAGATGTGCTTGGATGGGTGGTTGTATTGGTCGGTGCTATTGTAATGCGATTTTCTGACTTTGCCCTCTTTGACCCGATTATGTCCATTGGTGTTGCGGTATTCATCCTTGTAAATGCTATTAAGAACTTGAAAGAAGCAATTGTCCTATTCCTTGAAAAAACACCTCATGGCATTGATGTTAATGAAATTAAAGGACACATTGCTGAGATTGACGGTGTACAGGATGTTCACCACATCCACATTTGGAGTATGGATGGTCAAAGAAACTACGCAACTATGCACATTGTAACAAATTCTGATTCTCACCAAATCAAAGTAAAAGTCCGTGCGGAATTGCAGGAACACGGCATAGGTCATGCAACACTTGAACTTGAAGCAGAAAATGAACATTGCCACGAGGAGAATTGCCATGTGGAATTAAGCGCAACTTCTTCTGGGCATCACCACCATCATCACCATTAAAGCGAAAGAGCAGACCGATTGTGTTCTGCTCTTTTTTGTAAATTCTTATTTACCGGTTAGTTGTATTATAGCACAACTTGACTAACAAAGAAAGAGAATATTAAAACTACGGGTGTTTTTGTATCTTGTTGTACTGTCCTCAACAGTACGACCTATATGGGAGTCTTTTTTAATGTAATTTGTATTATGCTCTTCTCGACAGGTTGTGACAAATAAAAACCACGTGACTGTCGAGTTGTTTGAAAATGGTTAACCTATGAATAATTATGTTAAAAATTTTTATATTGCCGCTCATGCCGCGACGGGCACGCCCTTTCTTGTGTGGGCGAAAAGAAAGGGCGGAAAGATTCGCCTAAGGGGGAATTTCGATTTCCCCCTTAGGTGACGAAAATCGAAATTTATTAAAACGCCGACAAAGAGTGAAAACTGCGTTTTCAATTTGTCGGCAAGTTTTACGTTTTTTTAATTTCTTCGCTGTCACCATAACCCCCTTAAACGACTTGGGCTCTGCCCTTGACCCGTTTGCGAGTAGGCAGTTTCTTTGCATGACTATTGGTTAGGGTTGTGTCCTAAAATGAAAAACCCCCGAAAAATCGGGGGTTTTAATTTAATTAATACTTCTCACGAGCAACATAGGTTGTGTGCAAATCGTGGTGTGCCTTGTGTCCGCCGAAGCCGTCGTACCACTCGGAATAGAGTGTCTTAACAACGGGCGATTCGTGAGACTTGCGGAGAGCCATTGCTGCATCCTGGTCGTAAAGCGCCTTTGCGCGAACAGCCTTGAGGTCAACAGTGTCTCTTACCGACTGAGGCTGAATGGGCTGACCGCCGCCGTTTACACAGCCGCCGGGGCATCCCATAATCTCAATGAAGGTCCAACCGTCCGGGTTGCCTGCCTTGAGCTTCTCCATAACAACCTTTGCGGCACCTGCGCCCGAAGCAACAGCAACCTTGATATCGTTTCCTGCGATGTTAACGGTTGCCTGCTTGAGTCCCATTGTTCCGCGAACTGCGTGGAAATCAACGTCTGCGTTGTCCTTGCCTGTGAGCCAGTCGTTTGCGGTACGCAAAGCAGCTTCCATAACGCCGCCTGTTGCACCGAAGATAACGGCTGCGCCTGTGTCTTCGCCGAGCGGACTGTCAAACTCTTCGTCTGGAAGAGCTGTGAAGTTAAGTCCTGCGCGCTGAATCATACGTGCAAGCTCGCGGGTTGTGAGGGCGATATCAACATCAGGAACACCTGCTGCAGACTGGTCCTCTCTGCCGATTTCGAACTTCTTGGCAGTACAGGGCATAATAGACACGCTGACAATCTTCTTGGGGTCGATGCCCATTTTCTCAGCATAGTAGGTCTTTATAACAGCACCTGCCATCTGCTGAGGAGATTTACAGCTTGAAAGGTGTGAGAGCATATCCGGATAATAATACTCCGCAAACTTAACCCAACCGGGTGAGCAGGAGGTTATCATCGGGAGAACGCCACCGTTTTTAATGCGCTCAACAAGCTCGTTTGCCTCTTCAACGATTGTGAGGTCGGCTGCAAAGTCGGTGTCGAAAACTCTGTCAAAGCCGAGTCTTCTGAGCGCTGCAACCATCTTACCCTCAACGTTTGTGCCAATCGGCATACCGAAGCATTCGCCGAGTGTTGCACGGATTGAAGGTGCTGTCTGAACAACAACATACTTATCGGGGTCGGAAAGAGCATCCCAAACCTGCTGTGTATCGTCGCGCTCTGTGAGTGCGCCTGTCGGACAAACGGCAGTACACTGACCGCAGGAAATACAGGGTGTCTCAGAAAGTGTTGCCTCAAAGGGTGAGCCAACAGCTGTGTGAATACCACGGTTGTTTGCGCCGATAACGCTTACATACTGCTCCTGACAAGCAGCAACGCAGCGGCGGCAAAGGATACATTTGTTGTTATCGCGCACGAGGTGGGGTGTCGACTTGTCAAGCTCATATTCGGGCTTGTAACCGCCGAAAGCGTCCTCGTCAACGCCGTATTCGAGACAAAGCTTCTGCAACTCGCAGTTTGTCGAGCGGGGGCAGGAAAGACACTTTTTCTCGTGTGTTGATAAAATAAGCTCGAGTGTGGTCTTGCGGGCTTTCTGCACCTTTTCAGTGTTGGTGAAAACCTCCATACCGTCGGTTGCGGGATATACACAAGCGGTAACAAGTCCGCGTGCGCCTGTTGCCTCAACAACGCAGATACGGCAAGCGCCAATCTCGTTCTTTTCCTTCATAAAGCAGAGTGTCGGAATTTCAACACCTGCTGCACGGGCAGCCTCTAAAATAGTGGAGCCCTTGGGTACGCTAACGGCAATGCCGTTAATTTTTACATTAATCATTTCCATTGTTTTTCGGCTCCTTTCTTATTGCTTTGAGATTGCCTTGAACTTACAGTTGGCAATACATGCACCGCACTTCACGCACTTCTCAGCATCAATTGTGTATGACGGAAGCTTGTGTCCGGGTGCAACATAATCGGTCTTAACAATTGCATCTGCAGGGCAGTTTCTTGCACACATACCGCAGCCGATACACTTATCTTTGTCAATTACGAATGTAAGCAGGTCTTTACATACGCCTGCGGGGCACTTCTTATCAACAACGTGAGCAACATACTCATCGCGGAAGAAGTTGAGTGTTGACAAAACGGGGTTTGGAGCAGTCTGTCCAAGTCCGCAAAGAGAGTTTTGCTTGATGTAGTGGCAGAGCTCTTCGAGCTTGTCGATATCCTCAAGCGTTCCCTGACCCTTTGTGATTTTCTCAAGCATTTCAAGAAGTCTTCTTGTACCAACACGGCAGGGTGTACACTTACCGCAGGACTCCTCAACCGTAAACTCAAGGAAGAACTTAGCCATATCAACCATACAGGTGTCCTCGTCCATTACGATAAGTCCGCCCGAACCCATCATACAACCGATTGCTACGAGGTTATCGTAGTCAACCTCTGTATCAATGAGGGATGCAGGGATACAACCGCCCGAAGGACCACCGGTCTGTGCTGCCTTGAACTTCTTGCCGTTCGGGATGCCACCGCCGATTTCTTCAATGATGTGACGGAGTGTTGTTCCCATCGGGATTTCAACAAGTCCTGTGTTTTCAATCTTACCGCCGAGAGCAAATACCTTTGTTCCCTTGGATTTCTCGGTTCCCATAGAAGCGAACCAATCTGCACCTCGGAGAATAATCTGCGGAATGTTTGCAAAGGTTTCAACGTTGTTTTCAACAGTCGGGCAGCCGAAAAGTCCCTTAACTGCCGGATAAGGCGGACGGGGACGCGGCTCACCGCGGTTACCCTCGATTGAGGTCATAAGTGCAGTTTCTTCGCCGCAGACGAATGCGCCTGCACCAAGACGGATATCAAGATTAAAGTCAAAGCCCGAGCCGAAAATGTTTTTGCCGAGCAAACCATATTCACGAGCCTGATTGATAGCAATCTGCAAACGAGCAACCGCAATCGGATACTCAGCACGAACATAAACATAGCCCTGTGTTGCGCCGATAGCATAACCCGCTATTGCCATAGCCTCGATTACTGCGTGGGGGTCGCCCTCCAAAACGGAACGGTCCATAAACGCGCCCGGGTCACCCTCGTCTGCATTACAAACAACATACTTCTGGGGAGCCTCGTTCACTGCGGTCAAAGCCCACTTGCGTCCTGTGGGGAATCCGCCGCCGCCGCGTCCGCGAAGACCTGAATCGGTTATGCACTTGATAACGTCGTCTGGTGTCATCTCTGTGAGAACCTTACCGAGTGCGGCATAGCCGTCCATTGCTATGTATTCATCTATCTGCTCAGGGTCGATAACACCGCAGTTGCGAAGAGCAACACGGGTCTGTGATTTATAAAACGCTGTGTCGTTCAAGGATACATTTCCGTCTGTGGTCTCAACTGCCAGTTCACCCTTGTATTCAAGGCGGGAAACAACACGACCCTTGAGAAGATGCTCTTCAACGATTTCTGCGACATCATCCGGCTCAACACGGCTGTAGAAGGTGCCGTCAGGATGAACAATAACGACAGGTCCCATTGCGCAAAGACCGAAACAACCGGTCTGAACAATTTTTACCTCGTCGGTAAGTCCGCATTTTTCAATGCTTTCTGCAAACTTTTCCTGAATGCTGACACTTCCCGAAGAGGTACATCCGGTACCGCCGCAAATCAATACGTGTGTACGAATCATTCTTTATACCTCCGCTTATGCTTTATATTCGGCAATGGTGTATTCTGCTACGACATTACCATTTTTTAAGTGCTCATTGATTACCTTCTTAACCTTTTCTTCGGTCATTTTAACATAGGTAACCTTTTCTTTTCCTGCCTCGAAAACCTCAACAACCGGCTCGTACTGGCAAATGCCGATACAACCTGTCTGGGTTACCGAAACCTTAGAAGAGAGACCCTCTGCATTAACGCCCTCAACAAAAGCGTTAAGCACAGGACGGGCGCCTGCTGCGATACCGCAGGTTGCCATTCCGACAACAACTCTCTTTTCGCCGCAGCCTTCACGAAGAACAACCTTGTCCTTCATTTTGTCTTTGATGGCTTGAAGTTCAGCTAATGTTTTCATAAATCATCTTACCTTTCCCTGAAATATTTAAAGATTGATGTACTGTTCTTTTAAAAACTCCTCAATCCATTTTATAACCTCATAAACCGATAGTGGCACATCGTCCCCTAACACCTGTCTTAATTCGCGGGTGTCAAGCCTTGCCTCGCCCTTTTCGGTTTTGTGTATAAAGAGAAAATCCGTTTCGGGATGCCCTTGAATGAGGGTCACCATCGTGGCAACCGTGTCACCAAGCGGTGTACAGTCGATGTGGTCTTTTCTGAAGAGTGCGCACACCTTGGTGCCGTGTGTTTTCTCGTCGGTGCTCGACTCAATCGAAAATTCCCCGCCCGTCTGCTCGGCGCTCATTTTAAAAAGCGGAATCCCGAGTCCGACACTTCGGGTTGTGCGAGTGGTGTAAAACGGGTCAATCACCCGCTTTTTCGTTTCTTCACTCATTCCGCAGCCGTCGTCGGTTATTGTAACGCAGAGCGTTTTTTCTGTTTCTTCAATTTCAATACTTGTGAGCAGAGCCCCCGCCTTTACCGAGTTTTCGGCAATATCAAGAATATTCAGTGATATCTCCTTCATTGCCCCGTCCCCCGTAAAAGTTTAAAAAGCTCGCTTCGTACAAAATCGCTGCTGTATGGCTCATCTTCGAGCAAGAGGAAGTTCTTGTCTTCCCCGATATCAGCAAGATAATGTGCGTCGGAGCAGACAACCTTTGTGTGCTCCTTCACGCCGAATTTTTCCTCATACTCGGCAATTTTCTCACCGCTGTGAAACTCAACGCAGGAAAACTGCGGACTCTGTGGCAGCATACCGAGAACCGATATGATTCCGTTTGCCTCGCGGTCTATATGCGCGGGATAACAAATTCCGCCAAATTTTGCAACAAGGCTCGGTGCCTCGTCGATAGACACGGTGGTCGCATTTGATAACAAATCGGGCTCATATCCCAAAACTTCATCATTTTCGCCCATAAGTATCTGTTCGCCGAAGATGTCCACGCGGTTTTCAATTTTTATGCGCCGCTTGTCAATCTCGTCTGAAAAAGACATCGCGTCACAGAGCCTTTCGAACAAGCATATAATATGTATATCCTCTGCCGTCGTCAGCTCCATTCCCGCCACAGCAATTATTCCATACTGCTTTGCCGCCAGAAAAAAGGCGGGACAGTTTTTGCAGGTGTTGTGGTCGGTCAGCGCCATAATGTTAATGCCGCAAACCGCCGCCATTCCCGCAAGGTTGTATGGCGTATTGTCGTTATCGGCGCAGGGCGACAAGCACGAATGCACGTGCAAATCATAATAATACTTATTCATATAAGACACTCTGCAAGTGTTAAGCAGATGCTAAAAGCATCACGCTCGCACGATAAAAGGTTTATTCCCTTTTGTGTCGCCGTCTCGATTACGGTCGAGTCGGGCTCCACGCCCTCCGCAAAAATCACACAAGCGACATCGGTCAGCGCAGCCACGGCAACAACGTTTCCGTTTGACATTATAGTCACCCAGGCATCGTCCGCTTTGGCGCGGCCCATAACCCACGAGAGCAAATCCCCCGTGTAGCCGCCCTTTATCTCGCGTGTGCCGTCAGGCATACAGAGTATCTTCAGTCCCTCTTTTTTTGCAAACTCACTTACCGTCATTTTCTTTTTCCTTTAAAAACTCACGAAATTCATCACGAAGCATAAGCATACAATCGCTCGCACTTGCGCGGCCGCTGACAACATCCTCAGCAAACGCACGACAGGTGGGCGCTCCGCAGGCGCCGCAGTCATACCCCGGCAGACTTTTGCGAAGCTTCTGTATGTCCGCCATCATACGCATTGACTCCGCCATATTGTCACTCAGCCGTGTTATCGGCGAGTAGGTCGGCAGGTCATTAAAGAAATAATAGTCGGGTATGTATTTTTTCTCTTCCTTTGAGAGAAGGTTCTGCGACACGGGCAAATAGCGTCTGAGCCCTTGCAGCCTTGCCTTTGCAATAAAGGGGTTTTGCATCGTGAGTGCGCCGCCAACACAACCGCCCGTACAGGCGTTTAGCTCGACAAACTCAAGATGCTGTATGTTTCCGTTCTCAATCTGGTCAAGAACGCGAATAACATTTTCAATGCCGTCTGCGGCAAGATAGTTTTCGTTAAATATCGCCGTTGCCTCTCCGCCCGAGGTTGCCCAACCAACACCAATCACACCCGATTTTGAGATGTTTTGCGGTTGCTTCTCCTTGCTCATCTCGTTGATAAGCATAAAGTATATATCACTTATCGGAACGACAACGTCTATTTTACTTTTATAATCGGAAAATCCGTTTCGGACATAACTCATTTTAGCAGGACAGGGCGATATAAAGCAAACGCCAATTTCTTCCGCGCTAAGATTTGGATGCTCACGCAGAGCCTCATCCCTTGCAAGCTTTGCCGCAACCTCCATGGGCGGCAGCATGCGGATTATATTGTCCTTCAAAAACGGGAAACGCAGCTCAATAAGGCGCACCACAGCGGGACACGCCGAGCTTATAGCGGGCTTCGCGATGCCCTCGGTTTTCAGGTATTTGCGCGCGTATGCAGAAACAAGCTCTGCCGCGCGGGACACCTCAAAAACCGCGTCAAACCCTATGTCCAACAGTCCCTGCAGCACATAGTCAATATCGTCAAGATTATCAAACTGTCCGTAAAGCGTTGGCGCAGGCAGGGCAATTTTAAATTTAAATTTGTCCATCTCCTGCATCTTGTCAAGAACAGCCTTTTTTGCCTTTTGCTGACACACCCTGATACACTCGCCGCAGTCAATACAGCGGTCGGGGTTTATCTCTGCGTGTCCGTCACGAACGCGAATTGCCTCGGTCGGACAGCGGTGAATACAGGTTGTGCAGCCGGTGCACTTTTCAACATCAAGCGCAACCGAATGCTCATAATTGTTCATTAAGCACACATCCAGTTCAAAATTAAAGATTAATCTTCATTATGATGGTGGTACCCTCGCCTACCGAAGTTTTTATCTCCATACTATCAGAGTATCTTTTCATATTGGGCAGTCCCATTCCCGCGCCGAAGCCGAGCGAACGAATATTATCCGTTGCGGTTGAGAAGCCCTCTTGCATTGCCTGTTCAACGTCCTTGATTCCCGGACCCTTATCGCTAAGGGTTATTGTGATGTCGGTTTCGCTGACCGAAACCTCCGCCTCGCCTCCGCAGGCATGGATTACCATGTTAATCTCGCCCTCGTACATCGCGATGGATGCGCGTCTGATTATATCGGGCGAAATACCAAGCTGACGCAGATTTTTCTTCAGCGCAACCGAAGCCTGTCCCGCAGATGTGAAATCCGAGCCGTCGACATCAAAATGAAAAATCAAGTTTTCACTCATCGGCGTTCACTCTTTCCGCGAAGACCACCCTCATACAGCTTTCCGCAAGCCTCATATAGACGCATCTCGGTCGCTAAAAGCACAATACCGCTCTCCCTTGCGAGTTCAATCATTTCCTCGCTCGGTTGCTTATTGCGAACAAAAACTATGCAGACCATATCCATCATTTCTGCGGTGCGTATAACCTGAGAATTAACAAGTCCCGTAAGCAGAACCGACTGGTCCTTGACATATGCGAGAACATCGCTCATCATATCGCTTCCGCAGGCCGAATACACATGGCGGCCAAGCATATCCTCGCCGCTGATAACGGTTGCCTCAAGCAATTCTTTGACCTGGCTGATTTTCATACAGACTTTCCTCTTTTTTTACAAATTATGTACTAATCCTGATACTTTGCCAAGATTCCGTCTACATCGTCAACCGTGAGTCTTCCGTAAACGTCTTCGTTAACAGTCAAAACAGGGGCAAGACCGCAAGCGCCGATACAACGGCAGGCAGTCAAAGAGAACTTGCCGTCTGCTGTGCACTCGTCTGCACCTATTCCAAGCTTTTCGCTCAGCTTGTCAAAAATATCGCCCGCGCCCTTAACGTAGCAAGCGGTTCCAAGACAAACCGAGATATTATATTTTCCCTTCGGAGAGAGAGAAAACTGTGCATAGAAGGTTGCAACGCCGTACACCTTCTCAAGCGGAACATCCATTCCCTCTGCTATCATAACCTGTACCTCACGGGGCAGATAGCCATAGATGTCCTGCGCCTTCTGCATTACAGCCATAAGCAGACTCTTGTCGTGCTTGTGAGACTCAATTACCTCTAAAAGCTGTGCTTCCTGCTCCTTTGTACCGTTGAAAGGAAGTTTACTTATTTTCTTTTGCATGTACCTTTCCTCCTTGCTTTTTCATGTGCTTTTTGCGGTTTTTTCCACGACAGCACACACCATTGTTAATTATATCACAACCTTTTTCGTTTTTCTACCCCTTTTTGAAGATATTTCGGCTTTTTTTAATAATAATATATAATATGTGTCTTTTCCCCTTGATAAACCGTCGCTTTTTTGGTATTCTTTTTTAAAAGGAGTGCTTAAAAATGAAAAACACCTCTCTTTGTTATATTTTTAAGGAAGATTCTGTTCTGCTTTTGCATAAGAATGTGAAGAAGGACCTGAATTTTGACAAGTGGCTTGGCGTTGGCGGAAAATTTTTGGAAAACGAGAGCCCGTTTGAATGCGTTGTGCGGGAAGCGAAAGAGGAAACGGGGCTTTCGCTCATATCACCCGCCTACCGCGGAATCGTCACCTTCGTTTCCGACAAATATGAAAGCGAGCAGATGCACCTTTTCACCTGCGATAAATTCGAGGGTTCCCTTGCCGAATGTGACGAGGGAGAGCTTTTGTTTGTTTCGTGGGAAAAGCTTTTGTCTCTTCCCGCTTGGGAGGGCGACAAAATATTTTTGGAGCTTATCAAAAAAGACTGTCCGTTTTTCAGCCTGAAGCTCGTTTACGAGGACGAAAAGCTTATAGACCATAAACTAATTTTTGTTGAATAGGAGAATTTATGAATATTTGTGTTTACGGCGCATCAAGCAGCGCCATTGATAACAGTTATATTTTGGACGGTGAAAAACTCGGAGAACTTTTGGCACAGCGCGGCCACACCCTTGTTTTCGGCGGTGGAAATCACGGGCTTATGGGAGCTGCCGCACGCGGCGCGAAATCGGGCGGCGCAAAAATCATCGGTGTCACGCCCTCCTTTTTCAATGTCGACGGTATTCTCTACCCCGACTGTGATGAGCTTTTGCGCACCGAAACTATGCGCGAACGCAAGCAGCTTATGGAAGACCTTTCGGATGCGTTTATTATGACACCGGGCGGCATCGGCACCTTTGAAGAGTTTTTCGAAATTTTGACACTCTCTCAGCTTGGCAGACACACAAAGCCCATTTCGGCGCTCAACACAAACGGATATTTTAATCCGCTTATCGAAATGATGGAATGGGCGGTCAAGGAAGAATTTATGACCGAACAAACCCTCTCTCTTTTCAAGGTTTTTGATAGTGCGGAAGACGCTATCATCTATGTTGAGCAAACCGTAAACGAAATTAAAGACCTCTCGGTTTATAAAAGAATTGAAAATTAACAAAATATTCATTGACATTTGTTAGCATCCTAACTATAATGTTAGGGTGCTAACATTTTTTAGGGGTGGTTTTATGGAAAAACGCAGAGTCGGTCCCGAAATGCGAAAGCTTAATAATCTTATCAAGCGCGAGGTCGAGCGAAGCACCGCAAGACAGCAGCTTGAAAGCCTGACGGGGCTTCACGGCTGGGTAATCGGCCACATCGCACGGCAGGACGGTCCCGTTTTGCAGCGCGATTTGGAGGAGCGTTTCTCGGTCCGCCGTTCCACGATGAGCAATATTTTATCACTAATGGAGAAAAACGACCTTATCGTTCGCACCCCCTCAAAAAAGGACTCGCGAACAAAGGAAATTACCCTGACGCGACGCGCGTGGATGATTGACAGAATTATTAAAACCGACCTTGACCGCATTGAAGAGCTTATAACCGACGGTCTTACCGAGGGTGAACTTGACGCTTTTTTCTCGGCGGTCGATAAAATGAAAGAAAATCTCGAAAGGATGTCGGACAATGTTTAGAAAAATCGGCGGTTGCATAAGAGAATATAAGCTTCCCTCTTTTTTGTCGCCCTTCTTTATTTGTTTGGAAGTTATAATCGAATGTATAATACCGTTTGTAACCGCAAAGCTCATTAACCAGATTGAAGCGGGCGCTGCGCTGTCGCAGATTATGCGCTTTGGCGGCATGACGGTTGTTTTGGCGCTTTTGTCGCTCGGCTGCGGAGCCCTTGCGGGACATTTTTGTGCCGTCGGCTCGTGCGGATTCGGCAAAAATCTCCGTCACGACCTTTTTTCTCATGTTCAAAAGTTTTCTTTTGAAAACATCGACCATTTTTCAACCTCGGGTCTCGTCACCCGCCTCACGACCGACGTTTCCAACCTGCAAAACGCATATATGATGCTCATTCGCGGCGCTGTGCGCAGTCCGTTTATGATTGTTTTTGCACTTGTTATGGCATTTAAGATGAATCCGAAGCTCTCAACCATTTTCGTTGCTATCGTCCCCGTTTTGATTTTCGGTCTCGGCCTTATTATCCGTCTTGCAATGCCCATTTTCAAAAATGTTTTCAAGCGTTACGACGCTCTTAACAACTCGGTTCAGGAAAACATCCGCGGAATGCGCGTCGTAAAGGCTTTTGTCCGCGAAGTGTATGAAGAGAAGAAATTCGGCATAGCATCGGACGATGTTCGCGGCGATTTCACAAGGGCAGAACGAATTTTGGCCTTCAACGCACCGCTCATGCAGATATGCTCAAAGGGTGTCACGCTCTGCGTTTCGTATTTTGGTGCAAAAATGATAATTGAAACCAAGGAAACTGCTATGCAGGTCGGTCAGCTCGCAAGCTTCATCACCTACGGTATGCAGATTCTTATGAGTCTTATGATGCTTTCGATGATGTTTGTTATGCTGACAATGGCAATCACCTCGGCAAAGCGTATTTGCGCGGTGCTTGACGAAGAGCCGACCCTCAAAAACCCCGAAAAGCCGATTTTTGAAGTGAAGGACGGCGCCATTGAGTTTAAAAACGTTACCTTTAAATATTCCGCCAAGGCGGAACGCAACGCACTTGAAGACATAAACCTTGATATAAAATCGGGTCAGACCGTTGGTATCATCGGCGGAACGGGAAGCAGTAAATCGACACTTGTGCAACTCGTTTCCCGCCTTTACGATGTAACAAGCGGCACAGTTACAGTCGGCGGACACGACGTGCGCGAATATGATATGAACACCCTGCGCTCTGCTGTTTCGGTGGTGCTTCAGAAGAACGTTCTCTTTTCGGGCACCATAAAAGAAAATATGCGCTGGGGCGACAAAAACGCAACCGACGAAGAAATTATAGAAGCCTGTAAATCCGCCTGCGCGGACGATTTCATTTCTCAGTTCCCCGACGGGTACGATACCTTTATCGAACAGGGCGGCACCAACGTATCGGGCGGTCAGCGTCAGCGTCTTTGCATTGCACGAGCCCTGCTCAAGAAACCCAAGGTGCTCGTTTTGGACGACTCGACAAGCGCGGTAGATACCAAGACCGACGCGCTCATTCGAAAAGCGTTCCGCGAAAACATCCCCAACACCACAAAGCTGATAATCGCACAGCGAATCTCTTCGGTGCAGGATGCCGACCAGATAATCGTGCTTGACGGCGGAAAGATAAGCGCCGTCGGAACACACAACGAGCTTCTTGAAAGCTCTGAAATTTACAAGGAAGTTTACTATTCTCAAAACAAGGCAGGTGACGAAAATGCCAGGTCCTAACAAACGTATGCACGGTCCAAAGGCAAAGAACGTAAAAGGCTCGATTTCAAGACTTATCAAGCTTTTGTTCCACGATTATAAATACCGCCTTTTGCTCGTTGCAATCTGCCTTATTCTGAGCTCTGTTACCCTGTCGGTTTCGTCGATTTTTATTAATAAGCTTGTTAACATTATCGATAAAGGTCTCGCGGCGGGAAGCATCTCTGCCGTGACGGGCGACCTTTTGGAGCTCGCAATTATTATGATTATCGTCTACGCCATCGGCGTTGTGAGTATGCTCTTGCGCGAGCTCAATATGGCGGTCATCACACAGGGCTTCCTTCACAATATGCGTGTGCGTATGTTTAAACGTATGCAGCGCCTTCCCATCAAATATTTTGACACCCACACCCACGGCGACGTTATGAGCTATTACACCAACGATATCGACACTCTGCGTCAGCTCGTGTCACAGAGTTTGCCGTCGCTTTTCACCTGCGCTATCACGCTTGTTGTTCTGCTTTTCATAATGCTTTATTACAGCCTGTGGCTGACGCTTGTTGTCTTCCTTGGTGTCGCTTGTATGAGCTTTGTCACCAAGTTTGTCGGCGGAAACAGTGCAAAATATTTTATGAAGCAACAAAAAGCCTTGGCAAAGGTTGAGGGATTTGTTGAAGAGATGATGCACGGACAAAAGGTCGTCAAGGTTTTCTGCCACGAGGACGAAAATATGAAGGGCTTTAACAAGCTGAACGAGGACCTCTTCTCCGACGCATCAAAGGCAAACCGCTTTGCAAATATTCTGATGCCCATTTTGGGTAACATCGGAAACCTTTTATATGTTCTGATGGCATTTGTCGGCGGTCTTTTGCTGCTTCTTAATGTGCCTAATGTATCAATTTCGGGTGACGTAATGTCGATTGCGATTATTGTTCCCTTCCTGAATATGACCAAGCATTTTTCTCAAACCGTAAGTCAGCTTTCACAGCAGATAAACTCGGTTGCAATGGGTCTTGCCGGTGCAGAGCGTATATTCGAGCTGACCGATGAACAGCCCGAGACAGATGAGGGATATGTCACCCTCGTAAACGTTACTGTCGACGAAAACGGCAACATAGAAGAGAGTGAAAAGCAGACAGGCAAATGGGCTTGGAAGCACCCGCACACCGCAGACGGAAGCGTCACATACACTCTGCTTGAGGGCAACGTAACACTTGACGATGTTGATTTTGGATACACCGACGACAAGATAGTGCTTCACAACATTTCTCTTTATGCAAAGTCGGGACAAAAGGTTGCTTTCGTTGGCGCAACGGGTGCCGGCAAAACCACCATCACAAACCTTATTAACCGCTTTTATGATATTGCCGACGGAAAAATCCGTTATGACGGTATCAACATAAACAAAATCCGAAAGGCAGATTTGCGCCGTTCTCTCGGCATCGTGCTGCAGGAGACCAACCTCTTCACAGGCACGGTTATGGAGAATATCCGTTACGGCAAGCTCGACGCAACCGACGAAGAATGTATTGCCGCCGCAGTTCTTGCCAACGCACACGACTTTATAAGCCGACTGCCCGACGGCTACAACACCATGCTGACGGGTGACGGCGCCAATCTCTCGCAAGGTCAGCGTCAGCTAATCTCCATCGCCCGCGCCGCCGTTGCAAACCCGCCCGTTATGATTCTCGACGAGGCAACCTCGTCCATCGACACCCGCACCGAAGCGCTTGTTCAAAAGGGTATGGACTCGCTTATGAAGGGCAGAACGGTCTTCGTAATCGCACACCGCCTTTCAACCGTCCAAAACTCCGACGTTATTATGGTGCTCGAACACGGCAGAATCATCGAACGCGGAAGCCACGAAGATTTAATCGCGCAAAAGGGCAAATATTATCAGCTCTACACCGGCGCATTCGAGCTTGAATAAATAAAAACCACGCGACAATCGCGTGGTTTTTATTTGTCACAACCTGTCGATAAAGCAAGAACAAAAAATAAAAAGAAGCCTTTTTTAAGGCTTCTTTTTTATATGAAGACATCATTATTGTAAACAATTTATTAATTTTTTGTTGATTGTTGCACACTTTCGTGCAACAATCGTGTTTTTCTCAGGGTATATATGGAGGGACTTTTTGTTCCTTACAAAGAAAAAGGAGAAAAACAAGTGACATTAGAAAATTTTAATTATCGAACAGACCCGCTGTTTTTGCGCAATCATTTTGATAAAGGCGGAACAGACAAACACAAAATCCCCGAAATTCCTAAAGCGACTTTTAGTGACAGCGATTTTTTGGGTTTGCTGCTGCTCGGGTTTGACAAAACCAAAGCCGATGGCGGCAAAAACGCAGAACGAATGGTGCATTTCTTTTTGTACGACTACAAATTTGAAGGGATTTGGAAAAATCCCGATAGGTATATAGAAAGATTAAAACCATATAAAGCTGTTTTATCCCCCGACTTCAGCATGTATAGGGAAATGAATCCTACAATTCAATTATACAACACATTTCGAAACCGATGGTGCGGTGCGTATTTGGCAAGCAAGGGTATTAAGGTTGTTCCAACAGTAAGTTGGGGCGATGAAAACACTTTTGATTTTTGTTTTCTTGGCATCCCCAAGGGAAGCACAGTTGCCGTATCCACCTATATGGTGTCAGAACACGGAAACCACAAAGACCAAAAAGAATTTTTCTTAAAAGGTTATAATGAAATGTTACGACAAATTAAACCCGAACGCATAATCTGCTACAACACCCCTTTTCCCGAAATGGAAGGAAACATCGTTTATATCGATTATGAGCTTTCGTCGTGGAAATATCAAAAATTTGTCACGGGAGAGTTGTTATCGCCAAATCTAAATGATATAATAATAAAAACGGGATATGTGCAGTCGGCTATTGAGGAAAAAGGAATGGGCAGTGCATACGGCGGTGAGTGGCGACCAAAAAAGCCTGAAGATGAGCGGTTTTTGGGAGAACCGGGAGAAATTAAGGAAACAGTTGCTCGACCGGGATATATAAGATTGACAAAAATCGGTAAAGATGGACGCGCAGAAATAGAAAGGCATTTATCTGACCACGGCAATGACAAAAGCCACACAAACCCTCACGACCATAAAATTGATTGGTCGAAAGGATTTCCTGACCCCAAAAAACCCATAAATTACCCATCGCAAACACCTGAGTTTAAGTTTTACAAGGAGAACAAAGATATGATAATACAAGCTTTTGACGATTTAGCCTTTGAATCTTTGGCCGATTTTAAGTGGCACGTGGTTCATGGCTGCGAAGTTATGTTTTTGTGGAAGGAAAAATGCTATTCAATCACACACCCCGAGGGCCTTATTTGTGTTGGCGAAGGTTATTATTCAAAAGACGGCAAAACATATAATCTTTTAAGCCATACCGAATATGACCCTGATGATTGTTTCCTTGGCGATAATATTGATGATGCAATGAATTTCGTTATTGACGGTGACAGATTGGGAGACATTGCAACAAAGATAGGAATTGTTGATAGAACCACCTGATATTTTTGAATCTTGTCGAGAAAATCATAATACAAATTCTTATAAAAAAAGACGGCCTATGGTCGTCTTTTTAATGTTTTGATGCCAAGGCAACACGAAATGAATTGCCTTACGATTCATTTTTTACACAACAAACCCCGCTATGCCGATAAACTGAAGTATGCTTCCAAGCACCACGAAGATGTGAAATATCGAATGCATATATTTTGTTTTTATTCCGATTTTGTAAAACACCGCTCCCACGGTGTACGCAATTCCGCCGCCGAGAATCCACAAAAATCCGCCCATTGTGAGCGCCTTTATGGTCGCCTTCAGCGCAAAAATTATGCACCAGCCCATTCCTATATAACACACAAATGAAAATTTTGAATATTTTTTAAGGTCAATGGCGGTCAGCGTTGCAGCAAGCGCCGTCAACCCCCATTCTATACCGAAAACCGTCCAGGCTATCAGGGGATTTTGCGGACGAATGGCAGAGAGCAGTATCGGTGTGTATGTCCCCGCAATTAAGAGATATATCGTGCAATGGTCGAGAACCTGCATAACCTTTTTTCCCATATTGCACCGCAGTCCGTGATAGATACTCGACATCGTGTATAAAATCACGAGCGATGCGCCATAAATACTGCAAGAGACGACACCCCAAACAGAGCCTTTTATTGCGCAATATATAACGAGATACAAAAGCGCGAGCACGGAAAAACCGCCGCCGACTATGTGTGTGACCATATTAAAGACCTCTTCGCCTTTTGTGTATGTCGGCAAAATTCTATCTCTGAGCTTTGTTCGTTTCATATCATCGTTCCTTTCCAACATAAAAAATTGCAACCGTATCAGGTCCCGCGTGTGCGCCCATAAGCGCGCCTATATCGTTTATATATACATTTTTTGTTTTGTCATCTTCAATTATCATTTTTTCAAGAGCCCTCGCGTCCGACTCGCAGTCGCCATGGCTTATGAAAACGGGCGCATCCGAAAAGTCTGTGTCCTGCCCGTTTTTGTAATCAGAAAAAAGCTTTTCAATCGCGGCGGTGCGTCCGCGCACCTTTTGTGAGAGGGAGAGCTTTCCGACGTCCGTTGCTGAGAGTATCGGTTTTATGTTGAGCATCGAGCCCACAACCGCAACTGTAGGGCTGATTCTTCCGCCGTTTTTTAAAAATTTCAAATCACCCACAGTAAAGCGGTGAACGATTTTTCCCTTTATGCTTTCGGCAAAGGAAGCGACACTTTGTATGCTCTCGCCCGCATCCCGCCGCATTGCGCAAAACTGCACGAGTATTCCCTGTCCGAGCGAGCCGCCGATTGAATCGATATTTATTATGACCCTGTCGGGATATTTTTTCGAAAGCTCCTCTGCCGCTAAAACGGCGCAGCCAAAAGATGCGCTAAGTCCTGACGAGAGACCAATGTGCAAAACATCCTTGCCCTTCTTCAATTCTTCTTCAAAGCATTCCTCATATTCCGCTATGTTGAGCGCCGAGGTTTTGGCTGTCGAGCCGCCACGCAAATCGGCATAAAAATTTTTAATATCCAGTGCGGTCTCGGGTATGGGCTCTTTTCCATCAACCGAAACCGAAAAGGGCAACACCTTGACTGAGAGCGCTTCTGCTCTGTATTTTGATAAATCACAGGACGATTCCGTAATAATACTAAAACTCATTTTTCGCTCGCCTTTCTTCGTTTTCCTCAGTTTAACGCGAAGTTCATCTCTTGTCACTAAACTCTGAAAATTTTTACTATACTCGAAAAAACCGACGAGTAGAAAAAGAAAAAAGCATCTCTACTCACAGTAGAAATGCTTTTGTTTTGCGGATTTTTAATATATTTTTTTGTCGTGGAGGAGGTTGTGCAGTTCACACAGCTGCTCCATATTCAGCTTCTCTGCGCGAATGTCGGTCGGCAGCCCCATATCGACAAGGCACTCAGAGAGCGCCGCTTTTTCGATGTGCAAGGTAGAAGAGACGGTGTTTTGCAGTGTCTTTCTTCTTTGTGCAAAGCAAGCCTTTACGAGTGCAAAAAATTTCTTTTCATCTCGCACCAAAAACGGCGGTTCTTTACAAACGTTCAACTTTATTACCGCGCTGTCAACCTTTGGCGGCGGCATAAAGCTGTCCCTTCCGACATAGAAAAGTATCTCGGTTTCGGAATAATATCGCACCGCAACCGTAACCGCACCCGCCTCGCGCGACGAAACCTCGGCGCAAAGGCGTTCTGCCGCCTCCTTTTGCACCATAACCGTTATGTTGTCAATCGGCAAACGGCTTTCAAGTAGCATCATTATTATAGGCGAGGTGATATAATAAGGCAGATTAGCACAAACCGCAACTCTTTTGCAGTCGGCAAAGTTTTCTTGTATGAGCGCTTTAAGGTCGAGCTTCATCGCATCGCCGAAGATGACCTTTATGTTGTCATGTTCCGCAAGGGTCTTTTTTAAAATCGGACGGAGACGTTCGTCCAGCTCAATTGCGACCACCCGCTTTGCCTTGCTTGCAAGGGCGGTTGTCAAAACGCCGATGCCCGGACCGATTTCAAGCACTCCCGTCTCCGAGTCGCACGAGGCATCTGCCATTCGCGGACACACCGTTTCATCTATTAAAAAATTTTGACCGAGCGATTTTTTGAAGGAAAAATCGTCAGCATTAAGCAGTTTTTTTATTGTTCCTATATCAGCAAGATTCATTTTCTTCATCCTTTTTTGTCTTTGATTTTATTATACCGCCGCCACATGCTCCTTGCAACAAAATTTTAGATGACAAAACAAAATTAATGTGTTATACTATTAAGGAATTAATTGTAATATTTGGAGATTCGAAATGGAACAGAAATTTTTTGACGCTGTAAACGCAGAAATCCGACCGCTCCTTTCCGAGCGCGGCTTTAGTGAGACCGATGGCGCCTTTTGGGGCGACGGCTATGCTTTTAAGGTAGCATATAACGACTCGGCAAAGGTTTTTGAGCTTCTCTCTGCCGAAGTGACCGATAAGACCGTTGGAGAATATGCCACTGTCACCTCATATCTTTTTGATGAAGGCAGCACCGTAAACGATGCCGCCGCAGTCGGAATCGACTTTAACGATACCGTCGCATCCATTCTCGGCGTGAACAAGAGAATCAGCAACCGCAATACAGAGGTCACAATCCCGACAAAGTCAAGCGGTGGCCAGACCCTGACGGTTGAAGACCTTTGCGGCAAAATGCTTGCCATCTTCCCCGCTCGCAAAGAGGAATATAAGGACCATGTCCGCTTAAACGGAGAGTTTTTGTGTGTTGACTTCTTTTTGAACACCTTTGCAAACGACATTCGCGATATGCTCGTTGCAAACAACCAGAAAAAACTCAAAAAACTTTATGATGCTCTCAACGATATGTATGTTAACGGCGACCGCACGGTTGGAAACTTGGTGGTTGTTGTGCTCCTTGGCGGCGCAGTTAAAAACGACCGCGAGTTGACCCAGCGAGTTGTTGAGGGGCTCTCTGACCACGCTCATTTAAAAACCGCTTTTTATAACCTTGCATCCCTCATCCGCAAGGACAAACGCCTTAAAGAAATTTACGGAATATAAGACACAAAACGCCCGTTTTTACGGGCGTTTTTATTTGTTACAAATTATAACAAAATTTTAACTTTTTCCCGAAAATTTTGTTGTTATGTAAACTAAATCAACTAAAAAAATTATTCAACTTTTCCACCGCTTTTTTCACTTTTTTGACCCCTGTGCAACCATTTAATCGTGTTTTTTGCCCGTTTTGTGTTAATAACTCAGTGAATAAGTTGAAATACTTGTCAAAAAATAATAACGCGTAACAAAATATTATGTTAATTTATTTGCGACAAAAACCAACCCCTTTTTATCTATTTTTGTTGTTTACTATTTTGAAGATTTGTTGTATAATTTTATCGGTAAATAAATGTAAAAAACCTATTAATTGGAGTGTTTTTTGTGATTAAAAAAATATTTGCAGCAGCGGCAGTTTTTCTGCTTGTTTTATCCCTTTGCTGCTGCAACACCGCAACCCTTTCGGCAGACGATGTTGCCACATCCTTGCTCGAATGCGGCGCCTTTTCCGAAAGCAAAAATCTAATCCCACTTGACAATAAGCAACTCGAAGAGCACTTCGGTTTTAAGTCTGAATTGCTTGACGGATTTTCGGTCTATGTCAATTCTCTTGAAGGCACAGCGTCCGAGTTTGGCGTGTTTGACATACACGAAGAAGATGACCTCAACACCGTAATCGATGCAATCAAACGCTATTCGTCACCTGCCACGCTGACCTCTTCAAACAGCACAGTGGCTTCAAACAACTTTTTGCTTATGCGTCGGGACAAGCTCATAATTTATGTCGTTTCTCCCGCGGCCGACCAGGCAGAAGAAGCTCTGCTGGAGCTTGGCGCTGAGGAAATCAATTAAATAAAAAAGCCTCGATTGGGAGACTTCTCATAAGGAAGTCTCCCAGTTTTATTCGCCAAAGGCGAGTAATATTGCTTCGCAGTGATATTATGCTACGCATAGTTATATTGCCCTTCGGGCAGTTTTACGGGCGAATAAAATATCACTACGACCAGAGGGAGTAATATCACTTTCTTTTTGAAATGTCTCGCCATAGGCGAGGAATTTTCAAAAGAAAATATCACTCTTTGCATAGCAAAGAATATCACTTATCTTTCTTGTTTGTTGTTAAAAGGGTTTGGGTATCACCCAAAAAGGCAACGTTTGTGCTTACAAATGCGATGCTGGTTCTATCTAATAAACATATAAAAAACCTCGATGAATTTCATCGAGGTTTTAAACATCCTTATGACAAGTAGCCCTTTTGTCGAGGCTTTTTCTTTTTTTTTACCAATTTTCTCCTGCCAGACGCTGTGTCAGGTCTGCAAGTTCTTCCTTATTATAAAACTCAATACTCAGCGTTCCGCGTCCGCCCGCCTCCTGCGTTATCTTGACAGGACGGTGCAGCACGTTTTTAAGGGCGATTTCGACCTCGCTGTAATAGTTATCCTTGAGGGTGGGAAGCGACTTTTTCTTAGCAGCAGTATCCTGCTTTGCCAACTGCTCAATCTGGCGCACAGACGCGCCATTGACTGCCAGCTGCAACAAAACAGCAACCTTCTCGGTTGGCGCCGACAAGAGCGCCTTTGCGTGACCGACGGTTATTTTACCGTCGCGCAGTTTTTTTAGCGCATCCTCAGGAAGCGTCAAAAGGCGAAGCGCATTAGCAACAGCCGAGCGGGATTTCGAAACTCTCTGCGCCGCCTGTTCCTGTGTCAGTCCGTATGTATCAATAAGCGACTTAAAGCCGAGCGCTTCTTCAACCGGATTTAAATCCTCGCGCTGAAGATTTTCAATAATCGAAACCTCCATCGCCTTGCGGTCGTCAAATTCCTTGATTATAACCGGAACGGTGTCGAGCTCTGCCATACGACAAGCGCGCCATCTGCGTTCCCCCGCGATAATCTGATATGCGCCGTTTGTCATCGGTCGCACAAGAATCGGCTGCAAAAGTCCGTGCTCCTTTATGCTCTCACAAAGCTCCGAAAGGCCTTCTTCGTCAAAGGTTCTTCGGGGCTGATTTTTATTCGGCTCAATCTCCGAAAGCTTAACAAGCAAAACGCTGTCCTTATCGGTGCTGTTTTGGTCAAAAAGGGAATCAAGTCCCCTGCCGAGTCCACTCTTTTTCATATTTCTATCCTCTATTTCTCTTTAAAAACTCTTTTGCCAGCTTTGTATACGCGTCCGCACCCTTTGAGCGCTTGTCGTAATACTGAATCGGCATACCAAAGCTCGGAGCCTCAGAAAGACGAACCGTGCGCGGAATGACGGTCGAATACAATTTCTTTGCAAAATATTTCTTAATTTCTCCAACGACCTGTTGAGTAAGATTAAGTCTGCCATCAAACATTGTAAGCAAAATTCCCTCAAGCTCGAGCATCGGGTTATAGCTTCGCTTGACCTGACGCACCGTTGCCATAAGCTGCGAAAGTCCTTCCATAGCAAAGAACTCGCATTGTATCGGCACCAAGACGGTGTCGCTCGCGTTAAGTGCGTTAACCGCAATCAATCCAAGCGATGGCGGACAGTCTATGAATATGTAATCATACTGCTCTCGCAGCTGCAAAAGCGCCGATTTCATACGACTTTCGCGGTTTTCAACCTCGGTCAGTTCGATTTCCGCACCCGCCAAATCGCTCTTCGACGGCATAATGTCAACATTCTTATATTCGGTTTTATGCACCGCGTCGGACACCCTTGCATTTCCAATCAAGACCTCATACGAGGTTATGAGTGTCTTTTGCTTGTTGATGCCCAGACCACTCGTCGAATTGCCTTGCGGGTCAACATCCACGAGCAAAACGCGTTTTCCGGCAAGGCCGAGCGCCGCGGTAAGATTAACGGCAGTGGTGGTTTTTCCAACGCCGCCCTTTTGGTTAAATATCGAAATAATCTTTCCCATGAGAACTCCTAATTCAAAAGTACTATATTTATTATATATCCTTAAAATATGATTGTAAAGAAAAAGTTCCACGTGGAACATTCGGAACCTACTCTTAAGGACGAATCGTCTAAAATAGTGTCTTTTTGCGAACTAATACGTTAAAAACCCGAGGCACGCGTCAGCGTTGCCACGGGTTTTCGCCTTTTATTTCATCAAAAATACATCTATTTTAGATGCGAGGCAATTTTATAGCATTTAAATTTGTTCTGTTCTCAAAGCGACAAAATCACAGTAATGCTTTGAAGATTTTGTTGCAAAAAGAAGAGGCAAATTTATGCGTAAAACCAATTTGTCCTCAAGAGTAGGTTCCGCGCGAAACTGTTTTCATCAAGATTTTGGTTTTGGTTTTGATAAAAGCGACGCCAAAAATCCGGCAAGCACAGCCGCCGTTATACCCGCCGCTGTTGCGGTCAGTCCTCCCGTCAGGGCACCGAAAAGCCCCTGCTTTGCAACCGCCCTTTCCACGCCCACTGCGAGAGAGTAGCCAAAGCCCGTCAGCGGCACCGTTGCTCCGCACCCCGCAAACTCAACGAGTGGCGGATAAACCTTTAGCGCCGTCAATATAACGCCAAGCACAACATAGCTGACAAGAATTCGTGCAGGGGTGAGCTTTGTATAATCAATCAGCACCTGCCCGACAAGACATATAGCTCCGCCCACCAAAAAGGCCTTCAAGCAATCAACAAACATTTTTAACCCTTCTTTCCCTTTTATTCTTGCCAAAACGATGTTATATATTCTTTTGCCTTGCAAAAACAAACCTGTCGCACCTTTATGCTCTCTGCCGCACGGCTTCGCTCAATAATTTTTATGCTGCAGGTATCTTTCTTGCGGTCAGACGGGAAGCGGACAAGCTTTATAACACCAACCCTATCTTTTTTTATAAATGTCTTTGCAATCGAGAGACCTTTTACGGCGTGTGCAAACAAAAAATCTTGCGAGAACACCGCTTCGCCGTTTTTATAATCGTAAGCCGCAAGCGTGAGAGAATACAACAAAACCGCAACCGCTATACATAAAAGAAAAACTATAAACTGCGAAAATTGGGGAAAGAGCAACGCAGCAACCCTGAAAACCACAAAAACACCATAAAGCGAAGTCAGTTTCCACCTTAAAAACCGATAAAGCGTACCCCTTTTAACCTTTAGAGTTTTGTTTTGCTTGCCGCCGCTCAAAAGTGTCGTTTTTTCTCTCGCTTCTATTTTGTCCATTATCGGCAATATTATTTTTTCGCGCCGTTTACCTCCGCCCGCCACCGAGACCTTTTCGAGCCATTTACCAAAAAACCGCAATATAAAAGGCTGCCACAACGTCACACTGTTGATTGCGCGGGTTTTAAATCGCACCATTCTTCTAAAAGGAAAACCCGCCCTAATCTCAAACGCATATCCGCTATCAAGAATTTCGGTGAACAAATTTTTAAACAGCGTTATCAAAAAAGAGATTAAATAAAAAATTAAAAACAGCGCCGTGAGAGAATTTACAACCGAAGGCACAAGTCCGCCAAGCAGCTCGTTAATGCCGTTTGCCGCCGCAGAAAATATCTGCGATACCGCTGTGCCGAGCAGCTTGCCCGCCCGATTTATAACAGGCGCCGACAAAAGCGCGCCGACCACAACCGAAGATACCGCCGCCGCGCCAATAACCGTCTTTAAAAAAGGCACCCTTGTGCGCCGCTTCACCTCTCCCGTCTCACAAAGGGTAGAAAAAAGCCACAGCGCGTCCCGTT
Organism: Acutalibacteraceae bacterium; assembly: GCA_045601885.1. GTDB lineage: Bacteria > Bacillota > Clostridia > Oscillospirales > Acutalibacteraceae > SIG589. The sequence continues at coordinate 172,139 of JAZSAN010000009.1, read as the reverse complement.
TTCTTAGCCTGAACGAGATTTCTTTTTTGTTTTCTGCCGCCTCGGTTTCTATTCTTACCTTTTGCGACCCAAAAAGCCGCGCTATCACGCCCTTATGCCTTGAAATCAGCGAGATTTTATTTATCGGTATTATTTTTTCCTCTTTAATAAAAACTCCGCTTTTTATAAAAATTTTGTTTTCCGACAAAACAAGCTCAAAGCCTTTAAGCCGCGCCACCGCTAAAAAAAGAAAAAGGGAAACCGCCGCCGCTTCAAGAAAAAAGCGTTCTGACACCTGCCCCGCCGCAAAAGCCTTTCTCGTGTCGCCAAGAAGCGGTATTGCCGCCGCCCAAAAAAGAGGGTGCAGATACGAGAAAAACTGCAACGGATGCGCTTTTATGCACTTTATAAAAATCATCCCCCGTCCAAAAGTCGCAGTATATCGTTTGCCGCCACTTTTTCGATTGGCGGCAGCACCAAAAAGCCGCGCGTTGCGGAGAAAACGAGCAGACAAAGCGAAAACCGCGCCGACAAAACGGTGGTTATTTTTCTTGCATATATAAGTCTCGGTTGTGGCATAATCGTCTCTTTTCTTATAAAAACTCCGCGCTCCACCGATATATAATTTTTTGTCGCCGTTATTTTATAGCCCGAAACATACCGCGGCAAATACCAAAATATAAACAAAAGCGCGGCAAAAAGCAACACTGCACAACACAAAAACCACCACACCGCCGCCTCATAGAACAAAAAAAGCACCGCAAAAAGCGGTGCCTTTATAATCGCGGACCAAATTCGCAATAAAGCAAGGGTGCGCGGCGAAAGGGAAACCTTTTTCACCGTTCTACCTCCGTTTTTTGACTCTTACTTTATTTTGTCCCAATATTCTCTGATTTTTTGTTCAGTTTTGTTATCTCCGTAAAAATAATACTTTTTGTTCTTTATCTCGTCGGGCAGATACTGTTGTTTTATGTAGTGATTAGGAAATTCATGCGGATATTTGTAAAATTGACCCTTAACCGCCGCATCCTCCCCGTCAAAATGCTTGTTTTGGAGTGTTCTCGGAATCGGACCCGATACTCCCGCCTCGACATCGGCCATTGCCGCGTTTATTGCATTATAAACCGAGTTGGATTTTGGCGCCGTCGCAACAAGCGTGACGGCGTTTGCCAAGGGTATGCGCGCTTCCGGAAGACCTAACTGCATCGCAGAGTCAACCGCCGCTTTTACAATCGGAATTATAGACGGATAGGCAAGTCCGACGTCTTCGTTTGCGCAAACAAGAAGTCTTCTGCAAGCAGAAGGCAGGTCTCCCGCCGCCAAAAGCCTTGCTAAATAATGAAGTGCGGCATCGGGGTCGGAGCCGCGCATGGATTTTTGATATGCCGAAACGATATCGTAATGCTCGTCGCCGCCTCTGTCATACCTCATTGCACTCTTTTGAGCGAGTTCTCTGCAAAGCTCCTCGGTAATCTCGATTTTGCCGTCCTTTTCAGCCGCCGTCAAGGCCGCAAGCTCGGCCGCGTTTATCGCCTTGCGGACATCTCCGCCACAGCCGTATGCAATTGTCGAAACCGCCTCTTCTTCAATCTCAAAGCCGACGCCTCGCTCTTTTCCGATAAGTCTGAATGCGCGCAGCACTGCAGGAATTATGTCCTCCGCCGTTACCGTCTTGAACTCAAAGACGGTGCTTCGGCTTAAAACCGCGCCGTAAACATAAAAATATGGGTTTTCGGTCGTCGATGCAATCAGAGTTATGTCTCCGCGCTCGATATATTCAAGCAAAATTTGTTGTTGTTTTTTATTAAAATACTGTATCTCGTCCAAATAAAGCACAACACCGCCATAGCCCTCAATAGTGCCGAGCCCCGATATTATATCCTTTATATCCGAAATGGACGCGGTGGTGGCGTTGAGTTTATAAAGCTTTTTGCCGCAACGCGCCGCAATAATGTTTGCAACCGTCGTTTTTCCAACGCCCGACGGCCCGTAGAATATAAGATTCGGAATCTCACCCGACTCAATTATTCTGCGAAGCGCTTTGCCCTCGGATAAAAGGTGTTTTTGTCCCACAATCTCGTCAATGCTTTGCGGTCTGATTTTTTCGGCAAGTGGCGTACTCATTGCATGTCTCCTTTGGTCTATCTCCCGTCTTGTCTGCGTATTTATTACAAGCGGGGTGTTTTTATGAAAAAGGTGTTATTTATTAAAAACGCGGTGATAATGACGGCAACCGCCCTCATTTTACGCTTAGCAGGTATGATTTTCAAGGTCTGGCTTGCCGCACGTGTCGGCAGCGAGGGCATCGGACTTTATCAGCTTGTGCTGTCTATCTATGTTTTTGTGTCGTCCTTTGCCAGCGGCGGAATTTGCACCGCCGTTACTCGACTTGTGACCGATTCCTTGGCGGTGGGCGGCGGAAAAAGCGCCACCCTCGTTTTGAAAAAGGGCATCATACTAAGCCTTGTAGTCTCCCTTTTTTCGCTCGCCTTGACATTTTTCGGCGCTGAAACTATAGCGGACCGCTTTTTGCTCGACTCCCGCGCCGCAGATGCGGTGCGTATTCTCGGCTTTTCCCTGCCATTTATGAGCACAAGCTCCTGTCTGCGCGGATATTTCATCGCGCGGCGCAAAACCGTATCTTCAGGAATCTCTCAAATGCTCGAACAGGCGGTGCGCATAATAATCGTTCTAACCCTTGCAGGCGGTTTTGCAAAAAAAGGCATCGCCTTTGCCTGCGCGGCAGTAATCACGGGTGATGTGGTCGCCGAGGCCTTTTCCTGTCTTTATATGTATTTTGCATATCGTCTCGACCGCCGAAGACTGCCTGAAAATACGAGTTCCATTAAAATCGGCGGCTATCGTAAAATCATAAACATTGCCGCTCCCATCACGGCAGGCAGATATTTAAATTCGGGACTGCGAACGGTTGAGAGCGTTATGGTGCCAAAAAACCTTGCGCTTTTCGGCGGCGGACTTGGGGCGCTGTCGCAATTCGGTATGATAAAAGGAATGGCTCTGCCGCTCCTTTTCTTCCCGTCTTCCTTTTTAAACTCGGTCGGTGCGCTGCTGATTCCCGAAATGAGCGAAGCGCTCATAAAAAAACAGTATTATAAAATTCGTTATGCCACCGAAAAGGTCATAACCATCACAACTGTGTCTTCCTTTTTGTTAGCATCCCTCTTTTTCGCCCTTTCCGAGCCGCTTTCCATCCTTGTATACAAAAGTCGAGAGGTTGGCGCACTGGTCTGCGCGCTTGCGCCCATCGTACCGCTTATGTATCTCGACAGCATCTGCGACGGTATGCTAAAAGGTCTTGACAAGCAGCGATTTGTCTTCTTTGTGTCGGTTTCCGACTCGGCGTTGCGGCTTTTAGCAATTCCGCTCATCGTCCCGCGCATGGGAATGACGGGGTTTTTGCTAATTATGGTGTTAAGCAATCTTTACACCGCAGTTTTGCGAATTCTAAAGCTTCTCGCGGTTTCAAAAGCACCTTTTCTGCTCGGCAAATGGCTCATAAAGCCGCTTTTGTCGGCAGGTGTTTCAAGCGTGGTTGCACGCACCCTTTTTTCGCATCTGCCGGTTGGCACACTTTTGGGTGTTATAATATCAGCGGCAATAGCCGCGTTTGTGTATGTTTTACTCGTGTTTTTCTTCGGTTGTGTCAGCCGCGACGACCTGCGTGATATTTTGTAACTCGGCATTGCGGCGAACAACCCTCTCGCCTCGCCAGGCATATGCGCGGTTTTGGGTATTCTCTCCCAAAACATATCGGTCGCGGTAGCCATCCAAAAACTCACAAATGTCGGTGCGCTCTGCTGTTTTGTTGTGTGGGCAGACGTTTTGGCAGATATCACACCCCCACACACTCTCCTGTGACAGCAGCATTTCTTGTTCCTCTGCCGACATCTCGCCCTTTTTCTGCGTCAGGGCAGAAAGGCATCGCGCTTTATCGAGCCCGACGGGACACATGGTGCGACACAAACCGCAGTTTTCACAAAAAGCGGTATTATCCTCGCACTCGAGCGGCATATCGGTGACGATTTCGCCCAAAAAGACGAAACTGCCGTATTTTTCATTTATGAGAAGTCCGTTTTGACCGATTTTGCCGAGTCCCGCCGCAGCGGCGGCACGCACCTCAGGTATTGGCGAATTATCGACAAAGCATTCAAAAGTGTATTCTTTATACTCTGCCGATAGTTTTTCTTTCAAAATTTCGAGTCTTTCAAGGCAAACTCCGTGATAATCGGGTACCGCCGCATAACGCGAGATGTTTTTGGGCGGATTTTCTTCTACTTTATACGGAAACAAAAAGCAAACTACGCTCTTTGCATCCTTTGGCAGACGCAAAGCGGCTCTGCAGGGGATGAGCGCATCCTTTAAAGCCGAAAAATCACACACACCGAACTGCAAATCGGTGTGTTTTTTTATAAACTCAAAAAGACTCATCTGCCGCCCCCCCTTTTTTTGTTCCACGTGGAACATTTATTTTCTTTTTTATCTCAAGCCCTTAAAAAACTCACTTAAAAGCGCCTTGCACTCTTCCTCTCGGATGCCCGCAAAAACGGTGGGCGGATTTTCGTATCCGCAACCGAAAAGGTTGACAACCGACTCACTCGCGCAGGAGCCCGCACGGACATCAAAGGCGCCAAAGACCACCTCGTCAATACGCGCATTAAGTATTGCTCCCGCGCACATCGGACAAGGCTCCAGCGTGACATAAAGCGAACAGCCGCTAAGCCGCTTATCCTGTCGCGTCTTTGCGGCTGCTTCAATAGCCAATATTTCGGCGTGGGCAATCGGCGAAGAAAGCTCTTCGCATCTATTGTACCCCTCACCAATAATTTCTCCGTCACAGACCACAACCGCGCCGACGGGCACCTCGCCCTTTGCCGCCGCAGTTTTTGCAAGAGATATTGCGCGGTCCATAAACTTAATATTCATTAGTACATCACCTGCACTACAATAATCTGAATGAGGGTTATCACAAGTGATATGATAACAAACGGCGCAGAAAAGAAAACCCGCATACGCTCAGAAAAGGTTAAAACATTCTCGCTCTTCCCGAGTGAAAACGCCTCTTTGTCGCGACAAAAGGCGATTACGACACCGATAATTCCCGCAAAGAGCATCAAAAGCAACGAACAAAGGTATATAAGGTCGGATACGCTCGTGCTCAAATATTTTTGTGCGACATCGCAAAGCACCGAACGCGCATTGTTTATGAAATGAATCAAAACCGCCGTCCAGACAGAGCCGCTTTTGACCGTGGCAAAGGCAAGCGAAAGCCCCACCACAAAGGCGAATGGGATTTGCACAAGGTTGCCATGCATCAGCGCAAATACAATAGCCGACAAAAGAATTGCAAACCCGTCACCAAACGGGCGCAAAAGTCCCATCACGACACCTCTGAGTGCGAATTCTTCCAAAAGCGCAGGTAAGACGGCAACTGCCACCAGCGTCAGCGCCACTCCGCTCGCACCCTCGGGCAAATCGAAGGTCGGCATTGCAGGGTCGATGCCGATATATGACAGCGCTGTGACAAACCAGTTTGTCAAAATCTCACCCAAAGAGCAGACGCCAACACCGATAAGAGTGTATGGCAAAACGGTTTTGGGTTTTGGCCGCTTAAACTGTGCGATGCACGATATCTTGTGTTTTAATATCTTTGTAACAACAATATACGGTATTGTAAACATCAGCATTGTCAAGCAGATATTTGTGACGAGAATCACTGTCGGGTCGGAAAGCAGACCTTTTGCTCTTCCAATCCCCAGCGCGAGTGACAAGACCGCCACAAGCACAAGCTCAACCAAAAAGCTGACCGCAAACATACAGGAATAGGCGGCGCCTATTCCGTTCGCCGCCTGTTTCTGTTTTTGTTTTTCTTGTGTTTTTTCGAAATTTGCTTTAAAAGGAAAATCCATTTTTTATTCCTCTGTTTCAGCCGACACTTCTGCCGTTTCCTCTGCTTCTGCCTCAATTTCGGCAAGTTCTTCCTCGTCTGCGTGGTCTGCCTTAACGATGGAGAGAATCTTTTCGCCCTCGGCAACACGCATCACGCGAACACCCTTTGCAGGACGCGAGAAGGTGCTGATTTCACTCGCCGCGATACGAATTATTATGCCGTTTGAAGCAATCATTATAATATCGTCATCGTCTGTAACATCCATAACGGTACAAACATCACCATATTTTGCGGTGTTGTAGTTTGTAACACCCTGACCGCCGCGCGACTGCAGACGGTAGTCCTCAGAGAGACTCTTTCTGCCATAGCCCGTTTCGGTAACTGTCAAAATCACAGAATCATTGTTGATGCCTGTCATTCCGACAACGCAGTCGTCCGCCTTTAGCTTAATAGCGCGAACGCCGTGTGCCGTTCTGCCCATCTCACGCGCATCGTTTTCATCAATGCGGATGGATTTACCCTTCTTGGTGGCGATGAGCAGCTCTTCGTTGCCGGTTGTCAGCTTGACAAACGCGAGCTCGTCGTTTTCGTCAAGATTAATGGCAATAATACCTGTGGAACGAGTGTTTTTGTATGCCTGCAAGGCGGTACGCTTGATAACGCCGTTTCTTGTAACCATAACGACATAGCCGTCCTGATATTCCTTCGTAACGGGCAGAATACGTGTAATCTTCTCTCCCGACATAAGCGGCAGGAGATTGATAAGGTTCATACCCTTCGCCTGACGGCTTCCCTCAGGAATTTCGTATGCCTTCATTCGATAAACTCTGCCGAGATTACTAAAGAGCATAACGGTATCGTGTGCCATACATATAAACATATTCTCGACCATATCGTCCTCGCGCGTGGTCATACCCGTGATACCTCTGCCGCCCTTGTGCTGAACGGAATAGGTGTCGGATGTGACGCGCTTGATGTAGCCGTTTTGTGTCTTTGTGAGAACGCACTCGTCGTTCGGAATAAGGTCCTCAATGTCAACCTCGCCCGCAACATCCGAAATTTCGGTGCGGCGGTCGTCAGAGAACTTGTCACGCAGGTTCAAGGACTCGGTTTTAACAATGTCAAGAATTCTGCTGTGACTTGCAAGAATTTCCTCACATTCTTTGATAAACTCAAGCTTTTCTTTGAGTTCGTCAAGTATCTTTTGCTTTTCCATACCCGCAAGTTTACCTAACTGCATCTGAACGATTGCGGTGGTCTGAATATCGTCCAAGCCAAAGCGGTCGGTAAGGGCCTGTTTACTCTCGGGGATGGTCTTGCTGTTTCTTATGATGCTGATAACCTCGTCAATAAAGTCGAGTGCAACCTTAAGACCCTCAAGGATATGTGCGCGTTCTTCTGCCTTGCGCTTGTCATACTCTGTTCTGCGGCGGATGATTTCACACTGGAAGTCGATGCAGTTCTGTAACATCTCCTTGAGTGTCAAAATTTGCGGTTTGCCGTTTACAATCGCAAGCAAAATAGCGCCAAAGGTTGTCTGAAGCGCGGTGTATGAATAAATCTTGTTTAAAACAACCTGCGGATTTGCATCTTTCTTTACATCAACGATGATGCGGATACCTCCGTCGCGCTTTGAAGAGTAGTCAACAACATCGTCGATACCCTCAATACGCTTGTCAGCCGCGAGGTCATATATGCTCTTAACAAGGTCTTTTTTGCGCACCTTATATGGAATTTCTGTGATAACAATACGGAATTTGCCGTTTCTTGTCTCCTCAATTTCTGCCTTACCGCGAACGATAATCTTGCCGCGTCCCGTTGCGTATGCCGCGCGGATTCCTGCGCGACCCATGATTGTGCCGCCTGTGGGGAAGTCAGGTCCCTTTATGTGCTGACAGATTTCGGATAAATCCGCATCAGGATTGTCGATAAGACAGCACATTCCGTCGATAACCTCGCCCAAATTGTGTGGCGGAATTTCGGTTGCCATACCAACAGCGATACCCGAAGAGCCGTTAACAAGCAGCTGCGGGAAGCGAACCGGCAAAACCTGTGGTTCTTTGAGACGGTCGTCATAGTTCGGGGAGAAATCAACCGTATCTTTTTCAATATCGTCAAGCATATGAAGCGAAAGGCGGTTCATCTTAGACTCGGTGTATCGGTATGCCGCAGCGGGATAGCCGTCGATATTACCGAAGTTTCCGTGTCCGTCAATCAAGGGATAACGCAGAGAAAAGTCCTGCGCCATACGAACCATTGCGTCATAAACGCTCGAGTCACCGTGCGGATGATAACGACCGAGAACGGCACCAACCGTGTCGGCGCACTTGCGGTACGCCTTTTCGGGAGTCAGTCCGTTTTCATACATAGTGTAAAGAATTCTGCGGTGAACGGGCTTGAGTCCATCACGCACATCGGGTAGGGCACGGCCCACCAAAACAGACATCGAATATTGAAGCATACTCGATTTAACCTCGTCAACAATCTCAACGGGCTGAATATTTGTTTCCTCATCTAAAGGCCAATAAACATTTTCTTTTGTTGCCATTTCCCTCACCCCTTATATATCCAAATCGGTTGCAAAGATTGCATTTTCTTCAATAAATCTTCTTCTCGGCTCAACCTCGTCGCCCATAAGCATCGAGAAGGTTGCGTCGGCTATTTCTGCATCCTGCATATTAACGCGAAGAAGTGTGCGCTTTTCGGGGTCAAGTGTGGTTTCCCAAAGCTGGTCGGGATTCATTTCACCAAGACCCTTGTAACGCTGAACATCGGCATTTCCGCCAAGACGCTCAATATAATTTGCCTTTTCTTCATCTGTAAAGGCGTCAAAATGCTGTTTGCCCTTTGAGATGCGGTAAAGCGGCGGCTGTGCTAAATAAATATGTCCCGTCTCAATGAGCTGCGGCATATATCTGAAGAAGAATGTAAGCAAAAGTGTGCGAATGTGCGAACCGTCAACGTCGGCATCGGCCATAATGACGATTTTGTCATAACGCAGCTTTTCAATATCAAAATTCTCGCCGATTCCCGTGCCGAGAGCAATAATAACGGGTGTCAGCTTATCGTTTCCGTAAACCTTGTCCTCTCTCGCCTTTTCAACGTTGAGCATTTTACCCCAAAGCGGCAAAATTGCCTGATAGGTAGAGTTTCTGCCTTCAACCGCGCTGCCGCCCGCAGAATCTCCCTCGACGATGAAAATTTCGGTCTTTTCGGGGTCGTTTGATATACAGTCGGTAAGTTTTTCGGGCATTCTTGTCTTTCCGCCGATGCCCGACTTGTTTCGGGTTGCTTCTCTTGCCTTTTGTGCCGCTTCACGCGCGTTTGAAGAAGCAATAGATTTTTCAATTATAACCTTTGCCTCTGCGGGATGTTCCTCAAGGAACTGATAAAGCTTGTCATTAACAATATCTCTGACGAGTTTGCCTATAGATGTGTTGCCAAGCTTTGCCTTTGTCTGCGACTCAAACTGAGCATCAGAGAGTTTAACGCTGATAACCGCAACCAAGCCCTCTGTGATATCCTCTCCCTTAAGGCGCGGATTTCCGTCTTTTAAATGCTTGAAATCAAAAGCATATTTATTAACTGTGTTTGCAAGACTCTGCTTAAAGCCCTGTTCGTGAGTACCGCCGTCTATGGTATGCAGAGTGTTTGCAAAGGACATAATATTTGTTGAATATGCGGTCGACCACAAAAGCGCAATTTCTGCCGTCTCGTCTCCCTTGCTTCCCGAAAGATAGATAACATCACTATTAAGGCTGTCCTTCTTCATTCCCTCAAGCAAAAATTCAACATAGGATTTAATACCGCCCTCATAATAAAACTCATCCGACTGAGGTTCAAATACGTCGGTTCTCAAATCCTTAAGTTCAATTCTAATACCCGCATTCAAAAATGCCTGTTCGCGCAGACGGGTTTTAAGTATCTCATATTCGTATGTTGTGGTATCGGTAAATATTTTTGCATCAGGCTTAAAGGTAACGGTTGTTCCCGTTGTGTCACAGGTGCCGATTATTTCAAGCTCTGTAACAATATTTCCCTTTTCGTAGCGCTGTTTATAGACATTTTTACCGTCCTTAACCTCAACCTCAAGCCAGGATGAAAGCGCATTAACAACGGATGCACCAACACCGTGCAATCCGCCCGATACTTTATATCCGTTTCCGCCAAACTTTCCGCCCGCATGCAAAATTGTGAAAACAACAGTAACAGTAGGAATGCCTTTTTGCGGGTTAATTCCAACCGGAATTCCGCGTCCGTTATCGGTAACGCGGACAATTCCGTCGTCCAAAAGTTCAACCGTTATTTTGTCACAAAATCCTGCCAATGCCTCGTCTATTGAGTTGTCAACAATCTCATAAACAAGGTGGTGCAAGCCGCGCTCACCGGTCGAGCCTATGTACATGCCGGGGCGCTTTCTGACGGCCTCAAGTCCTTCTAAAACCTGTATGGAATTTTCGTCATAATTTTCGGTAATGGGTGTTAAATTTTCGGTACTCATTTTCTACTCCTCAAATATTTGTATATTCCGAACGTTTATTTAAAGTTGCTGATGAAATTTGTGAAATATAAACCCTTCTTTTTCCTTTTTCATTACAAACAATAAAGGTTTTTGGCAATTCACTCGTAACATTAACAACATCGCCTTTTTTCTCGGCAAGAGTGAGATATTTTCGCGTTGATTTTGAAATTGTTGCGGTGTCAAGGTCGAAAATACCCACAATCTCATCGGTTTTAATAATTTTTTCTTTTCCAATATGAAGATACATTAAACAAATTCTCCGTTTTGCATCGTAAAAATTTTACCCGCAGAAAGATTTTCAATATTAGACGGGTCGCAACAGGTTATAAACACCTGCCAATTCTTTATGTGGTTCAAAATATAATTTTGTCTCGACGGGTCTAGCTCGCTCATAACATCGTCAAGCAGTGCAACCGTTTCTTCCCCCGTGCTTTTCTTCAAAATTTCGGCTTCGGCAAGTTTTAGTGTCAGCGCAACCGAGCGTTTTTGCCCCTGCGAGCCGAAAAGCCGCGCCGAATTTCCGTTTATCAAAAATTCAATATCATCGCGGTGAGGTCCAACACTCGTAACACCTGTTCTTATGTCTTCTCTTCTTGCATTTTTAAGCCTCTCAGCAAAATATTCAGCCGAACAGTTGCAAAGATATGAAATTTCAAGTTTTTCTTTTTTCTCAGAAATTCCAAAATAAATCTCAGGCGCCGTTTCTTTTAAATAAGAAATATATTTTTTTCGGTATTCAATTATTTTTTCGCCGTTTAAAGCAATCTCACATTCAAAGGCATCAAGCATCGGCATCAAATCACTGTGATAATAAACATCCTTAAGCAGTGCATTTCTTTGCTCAACCGCCCTTAGATATTTTCGCAAAATATCAACATATTTCGGATATATTTGAAAAATTGCAGTATCAAGAAATTTTCTTCTGACCGAGGGCCCGTCCTTAACAAGCTCAATATCCTGCGGTGAAAAAACAATAGCACAAAAATTTCCCGCAAGTTTTCCGGGTGAGGACAGAGCGTTTTCATTAAGAAAAGCCTTTCGCCTTTCTTTAATTTCAATCTCCGCCTTATTTTCAACCCCATCTTTTATAAAGTCGAGTTTTATTTTTGCATTCTCTTGACCAAAAGAAATATATTCGTTCTCTTTCGCGCCGCGAAAACTCTTTGCTCCCGTAAAAAGCCAAATAGCCTCCAAAAGATTTGTTTTGCCCTGCGCGTTTGGTCCGCAAATAACATTCATTTTTTCATCCGGCTCAAAACAAATATCTTTAATATTTCGGAAATTTTTTAAAACAACCTTTTTAACTATCATTTTTTATTCTACAACAATTTTTTGGTCGAAAAATGTAACAATGTCGCCGCGGTGAATCTTTTTTCCGCGCATCAAACAAACTTCGCCGTTAACCGTCACATTTCCGTTTTGAATTTCCATCTTTGCATGACCGCCCGTCTCGGCAAGACCCGAAAATTTTAAAAGACTGTCAAGCTTTATAAATTCACTTTCTATTTTAATTTTTTCCATTATTTCAACCTCATAGGCATAATCATATATGTGAATGAATCATCATTCTCGGGTGTGATGACAACTGCAGCCGAACCACCGTTGAAACAAATATTAACATTTTCATAATCTGCCGAGCGCAAAGCTTCAAGCAAATATTTACTGTTAAGACCAATTTCAAACGGAATTCCCTCAAGTTTTATTTCTGCCTTTTCGGTTGCTCTTCCAACAGAGGTTGCACAACTGAAAACTGTTTCTTCTTCATTTATGATGCATCTTATAGGTGTTGTGAAATTATCACTTATAATAAGAGAAATTCTTTCAATTATATTTATAATTTCTCTCGTGTTAACCTTAATTTTTTGTGAGTAACTTTCAGGAATAGTCTTTTTATAATCAATAAATTCACCGTCAAGCAAACGAGAAATGAATGAATATCCCTCAATTTCAAATGAAATGTGTCTTCTTCCAACAAAGATAGAAATTTCTTCATCCTCTTTTGAAATTATTTTCATTGCTTCAGACAAAGCTTTGCCCGACATTATAAAATTCATTGTTTCATTAATATTAACCTTTTCCTGTCTGATAGCAAGACGGAAGCCGTCAATAGCAACCAATTTCAAATTTCCATTTTCAATTTCAAAATTAACACCGGTCAAAATTGGTCTTGTTCCCTCAACAGGTGCAACGGCAAAAATTGTCTGCCTTATCATCTCTTTTAAAATTCCTGCAGTAATGGTAATTTTTTTACCCTCTGCAATAGTTGGAATTTCAGGATAATCAATCGCAGCCATACCCATAATATCAAAAAGGGCAGAACCGCTTTCAATATGGCACATCATTCTATCATCAACAGTGACATTAACAAATTCACCGTTCATGCTGTGCAAAATTGAATTAAAGAATTTTGCAGAAATAACAATGCTTCCTTCTTCCTTTATCTGTGCAGGAAGAGTCTTGTTAAGACCTGTCTCAAGATTATAGCTTGAAAGATTTATATTTCCTTCTTTTGCGGAAATTAAAATACCCTCAAGTATCGGAATTGAGTTTTTATTTGATACAACTCTTGAAAGATTTGAAACCGCTTCGCATAATAATGTTCGCTCAACCGAAAAAATCATTTTTTTATCCTCCGTGTGTGTATGTTATGTTATAAATATTCGCAGTCATAGTAGTAATGTTAGTTTTGTTAATAACACCATTTTTTGCCTTTTTTGAGCCTTTTTTTAACTCTTAATATTTTTTTAACAAACAGTGTATAAAAGAACAACTTTCAAATTATTAACACCTTTTTTAATAAACTGACATTTAATTAATCTTAATAACTCTAATAAATCGCAGGTTATGTAAACAAATGTAACTACTCGCCTTTAATGTTCTTTATAATTTCTTCAATAATGTCTCTTTCGTGAGAATCTTGTTTGATTTTCTTTTCAATAGCATTACAAGCATAAAGAACAGTTGTGTGGTCTTTGCCAAAGCTTTCACCAATTGCCTTATAAGACATTTCGGTGGTTTCCTTTGCAACATACATAGAAACCTGTCTTGCAAGTGCAATATTTGCTGTTCTTCGCTGAGATAAAATTTCACTCTCACTAACCGAATAGTTTCTTGCAACCTCGGAAATAATATGCTCAATCTTAATAGGCTCTTTTTGCGGGTCATTAATAATGTCACGAATAAAGCCCTGAACAACCGGAATGGTCGGTGTCTTTTTCTGAAGCTCAATATATGCCTGAATTTTCTTAACAACGCCCTCAAGCTGACGGGTGTTTGCCTTTATGTGTTCAGCAATGTAATATATAATGTTTTCGTCAATCGAAATTCCAAGCATCTCAGATTTTGTTTTAACAATACCAACGCGTGTCTCAAAATCGGGAGAAGTAATATCGGCCATAAGTCCGCTCTCAAATCGTGAACGAATACGCTCTGTCAAAGTCTTAATTTCTCTCGGCGGACGGTCGAGGGTTACAACAATTTGTTTATTGTTTTGTTTTAATGTGTCAAATGTGTTATAAAATTCTTCCTGAGTCTGTTCTTTACCTGCAATGAAGTGAACGTCGTCCATAAGTAAAACGTCGGCTGTGCGGAATTTTTCGCGGAATAAATCCATAGTTCCGGCATTGATGGAAGAAATGAGTTGGTTTGTAAAATCTTCACCGCGGATATAGACAATGTTTTTGTGCGGGAAATTTTTCTGAATATGATTTTTAATAGCGAGTAAAAGGTGTGTCTTACCAACACCCGACTTACCGTAAATAACCAGCGGGTTATAAATGATGAAGGGGTTGTCCGCAACCGCCATTGCAGCAGCGTGTGCAAAACGGTTTGTCGAGCCGACAATAAAATTATCAAATGTAAAAGATTCATCAAAGAAAACATTGTCGGCAATCGGTTTAATAATATTTCCGCCCTTGTCCTCAACGAAAATCTTGATAGGTGTCTCAATTCCGATAACATCCTTCAAGGTTTCGGAAATCAAAGCGGCATAAAAACCATCAACCGAGTTTTTAACAATATCGGAAGGGGCAGAGAGAATAAGACCCTCAGCACCAAAATCAATGGGCTTCAAATCCTTTATCCAGAGATTATATCCGACAAGAGTAATCTTTTCAGAACTTTTTATTTCCTCACAAACGGCGTTCCAAATATCGCCGACAGATTGAATAGACAAAAAATCACATCCTAAACCAATAATTATACATATTAATTTTAACATAGTTATTCACATTTTTCAATATTAATATTAATAAATATTATAAATGTATTTTATATAATATATATAAATAATATAGATATATGGCACAAAAACAAAAAAAGTGAAAAAAAGTATTGATTTTTAAAAGACAATGTGATATTATATTTGGGCACGAAAAAAATTGCGCTGATAGCTCAGCTGGATAGAGCGTCTGGCTACGGACCAGAAGGTCGGGAGTTCGAATCTTCTTCAGCGCGCCAAACACGAGTACACTGTTTTATGTGTTCTCGTGTTTTTTTATTATTTAGAAGAAGATTCGAACAGGAAGGAGCAACCCGTTGGGTTGCGGAAGAAAACGATTCGGTGAATCGTTTTCGCTGACGCGTGCCTGAGAGGTGCGATAGCACCGGCGGGAATCTTCTTCAGCGCGCCAAAATTGACAAAAACAAAAAAACACGATAAAATATCGAAAAAAAGAGAGGTATATTTATGGAAAGGTTTAAAATTCCGTCAATTCCGCCCACAACAAATAAAACAATTCGTTTTCCAAACGATGTCATCGAAAAGGTAGAAGCGACAATAACGGGAAAAGATTGCACTTTTTCTGCCTTTGTCATAGCGGCAGTTCGCTCAGCATTAGAAAATCTTGAAAAATAAAAAGGACCGAAAAATCGGTCCTTTTTTTATTCTTCTCTAAACTGTAATGAATAAAGGTGTGCATATGTTCCGCTAAGCGACAAAAGCTCGTCGTGTGTGCCAAGTTCGGCAACCTGTCCATCCTCAATAACTGCAATTTTATCGGCGTTTTTGACGGTCGAGAGCCTGTGTGCGACCACAATGGTAGTTCTGCCCTTGCAAAGCTCGTTTAGCGACTGCTGAATGAGAATTTCGGTTGTGTTGTCAAGCGCGCTTGTCGCCTCGTCCAAAATTAAAATCGGTGGGTCTTTCAAAAAGACACGCGCAATACTCAGGCGCTGCTTTTGTCCGCCCGAAAGCCGAACGCCGCGTTCACCGATTTGGGTGTCATATCCGTCAGGCAGTGTCATTATATAATCGTGAATATTGGCGCGCTTTGCCGCCGCAATAATTTCCTCTTCGGTGGCATCGGGGTCGCCGTAAAGAATGTTGTCGCGAATGGATGCGTTGAAAAGATAAACGTCCTGCTGAACAATGCCGATGTTTTTGCGAAGCGACTGCATACGGATATCGTTTATATTAATTCCGTCAATCAAAATTTCGCCGTCTGCTAATGTATAAAAACGCGGAATAAGGTGACAAATGGTGGTCTTTCCGCCACCGCTTTTGCCGACGAGCGCAAAGGTGTCCCCTTTTTTGATGTCAAGACTCACATCACGCAAAACGTCCTTGTCTCCCGTATATCCGTAAACGATATTTCGAAGCTCAATGTGGCCTGAAACAGAGTCAAGGTCACTTGCGTTCTCACTGTCCTTTTCACTTTCGGTGTCCATAATCTCGCAAAAACGGATGAATCCCGTTGCCCCGTCTTGAAACTGTTCAATAAATCCAATAAGGGTGCGGACGGGCGCCAAAAAGACGTTGATAGAGACAATAAATGCGGAATAATCGGCAAAATTGATTCTGCCCGAATACATAAAAAGACCGCCTGCAATAAGCACTATAACATTGAAAACATCGGTGACAAAGGTGGTTGTTGAGTGGAATTTTCCCATCGCGCTGTAGGCATCATTCCTTGCGCGGACGAATTCCTGGTTTCCGCCCTCAAATTTCTCTTCCTCTGTCTTTGAGTTTGTAAAAGCCTTGGTAACGCGGATGCCCGAAATGCTGTTTTCGAGCGAGGCGTTGATGCGCGCTGTGGATTCACGGCTTCGCATAAATGCATCGTTCATCTTTTTTCTAAGGGTGGCAGAAATAAGAATAAGAAATGGCACGCAGGCAAAAATAATCAAGGTCAGCCAAACGTCGATGGTGCAAAGATATGCAAAGGACACGATGATGGAAAAAGAAGAAATGATGAGGGTTTCAGGTCCGTGGTGCGCAAGCTCGCTAATCTGCATCAAATCGTTGGTAAGACGGGACATAATCTTGCCCGTTTCGTGATTGTCATAAAAAGAAAAAGGCAGGGTTTGAAGATGGCGGAACATCTCTCTGCGCATCTGCGCCTGCATTAAAACGCCCATAACATGACCCTTGTACTGGATGTAATAATCAAGAAGCATCCGAACAAAGTAAAGGGTGAAAAGACCCACACCAAACGCAACGATTAGCGCATATTCCTTGTTTGGAATCAGGTCATTTAACATTTTGCGTGTCACAATCGGATAAAAAATACCAATCGTTGACACAGCAAAGGATGCCAACATATCAAGCGTAAAAATCCGCATATGAGGCTTGTAATAACTCAAAAATCGTTTAATCATTTTATCACCGAAATTGTAAATTTTATGAAAAAATTTTAACATACAAATTGAAATGTGTCAACTTTTGTGGTACAATGAATTTCCAAAAAAAAGAAAGGAAAAAACGATGAAAAAATCTTATTCAGATATAACAAAATACATTGAAAAAATGGCAAAGATTTCGTGTGACGGCAACTGCATTGAGCCGCATATGTATGAAGAGCATTCGGTCAACCGCGGTCTTCGTGATATGAACGGAAACGGCGTTGTGACGGGACTTACCGAAATTTCGCTTGTAAAAGCAAAGGAAAAGAACGAAAAGGGCGAGACCGTGCCCTGTCACGGAAAACTCTGTTACAGAGGCATTGATGTGCGCGATTTGGTCAAGGGCTTCACTGACGAAAACCGCTTCGGCTTTGAGGAGACGGTCTTCCTTTTGCTGTTTTCTCATCTTCCGAGCAAAAAAGAGCTTGAGGAGTTTAAAGTAGAGCTCTCAGAGTACCGCAGTCTGCCCACATCTTTTGTGCGTGATATGATTTTGAAGGCGCCCGGTAAGGATATGATGAATATCCTCTCGCGCAGCGTGTTGGCGCTTTACGCCTATGACGACAATCCCGACGATATATCGGTGGCAAATGTTCTGCGTCAGAGTATGCAGCTGATATCGGTTTTTCCGCTTTTGTCGGTCTATGGATATCATTCTTTTCAGCACTATCATCAGGATAAGAGCCTTTTCATACATCATCCGAAAAAAGAGCTCTCAACCGCTGAAACAATACTCAATATTTTAAGAGAAAACGGCGAATATTCGCCCCTTGAAGCCAAGATACTTGATTTGGCGCTGGTTTTACACGCAGAGCACGGTGGCGGAAACAACTCGACCTTTACCACCCACGTTGTAACTTCGTCGGGAACCGACACATATTCGTCGGTTTCTGCGGCGCTCGGTTCGCTCAAAGGACCGCGTCACGGCGGCGCTAATATTAAGGTTGTGCGGATGTTTGACGATATGAAGGAGAGCATCAACACAAGAGATGAGGGTGAAATCAAGGACTATCTCGTAAAACTGCTTGAAAAACGCGCCTTTGACAACGCGGGACTTATATACGGAATGGGCCACGCGATATATTCCCTTTCCGACCCGCGCGCAGATATATTAAAAAGCTTTGCAAAACAGCTCTCGCTCGAAAAAGGACGCGAGGAGGAATATGAGCTTTATAAGACGGTTGCCCGACTTGCACCCGAAATCATTGCCGACAAGCGCAAGATGTATAAGGGTGTCAGCCCGAACGTCGACTTTTATTCGGGACTCATATATAAAATGCTCGAGCTTCCGTATGAGCTGTTCACGCCGCTGTTTGCCATCTCGCGCATAGCGGGCTGGAGTGCCCACCGAATTGAAGAAATTCAAAACGCAGGCAAGATAATCCGCCCCGCATATATAAATGTTAAGGAAGAGCAAAAATACACAAAGCTTGAAGACAGATAAAAAAACACCGCATCAACCGATGCGGTGTTCCATTTTAGGATACAGCGCTAACCAAAGCAGGCGGCGCACAAGTATGATTTTAGATTGACCTGATAGCCATATAAAGAAGATTGGTTACTCGAAAAAGGGTCAAGGGCAGAGCCCTTGTCGTTTATGGGGGTTAAGGTGACAGCGAAGAAATTAAAAAACACGTAAAACTTGCCGACAAATTGAAAACGCAGTTTTCACTCTTTGTCGGCGTTTTAATAAATTTCGATTTTCGTCACCAAAGGGGGAAATCGAAATTCCCCCTTTGGCGAATCTTTCCGCCCTTTCTTTTCGCCCACACAAGAAAGGGCGTGCCCGTCGCGGCACGAGCGACAATATAAGAGTTTTTATCGGACTTAACTGTTTTCAAACCGCACAACTATCGCGTAGTTTTCGGCACATAAAAAACACCGCATCAACCGATGCGGTGTTTTGATTTAAGGTTTGTTTAATAGCAAACGCCCTGAGCCATCATAGCGTCGGCAACCTTTTCAAAGCCTGCGATATTAGCGCCTGCAATAAGGTCACCCTCCATGCCGTATTTCTTTGCGGCGTCGTAGGAGTTTTTGTAGATGTCAGCCATAATCTGATGCAACTTTGCATCAACCTCTTCGGCAGTCCACTTGTATCTCATAGAGTTCTGGCTCATTTCAAGACCTGAAACGGCAACGCCGCCTGCGTTAACAGCCTTTGACGGAGCGATAACAACACCATTTTCCTTAAGATACTTAACAGCCTCCTCGGTTGTGGGCATATTAGCAACCTCAACATAGTACTTAACGCCGTTTGCTACGATGTTCTTAGCATCTTCAAGACCGACTTCGTTCTGGGTAGCGCAGGGCATAACAATGTCAACCTTCTGCTCCCAGGGTCTCTTGCCCTCAAAGTAGGAAACGCCGAATTTGTCAGCATAATCCTTAACCTTGTCGTGACCGGAAGAACGCATCTCAAGCATAAAGTCAATCTTCTCGTCGGTTGCAATGCCGTTTTCGTCATAGATATAACCGTCGGGACCTGAAATGGTAACAACCTTACCGCCGAGCTCGTTAATCTTCTTAACAGTACCCCAGGCAACGTTACCGAAGCCTGAAACAGCAAAGGTCTTGCCCTTAATATCCTCGCCGAAGGTCTTGAGCATCTCAACGGTATAATAAACTGCGCCAAAGCCGGTAGCTTCAGGACGGATGAGAGAGCCGCCGAAGGACTGACCCTTACCGGTCAGAACACCGGTGAACTCGTTGCGAAGACGCTTATACTGTCCGTAAAGGAAGCCGACCTCTCTTGCGCCAACGCCGATGTCACCTGCGGGAACGTCGGTGTCGGGACCGATGTGCTTAGAGAGTTCGGTCATAAAGCTCTGGCAGAAACGCATAATTTCAGCATCAGAACGGCCTCTCGGGTCAAAGTCAGAGCCACCCTTACCGCCGCCCATGGGAAGACCGGTAAGACTGTTTTTGAAGGTCTGCTCAAACCCGAGGAATTTGATAACAGAAGAGTTAACGGACGGATGGAAACGAAGACCGCCCTTATAAGGTCCGATTGCCGAGTTGAACTGAACGCGGTAACCGCGGTTAACCTGAACTGTGCCGTTGTCGTCCATCCAGGAAACACGGAAGGAAATCATACGCTCAGGCTCAACAATTCTTTCCATAACGCCCCATTTTTCAAGGCGCGGGTCCTGTTCAACAACAGGCTCCAAAGACTCTAAAACCTCGAGAACTGCCTGCAAAAATTCAGGCTCTCCTGCGTTTCTCTTACAAACAGAGTCATAAACGCGGAGCAAATATTCGTTTTTAAGTTTCAAAATAAATCCCCCTAAAATTAAAAAAATTATAGTGACAGTTTAACACTTTCCCTTGTAAAAGTCAACAATAAATATGTTAATTTATGTAAATTTTATTGAATTAAAGAGTATAATATGATATCATTCTTTATTGAGGTGAAGAAAATGGGTACCACAATAGCCGCAATTTCCACACCGCTCGGCGAGGGCGGAATCGGAACCGTGCGTATTTCGGGCGAAAGTGCCCGCGAAATAGCCGATAAAATTTTCAAAAGCAAAAGCGGAAAAAGAATAGCCGACGCAAAGGGCTATACCGCGCTTTTCGGCGCAGTTTATGAAAAAGAGAATATGCTCGATGAAGCGGTGGCGCTTGTTTTTTCGGCACCAAAAAGCTACACGGGTGAGGACGTTGTCGAGCTGTCGGTGCATGGCGGCGTGTATGTAACACGCGCTCTGCTTCGTGCGGCACTCTCGGCGGGCGCCGTTGCCGCGGCGGCTGGCGAATTTACGCTGCGCGCATTTCAAAACGGAAAAATGAAGCTCTCGGAGGCCGAAAGCGTTATGGCGCTTATCGGCGCGAAGGGCGAGCAAGAACTCAAGATGGCGCTCGAGTCCAAAACGGGCAGAGTGTATAGAGAAATTGAAGAAATAAAAAATGAGCTTTTGGCGGTCGAGGCGGCGGTGGCGGTGTTCACCGATTATCCGGACGAAGACCTGCCCGAAGCCGACGCAGAAAACGTTAAGGACAAGCTTCTTAAAATAAAGGAAGCGCTTAAAAAATTACTTGCAAACTTCTCAGCAGGAAAGGTCATCCGCGAGGGCATCAGCACCGCAATAATCGGCGCGCCCAACGTGGGCAAGTCCACACTTATGAATATGCTGACGGGGGACGAGCGCTCCATCGTCACTTGCGTGGCGGGAACAACGAGGGATATAATTGAAGAAACTGTCCGCGTGGGAGAGGTGACGCTTCGCCTTGCCGATACGGCGGGAGTGCATCAAACGGGTGACGAGGTTGAGACCATCGGTGTTGATTTAGCGTGTAAAAAGGCAACACAGTCGCAGCTGATTTTGGCGGTCTTTGACGGTACAAAGGCGCTCGACGGGGACGATGAAGAAATATTAAAGCTAATAGAAGATAAGACGGCAATAGTTGTAATCAACAAGGCGGATAAGGAAACGGTGCTGAAATGTGACGAGTTTTTGCCTCACAAGGCGGTTTTCCTTTCGGCAAAAACGGGAGAGGGACGACAAGCGCTAATAGATGCCATAACCGAGTGTTCGGGTGCGAATAATCTCGACCCCGATGCCGCTGTGCTTATAAACGAGCGCCAACGCGACTGCGCTCAAAGGGCGTATGATAACGTTTGTGAGGCGCTTCGTACGAAGGAAGCAGGATTCACACTTGATGCCGTCGGCATCTGTGCGGACGAGGCGCTCTCAAACCTGCTCGAGCTTACAGGAGAGAGAGTAACCGAGGCCGTTACAAGAGAAGTTTTCAGTCGTTTTTGTGTAGGAAAGTAGGGTTTTTATGAAAAAATATTACGGCGGATGCTATGACGTTGCCGTCATAGGCGCAGGTCACGCGGGAATAGAAGCGGCACTTGCGGCGGCACGGCTTTCGGTGTCCACAATAATGTTTACAATAAATCTTGACTGGGTGGGAAATATGCCCTGCAACCCGTCGATTGGCGGCACCGCAAAGGGACACCTCGTCAGAGAAATCGACGCGCTCGGCGGAGAGATGGGCAAGGCGGCAGACGAGAATATGCTTCAAAGCCGTATGCTCAATCTCGGAAAAGGCCCTGCCGTTCATTCTCTGCGCGCCCAGATAGACCGCCGCAGATACAGTGAATATATGAAGCACGCGGTTGAAAAGCAAAAGGGACTCGATGTTAAACAGGCCGAGATTGTCGACCTGTATTATGAGGACGACGGTTGGCACGTTGTCACAATGCTCGGCGCAGAGTTTGTCTGCAAAACCGTAATTTTGGCAACCGGCACCTTCCTTGGTGGCAGAATCTTCGTGGGAGAGGTGAATTACGAGGGCGGACCCGACGGCACCTTTGCCGCAACACAGCTTTCAAGCGCACTTTATAAGCTTAACATTCCGCTTCGTCGCTTCAAAACGGGCACGCCTGCAAGGGTGCTGCGCGACAGTATTGATTTTTCAAAAATGGAAATACAAGAGGGCGATGAGCACATCGTCCCGTTCAGTTATTCAACAGAGGACGCGGGTGAAAACAAGGTTCCCTGCCATATAACCTATACAAACGAGGAAACCAAGAAAATAATCTTAGAAAACCTCGACCGTTCCCCGCTATATTCGGGAGACATTCACGGCGTCGGACCGAGATATTGCCCGAGCATTGAGGATAAAATCGTCCGCTTTGCAGACAAGGAAAGACATCAGATTTTTGTCGAGCCGTGCGGACTCAACACTGAGGAAATGTATCTTCAGGGTATGTCTTCTTCCCTGCCCGAAGAGGTGCAGCAGAAGATTTACCACTCGGTTAAGGGACTTGAAAACGTAAAAATTATGCGTAGCGCATACGCGATTGAATATGACTGTGTCGACCCGTTGGCACTAAAGCCGACGCTCGAGATGAAGCACCTTGACGGACTTTTTGGCGCGGGGCAGTTCAATGGCTCCTCAGGATATGAGGAGGCGGCGGCACAGGGGCTTTTGGCGGGTGTTAACGCGGCACATAAGGTGTTGGGGCTCGAACCGCTCGTGCTTGACCGCGCAGGTTCATATATAGGAACCTTGGTCGACGACCTTGTGACAAAGGGCTGCTCCGACCCATACAGAATGATGACCTCCCGCTCGGAGTATCGTCTGCTTTTGCGTCAGGACAATGCCGACGAACGACTGATGCCGACAGGCAGAAAAATCGGCCTTATCGACGACCAAAAATATGAAGCGTTTTTAAAGCGAGTCGGTCAAAAGGAAGAGGAAATAAAACGAATTTCGGCGCTCGGAATCGCGCCGTCAGAAGAACTCAACGAAATGCTGACAGCCGCAGGCACGGCACCGCTTGCAAACGGTTGCAAGCTAGCAGACCTGCTTCGTCGCCCGCAGATAACATATGAGATGCTAAAACCCTTTGATAAGGAGCGTCCCGAACTACCGTATGAGGTTAAGGAAAAGGTCGAAATCGAGATAAAATACGAGGGCTACATACAAAAGCAACGCGCCAAGGTGCGCGAGATGCAGCGCCTTGAAAACCGATTGATACCGACCGATATCGACTATGACAAGGTAACGGGTTTGCGACTTGAAGCGCGCGAAAAATTAAAACTCGTGCGTCCGCAAAGCATCGGTCAAGCATCGCGCATTTCGGGTGTCAGCCCCGCCGATGTTTCGGTGCTCATAATCTACACGGGAGGGGATAAAAATGTTTGATATGGCAAAGCTAAAAGCCCTCACCGAGCCGTTTTTTACCCTTGACGATACGGCGGCAGAGCGCCTTTCTATCTATGGAAAAACACTGCTTTCGTGGAATGAGAAAATGAACTTAACCGCCATAACCGAGCCTGATGAAGTCTTGATAAAGCATTTTTACGATTGTCTTCTCTTTTTAAAGAATGTTGAAATTCCGCAAAATGCAAGGGTAATCGACGTTGGCACGGGCGCGGGTTTTCCGGGAGTTGTGCTCAAGATTGCCCGTCCCGATATAAACTTAACACTGCTTGACAGTCTTAATAAGCGCATCACATTTTTAGACGAGGTGCTCGTATCAATCGGTCTGACGGCAACCACCGTCCACGGACGCGCAGAAGAAATTGCGAAAAAAACAGAGCACCGCGAAGGGTATGATATTGCCTGCGCTCGAGCCGTTGCAAGACTTAATGTGCTTTCGGAATATTGTATGCCCTATGTCAAAACGGGCGGACTTTTTGTATCGATGAAGGGCGCCGCTGTGGATGAAGAAGAAAAGGAAGCTAGGAAGGCAATAACCCTTCTTGGCGGACAAACAGAGAGAATTATAAAGGAAAATTTGCCCGACGGCAGTCAAAGAGGCTTTATTATAATAAAAAAGATTTCGCAAACCTCGACAAAATATCCAAGAAACTCAGGAAAAATATCAAAGCAGCCTTTGTAAAGGCTGCTTTTTTGTTATTATAGGTCGGTTTTTGCGACGGAAAAAGATGGAAAAACTTGTCCACCGCAGATATAATAAATTTGGACAAAGCGAGGAGGTGCAGCGATGCAAATACTTCAAAAACCAAAGAAGGAAACAAGAAAATTCACAGAGCTGCCAATCTCGGTAATAAGAGTTAGTAAGAATCAAACAAGAACAAAATTTGACGAATACGAGCTATCGCTTTTATGTGAGAGCATAAAACAAAACGGACTGCTGCAACCCATAACGGTGCGCCGAGCAGACGGAGGCTATGAACTCATAGCGGGTGAACGCAGACTGCGAGCCTGCAAACAGGCGGGGCTTAAAACGATACCTGCTATAATATACGAGCTCGACAGTGTCTCAGCGGCACTTTTCACATTGATAGAAAATTTGCAGAGAAGCGATTTGTCCTGCTTTGAAGAGGCAGAGGGAATAAAACGGCTCATAACGACATACAATATGCCGCAGTGCGAGGCAGCAGAACGCCTCGGTATCTCCCCTTCTACCCTCTCAAACAAGCTGCGGATACTGAAACTCACCGATTCGCAAAAGGATAGAATTGAAGCGGCAGGACTCACCGAAAGACACGCCCGCGCAGTTCTGAAGTTGGAAGAAAAAATGCGCGATACCGCGCTCGACATAATAATTGCAAACTCTCTGACCGTCAAGGAGTCCGAAAAACTCGCGGACGAGCTGCAAAGCAAGAAAGAGGAAGAAAAAAAGACGCCGCAGATACGCGCGTCAATCGGCGATGTCCGACTCTTTGCAAACAGCCTCTCAAAGATAGTCGATACCATGATAAAGGCGGGCTACTCCGCCAAAACCAAAAAAAGCGAAACCGACAGCTATATAGAATATACCGTGCGTATAGACAAGCAGTCGGCGCAGCTAAGATTAATTTAGCCCACCCATATTCATCCCCATATAGCCTTTCCCCTAAGGCAGCAAATGCCGCACAAGTTTCTTGTGCGGCATTTGTGGTTTTATAAGTAAAATTTATTTTTCCTTTTTATATAGAGAAAAAGAATATACTATTGCAAAGACAGAAATTGCGGTGCACAAAACAAAGTTTTGCGGGTTGTCGTGTGAAAATTCGGTTTTGCCGAACAAAAAGGCAATACTCTGCGGAACAACACAGCAAAGACCGAGAGTGCAGGTCGCAAACGCGAAGGGCAGAATTCTGCGAGGGCGGTTTTGCGAGACGGCGTTTTGCTGCTTTGCCACTGCAAAGAAAAAGATGAGCGCCGCGCACAAAAACATAAGATAAAAAACATTGGATGCGATGACCGAAACGGTTGCGTAAACCATAAATGTCGAACAAAGCTTAAAAAGCAAAAACAAAACGGGGAAAACGAAAGAGAGGGCGAAAAAATTATCCACGCCCGAGAAAAAGGGCCTTATCGTTTGCAAAAGCAAGCAAAGAGCCGAGAGCGCCGCAAAGCCGACAGAGAGCACCGAAATCACATTGTTTTCGGTGGAATGCTTTACAAAAAGCGCCTCATAAAGAGTGGCACCCGCCAAAAGCACATACGAAGCGGAGAGCCAAAAGTTAGGTATTGGCATATCGGACGGTTTTTTCGAAACAAAAGCCGCAACGGCGGCGGGAGCGATAACAAAAACCGCAATAAAACCGCAAAGCAAAAGCGCCTCGGTCATATTTGAAGAATAAAAAAAGCCACTGCTTTCCTCGGTCAGATACATAATCTGAACGGTGCGGGCATACAGCGTCATAACAAGGGAAACAAGGAAAAACCAAAGAACGCGAGAATGTTTCACCGTAACATATCCTTTCAAGAATTATTTTAAAATCCGTCGCATAAATATAGGACAAGGATTGTGTATTATTATTTTAACTACAAAAGACCCAAAAGTCAACAGGAGTGCAGAAAAATGAAAAACATATATTCACTCTTAGCAGTGCTGCTTTTTATGTGTATGCTTTTGTCCCCTCTCTTAGCACGCGAGGGCACCGAAAAAACCGAAATAAAGCCGCCAAAAACCGCCGCAAAAGATGAGTTTTTGGTACTCTGCGGCGACGAGATAAAGACTCTTAACGCAACTGAATATGTCTGCGGCGTGGTGTCGGCAGAGATGCCTGCTTTATATGAAAACGAGGCACTCAAGGCACAGGCTGTTGCGGCATACACCTATGCCGCGCGCAAGCGAGAGCAAAGAAAGGGAGAGGACTATCATATAACGAGCAGCAGCGATACCGACCAAGCATACATAGATAAAGAGCAGCAAAAGGAAAAATGGGGAGAAAAATATGAAGAGTACGGCAAAAAAATAGCCGATGCGGTGGAATCGGTGAAAGGACAAAAACTAACATACGAGGGCGAACTATGTATGAGCGTCTATCACGCCATATCGGCGGGAAAAACCGAAAAAGCGTCGGTAGTGTGGGGCGAGGATTTTGTGTATTTACAGTCGGTCGAGAGCATCGGAGACCTCCTCTCCCCCGATTATAAAAGTGAGGTTTTGCTCTCCCCTGAGGAACTATCGGAAAAACTAAAGGATAAAGCAGCTCTGACGGGAGAGCCGTCGAGTTGGTTTGGAGAGTGTCAAAAAAGTGAAATTGGAAGCGTGCAAAAAATTTCCGTTTGCGGCGGCGAAATTTCAGGCTCAGAATTGCGTGAAAAACTAGGACTTCGCTCAACCAATTTTTCGGTCGAGTTTGCCGAAAACAAATTCAAAATAACCGTGCTCGGTTACGGGCACGGTGTTGGAATGAGTCAGTACGGCGCCAACTGTATGGCACAGCAAGGAAGTGACTACAAGGAAATCCTTGCTTGGTATTATAAAGGTAGCAAATTAGAATAAAAAGGACGGCGTTGCCGTCCTTTTTGTTTTAAGATAATCCTAAAAAAACAAGTGCAATTATCGAAACGATAATCAAATCAAGCGGTGTTCCGCGCAAGAACTGTGGCACGCGCGCTTCTTTTAGTGATAGTCGCACACAGTAGAATACGAGCAGCACAACAAGAAGTCCGAGTCCATAGGAAACCACCGATAAAAGCGAGAAAAGATAACTCTCCGCTGCGGCAGAAAGACATGCCATTCCAAGAGAAATTCCGCAAGAAACGGTCAGCATCTTGCGGTCAAACTGTCGCACCAAAAAGGGCGAGAGCCGATATGCACCAAAGATTATTGCGGCAGAAATCAGCGTGTAAAGCAGCGTGAAAAGAAAATCCGCACCCAAACGAGTCAGCAAGAAGAAATATAGCGGATAACAAACAGCCTGACACAAGAGCGCCGAGAGTGTCGAGAAAACACCTAAAAATAACGAACGGCGCATGGTGTCGGAGGACAAAACGCCGCCGTCAATTCCGACACAGCGGTGGCAGACGATGTTGTTTGTGAAAACGCCTGCAAGAAGGATAAGTAAAACCTTAGTCATGGGCATCCTCCTTTGAAAAATATGAAAATACCGAGCAGACGACCGCAACAATAAAGATTGCACCTGCGGGCAGTGAGAGAACACGCATCGGCTCAAAAATGTGCTCAGTTACCGTCAGCCCAAAAAGACTGCCGCTTCCGATAAGCTCGCGCAAAACACCGAGAAGGATACAAACCGCAGCAAAAGCGCCACAGTTTGCAAGCAACGAGAAAGCGTTTTGTTTGCGGTCTTCACTCTTTTTGCTTTCAAAAAAGAGCATATAAGCGCTCACGCAGCATAAAGGCATATAAAATCCCGAAAACTCAAGACCTGCCAAAAGCGGCAAGAGTGTTAACTGCACAACCGAAACCGCCGTCGCACAGGAAATTATCGTGACGGGGAACTTGACATTCTCGGGCACGATTTTCGGAACCAAAAAGGATACCCCGAACATAAGCAAAACACCGAAAAACACAGCGGTTGCCGTCGCAAGAGCCGATAGCGCCGTCGCTGTCAAATAAAGCACGGGCAAAACGGGGGGCAGAGAGAATAAAAGGGCTTTAAAAATTCGTTTCATCATTTTATTTCGCCCTCACTTTCGACATAGTCGGAAGACACATACGAAGAAAAATCATTGCGGTTTGCCGAAAAAAACGAAAGTGCCGAGGCGCACCAAACGATAAGCAGTGCCACCAAAAGCGCCGCCAAAACCGCCACCACCGAGTGATAAATGCTTTGAGGGAATTTAGAAAAATCGGGCATCTTCATGCTTTTGTCCCCCTTCTTATTTTAAATTCGGGCACGGCGCTGAAGAGCGGACGCAAAAGACACGCCAAGCACACCGCAAAATAAACCCCCTCCGAAAAAGAGGAATATTTTCGCAAAAGCACCGTCAAAACACCGATAAACAATCCGTAAAGCGCCTGACCCGATTTGTTTTCGGGCGAGGTGGTGGAATAAGTTGCAAGGAAAATGGCAGCAAATAAAAGGCCGCCGCCGAGCAGCGTGACCGTAATGCTGACATTAAATATAAGTGCGCCGAGAGTGGCGCCGACGAGCACCGATACGGGAATGATGGGCGAAATCACACGGCGAATCAAAAGATATATTCCGCCGAGCAACAAAAACAGTGCACCAACTTCACCGATAGCGCCCGGTCGTGCGCCAAATAGCAGTTGCTTTAGTGTAAAACTGTTTTCGGGTGCGGTCAGTGGAGTCACTGCGGCATCAAGACCCGAAAACGCATCGGAAAATTTATTTATTGCCGCGGGGAACGAAACGGCGGCAAGCACCGCGCCGAACGCCGCAGGATTGACAACCTCGCACCCGTGTCCGCCAAAGAAAAGGCGGGGAATGACCGTTGCCGCAACCGAGCAGACAACCGCCGCTCCAAGCGGCATGGCAGGAGGCATGGCGAGCGCTACGAGCAAGCCCGTCACAACGGCGGACAGGTCCTTGACGTCGCAGTTTTTCAAAAGCCATCTGCCGCAAGCCCATTCAGAAATCGCAGCTGACACCACGCAGCATACAATAAGCAGCACCGCGCGGAAGCCGAAAAACAATATTCCCGAAAGCGCCGCGGGCAGCAGCGCAATCAAAATATCAAGCATATTATCAAACACCGCAGAGGTGTTTGGATTTTTTGCGTTTCCCACATTTGAGATAAGCATAACAAAAGCTCCTTTATAGGTTACAAAATTGTTACCTTTTATATAATACTACAAAAATCCGCATTTTACAAGCATAAAAAGTTGACAGACGGGAAATGCTCTTGTAAAATATGAAAATGAAATCGAGTTTCATTTTCGGAAGGTGCAAATATGAAAACACGCGGAGAGTATAACACAAAAAGTCAGGCGCTCATAAAGGAGTGCCTTTTGGAGTGCGGACACCACCTGACCGCCGAGCAGATAGCCGAAAAACTTTGTAATAAAGGGCAGAAAATCGGTAGAACAACGGTTTACAGAGCGCTGCAAAGGCTTGTAAACAAGGGAGAGGTATGCCGTCACGCAGGGGGAGACAGTTTTTGTTATTCACTTGCGGGGGACGACTGCAGGGAGCATTTTCATTTAAAATGTTCTGTCTGCGGAAAACTAATTCACCTCGAATGCTCGCACCTGTCGGACATATCACAGCACGTGCTATCACATCACGGCTTTGAGCTTGACAGGTTAAACACCGTGCTTTACGGCTTATGTGGGGAGTGCCGCCGATGAAAAGGATAATAACCCTTGCGGCAACTGTGCTTTTTCTGCTTTTTGCTTGCGGATGCACAGAGAAAGCAAAAAAAGACGAAATTTCTTGTGTTGCAACCGTCTTCCCCGCATACGATTTTGCCCGCGCGGTAGCAGGGGATGATGCAGATGTGCAGATGCTGTTGCCACCCGGCACCGAAATACACACGTATGAGCCGTCGCCACAGGATATAACCGCCATACAAAACGCAGACATATTTATATATACGGGCGGCGAGTCGGACTTTTGGGTCCAAAAGGTGCTCTCAAGCGTCCAAACGGATAATATGCAGATAATTAAGATGATGGAAAACGCAGAGCTTTTGTGTGAAGAGGGAGAAAACGGGCATAACCACGAGCACGAACACGAGTATGACGAGCACGTCTGGACCTCGCCCGAAAATGCAAAAAAAATAATAACCGCGGTCGCAGACGCCTTCGGTGATGTCGACGCTGTAAACAGCAAGAATTATCAAGAGCGCGCAAAAACGTACTGCGACGAAATTGAAAAACTCGCAAAGGAAACAAAGGCCGTCGCAGAGAAGGTAAAAAAGCTCGTGGTTGCCGACCGCTTTCCACTAAAATATTTTTGTGAGTATTATTCGCTCGACTATCTCGCCGCCTTCTCGGCATGTGACCTGCTTGCCGATGCAGACGCGCAGACGGTGGCAGAGCTTATTAACACAGTAAGAAAAGAAAAAATCAGCGCCGTTTATTATATCGAAAACGGCAGCGGTTACCTTGCAGATACGGTCTGTTCGGAGACGGGAGCAAAAAAGATAAAAATCAATTCGCTTCACACCATAAGCCGCGACGATTTTTTGTCGGGCATAACCTATCTGGATGTTATGAAATATAACAAGGAAGCACTTGAAAGGGGGCTTGAATGATGGCATTAATAAAGGTAGAAAAGCTTTGCAAGAGCTATAATCGAAAAACAGTTTTAAAAGACCTTAGCTTTTCGGTCAGCGAGGGCGACTATTTATATGTCGTGGGTGAGAACGGCTCGGGTAAGACCACGCTTATGAAACTCATTTTAGGACTAATCGAGCCCGACAGCGGAAACATAACGCTTGAAGGATTTTCGCGCACCGAAATCGGCTATCTTCCCCAAAGTGCAGAAACACAGTTGGATTTCCCCGCGAGTGCATACGAGGTTGTGCTGACGGGAACGCAAACCAACGAAAAGTTTTTTCCGTTCTACACAAGGAAGGATAAAAAAACCGCCCTTGATGCAATGGAAAGGTTTGAAATTTTAGACCTTAAAAAGACCTCGTTTCGCTCTTTGTCGGGCGGACAAAAGCAACGGGTGTTACTTGCAAGGGCGCTGTGTGCCACCAAGAAGGTAATACTGTTGGACGAGCCTATAACGGCGCTCGACCCCGTTGCAACAGCAGAGTTTTATGAGATAATAAACGAACTGCGAAAAAGCAAAATAACGGTAATTATAATATCGCACGATATCTCCTGCGCCGTGCATTACGGAAACAAAATTCTGCATCTTTGTGGGGACGAAACCTTTTTCGGAGACACGCACGACTATGTCCATTCTCCCCTTGGAGAACGGATGCTAAAAGGGGGTCATTGCCATGGCTAACGAAATATTTTCGTTGCTTTCACACGGCTTTGTTGTCCGTGCTCTTGTGGTCGGTGTGCTGATAACACTGTGTTCGTCGCTGCTCGGTACAAGCCTTGTGCTCAAGCGCTATTCAATGATAGGCGACGGACTTTCACACGTCGGCTTTGGCGCAAGTGCGGTGGGACTTGCGTTTGGTGTGGCCCCGCTTTACGTCGCAGTCCCCGCCGTGTTGGTTGCTGCCTTTTTGCTTTTAAAGCTCGGAAACAGCGGCAAGGTAAAGGGCGATGCCGCCATAGCGGTCATATCGGGCAGCGCGCTGGCAATAGGTGTTATAAGTGCAAAAATGTCGCACGGGACGAACGTTGATATAAATAATTACATGTTTGGAAGTATATATACCTTAAATGAAAGAGACGTCGTGGTAGCAGTGGCGCTTTGTGTTGCGGTGCTCTTGCTTTATGTCGTGTTTTATAATCGCCTGTTTGCTGTTACCTTTGATGAAAGCTTTGCACGAGCAACGGGCATTCGAGTCTCGGCATACGACACACTTCTTGCGTGTCTGACGGCGGTGACGGTTGTGGTTGGAATGCGAATGATGGGAGCGCTCTTAATATCAAGTCTGCTTGTTTTTCCGGTGCTGACGGCGGGGCGGCTTTGCCGTTCATACCGCTCGGTCATAATCTGCTCTGCGGCGGTGGCGATAGTGGGATTTTTTGGTGGAATAGCAGTGTCCTTTGCGCTCAAAACCCCACCGGGAGCTAGCGTCGTCGTGTCAAATCTTGTCCTGTTGGCGCTTTTTTCGGCGATTGGAAGAATATTAAAGCGACAATAATTTTAAAAGAAAACAAAAAAAGACTTGCAAAAGAGAAAAAATGTGTTATAATAATAGGGCACCAAGAAAGGTGCCCTAAATATCGCGGGCAACCGCAAGAGTGCAAACGGCAAAGCCGTGCGAGGCGACCTCCGCCTTTAAAAGAGGACCAAATAAATATCGCGGGGTAGAGCAGCTGGTAGCTCGTCGGGCTCATAACCCGGAGGTCGCAGGTTCAAGTCCTGTCCCCGCAACCAAAAATCCTCATTCGTAAGAATGGGGATTTTACTTTTTCACTTTTCACTCTTCACTTTTCACTGGTCTCTACACTTTTATATAGAGGATTTTTGGAGGTAATAAGTAATAGTGAATAGTGAAGAAGTGTTTTGCAAGGCTTTGCCTTGCACTTTTTACTTTTAGGAAGTATAATAAGTTTAAGGGGTGATAGCGATGAAAGAAAGTCCGTTGATGACAAAATCGAAAGCCTTTGCGCTGGATGTAATAAAGGTATGCAAAGAATTAAGAAACGCAAAATGCGAAAGTGCATTAATCAATCAGTTTTTGCGTTCCGGAACAAGTATCGGCGCAAACATAAGAGAAGCGTTTTATGCTCACGGAAAGGCTGATTTTATCGCAAAACTACAAATTGCATTAAAAGAGTGTTCTGAAACTGAATATTGGATTGAGTTGCTTTTGGAAAGTGGCTATTATAACGATAAGTCCCTACTTGATAACTGTACCGAGGTCAAACGAATTTTAATTTCTTCCATCAACACCGCCAAGGATAATATGAAATGATAAAATTTTCGAAATGTCATTCTTGCAAACACTATATTATCACCGATGATATCATTCCAATATGTAAGGCGTTCCCCGATGGAATTCCTATGGAAATCTTCAGAGAAGAATTTGACCATACAAAACCGTATAAAAATGATAATGGAATCATGTTTGAAGAAAAAAGCTACTGAATAACCATAAAAGCAATGATATCTTTTTCGGTTCAACTTGCCAACATTGCGAACCGATTTAAGCTTCGGCGCAGAAAACCCAGAAACCATAGCGGTTTCTGGGTTTTTCTTGTCTTTTTTCGAGGTGTAATTCAAAAAACATCTTAAGAAAAAAACGGCTTTGGGGGAGGACTTAAAGAAACCGAAGCAAAACAAGGTGGAAAAATCCGAGGTTTTGTGATATAATCAGTTCGATAAAAGCGTAATTGACGACCAAAATCCACTCTACCATAGGTTTACCTATCCCCACTAAACCAATGGTGAGTGTATTTAATGCGAAAAGTCCGTTATACTGAATGCGAAAGGAGATGGCCTATGAATCAAATAAAAATCGGAAGATTTATTGCCGAGTGCAGAAAAAAGGCAAACCTAACACAATTGCAGCTTTCTGAAAAACTGGGCATCACCGATAAAGCAATATCCAAGTGGGAACGCGGCGTGGCAATGCCCGACACTTCGATAATGCTTGAGCTCTGTGATATTCTTGGCATCAGTGTAAACGAATTATTAAATGGGGAGAAAATTGATATGGAAAAAAACAATCAAAAAAACGAACAAATTTTGCTTGAAATGGCGAAAGAATTAGAGAAGAAAAACAAAACAATTTGGTCTTCTATGTGGGCAATTATGATTGTAAGCATAACAGCCTTGCTTGCAGGTCTCTTTGTTGCTGCATTTTTTATTCCCGAAGGAGTGTGGCAGCTCGTTGCCATACTTGCGCTCTGCGTTGTGTTCCTAATCCCGTGCTTCTATGCAGTAAAACTTGAAGTCAGCGTAGGTGCTTACAAGTGCAAAAACTGCGGCCATGAGATTGTGCCTACTTATACAGAGGCGTTGAACGCAATGCATATGGGAACTACCCGTTACCTAAAGTGTCCCAAATGCAACAAGCGCACCTGGTGCAAAAAAGTGTTGAAGAAGTAAATTCCAATTCGATTGGAGGAAGTATGATGTTGGCCTATATTGTTGCTTTTCTCGTAGGTGTTTTATGTATTGTTCTTGGAATTTCAAATATGCGAGGAAACATATCGTCGCTTCATTCATATCACAGGCAGCG
Organism: Acutalibacteraceae bacterium; assembly: GCA_045601885.1. Taxonomy (GTDB): domain Bacteria; phylum Bacillota; class Clostridia; order Oscillospirales; family Acutalibacteraceae; genus SIG589. The sequence goes on along the minus strand of JAZSAN010000009.1, from coordinate 137,658 downwards.
TGTTTCGGAAGAAGATAGAAAACCTTTCGGAAAACAGGTGGGAAGAGGTACGATTATTATTGGCATCGGTATAACCTTGTTCAGTGTTTTATCTGCTGTAACTCTGCATACCGAAAACAATCTTTTCATTTTGCTCGGCGACGTGCTTTTGATTGGTTCTATTATTGTAGGGCTAGTGATAAGTTTTCGTGCAATGATTAAATATAACAAAGGAATTTTTTGATTTGCCAAACAAGTATTTGGAGATGGAAGATTGTGAAAGAAATAATTGTGGCAGGGGCTCTGTATTTAATAGCAATATTGGCATTTGTTTTGAGCATTCGTTCCTTTTGCGGAAAAGGTTTTCTTCTTAATAACGCCTATCTTTACGCATCCAAGCAGGAACGGGAAACGATGGATAAAAAACCATATTATCGGCAATCTGCAGTAGTGTTTTTGTTGTTAGGTTGTGTTTTTGCTCTGAACGGATGTGCAGTTTTATTTCACGTTGGATGGATTTTCTGTGCTGTGGTAGCCGTTGTTATCGGCACAATTGTTTATGCGATTGTTTCTAGTGTGAAAATAGATACACAAAAGAAACAAAAATAACAGGGTGCCGAATTCAAGCTTATCAAAAAATTTAATATGGGTGTCTAAACCCCCGAAAACACAAAAACAGAACCTGTGAGAGCAGGAGTTTTTTCGTCATCGTTGACATTTTTCGAAAGTTTATGTATAATGATATCAGACAACAAAATTGTTTTGTCTGGAAATTAAATATCTTTTACATGACTGACGGATTTGCGGGCAACCGCGGGGGAATGTAAAAGTCAAAGGCCGACCGTCTGGGCAATTCAGTTTTTCAAAAAACCGAGTTGCTTTTTTGTTTTTTATGGGACAAAATTAAAAGCAACCGAGGGACTGCTGGATTCATATCGCTTTTTTGCAAGGAGGAACAGAGCATATGGAACACAAAAATTGGGATGGATTTAAAAAGGGCGCTTGGACAGAGGAAATCAATGTCCGCGACTTTATTCAGACTAACTACAAAGAATACACGGGGGACGACAGCTTTTTAGCGGGTCCGACCGAGAGAACAAGCGACCTTTTAGGAAAGGTTAACGGGCTTTTCAAGCTTGAGCGTCAGTATGGTGGAGTGTTGGATATCGACACGGCAACCGTTTCTTCGCTGACAAGCTATTCGCCCGGATATATTGATAAGGATAAAGAGCTTATCGTCGGAATGCAGACCAACCGCCCGCTCAAGCGCGGCGTCAATCCCTTTGGCGGAATTCGTATGGCAAGGCAGGCGTGTGAGGCGTATGGCTATAAACTCAGCGATAAAATCGAGGAAGAATTCCGTTTTCGCACCACGCATAACGATGGTGTTTTCCGCGCATACACAGATGAAATGCGCCTTGCAAGAAGATGCCACGTTATAACAGGCCTACCCGATGCATACGGCAGAGGCAGAATCATCGGTGACTATCGCCGAGTAGCGCTTTACGGTGTGGACAAGCTGATAGAAGAAAAGAAAAAGGACAAAGCGGATATCGCCATGGGGGACCTTAACGCAGAGCAGATTCGCCTCAGCGAAGAGCTTTTCCAGCAGATTGCCTTCCTTGGATATTTAAAGGAAATGGCGGCTATGTACGGCTTTGATATAAGCGCGCCCGCATCGAACGCAAGAGAAGCGATTCAGTGGACATATTTTGGCTACCTTGCCGCAATCAAGGAGCAAAACGGCGCCGCAATGTCGCTCGGACGAGTCAGCACATTTTTTGATATTTATATTGAAAGAGACATCAAAAACGGCGTCCTGACCGAAGAGACCGCGCAGGAGCTTATGGACGATTTTGTTATAAAGCTTCGCATCGCGCGACATCTTCGCACCCCCGAATATAACGAACTCTTCGGCGGCGACCCGATGTGGATAACCGAGGCCGTCGGCGGAATGGGCGAGGACGGTAGAACACTTGTAACAAAGAGCAGCTTCCGCATTCTTAACACGCTTTATACCTTAGGCCCCGCGCCCGAACCGAACCTGACGGTGCTTTGGTCGACAAAGCTGCCTGACGCTTTCAAGCGTTTTTGTGCAAAGGTTTCGGCAGACACCGATTCGATTCAGTACGAAAACGACGATATTATGCGTCCGCATTACGGCGACGATTATGCAATCGCCTGTTGTGTCTCGGCAATGAAGGTCGGCAAACAGATGCAGTTTTTTGGTGCGCGCTGCAACCTTGCAAAGCTGCTGCTTATCGCAATTAACGGCGGTTACGATACCACAAGTAAAATGCATATAGGTCCGCAAATGCCTGTAATGGAGGGAAAACGGCTCGATTATGATGCCGTTTTGGAGCGCTTTGACATTTATATTAAATGGCTCAGTAACCTCTATGTAAAAACGATGAATGTAATCCACTATATGCACGATAAATATGCCTATGAAAAAATTCAGATGGCGCTGCACGACACCTCGGTTGAGCGCTTTATGGCATTTGGCATAGCGGGTCTTTCGGTTGTGGCAGACTCCTTGAGTGCCATTCGCTTTGCCGATGTTCATCCCGTTTTGGACGAGGAAGGCTTTATCGTAAACTTTGAAACAAACGGCGATTTCCCAAAATACGGCAACGACGATGACCGCGTTGATTTGATTGCCAAGGATATGACACATAGATTTATTACCGAGCTTCGCAAAACACCGACATATAGAAACGCAATACACACTCTGTCAGTGCTGACGATAACATCCAACGTTATGTACGGAAAGAACACCGGCGCAACACCCGACGGCAGAGAGGCTGCCGCTCCCTTTGCACCGGGTGCAAACCCGATGCACAACAGGGAAGAAAACGGCGCACTCGCTTCGCTCAATTCGGTTGCAAAGATTTCCTTTGACGACTGTCGCGACGGCGTTTCGAACACCTTCTCAATCACACCCGAAGCGCTCGGAAAAACAAAAGAGGAAAGAATCGACAATTTGGTTTCGATTCTCGATGGATATTTTGCAAAGAAGGCGCACCACATCAACGTCAATGTTATGAACCGCGAAACGCTTATGAAGGCGTATGAATCGCCCGAGGATTATCCGAATCTGACAATTCGTGTTTCGGGCTATGCTGTTAACTTCAACAAGCTCTCAAGAGAGCAGCAACGTGAGGTTATAAGCCGCACCTTCCACGAAGCGCTATGAGTGAGCAGGTCTTTTATGCCGAAAAAGGCATAGTTCATTCAATTCAAAGCCTTGGAACAGTAGACGGTCCCGGTGTGCGTTTTGTGGTGTTTATGAAGGGCTGTAATCTGCGGTGCGGATGCTGTCATAACCCTGACACTTGGGAGAGTTCGGGCGGAACTGAATATGCACCGAAAGAAATCGTCAATAAGGCTTTGAGATGCAAAGAATATTTTGGAAAGCAGGGCGGAATCACCGTCTCGGGCGGAGAACCGCTCTTGCAGGCAGATTTCGTGCGTGAGGTTTTCGCTCTGTGTCATAAGGAGGGCATCAACACCTGTCTCGACACTTCGGGCTCTCTTTGGAACGATTCGATAGAAGCGCTCTTAAAGGAGACAGACAGGGTGCTGCTCGACATTAAATACACGACCGATTCGCAGTATCTCGAGTATGTAAAATGCAGCATTGAAAAACCGCTTGCTTTTTTGAAAAAGCTTGATGAAATGAGCATACCCACAACCTTGCGGCAGGTTATCATTCCAAGCCTAAACGATAACGAAGAAAACATCTCCGCACTGGCAGAAATTGCCCGAAGCCACCCTTGTGTAGACAAGGTCGAGCTGCTGCCGTTTCGTAAAATTTGTCAGGTAAAATATGACAATATGGGAATTCCCTTCCCCTTTGCACAGCTTCCCGAGCCGAGCGAAGAGACTATGATGCGGCTGAACAAAATTCTCTCAAAAGAACAAAATTAAAGATAAGCCAAAACCCCAAGATTTTGATATGCACCCCAAAAGTGTCTAACTTTTGGGGTGCATATCAAACCTAGGGTTTTGTTTTACTATTTTGAAAATTCGCTTTTTGTGTGCTCATAAAACCACACCTCAAAAGCATTTGAACAAATAATAAAACACATACTAAAATATGTCGATACATAATAGTGTTTACATTGACAAAAAGGCGGCTTCGTGTTAGAATGTATTAGTATAAATGGGTAGTTTTGCCTGATTTTAAAAACGGCAAAAAATAAAGCAAAAAAGAGGAATAAATATGGGACAGATAAAGGTCACAAAATGCGATATTGAAGGGCTTTATGTAATCGAGCCGACGGTGCACGGAGACGAGCGCGGATATTTCACCGAAACCTATAACCAAAGGGATATGGCGGAGCACGGACTCAATATGGTATTCGTTCAGGACAACCAAAGTATGTCTAAAAAAGGTGTGCTTCGCGGACTTCACTTCCAAAAGGAGTTTCCGCAGGGCAAGCTTGTCCGTGTAATCAAGGGCAGAGTTTTTGACGTTGCGGTTGACGTTCGCAAGGGCTCAAAAACATACGGAAAATGGTTTGGAATTGAGCTGACCGAGGAAAACAAAAAGCAGTTTTACATCAGCGAAGGTTTCGCACACGGCTTTTTGGTGCTTTCGGACACGGCAGAATTTTGCTACAAGGTGACCGACTTCTATCACCCCGGTGACGAGGGCGGCCTTGCCTGGAACGACCCCGAAATCGCAATCGAGTGGCCCGAGCTTGTCGGCGAATATAACGGCACCGCAAGTGCGGAAGGATATACTCTTTCGGACGGCACCGCTTTGAGCCTCAGCGAAAAGGACCAGAAAATGCCCACGCTTAAAGATGCATTTAAATTTTAAAGAGGGTTTTATGAGAGAAAAAATACTGTATTTGTCCCACATAGACTGGAAATGGATAAAACAGCGTCCGCAGTTTGTGGCTGACGAATTAAAAAAACATTTTGAGGTTTATGTCCTTTATATGTTCCAGAATAGGAACCGAAAATCACTTCAAAAAAACTCGGTCGGGAAAGAAAATGTTTTCCCGATATTCACAATTCCTCTTGCGAGTCGTTTTGGTTTCACACACAAAATAAACGTTAAATTTATGTCGGCACAAATTTCTCGTCACCTAAGATGCTTTAAGGCAGACTATGTGTATATCACACATCCTCTTGTGTCAGAGTTTTTGCCCGATTCTTTCGGCGGAAAGATAATCTACGACTGCATGGACGACCACGTGGCGCTATGCGTTAAGGGGGCAGAACAGCGAGTTTTCGCACTGGAAGAAGCGCTCATAAAAAAGGCGGAAGTTGTATTTGTGAGCAGTGAAAATCTGCGCGAAAAGCTGATAAAGCGTTACGGTGATGAAAACGCGGACAAAATGAGCATAATAAGAAACGGATATAACGGAGAAATTTTGTCAACCGTTTCTCAAAAAAGCAAGGGCAACGGCACCTTTACGCTCTCGTATATTGGTACGATAGGCAAATGGTTCAACTTTGATTTTATAAAGAGAAGCCTTGAAGATTTCCCCACCCTTCGTTATAAAATCATAGGTCCTTTGGACGCCGAAGCACCGACGCACGAAAAAATCGAGTATACAGGCACAATAGAACACCACAGACTTTATGATGCAATAAAGGACACAGATGCTCTTATGATGCCCTTTGTCGTAAACGAGATTGTTGAGTCGGTCGACCCCGTCAAGCTTTACGAGTATATAAATTACAATATGAACATACTTTGCGTTCGCTACAAGGAGATTGAACGGTTTGAGCCGTTTGTGCATTTCTATACAGACTACGAGTCGTATAAAGCACAAATTGAAAAGATGATGGCAGACAACACACTAAAGTATGACGAAAAGCAAAGAGAAACGTTTTTGGCCGAGAGCAGCTGGTCTGCAAGGGCAGAAACGATTGAGAGTATAATCCACAACGATGCGAAGGAGGACGTCTGATTGACAGACGTGTAACGCTATGAAAAAAGTAATGCTGGTATTCGGCACCCGTCCCGAAGCAATCAAGATGTGTCCGCTTGTAAACGAACTTAAAACAAGAAGCGGAGTAAAAACGGTGGTCTGCGTAACGGGACAGCATAGGCAAATGCTTGACCAGGTTTTAGAAACGTTTAATGTCGTTCCCGATTACGACCTTTGTATAATGCAACAGCGTCAAACACTGTTTGATGTTACTGTAAATATTCTGCAGAGAATAAAAACCGTGCTTGAAGAGGAAAAACCTGATGTGGTATTGGTCCATGGCGACACATCGACTACATTTGTGACTGCGCTCGCCTGCTTTTATCTGCAGATTCCTGTTGGACATGTTGAGGCAGGACTGCGCACATACAACATCTATTCCCCGTATCCTGAGGAATTTAACCGTCAGGCAGTAGGAATTGTGTCGCAGTATAATTTTGCACCGACCGAGATATCAAAAGAAAACCTGCTTCGTGAAGGCAAAAAGAGTGAAACGATTTATGTAACGGGCAACACCGCTATTGACGCTTTGAAGACCACTATACGTCCTGAGTACACACATAAAGAACTTGAGTGGGCAAAGGACAGCCGACTTATTTTGATAACTGCACACCGCAGAGAAAATCTCGGCAAACCGATGCAGAATATGTTCCGCGCCATTTTGCGCGTGATGGAAGAACATCCCGATGTAAAGGCGATATATCCCATTCATATGAATCCTGCGGTCAGAGAAACTGCCGACGCAATTTTGGGCGGAAATGACCGAATACACATAATAGAGCCGCTTGATGTGCTCGATTTCCATAATTTTATGGCGCACAGTCATATGATACTGACAGATTCGGGCGGAATTCAGGAAGAGGCGCCAAGCCTCGGTAAGCCCGTTTTGGTAATGCGTGATACTACAGAGCGTCCCGAAGGCGTCAAAGCAGGAACGCTTAAACTTGTGGGTACGGACGAAGAAGTTATTTATAAAAACTTCAAACTCTTACTCGAAAACGAGGAAGAATACAATAAAATGAGCGGAGCGAAAAATCCGTACGGGGATGGCTTTGCAAGCAAACGAATTGCAGATATATTAACCCAAAAATAAATGCAAAAGGATGTGAGAAAATGAGCAGGATGAGTAATGCCAGAAAAGGAATTGGCTTTGGCATAATCAATAATGTTTTAAACATCCTTTTGCCTTTTGTTTCGCGGACGATAATTATATATACATTAGGCAACCAATATCTGGGACTAGGCGGACTTTTCACCTCGATTATTAACGTGCTCAACATCTCAGAACTTGGTTTTTCAACAGCGGTAGCCTACATTTTATATAAACCGATTGCCGATAAGGATGAAACAAAGGTCTGCGCAATTTTGAGTTTTGCGAGAAAATGTTTCACAGCAATCGGCATCATTGTGCTTGTAGGCGGACTTGCTGTTATGCCGTTTTTAAAGAAGTTTATATCGGGCGATGTGCCTGACGGCATCAACATCTATGTGCTGTATCTTTTCTACCTTGCTAATGTGGTTATAAGCTATATAATGTTTTCATATAAGCGCATACTGTTTTCGGCAAATCAGCGTTACGATTTGGAAACAAAGATAGCCTCTGTAACGGTAATTATTCAGCAAGTGATTCAGATTGCGGTTTTGCTTTTGCTTAAAAATTACTATCTTTTTGTTTTGGCTTTCCCGGTTGCGACATTTATAAACAACCTACTGTGTCAGTCGGTCACGAAACGCATGTATCCGCAGTATTTCTGCAAGGGAACAATAAGCAAAGAAGAGGTTGGCATCTTAAAGCAAAAAATTTCGGGCTCTTTTTTCTCAAAACTGGGAGACACCGTATATCTTTCGGTTAATAACATTGTAATCTCGGCGGCTTTTGGACTGCTTGTGCTCGGAAAATACAGTAACTACTATTATGTAATAACTTCGCTTGTAGCAATTTTTGCAATCGTTCACAACACTCTCAGACCAATCATTGGCAACTGCATTGTAACCGAGGGTAAGGAAGAAAATTTCGGCAAGTTCATAACACTCAACAATATATACGTTTGGCTAACCGCGTTTTGTTCGTGCTGTCTTGTTTGTCTTTATCAAGACTTCATCGCCGTTTGGGCGGGGGAAGACGCAAAATTCACACTCGCAATAGCGGTGCTGTTTGCGGCATACTTTTTCTCGGGCAGAATATCGGCGGTTGTCACATTGTTTTTGGAGTCGGCAGGACTTTGGTGGGAGATAAGATACTTTGCACTCTGTTCTGCGGGTATCAGCCTTGTGCTCAGCATCGTTCTTGCAAAGTGCATAGGTCTTGCAGGTGTTCTCATAGCGTCGGTTGTCAGTATGCTTGGCGTCACAATGATAGGACACGTAAGAGTGCTCTTTAAACATTATTTTGACAAGACTAAATTTTGGCAGTATTTAAAATCTATGTTATTCATTGTGATTTCTTCGTTTGTCATTATGTGCATCACATTTTTTGTTGTGAGCCGCATAAGTGTCAGCGGATGGTTTTCACTTTTGTATAAAGGAGCTATAACAGTCATTCTTTTCGGGGTATTCTACCTTGCTGTTAATGTCAAAAACAAAGAATCCAGAAACGCATGGGTGGTTGTTTCAAGGATGCTTGGGCTTCATAGAATTTTTAAAATAAAGAAAAGGTGATAAAATGGTTTTTGCTCCGGTAATAATTCCAACGCTAAACAGAGCAGAACATCTGAAGCGATGTCTTGAATCTTTAAAACAGAATAACGGAGCAGATAAAACCGAGGTTTACATCTCGGTGGACTATCCGCCTGCAGAAAAATACAAAGCAGGGTATGAGCAGGTAAAAACACTTTTATCACAAATGGATTTGTCCTGTTTTAAAAATGTTTATGTTTTTTATCACAGAAAAAACAAAGGTCCCGTCGGCAATTCTGATTTTCTTAAAGATAAAATCAGAAAAGACGGATATGACCGATATATATATACCGAAGACGATAATGAGTTTTCTAAAAACTTCTTGCAGTATATGAATGAGGGACTGCAAAAGTTTGAAAGTAATAAAAATGTAGTGGCCGTTTGCGGCGCAAAGGATACCGCGTGGGAAACGAAAGGAAAAAACATTACCTTTTGTAAACTTTTGGCGGCTTACGGTGTGGGCGAATGGTTGGAGAAAACAAAAGCTGTACAAAAAGAGGGAGAAGATATTCTTTTCCCCAAAAAGATTTACGGACCTAAATTTATGTTCTCGTTTTTAAAGAGAAACACCTGTCTTTTTAATCTTTATGTGCTTAATATTCTCTGTGCAGACAACGGTTTTTATTGGCCACAAGCAAACACGCTTCGGTGGTGCGACTCAACATACAGCATTTATATGCACCTGTCAGATTCTGTCTGCGTAGTTCCTGCTATTGCAAAATCGCGCACCTGGGGAAATGACGGAAGCGGAGTCAATATGGCAGAGCGCGACATAAACCCGGAACAAGAGTGGGAACTTGATAAAAACACAGACTTTGTCTGTGACGACACAGAAAACCTTGAGTTTTTAAATGAAAATTATGCGCTTGGAAATGAGTATCTTTCAAGCGGACAAGCAGCAAACACAGCAAAAGCACTGCTTTGCTACGGCCTGATACTTTTGTGCGGAAGAGACAGAAACCGAGTTTTAAAAATCGTTAACAAAATCAGAAAAGCATTAAAGAAATAATTGCAGTTTTATAATAAAAGGGGATGTTTATATGAAAATATCAAAGGCAGCAAACGCGATAGAGTTATCGTTAACAAGAAAGCTTTTTAACATGGCAAAGGAGTATGACAACGTCATAGACTTGACGTTGGGCGACCCGGACCTTCCGCCGTCAGAGACCATTCGCAAAGCGGCAAGCGATGCAGTTTTTGCAGGAAAAACAAGATATTCCGCAAACGCGGGTCTTTTGCCCTTGCGTGAGGCAATCGCAAATAATTTTAATAAAGAGTACGGAATTAGCGTTGACCCCGTCAGCGAAGTTATGGCAACGGTCGGCGGTATGGAAGCATTGTTTTTAAGTCTCGCATGTATGCTCGATGAGGGCGATGAGGTAATCATATTCGCGCCATATTATGTAAACTACAAGCAGATGATACGCATCTGTGGTGGTACCCCCGTTATCATAAACACCCTTGAAGAAGAGGGTTATGCAGTAAATAAAGAGCGTCTTGAAAGTGCGATTACCGACCGCACAGTTGCAATAATCATAAACACACCGTCAAACCCCACGGGCGCGGTGTTAAAGCGTGAGTCGCTGGAAATTGTTGCAGAAGCAGCCAAGAAACACGACCTTACGGTAATATCGGACGAGGTTTACAGAACGCTCATATACGATGGCGTAAAACACGAGAGCATCGTGTCCTTGTCTGGTATGAGAGAGCGCACGCTCGTAGTCGACAGTTTGTCAAAGCGTTTCGCCATGACGGGATACCGTCTTGGATATGCCGTAGGACCCGAGCTTTTGATATCCAATATGGTTAAAATGCAAGAAAATGTTGCCGCTTGTGCACCCCTCCCGTCACAGCATGCGGGAATTGCGGCATTTGAAAATTGCGCAGACGACAAAACGATAGTCGAAGAATTTCAGAAAAGACGCGACTATTTGTATAATGCGATAAACGAGATAGACGGGCTTTCCTGCATCAAACCCGCCGCAACATTTTATCTGTATGTAAATATTGAAAAAACAGGACTCGACAGTCAGTCCTTTGCATATAAACTGCTTGAAAAAGAGCAGGTCGCAGTAGTGCCGGGCGTGACATACGGAGATAATTACGATAATTATTTCCGCATTGCCTACACAATGAAGGTCGACGTCTTAAGGCAGGCGGTTGAACGCATTAAAAGATTTGTAGAAAGCCTTTAAACACGGAGAGGTAAATTTATGAAAAAAATATTAATGCTCGGCGGAGCAATGCAACAAATCCCCGCCATTAAGGAAGCAAAAGAAAAAGGATATTACGTAATAACCTGCGACTATTTGCCTGAAAATCCGGGTCACAAATACGCGCACGAGAGCCACAACGTCAGCACAACAGACAAGGAAGCGGTGCTTGAGTTGGCAAAGAAACTTTCAATAGACGGAATTGTGGCATATGCTTCCGACCCCGCCGCTCCCACGGCGGCATATGTTGCCGAAAAGATGAATCTGCCGGGCAACCCGTATAAAAGCGTTGAAATTCTGACACAAAAGGATTTGTTCAGAGACTTTTTAAGCAAAAACGGATTTAACACTCCGCAGGCTTGCGGTTATACCAACCTCGAAGATGCAGAGCGCGATATTGACCGCTTCCGTTTTCCTGTTATGGTAAAGCCCGTTGACTCTTCGGGAAGCAAGGGCGTTGTTAAGATTGAAAACAAAGAGGGGCTTAAAGCCGCAGTAGAAGAGGCGCTTTCATATTCCCGTGCAAAGAGAATAGTAGTCGAAGAGTTTATAGAAAAAAAGGGTTATCAGGTCTCGGGCGACGGATTCTCGGTTGACGGAAAACTTGTCTTCACAAGTTATGGAAACGAGCTTTACAGTGGTAAGGGCACTCGCGAATATGTAGCGCTTGGCGAGTTTTGGCCGCTGTTGTTGTCAGACGAACTCAAGCAAAAGGTTGACAGCGAGCTTCAAAGACTCATAACAGCGCTCGGAATGAAAACCTGCGCATACAATATCGAGGTTATTCTTGATAAAAACGACGATGTATATGTTCTTGAGCTCGGTCCCCGAAACGGCGGTAGTTACATTCCGCAGCTTATAGAGTATGCAACCGGCGTGGATATGATAGATTATACGCTTCGCGGTGCAGTCGGTGAGGATTGCTCGGATTTGAAAATGGCAGAAACCAAGGGCTGCTACAGCAACTATATGATTTACAGCACCGAGTCGGGCAAATATGATGGACTCTGGTTCAGCGATTCGTTCAAAGAGAACAATCTTCTGGATGTTTACTGCACATATAACGAGGGTGACGAGGTTCACGCATATCAAAACACCTCTCATTCGCTCGGAACCATTCTTTTCAAGGCTGATTCTGTTGAAGAAATGATAGAACTGACCGACAATATGGAAAAGAACTACAAGGTGCTTGTAAAATGAGCGAATTTTTGAAGGTAATAAAAAAGGAAAAAATTCTGTCTGCGCTTTATGATTTTTCAGATATTTTTCCACATCTTTGTGAGAAAATCGACAGCATGGAGGATTATGCCGAAAAACTGAGCCGTCACGCAAATTTTTATTTGGGTGTGGAAGACGAAAGAGCCTTTGGAATAGCGGTTTTTTATTCAAATGATTTGGAAACAAAAACAGCATATATTTCGCTTATCGGCATCAAAAAGTCGGCACAAAACAAGGGTCTTGGCGGTTGGCTTTTGTCGCAGTGTGAGGAAAAAGCACGGCAAGACGGAATGGTTAAAATGATGCTTGAAGTGGACTGTGATAATGATTCTGCAATTTTCTTTTATAAGAAAAACGGATATAAGCAGGGCGAGAAAACAGAGCGCGACAGCATGTATATGCACAAAGAAATTTGCAAAAGCAGGTGAAAACTATGGCTATCAACGTAACCCGTTCGTCAATGCCCTCGTTCGAGGAATATTGCGAAGAAATAAAAGAGCTTTGGGAAAGCCGTTGGCTTACCAATATGGGCAAAAAGCACATACAACTTCAAGCAGAACTTGAAGAGTTTCTTGACACGCCGCACGCCGTGCTTTATACAAACGGACATTTAGCGCTTGAAAACGTAATTTCGGCTTATAATTTTGAAAAGGGAAGCGAGGTTATCACAACCCCGTTCACCTTTGCGTCCACCACACACGCCATTGTACGAAACGGACTCGTTCCGGTGTTCTGCGATGTAAACGCTGAGGACTATACTATCGATGTCGACAAAATCGAAGAGCTGATAACCGACAAAACCTGTGCTATCGTTCCCGTCCATGTTTATGGAAACGTTTGCGACGTTAAGAAAATAAAGGAAATTGCGGATAAGCACGGACTTCGTGTAATCTATGATGCCGCCCATGCTTTCGGAGCGACCTTCGACGGCGAAAATGTTGCAAACTTTGGCGATGCTTCTATGTTCAGCTTCCACGCAACCAAGGTGTTCAATACCATAGAGGGCGGTGCGATAACCTTCGCAGACGATTCCCTCGTGCAACTGCTAAACGACCTTAAAAACTTTGGAATCAGAGGTCAGGAAGAGGTTGCATTTGTTGGCGGAAATGCAAAAATGAATGAGTTTCAGGCGGCTATGGGAATATGCAACTTGCGTCATATAGACGAAGAAATTGCAAAACGAAAAACAGTCGTAAAGCGCTACCGCGAAAGACTTGAGGGCGTTGACGGCATAAAGCTTTGCAAGGAGCAAAAGGGCGTCGTATCGAACTATGCCTATTTCCCAGCGGTGTTTGACGGTTATAAATACAGCCGCGATGACATATTTGAAAAGCTGAAAGAAGAAAACATAGTTGCAAGAAAATATTTTTATCCTCTTGTTAACGATTATGACTGCTATAAGGGCTTGGAAACGGCTGATTCCAAAAAAACACCCGTGGCAAAACACATTGCGGACAGAGTTCTCACCCTTCCGCTATATGCTGATTTGTGTGAAACGGATGTTGATAAAATCTGCGATATTATTTTAGGTTAAGAAAAGGCTTCGGAATGTTCCGAAGCTTTTTTATATACAAATTTTTGTGATGACATAGCTTATAACAAAGCAAACGGGAAAGGTGAGCACCCACGCCGCCGCAATGCTCCCATACGAACGAAAGTTCACGCTTCTGCGCGAAACTCCAACACCGAGTATCGCGGTGGTCTTGACGTGCGTCGTGCTGACGGGAACACCAAAAAGGGTGCAAACAAGCAGACACAGAAAGGAAGAAGCATCACAGCTGACGCCGCCGCGTCCGTCAATGTCGGTTATTTCTGTGCCTATTTTTTTAATAATTCTCATCCCACCCACCGCGGTGCCGAGTGAAAGTAAAACGGCGCTGTATATAACCGCCGCAGCACCTTTGCTCGAATCACCACCAACAAGCGAAATTGCTAAAAGCAAAACAGAAGCAAACTTTTGTCCGTCCTGTGCACCGTGTATAAAGGAAAGCAGGGCCGCCGAGAGTATCTGCGATATTTTTAAAAACCTTTCGTTTTTAAAAACAGAAACCAATCTTAAAAAGCGGTCAAACAAAAACCCAAGCAAAAATCCCGCGCCCGTCAAGGCAAGGGTTGAAAGAACAACAAATACCCAAAACCCACTATTCGCCTGTCCGTCGCCCGTCCCTGCCGCCGCGCCCGCAAGCGCGCATAAAAGAGCGTGGCTTTCGCTCGTTGGAATGCCAAAATACCACGCCCCAACCGAGAAGATAACAATGGCTATCATAGAGGCACAAAGGGCGGTCAGGGGGTGACTCGTCCCCAAATCCACGCTGCTTTGTATGTTTTTTGAAACCGAATCATTTAAAGAAAAAATAATCACCGTTCCCCAAAAATTAAACACCGCCGCCAAATTAATAGCTCTGCGGGCAGACATGGCGCCGCTGCCAATACAGGTTGCAACGGCATTTGGTGCATCGGTCCACCCGTTGACGAATATCACGGCAGATACAAGTGCCGTTACAAGCAAAAAATGCACATTAAAAAAATCGGTCATTATTGTATCACCCGTTCAAATATATGAAACGGTGCGGTACAATAATGACCGATATGTTTTTAAATCTATTTAACCCAAGGAGTCTTGTCAATCGGATGCTCTGCAATATAAGCATCAAACGTGATGTTATCATAAATATATGCTTTCATCAATTCAGAAGCGTAGTTTATGTTGTAATAAACTCCACCGGCAACACCGCTGCCGCTACCGATTACACAGTTGTCATACGGAATTCGCGTTCCCTCAAGCGAGCCACCTTTGATAACGGGAGCAAGTTTAATTATCTCGTTATAGGAAAGCGAGGTCTCAACGTGCGGAAGCATAGCCTTAATGAAGGTGGGATACTTAAGCAGACTCATATTTGCGGCGCGTTTGAAAAGCTCGTTAAGTACGTGTCTTTGACGGGCGGTTCTTCCATAATCGTCGCGCTCGCCCGTTGCGGTGGGCTGGTGACGGATTCGCGCCCAAGCAACAGCCTGAACACCGTTTAGAATCTGTTTGCCAGGCGTTTCGACCGTGTCGGGTTCAATTTTCAAGTAAAGAGATTGTTCGCGAATAGCGGCATTAATGCCGTAATAAGTATCGTTTATTTCGCCTTTTGTTACTTCGACCTCAACACCGCCGACAATGTCAATAAGCTCGGCCATACCGCTGAAATTAACCGTAGCATAATCGGTTATGTCAAAACCAAAGTTTTTGTTTATAGTCTTGATTGCAAGCTGCGGTCCGCCTTTGCTGTATGCGGCGTTGATTTTTGTTATCTTTCCGTCAACGTCAACAACGCTGTCGCGCATGATAGAAATGAGCTTAATGGTTTTGTTTTGCGTGTCAATGCTCATGACCATAATCGAGTCGGAAAGACCCTTCATAGAATCATCCTTGCGCGTATCGATTCCGAAAAGAGCAATGTTTTTGATGTGTTCTTCGGAATCTTCAATATCAACAGCAAGCTCGTTCTCATCAACCTCGGTTTTGTTATATTTAAAATAGTTGAGCGCAAAAATAAGTGCACCCGAAACCAAAACGCAAAAGCAGACAACAACAGAAAGAATTACAATAATAGTCTTTTGTGCGCGGGTCTTTTTAGGCTTTTTCTTTGCTGTTTTTTTGCTGTTTTTTTTCGAACTGTAAATATCAACAATTTCCTGTTCGTTGTGCTCGTGTTTTCCCATTATACATTGTCATCCTTTTCAATCAAAAGTTTGTATATATCGCCTTTTTTAAGTTTTGTAACAGCAGCGGCTTCCTTCGCTGCAGCAGAAACAGAAGCGCCACCCTCCAACAGCCGTCTGGCAATAGCCTCGGCATCGGCAAGGGTGTATTCCTCCGCGTCCTCTCGTTTCCCTGATACAATAAGTACAAATTCGCCTCTCGGCGCGGTGTCAGCATAAAGCTCGAGCGCCTCACTAAAGCTTGTCCTGATTACCTGCTCGTGAAGCTTTGTCAGCTCGCGGCATAAGGCAATCTCTCGGTCACCAAAAGCATCGAGCATATCCTTTAAGGTTGCCAAAAGCTTGTGCGGCGCCTCATAAAAAACCATGGTGCGCGTCTCGTTTTTCAGCGCTTCCAGATGGGTGCGGCGACTTTGTTTGTTGACCGATAAAAAGCCCTCAAAACAAAATCTGCCAACCGACAAGCCGCAAACCGAAAGCGCAGTAATAACGGCGCTCGGTCCCGGAACAGACTCAACCTCTATCCCGCTTTCGCGGCAGGCTTTAACAAGGTCTTCGCCCGGGTCGGAAATCAAAGGCATACCTGCATCGCTTACTATAGCACACTTTTCGCCATTTTGCAACCTCGAGAGTAGTTTTTGTGTCTTTTCAGCCTTGTTGTGCTCAAAATAACTCACAACGGGCTTATGTATATCAAAGTAGTTTAAAAGCTTCAAGGTGACCCTCGTATCCTCAGCCGCTATAAAATCGACAGAGCAGAGAGTCTCAACTGCGCGAGGGGACATATCGCCCAAATTTCCGATAGGCGTTCCGACAACAAAAAGCTTTCCGCTCATATATGTCCCTCCTTGTAGCTTCCGTAAATTTCAATCATTTCTTGCGAAAAATTTTCTCCGTCCTCGATATAAAGCGTTGGAGAAATACGCATACCGCTGTTTCCACAGCGTCTGCCTTCGAGCAAAACAAGCCATGGCTCTTGCCCCTTGCGTTGAGCAACAAGTCTCATCCGCTTGGGCTCGATTTTGTGTTTGCGGAAAAGACAAATCATATCGCCGAGCCTTTCGGGACGGTTGCACATACAAAGTCTTCCACCTGTCTGCAAAAGCTTTGCCGACACTTCGATTATGTCTTCAAGTGAGCAGGCGGTCTCGTGACGGGCAATTAGTGCCGAAGCACCCGCGCTTTTAATCCCCGCGTTGTCTGCCTTGTACGGCGGGTTGCAGGTTACAAGCTGAAAAATCCCAAACGGCAATTTGCCTTTGAGCTCCAACAAATCGGAATGTATCACCGAAAATTTTTCGAAAAAGTCGTTTTCTTTTGCCGACATCTCGGCAAGTTCACATGCCTCTGCCTGTATGTCAACTCCGTAGCATTTTTCGGTTAACCCGTCTCGGCACCACAAAAGCGGAATAATTCCGCATCCGGTGCCAAGGTCACAGGCGGTATCCTTCCTTCGTGGCGCAGAAAAGTGGGAAAGTAAAATTGCATCTGTGCCAAAGGTGTGATTATCCGATACAAAAATTTCCACGCCCTTTGAGAGCGGTTCCTTCTTTATCATTTTCTGCTCCACTTTACGCCCTGAGGTGTGTCCTCAAGCACAATGCCCATCTCGGAGAGTTGGTTGCGTATGGCGTCTGCTTCTGCAAAGTTTTTCTGCTTTCTCGCCTCAGTGCGCTTTTCAATCAGTGCTTCAATTTCTGCATCAAGAGAGTCGCTGTCAACATTATATACAAGTCCGAGCACCGAGCAAAGCTCGTCATAAAGTGCCAAAGCTTCAGAAAGGCTCTGCTCTTTTCCACCGTTTGCAACAAGAAGGTTAATATCTTTAACAAGATTAAACACGGTGCCGAGTGCGTCTGCTGTGTTAAGGTCGTCGTCCATCGCCTCAATGAATTCTGCTTTGCGCTTTTCCAAAAAGTCGGGTGTTTCGCCGCCCTTTTCTGCGTGCTCAATGGCGAAAACCAAGCCCTCGCGACATTTATACATACGCTCAAGTGCATTCTTGCTTTGCTCAATTATGTCGGCAGAATAGTTGATGGGACTGCGGTAATGGGATGAAATCATAATAAAACGAATCGGCTCATAGCCATAAACCTGTGCGACCTCGCGCACGGTAAAGAAATTGTTAAGCGACTTAGACATCTTGCGGTTGTCAACATTAATGTAGCCGTTGTGCATCCAATAGCGCGCAAAATCGCAGCCGTTTGCACATTCGCTCTGTGCAATTTCGTTTTCGTGGTGGGGGAAGATAAGGTCCTGACCGCCGCAGTGGATATCAATGGTGTTGCCAAGATATTTTCCTGCCATAGCAGAGCACTCAATGTGCCATCCCGGTCTGCCCTTGCCCCAGGGTGATTCCCAGAAAGGCTCACCCTCCTTGGCAGCCTTCCAAAGACAGAAGTCCATCGGGTCTTCCTTTATGTCGGTAACGTCGATTCGCGCGCCTGCCTCAAGGTCGTCAAGCGGCTGGTGTGAGAGCTTTCCGTACTCGTCAAACTTGCGAGCGCGGAAATATACGTCGCCCTTTGATTCATAAGCATACCCTTTTTCAATAAGAGCGGTTATGATTCCCTGAATGGCGTCGATATTTTCGGTTGCCTTTGGATGAACGGTTGCGCGGCGGATATTCAGTCCGTCCGCGTCGGTCCAGTATTCCTCAATAAACTGCTTTGCAACCTCGGCAACGGTTGTGCCGCTTTCATTTGCCTTGCGGATGAGCTTGTCGTCAATATCGGTGAAGTTTTGAACAAAGTTTACCTTGTTTCCGCGCCATTCAAGATAACGGCGAAGAACATCAAACACGCACAAAGGACGTGCGTTTCCAATGTGGATATAGTTATAAACGGTCGGTCCGCAGGCATAAATTTTATATTCACCCTCTTTTATGGGGATGAGCTCTTCTTTTTGTCGTGTGAGGGTGTTAAATATCTTCATTTTCTTTAAGTCTTCCTTCCAATTCTTTAATTTTGCTTTCAAGTCGGCAAAGCTCTTGCGAAACGGGGTCGGGGATGTGAACCTGGTCCATGGGTGTAATCCTGATGCCGCTGCGTTTAACAACCCTTGCGGGAACGCCAACAACGGTGCAGTCGGGTGGCACCTCGTCAAGCACAACGGCACCTGCCGCAATGCGCGAGTTGTCGCCAACCTTAAAAGGACCCAAAACCTTTGCACCACTGCTTATCATAACATTGTTGCCAATAGTCGGGTGGCGCTTGCCCTTGTCCTTACCCGTACCGCCGAGCGTAACGCCCTGATAAATCAGAACGTCATCGCCGATTTCGGCAGTCTCGCCAATCACAACACCTGTGCCATGGTCAATAACAAGGCGTCTGCCAATTGTGGCGGCGGGGTGAATTTCGATTCCCGTTCTGCGAACAGCGCGTTGCGAAATAAAACGCGCCATAAAAAACATATTGTGCCTGTAAAACCAGTTGGCTTTGCGGTGCATTCGAACAGCACGAAAGCCGGGATACAGAAAAAATATTTCAAGGGCACTGCGTGCTGCGGGGTCTCGTTCGCGGTATGCCGCAATGTCCTCTCTCAGTCTTTCAAACATAAAATCACTCTCTCAAAAAAAATAAACCTCCGCTGCAAAACGCAACGGAGGCGGTTGTTACCACGGTTCCACTCCTGTTTATAACTCAAAGACGGTAACGGTGTCTGCCGCGCCGTCATTTCCTACGGCGTACTGTCGGGGTGCAATTTTCGCCGTGCCGTCTGCAGACCCTTCCACCAAAACGGGCCCTCTCTTAGTTCGACCGCGCGGGTACTTTCCCCGATAAACGTATCTAAATATATTATTAATATATTATATTATACTTTTTATATTTTGTCTACCTTTTTTATTTTGAACTCAAAAATGCGCTCTTATTCTGCACCATATAAACAACGCCAGAAATAACCGTCAAAACGGCAGAAGCCCACAAAAGCAGGGTGATGATAATCATAAAAATGTTTAAAACGAGTGCAGGCAAATTGAAAACGGTTACCAAAGCGGCAATAAACAAGGTCACAATAATTGCCACCATCTGACAAACGGTCTTTGCCTTGCCCCACATATTAGCCGCAATAACAGTGCCGTTTTGCACCGCAACTAAACGAAGCGAGGTAATCATAAATTCGCGGAATAAAACGATGAAAACAATCCAGGTGATACCGGGACAGGCGTTAGCGGCAATAAGTCCGAGATAGGCCGCGGTTGTGAGCATCTTGTCAGCAAGCGGGTCCAAAAACTTTCCAAAGTCGGTCACAAGACCACGTTTTCTTGCAATTTTTCCGTCAAGCAAATCGGTAAGCGATGCGAGAATGAAAATCACGAGTGCTACAAAATAGTGCCCCTTAAAATCTAAAAGCATTGTTAACATAAAAATCGGTGTTGCAATAATTCTTGCAATAGTAAGTTTATTCGGCAGATTCATCAATCATTTCTCCTAACAAATCATATTCAATACAGTCATTTATGTGAACTTTAACATAGTCGCCAATGTGTTGCGGCGAGGATGCTAAAAAGAATATTTTTCCGTCAACATCGGGTGCGTCGGCGCGACTTCGTCCAAAGTAGCAGCGGATGTAGTTGTCGTAGCCTTCAATCAAAATCTCAACATCAGAGTCGATTTTCTCGGCGTTTTTCTCTCCCACAATGGTGAGCTGGTCGGCCATTATGCATTCGGCTCGGTCAATTTTGGTCTGCTGCGGCACCTGATTTTCAAAGGTAGCGGCGGGTGTGTCCTCTTCGGCAGAATACGCAAAACAGCCAAGTCGGTCAAACCTCTGCGCCTTGACAAATTCTGCAAGTTCCTCAAATTGTTCATCAGTTTCACCGGGAAAACCTGTGATAAAGGTTGTGCGGATTGTGATGTTTGGAACAATTTCCCGAACGCGCGAAAGGGTTTTTTCAATATCCGCCTTTGTTCCCTTGCGATTCATACGCTTCAAAATCTCGTCACTACAGTGCTGAAGCGGTATATCAAGATATTTGCAAAGCTTTTCTTCGTCGCGAATGGCATACAGCAGGTCGTCTGTTAATTTGTCGGGATATGTGTAAAGGGTGCGTATCCAATGGATGCCATCAATTTTACAAAGCTCTCGCAAAAGCTCGGCAAGTTTATATTCGCCATAAAGGTCAATACCATACGCAGTTGTGTCCTGCGCCACAACAATCAGCTCGCTGACGCCACTTTTTGCAAGCTCGCGAGCTTCCTCTAAAATATTTTCAATTTTTCTCGAACGCATGCGTCCGCGAATCTGCGGAATGGCACAGTATGTGCAGCAGTTATCGCATCCGTCGGCAATCTTCAAATATGCCGTGTAGGGCATACCGCCCAAAATCCGCTTTCCGTCAAGGTCGAGCGAAAACTTTTCTCCATAAGAGTTCTGAGTCTTTCCCGAAAGCGCATCCTTGATGAGTTTTGCGATTTTTCCGTTGCTACCAATACCAACAACCATATCGGCCTCGGGAATCTCCTCGGTGATATCGTCGCGGTAACGTTCGGCAAGACAGCCCGTAACCACAAGCAATTTCAAATTGCCTTCCTGTTTATAGCGGCCGGCCTCAATTATGTTTTCAATCGCCTCTTGCTTTGCGTCCTCAATAAAGCCGCAGGTGTTAATGATAATAACCTCTGCTTCGGCTTCTTCGGACACAAGGGTGAAGCCCTCCTCCTTTAATGTATACAGCATCTGTTCGGCATCGACCTGATTTTTGGGACAGCCGAGAGATACCATTGCAACCTTAACTGACATATTATTCCTCGCAATTATCTAAATTTTCCGAATATTCACGCAGCGCTGCTCTCACATCGGAGTGAGAGAAGCCCTTGCGTATAAGCGCGGCATAAACCTTTCGCACGCCGTCCTCGTCAATAAGGCGGCGGGAATATTTTCTCTCAAGCAGTTGCCGTATCTGAGCAGAAGAATCGCTTTCAAGCTCTGACACCACCTGTTTTGCAAGCTCGGACGGAACTCCTTTTGCGAAAAGTTTTCGAACAATCTCGCGGTCGGAGGTGTTGGTAGACGACAAGGAAGATGCAACGTTTGTAGCATAGCGCAGGTCGTCAATAAGACCGAGCTCCTCCATTCTCTCAACCGCCTTGATTGAGGCGTCTTGCGGAAAGTTGCGATACAATTTCTCCAGTAGCGCTTTTTTGCTGTGGTCACCGCGTGAGAGATACCAGAGTGCGCGTGACTTTGCGCGCTCTTCGTCCGATTGCTTTTTAAGTTTTAAAAGAACATCGTGTTCAACGTTCATTCCGACCGAAAGACCGCTCGAATAGAGCGTATCGGAATTGAGCAGAAACTCTTGCCCGTCCGCAACGACTAAGGTAATGCCCTTTCTGCGTTCACTAATTTGGGTAATTAGCATTATTCGTCAACCGCAACGTCAATGTTGATTTTTCTTCTTGTGCGCACAGGCGCTTCCGCAACGGGTGCAGCAGCGGGAGCAGCGGCAGGGGCTTCGTCCTTTTCGCCGATGTGTGCAGCAGCGAAAATCTTTTGCTCGATTTCGTTTGCAAGGTCGGGATTGTCTGCGAGAATGGTCTTAACATTGTCGCGGCCCTGACCTAAACGGGTCTCGCCATAATAGAACCAGGCGCCCGAGCGCTTGATAACATCATACTCAACGCCAAGGTCAACAATCTCACCCTCGCGTGAAATACCGGTGCCGTACATAATGTCGAACACAGCCTCACGGAATGGGGGAGCAACCTTGTTTTTAACAATTTTTGCCTTTGTGCGAGAGCCAATCATTTCGCCGTTAACCTTGATGGTCTCAACACGGCGCACATCAATTCTGACAGAAGCGTAGAACTTGAGTGCGCGTCCGCCCGTTGTGGTTTCGGTCGGGCCGTACATAACGCCAACCTTCTCACGCAGCTGGTTAATAAATATTGCAATACAGTTCGATTTAGAAATCGCACCTGCAAGCTTTCTGAGTGCCTGCGACATAAGTCTTGCGTGAAGACCAACGTGTGAGTCTCCCATTTCGCCCTCAATTTCAGCGCGTGGTACCAAAGCGGCAACCGAGTCGATTACGACAATATCAATTGCGCCCGAGCGTACCAAGGCCTCAGTAATCTCGAGTGCCTGTTCTCCCGTGTCGGGCTGAGAAACAAGCAACGAATCAATATCAACGCCAAGATTTTTGGAATAAATCGGGTCGAGCGCGTGCTCAACGTCGATAAATGCGGCAGTGCCGCCTTTTTTCTGTGTCTCGGCAATAGCATGGAGCGCCAAGGTGGTCTTACCCGAAGACTCAGGACCGTAAATTTCAATGATTCTGCCCTTGGGAAAACCGCCGATTCCGAGAGCCATATCGAGCGATGTCGAGCCTGTGGAAATGTGGTCAACCTCCATTCCCATATTCTCGCCCAAACGCATTATTGCGCCCTTGCCAAACTGTTTTTCAATCTGACCTAACGCCGTTTCAAGTGCTTTTGTTTTATCGTCTGCCATAATAATTCTCCTTTTCTACCATTATTACGGTAATATTATAAATTATCGAGAGTCCCGAAAATCACCCTCACGATGTTTCCGTAGTCTCGTTTTTCACCAATGTTTTTAAGTCCCGCTTCTGCAAAAATGCGTTTTACATCGTCCTCTTGACCAATTCCGATTTCCACAGCAAGCGTGCCACCGTCTTTCAGGTGCGGCACCCATTTTTTTGCAATCTCGCGATAGAAGAAAAGACCGTCATCTCCGCCGTCAAGCGCCATTTTCGGCTCTCTCCTCACCTCTTTTTGAAGCGTGTCGAGCTCGTCTGTTCTTATGTATGGCGGATTGCTGACAATCAAATCATATTCGCCAAAAACATCCTCAGTAATATCGCCCTTGATGGCTCTTACCGACGAATTGTTGAGCTTTATGTTTCGCTCAAGGAAGGAAAAAGCAGCGTCGGATAATTCCATCGCAAAGACCGTCGCGTTGGGACAATGCTTGTCAAGAGTGATGGCAAGTGCGCCACTGCCCGAGCATAAATCCATGCAGGTCACTTCGTCTGTGCCCGCCATATCAATCGCAAACTCTGCAAGAATTTCGGTGTCGGGTCGGGGGATGAGCACACCCTCGCCCACATAAAAGGGAAGCGAATAAAACTCCCATTCTCCCAGAATATACTGCAAGGGCTCGCCGTTAATTCTGCGTTTTAGCAGAGATTCAAGTTCTTCCTCTGTCGTGTTGCCAAGAAAGGCCGCAATCTGCCGAGCCTCAAAAAGCGCAGTGTCAAACCCTGCCGCAGATAACCTCTCAAACGCCGTTTTTTGCACATTGAGTGCTATCATTTAATCACCTGTTTTTTCTTCATCCTCATCTTTTGGCAAAACCGCCAAAACCGCCGCTGCGGCAATTTCCATCATACTATCATCAGGCTCACGCGTGGTGATTCTTTGCAGCCACATACCGGGCGCAGAAATAATTCTCGTAAACCAGTTGTCGTGCTTGCCACTGAATTTAAGTAGCTCATAACCGAAACCGCAGCAAAGCGGAACAAGAAGTATTTTAATAATCACCCAAAGCCATGCAAGGTTGTAAACGCTTGGGAAAATCAACTGCACAATGGTGGATAAAATGAGACTTACAAGAATCATAAGAATCATAAACGAGGTGCCGCAACGCGGATGCAAGCGCTTTTGCAGTTTGATGTTTTCGATTGTGAGCGGCAGACCGTTTTCATAGCAGAAAATGGTCTTGTGCTCGGCGCCGTGATACATAAACACTCGCTGAATGTCCTTCATAAAGGAAACTGCCCAAACATAAAGCACAAAGACAGCAAGCTTAATAAACTGTTCAATTCCCGAGCGTGTCACAGCCGAAAAATCTCGTCCGAAAACCCATTGCAGACCGCCAACCGCCAAACGCGGTAAAAGCATAAACAGAACGATAGCGAGTCCAACGCCCAAAACCGATGCCACAAGCATCAAAAGTCCAAGAGCCTTTTGAGAGAGCTTTTGCGGCTCTTTGCCCTTTTCTTCTTCGAGGTCGGTGTAGCCCGATTTGTCGGCAGAGAGCATAAGCGCTTTGTAGCCGATAATCAGCGTCTCAATAAAATTGACAACACCGCGGATAACGGGAATGCCAAAAAAGCTGTATTTATCGCGCAGATGCTTTTCTTCCAAAAAACTGATATCAATTTCACCGCTCGGCGTACGGACGGCCATAGCCGTCTTGTCAGCGCCCTTCATCATAATACCTTCGATGAGCGCCTGACCGCCTACCGATATTTTTTTACTCATTTTCAACCGTCTCCTTGTCGTCTGATTGCTCGCCCGCGGGAGCGACAATCTCTTCGGTAATTTCTTCGGGCGGCTCTACAATCGGCAAAGCAACCGTAACGGTTGTGCCCACGCCCTCCTTGCTTTCAACAAACAAAAGTCCGTTGTGCTGTTTAACAAGCTCATCCGCAACTGCAAGTCCAATGCCCGAGCCGCGTACCTTTTTGTTGGATTTGAAAAACTTTTCTTTAACGCGGTCAAGGTCCTGCGCGGGAATACCGACGCCCGTGTCATTAACTTTTGCAACACAAACGCCCTCTTCCTCATATTGCGAGACGATAACGTGTCCGCCCTTTTCGGTGTACTTAATCGCGTTGTCTATTATATTAATGTAAACCTGCTTGAGTCTGTCGCGGTCGCCCATAACAAAAAGCTCATTTGGAAGCGGCAGGTAGGTAAGCTCGATTTCCTGCTGTTTTGCAAGCTCAAAATACATATCAACCGCGTCAGAAAGCACGTCTTTGATGTTGACAAGACCAACATCAATAGAAAGTCTGCCCGACTGAATGCGGGAGAAATCAAGCAGCTCCTCAACAAGACCCGAAAGTCGTTCGCTTTCAGCAAGCACAACGTCGAGTCCTTTTTTAACGATTTCGTCATCGTATCCGACCGACATTCTTGCAGTCTCTCCCCAGCCGCGAATAGCGGTAAGAGGTGTGCGAAGCTCGTGCGAAACAGAGGAAATAAAATCGTTTTTTAACTGCTCGGACGATTTAAGCTCGCTTGCCATATAGTTAACGGCGTCGCAAAGCTCACCGATTTCAGAGTCGCTTCCGATGTCAAGATGTGTCTCAAAATCGCCCATTGCAATCTTGCGCGCGGTTTTACTAACCTCCTGAACAGGTCGCACAATTGAACGGATAAAATAGTTTCCTGAAAGCCACGAAAGCATCAAAAATCCCGCGCCGACCAAGAAACAAATTGCACACAAAAGGAAAATCCTGCGGTTGACAGGTTCGAGCGACACAACCCAGCGCACAGCACCGTTTGAACCATCACCAAAGTCGGTCAGCACGGTCGTTTCTGCCATAATGTGCTCTCCGTTTGCGTTTTTACCACGGAAGCTCTTGCTTGTGCCAAGCTCAATTGCTTGTTTATAGTCGGGTTTTTCCTCGTGGACCGGAGAAAAACCGCTCGAGGTAACAATAACGTTTCCGTTTTTATCAATAATCTGAATTTCAAGCTTGTTTTTGTGTTCAAACTGCTCGACATATTGCTTTGCAACCGAAGGATAATCAACCGCGTCACAGGTCGCAAGAAGCGAAAGCCCCTTGCAATAGCCCGAAGCCGTTTCATAAACCGTATTATAGTAGCGGCTTTGTATCGCAACACAAACCAAAATCAAGAGAACGGCGACAACCGCCGCCATAACGAGAAAAACATTCAAAAACCAGTGCTTTGAAATGCTTTTCTTTGAAACCTTGATTTCAAGCTCCATCCTTTTCCTCCGTTGTTTTAAAATTTAGTCTACCGTGTTCCACTTGTAGCCCATACCCCACACCGTAACAAGATATTTCGGTGCGGACGGGTCGTCCTCAATCTTCATTCTGAGTCGTCTGATGTTAACATCAACAATCTTTTCTTCACCGTAATATGCCTCGCCCCAAACCTTTATGAGAATATCACTGCGGGAGAGTGCAGTATCGGGATTTGTAAAGAAATATTCAATAATCTGAAACTCAACCTGTGTGAGCTCGATATTCTTGTCGTCACGTCTTAGGGTGCGCCTTCTGATGTTGAGCACAAAATCGCCAAGCTTAATTTCGTCGGACGACTGAGGCTTTGTGACACCCTTTTGAAGCTCAACTCTGCGGTAAAGCGAATCAACACGGGCCAAAAGCTCGCTCGGACTGAAAGGCTTGGTTATGTAGTCATCTGCGCCAAGCATAAGACCGCTAATCTTGTCCATCTCCTGTGTGCGTGCGGTAAGCATAATAATGCCCAACGCGTTTGAGCGTCCGCGAAGATGCTTACACAAATCAAAGCCATCCATTCCCGGCAAGGAAATATCAAGCAGCGCAATGTCAAAAGAGCTGTCTGCATCAAAAATTTCAATAGCCTCTTCGGCAGAGCCTGCCTCGACAGTTTTATAACCCGCGCGGTTGAGGTTTATTGCCTCAAAACCTCTTATTGCGGCTTCGTCTTCAACTATGAGAATTTTTTTCATGTCAAATCTCCTGTTCCTATAAGGTTGAATTCGGATTTAATCTGCTCGACAGAGAGCGCTTCGCTCCCGTCATATTCGCTTATCAAAACGGCATAAACCGTTGTTTTGTCTTCAAGAATTTTGTGCCAGTTTTGTGTGTTGCTGGTCTCCCAGTTGTTAAGGTTAACCGTCTTAATTGTGAAAAGCTCCGCACCGCGCGTGGCCTTGTTTTTATCATAAAGATAAATTGTTCTCGTTCGCGCTTCAATGTTTCTTGTAAGGGTTATCCTACCGTCAAGAGCCTTTGGAATCGTGAAATAATATCCGTCAGTGTAGTTCATGAGTGCAGAGAGTGTAACAACAAGGCTGCCGTTATTTAGTGTGCAAAAACGGGTGATATAAATGCGGTCGTTTTCGGCGGCATCCTCATATCCCGGCAAAAGCTCAAGCATCGGAATATCGAGCGTGCCGTCTCCGTTGATGTCAGAGGAAATCTTTGTCGATGGCCTCTCAGAGATGGCTGTCGTTCCGGTCTCGCGGTCAAACAGCGGATTGACAAGGCTTTCGCCGTCAAGATAAAACGCCTCGGTAATGGCGCCCGTGCCCTTTTGTGCGTCAACAAACACGGCGGGCTTGCCGTTTAAGAGCTTTGTCGCAGCAACCGAAAGATATCCCGAAACCGAGCCGTCACAACGGCAGGATGCTTTTTCGGTTATAGTGTCATTTTCAAGGGTCAAAAGACGCGCCGTTGCGGTCTTGTCGGTTGAATTAAGGTTTATTAAAAACAATTCTTTTTTCTGGTCTGTGTCAAGGTCGGTGCGTAAAAAGGCGGTATATTTTTCGTGTGCGTGGGGGGTCAAAACGGCACCGTCAAAGCCGTAAACGCCAATTTCCTTGTCGACTGTGGCATATACGCTCCAACCAACGATAATTTCACTGATGCCGTCGCCGTCAAGGTCGTCAAACTCAACCCGCTCAACACCGGATGCCAACACAGTCACGTCCTTTGCGGCAACCCATTTTCCGTCCCGCTTGGAGACAACAGCAATGTGCATGGCTGATATGTTTTCGGATTCGGTGCTGTAAAACGCAACGGCATCCTTAATTCCGTTGCCGGTCAAATCATACTGCACAATAGCAGAGCGGTATTCGCCCGCCGTCGGATACTTGAGGGTAATTTTGTTAGAGGTCAGCTTTTCGAGTGCCTCCTGAATGTCGCCAAGCTCACCTTGTGCGCGCGGCGGCGTCAAAAGCTCGTCGCCAACCGAAAACAGACGGCACCCCGAAAGGAATACCATCACAAAACATAAAACCAAAGATGTAAAAATCAATCTTGTTTTATTCATAAAAACGCACCCAATAGTAAATTATAAACTTATACAGATATATTATATCACAACATATATAAAATGGGAAACATTTTTTTGCATAGAGTCGCGGAAAAATTTTTCAAAAAAAGCGGTCTAAAACATTGCAAGATTTGTCATTTTGTGTTATACTTTGAAAAAAGATTTTTTGGGAGATGTGAATATGAACAATGTAAGACCTGATGATATGGCGCGCATCACGACAAAAGCGCTTGCGGATGCGTTTATTGACGAGCAGGTGAAGGAGCTTCGCGCACAGATTGGCGACAAAAAGGTTTTGCTCGCGCTGTCTGGCGGCGTAGATTCTTCGGTAGTGGCTGCACTGCTTATAAAGGCGGTCGGAAAGCAGCTCGTCTGTGTTCATGTTAACCACGGACTCATGAGAAAAGGCGAGAGCGAGCAGGTAATCGAGGTTTTCGGCAAAGAGCTTGACGCAAATCTGATTTATGTCGACGCAACTGATAGATTTTTGGACCTTTTGGCAGGTGTGGACGCTCCGGAACAAAAACGCAAAATAATCGGCGGAGAATTTATAAAGGTCTTTGATGAAGAGGCAAGCAAGCTTGAGGGCATATCCTTCCTCGCACAAGGAACAATATATCCCGATATTTTGGAGAGTGACGGCGTAAAGGCGCACCACAACGTTGGCGGTCTGCCTGAGGATATGCAGTTTGAACTCGTTGAGCCTGTAAGACTGCTTTATAAGGACGAGGTTCGCGTGGTTGGAGAGGCTTTGGGTCTCCCGCATGCGATGGTTTACCGTCAGCCCTTCCCCGGCCCCGGTCTTGGCGTTCGTTGCCTTGGCGCGATAACACGCGACAGACTCCACGCACTGCGCGAGGCAGATGCAATCCTGCGTGAAGAGTTTGACAAGAGCGGCCTCGCAGAAAAGGTATGGCAGTTCTTCATTGCTGTTCCCGATTTCAAGAGTGTCGGCGTTCGCGACGGCAAGCGTTATGAAGGCTGGGCGGCAATAATCCGCGCTGTAAATACGAAGGACGCAATGACCGCAACCATTGAAGAAATTCCGTACGAACTTCTCCATAAAATAACCGACCGCATCACACACGAGGTTGAGGGAATCAACCGCGTGATGATGGATATCACACCAAAACCGATAGGAACAATAGAATTCGAATAAGGATAATTTAACCCGCCAAACGAAAGATTCGTTTGGCGGGTTTTTATGCAAAAATATAAAAAACTAAAAAATTTTCGCTTGAAAACTTCAGAAAAAAAGTGCTATACTTAATGAAACAAAAGGTTATAAAGAGTACGAAAATGCTGCTTTTTGATAATCAGAAAGGAATAAAAATGACGATAGAAGAAATAAAAAGCAAAATTAAAACACTGTATGAAACCAACCCCAAAATACATATAAATGTGGCAATTTCGCGCCCAAAGGTTGTCTTGCAGAATGATGAGGCAACAATAAAGGGTGTTTATCCGCACGTATTTATAATTGAAGAATATAGTAAGGGCGCCCCGCATTGTCATACGTTGCAATATGTTGATGTTTTTACAAAACGGATTGAGATAATAGAACTTGAAAACGAATAAATAAAGCCGTGAGAAAACTCTCACGGCTTTTTTTATTTTATTCAGCAATTTCTTTTAAATACCTTGCAAGAGCGTCCTGCCAATCGGGCAAGGGTTCAAAACCCGCAGCGACAAGCTTTGTTTTGTCAAGGCGGCTGTTAAACGGACGGGCGGCTTTTGAAAGGCCGTATTCCTCGGTCGTCACGGGCAACACCTTAGTTTCATACCCTGCCTGACGGAAAATTTCACACGCAAAATCATACCACGAAATAAATCCGCCTTCGTTGGTCGCGTGATAAAATCCGTATTTTTCGCTCTCTGCCATATCAACAAGCAGACGCGACAGGTCAAGAGTATAGGTTGGAGTGCCGATTTGGTCGCACACAACACGCAGAGTGTCATACTTTTTGCCAATGTTGAGCATAGTCTTAATAAAGTTGTTTCCGTTTTTGCCGAAAACCCAGGCAATACGCACGATAAAATACTTTGAGAGCGTCTCTTCGACTGCCTTCTCTCCCAAAAGTTTACTTTGGCCATAAACATTCTGAGGGTCAAAATCCTTGCAGTCGGGCTCCCAAGGGGTATCCCCTTTGCCGTCAAAGACATAGTCGGTGCTGATGTATATCATCTTGCAGCCGATGGCCTTGCAGGCATTTGCAATATTTTTCGTGCCGTCAACATTGACACGCATAACCTTTTCCTTGTTTTCCTCGTCCTCTGCGGCATCAACCGCGGTCCAGGCCGCGCAGTGAAAAACAACGTCGGGCGAAGAGGCGGAAATTGCGTCAAACACGGCTTTTTCATCGGTAATATCAAGTGAAACATAGGGCATGGAGGCAACGGCAGACTCGGATTCGATTCCGCTGCAACTCTCGGCCAAATCGCTGCCGACACCCTCAAATCCGCGTTTGTGAAGCTCGTTCATAATATCGTGGCCCAGCTGTCCACCAACACCCGTAACAAAAGCTTTCATACACTCACCTATCGGTTGTTATACATTTTTTCATAATAGTTCTGATACTCGCCCGAAATGATGGTCTCCCACCACTCGCGGTTTTCAAGATACCAGTCTATTGTCTTCTTGATACCGTCGGCAAACATAGTCTCAGGCAACCAGCCAAGCTCATTGTGAATCTTGGTCGGGTCAATAGCATAACGCATATCGTGACCCTTGCGGTCGGTAACATAAGTAATAAGGCTTTCGGGCTTGTCAAGTGCCTTGCAGATGATTTTAACAATGTCAATGTTCTTCATCTCGTTGTGGCCGCCGATGTTGTAAACCTCACCAACTCTGCCTTTGTGGATAATAAGGTCGATAGCTTTGCAGTGGTCCTCAACATAGAGCCAGTCGCGAACATTGAGACCCTCTCCGTAAACCGGCAGAGGCTTGTCGTTCAATGCGTTGGCAATCATAAGGGGAATAAGCTTCTCAGGGAAATGATAAGGACCATAGTTGTTGGAGCAGCGCGAAATGCTTACGGGCAGACCAAATGTGCGGTGGTATGCCAAAACGAGCAAGTCGGCAGCAGCCTTTGAACTAGAATAAGGAGAGCTTGTGTGAATGGGAGTCTCCTCTGTAAAGAAAAGGTCGGGACGGTCAAGCGGCAAATCGCCGTAAACCTCGTCGGTGGAAACCTGATGATAGCGGGTGATTCCGTATTTGCGGCAGGCGTCCATCAAAACAGCGGTACCCATAATGTTTGTCTGCAAGAAAACACCGGGGTCTTCAATCGAGCGGTCAACGTGGCTCTCTGCGGCAAAGTTTACGATAATTTCGGGCTTTTCTTCCTCAAAAAGCTTGTAAACAGCCTCGCGGTCGCAGATGTCAGCCTTAACAAAACGGAAGTTAGGGTTGTCCATCACGGGTGCGAGTGTCGAGAGATTTCCCGCATAGGTGAGTTTGTCAAGACAAACAATGCGGTAGTCAGGATATTTTTTAAGCATGTGGAAAACGAAGTTGCTTCCGATGAATCCGGCACCGCCGGTTACGATAATAGTCATAATTTTACCTCTTTTCGCCTATTGTATCAATATATTTTCCGTCCAGAACATCCTTTAAGTACTGGCCGTATTGATTCTTCTTTAATACTTCATAAACCTTCAGAACGTCGTCCTTGCTTATCCAACCATTAAGGTAAGCAATCTCTTCAAGACAGGCGATTTTTCTGTGCTGATGTGTCTCAACCGTCTTAACAAAGTTGGTAGCGTCGGCAAGACTCTCGTGTGTGCCGGTGTCAAGCCAGGTAAAGCCCTGACCGAGAAGCTCAACATTGAGCTCGCCGTTTTCAAGATAAATTCTGTTAAGGTCGGTAATCTCAAGCTCACCTCTTGCAGAGGGCTTAAGGTTCTTAGCATACTCAACAACGCGGTTGTCATAGAAATAAAGGCCTGTAACACAGTAGTTGCTCTTGGGCTTCTGTGGTTTTTCTTCAATAGAAATTGCGCGGCCATCGCTGTCAAATTCAACAATACCGAAACGCTCGGGGTCGTCAACATAATAACCGAAGACGGTTGCACCCTTGCCGGTCTCTGCGTTTTCAACAGCCGCCTTTAAGCGCTTTTTAAGTCCGTGACCTGCAAAAATATTATCGCCAAGCACCATGGCTGCAGTATCGTCGCCAATAAAATCAGCGCCGATAATAAAGGCCTGAGCAAGACCGTCAGGAGAGGGCTGAACAGCATAAGAAAGGTTAATACCAAACTGGTGACCGTCCTTCAAAAGCTCCTGAAATCGAGGAGTATCCTGTGGTGTCGATATGATTAAAATATCGCGAATGCCTGCGTTCATAAGCACAGACAAAGGATAATAAATCATAGGCTTGTCGTAAATGGGAAGAAGCTGTTTTGATGTAACCGTGGTAAGCGGATACAATCTTGTGCCGGAGCCTCCGGCGAGAATAATTCCTTTCATAAATGACCTCTCCTTTATATTAAATTATTCAGTTTTTTGTTTTTACAAATTTGACACTTGAAATAAGTGCGAAAATAGCTATAACACCGAGGAAAACCCAAAACTCGAAACGGCAAGCCATATTTGAAAAGAAAACTAAAAACACCGCTTGAAAGAAAACGCTAAAAGCAAATATTGAAAAAGGGTTTTTGAATTTAACACAAAGTTGTTGCAGCAAGGCAGAAACCAGGGCAAACAAAAAAGTAAGCAATGCGACACCAAAGCCGTGGAAGTCATAAAAGAACTCACCGAGGAAATTATATGTGTTGAGGTGTGGTCTGACAAAATAATTTTCTGAACTTTTTGATAGTTCGTCAAGAGCGGGAATTCTTAAAACAACATTAAAAGGCTTAATAGTTCTGGAGCCCCAAGTGTACCAATCTAAATTTTGAACAGCCTCGTTAAAATTGTCGTGTCCAACTGTTAAATACCCATAGAGAAAAGCCATTTTAGGCGAAAGTTGGAAGGAAGGAACATTTAAATTATCAGAATCATTTTCGCCTTCGTTAATATCTTCATCTTCGTTTTCGTCTTTGTCATTATCCGAAGCTATATTTTCTTCAAAATCTTTTGGCTCAAAAAGAACCGTTAATTGTTCATTGGTAAAGTTTCTAAACTCGGAAACAGCCATATACACACCGAAGATTATGGTTAAACACAAAACCAAAGAGATGAACTTCTGTTTGTTAAGATAAAAAACAACCGATGTAAAATAAAGGGCTATCGAGACGAAAACACCCCTGGAAACAATCATTGTTGGGAAAAGTATCAACAAATAAAAAATACAGCACCAAAGCACTATTTTTTTTGCCAAATTTAGTTTTTGTGTTTTAATGCAATAATAACACGGACCGCATGCAATTGTTGCGGCAACAGAAAAAACATGAAGCTTTGTGTAAAAGTTTGTATATGCAAAGGGACTATCAGAAAAACAAGGAATGTAACCCTTAATAAACACGTTAATCACGAAGCAGGTCAAACCTATTAATGAGCAGAAAACACAACACCAAAAAAGTTTATTGGCGTTAAAGTCAAAACGCACTTTTTTAATATTTGAAAAACACGTAGCAAGTGCGTTTGTTAAACGGTCTGTGCAATAAATTCCCAAAAAAGCACCAACTTGAAAAACAAAAAAAGCAACACCCAAAAGGAACCAAGTTTTTGCTTGCCATACTTCTTGATAAGCCGTAAGTTTAAATGCAGCAAGACCAATAGTAGAAAACCAGATGGCCGAAAAGATTGCTCTTATGTCGAGCCAGTTTTTTTGGCAAACAGAAAGGACTATATAAAAATATAAACCTATTGCCAAAAACAACAACAAAGAACCGGTTAACAAAACATTTATCGAAGTTAGCCAAAAACCGCTGACTAAAGCTAAAAACCCAACTAAAGAAAAAACCGCAGAATTAATTAATATATCTCTTGTAATTTTCATTTTTTCATCCCTCTCTTAAACCTTCAAATCATCCAAACAAACAAAGCCAAACATCACAAACAAAAGATTTAAACCTCAGGGAAGAGCTTTTATCTGTTAAATAAAGTTTGACAATTTTCAGAAGACTTTTATTTTCTAAAGCGAACTTTCGTTCTCTTAAAAGCTGCAAACGATTTTCAACTGTTTTTTTGCTATCTTCACAAAGCGCAACAGAACTGTTTAAAAAGGTTGTCAACAGCGTTTCGGTTGTTGAAATCTCATAAAGTTTTCTTTTGCGGTCAAGAAGTTTAAAAATACGATGTTCTTCTCGTGCGGCGTTGGTTTCGTGTCTGCGATGGTATACGCCAACATAATCATACTCATAAAAACCACTCACATCGGCCGAGAGACATGCAAACATAAAGTCGTGAGCAACGGCAACATTTTTTATGGAAGGAAGAATGGTATCAAAAAAACTTTTTTTAATACACATTGCCATACCGGGCCATCTATAAGCTTTCATTATATCCATTACTGTGACCGGATATAATTTTTGTGTTTCTTTGGCAGACCCTTCCACGATGCTGTGCTGTTTATTATCATAAGCGTCAATGATGCCATATTTGCAGCTCAAAAGGCATATTTCTTCTTTGCTCTCCATTATTTTTGTCATCTTTTCTATCTTATCGTGTTCCCAAATATCATCTTGGTCTGACAAAAAAACGAGGTCTGCATTACACAGGGAAATTGCTTTGTAAAAATTTCCGATATAACCCAAATTGGATTCGTTTTCGTAAATATGCCAAGAGTCGCCAAGGCAAAATTCATCTATATAGTTGCGTACGATTTGAACGGTGTTATCCTTTGAACCGTCATCGCAAAAAACCACCTCAAAGGGCTTTTTAGTTTGAAGCCTAATGCTATCAAGTTGTTTTACAATAAAACGCTCTCCGTTGTAAAGAGCAACGGCAACACCAACGGTCAAAAATATCACCTCAATCTAATCTTTAAAGATGGACTTTATCATATGGAAAAACAAAAATTTTGATATTAAAAGCATATGACAAGCGACTCTTTGCGAAGGCAAAAGATTTTTAATCTGCTTTCTAAAGCGTTTAAAATTAATTTGTTTTTCCAAAATCTTAAAGTCGGAATAGGACAATTGTACAGCAGCGCGACGCAATGTAGCAATATAAAATCTTGCACTACCCATATTGTTAAAAACGATGGCTGCAGGTAAGTTGCTTTTTAAGAGTTTTTGCTCTGTCAACGAGAAGCTTTTAACTGCAGAAAGAAATTTATTCAGGCTGGGACTTCTGTGCAGTGAACCTGCGTGGGTATAGTAGAAGTAGAGCTCCCGCTCAATATATACAACCTTTTGAGACGAAAAAATCACCTCAGTAATAAAAGGCGCATCTTCGTTATAAATACAATTTTCGTCGAAAAACAAAGAGTTGGTTTGTTGAAGTTCTCTGCTGATTAACAAACAAACCGGACCTATCCATTTTGTGCAAAAAATCTTCATGGCTTCCGCGGGAGAAATTTGTTTAAATGAATTTTCCGTATCAAAACAGCCTTGTGCCTTGGCGCCGGGCTCAAACATTTTTAAATTACAAATAGCTAAATCTGCATTGGTGGAACAAACGGCAGCATACATGTATTCTAAAAAATGAGGGTTTAACCCGTCGTCGCTGTCAACAAAAGCTATCCAAGGCGCTGTTGCCTCGCGAATTCCCGCATTTCTTGCAGAGGCGGCACCGCCGTTTTCTTTTTTTATAATTTCATAATCAAAAGACGCATCTCTCAAATGATTTTGCAAAAGAGAGAGCGTGTTGTCTTTTGAACCGTCATCAACAAAAATAGCCCTAAAATTTTTTAAAATTTGCTGCTCCAGCTCGGAGATTATGTCAACCACATAATCTGCTCTGTTGTACATTGGAATTATAACATCAATTAAATGAACCATCTGTTTTTCACCTTGATTTCAGACTTTCTGCCAAGTATTGCTTTCAAAATCATATTTTTTTACGATTTTTGCAGGAGCTCCCACCGCAACACAATACGAGGGTATGTTTCCCTTTACTACAGCGTGTGCGCCGATTATGCACCCGTCTCCTATTTTGCTGCCGGGTAAAACCGCAACACCTTCTCCAATCCAAACACAGTTGCCGATTTCAACCGGATTAGAGCTTAATTCCCATTGGTCTGGAGGCGTCAAAGGTGAATTGCTTCCGTCTCCGTGGTTGGTGTCGCTAATATAAATGTTACTGGCAAAAAGGCAGTTGTTGCCGATATTAACCTTTTTTGAAGCGGCAATGTGTACATTGTCTCCGAGTTTACAATTTTCGCCAAAACAGAGCTTTGCTCCCTCTTGTGCGTTGAAAATCTCAAAACGACATCTATATCCGGTTGTAAAACCTTTTTCAAAGAAAAGACCTTTTTTGCCGCGTATATATACAGGGCGTCTAATCAGTCGCGCGGGCTTAAAAAATATTTTTGTGCAAACTAAACCCCAGGCGTTTTTGATGAGTTCTGAAGGGCTATACGAATTTTTCATTTTCGTTCCTCGCTTTTAAACGATTTTGCGTAAAACGGAGTAGGTTTGTTCAAACACTATGTTTTTATTAAAAACTTTTTTAAACACTTCGTTCACGTTTTTTCTCATTGCAATACAGTCCTCGGTGCTAAGCGCCAAGAGCCTGTCCACACAACCGTCATCCAACTGCACACCCACACCGCGCTCTAAAACAAGGCGCTTCGTGTCAGCAGGGATGTTGTTGATTATCGGCAAGCCGTGGCGGAAATATTCTACCGACTTCATCGTAAGACCGATGCAAACCGACGGCTTCATAATGTTGAGTCCAAAGTGACAGCGACTTATAATTTCCTGCTTTTTTGCGTCGTCATAAACAGCGCCGTAGCATATAACCTCTGCCCCTGCTGCCTTTGCCGATTCGCAAAACTGCTCGGTGCGTTCGCCCGTGCCGATAATATGAAGTGTCACGGGTTTTCGCTTGGCAATGTCACAAATAAGAGCGCAGATTCTGTCTATATCAATGATATTGTTTATCGCGCCGATGTAACAAAGGTCAAGTCGGTCATCTGCGAGAGAAACGCGCTTTTTTCTGCACGAAAGCTCATCGCCGCAAAGATAAACCGCCTTTGCCTTGTCGTCAGATAGCCCCAAACGCTCTTTAAACATTTCACATTCCGTAAAAACAAAATCGGCAGCCGATAAATTTTTGTCTCTTATCGCCGCCCATACAGAAAAGACGGGTGCCAAAAGCTTCTTTATTTTGCTTGCGGGAAAGGTTTCGGGCCAAAGGTCGAAGATGTCAAACACAAGCCGTGTTTCAGGGTGCCTTTTTTTATAGCGCGCGGCATAGCGGCACATAAAATTCGGCGGCACCAAAGCAACAATCACATCAGGCTGTTGCGGGAGACTTTCAAGATATTCAAAAACCGACTTTGCATAGTTTCTGTGTGACAAAATTCGTGCAAAGGAAAGATTCTTCTTGTAAGGCTTTGCGTGAATTTGCACACAGCCTTCCACATCGCAAACAAACTTCTCCTTCTTCATATGGTCAAAGTCCGAGACGATGTAGGTTGTGTCAAAACCGAGAGTGCGAAGAGAGGAGTCGGCAACGTTTAACCGATGTCCGTAATGGTCAGAACAGCTGATAAGAACGGCTGTCTTTTTTTCATCCATCAAGCTTCGCCCCCTAAACACATTTTACATTCTTGTATATATTATCATAATACCTATAATTTGTCAACGAAAACGCCATCAAAAATGGTAAAATTTACAGGTCATAACGAGCTGATAGAAGAGGTTTAATTTTGGCTTTTTTAAAGTGTCGTGCTTCATAATTTTTGGTAACTCTCAGCACTGTTTTAGAGAGCAAAACGATACCAAAAAGATTGGGAAGCATCATAAAAGCGTTAAAAACGTCGGATAAATTCCAGGCAAGGCGGGCGTTCATAACCGCCCCCGCAACAACAAAAAGCGAGAACGCAGCCTTATAGATAACGCCCGTGTCGGCACCAAACAAAAACTCCCAAGCCGAAAGCCCGTTATATGACCAACCAAGCACCGACGAATATGCAAAAAGCAGCAAAGAAACGGCTATGAAGGAGGAACCGATATAGCCAAACTGTGAATTAAAAGCTGCTGATACTAGCGCAGATTCTTCGCATAATACGAGCACTTTTCCGCTTTCTAAATCCACAAGTCCTGAGCAAAGAATGGTAAGGGCCGTAACGGTACACATAAGCGTTGTATCAACAAAAACCTCGAAAATTCCCCACATACCCTGTAATACGGGCTCTTTAACGAACGAAGCGCTGTTGACCGTAACGGTCGAGCCCATTCCTGCCTCGTTTGAAAAAATTCCGCGTCTTAGCCCAAAGCCTATAACTTCTCGCAGCGCATAGCCTGATACACCGCCTGCCGCCGCATGAAGCGAAAAGGCGTGAGAAAAAACCGATTTTAATGACGGAAAAATATTTTGTGAGTTGCAAAAAACAAGCAAAAAAGCGCCGCCTATGTATCCCAACACCATAAAGGGCACGAGCCGTTCTGTAACTCGGGCAATTCGCCTTGTGCCGCCTATGAGCACAAACCCCGTCAAAAGCGAAAGCGTCACACCGACAACAACGCAGTAAAGATTTGTGTTTCCAATTTTTAAAGAACTCAAAAAGGGGATTTTAAAAGCACTTTGCAGGTTTACAACAATAGTGTTAATCTGACCTGCATTGCCGATTCCGAAGGAGGCACCGATGCAAAAAAACGCAAACATGAAGGATAGGATTTTGCTTAAAAACCGAAAACCTTTTACATTTTTGAGCCCGTCGCGAATGTAATACATCGCGCCACCGACAAGCTCAC
The DNA here is from genome assembly GCA_045601885.1 of Acutalibacteraceae bacterium. Lineage (GTDB taxonomy): Bacteria > Bacillota > Clostridia > Oscillospirales > Acutalibacteraceae > SIG589. Next base: position 98,343 of record JAZSAN010000009.1, on the reverse strand, counting down.
CCTTTTCATTTTTTTGGCGGTAAAAAATCCCAAGCAGATTTTCACAATATGCCAAAATCATACTGAGGAAGGATGCTGCCCACATCCAAAAAACCGCCCCCGGTCCGCCGCAAACAATGGCTGAGGCAACCCCTGCAATATTGCCCACGCCAACGGTTGAAGCGAGTGCGGTGCAAACCGCCTGAAACTGCGATATAGAGGTGCCGTCAGACTTTTTTGTCTCGCTTTTTTTGGAAAAAAGAGCACCCGCAGTGCTTTTAAACCAGTGAAAAAAGCGTCTTATTTGAAAAAACCTTGTGACAAAGGACAAAAACACACCCACACATAAAACGAGTGTAAGACCAACCCCCGACCACAGTGCATCTCCAATTTTTTGTATGATTTCGTTCATGGTTGTCATATAGTCTCCAATAGAATTATTTTAATAATACTTATTGACGATATATGCCTAAATGTGATAAAATATAACGAAAATTTGTTTTAAGAGGATAAAAATGGAAAATCTTTATTCAATTTTTAATATCGACCCGCGCATAGAAGCGCTTTGCAATGAGGTCGAAACGGCACTCAAACCCCGATTTTGCGAGATTGATGCGGTAGCCGAATATAATCAGTGCAAGGTGATATCCGCAATGCACAAAAACCGCGTTAATGCAACCCATTTTGCAGCAAGCAGCGGTTATGGATACGATGATGCGGGCAGAGATAATCTTGAGCGTGTGTATGCCGACTGTTTTCATACCGAGGCTGCACTCGTGCGTCCGCAGATAACCTGCGGCACCCATGCGTTAGCGGTTGCCTTGTCGGCAAATCTGCTTCCGGGAGATGAAATTTTGGCGCCCGTGGGAAAACCCTATGACACGCTCGAAGAGGTTATAGGAATCCGCTCATCTCCGTGCTCTCTCAAGGAATACGGTGTCAGTTACAGACAGGTGGATTTGTTGCCCGACGGAACCTTTGATTATGATAGTATCAAAAAGGCAATAAACAGCAAGACAAAACTTGCGGAAATTCAGCGTTCAAAGGGATATGATACCCGTCCGTCCTTCTCGGTTAAACAGATTGGCGAGCTGATTTCATTTATAAAAAGCATCAACCCTAATATCATATGCATGGTCGACAACTGCTATGGCGAGTTTGTTGAAATGCTTGAGCCGTCGGATGTCGGCGCAGATATGGTGGTTGGTTCACTTATTAAAAACGCAGGTGGCGGACTTGCCACCTCGGGCGGATACATCTGCGGCACAAAAGAATGTGTTGACCGCTGTGCATATCGTCTGAGCGCCCCCGGTCTCGGTCAGGAGGTCGGTGCGAACTTTGGCGTAATGCGTGACTTTTATCAGGGCTTTTTCTTGGCTCCCACCGTCACAGCGTCGGCGCTCAAGGGCGCGGTTTTTGCCGCGGCAGTGTATGAAAAGCTGGGCTTCTCGGTTGTTCCGAAAAGTGAGGAGTCGCGTCACGATATAATTCAGTCAATAGTGCTCGAGAGTCCTGAAAGAATGCTTAAATTCTGCGAAGGAATTCAGGCAGCCGCACCGGTCGACAGTTATGTTATCCCCGTTGCATCAGATATGCCGGGATACGACAGTCCCGTTGTTATGGCGGCAGGCGCCTTTGTGCAGGGCTCGTCAATAGAACTTTCGGCAGACGGACCTATGCGTCCGCCATACGCCGTTTACTATCAGGGCGGACTTACCTGGTACCATGCAAAGCTCGGCGTGGTTTTATCGCTTCAAAAATTGCTTGAAGCAAATCTTATTAATTTATAGGAGGGATTAATATGTGGTTTATACTTTCAATAATCGCAATGCTCTGTTGGAGCGGCTCGGACTTGTTTTCAAAAATCGGCTGCCGCGACAGTGACGACAAAAACAGTCATTTAAAAATGGTAACAGCGGTCGGTACCGTGATGGGTATTCACGCGCTTTATGAAATTTTCATAGGCGGCACCGCAATCTCTTTTGATATAATGCTCAAATATCTCCCTGTGTCACTGCTTTATATCGGCTCAATGACACTCGGCTATGTAGGACTTCGTTACATAGAGCTTTCAATTTCTTCCCCGATATGCAATTCGTCTGGCGCACTCGTTGCAATAATGTCGCTCATCGCCTTTGGCGTTAAAATGAATAGTTGGCAGCTTGCGGCAGTATTTATGGTATGTGCGGGTGTTATCGGACTCGGACTTGTAGAATATTTTGAGGATGACACACTCCGTGCCGCCCGTCAAGAAAAATCAAACTATCGTTACGCAAAATCGGCAATCGCACTCATTTTGCCCGTGCTTTACTGTGTGCTTGATGCAGCAGGTACCTTTGCAGACAGCCTCGTGCTTGAGACACTCGATGAGGACAGTGCAAACGTTGCGTATGAGCTGACATTCTTGCTTTGCGGTATAGTAAGCTTCATTTGGCTCAAATTTGTAAAGAAGGCAAAGTTCTTGCCCAAGCGCGAAGCACCAAAATATGCGGGCGCTATCTTCGAGACCGCAGGTCAGTTTGCATACATATATGCAATAGCCGACACAGAGCACCTTGCAATGAGCGCACCGATTATCTCGGCATATTGCTTGGCATCGGTCGTATGGAGCAGAATCTTCTTAAAAGAAAAGCTTTCATGGAAGCATTATCTTATGATAGGCGTTGCCGTTATCGGCATCGTAATACTCGGACTTTTTGATGAAATTGGCTAATATTTTTAATGGAGGCATCACTTATGAACAGTCTTCCGCAGGGATATAAATCTTTGCTCGATACAAGACAGACCGAAATCGCAATAAAAAAGGTCAAGGACTTTTTTGAGCGCGATTTGGCAATACAACTTAATTTGACACGTGTTTCGGCACCGCTTTTTGTCAGTCGCGAATCGGGTCTTAACGATACCTTAAGCGGAGTTGAACGACCCGTTGCATTTGATATAAAGGGACAGGGCGATACCTATGAGGTTGTTCAGTCGCTTGCCAAATGGAAGCGCGAGGCGCTCGGCCGATACGGTTTTCGTGTCGGAGAGGGACTTTATACCGATATGAACGCCATCCGTCGCGATGAGGATTTGGATAACATTCATTCGGCGTTTGTAGACCAGTGGGACTGGGAAAAGGTCATAAAAAAAGAGGACCGCACCGAAGCGACCCTCAAAAGTACCGTAAAATGTGTGTATAACGCCTTAAAGCACACCGAGAACTATATAGCAGACGAGTATGACTTCGTACACAAATTCCTTCCCGAAAAGATAACCTTCGTAACTTCGCAGGAGCTTGAGGATATGTATCCCGATTTGACACCTAAAGAGCGCGAGTATGAAATTGTCAAGAAACACGGCGCCGTGTTTATAATGCAAATCGGCGGAGTCTTGCGTTCGGGAGAAATTCACGACGGCAGAGCGCCCGACTACGACGACTGGAATTTAAACGGCGATGTTTTAGTGTATTATCCCGTGCTTGACATCGCGCTTGAGCTCTCGTCAATGGGAATCCGCGTTGATGAAGAAAGTCTTCTAAAGCAATTAAAAATTCGCGGCGTAGAAGAAAGGGTCGAGCTTGATTTCCATAGTCGACTGCTAAAAGGCGAGCTTCCTTATACCATCGGCGGCGGCATCGGTCAGTCCAGAATGTGCATGTTCTTTCTCAGAAAAGCACATATAGGTGAGGTGCAGGCGTCTGTTTGGTCGGAAGATACCATACGCGAATGCGAAGAAAACGGAATAGTTTTACTGTAAAAAAAAGTCCTCGAGTTTTCGAGGGCTTTTTATCATCACAACATAACTATTATACCATACAAATCCGCAAAGGTGTTAGTAAAAATATTTGCGTTTTATTTGTGGGAATTGTCAATTGAAAAATTAAGGCTCAGCCCTTATAATAAAGACAGAAAAGAGAGACAAATCTAAAAAAGAAAGAGGAGATTCCGATGTACAGTGAGGTTAATTATAAATAACTGTAAGGGGTGAGTCCGAAGATTTAGTCAATTTAAAATTAAAATAGCATACAAACAAAATAATCTCAAAAATATTTATATATAGAATAACTACACCAAAGGTGAGTCCAATGAAATAAATTCCGAGAGCCGAATTTGATTCGGCTCTCTTCATTTTGTTGACAAGTGCCGATGAAAAATATAAAATATAAACAGAGGTGAAAAGATGAAAAGCTGTTGTTTTACGGGGTATCGCCCCGAAAAAAGCCCGTTTCCATACGATGAAAAAAACGCGGAATATCTGCGTTTTGAAAATAAGCTAATAGAGGTTTTGGCAACCACACTTTCGGACGGATACGACACCTTTTATTGTGGCGGCGCAATGGGATTTGACCTTTTGGCAGCCGAGCTTTTGCTCATCTTCCGCAGAAACAATAGCTTTCGTCTTGTAATGGTCTTGCCTTTTCGTGCACAAGCGGCAAATTTCCCGCCAGAGTGGAAGCGGCGCTACGAAAACGTCTTGTCTCAGGCGGACGAGATAATTTATACATCCGAAAAATACCACAACCGCTGCTATGCCGAGCGAAATGAATATATGGTTGATAAAAGCGAGCGTGTGGTGGCGTTTTGTGACGGAAAATCGGGCGGCACGCTCAACACACTTCGTTATGCAAAGAAAAAAGGATTAACTATAATTAACGTTGCAGAGGAACTAAAGCGGGAACTCAATTATACGTTTTATGAACTCATATAAATTCCATAAAAAACCACAAAATATAGTGCAAATACTCTTGAATTTAGGCGAATATTGTATTATAATGATATAGTATTATTAATTAGTTTTCGGAGGTAAAATATGTTAAGGAAGTTTTTCGCAGTAGCACTCACTCTTGTTATGGTCTTTTGCGTGTGTGGATGTGCCGACAAGGAAATACTTATAAGCACGGATGAGCCCGTGTCGTCTGAGGAAAAGTCAGCAACGGCAATAAACCCGCTCACCGGACTCGAGATAGATTCATCTAAAAAGAATGCAAAGCCCGTAGCAATTATGATAAACAATATAAAAACGGCACAGCCCGTTCAGACAGGCCTTATGAATGCCGACGTGGTTTATGAAACCTTGGTAGAAGGCGGAATCACACGAATGGTTGCCGTAACAAAGGATGTTACAAAGCTTGAGCAGATTGGCTCGGTTCGTTCTGCAAGATATGTCTTTCTTGATTTGGCGCTCGGTCACGATGCAGTATATGCTCACGCAGGATTCGACCAGTTGTATTTTGCAAATCATAGAAGCGAGCTCGGCTTAAAAACCTTTGATTTAAATAGCGGAGCCACTTCAAAATATGGCTTCAGATACAGCAACGGCCTTTCAAGCGAACACACAATGTACACAACGGGTGAAAAGCTCGCAAAGGGAATTGAAGACCTTGATTTCGGCAAAACCTCCTCGGTTGATAAATGGTTGACCTTCGGCGACAAGGATGCTCCGACAACCCCCGCAAACGCATGCAAGAGCATAAACGTCTATTTCTCAGGCTCATATAAATCCGTCTTTACATACGATGCAGAAAGCGGAAAATACATAAAGAGCGTTTCGGGCACAACCAGAACAGATTATCTCACAAAAGAAAAATTCGCATTTAAAAACGTATTCGTTCTTTTCACAAGCGTTAGCCCCTTTTCTGACGGATATCATATGAATGTCGAGCTCATCGGCGGCACAGGATATTATGTATCAAACGGCGGCTATGAAGAGATTTCGTGGTCAAAGGGTTCTGCAAAATCACCCCTTAAAATCACAAAGGCAGACGGAACAGAACTCACGGTTAACGCAGGTACAAGCTACATTTGCATAACCGATAAGGACGACAAAGCACATACGACAATAACAGCAGAATAAAGAAAAAAACAAACCCCCGTGTCAAACACGGGGGTTTTAATTTTAGAACGAAAATCTTGAAAGATATTCTTCATATTCTTGTTTGAATTCTTCGTCCGTTTTCTTGACGGTGCGGAGATATTCGTGTGTCTTAAACGAGCCGTGGCCGGTTTCAATAATCGCAACAGCAACATTTGAACAGTGGTCGGAAACGCGCTCATAGTTTGTTATAAGGTCGTGCAGAACGAAGCCAAGTTCGATAGTACAAGCGCCGCCTTGTAAGCGGTTAACGTGACGTGCCTTGATTTCATAAATCAGCTTGTCAATAACCTGCTCAAGCGGTTCAATTTTTGTTGCAACAGCAAGGTCGTTTTCGGCAAAAGCCGTTCTTGTAAGGTTTACGATTTCGCAAAGCGCCTCGGTAAGAACCTTTATCTCAGACCAGGCTTCCTTTGAGAAACGCAGATTTTTGTCGGTCATTTCGCGCGCCACCTTGACAATATTACAAGCGTGGTCGCCGATGCGCTCAAAATCGTTTATAGTGTGAAGCATCTTGGTAACTTGGAGTGAGTCGGCATCGGATAATTCTTCCTTAGCAAGCCGCACCATAAATGTGCCAAGCTTGTCCTCATATTTATCAATTCGGTCCTCAAGCAATTTAACATCTTCTGCCTTTTGCTCGTCAAACTTATCAACAAGCGGCAAGGATGTCAGCAGAGCATCAAACGAAAGATTTGCCATTTCAACCGTGTAATCAAACGCAGAACCGATAGCAACCGAAGGAACGGTGATAAGACGTTCGTCAAGTTTTGGATATGTGAACGTAACCTCTTCGCTCGGTATAATGCGGTTTGCAAGACGTTCAAGCTGCTTTGTGAAGGGCAGTAGAATAAATGTTGTAACAACATTGAAAATACTGTGAATAATCGCAATCATAAAGGGAGAAATTGGTTTGTCGTTAAAAGGTATTGTGAAAAAGGCATCAACAATAAGATAAGGAACGAGAAGAATAAACGTACCAATGCAGTTGAAGGCAAGATGCACAACTGCAACCTTTTTTGCGTTTTTGTTAACGCCGATACTCGAAAGCACTGCGGTCACACAGGTACCAATGTTTTGTCCCATAATAATCGGGATTGCCATGCCGTATGTGATGCCGCCTGTAAGAGACAGGGTCTGCAAAATACCAACAGAGGCGGCAGAGCTTTGAATAATTCCCGTAAACACCGCACCAACCAAAACGGCGAGGAAAGGATTTTTAAACGCGGTAAGTATTGATATGAATTTAGGGGATTCGGAAAGCGGCTCCATTGCGTCGCCCATAAGAGTCATGCCGCACATCAAAATCGCAAATCCGAGAAAAATGTTTCCGGTGCTCTGCTTCTTTTCGCTTTTACCAACGGTTATAAGAACGATACCGATAATAGCAAAAATCGCCGAGAAGTTAGCAGGCTTCAAAAGATTTATTAAAAGATTGTCACTCTCAATTCCCGCAAGACTCAGAATCCAGGCGGTCAAGGTAGTGCCGATGTTGGAGCCCATCAAAACGCCGATGGTTTGTCCAAAACGCATAATACCCGAGTTAACAAGACCGACAAGCATAACAGTAAGCGCCGACGAAGACTGGATTGCAATGGTAATACCTGCACCCAAAATCAAGGCTAAAAAGCGGTTAGAGGTCGTCTTGAGAAGCATTTGCTCAAGCTTTCCGCCTGCCATTTTTTCAAGTCCTGACGACATAACCGTCATACCATAAAGAAAAAACGCAAGACCTCCAAGCAGAGTGAAAATAGAAAGAACGCTCATAGTAATCCCCTTTATTTAATAAGTGGTATAAATTATACTATAAGTAATAATACTGTATTTTCGCGGTTTTGTAAACAAAAAGATAGAAAAAGTTGCAAAAAAAGGCACGATATGGTAAAATTTTCGGCAAGGGGGGGGCGCTGTGATGACACTTTCTCAAAAAGAAATCAAAACGATAACCGAGAACGAGCTGTTTTTGAACTATAGCGAGGAAACACTAAAAAAAGCGCTCGTCTTTATGTCGGCAAAAACGGGCGAATATACAAAAGGCGAGTGCCTTTGCCGTGCGGGAAGAAGACTATATTTTTTCGGCCTCGTCCTTTGCGGTGCAGTGCAGGTCTTTTTCGACGATATAAACGGCGACCGTGTCATAATGGCAACGGTGGGCGAGGGCGAAACCTTCGGCGAATCGCTGTGCTATCTCAAGGAGAAAAACGTTCCCGTCTGGGTGTATGCGAGTGAAAACGCAAAAATCCTGTGGCTTTCTTGCGACTGCTTTCGCTCAAACGTCTGTGCACATCCCGATTTGCAGCAGCTTTATTCCCGTTTCACAGCTATGATAGCAAAAAAGACCCTTTCGATGAATGACCGCGTGCAGATTTTATCCAAGCTCACATTGCGAGAGAAACTAAATACGTATTTTTCACAGTGTGTCCGCAAAAATAAAAGCCGAACCTTTAAAATACCGCTCGACCGCGAAAGCCTTGCAATATATCTTGGCACCAACCGAAGCGCCCTGTCAAGAGAGCTTTCAAAAATGCAAAAGGAAGGCCTGATTGAGTTTTATAAAAATATTTTTAAAATTCTTTGATGCGTTGCAAATGCAACGCATTTTCTTTTTCTGTGGAGTTATAATCATATTGCCAAAGGAGGTAATATTATGAAAAAAATATTGGCATTAATTTTAGCGGTGCTTATGCTGACAGCAGTTTTTGCAGGCTGTGCAAACACCGAAAAAAAGGACGAATCATCTTTACAAGCGGCAACACAAAAGGCCGACATAAATATAGCGGGACTTAAGGGCCCCACTACGATGGGTCTTGTAAAAATAATTGAGGACAACAAAAACGGCAAAGCCGCAAACAACTATAATTTCACAATTGCGGGCTCGGCCGACGAAATCACACCCAAGCTCACAAAGGGAGAGCTTGATATTGCGGCAATCCCCGCAAACCTCGCATCGGTGCTCTATAATAAAACACAGGGCAAAATCAAGGTCTTGGCAGTCAACACTCTCGGCGTGGTTTATATAACCGAAAAGGGCGAGAGCGTTAAAAGTGTTGCAGACTTAAAGGGCAAGAAAATATATGCCACAGGCAAGGGCTCAACCCCCGAGTATACTCTGCGTTATATCCTTAAAGAAAACGGACTTGACCCTGACAAAGATGTTACAATCGAGTGGAAGAGCGAACCTACAGAGGTCGTAGCGCTGCTTTCAAAGGAAGCGGAGGGCGTTGCAATGCTCCCGCAACCCTACGTAACGGTTGCGCAAAACTCGGTTGAGGGACTGCGCATTGCAATAAACCTTAACGACGAGTGGGAAAAACTCGATAACGGAAGCATGTGTATCACAGGTGTCGTTGTTGCAAGAACAGAGTTTATTGAGAATAACAAAGCGGCTGTTGACGCCTTCTTGAAGGAATACAAAAAGTCCACCGCTTATGTTAACGAAAATGTTTCGGAAGCTGCAGCGTTGATAGAAGAGGTTGGCATCGTAAAGGCAGCAGTTGCACAAAAAGCCATCCCCTATTGCAACATTACGTATATAGACGGCGCAAAAATGAAGACGGGACTCAAGGGCTATTTGCAGGTGCTCTTTGACAGCAACGCAAACGCAGTAGGCGGAGCGCTGCCCGATGATAACTTCTATTATGAAAAGTAATAAAAACAAGCTTGAAAACATACTTGCTGTCTTAGCCGCGCTTGTTTTGTGGCAGGTGGCGGCAATGCTGCTCTCGCAGGAGTTTTTACTCGCATCTCCTGTGAGTGTAATAAAAAAACTCTTGACGCTGTTTGCAGACGGCGGTGTGTTTTCTGCGCTGTTTTACAGCTTCTCGCGTATAATCGGCGGATTTTTCATAGGCCTTGCGGCAGGTGTTGTACTCGCCATATTGGCGTCGCGCAGCCGCCTTGTAGAAAATCTTTTAAGGCCGTATATGGTAACGGTCAAAACAGTGCCGATTGCATCATTTATCGTCATAGCGCTGATTTGGCTTTCGTCATCTCGGCTTTCGGTTTTCATTTCTTTTTTAATCGTGTTGCCCGTAATATACAATAATATCCTAAACGGCATAAAAAACACCGATAAAAAAATGACCGAAATGGCAGAGGTGTTTTCGCTGCCGTGGCGCAAAAAATTCTTTTATATAACCTTGCCGCAGATAAAACCCTTTTTGCGTTCGGGCTGTCAAACAGCCGTCGGCTTTGCCTTCAAATCGGGCATCGCCGCGGAAATCATCGGTATACCGGGCGGCTCTTTGGGAGAAAAGCTCTATAGCGCAAAGGTCCATCTTGAAACGGCAGAGCTCTTTGCCTGGACGGTGCTAATAGTCGTGGCAAGTGTGCTGTGTGAGAGGCTCTTTATCGCGCTGCTTGACCTTGTATTTAAAGGGGTGGAAAAACGCTGATGATAAAGCTTCAGAATGTATCAAAAAGCTTCGGCGAAAAACAGGTGCTGCGTGATTTTTCGCTTCGCATAAAAAAGGGCGACAGAGTCTGTCTTATGGGCGCATCGGGTGTCGGCAAAAGCACGGTTATGAATCTTGTGCTTGGGCTCGAAAAAGCCGATAGCGGAACAGTGGAAACGCAGGGCCGCATCTCTGCCGTTTTTCAGGAAGACCGACTGTGCGAAGATTTTTCAGCGCTTTCAAATGTCTGTCTTGTGGCAGACAAGACCGAAAAGGAAAAAGCCAAGGCGCTGCTTGAAAGCTTGGGACTTATGGATGCCATAGAAAAACCCGTAAAAGAAATGTCGGGCGGAATGAAGCGCAGAACGGCAATAGCGAGGGCGCTTTTTTACGAGCATGATATTTTGCTTTTGGACGAAGCCTTCACAGGACTCGACGAAGAAACAAAAACCGCTGTGGCAGAGCTTATAAACCGCCACACCGCAGAGAAAACAGTGCTTCTAATCAGTCACGACGAAAAGGAAGCCGAGCTTTTAGGTGCAAAAATAATAGAAATGTAAAAACAAAAAGGAGTCTGCGAAAACTTTTCGCAGACTCCTTTTTTAAATATAAAATTAATCATCAAGCTTAAGCACAGCCATAAATGCTTCTTGCGGAACCTCGACAGAGCCGAGCTGACGCATACGCTTTTTACCTTCCTTTTGTTTTTCAAGAAGCTTCTTTTTTCGGGTGATATCACCGCCATAGCACTTGGCAAGAACGTCCTTGCGCATCGCCTTGACCGTCTCACGCGCAATGATCTTTCCGCCAACGGCAACCTGAATCGGCACCTCAAAAAGCTGACGCGGAATATAGTCTTTAAGCTTTTCGGCAATCCTTCTTGCACGGGCATAGGCGTTGTCCGAGAAGACAATAAAGGAGAGCGCATCAACCGTGTCACCCGCAAGCATAACATCGAGTTTGACAAGCTTTGATTCCTTGTAGCCCTTCGGCTCGTAGTCATAACTCGCATAACCGCGGGTGCGGGATTTCAGCGCATCGAAAAAGTCATAAATAATCTCGCCAATGGGCATAACATAATGGATGTCAACGCGGTCGCCCATATATTGCATATCCTTATATTCGCCGCGTCTTTCCTGACAAAGCTCCATAATAGTGCCGACGTATTCGCTCGGACTGTATATGTGAACATCGGCAATCGGCTCAAGCGATTTCACGATGGTTGCAGGGTCGGGATAGTTTGTCGGGTTGTCAATGTCAACAGTCTCGCCCGATGTGAGCGTAAACTTGTAAACAACGCTTGGCGCGGTCGTAACAAGGTCAAGATTATATTCGCGTTCAAGGCGCTCTTCGATAATTTCCATGTGAAGAAGTCCCAAAAATCCGCAACGGAAGCCAAAGCCCAAAGCACCACTCGTTTCGGGTTCAAACAAGAGTGAAGCATCGTTGAGCTGAAGCTTTTCAAGCGCTTCGCGCAGGTCGGTGTAGTGTGCGCCGTCTGCGGGATAAATACCGCAGAAAACAACGGGGTTGACCTGTCTGTAACCGCCAAGAGCCTCTTCTGCAGGGTTGCTCGCAAGTGTTATGGTGTCGCCCACACGCGCATCACTAACAGTCTTAATCGCGGCTGAAAGATATCCAACCTCGCCCGCAACAAGCTCGTCACAGGGCTCAAGCGAGGTGGCGCGTTTTCTTCCGATTTCAACCGTAAGATATTCGGCGCCCGTGTTCATAAGACGCACAGTGTCGCCCGTTTTGAGCTTGCCGCTAACCACGCGGAAATAAACAATAACGCCCTTGTATGCGTCATAATAAGAGTCAAAAATAAGTGCCTTGAGTGGCGCCTCCCTGTCGCCCTTTGGCGCAGGAATATCGGTTACGATGCGTTCGAGCACCTGCTCGATATTAATTCCGCTTTTTGCGGAAACGAGCGGAGCGTCCTCTGCGGGAATACCAATAATATCCTCAATCTCCCCAATAACGCGCTGTGGGTCGGCGCTCGGCAGGTCGATTTTGTTGACAACAGGCAAAAGCTCAAGCCCGTGGTCAACCGCCAAATAGGTGTTGGCAAGGGTCTGCGCCTCAATTCCCTGCGATGCGTCAACAACCAAAACAGCCCCCTCGCAAGCCGCGAGAGAACGCGAAACCTCGTAGTTAAAGTCAACGTGCCCCGGGGTGTCAATCAAATTGAGCTCGTAACGAACGCCGTCCTTTGCGATATAATAAAGCGTAACGGCGTGCGCCTTGATGGTAATACCCCTCTCGCGCTCAAGGTCCATGCTGTCTAAAATCTGGTCCTCCATATCGCGCTTTGCAACCGACTCGGTCAGTTCAAGAAGACGGTCGGCAAGGGTGGATTTTCCGTGGTCTATATGTGCAACAATGCAAAAATTTCTGATGTTTTCAAGCGGAAATGACACAGTTTAATTCTCCAATCAAAGATATATGTAACATTATATCAAATCTATATGCTTAAATCAATCGTTTTTATTGTCGGTGTAGACAAAGTGAAATAAATGTGTTATATTAACTATGTTTGAAAAACATTAAAAAAAGAGGGACGAGTATGGCAAAATATGATGTAATAATTGTCGGCGGCGGCGCAGGCGGACTTTTTGCCGCATACGAATTTATGAAATGCGCCCCGAACGCAAAGGTGTGCTTGATTGAAAAGGGTGCACCGCTTGAAAAACGCAACTGCCCTATCGACGGAGACAAGATTAAAAACTGCATAAACTGCAAGCATTGCTCGATAACCTCGGGCATTGGCGGCGCTGGTGCATTCTCTGACGGAAAGTACAATATCACAAACAACTTCGGCGGAGATTTCCATTTGTATGTCGGCGAAGAAAAGGCGCTTAGCCTTATGGAATATGTCGATGAAATAAATTTGAAATTCGGCGGAGAGGGTGCAAAAAAATATTCTACCGTCGGTTCGGATATTAAAAGACGTGCCTTGCAGTACGACCTTCATATGCTCGACGCACAGGTTCGCCATCTGGGAACCGAGCGCAATTATCATATCCTCAAAAACCTTATAGATTATATTTCAAGCTATGTTGATATACGATATTTTACCGAGGTTGAGGACGTTGAAAAGAACGGAGACGACTGGGTTCTGACCTGCAAAAACGGCGATACCTTTGAGGGTAAAAAGATTATCATCGCGGCGGGTAGAAGCGGCTCGAAATGGACGTCGGAAATCTGCAACCGCTTCGGTATATCAAATGAGAACAACCGCGTTGATATTGGCATAAGATTTGAGTGTCCCGCTGAAGTGTGGGAGCCCATAACCGATAGCGTGTATGAGAGTAAAATTATGTACCGCAGTCCCAAGACCCGCAGCGTCTGCCGTACGTTCTGTATGAATCCGCACGGCGAGGTTGTTGCCGAAAACACAAACGGTATAGTCACCGTAAACGGCCACAGCTATGACGACCCCGCACTTTATACAAACAACACAAACTTTGCGCTTCTTGTAACCCACAAGTTCACAGAGCCCTTCAAAAATTCCAACGCATACGGTGAGCATGTTGCTGCACTTGCAAATATGCTTGCGGGCGGCGTTATGGTCCAGCGCTTCGGCGATTTGCTTGAAGACCGCAGAACCAACGCAAAGCGTCTGCGCGAGAGTTTCACAAGACCGACCTTGGATGCAAGTCCCGGAAATCTGGCGCTTTGTATGCCAAAGGCAACGCTTGATACGATTATAGAAATGATTTTTGCGCTTGACAAATTAGTTCCCGGCACCGCAAACTTTGACAATTTGCTTTACGGAACAGAGGTTAAGTTCTACAACTCCCGCGTCGAGATAGACAAAAATCTCGAAAGCAAGGAGAAGGGACTCTTCTTCATAGGCGACAGCTCGGGAACAACCCATTCACTGTCACAGGCCTCTGCAGAGGGCGTTTATGTTGCAAGATATATATCAAAATTGATAGACTAACAAAAAAGAGGGCTTGATGCCCTCTTTTAATTTTATAAAGCGAACAGACCTTGCAAGTTGACAATTTAGCCTTTTTGACTTATTATTATTAAGAGGTGAGTCAAATGGATAGTATAGACCTTAAAATTTTATCACTATTGCAGAAAAACGCCCGTATGCCGCTAAAACAGATAGCAGAGCAGGTTTTCCTCTCGTCTCCCGCCACCGCGGCGAGAATCGAGCGCCTTGAAAAAGAGGGCATAATATCGGGATACCGAGCCGAGCTTAATTTGAAGAAACTGGGTTTTCCCATTATTGCTTTTATAAATCTCGAACTGCGCCCCGACCAAAAGCCCGAGTTTTATCCCTTTATATGCTCGCATCCCAACGTTTTGGAGTGTAGCTGCGTAACGGGACATTTTTCAATGCACATAAAGGTTGCCTTTGAAACCACCGAAGGACTTGACCTGTTTATAGGAAATTTGCAAAAATTCGGAAGCACCGAAACACAGATAACCTTCTCAACCCCGCAAGAGCCGCGAGGCGTGGATATTGAAAGGTTGATGTAATGAAAAACCGCCTGACAAGTTGTCAGGCGGTTTTTATTTATAAATTCTTTTTTCTAAATGCTGACGGAGATATACCGCAATAGCTTTTAAACTGCTTGCTGAAATGATATTCATCATAAAATCCGAGGTTATAAGCAATTTCCTTTATCGACATTTCGGGGAAATTTTTGAGATAGGACATTGCCTGCTCGGCCTTGAATTTCAGCATATATTGATGGATGGTAATGCCAAAAAGCGCCTTAAACTTGGTTTCGGCAGTTTTGACCGAAACGCCATTAAGCTCGGCTAATTGTGCGTTGCTGAAAAACCGTTCAGGACTTTTGTGAATGGTTTTTTTGATTTTTTCACCGATTTGTCCACTGTCGGTATGGGTGTTTTGAGCAGAAAGCTCACACAAAAGCAAATTAAAAAGAATGTCAGCTTTTTTATCGTGTCCTGCTAATTTGGAACTGACAATATCATAAAAAATCTTTTTAACGCTGCGGTTGAGCGAAGCGTCGGTAAGCGAATCAATAATATCGTTGCCATATTTTTTAAAGTCAAGCGTGTCGGCAGATAAATCGCCATCTTCACAGCTCACGTGGAAGTACATGGTTTTGGTGCTTGGGAGGCAGGGTGAGAGGCCAAAATGCTTGTGATTTGCCGACAATATAAGCAGCGAATCCTTCTTTAATTCAAAAACCTCATCATTTTGTCCGAATTTCCATTCGCCGCTCAAAACATAAATAAAATCGTGCTCCTTCATTGTGCGTTTTGGGTGAATAAAGGGCGTGGCATAGAAGTTTGTGTTAGCTTCGGTAATATGGTGCTGTATATCGGTATTAAAAATGTTTTTCACAAAACTCCTCCTTTGCGATTTTCTTTATTTTACATCTTCTATTCTTTTTTGTCAATTCTTAAAAGCCAAAAAATGTTTTACAATATATGTAAGTATAAAAAGAGAGGATAATGTTATGCGGGTTTTCGGTAAGGGCTTTAACTATTCGCAGGACGGACCGGGCAACAGGCTTGTTTATCATCTGTCGGGCTGCAATATGCGATGCATATGGTGCTCAAACCCCGAAGGGCTTTCTGCCGCAGCGGGAACCGACTATAGCGTGGAGCAACTCGTCTCGGAGTGTGAAAGTTGCAAACCAATGTTCTTTTCGGGTGGCGGTGTCACCTTCACGGGCGGCGAAGCAACGCTGCAACACAAAGAATTACTCGAAACACTTAAACGTTTGAAAAAATCAGAAATACACACCGCGATAGAAACCAACGGCACATCAGAAAAGCTTTGTGAGTTGCTTGCATACATAGATTATCTTATTATGGATTTCAAGCATCACGACAGTGAGATTTTAAAAAGGTTCACAGGTGTCGGCAACGAAAAAATAAAACAAAATTTTGAGACAATCTGTAAAAGCGGCAGACAACTGCACATACGTATCCCGCTTATAAATGGGGTGAACGCGGACAGTCCTGAGAAATTTGCAGAATATTTCAAACAACACAACACCGAAAATGTTGTCTTTGAGTTTTTAGCATATCACGAATACGGCAAGGATAAATGGACGACCGAATATAAAATGCACGATGGCTTTGTGTCGGCAGAAACAATAGAAAAATTTAAGCAAGTATTTACCGAAAACGGTCTTAAAATAATTAACACTTAAACGGAGGAAAAGATTATGAAAAACGTTTACAAAAGCGGTCAGATAACCGAAATGGCAAAAGCGCTTTACAAAGAAGAGCGCAAAATCAAGCGTCTTGACGGATGGTTTGTTGTAAAAGAGATTGAAATGAACGAGAGCGAAAAATATGCAAAATATTCCGATGAGGTGAAAAAGGCATATCTGCTCTGCGAGGTTTTGGAGCAGTTGCCCATATCTTTAAGCGACAATGCAATTTTCGTTGGCACACAGCGCGACGCCTTCGCAAGAAGTTATGCGCTTATAAATCCTTCCTTCACGGTTGAAGGCTTTTCGGGTTATTGTGACCCCATGGCTATATATAATGATATTGAGCCCAACGAAGAATTCACAAAGGAGCGCATAGATGCAGTGCGCGCACACACAAAGAAGAGCAAAATGGTTGAGATGCTCAATACTACATACGGCTCGGTAGAGGATTACACAAAAGAGGTAATCTTCTTTGTCGAACAGGTAACAGGCCACGTAATCCCTGATTTTAGAGGTGCTCTCAAGTACGGCATCGATGCTATGATAGCCGAAGCCAAGAAAAAACAGGGCGATTTTTATGAGGCTGCTGCAATAGCGCTTGACGGCGTAAAAATTCTCATAAACAGATATCTTTCCTTGATAGCAGAGCAGAAGAAAACAAGAAGCGAGGAGCGCTGTAAGCAGTTAGAACTGCTTGAAACCGCCCTCAACAATATAAACGGCGGCAAGGCAAACAACCTTTATGAAGCGCTTCAGCTTTATCTTCTCTTGTGGGAGGTTATGTGTCTTGAACAATCACCAAACCCCTATGCCTTCTCCCTCGGCAATGTTGACCGCGTGTTTGAGGAATTCAGAGGTGATATGTCTCGCGAAGAAGCCGCAGAGCTTTTCCGTCACTTCCTCGTGTTCTATAACGTAGGCGACCGAAGCTGGGCAATTTCACAAAACGTGCTTATAGGCGGCAGAGATGTTGACGGCTCTGACCTTACAAACACAATGACATATGCAATAATGGATGCATTTTACGATATGAATCTGCCGCAGCCCATATTGTCGGTAAAGCTTCACAAAAACACACCGAAAGAGCTTTATAAGGAAATGGGTAAATTCTTCTTCTCGGCGGGTGTTTTGACACCGTCACTGTTCAACGACGATTCTCTCTTCGAGATATTGAAGAGCACAGGCATAGAGGAAAAGGATATACCCGATGCCAGCATAGCGGGTTGCCAGGAGCCGCTTATCATGGGCAAGGACAACGGCAACACCACAAACAGCTGGCTGAGTCTTCCCAAGGTGCTTGAGATGGTGCTTCACGGTGGCGTATCAGCTATCACGGGCGATAAGCTTATGGATACAGACGACTTTGACCTTGCAGACGTTCGCGGTGCGTTTTATAAAACGCTCGAGAAGGTTGTTGACAAGATGGTAGAGTCGGCGAATGGTGCATCGGTTGCTCTCTCGGAGCTTAAGGTTCCGTTCCTTAGCTGCTTTATGAGTGGACTTGATTACGGCGCTGATATGCGTGACACCGAAAAGCAGGGCACAAAATATAATGGAAGCGGCTGTCTTGTGCACGGCCTTACGGTACTTGCCGATTCCTTCATCGCTATTGATAAATTTGTGGAAAAATATCCCGATGGCAAAGAGATGCTTATTGATGCACTCAAGAAAAACTTTGAAGGCTATGATGAGCTCAGAGGGTTCTTGCTTGGCTGTTCTAAGTTCGGCAACAATATAGCAGAGGTTGATGATGAGGCAAAGGAAATTGCCACCCGCGTGGCAGATTTGCTCCGCTCAAAGAAAAACTATCTTGGCAATCCCTTTAGACCCGATTTTGCAACACCTTCCACCCATCTTACATATGGATATTGGGTAGGAGCAACACCCGACGGAAGAAAATCTCGCGATATGTTGGGATACGGTGTCGACCCGCTTTACGGAGAGGCATCGAACGGTCTTGGCTTTAGAATGCTTTCGAATATGAAGCTTCCCTTTGAAAAATTCTGCGGCGGATACGCATCACACCTTGGTATTGACCCCAAGTTCTTCAGTGGAGAAGATAAGGGAGAGAAGGGTGTTCAGTTCTATAATAATATAATAAAGCCACTCTTCTTTAACGAGCTTGAAGAGGGCGTATCTCCCTTCTATCTCTATGTTAACGTAACCACACCCGAAACCTTGAGAAAGGTACTTGCAAACCCCGAAAAATATGCGCCGAGCGGAGTTTATATTATGCGAATTCACGGAACATTCGTAAACTTCCTTGATTTGTCACCCGAAATACAGTATGACATAATCACCCGTTTGGATTTAAAATCCACAACTATCGGATGTTAGGAGAATTAGCATGATAAAGGAACCAATCTTTTTTGAACGCAACCGTGTAGGCAGAGTCTACATAGGCGGCAAGCTTTTTAACGGATTTTTTGGCGATGAGGCGGTGGACGGATACGAGCCGGAGGAGTGGATAGCCTCTGCAGTGCGCGCTCTTAATAAGGACTCAAAATCGGAAAAAGAAGGACTTTCCAAAATAAAGGATAGCGACCTTTATTTCGATGAGCTCTTAGCAAAAGAAAAGGAAGCAATCTTGGGCGAGGGAAAGAATTTCCGCGTGCTCGTAAAGGCGCTTGACAGTGCGATAAGACTTCCCGCACAGGCACATCCTGATAAAGAATTTTCCCGCAAGTATTTCAATTCGTCATACGGAAAAACAGAGTGCTGGATAATTCTCGACACAAGACCCGATGCCAAGATTTTCTTCGGCTTTAAGGATGGTGTAACCAAAGAGGATTTTGAAAAAGCAATCGACGACAGTGCAACCGATATGGACGCAATGGAGCGTATTATGCTTTCAATCAGCCCCAAAAAAGGTGATGTATATTTTGTACCGGCAAAGACCGTACACGCAATCGGCAAGGGCTGTCTCATTCTTGAAGTGCAGGAGCCGACAGATTTTACCATCCAGCCTGAGCATTTTTGCGGAGAATATGAGCTTTCCGAAAAAGAGATGTATTTGGGCCTTCCGCGTGAGACTGCGGTCGAGTGTTTTACCTTCGGCGAGGCACCAAAGGCACAGCTTATCCCGACAATAAAAACCGATTCAGACGGTGTAAAAAAAGAGTCCCTCGTAAGCGAGGCCAATACGGACTGCTTCATAATTAACCGCATAACCCTCACAGGTGGCGAGTTTACTATGAATGTTGAAAACAATTACGCTGTATATATCGTCACAAACGGCGAGGCAAAAATTTGCGGTGACGGATATGAAAAAGCAGTCAAGAAGGGCGATTATTTCGTTATGCCCGCATCGCTTATGGGTAAGTTTACCGTATCGGGTAATGCTGAAATAATAGAATGTTATTAATGGGAGAAAATAATGCAAGCAATAGGAATTGATATTGGTACTACAAGTATTTGTGGTGTCGTGGTTGATACTGAAAGCGGAGAGCTTTTGCGCTCACGCACCGAAAACAGCAATGCATTCATAGATACCGAGAACGAGTGGGAGAGAATACAGTCTCCTGAGAAAATCATTGCTCTCGCAACCGATATTTTAGACGAGTTTATCTGTGACGAAACGGTTGTAATCGGCGTTACGGGACAAATGCACGGAATAGTATATACCGATAAGAACGGCAACGCCGTAAGCCCGCTTTACACCTGGCAGGACGGTAGAGGAAATCTGTCTTTTGAAGACAGTACATATGCAGAGCACCTTTGCAGCCATAGCGGATACGGCAATGTTACCGATTTTTACAACAGAACAAACGGCATTGTGCCGAGCGAGGCTGTAAGCTACTGCACAATTCACGACTATCTTGTAATGAAACTGTGCGGACTTAAAAAAGCGCTTGTGCACACAAGCGATGCTGCAAGCTTTGGTTGTTTTGATTTGGAGAATAATACCTTCTTTTATGATAATTGCAATGTAGAAGTCGTATCGGATTACCGCATTGCTGGTGAATACAAGAGCGTTCCCGTGAGCGTTGCAATCGGTGATAATCAGGCAAGTGTTTTCTCCTGCTTGCAGGATGAAAACGAGATACTTATCAACGTCGGAACAGGAAGTCAGATTTCGGTAATATCGGATAAAATCATAGTTGGCGAAAATGTCGAAACCCGCCCATATTTTGAGAATAAGTATTTGGTGGTTGGTGCGGCACTTTGCGGCGGCAGAGCATATGCGATTTTAAAAAATTTCTATTCGGAAATTTTAGGATACGTGGGCGAGTTTGATGAGGATAAGGTGTATTCTGTAATGGCAAAGATGCTTGAAAAGGGCGACGGCACAACCCTCTCGGTTGATACGCGTTTTTCGGGCAGCAGAGCGGATGAGTCGCTTCGCGGCAGCATAAGCAACATTTCAACAACCAATCTCACCCCTACTGACCTTACTTATGGTGTGCTTGAGGGTATGATGGACGAGCTTTATAATATGTATGCTGATATGAAGCTGCACCGCGAGGGTGTTGTAGCATCCGGCAACGGAATCAGAAAGAATCCTGCCTTGGCACACGTTGCGGGGAAGATGTTTGAAGCATCACTCAAAATTCCCGCCCACACCGAAGAGGCATCGCTCGGCGCAGCTCTTTTCGCCTTGATTGCGGCAGGACACTTTGAAAACGCAAAGCAGGCACAAAAACTTATAAAATTCCTATAAAACGAAAATCCCAAAGTCAACACTTTGGGATTTTTTATTGCTTTTTTATTTTGTAGTGGTATAATTGTTTAGAAATGAAATCAAGGAGAAAAAATATGTTCAAATCGGCAAAACTAAACTTGATAACGGCAATGCTCATATTTGGTACGATTGGCATTTTTGGAAGATATATATCGCTTCCGTCCTCGGTGATTGCCGCAGTGCGCGGAATTGTCGGAATGCTGTTCTTGTGCCTTGTCGTTTTTATAAAGAAAAAACCGATATCCAAGACCGACATAAAGAACAATCTTTTAAAACTCTTTTTTTCGGGCGCGGCAATCGGCTTTAATTGGGTTTTGCTGTTTGAAGCATATCGCTATACAACCGTAGCTACGGCAACGCTTTGTTATTATTTAGCCCCCATAATTGCGCTTTTGGCATCAAGTGTGCTTTTTAAAGAAAAAATGGGGTTGCGAAAGATAATATGTGTTATAACAGCCCTTGTGGGAATGATGGGTGTGTCGGGCTTTTTGCCAAACGGAAAAATTCCGCAAAATGAAATTGCAGGTGTGCTTTTTGGTGTGGGCGCAGCTGTGTTTTATGCAACCGTCATACTTATAAACAAAAAAATCAAAGATATTTCGCCATATG
Source organism: Acutalibacteraceae bacterium (assembly GCA_045601885.1). Lineage (GTDB taxonomy): Bacteria > Bacillota > Clostridia > Oscillospirales > Acutalibacteraceae > SIG589. The sequence continues at coordinate 76,672 of JAZSAN010000009.1, read as the reverse complement.
ATAAAACCATCGTTCAGCTAGGCATCGCGGGTGTGGTTATCGCGGTTTACAGCCTTTTCACAATCGAAAAAGCAGAGCTTTTATTTGATTTAAAAACAATAATTTTGTTGTTGGTTGTAGGTGTGATTCACACGGGCGTGACATACTTAATGTATTTCGCCGCAATACCCGAAATTCCCGTTCACACCTCGGCAATTTTGAGCTACATAGACCCCGTCACCGCCCTTTTCATTTCCTTTGTGGTGTTAAGAGAGAAGGCAACGGTCTATTCTTTAATCGGCGCAGTATTGGTGCTCGGAAGCACGTTGCTCAGCGAAATTTCATTCAAAAAAGAAAAATAGAAAAGGCACTGCGATGCAGTGCCTTTTTATTATTTTTCAAGCAATTTGTCCATAACGCTCGGTCCATGAGCGATATAAAGTTTTGTGCTTTCAGCTTCTTTTTCGGTAAAGGAAGAAACACCTTTCTTTTCCTGTCGTGAATCGAATATCAAAAAGGGAACGGGAGACGCCGAGTGTGTGCGAATATCAAGCGGTGTCGGATGGTCGGGCATTATGAGAATGCGGAAATCATCGTCAAGCGCTTTGAGGAAATCAACCATAGGTGTCAGCACCTTTTCGTCAATAATCTCAATAGAGCGCACCTTGTTTTCTGCTTCGCCGCGGTGTCCGCACTCGTCAGGAGCTTCTATGTGTATGTATGCAAGGTCACAGCCTTCTTTGAATAAATCCTTTGCGGCGGCAACCTTTCCGTCATAGTTTGTGTCGATATATGCCGTTGCGCCCTCAACATATGGTGTGCTCATACCCGCGCAGATGCCAATGCCTTTAAGCAGGTCAACGGCTGAGATTATGCCACCTGTAACACCGTTTTTGGCTTCAAAGTTTTCAAGCTCGGGTCGTCTTCCCTCGCCCCAAAGCCAAATAGAGTTTGCAGGGCGTCTGCCCGCCGCAATTCGCCTTTTGTTAACGGGGTGGTCTTTTAACAGAGCATAACTCTTTTCCATAAGGCAAAGCAGCGGCTTTGCGCTCTCTGCCGTGCTTAAATATTCCTTAATAACTCTGCCCGTAATATCGTGCGGGGGAGTCATATTTCCAAGCTCGGTCGTTCCGTTTTTAACGGTCAGGCAATGACGGTAGCTGACGCCCGCATAAAAACGGTAAATCTCGTTTCCGAGAGCTTCTTCAACACTTTTGATAATCTCTGCCGCCTCTTCGGTCGAGATGTCGTCAGCGCAGTAGTCAACCATGGTTTTATCACAGTAGTTTTCTTCATCTGACAGAGTAACAAGGTTGCAACGAAGCGCAACATCGGTCGGTTCGAGTTCCACACCGATACTTGCTGCCTCAAGCGGAGAACGACCCGAGTAGCAAACGGCAGGGTCGTAGCCTAGAACTGAAAGATTTGCAACATCGCTTCCGGGTTTGAGTCCGTCTGCAACCGTCTTGCACATACCAACCTCAGAGACTCTTGCCAGGGCATCCATGCAGGGCTTGTTTGCAACTTCCATGGGTGTTTTGCCGTCAAGCAGTGCCGAGGGTGTATCGGCCATTCCGTCACATAAAACCACCAAATATTTCATATAAAAAATCCTTTCATAAAAGTACTTTAAAAATGTATGAGTTTATTATATAATAAAATCATAAAGAAATAAAGGGGTGTTTTTAAGTTTGAGCAATAAAATTCGCGTTAAGGTCGGCGGAATGGAGTATTGTCTCACTTCGGACGACGACGAACTTTATGTAAGAAATCTTGCGGCGGAGCTTGACCGTCGGCTTGACAAGATTGCAAAGCAAAGCCCATTCCTTTCAACAACAATGACGGCGGTGGTTGCCGCGCTCGAAGCGTATGACAATGCAAAAAAACAGGCGCTCGAAAATGAAGAACTCAGACAGGATTTGAGAAGAGCGCTTGAGGATACCGCTTGTGCCAAGCTGGAAGCCGATGTTTTAAGGCGTAAGCTTGAGTATTATGAAGGAAAGAATTTTTAGTAATGGAAATACTCTCCCCCGTCGGTAACGAGCAGATGCTGACCGCCGCCGTACGAAGCGGCGCAGACGCGGTGTATCTCGGAGTTAGGGATTTCAACGCTCGTAGAAATGCCGATAATTTTGACAGCGATTCACTTTTGGATGCTGTAAAATACTGTCATATCAGAGGCGTCAGAGTATATCTGACGCTTAATACCATTTTGTCCGACAGTGAGATGGAAAGAGCGCTTTTTGTCGCGCAAAAAGCATACGCTCTCGGTGTGGATGCGGTTATTGTTCAGGATTTAGGTCTTGCAAGGCTGCTTTGCGAAAAATTGCCCAACCTACCGCTTCACGCATCAACACAGCTGACAGCGCACAGCCCGTCGGCACTGCCGCTTTTAAAAAAGCTCGGCTTTTCGCAGGTCGTCGCTTCAAGAGAGATGACAAAGCAGGAGCTTATAGAATTTTGCGGTGAAGCAAAAAGGCTTTCTATGTCGGTTGAGGTCTTTGTGCACGGCGCACTTTGTATGTGTATGTCGGGGCAGTGCTATCTTTCGGCAATGCTCGGTGGCAGAAGCGGAAACCGAGGCCTTTGTGCAGGGCCTTGTCGTCTTCCCTTTTCTGCAAAAGGTGGCAACGGCTATGACCTGAGTCTTAAGGATTTAAGCCTTGTCGGACGAATAGAAGAGCTGAGAGAAATCGGCGTAAGCTCTCTCAAGATTGAAGGGCGAATGAAAACGCCCGAGTATGTTGCCGCCGCCACTGCCGTCTGCAGACGTATGGTCGACGGACAGGGCGCGGGTGAGCTTTTAGATACGCTTCAAAAGATTTTTTCAAGAAGCGGTTTTACAGATGGATATTTTAATCAAAAACTCGGCAAAGAGATGTTCGGTGTCCGTACGCAAGAGGATGCAGAGCTGTCAAATGCCGTAAAAAACAGTCTGCACGAGCTTTACCGTAACGAGCGTCAGTCGGTGCATATAACGGGCAGTTTTTGTGCAGAGAGCACGGACAAGCCCGTAAGATTTTGCGTCAGCGACGGAAAAAACACCGTATGCCTTGATGGTGCAGTGCCAAGTGTTGCAATAAATCGTCCGCTCTCGGACGAAACTGCGGCATCACAGCTTAAGAAAACGGGCGGAACACCTTTTGTGTTTGATAGCATAGAAACAAAAATTGCAAACGGACTGTCGGTAAGCGCAGGGGAACTCAATGCGCTGAGACGAAAAGCACTAGAACAACTGTCTAATGTGCGCTATACTAAGCGCGAAGAAATAAAAACCGAAATAACCTTAGAAAAAAATGATAAAAAAGAACATAAATGCGACCTTGTGGCAAGGTTTGCAGAGATAAAACAAATCCCGAATAATCTTGACGGAGTTGCGGCTGTCATCGTACCGCTTGAGTCGGATTTTGACAGCGTGGAATGTGATAAACCTCTCTGCGTTGATGTGCCGCGCGGAATTGAAAACGAAAATTATATATTGACCCGTCTTAAAAAGGCAAAAGAAAAGGGCATCAAGGCGGCCTTTTGCGGAAACATTGCCGCCGTCACGCTTTGCAAAGAGGCGGGAATTACACCCGTTTTCGATTTTTCAATGAACCTGTTTAACAGCCAAAGCACAGCAACTGCAAAGGACTTAGGCGCCGCAGCAGCAGTGCTTTCGTTTGAGATGACTCGTGAGCAGATAAATAACATCAACACACCCCTTCCCGTTGGTATGGTCGGCTATGGCAAGCTGCCGCTGATGCTGACGAGAAACTGTCCGCTCAAAAACGGCATCGAATGTAAGGACTGCGACAAAAAAGGCTATGTCACCGACCGTCTCGGAATAAAATTCCCCGTCCGTTGCAGAATGGGATACAGCGAGCTTTTCAATTCCCGTCCGCTTTGGCTTTCGGAACGCACCGACGAGTTCGATGTTGATTTTATAACACTTTATTTCACAGACGAAACCAAGGACGAGTGCGAAAGTGTCATAAACGAATATAAAAAATATACGTCCGCAAGGGGCGAATACACACGTGGACTTTATTATCGCGGAGTAGAATAAAAAAAAGGGGGCGACCGTGTGAAAAAAATAATATTACTGTTTTTGGCGGCCGCCTTTATGCTTTGCGGTTGTCAAAAAGCCGCAGATTTTGAGAGTGTCAGCTCAGATAATGGCGGATATGCTGTAACCTATCTTGAATACGAGGCAGCGAAAGAGCATACATTTTTGTTGTCAGAAGAAGAAAAAACACTCAAAAAGGGTGATAAAATTGGCAACTTTAAGCTTGAAAAACTGCTCACCCGAAAGGACGAAACCGGAACTTTCTCGGGTGTTCGCGCGGAGTTTTCTTGTGACATAACAGTAAGCGGTACCTTCACATACACAAAAAGCGGCGCATACGGTTCGCTGCTCAAGTTCACGCCTGACGATTTTTTGCTCTTTCCCACCGCCGCACAGGAGGAAAACCTGAGTTGGTTTGTGGTGCTTGAAAATAATAACCCCTTTGAAATTTTAGGTTTTTCTCAGGATGAGGTGGAAAACAAACACACAGAAATAAAAATCTCGTCATATTCCTTTAACAAGACTGTAGAAAACACAGTTTTTTACATACAAATAGAAAAATAAAAACCGCTTGAAAAATCAAGCGGTTTGTTTTTTATTCTTCTGTTTCTTCTAAGACAGGGAGCTTTTCGACCGTAACGCTTTCAATTCTGCGTTCGTCAACCTCCATAACGGTGAATCGACAGTTTTCAAACTCAACCTCGGGGTGTTCGTCTTCGGACGGAATACGTCCAAGCTCGGACATTATAAATCCGCCAACCGTGTCAAATTCACCCTCAGGGAACTTGATTCCAAGCAGCTCTTCAAGCTCTTCAATGTCGGTGGTACCGTCAATCTGGAAGGTCGTTTCGTTAACCTGTTCGATTTCTTCTTCCTCGTTGTCATATTCGTCCTGCATATTTCCAACGATAGACTCAAGCAGGTCTTCAATCGTAACAATACCCGAAATGCCGCCGTATTCATCACTGACAAAAACCATCTGCAAATGCTTTTCGGTCATCTCGCTGAAAAGGTCCTTGCAGCGCTTTGATTCAGGAACGAACATAGCGTCTCGCATTAAGTCGGAAATCTTAAAGGAAGCGGGGATTTTTTTGCCAACAAATTGTAGCAGGTCCTTAACATATATAATACCCTTGATGTTGTCAAGGTCCTCTTCATAAACGGGAATACGGGAGTATCCTGCCTCGAGCGTTTTTTCGAGCAGCTCGGAGAAATTATCGGTAATCTCAACCGCAACAATGTCGGTGCGGTGACTCATAACATCGGAAGCCACAATATCGTCAAACTCGAAGATATTGTTAATCATTTCCTTCTGACTCTCTTCAATAACGCCCTTTTCTTCGCCCGCATCAACCATCATAAGAATTTCCTCTTCGGTGACGGTCTCACTGTCGGCGTGGGGGTCAAAGCCCAAAAGGCGCACAACCGCGTTTGTTGATACAGAAAGAATTTTTATGAACGGAATCATAATCTTCTTCACAAAAAGCAAAACACCCACAATTTTGAAGGATATCTTCTCAGCGCGCTGCATACCGATGCGCTTTGGCACAAGCTCACCGAGCACGAGCGAGAAGAAGGAAATTATAATCGTAACGATTATAAGCGAAACACCCTGCATCGCACCTGCGGCACGCGACGGCATATTGAAAACATCAACAAGCCAAGAAGCCAGCGGCTTAGAAAAATTATCTGCAGCGGCGGCGGATGTCAAAAATCCTGCAAGCGTAACCCCGATTTGAATAGTGGATAAAAACGCCGAGGGGCTTTCGGTCAATTTGACAACCTTCTGCGCACCCTTGTGTCCATCCTCTGCCATTTTTTTAATTTTTGTGTCATTAAGTGAGATAATTGCAATTTCACTCATTGCAAAGAATGCGTTAATAAGAATAAGTATAAAGAGTAAAACCAGTTCAAAAAATAAGTCGGGCCACCCGTCCATAAAAATGAAAAACTCCGTTTCTAAAATAAATTTTTAACAACAATGTGATGTTAACATAAAAACACAACAAATGTCAACAATCGGTTAACAGTCTGCGATAAAGCCATAAATCCCCAAAAAGCCTTTGTCGGCTCTAAAACGAAAAAACGGCTAAAATCCACCTAAAACGGCTAAAATCCACCTAAAACGGCGGAAAACGAAAAAGTTATCAAAGACCGAGGTCCTCGCCAACGAGAACAACCTTGATTCTGCCCTTTTGGCGACAGTTTCGCATCGTCACAATCTGACTGCAAATACAAGAAGGAGAATTGCAATCGTGACAAACACCCGTCTTAGCGCAGGGTGTGTCGGTTGAAAGACGCGCCGCGTTTGCGGGTGCCGCAAAATTTCTCGCACGGCTAAGCGCTGCATCTGTGTCGCGGCAGATTTTGTTCATACCCACAACCAAAATAACACTTTCGGGACCAAAAGCAATTGCGGCAACACGGTTACACATTCCGTCAATATTAACCATAATACCGTCCTCGGTCATGGCGTTGACGCTTGATAAATATGTGTCGCAGAAGAGCGCATCCTTTGTGAGTTTAACTCTCTCTTCGGGCGTCTTTGCGTCGTCGCGGTCAATAACATGGTATCCGCTTTGCTTTAAAATGCTTGGAATGTTGCATTCTGCTAGGGTGAGCGAGCCGCCGAAGGAAACGCTGTTTTCTTTCGGTATCAGTTCGAGCAATAGGCGAGCCGCATCCTCTTTGTTTTTTGTGAAATATGCTTCATAACCGCGAATACTCAGCGCCTTCAAAACCGAGGGTGCCATGGCAGCATAGCGCTTATGTAAAATTTCCTTGCTGTTCAAAAAATCAACTCCTTTTTTAAAATTATACCACAAAACTTGGTTTTTTGCACAAATTTATATTAATATGTAAATAATTTGTTATTTTTTTGTCATTTTCGCTATTTACACAGCGCGAAAAAAGTGGTATTATGTTTAGGTATGGAATTTACATTTCACATAGAAAAATAAGGAGGAAATTTTTCATGGCAAGAAAGTTTAAAACTATGGACGGAAATAATGCCGCAGCTTACGTGTCTTATGCATTCACAGAAGTTGCAGGTATTTATCCTATCACACCGTCCAGTCCTATGGCAGACTATACTGACCAGTGGTCCGCACAGGGACACAAGAACATTTTCGGCACAACCGTAAATGTTGTTGAGATGGAATCTGAGGCAGGTGCCGCAGGTACGGTTCACGGTTCGCTCAATGCAGGTGCGCTCACAACTACATATACCGCATCTCAGGGCTTACTTCTTATGATTCCGAATATGTATAAAATAGCGGGTGAGTTGCTCCCCAGCGTGTTCCACGTTTCTGCACGCTGCGTAGCTTCCCACGCTCTTAATATCTTTGGCGACCATTCTGACGTATATGCATGCCGTCAGACAGGCTTCGCAATGCTCGCAGAGTCAAATCCGCAGGAGGTTATGGATTTGGGCGCGGTTGCACACTTGGCAACAATCAAGGGCCGCGTTCCGTTTATCAACTTCTTTGATGGATTCCGCACCTCTCACGAAATTCAGAAGATTCAAATCTGGGATTATGAGGATTTGAAGGAAATGTGCGATATGGATGCAGTTGAAGCATTCCGCAAGCGTGCCCTCAACCCTGACCGTCCCGTTATGCGCGGTTCACACGAAAACGGCGATATCTTCTTCCAGCATCGTGAGGCTTGCAACAAGTATTATGATGCAATTCCGGCAATCGTTGAAGAATATATGGATAAGGTTAATGCTAAGCTTGGCACCGATTATAAACTCTTCAACTACTACGGCGCACCCGATGCAGAGCGCGTAATCATAGCAATGGGCTCTTTCTGTGACGTTGCAGAAGAGGTTGTTGACTATCTCACCGCAGCAGGCGAAAAGGTTGGTCTTATCAAGGTTCGTCTTTATCGTCCTTTCTCTGCAAAGCATCTTATTGACGCTATTCCTGAGACTGCAAAGAAGATAGCAGTTCTTGACAGAACAAAGGAACCCGGCGCACTTGGCGAGCCGCTTTATCTTGATGTTGTTGCAGCTCTTGCCGCAACAGGCAACAAGGCAACCGTTGTTGGCGGTCGTTACGGCCTCGGTTCTAAGGATACACCTCCTTCAAGCGTTATCGCAGTTTATAACGAGCTTAAGAAGGACGAGCCGAAGAATCAGTTCACACTCGGAATTGTGGACGACGTTACAAATCTCTCTCTTGAAGAGACCGAGTCACCCAACACCGCAGCAGAAGGCACCATCGAATGCAAGTTCTGGGGTCTCGGCGGTGACGGAACTGTTGGCGCTAACAAAAACTCCATTAAGATTATCGGTGACCATACCGACAAGTATGTTCAGGCATACTTCCAGTATGACTCCAAGAAGACCGGCGGTATCACCATTTCTCACCTTCGCTTTGGTGACAAGCCGATAAAGAGCCCCTACTACATAAACAAGGCAGACTTCGTTGCATGTCACAACCCGTCTTATGTTCTCAAGGGCTATAAGATGGTTAACGACGTTAAGCCGGGCGGTGTATTCCTCATCAACTGCCAGTGGACAGCAGAAGAGCTGAACGCAAATATGCCTGCTGATGCAAAGAGATACATTGCAAAGAACAACATTCAGCTTTACACAGTTAACGCTATCGACCTTGCCGCACAAATTGGTATGGGCAAGCGTACAAATACAATTCTTCAGTCTGCATTCTTTGCACTTGCAAAGGTAATGCCCGCAGAGGATGCAATTAAGTTCATGAAGGAAGCAGCAGAGAGGTCATATCTCAAGAAGGGCCGCGATGTTGTTGATATGAACTGGAAGGCTATCGACGCAGGTGCAACCGCATTTGTAAAGATTGATGTTCCTGCTGACTGGGCTGACGCTGTTGATGCAGAGGTTGCATCAAACAACGTAGGACCCGAGAAGCTTGTTAAGATGGTTGATACCATTATGAATCCTGTATCCAAGATGCAGGGTGACTCACTTCCGGTTTCTGCATTTATGGACCACGCAGACGGTACCTTTGAGGTTGGCGCATCTGCTTATGAGAAACGCGGCGTTGCAGTTATGGTTCCTGAATGGGATGCAGCAACCTGTGCAAAATGTAACAAGTGTGCATTCGTTTGTCCGCACGCAACAATCCGTCCCTTCGCTCTCACTGAGGAAGAGGCAGCTGCTGCACCGGCAAGCACAAAGATTGCACCCAAGCCGATTGTTAAAACAGAGTACAAGTACACACTTGCAGTATCCCCGCTTGATTGTATGGGATGCGGAGTTTGTATCGGTGTTTGCCCGACCAAGTCACTCAAGATGGTTCCGCAGGCAACACAGGAAGCACAGCAGGAAGTATTTGATTACTGCGTAGCAAACGTTAGCGAGAAGGCAGACATTGCAACAGATGCAAACGTTATCAGCTCACAGTACAAGAAACCGCTTCTCGAGTTCTCTGGCTCTTGCGCAGGCTGTGCAGAAACTTCATATGCTCGTCTTATCACCCAGCTCTTTGGCGATAGAATGTATATCTCCAACGCAACAGGATGTTCTTCAATTTGGGGCGGACCTGCTGCAACATGTCCCTACACTGTAAACGATAAGGGTCAGGGACCTGCTTGGGCAAACTCCTTGTTTGAGGACAACGCAGAGCACGGTCTCGGTATGTACTTCGGTCAGAAGGCTATCCGTGACAGACTCATAAACGATGTTAAGGGAATCGTTGCATCCGATAAGGCTGCCGCAGAGGTTAAGGCTGCAGGTGAAGAATATCTTGCAACAGTTAACGACGGTAAGGCAAACGGCGCAGCAGCAGACGCTTTGGTTGCTGCTATCGAAAAGGCCGGTCCTTGCTGCGAGCTTTGTGAAGATGTTCTTGCAAACCGCGAGTACTTGAGCAAGAAGTCCGTTTGGATTCTCGGTGGTGACGGCTGGGCATATGATATCGGCTTCGGCGGTCTTGACCACGTTCTCGCATCGGGCAATGATGTTAACATTATGGTATTCGATACCGAGGTTTACTCTAACACAGGCGGTCAGGCATCAAAGGCTTCACAGATTGGTCAGGTTGCACAGTTCGCTGCTGCAGGTAAGGCAATTGCTAAGAAGTCACTTGCTGAAATCGCAATGTCATACGGATATGTATACGTAGCACAGATTGCTATGGGCGCTGACCCGAATCAGACACTCAAGGCAATCAAGGAAGCAGAAGCATACAACGGTCCGTCACTCATCATCGGCTACGCACCTTGCGAGATGCACTCAATCAAGGGCGGTATGGTTAACTGCCAGGCAGAGATGAAGAAGGCTGTTGACTGCGGCTACTGGAATATGTTCCGCTTCAACCCCGCACTCAAAGAAGAGGGCAAGAATCCGCTCACAATCGACAGCAAGCCTGCAACCGCAGACTATAAGGAGTTCATCATGAACGAGGCTCGTTACTCTTCACTCACACGCTCATTCCCCGAGCGCGCAGAGGAACTCTTCAACAAGGCTGCAGAAGCATCCAAGGCTGCAAGAGAGCATCTTGAAAAACTCGAAGAACTTTACGGTAAGTAAAGACAAAATAAAAACCGACCCGTGAGGGTCGGTTTTTTGTTTACTTTTTTATGTTTATGTATTAAAATTAAATGCGGAGATGATGTTATGATATATACAGTAACCTTCAACCCCGCTATAGATTATGTAATGCATACGGGTGAAGTTATAATAGGCGAAACCAACCGAAGTGACCGCGAAGAGATGTATTTTGGCGGCAAGGGCATAAACGTGTCGTATGTTCTGTCACAGTTATCTAAGGATAATGTCGCGCTCGGCTTTGTCGCAGGCTTCACGGGTGAGGCACTCGAAAAGGGCGTCGGAGAATGGGGCGTCAGGACCGATTTTGTGCATTTGAGCGAGGGCGATACCCGCATCAACATAAAACTCAAAAGCGAAAAGGAAACCGAGATAAACGCGCAGGGCCCGTCTATCAAAGCGGAAGAACTTGAAAAGCTTTTAGAAAAACTTGATGCTTTAAAATCCGGTGATACACTTCTGCTCGCAGGCAGCGTGCCTAAAACCCTGCCCGCCGATGTATATGAAACCATTCTTGCCCGTCTTGTCGGTCGCGGAGTCAATTTCGTCGTGGACGCAACGGGTAAGTTGCTCACAAACACCTTAAAATACAAACCTTTTCTGATAAAACCGAACAAATCGGAGCTTGAGGGAATTTTTGAAAAACAACTCTCGGGTGAAGAAATTATAACAGCCGCACAAAAACTCAGAGAAATGGGCGCACAAAACGTGCTTGTATCGTTGGGACCTGACGGTGCAATCCTTGTCGATTCAGACGGCAACGTCCACAAACAAGAAGCGCTCGGCGGAAAACCCGTAAACACCGTCGGCGCGGGCGATTCTATGATAGCGGGATTCCTTGCGGGAATAGAAAAGGGCCCTGCGTACGCGCTGCGTCTCGGCGTTGCGGCAGGCGGCGCCACCGCGTGCAAAGACAGCCTAGCAACCAAAGAAGATATATTAAAGCTTATATAATTTGACCTATGAGGTGATTATGATGTTCAAAAGGTTGCGGGATTTGCGCGAAGATTTCTTGCTTTTCGCAAACGGGTCAAGGGCGAAGCCCTTGTCGTTTAAGGGGGTTATGGTGACAGCGAAGAAATTATAAAACACGTAAAACTTGCCGACAAATTGAAAACGCAGTTTTCACTCTTTGGAGGCGTTTTAATAAATTTTAAAATTCGTCACCTAAGGGGGAAATCGAAATTCCCCCTTAGGCGAATCTTTCCGCCCTTTCTTTTCGCCTACACAAGAAAGGGCGTGCCCGTCGCGGCATGAGCGACAATATAAATTTTTTCTTTAACATAATTGTTCATCGGCTAACCTTTTTCAAACCGTGCTACTATCACGTGGTTTTCGGTATACAATAAAAAAGCACCACGATTTGTGGTGCTTTTTTGTTATTTTTAATTTTAGTTATCCTTAACCGAAGAATCCTTGCGGATAACATCGTGGGCGCCGCCCTCAACAATGCTGACTGCAGAAACGAGAGTAATCTTTGCTTTTTGCTGTAATTCAGGAATTGTAAGAGCACCGCAGTTGCACATTGTGGATTTAACCTTGCTGAGTGAGAGCTGAACGTTGTCCTTAAGCGTACCTGCGTAGGGAACGTAGGAGTCAACGCCTTCCTCGAAGGAGAGCTTTTTGTCACCGCCCAAATCGTAACGCATCCAGTTTCTTGCACGGTTGGAGCCTTCACCCCAATATTCCTTAACATAGCTGCCACCAAGGTTGATTTTTGCTGTCGGGCTTTCGTCAAATCTTGCAAAGTAACGGCCTAACATCATAAAGTCTGCACCCATTGCAAGAGCAAGTGTCATGTGGTGGTCATAAACAATACCGCCGTCAGAGCAAACGGGAATGTAAACACCGGTCTTTTCAAAATACTCGTCACGCGCTGCGCAAACGTCAATAAGAGCAGTAGCCTGTCCGCGTCCGATACCCTTTGTTTCACGTGTGATGCAGATGGAGCCGCCGCCGATACCAACCTTAATAAAGTCGGCGCCGCACTCGGCTAAGAAAAGGAAACCATCGCGGTCAACAACGTTACCTGCACCGATTTTAACACTGTCGCCATAGTTCTTGCGAACAAAATCAATAGTGCGCTTCTGCCACTCGGAGAAGCCCTCAGAGGAGTCAATACAAAGCACGTCTGCGCCTGCAGCCAAAAGTGCGGGAATGCGCTCTTCATAGTCGCGTGTGTTGATACCTGCGCCAACGATGTAACGCTTCTGTGCGTCAAGCAATTCATTGGGATTTTCCTTGTGGAAATCATAGTCCTTGCGGAAAACCATATACTTAAGATTCTGCTGCTTGTCAATAATCGGGAGAGCGTTTAATTTGTTGTCCCAAATTATATCGTTTGCAGCCTTAAGTGTAATGTCGTCATAAGCATATATTAAGGATTCAAAAGGAGTCATAAAGTCGGCAACCTTTTCATTGCCTTCCATACGGCTGACGCGGTAGTCACGGCTTGTAATAATGCCGAGAAGCTTGCCGTCGGAGCGGCCGTTGTCGGTAACTGCAACGGTGGAGTGACCTGTCTTTTCTTTGAGTTCTAAAACATCGCGGAGTGTCTGGTCGGGACGGATGTTGGAATCACTCACAACAAAACCTGCTTTAAAACCTTTAACACGGGCAACCATAGCGGCCTCATCTTCAATAGACTGCGAACCGTATATGAAGGAAACACCGCCTTCACGCGCAAGTGCAACCGCGAGCTTCTCGCCCGAAACCGACTGCATAATTGCCGAAACCATAGGTATGTTCATAGAAATAGCGGGTTCTTCACCTTTTTTGTATTTTACAAGAGGTGTCTTAAGACTGACGTTGGCAGGAATGCACTCAGCCGAGGAATATCCCGGAACCAACAAATACTCGTTAAAGGTATGTGATGCTTCGTTGTAATAAAATGCCATAAAACCGACTCCTTATATTTTGTTATTAAGAATTATTATACATTTTTTAAACGCTCAAGTCAATAATCTTTTTCACATAAAAAGGTAAGATAATGGTTGAGTTTTTGGGGAAAATGGTGTATATTAACAGTAAGAGGTGGTTTTATGAGCAAGATTATAACGATAGGACGCGAATTCGGAAGCGGCGGACGTGAGCTTGGAAGAAGACTCGCAGAGCAACTCGGGTTTGAGTATTATGATAAAGAAATCATAACCGAAATTTCAAAAAAGACAGAACTTTCCGAAGAGTATGTTCAGCAGATAGTTGAACATACCCCCCACCATCTTTATCCCATAACGGTAGGACACAGCTTTGCTTTTTCGGGCCACTATGCCTTAAAGCAGGTGCAGTCGGTCTATACTGCGCAGGAAAAAATCATCAAGGAAATGGCAGAGAAATCCAACTGCGTAATAGTCGGACGCTGTGCTGATTACATACTGAAAGAGAAAAAACCCTTTAAGCTTTTCGTGTATGCCGATTTGGAGAGCCGAATCAATCGCTGTGCAGAGCGCGATACCGCCTCTCTCACAGAAAAGCAGATAAAAAGCAAAATTTTGCGAATAGACAAAAACAGGTCAAGATACTATAGCTTCTATACGGGACAAACTTGGGGAGACAAGGACAATTATGACCTTTGCATAAACACCACAAACACCGTAATAAAGGATATGGTTCCTGTTCTTGCAAAAATATTTGAATAAAAACTATGAACGCTTGTATAAATGAAAAAAATGTGGTAAAATCTTGCTAATGCAAGGTTTTTGGAGGCACTTTAAATGTTAGATATTAAGTTTATAAGAGAAAATCCTGAGATTGTAAAGGAAAACATAAAAAAGAAATTCAAGGACGGCAAGCTGCCGCTCGTTGACGAGGCGATTGAGCTTGACCGCAAAAAGCGTGATGCCAATAGCGAGGCAAACGAGCTTCGTGCAAACCGCAATACAATATCAAAGCAGATTGGCGCATTGATGTCGCAGGGCAAACGCGAAGAAGCAGAAGAGATGAAAAAGCTCGTAAGTCAGCAAGCACAGCGCCTTAAAGAACTCGAGGTGCTTGAGGACGAATATGCTGTCCGTCTTAAAGAAGTAATGATGAAAATTCCCAACATAATCGACGATTCCGTGCCGATAGGTAAGGACGACAGTGAAAATGTTGAGGTTAAACAATACGGCGAGCAGACCGCAGTCGATTTTGAAATTCCATACCACACCGATATAATGGCAAAGTTCAATGGAATAGATAAGGATGCAGCAGGAAGAGTAGCGGGCGAAGGCTTTTATTATCTTATGGGCGATATAGCCCGTCTTCATTCCGCAGTCACTGCCTATGCGCGCGATTTTATGATAGACAAGGGCTTCACCTATTGCATACCGCCCTTTATGATTCGTTCAAACGTCGTAACGGGAGTTATGAGCTTTGAAGAGATGGATGCCATGATGTATAAAATAGAGGGCGAGGACCTTTATTTAATCGGCACCTCCGAGCACTCGATGATAGGTAAGTTTATCGACACCATAACACCCGAAGAGACCCTGCCTCTCACACTCACAAGCTATTCGCCCTGCTTCAGAAAGGAAAAGGGCGCACACGGAATTGAGGAGCGCGGAATTTATCGTATCCATCAGTTCGAAAAGCAGGAAATGATAGTCATCTGCAAACCTGAAGAGAGTATGGATTGGTTCAACAAGATGTGGAGCTACTCGGTTGAGCTCTTCCGCTCACTCGATATCCCCGTTCGCACACTTGAGTGCTGCTCGGGAGACCTTGCTGATTTGAAGGTTAAATCCTATGATGTTGAGGCTTGGAGCCCCAAACAGCAAAAATATTTTGAGGTTTGCTCTTGCTCAAACCTTGGCGATGCACAGGCACGCCGTCTCGGCATCCGCGTTCGCGGTGAGGATGGCTCAAAATACCTTGCGCACACCCTCAACAACACCGTTGTCGCGCCGCCGAGAATGCTAATAGCGTTCCTTGAAAACAACCTCGAGTTTGACGGAGAAAAATACTCAGTCCGCATCCCAGAGGCTCTCAGACCTTATATGGGCGGGAAAGAAAAAATTGAGCAAAAATAAAAAACAGCAGGTGATTTACACCTGCTGTTTTAATTTTAATTAGTCTTTCGGCAATTCGCGGTAGAGGTTGAAACGGAACATAATGCTCTCGTCTTCGGGATTTGCACAACGAATGGTAATTTCATCAATCGAGGTGCCCTTTAAAATGTTTGCAATTCCGAGAATCTGGCAAAGCTTGGATTTGAGATTTAAAACATCTCCGTCAGCAGTCTCAAGGAAAACATCACCCTTGCACTTGTCAACCGCTTCCATAAAATCGCCGAAATCAAAATCGTGAAGCTTGATATCTTTATTCATAAAGTTATTCTCCTTATACATTTTTAATTTTTAACATTTAGATTATAAATTGAGTTAAAGGCTTTGTCAATAGCGAAAAGCCTTGACTTTAGGGCGTTTTGGCATTATTATTATATTTGTTAAATTATGTTTGCGTGGAGGAAATGAAATGAGCGCCGAAAAATCAATGGAAACAATCGTAGCTCTCGCAAAGGGTCGCGGATTTGTATATCCGGGAAGCGAAATTTATGGCGGACTTGCAAACTCTTGGGATTACGGTCCGCTTGGCGTAGAGCTTAAAAATAATATAAAAAAGGCATGGTGGAAGAAGTTTGTTCAGCAGTGCCCGTATAATGTGGGACTCGACAGTGCAATACTTATGAATCCTGAGACCTGGGTCGCATCGGGACACCTTGGCGGATTTTCCGACCCTTTAATGGACTGTAAGGTTTGCAAAACCCGTCACCGCGCCGATAAGCTTATTGAAGATTATGTTGCAGAGAACGGCCTTTCCGACAACCCTGCGGGTTGGACCGATGAAGAAATGCTCACATATATCAAGGAGCATAATATTGTATGTCCCTCCTGCGGCTCGGGTGACTTCACCGATATTCGCAAATTCAATTTGATGTTCAAAACCTTCCAGGGCGTAACCGAGGATTCAACATCGACTTTATATCTCCGTCCCGAAACCGCACAGGGAATTTTTGTTAACTTCAAAAATATTATGCGTACCACACGCAAAAAAATACCCTTCGGTGTTGGCCAGATAGGAAAATCGTTCCGCAACGAAATCACACCCGGTAATTTCATCTTCCGTATCCGTGAGTTTGAGCAGATGGAGCTTGAGTTCTTCTGCAAGCCGGGAACCGACCTTGAATGGTTTGATTATTGGCGTTCATACTGCAAAAAGTGGTTGCTCGATTTAGGCATTAATGAGGAAAGCCTTCGTCTGCGTGACCACGACCCTGAAGAGCTTTGCTTCTATTCAAAGGCAACAACCGACTTTGAGTATCTTTTCCCGTTCGGTTGGGGCGAGCTTTGGGGAATCGCCGACCGTACCGACTACGACCTCACACAGCATCAGAATCACAGCGGTGAGGCTATGGAATATTTTGACCCCGAAACAAACGAGAAATACACACCCTACGTTATTGAGCCGTCGCTTGGTGCTGACCGTGTAACGCTCGCATTCCTTTGCGATGCATATACACAGGAGGTTAAGCCCAACGGCGAAACCCGTACGGTTATGAAATTCCACCCCGCACTTGCACCCTTTAAGGCGGCTGTTCTGCCCCTTTCAAAGAAGCTTGGCGAGAAGGCAATGGCTCTGCGCGACAGTCTTGCAGAAGAGTTCAACGTCGATTATGACGAAGCAGGCTCTATCGGTAAGCGCTACAGCCGTGAAGACGAAATCGGCACGGTGTTCTGCATAACATACGACTTTGATTCTGAAGAGGACGGCTGCGTAACCGTCCGCGACCGTGACACAATGGAGCAGGTCAGAATAAAAATCGACGAGGTTGCAGACTATATTCGCGAACGCATAAAATTCTAAAAAAGGGGGCAACAGCCCCCTTTATCTGCCCCCTTAGTTCAATGGATAGAATAAGGTCCTCCTAAGACTTAGATGTGAGTTCGATTCTCGCAGGGGGTGCCAAAAAAGAACGAAGTTTTCACTTCGTTCTTTTTTTATCCATTGCGACGCTTAAAATCACCCATAAAATTTTTCTTGACAAAATAGCGACAAAAAGTTAAAATAACATATAATATATTAAAAGCGCTTGAGCAGAAACCAGTAACCGCGTTTTAAGTTTCAGAGAGCTGTTGTGTGGTGCGAAACAGTAACGGTAAATGCGATGAATTCATTCTGTTAGCTGTGGGCTGAAGACTTTGTTGTGTAGGCCTCACCGGTTGCAACCGTTATATTGCGAGGGTGTATTTTTGCACTTAATGAGGTCTGCCTTGTGAGAGGTGGATAAAGCAGAGTGGTAACACGGCTTAAAAGCTGTCCCTGTGTCTTTCGTTTGAAAGGCGCGGGTTTTTGTTTTTTATAGATGATTTTCGCAGTGTTTATTGCGTTGATTATAAATTATCATAAGAGAGGTAATTGTTATGAAAAAAGTTTTATCATTAGTTTTAGCGTTGGTGCTTTGCATCGGTGTGTGCGCAAGCCTTTGTGCTTGTGGCGGCACAGAAATTGTGATTAATCCCGACAAGGAAGAGTATGTTGTCGGAATTTGTCAGCTCGTAACACACGATTCGCTCGACCTTGCAACCAAGGGCTTCAAGGACGCTTTGAGTGATGCGCTTAAAGCAGAGGGCAGAACCGTTACATTTAAAGAGCAGAACGGACAGGGTGAACCCAACACCTGCACAACAATAGTAAACAACTTCGTGTCAGAGAAGGTTGACCTTATTTTAGGCAACGCGACTCCGGCTCTTCAGGCAGCATACAACGCAACAACCACCATTCCGGTTCTCGGAACATCCATAACCGAGTACGGCGTTGCGCTCGAAATCGAGAACTTCAGCGGTGTTGTTGGTAATAACGTATCCGGCACATCTGACTTAGCTCCCCTTAACGACCAGGCACAGATGATGATAGATGTTCTCGGTCTCACAGCGGATTCAACCGTTGGAATTCTTTACTGCTCTTCAGAGGCAAACTCTAAATATCAGTATGATGTAGTAAAGAAATATCTTGAAGACAAGGGCATTTCGGTTAAAGAATATAAATTCTCCGAGTCCACAGAACTTCAGAGTGTAGTAACAAAGGCATCTTCCGAATGTGACGCTATATATGTTCCGACAGACAACACCGTAGCATCAAACGATGAAACAGTAAGAAATGTCTGCGGCCCTGCAAAAACCCCCGTTTTCACAGGATATGAAAGCGATGTATGTTTTGCCACTTTGGCAATCAGCTATTATAATATCGGCGTAGAAACAGGAAAAATGGCAGCACAGGTTTTGCTTGGCAAAGAAGATATAACCAAAATGGAAATAGGCTATGACGCCTCTCCTGTTAAAAAATACAACAAGGCTATCTGCGATGAGCTCGGTATCGACACCGCAAAGCTTGACAGCGCAGGTTATGTAGCCCGTGAAAGCGCTGAGTGATAATAATGGGATTTCTTAACGCATTACCCGGAGCAGTCGCACAAGGTCTCATATGGGGCATAATGGCGATAGGGCTCTACATATCATATAAAATTTTAAATATTGCCGACCTGACGGTTGACGGCTCAATCTGTACAGGCGCCTGCGTCTGCGCTATATTACTGACAAAGGGTGTAAACATATTCTTGTGTCTCATAATCGCGTTTATAGCGGGTGCTCTTGCAGGCATAGTAACGGGCATTTGCCATACTGTGATGGGCATCCCCGCGATACTTGCAGGTATATTGACACAGCTTATTTTGTGGTCGCTGAATCTCAAGATTTTGGGCAAGGCGAATTTGTCGATTAGCTCGCGCAACTATTCGGTGCTGTTGACATCGCTTAACAACCCCGTCGCAATAGCAGTAGCACTTGCTTTCTGCGCTCTTATAATCGTACTTTTGTTCCTGTTTTTTTATACCGAAATCGGACTTTCGGTCAAATCAACGGGCGATAATGCAGATATGAGCGAGGCACAGGGCGTTAACATCAAGTTCAACAAGGTTTTGGGGCTTGCAATATCAAACGGAATAGTGGCGCTCTCAGGCGCACTCTTGGCACAGTATCAGGGTTTTGCCGATATCAATATGGGTCGCGGCGCAATCGTAATCGGTCTTGCCGCAATCATAATCGGTCTTTCTGTTTCGCTCAAAATCAAGCCGAATTTTGTCGTAAGTCTTATCGGCGTTGTAGGCGGCGGAGTGGCATATTATCTTGTTTATACCTTTGTAATCTGGCTCGGACTCGATACCGACCTTTTAAAGATGCTGTCGGCAGTCGTGGTTGCAATATTCCTTGCTTTTCCGTATTTGAAAAACGAGTATTTTACAAAACCCAAGCTGCCCGAAGAGTGTTTGGCGCTTGATGTGGAAAGCGCTTCGGACGGAGGTGCGGAAAATGCTTAAAATAAAGACTCTTTATAAAACATTTAATCCCAACACCGTCAACGAAAAACGCGCGCTTTCAAACCTTAATTTGCATTTGAATAAAGGTGATTTTGTCACTGTGATAGGCGGCAACGGCGCGGGAAAAAGCACAATGCTCAATGCTATTTCGGGCGTTTGGAAGCCCGACTACGGCACTGTGGAGATAGACGGAATTGATGTTACAAATATGCCCGCGTATAAAAGAGCAGCATGGCTTTGCAGGGTATTTCAGGACCCGATGAAGGGCACCGCACCCGATATGGAAATTGCAGAAAACCTTGCAATTTCGGCGCGTCGCGGAAAAAAGCGCAGACTCGTGTGGGGCTGCACCCGAAGCGAAAGAGAAGAGTATAAAAAGCTTTTAGCTCAGCTCGACTTGGGACTTGAAACCCGCCTTTCCACAAAGGTAGGGCTTTTATCGGGCGGACAGCGTCAGGCGGTCACACTGCTTATGGCAACGCTTATGAAACCGAAACTGTTGCTGCTTGACGAACACACAGCGGCGCTCGACCCCAAGACAGCAGCAAAAGTGCTTGAAATCACAAACAAGCTTGTAACCGAGAATTCTCTCACAACGCTTATGGTTACCCACAATATGAGCGATGCCATAACTTATGGTAACCGTCTTATAATGATGCACGAAGGCAGCATAGTTGTAGACATAAGCGGCGAAGAAAAGAAAAAACTGACCATCGAACAGCTTCTTCAGTTGTTCGAGCAGGGCAGCGGCAGCAAGTTTACAAGTGACAAGCAAATGCTTTCGAAAAAAGCCTGAAAAACAAAAAAGCCCTGATAAAAATCAGGGCTTTTAATTTATTTAACAAGTGTGCCGAAATCAATTTCAATCGGAATTGGTGGCGGTGCGGTATCAAGCGGAATAATTTTGTTAAAAACACAGGTGTGCTTGGGTGTGATTATTCTGTCCTCGTGCATACTTCCAAAGTACCAGTGTCTGAAACTGCAGTTGCGGTCAATCTCGGTAAGATAACCATTCAGCTTGTTAACGCGGTCGGCTTGACCTCTCCGTAAAAGCATAGCGCTTTTAATAAGGGATGACGGCTCGTGAGTGAGTATGTAATCAACGCGAAGCCCCTCTTCGTCCAAGGCTTCGGCGCCCTCTGTGAATTCTGCAGGTGTCGGCATTGCAAGCTTCCAACGGGTCTTGTTTTCGTCTGCGTCGCTCTCTTCACTTTCTCCGCCGCCCATAGTAAACACGCGGCATCCGTCAAGGTTAAATATCTGACCGCGCATAAGGTGGTATAGGTTATCTCCAATGCGGTGCACCTTTCCGCCCTTCCAGCGCGTAACGCGGCAGGAATTTATCATATCAAAATTTTCATGTGTTCCGTCCAAAAACGCAATGGTAAACTTTCGGGTTGACAGGAACTTGAGCGCCTTTTTTTCACGCTCCGACCCGTCCCACAAAAAACCAAAATCGCCAAGAACAATAAGTGTGTCGCCCTTTTTGAGCTTGTACCATTCTTTGTCATATATGCGCGACTCATCTCCGTGCATATCTCCTGTCAGATAATACATAAATATTTTCACTCCAGTCAGGCAGGAAAATTATAAAAAACTGCTTTTAATTTGTGCGATTTTATTATATAATAGTTATATTCAATATCGAACTGTATACACAGTATAACATATATCGGGGAATAATGCTATGAAAAAAACATTTTTGTCAATTTTTTTAAGTGTAGTGCTATTGGCGTCACTCTTTTCTGTGAACGTCGGCGCATATCAGATTTCGGGCTTTGAAATAAAGGCGGAAGGCGTTTTACTTTCAAGTCTTGATACGGGTGAGGTGATTTTTTCGCGCAATACGGACAAGCGTTTTTATCCCGCCTCGCTTACAAAAATAATGACTGCTTTGCTCGTGATGGAAAACACTAAGGACCTCGAGAGTGAAATAATCACAATAAGCAAGAGCGCGATAGATTCGCTGCTTGGCACGGGAGCATCAATGGGAAATCTTAAAGAGGGCGAGGAAATCACCGCACTTCAGGCGCTGTATTTCTTGATGCTGCCTTCGGCAAACGACTGTGCCAATGCCGTCGCCGAGCATTACGGCGGAAGTATAGCAGGTTTTGTCGGTATGATGAACAAGCGCGCAGAGGAGCTCGGTATGACGGGCACTCATTTCGCCAACCCCCACGGTTTGCACGATGACGAGCATTATACAACCGTTAACGATATGCGCATATTAACAGAGCAAGCTTTAAAAAAGAACATATTTAAAGAGGTCGTGTCAACCAAGCGTTATAATATGCCCGCAACTAACAAAAGCGGCGAGCGTACGCTCGTCACCACCATTTTCTTGCAGGATAGATATAACGGTGCATCGCCAAACCATTTTTATAAATATGCAAGCGGCGTAAAAACCGGCTTTACCGATGAGGCGGGACGTTGCCTTATCTCAACCGCCAAAAAGAACGGACAAACATATCTTTGTGTTTTGATGAATTGTCCCGC
The DNA here is from genome assembly GCA_045601885.1 of Acutalibacteraceae bacterium. GTDB lineage: Bacteria > Bacillota > Clostridia > Oscillospirales > Acutalibacteraceae > SIG589. Next base: position 54,268 of record JAZSAN010000009.1, on the reverse strand, counting down.
AAAGGATGCCGCAGGCAAAAATATCAGAATCGAGTTTGACGAAACCAAAAAGCTCTACGAGTGGGCGTTTAATAATTTTGAATATAAAATGGTGGTCGATGCCGAAACACCCGTTGCCGAAGCAAAGGTCGATTTGTGCTGGGACCACGATTATGTAACAATGGTGGTCGAGGGTGGATTGTCGGCAATTCTTCCGAAGGAAGCCGATTCTTCAACCGTGCAAATTAAACCGAAATCCGAGGGAAAGGTTTATGATGCACCCATAAAAAAAGGCCAACTTTTAGACACCGCAGATGTGATTTACGCGGGCGAAACCTTGGGCACGGTTAACTTGATAGCGGGCGATGCACGAAACGCAAACTTCGTGCTCAGAATTGCAAGAGCCTTTAAAAAAGCGCTCACTTCAACCGCCTTTAAAATAGTGTTAATTGTTGTAGTTGTAGCAATAGTGCTTTTCGCACTGAGCATCGTTATGATGAACCGAAACCGTAAAAAACGCCGCCGTAGCAGAAAATATAAAGGCTATTCCAAATATAATTAATAAAAACGCACCTTTTTCAAGGTGCGTTTTTAATTATTTTATTTCTTGCTCTAAACTTTTGAAATAGTCAGTATCAAAAAACTCTGTTATAGTAATTTCAAGACCGTCACAAAGCTTTTTGATAGTAGAAATTCCTGGATTTTTGCTTTGGTCGTAAAATATAGATTTTACTGTTGTGTAAGGAACACCCGAGATATTTGCCAACTTGCAAAAATTCAAATTTTTCTCGTAGCAAAGCTCTTCAAATCTTTTCTTAACCGCTTGTGTGATGTTCATTTTTATCACTCCTGACAAAAGTATTTTATACTTTATGTCAGGGACTAATAGACGATATATTATACTATTTACTATATATAGTCTTTATGAGCGAGGCGGATGTTGTTTCTATAAAATCTTTCACAGAACAATTTAAACCTGCACAACTTATTGCAAACGCCATTTCCTTTTCTATCTCTTTTACAGATACATTGTTTTTGATAGCGAGTTGCGTTAAAATTTCATTATAATTCATATTGTCACCACCTTCCGCGTTTAATTATACTATATATAGTCCACAGAATTTTGTCGATTTGTGTATGTTAAAAAAATAAAAACGCACCTTAAGGGTATGTTCCGTTAAGGTGCGTTTTTTATATACATTAAATTCTTACCGTTGCGGCAAAGACCTGTCCGTTTTCAATGTCGATATACGCATAGGTGTCTCCCTTTTCGCGGCCCCTTCCGACCGAGCCGGGATTAACCAAATATACCCCGTCGGCATATCTTATATTAGGAATATGGCTATGCCCGTAAAGCACGATATCTGCCCCAATAGCAGTGGCGTACGAAAGCAGATGAGAGTCCGACGACTTGACACCAAACTCGTGCCCGTGTGTGAAAAATATTTTTTCACCGCAGACGGTTACAGTGCTTTTTGAGGGTACGCTGCTGTAAAAATCACAATTTCCGCTGACCGCGTGAAAGATACGGTCAGGATATAGCAAATCAAAGGAATCAATGTCACAAAGACAGTCACCCAGAAAGAAAATATGCTTGGCGCTCGGCTGTGCTTCAATAATATCGTGTATTACCGAGCTTTTGCCGTGACTGTCTGAAATAACAAGCAATCTCATAGTCTACTCCTTTAGGGAAATTCATATATTTTAAGTATACTCGAAATCGGTGGTGAATACAATGGAAAACAATATTGACCGCAAAAAACTTTTAGACGCAGTCGCGCAAATCGGAAAAAATCAAAAGCTCTCAAATGCGGTGGCACAAAGGGATATGCAGGGCATATTAAATGAGCTCGACCCCGCACAGTCGGCAGAGCTCAAAAAGCTTATGTCAGATAAGGCAAGCCTTGAAAAGCTGCTAAATTCCCCGCAAGCACAAATGATAATGAGGTCGCTCAGTAAAGATGGAAAATGATAACTTAAACGAAAAAATATCACAGCTTTTATCCGACCCTGAGGGGATGGCGCGAATTCAGTCAATGGCAGAGTCGCTTTTTGGCGGGAATATGAATCTGCCATCGGCACAAAGCGAGGCGCCTTCGACACAAAACGAAGCAGAAATGCTAATGAAGGCGCTGCAGGTGCTTAAAAGTGAGAAAAACGATGACCGCTCTCAGCTTCTTATAGCGCTCAAGCCACATCTCAGCACTGAACGGGGAGAAAAGGTTGATAAAGCTGTGAAGCTTTTAAAGCTTGCAAAGTTGTTGCCGCTTTTAAAGGAAACTGATATTTTGAAATTTTAAAAAGGGGTGAGAATAATGCCTGAAATGAGCCGAGAAGAGTTTTTGAATCTGCAAAGGGAAGCCGAAGCGCGCATGAGGGAAATGCAGCGCCGAAGCGAAGAAATGGTGGGCAGAATTCCGCCCGCACCCGATTTTGTGAAACTGCGTGATACACCGCAAAAAATACCCGAAAATAAAACAGAGCAAAAAATATCGGCTCCCGCGAATACGGGCCGACAAAACATTTTGCAGATGCTCAATTTCAAAAACATAAATATGGATTCGGACAGGGTGCTTATATTGGCGCTGCTGTTGCTTATGGGCGACTCCTGTGACGAACTATTGCTATTCGCACTTTTATATCTGATGCTGTAAAAAAACAAAACCCCGACTAAACGGTCGGGGTTTTAAAATTTATTAGTCGCTTACATAAGGCAGAAGAGCAACCTGTCTTGCGCGCTTGATAGCGGTTGTCAGCTCACGCTGATGCTTTGCGCAGGTGCCTGTTGCGCGGCGCGGAAGAATCTTTGCACGCTCGGATACGAACTTGCGAAGACGAACAACATCCTTGTAATCGATTTCTTCAACGCGGTCAACGCAGAAGTGGCAAACTTTCTTATGGGGCTTTCTGCGAGCGGGTCTATCATTTCTCTCCATGAGAATAATCCTCCATTCTTAAATCTCGAATCACATTAAAACGGAAGGTCGTCATCAGCAGCGATAACAGAGAAATCTCCCATATCGGTGTTGTTGAAGGAAGCTGCAGGCTGTGCACCGTCTGCGGCAGCACCGTCACGACGAGACTCAACAAACTGAACATTATTAGCAATAACCTCAAATGCAGTTCTGTTTTTGCCTGTGTCCTTATCAACATATCTTCTTGTCTGAATTGAACCTTCAATGCCAATTAAACTGCCCTTTTTGAAATACTTAGTAACAAATTCGGCAGTCTGGCGCCAAGCAACAATATTAATAAAATCGGCCTGACTTTCTTCGCCCGCTTTATATCTGCGGTTTACAGCGATAGAAAAGGAAGTTACCGGAATATTATTGCTGGTGTACCTGAGCTCAGGGTCGGCGGTAAGTCTGCCTGTTAAAACAACCAGATTGAACATAGTGGTTACCTCCGTTATTTTTTAATAATCATTGTGCGTAAAACACCATCGGTGATTTTAGCCACACGCTCAAGCTCTGCAGGGAAATCTGCGCCGCTTGTGAATGTCGTGATGACATAGTGACCTTCGGTCTCATCGTTGATAGGATAGGCAAGACGGCGCTTACCCCATTCGTCAACATTTTCGATGGTACCGTTAGCCTCGATAAGAGCCTTGAACTTCTCAACCAAAGCAGAAACGCCTTCTTCAGCACCTGCGTTAACAGAGAAAATCATAACTAATTCGTACTTACTTAACATCTGTGTTGCACCTCCTTTTGGACTATTGGCCGAACATTTTGTCCGGCAAGGAGCTATATCGGGACATAATCCCACAAATAGCCTTGATATTATATCAGTATAAAGCGTTTTTGTCAACAAAATTTTATTGACGGGGTTTTTGTTGTGTGCTAAAATATGGAAAGAAAATTAAAAAAGGGAGTGGCAGAAATGCTTTTAGCTATCGATGTCGGCAACACCAACATAACCTTAGGGCTGTACGAAGAAGAAAGGCTAATGTTTACCTCCCGCCTCGCAACCGATAAAAATCGCACGGGTGACCAGTACGCTGTGGAAATTGCAGACTTAGTGCACCTTAACGGTTTTGACACAGGGGTGATAGAGGACGCAATAATATGCTCCGTCGTACCCTCTGTGGGAAGCGCGCTCTCCATGGCCGTCAGCAAGCTGTGCAATATAGTTCCGCTGATTTTAGGGCCGGGTGTGAGAACAGGACTCAATATCCGCATAGACGACCCCGCACAGCTGGGGCCTGACCTTGCCGCAGGTGCCGTTGGCGCACTCGCCGAGTATACTATGCCCTGCATAGTTGTGGATATGGGTACCGCAACCACCATAAGTGTGCTTGATAAAAACGGTTGCTTCTTGGGCGGAGTGATTGCCGCAGGACTCGGAATTACCCTTGACGCGCTTGCAACAAAAACCGCACAGCTTCCGTCTGTGCATATCGAAGCACCGCCAAGCGTAATCGGAAAAAATACAATTGACTGTATGAAGTCGGGACTCGTTATCGGCGCCGCATCAATGCTTGACGGAATGATTGAGCGCATCGAAAAAGAACTCGGCGAAACCGCCGCAGTTGTTGCAACGGGCGGAAGGGCAAAGCAGGTAATATCCTGTTGTAAAAGGGAAATAATTTTGAATGAAAATCTACTTCTTGACGGACTTCGTATAATTTACGAGAAAAATAACCGTCACTGATTTTTCGCTCAAAAATTTTTCAAATGAACTGTACTTGCAAAAGCAAGATGGTATCGGAGGAATTTTTATGTCAAACAGAAAACAACAAACAAAAAAATTGGTGCTCGGCGCGATACTTACGGCACTCGTAATCGTGCTTCAGCTTTTGGGCTCGTTTATAAGACTCGGGCCCTTTTCAATCTCGCTTGTGTTAATCCCCATAGTCATCGGCGCCGCAACCTGCGGCTTTAAAACGGGTGCTTGGCTCGGCTTCGTTTTCGGTGTAGCAGTGCTGCTAAGCGGAGACGCAGCTGCGTTTCTTTCGGTCAGCGTGTGGGGAACGGTACTAACCGTGCTGCTCAAAGGCACCCTTTGTGGACTCGTAGCGGGAATGGTTTATAAAATTTTCGAAAAACGTAATCAGTATCTCGCAGTTACGGCGGCAGCAGTCGCTTGTCCGATTGTGAATACGGGCGTGTTCTTGCTCGGATGTGTCCTCTTCTTTTTGCCGACCATCACACAGTGGGGAGAAGCCGAGGGATTTAAAAACGTTGCAGGCTATATGTTTTTGGGACTTGCGGGCGGCAACTTCATAGTTGAGCTTGTAACAAACATAATTTTGGCACCCGTCATCGTGAGAATCATAACATACAAGGAAAAATAAGATAAATTTTTACAAATCTCACCGCGAAAAAACGGTGAGATTTTGTTGTTTTTGATATTTTTTAAAAATTTGCATACATTATATAAAAAAATGCTTCCTTTTTTTAACAAGTGGTGTTATAATAAGTGTTGCTGACTTTAATATGGGACATGCTGTCCCGAGTTTAAGGTCTATAAGAGTTAAAAATGGCTTCGCGCCAAAAATTTTTTAGGAGGTTGGCTTAAATGAGTCACAAGTATGTATACCTTTTCTCTGAAGGTAACGCAACCATGCGTGAACTTCTCGGTGGTAAGGGCGCAAACCTTGCTGAGATGACCCACATCGGTCTTCCCGTTCCGCAGGGCTTCACCGTAACCACAGAGGCCTGCACTCAGTACTATGAGGATGGCAGAAGAATCAACGATGATATCCAGGCACAGATTATGGAGTACATTGATAAGATGGAGGCTATCACCGGCAAAAAGTTCGGCGATAAGGAAAATCCGCTTCTCGTTTCCGTACGTTCAGGTGCCCGCGCTTCCATGCCCGGTATGATGGATACAATTCTCAACCTTGGTCTTAACGAAGAGGTTGTTGAGGTTATGGCTGCACAGTCAGGTAATGCTCGCTGGGCTTACGACTGCTATCGCCGTTTCATCCAGATGTATTCTGACGTTGTTATGGAAGTTGGTAAGAAATATTTTGAAGAGCTTATCGACAAAATGAAGGAAGACAGAGGCGTAACTCAGGACGTTGAGCTTACAGCTGATGACCTTAAAGAACTCGCAGAGCAGTTCAAGGCTGAATACAAGTCAAAAATCGGCAAGGACTTCCCGTCTGACCCGAAGGAACAGCTCATGGGCGCTGTTGAAGCAGTATTCCGTTCATGGGATAACCCCCGTGCAAACGTTTACCGTCGTGACAACGATATTCCTTATTCTTGGGGTACCGCTGTTAACGTACAGATGATGGCATTCGGTAATATGGGTGACGACTGTGGTACAGGTGTTGCCTTCACTCGTGACCCCGCAACAGGCGAAAAGGGTCTTATGGGTGAGTTCCTCACCAACGCACAGGGCGAAGACGTTGTTGCAGGTGTTCGTACACCAATGCCCATCGCAGAAATGGCAGAAAAATTCCCTGAAGCATTCAAGCAGTTCAACGAAGTTTGCGCAACACTTGAAGACCACTATCGCGATATGCAGGATATGGAATTTACTGTTGAGCACGGCAAACTCTTTATGCTCCAGACACGTAACGGTAAGAGAACAGCAAAGGCAGCTCTCAAAATCGCTTGTGACCTCGTTGATGAGGGCATGATTGATAAGAAGCAGGCTGTTGCTATGATTGACCCGCGTAACCTTGATACACTTCTCCACCCGCAGTTTGATGCTAAGGCTCTCAAGGCACAGGCTCCTGCAGGCAAGGGTCTCGGCGCATCGCCCGGAGCTGCTTGCGGTAAGGTAGTATTCAATGCAGAAGATGCTGAAAGCTGGAATGCAAGAGGTGAAAAGGTAATCCTCGTTCGTCTCGAGACTTCACCTGAAGACATTACAGGTATGAAGGCTTCTCAGGGTATCCTCACCGTTCGCGGCGGTATGACCAGCCACGCAGCCGTTGTTGCTCGCGGAATGGGAACCTGCTGCGTATCCGGTTGCGGCGATATCATCATGGACGAAGCAAACAAGAAGTTTACACTCGCAGGCAAGACCTATAACGAGGGTGACTATATCTCTATCGATGGTTCAACAGGTAACATCTACGATGGCATCATCCCCACAGTTGACGCTGAAATCGCAGGTGAGTTTGGCAGAATCATGGCTTGGGCTGACGAGTTCAGAACACTCAAGGTTCGCACAAACGCAGATACACCCGCAGATGCTAAGAAGGCTCGCGAGCTTGGTGCAGAAGGCATCGGTCTCTGCCGTACAGAGCATATGTTCTTCGAAGCAGAGAGAATCGCAGCATTCCGTGAGATGATTTGCTCCGATACAGTTGAAGAGAGAGAAACAGCTCTCGCAAAGATTCTTCCCTATCAGCAGGGCGACTTTGAGAAGCTTTATGAGGCGCTTGAAGGAAATCCGGTTACAATCCGTTTCCTTGACCCCCCGCTTCACGAGTTCGTACCCACAGAAGAGGCTGACATTGCAGCACTCGCAAAGGCACAGGGCAAGAGCGTTGAGACAATTAAGAATATCATAAATTCGTTGCACGAGTTCAACCCGATGATGGGTCACCGTGGTTGCCGTCTTGCAGTAACATATCCTGAAATTGCAAAGATGCAGACAGCAGCAGTAATCCGTGCAGCAATCAATGTTAAGAAAGCACATCCGGATTGGAACCTCGTTCCCGAAATCATGATTCCGCTCACAGGCGAAGTTAAGGAAATGAAGTTCGTTAAGGATATCGTTGTAGCAACTGCAGATGCAGAAATCGCAGCAGCAGGCTCTGACCTTAAGTACGAGGTTGGTACAATGATGGAAATCCCGAGAGCATGCTTGACCGCTGACGAGGTAGCAACAGAGGCAGAGTTCTTCTGCTTTGGTACAAACGACCTCACACAGATGACCTTCGGCTTCAGCCGTGACGATGCAGGTAAGTTCCTTACAGCATACTACGACAGCAAGATTTACGAAAACGACCCGTTTGCAAAGCTCGACCAGAACGGCGTAGGCAAACTTATGGAAATGGCAGTAACTCTTGGCAAGAAGGTACGTCCGACAATGCATTGCGGCATCTGCGGCGAGCACGGCGGCGACCCGGTATCAGTTGAGTTCTGCCACAAGATTGGCCTCGACTATGTATCCTGCTCACCCTTCCGTGTTCCGATTGCCCGCCTTGCAGCAGCACAGGCTGCAATCAAAGAAAGCAAGTAATTGCTGACTTTATGAAACAATCAAACCCCACCGATTACTCGGTGGGGTTTTCCGTTTGGTCAAGAAAACCGACCGAACGCTTAAAACGGCTTGAAAGATTTTTTTCGGTAGTGTAAGATGTGTGTAAAAGGAGATGATGCAGTGAAATGCGAAATAATAATTGACCCGACGGTGCAAGAAAGGGTTGTGATTTACGCAAGGGAAAAAAGCGAGCTTGTAAAACAAATACAAACACTCACAGAACAAAAGGATGCCTCGTTGCTTGGCTACAAGGACAGCGAAATTGTGAAGCTCAATCCTGATGATGTCGAATGCATCAGCGTAATTAATAACAAGCTTTTTGCCATCTGCACCGACGGACAGTATCTTTTAAAAGAAAGGCTCTACTTGGTAGAAGAAAAAATGCCCGATAATTTTGTTAAAATAAATCAATCCTGTATTGCTAACATAAAGAAAATGGAGCGTTTTGACACCTCTATATCGGGAACGCTTAAGATTCGTTTTAAAAGCGGACATACCGACTATGTCTCTCGCAGACAGCTTAAAACAATCAAGGAAAGGCTTGGAATTTAGTATGAATAAATACTTAAAAGAATTTTTACACAGAGGACTAATTTTCGGTGGCTTTGGACCGATAATACTCGGTATAATTTATGCCATTACACAAAGCCATACCGAAAACTTTTCGTTAAGCGGAATACAGGTTTTGGTTGCAATAGTTTCAATATACATAGTTGCCTTCGTTCAGGCGGGTGCAACGGTGTTCAATCAGATAGAAAGCTTCAGTGTTCCGAAATCAATTTTTTGCCATCTCTCGCTAATATATATCGCATACATAGCGTGTTACCTTGTGAACAGCTGGATACCGTTTGATTTGAAGGTAATACTGATTTTCACCGCCATATTTGGGGCTGTCTTCTTTGTCATATGGATAATCGTGTTTATTTCAATAAAATTGGCAAGCCGAAAGTTAAATGCAAAAATAAGATAATGAACCAAAAAAACAAAAAAAGTCGCTCAAAAACGGGCGACTTTTTTGTCGTCTGCCCTTGAAAAAGATTGAATATTGTTATAAAATTAAAATAGTTTGGAGGGGATGGAATGAGAAAGTTTTTATGTCTGATTTGCTGTGTTGCGTTAATGCTTACCTTTTGTTCGTGCAAGGAAGAAAAGCGCGAAAGCATTGAAACGGTTGCGGCAATTTTGATAGAGGATGCGTGTGATATTGTAATCAAAGAACCCGAAGTTACACCGCCACCTACACCCGAGCAGCAGCCCGAAATAAAAGATGAGCCTAAGCCTCAACCCACTTCGAGCACTCCGCCTGTTGCCACACCGCCTCCGACCGAAACAAAAATCCCGTTGGAAGCTTTTACATATACCGTCAACGACCCCGAAAACACAAGAGGGCTCTCAACCGTCAAAAAAGGTTTTTCTTTTGGTATTGCACAAAACGGAATGGCGCATAATCAGTCCTTTGTAAATCAGGCGACCTTTGACGGCTTTCAAAACGTACAAGCTCTAGCGCTCGACACCAAAACGCAAGAAAAAGTGATGTATCTGACCTTTGATAACGGATATGAATATCAGAATCTCACGGCAGATATACTCGACACCCTCAAAGGAAAGGGAGTAAAAGCGGCATTTTTTATAACACTCAGCTATGCAAAGAATAACAAAGCGCTGGTGCAGAGAATGATAGATGAAGGTCATATAGTCGGAAACCACAGCACAACACATCCCTCGTTCCCTTCGCTTACTCGCACTCAAATGGCAGAGGAAATAGCAACGCTTGATAATTATTTAAGAACGAATTTTTCGTACACAAGTCCGTATTTCAGATTTCCCTCCGGCGAACATTCCGAGTGCGCGTTGGAGCTTGTAACATCTCTCGGATATAAATCTGTTTTTTGGTCGCTAGCCCATACCGACTGGGATACTTCGGCACAAAAGGGCGCAGACCACGCGTATTCGACCGTCACCTCGCGGTTTCATTCGGGTGCTGTAATACTGCTGCACGCAGTATCATCCGATAATACACAGGCACTCGGCAGAATTATAGATACGGCAACAAGCGAGGGCTATACCTTCAAAACCCTTGACGATTATTTTAATGATACAAACCCATAATAAAAAAAGACCCCACCGCTGATACGGTGGGGATTTTATTATTCTTATTTTATTATGGTTATCAGTTCTTCTTTTGGCTTTCTCTTTTTGTTGCGAAGCTTGTCATCATCGGCGGCATAACCCAAGGTTATAACAAGTCGTATATCGCCGTCAAGACCTAAAATTTCTTTGATTTTATCGCATTCAAGCCAACCGATAATACAGGATGACAGGCCCTGCTCGGTCGCTTCGGCGGTGATGTATGCCGACAATATGCCGATGTCCATAGAACGATAGTCGTTATTCTTGAGCTTTGCGCCCAAAGCGGCAACTCTGTTATATGGTTTTTCGGAAATAACAATAAGCACGGGCGCATCGGCTGCGAATTTGTTAAGCCCCATACCCATTGTTGCGCGAGCAACCTCGTTTTTGATTTCGCCGCTGCAAACGGTTATGTGATATGGCTGGTCGTTACAAGCCGAGGGACTGAGCCTCGCTGTTTCAAGAATTGCGTCGAGTTTTTCACTCTCAACAGTTTTATCGGGATTATAATTTCTGCATGACTGACGAAGCCTTGCTATCTCTGTAAAATTCATAATACACTCCTATTTCTTGTTTGTATTTTTGCTTTTTATAACGTTCAAAAGAATGTAGGTAACAATTAAAATCAAGGTGGTGCCGCTCAAGATTGCGTATTTAACCGAGACGGATACTTCGTTATCAAAGAAATACAAATTGCTGTCAATGGAATCCTTAAAAGCGGTAATAATCTCTTTAGGATATCCTTCGCTATTCATTTCTCTGAAAACACCGCACGTCGCGTGATGGCGTACAAGCGATGTTCCGTATGTGCCGGGCAGGAAGGAGATTATCTTTTGAAGTCCTTCTGAAAACTGTGATATCGGCATATATGCTCCGCATATAAATCCGTAAACTGAACTGATTATAGAGCCAACAGCCGAAATTTGTCCTTGGGTGGATAAAAAGAAATTAATAACACTTGAAAGAGCCGTGCCGAAAAGCACAAGCAAAACGATATCTAACAGTAATAAAACGACGTCCAAAACCGACATATACCATCCGAGTGTGGCGACGTAAATAAGACAGGCGGCTGCAGCACATAAACATATTATAAGCGTGGAAATAAGCGTGGAAATATAATATCCGAGCGAGAGAGCGCTTGGTTTAACGGGCGAAATGGTGAAATCGTTTATTGTTCCTGTCGCCTTGTCTTGAACCATAAGCATATTTGAACAAAAGGCAACGGTTACACACGATACTGCTAAAATTGAGGAAATTAGTTGTCCGCCAACCAATCCGTCAATCAATTCTTTCTTTAAGGATAATCTGTCAGGCAGAATCATAAGGAAACTGTCCTTATAAACATTTCCAAGAAAGGTTCCGTAAAGAACAAGCAAAATAAGCGGGGTTATGAGTGACGTAAAAAACATACCCTTATCCTTGAAAAAGAGCTTGGTGTTTCTTTTTATAAGAGCGCCTAATAAAGTCATTGTTCGTTACCTCCCTCTGAGATGAGCTTTTTACCCGTAACCGCCAAAAAGACATCATCCATTTTGCCTTTGGTAATTTCAAAATCTGCAAACAGTTCAGGGTTTTTAACAATAAGCTCGGTAGCCGCTTTGGTATTGGGAACCGAAATGCGAAAAGCATCTCTTATTTGCTCGTACGGAAGAGCGAGCGCTTTAATATCCTGCTCATCCGCACCGTAAAGTGTTATAAAATCACCCGTATAGGTGTTTTTTAGAGTAAGTGGAGTTCCGTCTGCTACAATTTTACCGCTGTCAAGAATTACAACGTAATCGGCTTCGGCTGCCTCCTCCATATAATGTGTGGTGAGGAAAACAGTCATATTTTCGCTCTTTCGAAGGTCGTCAATAACATTCCAAAGCAGTTTTCTCGTCTGTGGGTCAAGTCCCGTAGTCGGCTCATCCAAAATCAAAATTTTGGGATGATGTAAAAGCGCTCTTGCAATATCAATGCGTCTTCTTTGACCGCCCGAAAGCTTACCGACGGTGCGTTTTAAAATGTTTGAAAAATCAAGAAGCTCTGAAAGCTCCGAAAGTCTTTCGTTGAAAGTGTTGCCGCAAATTCCGTAAAGCGCGGCACGAGAGCGCAGATTATCATAAACCGTCAGCGATTTATCCAGCACGGAATTTTGGAAAACAACGCCCAAAAGGCCCTTGACTTCTTTTGCGGCTGTGTCAAGGTCAAAGCCACAAAGAGAAACGCTTCCACTATCCTTTGCAAGCTGGTTGCACATAATGTTTATGGTTGTGGATTTACCGGCACCGTTCACACCTAAAAAAGCAAAAAGCTCACCTTCTTTAACGTTGAAGCTTATGTCGTCAACAGCACGAACCGTCCCAAAAGATTTTTTTAAGTTCTTAATTTCAATAATGTTTCTCACATAAATCACCTGACCTAAAATTTGTTTTATTATAACTTAATAACACTCAAAATGCAATAAACTAACAATAAGCGGCTTGAAATATTGCGTATTTGGTCGAATTGTTGTATAATAAACTAAGCGTTGAGAGAGGGGTGGCAAAAATGGAGCTTCAGCATCAAACAAGACAAAGAATATTGACAGCAGTTGGTGTCGCAATAGTTTTAGCTTTATTGGCGCTGCTTGCACTTTCCGGCGGAAATATTGACCTTTTGAAAAGCGTATTTTCAGAAGACCTTTCTAACGAGGAGTTAAGGGACCGACTGCAAGGATTTGGCTGGCGCGGAGATTTTGTTATGATTGCGCTTTCGTCCCTTCAGGTAACCTGCACGGTTTTACCCGCAGAGCCTATTCAGGTGCTTTCAGGCCTTACTTTCGGATTTTCAATAGGTTTTGTATGCTGTATGCTTGGCGTTTTGGTTGGAAATACGGTAATTTTTTTGTTGCAAAAAAGCTACGGAGATAAGCTGCGAAGCGTATTTGTCAGAAAACTTGATTTAAATTTGGAAAAAATTGCTTTATCCGAAAAAGCAGTGCTTATAATTTTTGTTCTTTATTTTTTGCCGGTTATCCCATATGGTATGATTTGCTTTTTTGCTGCGAGCATGGGCATGACCTATAAGCGCTATATCATAGTGACCGTAATAGGTTCACTCCCTTCGGTGTGTATCGGCGTAGGGTTGGGAAGCATTGCAATAGCAGCCAACTGGGTTGTTACGGCTTGTGTGTTTGCTTTGTTTTTGTTGTTGGTTGCTTTTGTACTTTGCAAGAAGAATGCCATAATAACGTGGCTTAATAACCTTGCAGACAGTATGAAAAAACACAATAAAGGTAGCGTGCAAAGGGTAAATACCTTTGTTATGAATGTTTTATATTTTGGTGTGCGTGTTTATTTGATGCTCTGCGGTATTAAAATAAGGACGGTCAATAAAATTGGTAAACCGGAGTCTCCCTCCATCGTTTTATGTAATCACGGCTCTTTTATTGATTTTATATATGCTGCGGCGCTGTTGCGCAGACACAAGCCGCATTTTATCGTCGCGCGTCTTTATTTTTATCACACTGTTTTGGGGTGGCTCTTGAGAAAGGTCGGCGCATTCCCGAAAAGTATGTTTACTATGGATGTAGAGAATGCAAAAAACTGCCTAACGGTACTTAAGAACAAAGAAATTCTGGCAATGATGCCTGAAGCACGTCTTTCCACCACAGGACGATTTGAGGATATTCAAGAAAGTACATATTCCTTTATCAAAAAATCGGGTGTCAATGTTTATACAATCAAAATAAGCGGCGACTATCTGGCCGACCCCAAATGGGGCAAGGGCCTTCGCCGTGGCGCTGTGGTAGAGACCGAGTTGGATATTTTATACACGGCAGAGCAGATAAAAAAGCTTTCCTTGGAAGAACTCAAAACAGGTGTCGAGCAAAGGCTTTTTTATAACGAGTTTGAGTGGCTACAGAAAAGACCCGACATCCATTATAAGTCAGGGCGTATGGCAGAGGGCTTGGAGAATATTTTGACCACCTGTCCGCTTTGCGATAAAAAATATACGCTCACAGCAAAAAAAGATAAATTTTTTTGTAAGCATTGCGGTTATTTGACCTCCCTTGATAACAGGTATGCCTTTGACGAGGGTTTTCGGTTTAAGAGCCTTACCGAGTGGTACGATTGGCAAAAAACACTTCTAAAAAAGGAAATCGCCGAAAACAAGGATTATAATTTAACCTCCGAAGTGGAATTGCGCCTTTCGGGTGACGGCAAGAGTTTGACACGTCACGGCGGATACGGCGTTTGTACATTAAATCGTGAGGGACTGACATATTCAGGCACAAAAGACAAAGAGGCGATAAAGTTGCATTTTCCCCTGCAGCGCATATATCGACTTTTGTTTGGTGCGGGTGAGAATTTTGAAATATATGACGGCACGCAGATTCTGTATTTCGTGCCAAAGGATAAGCGTTCGGCGGTCGAATGGTATATGGCATCTATGATTTTGCGAGACGAAATTTCTGATACATAAGGAGGAATTATTATCCTTACAAAAGAGAAGGACATCAAAAAGCAGGATAAGGCCTATTCAAACATCAGCACCAGTTCTTTTGTTACGGTAACGGTGCTGTTGTTGGTCGTGTTGCTTTTTTGTGGGTCGCTGTCATATTTTATTCCACAGGGTGCATTCCAAAGAGACGCTGCAAACAACATAATTCCCGGTACTTATACCGCAGGGGATGTGGAGGGCATAGCCTTTTGGCGCGTGCTCACAGCTCCGTTGCGGGTTTTTGCATCGGAGGATTCGGTTACGATAATTATGATAAGCGTATTTTTGCTTATTATGAGCGGTGTGTTTAATCTTTTGGATAAGACCGGCGGCATCAAGGTGTTTATCGCTTATATTATGCGCAGACTCAAAAACAGCGAAGGCCCGATGATTTGCATCACGGTGCTGATTTTTATGCTGTTTGGCAGCCTTTTTGGTATGTTTGAGGAATTGGTAACACTGCTGCCCTTGATAATTATGTTTGTGCTGTCTATGCAGATGGATACGATGATAGGTCTTGGTGCCTGTCTTATGGCAGCCTGTTTCGGCTTTTCCACAGCCATCACCAATCCCTTTTCGGTAGGCACTGCGGCGCAGTTCGCAGGAATTTCGGTATCCTCGGGCGTGTGGCTGAGAATTGTTTTCTTCGTTATTATTTATGCCATGCTGTGCGCGTTTTTGCTTTCGTATCTTAGAAAAATTCGTCAAAATCCAAAAATTTCGCTTACTTATGAAATCGACCAAAAGAAGCGGGAAAATATTATAAATCAGGCAGAGTATGCACCACAAAATCAGCAAAAAATATTTAAAGTTTATGCCGTCTTTTTTGCCGTTCAGGGAGTGCTCTTGTTGGCAATTGCCTGCGTGCGTGCAATTTCAGGCCTTGCAATTCCCATTTTAGCGGCAAGCTTTTTGATAGCGGGACTTATAGCAGGTCAGCTTGTTTGCAAGGATTTTCGGCGTGTGCTCGGATATTTTCTAAACGGCGCTGCGGCAATGCTTCCTGCAGTCGCGATGATTGCCTTGGCTTCCTCTGTCAAACTTGTGATGGTCGAGAGTGATATAATTGATACGGTTATGCACACTGCGTTGCAGCTGTTAGAGGGAAAAGGTAAATTTGTTACGGTTTTGCTTATATATGCGCTGATTTTGTTTTTGCAGTTGTTTATAGGCTCGGCATCTGCAAAGATATTCTTGGTTATGCCCATTATCTTGCCAATAACAAAAGCGCTGGGTGTTTCTCCAACGCTCGTAATTCTGACCTACTGTATGGCAGACGGCTTTACCGATGTAATTTTGCCAACAAATCCGGTGCTTCTTATCGGCTTGTCCATGGCAAATGTGTCCTATTTAAAATGGCTCAAATGGACATGGAAATTACAAATATTACTTCTGTCGGTTTCGGTATTTGTCTTGTTTTTTGGGGTTATGGTCGGCTATTAAAATAAAAACGCAGCTTGTTTTTTGAAAGGATATAGAAAATGACAAAAACCACAACACACTTAATTTTTGTGTTGTGGTTTTAATTTTAGATTTTACTTATTTCTTAATCTATCTACCAACGACTGAATATACTGTTTATCCTTTTCGGATAACCCCGAAATATCTATTGTTTCGCTCTTTTCTATGCCGAGCAATACGTCTGTACTGATACGGAGTGCTTTTGAAAGTTTAATAAGAGCTTCTAATGACGGCGTTCTATCTCCAACCTCGTAAAAACTGATAACACTATTTTTAACGCCAACAAGGGTGGCAAGTTCTTTTTGAGTTAATTTTCTCTCTTTGCGAAGTTTTCTTAATCTATCGCCAAAATCTACCATATCGTACACCTCAATTCCACTATTATTTTAACCTCTTTTAATATACAAATGGTGGATTTTTAATGTGTGAAATTATACTAAATAGTTGACTTTTAGATAACTTAGTAGTATAATGTTGAAAAGTGAACTTGTGTGTCGCTAAAATATTAAAAGGGGTTATGAGTAACTATGGCTAAAAAACAAAAAGAAAAATTGTTTGAAGAAGTTCAATTTCAAGATGTTGAAAGAGCAAAACGTGCAGTTGCTTTGGCAAAAGTAAATCAAATAAGAATTTTGGTTGGTTTTGTCATTTCGCTTATCGCTGTTGTTTTCACAGCTCTCATGTTGTGGGGCAATCCGGAACAAAAAACTACTTTTATGGGTGTTGCAATCATTCTTGCTATTCCCTCTTACATAATCGGCGGTGGCATTTTCAAGGCATTAAAGGTTGCTTGGAAAATTACAAAAATCGGTTGGTTCCTCATTCCGATGTTCCCCGCAGACATTCTTATTGCTCTTGCATGTTTCATCTTTGCAGTTGTTGGTCTCTTGTTTGTACCTGTTATTTTTGTTGGTCTTAACTATGTTCAGCACAAAAAGACTTTGGATGCCGCAACAAGCTATTTAGCACAGTGCGGCGAAGTTGTAGAAGCAACACCTGTTGAAGAATAAAATATTAAAAATCTCACACCATATGGTGTGAGATTTTTTGTTTGGTTTGTTGATTGTTGGTGTGGTTTATGCTATAATCTATCCAAATAAGGAAGTGTTAAGTAAATGACAAAAATCTTGTTCGTTTGCCACGGGAGTATTTGAACATAGACAAAAAGCACCCATCTATGCTACGTTATACCACGATTTGCAAGGTGATTTGTAAATCGTACTACTTTTTTACTACTTTTGAAAATCAACAAAAATAGCCCTGAATATGACATAAAAGAGAAACTGCTCACACCGACTAAGCGTGAGCAGTTTTTTATTCAACATATATTTTCATTGCCTTGTAACAATTTACCGTTTCAGTATCAGCATTGTTAAAATTGTTTGAAAAAGTTTGCAAGCTACCTGAGGGATTAATCGCTAAACCAGTCAAATCAAGATATGCATCATAAAATTCTTTGATTGCCTCGTAGGCTTCTTCATATTCTTCAGGCGGATTCTGTAATGCCTTCATTAAATCAGAAACCGAATCTTGATTACTTTTTATGCTTGATATTTTACTTTTAAAACTGCTATCAGAAAACAAAGCAGTAAGTGAGTCATTAAAATCGTCATTAAAACCGTAACCATTACTGCGAGTATACTTATCGGTTTTGGAATCAAATTCTTCATAAATAGTGTTGTACCAAACAGATTTAATAAGATTTCCAGCGCTTTCTGCCTCGGTAGCTCCAAGCAGCATCATTGTTGTGGCAGATTTAAGGTTCTCTGAATAATCTGCGCTAATTTTTGCCGATTGATTGCTTTTAATTATTGAACCAGCAACAAGTCCAACACCAATTAATATTGCAACTATTATTGCAATTATTATGTATTTTTTTGCAGACTTTTTAACGGTCGGTAAATTTACCGAAGCAATTTCAACTTTTTGTGGCGCGGGTTCATCGGAATTTTCGTTTTTCTCTGAAACAGGACAACCGCATTTAGGGCAAGCATCTGCATCGGGCGGTATTTCCGAACCACAATCCTCACAAATAATAGGAGTTTCTTCGGCAATTATCTCCTCTATCAACTGACAACCACAATTAGGACAAATCTTTGCTTTGTCGCTAACTTCCTTACCACAATTTGAACAACTTATTAGTGCCATTCTAAACATCCTCCTCAAGTTTTAAAAAGTGTGTGCAACCGAAGTTGCACACACCGAAAAATGCTCGACTCCGATTTGCTACCACACAAAACTCCACACTCCACACAGAAATGCGAAATAAGAAGTCAGCACTTTTACCGAAGTAAAATGCCCACTTCTGTGCGGAAAAATACATTTTAGAGTTTTATGTGGTGAATACATTATAACACGAATTTTATCAATTGTAAAGGTAATTCGTGTGTGTTCTATATTGTTTTTGTAAAACAAAAGCAATATGTGGGGTGCAGGGGTAAGCCCTTGCCACAACGGACAAAATTATTGAAAACAATATTAAAAAATGTTATAATAAATAAAACATAAGTAGAGACCTATGCCTCCCTCTGACGAGGGAGGTGGCAAAACGAAGTTTTGACGGAGGGAGAGAAAATGAAAGAATATAATAAAAGTAATATTCCTCTCGCAAAAACTCTTCGAAAAAACATGACACCTTGGGAACGAAAATTATGGTACGAATTTTTAATAAATTATCCTGTGCGTTTTCAAAGGCAAAAAGCCATTGGCAACTATATAGTAGATTTTTATTGTGCTAAAGCAAGACTTATAGTTGAACTTGACGGCGGAGGTCACTATACCATAGAGCAAATTGAAAAAGATGAAATTCGTACAAAAGAGTTAGAAAGTATGAATTTAACTGTTTTAAGAATTTGCAATTCAGATATTAATCGTAATTTTAATGGTGTATGTGAATACATAAATTTAGCGGTTAAAAAATCTCTCCCTCAGTCAGCTTTGCTGACAGCTCCCTCATCAGAGGGAGCCTCATTAAATAAGGAGTGAAAATTATGATTAAAATTATGTTCGTATGCCACGGGAATATCTGCAGAAGTCCTATGGCAGAGTTTATTATGAAAGAAATTGTGAAAGAAAACGGCCTTGAAAAAGAGTTTTATATCGAGTCTGCCGCCACCTCGCGCGAGGAAATCGGTAACCCCGTATATCCGCCCGCAAAGAAAATTTTAGCGGCGAGAGGGATAAACTGCAGTCAAAAACGCGCGCGGCAAATAACCCTTGCCGATTATGATAAATTTGACTATATCGTGCTGATGGACAAAAATAACATTCGCAACATAAAGTATATAATACCCGAGGATGCAGAAGGCAAAATCAGTATGCTTATGGACTACACCGACACTCCGCGTGACGTTGCTGACCCGTGGTATACAGGCGACTTTGAAAAGACCGAGCGCGATGTCTGTGAAGGCTGTGAAAAATTGTTAAAATACATTTTAAGCAAATAAAAAAAGACCTTTCAATGAAAGGTCTTTTTAATTTTTTTATGCAAGTTGAGTTTTGATAACCTCTGCAACCTCTTCTGCAAGTTTTTGAATCAAAACTTCATCATCGCCCTCAACCATAACACGGATGAGAGGCTCGGTGCCCGAAGGACGAACAACGATTCTTCCGGTCTTGCCAAGTTCGTCAGTAACCTTCTGTACGGCGGCTTTTATGGTCTCGTCGGTGTAATAACGCACCTTGCCGTCAGCAGAAACTCTGAGATTGATTATGGTCTGCGGACATTTTTTCATAACACTTGCAAGTGTAGAAAGTTTTTCTTTCTTGCGGCACAAGAGCGAAAGCAATTGAACGGCGGTCAACTGACCATCGCCTGTGGTTGCAAAATCACGGAATATGATGTGACCTGATTGCTCTCCGCCCAAAACGGTGCCGTCAATCAGCATCTCTTCAAGAACAAAGCGGTCGCCAACCTTGGTTGCAACGAAACGAATGCCGTTTGCCTCGCAAAAACGAGTAAATCCGAAGTTGGTCATAATTGTGCCGACTGCGGTGTCCTTAACAAGCTTTCCGCGCTCTTTAAGGTCAACCGCACAGATTGCCATAATCTCATCGCCGTCAACACAAGCGCCGTTTTCGTCAACGCACAAGCATCTGTCAGAGTCGCCGTCAAAGGCCACGCCTGCATCAAGCTTATTGTCAATAACATACTGAGTAAGAGCTTCCATATGTGTGGAGCCGCAGGCTCTATTGATGTTTTGACCATCTGGTGATGCGTTGAGAATATGCACATTAGCACCTAAAGTTTTGAAAATATTAGCTGCAGTAACACTTGCGGAACCGTTAGCGCAGTCGATTGCGATGTTAATACCATCAAGCTTGTTAGGTGCGCTTTTAATAATGTGTTCGCAATAATCGTTAACAGCGTCAGCCTTGAAGGTAACTCTGCCAACATCCCCGCCAATCGGGAGCTCGGGTAATTCGCGCAGACCGAGAACTATGTCTTCAATCTGTTCTTCGAGCATATCGGGGAGCTTAAAGCCGTCACCGCTGAAAATCTTGATACCGTTATATTCTGCCGAGTTGTGTGATGCAGAAATCATAACACCTGCATCGGCTTTATATTTAATAACAAGGTATGCAACTGCGGGGGTGGGTACAACACCAATATTCAAAACATCGGCGCCAACCGAGCAAAGACCTGCTGAGAGTGCAGATGAGAGCATATCACATGATATACGAGTGTCACAACCGATTATAAAAAGCGGTCGCTTATTTCCACCCTCTGCCAAAACTGCTGCTGCGGCTCTGCCTATCTGCATTGCGGTTTCACAGTTAAGCTCTGTGTTAGCAACGCCTCTTACACCATCTGTGCCAAATAATCTACCCAAAAAAATCACCCTTTCGGTTTGTTTTTTAATTTACACTATATTATATCACACATATTTTTATATGTCATTATTTTTTTTTAATATTCCAAAAATATTATTTCCAAAAAAAGCAAGGTATGGGAGTCCATACCTTGCAAAATTTTTATTGATTAACAACCTTTTGTTTTTTAACCTTTATAGGCTCTTTGCCTTCAACAGTATCTGCGGTTATGATAACCTTTTCAACCGTCGCATCAGAGGGAACCTCGAACATAATTTTTTGTAAAACACCCTCAATTACCGAACGCAGTCCGCGTGCACCCGTTTTGCGTTCAATGGTTATGTCTGCGATTTTCTCGAGCGCCGCCTGTTCAAACTCAAGCTCAACACCGTCAATCTCGAAAAGAGCCTTGTACTGACGAATTACTGAGTTTTTAGGCTCACTCATAATGCGAATGAGCGACTCACGGTCCATCTTCTCAAGCGCGGTTATAACGGGGAGTCTGCCCACAAGCTCGGGAATCATACCAAACTTAACGAGGTCCTGATGGGTAGGAACAATAGAAGAAATCTGATTTTTAATATCGCTTTCAGATTTAACCTCTGCCCCAAATCCAAGACTGCTTCCGCCAACGCGCTTTTCAATAACCTTGTCAATACCATCAAACGCGCCTGCGCAGATGAAGAGTATGTTAGTTGTATCAATTTGAATAAATTCTTGTTGCGGATGCTTTCTTCCGCCCTGCGGCGGAACGTTGGAAACAGTACCCTCAAGGATTTTAAGAAGTGCTTGCTGAACGCCCTCACCGCTTACATCACGGGTGATGGATGCGTTTTCGGATTTACGTGCAATTTTATCAATTTCGTCAACATAGATAATACCTTTTTCGGCACGCTCAATATCAAAGTCTGCTGCCTGAATAAGACGGAGCAAAATGTTCTCAACGTCCTCACCGACATAGCCTGCCTCGGTGAGCGTTGTGGCATCGGTTATGGCAATCGGCACGTCAAGAATTTTCGCAAGTGTCTGTGCAAGCAGCGTCTTGCCAACTCCCGTAGGGCCAAGCATAAGCACATTGCTTTTATTCAGTTCAACATCGTTTTCCTTTTGCGACATAATGCGTTTATAGTGATTATAAACCGCAACGGAAAGGGTAATCTTAGCATCGTCCTGACCTATTACATATTCATCAAGCAGTTGCTTGATTTCCATAGGTTTTTTAAGACAAAATTCTGTGGAGTTACCCTTTTTTCCGTGCTCTCTTATGGGCTCGTCAAAGATGAGCGAGCTGCAAAACTCAACACAACGGTCGCAGATATATACGCCCGGACCTTCAACAAGTCTTGCCACCTCGTCCTGCGTTTTGCCGCAAAAAGAGCATCTTATTTGTTTATCGTGGGTTGTATTATTGGACATTTCTGTTCCTCTCAGCGTTTTTCAATAACCTTGTCAATAAGACCGTATTCAGCAGCCTCAGCGGCGGACATAAAGTTGTCGCGCTCGGTGTCAATGCGGATTTGCTCAATCGGTTTGCCGGTGTTTTTGGACAAAATCTGATTGAGGTTTTTTCTTGTTTTTTCGATATGACGGGCGTGAATAAGAATATCGGTTGCCTGACCTTCGGCAGCACCCAAGGGCTGATGAATCATAATCTCGCTGTTGGGAAGTGCGTAGCGTTTGCCCTTAGCGCCGGAAGACAGCAAGAAAGCGCCCATACTTGCAGCCATACCAATACAGATTGTGCTGACATCACACTTAATATACTGCATGGTATGATAAATAGCCATACCAGCCGAAACAGAGCCACCTGGGCTGTTGATGTAGAAATTGATATCTTTGTCGGGGTCCTGACCCTCAAGATAAAGCATCTGTGCAATGATAAGACTTGCAGATGCGTTGTCAACCTGACTGTTGAGCATAATAATTCTGTCGTTTAA
This sequence comes from Acutalibacteraceae bacterium, assembly GCA_045601885.1. Lineage (GTDB taxonomy): Bacteria > Bacillota > Clostridia > Oscillospirales > Acutalibacteraceae > SIG589. The sequence goes on along the minus strand of JAZSAN010000009.1, from coordinate 31,313 downwards.
AAGACGGGAAAAAATGTCGTACGAGCGTTCTCCGCGACTTGTCTGTTCAACAACATAAGGTACAAGGTTCATATCCATAATAAGTTCCTCCAATCATAGAATAGTATGAACAAAAAATTTTAAATATAAGCACATCGCATTTTTCGACAGTGCCGCAAAAAGCACAAAAGGGAGACACAGCTCCCTTTCACGCATTAAATATTAGTCTTCTTTCTTTTCTTCTGCGTCACTTGCGGCAGCCTTTTTTGTTGTGGTCTTCTTGGTTGTTGTAGTTTTTTTGGCTGTGCTCTTTTTAGCAGCAGGCTTCTCTGTCTTCTTTTCAACATCGGTAATAACAGCAGATGTCTTAACAATATCCAAAGCCTTGCTTACAGCCATATCCTTCTTGATTTCCTTTGCAGGAACGGCAGCCTTAACCTGCTCTTCGCTCACACCGTAGCTTTCTGCCATTTTCTTGATTTCATCAGCAACATCCTCGTCAGAAATTGTGATGTTTTCAAGTGCTGCAATCTTTTCAAGAGCCAAGCGCATCTTAACCTGCTTTTCAGCCTGGGGACGGAAGCTCTCTTTGAAGCTTTCTGCGTTGGAATTTGTAAACTGGAAATATGTCTCAAGGTTCATTCCCTGCATCTGAAGTCTGTATGCAAAATCCTGCAAACTCTGGTTGCAACGAGCCTCAATCATAGCCTCGGGAATTTCAACCTTCATAGATTCAACAACAGCGTCAACGAGTGTGTTCTCAACATCTTCGTCAGCGTGGTGTGTCTTGTGCTCAAGCTGATGCTTCTTGATATCTTCTTTAAACTCAGCGAGTGTTTCAAACTCAGAAACATCCTTAGCGAACTCGTCATCAATCTCGGGAAGCTCGCGCTTCTTTATCTCGTGAAGCTTTACTTTAAACACAGCAGCCTTGCCCTTAAGGTCTTCTGCCTGATAATCCTCGGGGAAGGTTACATTAACGTCAAACTCATCGCCTGCGCTGTGACCTGCAACCTGCTCTTCAAAGCCGGGGATGAACTGACCGGAGCCGAGTGTGAGTGAATAGGATTCACCCTTGCCGCCTTCAAAAGCAACATCGTCAACAAAGCCCTCAAAATCGATTACGGTTATATCGCCGTTTTCTGCAGCACGGTCTGTAACCTCAACCATTCTTGAGTTGCGGTTTGCCATCTGATTGAGCTCTGCATCAACTTCTTCGTCGGTAACAACGGGAATAACTCGTTCCGCCTTAAGACCCTTGTATTCGCCAAGCTCAACCTCGGGAACAACGGTGAGAGTTACCTTGAAATCAACGCCGTCTGCCTTGCTGATTGAAACAAGGTCGAAGTCCATCTTGTCGTCAACAATTTCAACACCTGCTTCCTCTGCAGCTGCCTCTAAAGCGTCAACATACAAAAGATTAAGAGCATCTTCATAGAATACCGATTCACCATAGTACTGCTCAACCAAAGAAAGGGGAGCCTTACCCTTGCGGAAACCAGGAACGGCAATGTTCTTTCCGTTCTTCTTGTAAACCTTAACTATTGCATCAGAGAAGGTTTGTCCGTCTATTGTGATTTCCAACTCATAACGGTTGGTATCAACCTTTTTTGCTTCTTTTAAACTCATAATTTTACCTCCGAGCTAATCATTCCATATTAATATATCATATACTTTCAAAATTTTCCATATTTTTTTGAAATTATTTTAAAAATTTTATTTATAATATAGGTACAGGACAAAAATCGACACAGTCTGCCGACAAAAGTTTGAGTTTAACACCGTCATATTCTGCCGTCGCATTGTTAAAGCCCGAGCCGTGAATATGTCCGTGATAAACGCAGTCAATATTATATTTTTTTATAACGGAAAAAATTTCCTCACAAACCCAACCGTTGTAAACGGGCGGATAATGCATAAATACTACGGGTGTAAGACCTGTTTTTTGTGCCGCAAGAATTGAGGTTTCAAGTCTTCCTGCCTCGCGCAAAACAACCTTGTCCTCACCGCTAAGGTCATAAAACCAGCCGCGTGTGCCACAAATTGCTTTATCCTCGGCACAAATAGCGTTGTTAAAAACAAAGGAAATAGAATCAAAATTATTTTCTTCCAAAAAGGTATTAAGTTTTTTAGAGGTTGACCACCATAAATCGTGATTGCCCTTGAGCATAATTTTTTTACCGGGCAAAGAATTTATAAATTCAAAGTCCAAAACAGCATCGTTCAAATGCATACACCAGGAAATATCGCCGGGGATAACGACGGTGTCGTCATCGGTTATAAGTCGGTTCCAGTTTGCTTTCAGCCTATGAACATAGTTGTCCCATCCGCGAAAGACATCCATAGGCTTGTCCGCAGAGAGAGATAGATGCAAATCTGAAATAGCATATAAAGCCATAAAATATCACCTATATTTTTTATGTTTGCGCACATAATAATATTGCCGTAAGGGTGAGCGAAACTCCAGCTTTTTAAAACACAGTTCGGTTTATTCTCTCTACCCTAAGGCTTTAAAACATTTTTGGAGGAAAGAATCATGATGAACGAAGATTGCAAAGAGTGCAACATCATAAACGGTATTAAATGCAGTGTTGAAACCTGCGTATACCACTCTAAAGAGGATGGCTGCCATGCAGGCCATATCACTGTTGGCGGCGACCAGAGAGCGTGCGAAAGCTCTGAGACCGCATGCAAAACCTTTAGAATAAAGGCGTAGCTTGGAAACTGCCTCGCATCTGCGGGGCGGTTTTTATATTCCGAGATATTTGTAAACAGCTTCCCTCATTTCGTCGCGGTCGATAACCTCACCGAAGCGACGAGTCTTACCCTTGAGCGATGCAATCGGTGTGGGGATTTTAGCGCCGCTGATTTTTTCAAGGTCTTCAAGCTTTTTAAAATCGTCATCAGAAAGTTCACATCCAAGCGCATCCAAAACGCTGTCAGCAAACTTGTAAGGACTTGCGGTAGATGCGATAACGGCAGGGGAAGTGTCGCCTGTCTTTTCGCGGTATTCGTTGTAAACTGCAACTGCAACTGCAGTATGTGTATCCAAAAGATAACCGTATTTTTGGAAGGTTTCCTTTATGGTAGCCTTTGTCTTTTCGTCGTCACAGCAGCCGCCGTAGAAAATGTCGGAAATTTTTGCCTTGACATCGTCGCTTACGCAGAAACGTCCCGTTGTTTTGAGGTCATTTTGCCAAGCGCAAACTGCTTTGTCATCCTTGCCCGAGAGCATATAAAGCATACGTTCAAGGTTGCTTGAGATGAGAATATCCATAGAGGGCGATGCGGTGGTGTAGAACTCGCGGTTGCGGTCATAAACACCTGTGTTTATGAAATCTGTCAGAACGTTGTTTTTATTGGAAGCGCAAATAAGTTTGCCAATCGGAACACCCATCTGCTTTGCATAGTATGCGGCAAGAATGTTACCAAAGTTACCTGTGGGAACGGTAACATTAAAGCCGTTTTTAAGGTCTGCGCCGCTACAAAGCAAATCGCAGTATGCTGATACATAATATACAATCTGCGGAACGAGTCTGCCCCAGTTGATTGAGTTTGCGCTTGAGAAGGCATAACCGCCAGCTGCGAGTCTTTTTGCGGTGTCGGGGTCTGTGAATATTTCTTTAACGCGGCTTTGCGCATCGTCAAAGTTACCCTTGATAGCGCAAACACAAACATTGTCGCCTTCCTGACTGTCCATCTGAAGCTTTTGCATATTGCTGACGCCGTCACTCGGATAGAAAACAATAATATCGGTATTTTCAACATCCTTGAAGCCTTCAAGTGCAGCCTTGCCCGTATCGCCCGAGGTGGCAACGAGAATAACGATTTTTCCTGCATTTGTCTTCTTTGCAGAGGTTGTGAGCAAGAAGGGGAGAATCTGCAAAGCCAAATCCTTAAACGCACAGGTCGGGCCGTGCCAAAGCTCAAGTATATTTACATTGTCGCAAAGTTCTTTTAGCGGTGCGGGTTGCTCATTATCAAAGCTTCCTGTATAAGCGCCCTCAACACAAGCGTCAAGTTCATCGTCTTCAAAGTCGGTGAGGAATTTTGAAAGCACAAGCTTTGCTCTCTCCTTGTAACTTGCGGTTTTAAGTGTTTCTATTTCCGCATCACTCAAACGCGGAATATCGGTGGGTAGAAAAAGGCCGCCGTCTGCAGAAATTCCAAGACCTATAGCCTTGGCAGACGATACCGATACTGCGTTGTTTCTAGTGCTGACATAATTCATAAAAATTCCTCCACAAATTTAAAATTCCTTAAAAAATTTATAAGCATTATCGTAAAAAAGTTTACGAAGAATAGTTTTATTAATGTTTTGGCCCACGAGATAATCATAAAGGTGTGGTACCTTGTCGATGGAATCGAGTTTTTTCGACATCTCGGCACCGTCAAAATCCGAGCCTACCGCCAAAAAATCCTCACATTCAAGGCAGAGCAGATACAAAAGATGTTTTTTAAAGTCGGAGAAAACATCCCGCTCTCCCAAAAACTTTGGATATAAGCAAATGCCTATAAGTCCCCTTTTTGCAACAATTTTTCGTATCTGCTCGTCGGTTAAATTTCGCTTTACGGGATGAATGCTTCTGCAACACACGTGCGTTGCCACAACCTTGTCGGCGAGTGATACCACTTCATCAAAGCAGCGGTCGTTAAGATGCGAAACGTCCACCGCTATTGAGAGCGCGTTCATCCGCCTGATAACAGCCCTGCCAAGCTCAGTCAGTGGTGCATTTGTATTCACGCCGCCCGCAAGAGCGTTTCTTCCGTTCCAGGTCAGAGTGATAATGCGCACGCCGTCGCGGTAGAGCCTGTCAACATCATCCACACTCTCAATGCAAGCGCCCCCTTCAAGCGAGAGGATAAAAGAGCGCTCTTTTTCAAGCTCACTTTTGTCTTGCATAAGCGTGACTTGATTTTTAAAATGTGACACAATGTCGCGGTATCTTTTCTTCGGTTCGTTGCAGTCGTCAGGTATCCAAACGGCGCAGACCTGACACCATCTATCAAAAGCAGCGCCTTTTTTAATGCTCACGGCATTGTCGCCGTCAAAGAAAGCGTTATCGCGTTTATAACATTCATAAGGTGTATCACAGTGCAGGTCGAAAAAGTTCATTAAAGCCCCTCCGGTTCAAAAGCATTTTCAATATAATTGATTTTATATTCCTTGCGCTCTTTTTCCCCGAAGAGTGTTATTTCTGCCACATCAAATCTTGGCTGAAGGGTGCAAAACGACTTCATAAGATATGACGCAGCGGTCATTGATATTTTTCTTCTTTTGTGGGTGTCAACCGCCTCAGCGGGCGAAACAAACGCCCCGTTTTTACGGGTCTTGACCTCCACAAATAATATATATTGCTCGTTTTCGGCAATAATGTCTATCTCGCCGTAGCGCGAATGGAAGTTGCGCCCGCTTATGATAAACCCTTGTTTTCTCAAATAATCGGCAGCAATCTGTTCGCCGTCAAAACCGATTTCAGTTCCTTTTCTCATAATATATTCCTCAAGAAACTAAGGCGGTGAATGGGGGAGGGACCGAATTCTTTAATAAGCGCGGTGTGCTCCGCCGTACCATAACCCTTGTGCTTTTTGAAATTATATTGCGGATATTTCTTGTCATATTCGAGCATCAGTCGGTCACGGCTAACCTTCGCAAGCACCGAAGCGGCAGCAATAGACGCTGATTTAAAGTCACCCTTCACAACCGTTTCACAGTCAACCGAAATATCGGTCGGCACACGGTTGCCGTCAACAAGTGCATAATCGGCCTTGACTGAAAGCCCCTCAATAGCGCGATTCATAGCAAGATACGTCGCGTTCAGAATGTTATATTTTTCAATCTCTTCCACGTCGGCAAAGGCCACGCAGTAAGCCACAGCCTTTTCCATAATAATAGGGAACAAACGCTCACGCGCCTTTTCCGTGAGCTTTTTTGAGTCGTTAAGGCCTTCAATTTCACAGTTTTCAGGCAATATAACGGCGGCGGCACAAACGGGTCCCGCAAGTGGTCCGCGTCCTGCCTCATCAACACCGCAGATAAAGAGTTTGCCTTTTTGCCTTGCGGCGTTTTCAAAAGAATAATCAGGCATATTAAACCTCCAGCGTTATACGGCCGATTTTTTGTGTTCTGAATTCCGAGAGAAGTATATTGGCCGCACGTTCGGTGTCATATTCGCCGCCACGTATGAGCATACCGCGTTTTTTTGCAAGAGCGCAGAGCATTTCGTAAGGCTCATCTTTTTCAATTCCATAGCACTCTGTAAGAAGCGACATATATTTATCGGATAAGACCTCAAGAAGTCGTACCGCAAGCCATTCAACGTCAACAACCTGGTCGCGCACAGCACCCGTAAACGCAAGATATTCGCCAACGGCTGCATCGTCAAGCTTCGGCCACAAAACACCGGGGGTATCAAGCAGCTCAAGCTCGTTGTCAATTTTAAACCATTGGTTGCCCCTTGTAACGCCGGGTCGGTTTTCAACCTTTGCTCTTCCTGCACCTGCCATTCGGTTTATAAAGGAAGATTTTCCAACATTGGGAATGCCCACAACCATTATGCGAAGCGGTTTTCCGACCATACCTTTTTGCCTGTTTTGCTCAAGCTTGTCGTGCAAAAGCTCTTTAACGGTGGATTTAAAAACGTTAAGGCCCTTTCCCGAGCGACAGTCAACCGCAATAGCGGTGACGCCCTCATTTTTATAGCGGGTTATCCATCTGTCAGTAGCCGCAGGGTCAGCCATATCGCACTTATTAAGCAAAATAATACGCGGCTTACCCGCAACGATACCCGCCAGGTCAGGATTACGACTGCTGGCGGGTATTCTAGAATCAACTATTTCTGCAACGGCATCAACAAGCGAGAGACTCTCTTTTAAAAGTCGGCGAGTTTTTGCCATGTGGCCGGGAAACCATTGAATATTTTGTACCTCTGCCATCAGTACAGTCCTCCGATTTTTTCTAAAGGATAAATTCTGAATATTGCCTTACCCAAAACATATCGTGTGTCTATCATACCGTTGTCACCAATATGGATTGAGCGGCTGTCAAGTGAAAAGTTTCGGTTGTCACCCATTACAAAAATGCAGTTATCGGGAACATAAACCGGAAACTCAATTTCGTCCTCGTGCTTTATTGTAGTAGGCGTGGCGGTGTATGGCTCATCCAGTGCAACGCCGTCAACAATTACCTTGCCTGCATTATAATCAATGTCCACCGTCTGTCCCGCAACCGCAATAACACGTTTTATAATGGGACCTTCATATTTGGTAGAATCAAGCGAATTGTCAATATTGCGTGATACTACAACAATGTCTCCCTGCTTTGGCTCATAGGAAACATTCGAAATAATAATCTTTTCTTTTGTGTGCAGGGTGTTGAGCATCGAATCGCCGTCAACCGTAACAACCCTGAAGCAGAAGGTAAAAATGAGCACGACGGCAACGACCGAGGTTATAATAACATCAAGCCAGTCGAAAAGGGATGATTTAAAGGATTCGCGCGGTTTTTTAACAACGGAATCATTTGTTTCGTCGGGCGTTATAATAAAGTCGTCCATAATATTTACCTCCTTTTCTCTACTCTAACTAAAGCAAAAAGGGGCTTTAAAAGCCCCTTTTTTTCGTTAGCATGGCAGGACTTGAGCCTAACCTATCTGCTCTTTAACCTTGGCTGCCTTACCGACACGGTCACGCAAATAGTAAAGCTTTGCTCTGCGAACACGACCGTTTCTAACAAGGTCTACCTTTGCAACGTTGGGAGAATGCACGGGGAAAACTCTTTCCACGCCAACACCGTATGATACACGGCGTACTGTGAAGGTTTCTGCAATACCGCTTCCGTTCTTAGCAATAACGGTTCCCTCAAATACCTGAATTCTCTCACGTTCACCTTCGCGAATCTTAACATGTACGCGAACGGTTGAGCCGATTTCTACAGCAGGAGCATCTTCGCGAAGCTGAGCTGCTGCAAGTTGTTTAACAGCGTCCATTTTATTTCCTCCTTAACAATATCAGATGTTCATAAACCAAAAGGTCAGAGGACCACCCGCTTCAATGTCGAATTTCGGCATTCAAGCCGCCCGTAAGGATAGGGCGAAATCAAATGCTTTGGTATTATATCACAGGTTGCAGAAAAAATCAAGGCTTATTTTTCGCAAAGTTTTTTATATTGCAATTTATCGTGTAGTATAATATAATATATGTCAATAATATGAATATGCATTTTTTGGAGAGTGAAGAATGGAAATCTTAATTGCAGTCTTTCTTTTTTTATTGGGCCTTGTTTTCATAGTCAAGGGCGGAGACTATTTTGTTGATGCAGCATCCTGGATTGCAGAGGTTTCAGGCATACCGAAGTTCATAGTCGGCGCCACGATAGTCAGCATCGCAACCACACTGCCTGAGGTTATCGTTTCGATGATAGCGGCGTTTGGCGGTCAGGTGGATATGGCAATAGGTAACGCCGTGGGTTCAGTAACCGCCAATACAGGACTTATAATGGCAATATCCATATTGTTTATCCCCGCAGCGTTGGACCGTAAAAAGATGGGCTTTAAATGTATTTTAATGATAGCTGCCGCGGCAGTGCTGTATATCTTCTCGCTAAAAAACAGTGCACTTTCGTATATCGGCTCGGCAATACTGTTTGTAATCTTTGCGGTGTTCATATTTGAAAATATCCGTTCTGCCAAGGGAGAAGCCGATGAAAAGGTGGAAATTACGGGTGGAAAAAAAGAAGTAACCTTTAACATAATAAAATTTGTGGTCGGTGCCGCAGGAATTGTCATTGGAGCACAGCTGCTTGTAAATAACGCAACCGTGCTTGCCAAGGCGCTCGGAATTTCCGAGACGATAATATCAGTAACCATCGTTGCAATCGGCACATCACTGCCCGAGCTTGTTACCACCATTACGGCAATAGTAAAAAAACAGTCATCACTGTCGATAGGAAACATTGTGGGTGCAAACATAATAGATATGGCAATTATTCTTCCGATTTGCTCACTCATAGCGGGTAAACCTCTGCCAATATCAGCACAGGGCATAATGTATGATATGCCGGTCTGCCTTATGATAATTTCCCTTGCTATGATACCAGCACTGCTCCGCAAAAAATTCGGTCGAGTGCAGGGTGCGCTTATGATATTGTGTTACATCGCATATATAGTACTTATTGTTGCGATCCCTAAATAATGTATAAAGGAGTTTTTATAATGAACAAGATTCTCGAATTTTTGGAAAACGACGCAAGACTTACTCCCGCACAAATTGCTGTTATGATAAACAAGGACGAGGGAGATATAAAACAGGCAATAAAGGAGCTTGAAAACAACGGCACAATTTTGGGCTATCAGGCTCTCATAGATTGGGATAAAACCGAAAGAGAGTATGTGGATGCCGTAATAGAGCTTCGCATCACTCCGCAAAGAGATTGCGGATTTGATAAGGTTGCCGAAAAAATTTATTCATACCCTGAAGTAAAAAGCCTTTATCTTATGTCAGGCGCATATGATTTGCACGTAATAATTGAGGGTCGTACCATGCGCGAGGTGGCGCAGTTTGTTGCGGCAAAATTGGCTCCGCTTGATTCCATACTTTCCACATCAACACATTTCGTGCTTAAAAAGTATAAGGACAAGGGCGTAGTGTATGCAAACAAAGAAACCGACGAAAGAGAAAGTTGCATGATATGATGAATTACGAACAGATACTTTCCAAAAACGTAATGTCGTTGCAACCATCGGGAATCAGAAAGTTTTTCGATTTGACCGAGAAAATGGAGGATGTAACGGCGCTTACGGTTGGACAACCTGACTTTGTGACCCCCTGGCACATAAGGGAGGCTGCAATAGAAAGCCTTGAAAAAGGCCGAACATATTATACATCAAACGCTGGACTTACTCCCTTGCGTGAGCAAATATGCGAATATATGCAGCGCCGATTTTCAATGAAATACGACCCGCAGAGCGAAACGCTTGTAACGGTGGGCGGAAGCGAGGCAATTGACCTTGCCATACGCGCATGTGTCACAGCAGGCGACGAGGTTATTGTCCCCGAGCCGTGCTTTGTTTGCTATGCACCCATAGTAGCCCTCGCAGGCGGCACACCCGTTATCATACCGCTTAAGAATGATGATAACTTCAAGCTTACTGCAGAGCAGCTCAAAGGCGCAATAACCGAAAAAACCAAGCTTTTGATACTTGCGTTCCCAAACAATCCAACAGGTGCAGTTATGACCAAAGAGGATTTGGAGCCGATAGCAGAAATTTTGCGCGGAACAAATATATTAGTGCTCTCTGATGAGATATATGCAGAACTGACATACGGCAGAAAGCACTGCTCGATAGCAATGCTTGACGGTATGCGTGAGCGCACCATAATTGCAAGCGGATTCTCAAAAGCTTACGCTATGACGGGTTGGAGAATGGGCTATACATTGGCGCCAAAAGAAATCTCTGAACAGATGTATAAAATACATCAATATGCTATAATGTGTGCACCTACAACGAGTCAGTTTGCCGCAATCGAGGCGCTTAAAAACGGCGACGAGGATATCGAATATATGCGCGACGAGTACGACCGCAGAAGAAGACTGTTACTCGACGGCTTTAAATCAATAGGACTCGACTGCTTTGAGCCCGAAGGCGCGTTTTACGCTTTTCCCAACATAGGCAAATTCGGAATGAGCAGTGATGAGTTTTGCCAAAGATTACTGCTTGAAAAAAAGGTTGCCATCGTTCCGGGAACGGCATTCGGCGCATCGGGCGAGGGCTTTGCCCGAATATCATATGCCTATTCGGTAAACCACATAACCACCGCAATAGAAAAAATGGGCGAGTTCATAAAAGGCTTATAAAATGAAAAAAGCACTAACCAAAACGGTTAGTGCTTTTAATGTGTCTATGGGCTACAAAAAAGATATTTTCGGTAGATCTGCGTATGAATTCGAACCCTAGTAAAATATAATGCTTTTCGACTAAAGGGAGAAAAGCTTCATCAGCACTTCTTCACTATTCACTATTACTTATTACCTAATCGACAAGTTTCGAAAGAGAAGAGTTAATAGTGAAAAAGTAAAATCGACAAGTCTCTGTCGAAACTTGTCGATTTTTGGTGGAGCTTAGGGGACTCGAACCCCTGACCCCCACACTGCCAGTGTGGTGCGCTACCAACTGCGCTAAAACCCCATATATTGCAAAAGCATTCTATCATACAACGCCTAAAAAAGCAAGAGTTTTTTTGGTTTGTGTATATTTTGATGTGTTTTTGGATAATTTACTCTTGACAATTCAAAAAAAAGAGATATAATAAACAATGTTGACTTTACATTGAGGAATAGTGTAACGGTAGCACGACAGACTCTGACTCTGTTTGTTGGGGTTCGAATCCCTATTCCTCAGCCAATCAAAAAAGCACATCCGCAAGGGTGTGCTTTTTTTCTTTTAAACTATATTTTGTGTGCGGTTCTTAAAATAACCTCGTTTTGCATCTGCGGATTTTATGACCTTTCTCATATGGAGCGGATGCTGAGAAAATATAACGCAAAAAACACTTGATAAAGTGCTATTATGATAATATAATATATAAAATAAGAATATAAGGAGAGCGGCGATGATACCTGCAATTATTTTGTTTGGCGTTACCTATGTTTTAATGCTTGTTTTCAGCAAGTATCGTCCATATATCGCACTCGCTTCGGCATTCATTTTCATCCTTTCTGGTATGCTGCCTGTTTCAAACATTTTGGGCTCAATCGACCTGAATGTGCTTTTGATGATTGCGGGAACAATGGGCGTTGTGTCGCTGTTTATTGAGAGTAAAATGCCCGCACTGCTTGCGGATTTAATAATGGAAAAGGTTTCAAATGTCAAGTGGGCAGCGGTCGTTTTGTCCTTGTTTGCGGGCATAATTTCTGCGTTTGTGGATAATGTTGCAACAGTTTTGATGGTTGCGCCTGTTGCGCTTGAAATATGCAAAAAGCTAAAAACCAATCCTGTACCCTTCATAATCGCGATTGCCGTTTCTTCAAATTTGCAAGGCGCCGCAACCTTGGTTGGCGACACCACGGCAATTATGCTCGGCTCGGCACTTGATATGAGTTTCATTGATTTTATTTGGTATAAGGGCAGACCGGGTATATTCTTTGCGGTTGAGCTCGGCGCAGTTATTTCTGCAATAATTTTAAGTTATTTGTTCCGCAAAGAAAAATCCTCTATTCCAAAAATGACCGAGCGCACGAAGGTTACCGATTATGTGCCCACAGTTTTGCTTCTAGGCACAATAGTTCTTTTGATAATGGCATCCTTCATACAAAATAAGCCCGACATCACAAACGGACTCATTTGCTGCGGCATATTGGTAATAGGACTTGTATACAATTTTGCAAGGAAAAAGGATATATCGGCTATTAAGAAACCGCTAAAATCTATCGATTTTGAAACAATCGGACTGTTGCTAGGATTGTTTTTGATGATAGGCGGAATCGCACATCAGGGTGTAATCGATGCGGCGGCAGGTTTGCTTGCCAAGGCGGGCGGCGGAAACATCTTCGTTTTATATACCGTCATCGTCTGGGCATCGGTGCTAATTTCTGCATTTATTGATAACATTCCGTACGTTGCAACCATGATACCCGTTATAGCGGGACTTGCAACGGCACTTAATATAGACCCGACGGTTTTGTATTTTGGACTGCTCTCGGGCGCAACGCTTGGTGGAAATTGCACGCCAATCGGCGCATCGGCAAATATTACGGGTATTGGAATACTCAGAAAAGCGGGTTACACCGTCAAAAATTCTGACTTCTTTAAAATCGGCATACCGTTTACACTTGCAGCAATAATCCCCGCATATATTTATATTTGGCTCGCTTACGGAATATAAATCTCGATGACGCCATAAAAAATTCACTCATAGAACGGTCGTGAAATATTGAATCAGTTTGAAATTGGTATACTTGATTTTCTGCGCGAAAACTTAAGTTCAAAACTGCTTGACTTTTTGATGCCGATTATAACAAGCCTCGGTAACGGCGGTATTTTTTGGATTGCTCTTGCGGTGTTTTTTCTGTTTTTCAAAAAAACACGCAAAATGGGAATTACCATGGGCGTTGCGCTTATCATCGGCTTTGTGGTTTGCAATCTTGTCTTAAAAAATGTTGTGGGCAGAATAAGACCCTATGATTTTAATGAGGGTGTTGCGCTGCTTATAAAATCCCCGTCGGATTTTTCTTTCCCGTCAGGGCATACCACCGCATCGTTTGAGTCGGCTGTCAGCATTCTGCTTTATGATAAAAAACTCGGCATCGTTGCCATTATTATTGCAACATTGATTGCATTTTCGCGGCTTTATCTTTATGTTCACTACCCGACCGATGTATTGTTTGGAGCACTGCTTGGTACGGGTATAGCGTTTTTATCCAGCTTTTTTGTTAAAAAGGTGGAAGAAAGAATAAAGAAAAATTAAATTTAAAGAGACCCGAAAAATTAGGTTTATTTTGGGTGTAAGGTTTTTATTGGAGGCGGTTTCTTGATTTCAAAAAAGATGTTGGCGCTTGGCAACAAGCGTTCTTGCATACGCGAGATATTTGAATATTCCACTATGCGCAAGGCGGAAATCGGAGAAGAAAATGTCTTTGATTTCAGTCTTGGAAATCCGAGCATACCTGCGCCCAAAGCAGTTAAAAAAACGCTTAAAAAACTCATAAACAAATGTGATAGCATAAAACTTCACGGCTATACCTCAGCCGCGGGTGACACTACTGTTAAAGAAAAAATTTGCAAAAATATTTTATTGCGTTTTGGTTTCAATGCCGATTCGTCGCTTATGTATATGACCTGTGGTGCGGCGGCATCGCTTTCGATAACACTAAAGGCTATTGCAGGTCGCGGCGATGAAGTGATTGTATTGGCGCCCTTTTTCCCCGAATATCGCGTGTTTATTGAAAATTGCGGTGCGGCGGTAAAGGTTGTTAAGTGTACGGAAAAAACCTTTGAAATCGACATAGAGAAAATAGAAAAGGCAATAACCGAAAAAACTGCGGCGATAATAATAAATTCTCCGTGCAATCCCACAGGTGTTGTCTTCTCGGAGGAATCAATAAAAGAACTTTCAGAACTTTTAGTCAGGAAAAACCAAAATTTTGGAAAAAACATCACGATAATTGCGGACGAGCCTTATCGTGAAATAGTGTACGACAACTGTTTTGTACCGTACATACCAAACTATTACGATAATACGGTGGTGTGTTACTCGTACAGCAAATCATTGTCACTGCCCGGCGAGAGAATAGGTTATATTATGGTCTCACCCAAAATGAAGGCGGCAAAGGATATTTTTGCGGCGGTATGCGGTGCGGGACGCAGCATGGGATATGTCTGCGCACCGAGTATGTGGCAACGTGTGGTGACAGAATGTGATGGTGTGTTGTCCGATATTTCGGCGTATGATAAAAACCGCACACTGCTTTACGAGTCGCTGACAAAAATCGGATTTGAAGCGGTAAAACCGTATGGCGCGTTTTATCTCTTTTTGAAATCCCCCATAGCCGATGCGCAAAAGTTTTGCGAAAAGGCAAAAAAATATGAACTTCTTTTGGTGCCGAGTGATGACTTTGGAGTGAAGGGATATGTGAGAATTGCATATTGCGTATCAAAGGAACAAATAAAACGCTCATTACCTGCGTTCCAAAAATTATATGAGGAGACGAAAAATGACCGAGCTTGATAATGCAAGAAAAATCATAAATGAAACAGACAGTGAAATAGCGAAACTATTCGAAAAAAGAATGGATGCTGTTCGCACGGTTGCAAAATACAAAAAAGAGCACGGGATTCCGGTTGAAGACCCCGTTCGTGAATCCGAGGTTATAAAGCGAAATTCGAATCTCATAAAGGATGATGACTACCGCTCATACTATGTGAATTTTTTGCAGTACAATATGGAGCTGTCAAAGAATTTTCAACACCGACTGCTTGACGGAATGCGGGTTGCATACAGTGGTGTTGAGGGTGCCTTTGCAAACATTGTTGCAAACCGCGTTTTCCCCGATGCGACGGCGGTTGGATATCCTGATTTTTCTGCGGCATATGAAGCGGTTGTGACGGGCAAGTGCGACTGTGCATTGCTTCCGATTGAAAACAGCTTCAACGGCGACGTCAACAAGGTAATCGACCTTGCGTTTTTCGGGTCACTCTATATAAACGGTGTATACGAAGCCGAAATAGTGCAGAACCTTTTGGCAATAAAAGGCACGTCAATTTCGGATATTAAAACCGTAATAAGCCACCCGCAAGCGCTCGGTCAGTGTGCGGCATACATAGAAAAGCACGGCTTTAGTACAGTTGAGGCGGTCAACACCGCCGTTGCCGCAAAACAGGTTGCACAGTCGGGCAGACACGATATTGCCGCAATCGCAAGCGAAGAAGCGTGCGAAAAGTTTTCGTTAGTCAAGCTTGACGGACACATAAATCAAAACAGCAATAATACAACGCGCTTTGCGGTCTTTTCTCGAATTCAGCGCAAGGCTGCAGTTTCGGACAATCATTTTATAATGATGTTTACAGTAAAGAATGCGGCAGGCTCACTCGGTCGCGCTGTATCGGTAATCGGTGAGTATGGCTTCAATCTTCGCGCACTCAAAAGTCGCCCCACAAAGGAGCTCAAGTGGGATTACTATTTCTATGCAGAGGGCGAGGGTAACCTCTCGGCAGACAACGGCAAACAAATGCTAAGAGAACTTAAAAAATGTTGCAATAACGTAAAGGTCTTGGGGCAGTTTGAAAAGGAAATTAAAATTTAGCAGGTGATAAAGCAATGGTAATCACGGTTAAAACAGCGGCAGGTTCATACAATATACGGCTTGAACGCGGAATTTTAAAAAAGGCGGCAGAATATCTGAATCTCGACAGACGGGTGTTAATATTGACCGATGACGGTGTGCCGAGCGAATATGCACAAACGGTGGCAGATTGCGCGAAATATGCCGTAATAAAGACAATACCGCAGGGTGAGAAATCAAAGCAGATAGAAACCTATAAGGATGTTTTGGAAACCTTGGTCAAAAACGGCTTCACAAGAAGCGACTGTGTTGTTGTGGTCGGCGGTGGCGTTTGCGGAGACTTAGCAGGCTTTGTTGCCGCAACCTATATGCGCGGAATCGATTTTTATAATATTCCCACAACAGTGCTCTCACAGGTAGACAGTTCCATAGGCGGCAAGACCGCAATCGATTTTGCGGGATATAAAAACATTGTCGGCGCATTTTATCCGCCCAAGGCGGTGCTTATCGACCCCGAAACCCTAAACACCTTGCCACAAAGACAGATAAATAACGGCCTCGCAGAAGCGGTAAAAATGGCACTCACAAGTGATGCGGAGCTTTTTGAAATTTTTGAAAAGTCGGATGTTTATAATTCGCTCGATGTGATAATTGAGCGCTCGCTCTATATAAAAAAGCGTGTTGTCGAGGAGGATGAATATGAAGACGGACTTCGAAAAATTCTCAACTTTGGCCACACCCTTGCCCACGCAATAGAAAGTACCAACGGCATGGAAAACTATTACCATGGCGAATGCGTAGCCCTCGGTATGATACCGATGTGTAGCGTCGATGTGAGAGAAAGACTTATCCCCGTTTTGCAAAAACTCTCACTCCCAACCGAGTGTTCATTTGACATCGATTCACTAATTGAAGCGAGTTCACACGATAAAAAGCTATCGGGAGACAGCATAACCGTAGTATATGTCAAAACAGTCGGACGATATGAACTCAAGAAGATGTCGTTTGAAGACTATAAAGGTATGATAAAGCAGGAGGGAAATATATGAAAAACACCTTCGGTAATAACGTAACGGTTACACTTTTTGGAGAAAGCCACGGCGATGCTATCGGCGTGGTGCTTGACGGTGTTGCTCCTAATATTCCTGTGGATTATGAAAGAATAGACGCCCTGCTTTCGCTCAGACGCCCTGCGGGAGAAATATCAACCGCACGAAAGGAAAAAGACGAGTATGAAATAAAAAGTGGTGTTTTTGAGGGCAAAACCACCGGAACACCCATCTGCATTTTGATACCGAATGAGGATACAAAATCAAAGGATTATGGCGATATAGTAGAAAAAGCTCGTCCCTCACACGCAGATTTTGCGGCAGAGTGCAAATATCACGGCGCACAGGATTACCGTGGCGGCGGACACCAAAGCGGAAGACTCACCGCAGCGCTTGTTGCGGCGGGCGGAATACTAATTCCCGCGCTCGAACGCAAGGGCGTTTATATCGGAACGCATATAAAAAGTTGCGGCGGCGTGTCTGACCGCGACTTTGAGAATATATTTGAAGATATCAAAGCCTTAAGAGATAAGCAGTTTGCAGTGCTTTGCGACGATGTGGCAGAGCAGATGAAAGAAAAAATAACAAAGGCAAAGGAAAACGGCGACAGTGTCGGCGGAATTTTAAGCACAGCCGTATGTGGTCTTCCCGCAGGCGTGGGCGAGCCTTGGTTTGATACGGTCGAGGGTGTGCTTTCGCACGCACTTTTCTCAATTCCCGCAATAAAGGGCGTCGAGTTCGGCAGTGGATTTAAACTTTCTGATATGTGCGGCAGCGAGGCGAACGACGAATTTTATTTTGACTGTGGAAAGGTGCTTACCAAAACCAACAATAGCGGCGGCATCAACGGCGGAATGACAAACGGAATGCCCGTTACGTTTAACTGCGTTGTCCGTCCGACACCGACAATCAGCAAACCGCAAAATACGGTTAATATCAAAACAAACGAAAACACCGTGATAGAAGGCAAGGGCAGACATGACCCGTGCATCGTCCACCGCGCAAGAGTGGTGGTTGACAGTGTTACGGCAATCGCCCTTTGCGATATTCTTTGCACACGCTTCGGAACGGATTGGTTGGCAAAATAATGAAATACGGATGCATAGGAGAAAAACTTGTTCACAGTTTTTCAAAAGAGATACATAACAAGCTTTTTGATTACCCTTATGAGCTTAAAGAGATAGCAAAGGATAAAATCGAAGAGTTTATGACAAAGCGAGAGTTTGTCGCAATTAACGTCACCATTCCGTATAAGCAGACGGTAATTCCGTTTCTTGACGAAATTGATGACATAGCAAAGAAAATCGGTGCGGTTAACACGGTGGTAAACCGTGGCGGAAAGCTTTACGGATACAACACCGATTATAGCGGAATGGCGGCAATGCTTGAGCGCGAGAATATTGATGTTTCAGGTAAAAAGGTGCTGATTCTCGGCAGCGGCGGAACATCAAAAACCGCTTTGGAACTGGTAAAAAACAGTGGTTGCCGAGAGGTGCACAGGGTTTCAAGAAGCGAAACCGAGGACACAATAACCTATTCTCAAGCAGAGTCACAGCACGCCGATGCGGAGATTATTATCAACACCACTCCCTGCGGAATGTACCCGAATATTGATGAAAGCGCAATTTCGCTTGATGCCTTCAAAGCGCTTTATGCCGTTGTAGATGCGGTTTATAACCCGCTTCGCTCCCGTCTTGTGTGTGATGCGAAGCAAAGGGGTGTAAAAGCGTGTGGCGGACTTTATATGTTGGTCGCACAGGCTGCCTTTGCCGCAGAAAAATTTACGGGACAGAATGTGGAAAAAAGCAAAATCGACCACATTTTCAAGGAATTGTGTTATAAAAAGGAAAATATTGTGCTAATCGGAATGCCCGGAAGCGGTAAAAGCACGCTTGGAAAAATAGCCGCGTCAGAACTCGGTATGAATTTTTTGGATACCGACGACCTTATAGTGCAGCATGAGAATATGCCCGTAACCGAGATTTTTGAAAAACAAGGCGAAAAGGGATTTCGTGATATAGAGTCACAGGTGATAAAGGATATAGCATCGAGCCAAAACACCGTTATCGCAACGGGAGGCGGCGCAATACTCAGAGATAAAAACGTGGAACTTCTACGTCAAAACGGCAAAGTATTTTTCATAGACAGACCTTTTGAATATTTGGTCACATCAAAGAGTAGACCGCTTTCAAGTGACCGCACAGCGCTTCGTAAGAGGTATGAAGAGCGTTATAAAATATACAGAAAATGCGCCGATGTGCGCATCCGCCCCATAAAAAGCGTTGCGGCAAACGTAGAGAAAATAAAAGAGGATTTTTATAATGAAATTTTTGGTAATTAACGGACCCAACATCAATATGCTCGGAATTCGTGAGCGTCAGATTTACGGAAAAGGCACCTACAAGGACCTTATAACTTGTGTGTCACAGCACGCAAAAGAAAAGGGTGTTCAGGTGGAGTTTTATCAGTCAAACCACGAGGGTGACCTTGTCGATAAAATCCAACAAGCATACGACTGCTTTGACGGAATTGTGATAAATCCGGCGGCATACACCCACACGAGTGTTGCCCTGCTTGATGCACTGAAAGCGGTAGGATTGCCCACGGTCGAAGTGCATATATCCGATGTATCGAAGCGTGAAGAATACAGACAAATAAGCTTTGTTCGTGAATACTGCCTTAAAACCATAGCGGGACATGGCTTTTCGGGTTACAATGAGGCAATAGATTTTCTTATGACGGCGGAGGAAAAATAATGACCGTTACTGTGCAAAAATCAATAGCAAACGGCACTGTTTATGCACCGCCCTCCAAAAGCGCGGCGCATAGAGCACTGATATGCGGCGCATTCACAAGCGGCAGTGTCATAAAAAATGTTGCCTTTTCAAAGGATATTTCGGCAACGCTTGACTGTTTAAAAATGCTCGGTGCTACGGTCTGTGTGTCGGGAGATACCGTCAAAATCGGCGGACTCAACATAGAAAACCTTAAAAGCGATAACGAGCTTTTTTGTAATGAAAGCGGAAGCACACTTCGTTTTTTGTTGCCGATTTGTATGTTAACCGATAAAAAAATAACACTCAGCGGCACACAAAAACTTCTCTCGCGTCCGCTTTGTGCGTATGAGAAAATCTGCCAAGAGCAGAAAATATTTTTTGATAAAAATACGACCTCTGTCACGGTCGGCGGAAGCCTTAAAAGCGGCGAATATGTAATAGCGGGAGATATTTCGAGTCAGTTCATAACGGGACTTTTGTTTGTCTTGCCGCTGCTGACGGGAGACAGTAAAATTATTATAACGGGAAAATTTGAGAGCGAATCGTATGTTGATTTGACTATTGAAATGCTCTCTCTTTTCGGCGTTACGGCAAAAAAGGAAAAAAATGAAATTCACATAAAGGGCGGACAAAAATATTCACCCGCAACCGTAACGGTCGAGGGTGACTGTTCAAATGCCGCATTTTTAGATGCGTTCAATCTCTTGGGAGGAGAGGTGTCGGTTGAGGGGGTTTTTGAAAACACAACTCAGGGCGATTATGCGTATAAAGCTATGTTCTCGGCGTTAAAATCGGGTGAGCGTGAGTTTTGTCTTTCTGACTGTCCTGATTTGGCGCCCGTTATGTTTGCGCTTTCGGCGGTGTTCGGCGGCGCACATTTTATTGGCACACGGCGTCTTAAAATTAAGGAGAGTGACAGGGGCGAAGCCATGAAGGCGGAACTTGCAAAATTTGGCGCATCTTTAATTATTGGTGAGGATGAAATAACCGTTTGTGCGGAATCTCTTCATGCACCGACAGCACCGCTGTGCTCTCATAACGACCACCGCATAGTAATGGCGCTGACACTTCTTTGCAGCGTATACGGCGGAAAAATCGAGGGCGCGCAGGCAGTTGAGAAGAGTTACCCGGATTTCTTCCAAAAAATAAAAACACTCGGAATAGGAATAATCGAAGATGATACTTGAAAAAAATAAAAAAATTCTCATAATAGGTCTCGGACTTTTGGGCGGAAGCTATGCTTTAGCGCTCAAAAAACAGGGCTTTTATGTTTCGGCAATAACAAAATCGAGGGAATCGGTCGACTATGCGCTGAAAAATAATATGATAGACAAGGGTACGGTCGAGATTGACAAGTCGTATATAAACGAGGCAGACATAATCGTCTTTGCGGTGTATCCAAAAATATTTCTTGAATGGATAGAGCAAAACGGCGCCTTGATAAAACCAGGCACCATAGTGACTGACGTTACGGGTGTCAAGGGCTGCATCGTCGAAAAAATTCAGTCAATGCTTCCAAGCGGCGTCGAGTTTATATCGGCGCACCCCATGGCAGGACGAGAATCGGTAGGCATTGAAAACAGTGACGATTCGATTTTCAAGGGCGCTAACTATATAGTCGTTCCGACCGATAAAAACACAAAGGAAGCAATTTCGCTTTGCAAGGATTTGGGCGAAACCCTGGGCTTTCAAAGGATTTCGGTCTTGTCACCCGATGAGCACGACAAAATGATTGCATTTTTGTCACAGCTGACACACTGCATTGCTGTATCGCTTATGTGTGCAAACGACAACCCCGACATTGTAAAGTACACGGGTGACTCGTTCAGAGATTTAACGCGAATTGCGAATATAAACGACGAGATGTGGAGTGAGCTTTTTTTGCTCAATCGCGACGCTTTGCTTAGCGAAATGGACAGTTATCGTAAAACGTTTGATAAACTTTATGACTATATAAAAGACGGAAAACGGGAAGAGATGCGCGAAATGATGCGCCTTTCATCCTCCCGCCGACGCGAATTCAACAAAAAGAATTAGGTGCACTTATGAATTTAGAATTTTACAGAAAATTACCCATACCGAAGCAGGTTAAAAACCGCTATCCCGTAACACTCGAAATGGAAAAAATCAAGCTTGAGCGCGATTCTGAAATAAAGGCAATATTCTCAGGCGAGTCAGAAAAATTTATGCTCATAATCGGACCCTGCTCTGCTGATGTGCGCGAATCGGTGCTTGATTATATAGAACGTCTTAGAAAGGTTCAGGACAAGGTAGCGGACAAAATTTTAATAGTTCCGCGCGTTTACACTAACAAGCCAAGAACAACGGGCAGCGGATATAAAGGAATGCTGCATCAGCCCGACCCAAACGAGAAATCGGATATGTTCAAGGGTATTGTCGCAATCAGAGAGTTGCACCTGAGCGCCCTCAAGGATTACGGCTTCACCTGTGCAGACGAGATGCTCTATCCCGACAATCACCGTTATCTCTCGGATTTGCTCGCATACGTTGCGGTTGGCGCAAGGTCGGTTGAAAATCAACAACACCGCCTTACCGCAAGCGGACTTGCAATACCGGTTGGAATGAAAAACCCCACAAGCGGCGACTTAGGAATTATGATGAACTCAATCACTGCCGCTCAGGGTAGCCACACCTTTATATATCGCGGCTGGGAGGTTAAGAGCGCAGGCAACGAGTTTGCCCACGCAATAATGCGCGGATATGTGGATTTCTCGGGAAAATGCGTATCGAATTATCACTACGAGGATTTACTGAAGCTGCACGAGCTTTACGCTAAAACGGGACTTGCTAATCCATCTGCTATAGTTGATACCAACCACGCTAATTCGGGTAAGAACTATATAGAACAGATAAGAATTGCAAAGGACGTAGTCCACAGCCGAAATCACAACGATGATATAAAACGTCTTGTGAAGGGACTTATGATAGAAAGCTACATAGAAGACGGCGCACAAAGTGTCGGTGAGCATATTTACGGCAAATCCATAACCGACCCGTGTCTCGGTTGGGAGAAAACCGAAAAACTCATTCTTGATATAGCGGACAGTCTTAAATAAAATCAAAAAGCCGACAGAAATTTCTGTCGGCTTTTAATTTTAAAATAAATTTTTATAATCAAATTCCGTAAAATCGGTTATTACAAGGTCGGTGTGCTCAATGCCGTTAAACTTTTCTTTTCCGCGCGGACAAATGCCCACAACCAAAGAAGAGCCCGAAGCCTTGCAGGCACACACACCCGAGAAAGAGTCTTCAACTGTTACGAGAGAGGACATGGGAAGACCG
This sequence comes from Acutalibacteraceae bacterium, assembly GCA_045601885.1. GTDB lineage: Bacteria > Bacillota > Clostridia > Oscillospirales > Acutalibacteraceae > SIG589. The sequence continues at coordinate 8,427 of JAZSAN010000009.1, read as the reverse complement.
AGATTTTCTCCTGCTTTGAGGAAAATATCGGGAGCGGGTTTTCCTCTCAGCGTACCGTCGCTATAGGTTATGTGACCCGCAAACCAACGGTCAAGATTATAAACTTCCTTGAAAAATGTGACGTTGCTTATCTCGGACGATGTCGCAATAGCCATTGGCACGCCCTTGTCTTTCAGATAGTCGAGCATTTCGACAGCACCATTTGCAAAAGGGGGAGGCGACTGTGCGAACATCTCGCGATAGTACACCTCTTTTTGTTGTCCAAAAACGCCGCTAAGCTCCTTCGGAATCGGCTCGCCCGTCAGAAATTCATAAATGCGGTCATTCGGTCTGCCGTGCATATTTTTAAAATATTCTTCACGGGTAAATGAAAGGCCGATTTCAGCAACATATTTTTGATAAGCGGCGACGTGCAGCTCATCATCCAAAATAAGCGTTCCGTTAAAATCAAAAATTATGCCCTTGAATTTATTCATTGTCTTCTTGCCTTTCGGGTACATAATTAATTATCTCAAATGCACCTGTTTTCTGATAGAGAGACGGAGTTATGAGAATTGTGTAGCCCATACCGTTTTTGCTCGTCCATTCAACAGGAGGTCTTTGGGGCAAACCGCAGGCGGCAAGCAGCATCATAATCGAGCCACCGTGCATAACTGCAGCGGCCTCATATACCTCTTTGTCCATCATCATTTTGACAATTTCGTTGATGCCAAGCACAGTCCTTGCCACAAAATCCTTTGAGGATTCTCCGTTCGGTGGAGCGGGCATCTGTCCCGATGTCCATGCTGTATAGTCTGGTCGTCCATCAAGCTCGGTAGCAGTTTTGTTTTCAAAATCTCCAAAATTATATTCGCGCAGATTTTCAACTGTTATGATTTCGCGCGAGGGGAAGAGAATTTTTGCGGTGTCAACACATCTGATAAGCGGACTTGAAAACACCAAAGGCACAACGGGGTACTTGTTTTGCTCATAAAGCATTTTAAGCTCGCGTTTTCCCTCGGCGCATAACGGTAGGTCGGTGCCCGCGCCTATATAACGTCCGTCAAGATTTGCACTTGTTAGTCCGTGGCGGACAAGATGTAGCTTGTAACTTCTCATAAAAATTCTCCTATCACAGAGTTTGATAATAAAAACCCTTTTTTCGTAAGACAAATTCGGTCGTCAAACACGCTGACAAGACCTAGCTTTTCAAGACGTTTTGCCGTTTGCGAAAAATTTTCGGAAAGTGTGCCGTAGCGTTTTTCGTAGTCTCTAAATATTATACCTTCGCAAAGGCGCAGACGCAACATAATATATTCATCCTGCGTTCCACCCTCTCCGTCGGGGATGGTCGCACAGCCGTCCATAAAGGCTTTTATGTCGCGCGGATAATAAAACCGCTTGCCCGATAAAAAGGAGTGTGCGGCAGGGCCGATTCCCAAATATTCTTCGCAGTTCCAATATTTAAGGTTATGGCGGCTTTCAAAACCCGCCTTTGCAAAGTTGGAAATTTCGTATTGATAGTATCCGCGGCTTTCGAGAACATTTGCACAAAAAAGATATTGTTTTTCTATTTCTTCATCATTCGGCATAGAAAGCTCCATTTTGGAAAATGGTGTGCCGTCCTCAATTTTCAGTATATACACCGAGATGTGCTTAGGCTCCAAAGAACAAACAAAATCAATAGATTTTTGCAGTTTTTCTATGCTACTTTCAGGAAGACCAATCATCAAATCAACCGAAATATTATTAATTCCGACACTTCTTGCATCACTTATTGTGCGAACAGCATCGCCCAAAGTGTGTCTGCGGCCAAGCATTTTAAGCTCATCCTCGTTCCCACTTTGAACACCAATGGATAAACGGTTAACTCCCGCCATAGCGGCATGCTTCAACGTATCTTTAAGGTCATCTGCCGGATTGCATTCGAGTGTAATTTCAGGGTTTATGAATCCGAAAGAGTTCTTAGCGACCGAAATAATTTTTTCAATATTTTCACCGCCGAGTAGCGAGGGAGTACCTCCGCCAAGATATAAAGAATCAATGGGACGCGCAATTCGCACGCCCCATTTTATTATGTCCTCTGTAACTCTTTGCGTGTAAGAGTCAATTAAATCACCATTTGCGGCAAATGAGTAAAAATCACAATAATTACACTTTAACTTGCAAAAAGGTGTGTGAATGTAAAGTCCGAGATTAGTCAAGGATTACACCGGTGCAGCTGCCTGCAATAGCAGCGGCATTAGCCTCGTCAGTATCAATATGCATTGCGAGTGCAAACTTGTCGCTAACTCGTACAACAACATCGTCAAAAATAAGACTGCGTCCATCACTCTTAACGGCAACCTTTACAATTTGTGTGTCTTTGAGTGAATACTTCTCAGCATCAGCAGTTGTCATATGAATGTGACGCTTTGCAGCGATAGCGCCGATTTCCAAATCAACCTCACCGCAAGGTCCAACAAGCTTACAAGCCGAGCTGCCATCAATATCGCCCGACTCGCGAACAGGGACAGAAATTCCAAGTGAACGAGCGTCTGTCAAAGAAACCTCAACCTGTGTTGCGGGACGAACGGGTCCCAAAATAGAAGCGTTGAGAGTTCCCTTGGGGCCAACAACCTGAACCTTTTCAGCGCAGGCATACTGGCCGGGCTGCGAAAGGTCTTTTTTGGGAGTAAGGCTGTAGCCCTCACCAAAAAGTGTGAAAAGGTCCTTTTCGCTAACGTGCACGTGGCGTGCAGAAATTTCAACAAGAACGGTTTTTTCCATAAATATAACTCCTTTTCAAGCAAAAAGGGTGGTATGAACCACCCTTCGCTGTTATGTACGTTTTATTATTCGGCAGAAATAGCATCAACCGGGCAGCCTGCTGCACAGGAACCACAGTCAACACACTTTTCAGCGTCAATCTCAAAATGCTCGTCACCCTCAAAGATAGCTTCGCAGGGGCATGCAGCAGCACAAGCGCCGCAGCTGATGCATTCGTCAGAAATTTTGTATGCCATGAAAGTACACCTCCGTGATTATTGGTGGGCTGACATTCTGCGATACAGGATGTTAGCTTGTAGATATATTGTAACAACAATATATAAAAATTGCAAGTATTTTATTCTAATATCTCGGGTAAGGACTCCTCATTATTAACGTGCTTTGATTTTTTGAGCACCTTAACATTCTCTCGCATAACCTTAATCGGTGCCGCGTCATTGTCGGAATTGAGTTTTACAAGCAGTGCGCCCGTAAGGGGATTTGAGTCGACAACAACTCCGTCGCCCATCTCGGTACGAACAGTGAAGCCCACACGGGGTGTGAAGGAAAGCAGATACTCGTATGCATCCTGCTCGTATTTAAGACAGCACATAAGTCTGCCGCAGCTGCCCGAAATCTTTGTGGGATTGAGCGAGAGGCCCTGCTCCTTTGCCATCTTGATAGAAACGGGCTGGAAATCGTCTAAAAAGCGGGTGCAACAAAATGGCTGACCGCATATTCCAATGCCACCGAGCATCTTGGCTTCATCTCGGACGCCAATTTGACGCAGCTCGATTCTTGTGTGGAAATTAGCCGCAAGGTCTTTGACAAGTTCGCGGAAATCTACTCTGCCGTCTGCGGTGAAATAAAATAAAATTTTGCTTCCGTCAAACGAATATTCAACATCGACAAGCTTCATCTCAAGCTTGTGTGATAGAATCATCTCTTCACAAACCGAAAAAGCCTGTTTTTCCTTTTCGCGATTTTGCTGCATACGTTTGATGTCGTCTTCACTCGCGCGGCGTAGCATTTTTTTAAGGGGTTTAACAATCTTGTCGTCAGATACTGTCTTGTTAGCCTCTGCAACGGTGCCGCACTCGGTTCCGCGCGCAGTCTCAACAATAACATAATCGCCGACATTTAGTGTCTGTCCATCGGGGTCGAAGAAATAAACGCGACCCTCGGGTTTGAATTTTATTCCTATGACTTCGGTCATATAATCCTCCTAAAATTTATTAAAAACCTCGCAAATCCATCGAAGCGGCCTTATACTCACTGCAAAGATTGGCAAACAAGAGCATAAGGTTAGCATTGTTTTCGGCGTTTTCGCGAAGCGAACGGGTAATTTCATAAAGACGCACAAGTTGGTCCTTTGAGAGACCTTCCTTGATGTGCGTATAGCAACTCTCCTTCAAAAGCGAAGAGATTTTCAAAAGCAGTTCGTCGAACAAATCCAATACTGCGCCGCGATTGTTTTCATACGGCTTTAATCTGCATAGCATCGAATAAGAATCACTTGATTTTATGTCAAATATAAGCTCGGATGCCAAAACAGACAGCGTGTTTTGTTTGTTCTCGTTTAAAAGTGTGAGCGCTTGACCGATATTGTCGTTCACGCTTTGAAGCGCACGGTCGATTTCAAGCGCGGAAAAACTTGTGTGCTCTTCAATATAGCCTTGTGCTTCGGCGTGATTTGGCGGAAGAAGCGAAAGCGTTATACAGCGCGAACGCACCGTTTCAAGCAGTGTTTGTGCGTTTTGGCATATCAGTATAAAAACAACACTTTCAGGTGGCTCTTCAAGAATTTTAAGCAAAGCGTTTTGCGCCGCCGCGTTCATACTCTCAGCCTTTTCAATGATATAAACCTTTCGGTCGGCGAGAGCGGGGGCCATAAAAGCGTCCTGCCTTAATTCACGGATTTTGTTGACCGTGAGTTGCTTTGCATCAGGCGAAATCACCGATATGTCGGGGTGCGATAGCACCTGACTCAAATGGCAACCTTGACACCTGCCGCAAGGCTTTTCTTCGCCTGTGCATACGCAAAACGAAGCAATATACCGAGCGAGTGTGTGCCTTCCGGTGCCGTTTTCTCCGTCAATCAAAAGGGCGTGTGGAATGCGCCCTGACGAGAGCATGGATAAGACGCGCTCACATATTCTGTTGTTACCTGCAAGTATATTCATCAGATAACAAAGCCTACCTTTTTCATAGCTTTTTGTGCTGTTTTACGTGCAACATAGAAAGCGCGCTCAGCACCCTGTTTATAGATATCCTCAAGCTGTTTTTTGTCGGAAATAAAGGTGTCATATCGCTCGCGTATGGGACGAAGTTCTTCGATAACTGCTTCACCTACAGCGGTTTTGAAATCGCCATAGCCTTTGCCGTCGAATTCTTTTGCAACTTCATCGGCGGTTTTGCCTGTAACTGCGCTGTATATTCCTATGAGATTGTTTATTCCGTCGCGTCCTTCGCCGACACAAACGGTTGAGAGCGAGTCGGTAACGGCGCGCTTCAACTTACGCATAATATCTTCAGGCTTGTCGAGAATTGCAATCCAGGAATTGACATTCTCATCAGATTTAGACATCTTTTTAAGCGGGTCTTGAAGTGACATTACCCTTGCGCCAACCTTGGGTATGTATGGCTCGGGCACCTTAAATACATCACCGTAAATATTATTAAAACGAATTGCAATATCACGTGCGATTTCGAGATGCTGTTTTTGGTCCGCACCGACAGGAACAAAATCGGGCTTATACAAAAGAATGTCTGCCGCCATAAGTGTCGGATATGCAAAAAGTCCAAGATTAACATTGTCTGCATGCTTTGCGGATTTATCCTTGAACTGTGTCATACGTGAAAGCTCACCAAACTGTGTGTAGCAGGATAACACCCACATAAGCTCTGCGTGGCTCGGCACCTGCGACTGAATAAAAAGAGTGCTTTTTTCGGGGTCGAGTCCCAAAGCCAAAAGCAAAGCGCAGGTTGAATATATCTGAGAACGGAATTTAGCGGGCTCCTGACGAACGGTTATCGCGTGAAGGTCGGCAACCGCAAAGGTGCAGTCAAACTCATCCTGCATAGAGACCCAGTTTTTAAGCGCGCCAAGATAATTTCCAAGAGTCAGTGCTCCCGAAGGCTGAATACAACTTAAAACCGTTTTTTTAGAAATAGTTTCCATTATATGACAACTCTCTTTCTCAAATGAGTAAAAAATCAAACTATACACATACATTTTAGCACAAAACAAAATCTTATACAAGAGTTTATTAATATATATTAATAAATAAAAACATTGTAATTCTATTTGACAACTGATATAATTGAGATAATTAAGTACAAGTTGTTGGGGTGGTAGTATGAAAAGGATATTATCTTTGATTTTAACAGTGCTGATGGTATTTTTATTGTGTTCGTGCAAGCGCGTGTGGGATGACAATAACAGCAGTAGTGACTTTGAAAATCAATCTACATATAACACATCATACATCTCTACAGACAGCAGTGATGTGCAAAACGTCACATCAACTGTGAGTAAAACAGATAACACAACACAGTCAAAAACGGATGAATCGAACAAACAAAGTGTTGACACACCGGTTGTTTCACAAAAGCCCTCTTCACCTCCAATCGACCTTATTCACTCAGTTTCTCCCCCTCTTAAAACATATCTTTCTGCAGAATATGGTGTATATTCTTGCTATGAAAATTTAAGCGCGGAACAAAAACGAATCTACAATATAATAGATAAAGCGGTAAACGATATGCAGTCCGGTATGATTGAACTCGGAAAATGCTCACTGCAGGATATGTTTGTTGCGGTATATTCGGTGCATATGGACCGCCCTGAATATTTCTGGATGCCTAATACATATATGACCAGAATAGAGAACGATACGCATTTCATCGCATTTGAATATTCAGAAAAAGAGGAAAGCGTTTCATACACCTATACCCGTCAGGAACGGGATTTGATGGCTGACAAACTGGGAGCGAAGGTAAAAGAAATAAAGGATAAAATACCGCATAATGCAACTCAGTATGAAGCGGAACTTTTTGTGCACGATTTTGTTTGTAAAAATGTGGAATATGACAATGCCCGCACATCAAAAAATAATCTTACAGCATACGGTGCGCTTATTGACGGTGTGGCTGTTTGTGAAGGTTATGCGAGGGCGGTGCAACTTCTTTTAAATCAAATCGGAATACCTTGCAGACTCGTGTGCGGCGAAGCAGGTGAAGCACACATGTGGAACCTTGTGAAAATAGACGGAAAATGGCACCATCTTGATGCCACATGGGACGATATGGGCAAAACGGGCGGACTTGATGTAGTGCTGCACGGTTATTTCAACGTCAGCGACCAACACATAGCAAAAACCCATAAAATTGACGGCGACTGGAAAAGCGCAACAGACGATATATTAAAATCGGGGGCATTCAATATGTCGCTGCCGTCTTGCACTTCAATGGATTATTTCTATGCCAATATCGAAAATTGCATTTTGAGAGATAATGACGAACAAAATATTGAAACACTCAAATCACATTTTATAAATGCAAAGCAACAAAAAAATAAATCCTGTGAATTTTATATAGATTCAAATGAGATTGCAGTTGACAGTCAGCGAATGGATATGATGCTTAAAAAAGCAATTGCCCTTGTAAATGCGCAAAACACAGATAAAATAAAGGGTGTCAAATCGGTTACCGATACAGAAACGAGTAAATCCGTGATGTTTATATTAAGATACAACTAAGGAGAGGAAAATGAAAAAAGTATTATGTTGTCTATTGGCACTTTTAACAGTACTGTCCTTGTGCGGTTGTGCAGCAGGAGAAGAACTTTCATCTGATTATGAAGAAGGTGCAAAAGTGAAACAGGGTGTCGGCAAAATATTACTCGGTGGAAAAAACATCAAAAAATACAGTGTTGTTATCCCCGAAAAACCGCACGATGCCGAAGACTTTGCTGCAGAGCAATTAATTGAGTACATAAATCTCGCAACAGGTGTAAAGCTCGAAAAAACCACATCTGCAAAAAACGCAATATACGTCGGCGGATATCCGGATGAAAAGCTCGGAGAAGAAGGTTATAACATTCAAATGAAGGACGGCGACCTTATAATCTCGGGCAACGCACCGAGAGGAACGCTTTATGGTGTTTATTCCTTCTTGGAGGATTACATAGGTTGCAGATGGCTCGATTATGACTGTGAATATGTAAAGTCGGCAAAGAAAATCGAAATCCCAAATGATTTGAATGTTACAAAGGTTCCTGAGTTTTGGTTCAGAAGCAGTTATTGGTATAACTACATAAAGAATCCTTTTTTCGCTGCAAAGAACAAGCATAATCAGGCAATAAGCGGTGATTTTTTAGGCAATGGGGTTGATTATACGGGGCAGTTCGTTCATACGTTTCGTGAGTTTGCGCCTTTGGGAAAATATTATGACGAGCATCCTGAGTATTTTACATGGAAGCGAAACGGTGACGAAGTGCTGCCTGACGACAATCGGGCGACACAGCTTTGTCTTTCAAATCCCGAAGTTTTGGAACTCGCAAAGAAGTGGGTTAGAGGATTGCTCAAAGAAAACCCCGAAGCAAAACTAATTTCGGTTTCTCAAAATGATAACTATAACTATTGCAAATGTGAAAAATGCGCAGCGGTAGACAAGGAAGAAGGCAGCCCTGCGGGTTCG
>JAZSAN010000008.1:0-2544 GCA_045601885.1 Acutalibacteraceae bacterium | reverse complement strand
TTTTTTATTTTGGTAACAAAATCCTTTTCGGATATAGTAATTCGCGTAAAGTTACAAGATATTGTAAGCTCTTTAAAATCTGTTTTAGCCCATTTACTCAGCTTATCACAAACACTTTCAAACATATAATAGTCGAACTTGGTTATCAATCCGGATTTTTCCATTAAACCTATATATTTTCCGGGCATAATAACTTCACCCTCTGACGTTTCCCATCTTGATAAAGCCTCACTTGATACAATTCTCTTGGTTTTGTTATCAACGATAAATTGGAGATGCATCTTAAACTCTTTATTTTTTAATCCATATCTTATTTTGTTTATAAGAAGCTTCTCGGTTGTGTAATTCTTTATGCCAGATAAAAAGTCAATTAAATTTTTAATAAAATTCTTATTCATTTTTCATCCCTCATCTATTTTATATTATTTATGATATAACATATAAGGTGCTGTTTTTATGTAAAACAAAAAGAGCTGCAACAATCAAAAGTCTACATCCCGACTTTGTATCATTGCAGCTGGACTGGCATAGTTTAAAACCTTAGCCTCTTTGCTTTGCGTCACCGGTTTTCACCGATTTTGCTAAATATTGAACTTAAAATAAGTTTACCACAATGAACTGACTTTGTCAAGCAATCTTTTGATCTCTGGCAAAAACCCAAAGTGTATTATTTACAGAATTTTCTGCATCACTTAACTTATAAATACTAAGGATTACAGTTTCTCCGTTAGTCTTTTTATATGTAATTCTGGGGGTATTACCTTCCAAAAGCTGTCTTTTCAGAGCCTCATAATTCAAAAAGTTCATAATTGCTCTGTGGAACTCGGGTGCAACAGAATCATCTATATACTTAGTTAAAAGGTTAGAAAAATGTTCTTCATTTTCATTATAACCAAGATAGGCAGGCATTAAAATACGATGCGCCTTGTCCGTATCTAAGTCTACACGATATATCCCATTATAATTTTCTTTCAGAATAGAAATCATCGCATCAATTTCAAGTATGCCTGTTTTCACATGGACGTAACCTTTGTCATCTGTATGTGAGGCATTTTTCTTTTCTTTATCCTGATAATATTGAGCCTTTGCCTCATACATTCTGATTTCGGCTTCGCGAACCATTTCTTCACAGTTTGTGTTTCGATTTCTGTGGGATGTACCAATAGCAACATGGTAGTCCCTTGTTTTTATTTGCTGGGCAAAGGTTTCGATGCTCTGTTTAATAGTTTCTTGTGGAATTTTCTTTGCAAATACTAAAAATTCATCACCACCCATACGGTAAATGTACTGACCATAGAACACTTCCTTTAAGGAATTTGCAATATAGATAAGCATTTCATCGCCTGCGGCGTGTCCGTATTTATTGTTCCTGATATGAAGCTCGTTAACATCAATATAAATGCAGGAAAAGTCTTCCGGTTTTTCTTCGTCAAAAACGAGAATATCTTTTTTATATGCAACACGGTTTAACGCTCCGGTAAGAGAATCTGTTGTTGCAGCAAGCTCAGTTTTATTAAGATGCTTTTTGTTGTATATGGCAATAGAAAAGCAAACAGCAACATCGCCCACAAGTTTTCTGATGGAAGAACTTTTCTTTGGGTTAATTGTGCCCAAAATACTAACATGGTTGTCTTTATCTGCAATAATTGCAAAAGAAACATCCTTGATACCGTGATTTAATAAAAAGTGATAAAATTCCGAATTGGTTTTTAAAAGGTGATTGTTGGGAACAATTTGCATAAATCCGGTAGATGAATCATCCGTGTGAATGTTTGCCGCATACCTGAAAAGCTCACTTACAAAGTATTTTCTTTCGTCACCCAATAAGCATTTATCCTTCAAGGAAGGCTTTATGTAGCAATAATCCTCTCCGTCAGTATCTGCAAAGAAGCAGGAACGTGCGCTTGAAAATTCTTTTATTCTTTTTAATGCAGTATTTATATTTTCATGTTGCCTGTTTATTTCCAGAAGAAGATGCCTGATAACAGAAGACTCTGAATTTAATTTTGTTCTGTTTTTTTCGCTTCTTAATATCAGTTCAAGATAAATTGCTATAATTAAAATGATTAGAGCAAAAACAACAAGTAAGTTGTTGGCTATTTTATGAGTTTCCTCAAATACCTGGGTTTCATAACGGGCAAGCATGATACCCCAGTCAAAATCTTCAATGGTAGAATAATGGATATAAAGATTCTCACCTGTACGTATTGACTTGAACGATGAATAACCCTTATCGGAATTAGCCAGCATTTCGTATGAATAGCCGTCATTATACTCTCTGTTTTTCAAGCTTGACAGTTCAGAGGGCTTTTCATTTATTGTATCTACAATAAATTTTCCTGTTTCTTTATCATAAACAAAAAGTTGAGCATCAAGCTCTTTTGCCATATTATTGTATTTTTCGTTGATGGTTTCGATTTTGATGATACCATACATAATGCCGACAGTTTCTCCGTTTACCTGAATCGGAACAGAGCTGCGTACCACCTGCTCATCAGGCATTGAATAGCTATAAGTTCTTCCGGTAACATGTTCCCCCAGAAG
>JAZSAN010000007.1:0-12091 GCA_045601885.1 Acutalibacteraceae bacterium | reverse complement strand
TAAGCAGAACGCCGATGCATATGCAATCTGCAATTCAAGAAACGTTACGGTTTCCGACTGCTTTGCAAGAACGGGCGACGACCTCTTTGACGTAAAAGCTCTCGGCGGTGCAGAGCCCGCGATGAGCAAAAACATCGTTTTCTCGGGCTGTATCGCATGGGCAGGCAAGGCAAGATGCTTCGGAATCTGCGGCGAAGTCAACAGAGAAATCAGCAACGTCACCTTCAGGGACTGCGCAGTCATCTACAAGGACGCAACCTGGGATAACGAGAGAATAGCATCACTTGCAATCATCGTTGAGATTGACGACGGCTTCATAGACAACGTTCTTTTTGAAAATATCGAGATTTTCTGCGATGACGGCAGAGCCATCGGATGCAGAATATACGAAGATGAAATCGAGAATTTCTCGGCAACAAACATCACCTTCAGAAACATCACTTACACCTCCCGTCTGCCTGCAGGAATTGCGGCGGCAAACGAAACAAACACCCTTGACGTTACTATCGAAAACGTCACTGCAAACGGCAGAAGAATTAACTCTTTAAGCAGCCCCCTGCTTGAGATTGATAAATTTGCAAACGTTGAGGTCAAATAAAAAATGCAGCAGCAAGGAAATATGTGATGTTCTTATCGGAAAAATTTTACTTATACTCATTTTTTGCTAAAAATCAGCATCGCATTTGTATGTTCAAATGCAGTTGAGCAACAGCCCAAACCCACTTACAAGCAAAAAAGAGAAGATTCGTTTTTTTCAGCGAGTCTTCTCTTTCTTTTTGTCTGTTAAGTGATATGCTGACTATCGTCAGCGTGATATTTTCGCTTTGCGAAAGTGATATTAAGTCCTTTGGACTTAGTGATATTCTATTCGCCCCTAAACTTGCGAAGCAAATATCACTCGGCGTAAGCCGAATAACACTGCGCAGCAATAGAACTCGCCGTAGGCGAATAGAGTTGCGTGATACTCCGCTTGGAGTATCACGCATAAATCGGGTGTTTTTTATTTTATCTCCCAATCAATCGGTTTTTGTCCCGACTCCTTTAACAGTTCGTTACAGCGCGAAAAATGCTTGCAACCAAAAAAGCCGTTATAAGCCGAAAGCGGACTCGGGTGCACTGTTATGAGCTTCTTATGTATCGGATTTGTGATAATCTCACACTTTTTTCGCGCGGCGGCACCCCAAAGCAAGAACACAACGGGTGTTTCCTTGCGGTTGAGTTCGCTTATCACCCTATCGGTAAAGCGCTCCCACCCTTTGTCCTTGTGGCTGTTTGCGGCAGCGCGGCGGACCGTTAAAACATTGTTGAGCATCAAAACACCGTCCTTTGCCCAGCTTTCCAAAAAGCCGTGCTCTGCGGGAGTAATTCCAAGGTCGCTTTCAAGCTCTTTATAAATGTTTTTAAGGGATGGCGGAATCGGCACGCCCGGTTTTACCGAAAAGCAAAGCCCATGTGCCTGATTCGGCTCGTGATACGGGTCCTGTCCGATTATGACAGCGCGAACATTTGAAAACGGAGTGTGCTTCAAAGCGCTGAAAATATCGTACATATTCGGATACACTTCATGTGCCGAATATTCCTTTTTCAAAAACTCACGCAATTCAAGGTAATATGGCTTTTGCCATTCGTCCTTCAAAATTTCGTCCCAGTCGTTACCAATCTGTACCACACTATCCCTCCTTTTATTTTAGTATAACTTTTTTTAAATTTTTTGTCAATCTACGCCTTGCGGTTTTCTATAAACTGTCTGAATGCCTCGTAAAGTCCTGTTGAAGCAAGACCCGACACTAGCCCTGAAAGCAATATTTCAGGTGTCAGAGTCTTGTGAACCCAAACGTTCAAAATAATACCGAGCACACCCATAATAAGCGGTATATATCGGTTTATGCTTTTGTGGGGAATAACGTTTTTGATTATATATCCGACGCAAAGGCAAACCCCAAGCACGACGAGTGCGACAAACTCATTCAAAAAATCCATACAGCACCTCCTTTAGATTATTGTTGATAACAAAGCTCCCAGCACCGCACCGAGCACCCCCGTCACGAGTGCGGTAACGATTACCCGTTTATAATGGTTGTAATCGCCCACGGGCTGCAGTTCTATGTTTGCAAGTCGTTTGTCGACCTTTTGCAAAAGAGCGGTGTTGTTTTCTGTTTTGTCGGCAAGTTGTTGGACGGCGGTGGCAAGAAGGCGAAGCACCTTTATTTCTTCCTTCATTTCGTCAATCTGGTGAAAAATGTTTCGCTCATTGGTCTCTAAGACGGCGATGCGCTCGTCTGCCGTCAGCTTCACCTTGATACCCCTAAAATTTTCTTCCAGGTATTATATCCCACGACACCGTCTGCCACGAGCGAATAGCGTTTCTGATATGCCAAAACAAAATTTTTGGTATCGTTCCCAAACTTGCCGTCGACCACTGCACCAACCGCCGCTTGTATGATTTTTACGAGGTTTCGGTTTTTAAAGCCTATTACCTGTTTTTTACAAACCGCCGTTCTTGCAAGTGCCTCACACTCGTTTCCCCATACTCCGTCGGCGCCGTATTTTAATTTGTAGCCGTCCAAAATCGCCGCCGCTTGCCACTGTTTTATTTTGTTGTCATCTATAAACGTATCCTGCGGTTTCATTTCATTGCCGTACCAAAAGGACCTGCTCTCACGCGTGTCAATATGGACAAAGGTGTCATAAAGACCTATGCCCTTAACGCCGATGCTCTCGGCGTATGCGGCAACAGCCTTTGGCTCCACGCCCTTAACAACAATATCCGCCGCCATACCCTTTGTGTGATATGAGCCACTGACTCCGCCAACCGCCTTGTTGTGTTTTGCGCAACGGTATGCGCTGTTTATAATTACGGGGGATGCGAAATGTTTTCTTATGTTTTGCAAAACCGAAACGAGCGCTTCGTCAACCCTAAGTGTCTTGCAACAACCATTTCCCTTGCAGCAAAACTCACGTAACGAAAAGTTTTCGGAGGGCTGTCTGCTTTCCGTTTTACTGTAAATCTTAATAGCCATACAAACACCCCCCTTATTCTGCCATTATTGTGGCGGTCAAGGCAGCTGAAAGCTCCGCAAAGGCTTTGTTTATGTCGCGGCTGTATTCTGCGTTCATTGAAACTCCATCGGTGTCGAGAATGAATGTCGCCGATGGGTTTTCGACGTTTATATTAAGCTTGCCCTCTGAATCAAAGGTGTGTGTTATCGGCTCCTTATAGACTTCATATTCTGTCGGTGCGGGGTTTAATTCTATCTGAAGATTTTTATATGCAGTATTAAGTCCTAATCCGCCTGAGCCGCCAAACATTATGTAATCCACCGTTTTGTTTGCCTTTGTTAATCCGTTAATGCGAACCCACTCGCCCACAACCGTTGTTGCACCGACATTTGCGCTTGTGCCATCTGTATAATAAAACGTGATTAGCGCTGACTGAGTTTTCGTTCCTTTGACATAGCCCGATACTCGATACTGTGCGTTTTCACTGCTGCAAATTTTAATTTGCTTCATTCCGGTTGTTTTAACGAAAATAAATTCGCCGCTATCATTATCCACAATTTTGGCGTGTCCGCTTTGAACTGGTGCATTACAGTCAAAAAGATTTTTACCATATTGCTTTATTGAAACTTCGCTTAAACTTTCAAGAAGTAACATCGGCGCTACCGCAACATTCTGATACTCTGTTCCTTCATAAACTTTCATTGAAAGGTCTATGGTGGCTGCGCCCGTGAAGACCGCGCTTTGTTCTTCGCTATATGCTCCGCCGAATGTAACGGTGTTTAAAAGTGCGCCGTTTTGGTCATAAGTCTTATATTCAATTTCGACATCCTCCTCGTACAAAGCACCGCTTATTCTATATGTCTTTTCGGGACTTAGGGTAACCTGCTTTTGTGAGAAAAGCACCACTGTGTCTTCGCTCACCACACCGTTCAAAACAATTTCTCCATTCGCATTCGGCGAGAATGTAACGCCGCCCACAGTTGTCTCCGAGATGCTATAGGTCTTTGGCAAAATATTTTCTTTTTCTGCGGTTATTTTTATCTCCTTGTTAAAGGGGGAGAAATCACTAATGCAAAATGCCTTTCCGCTCTTTTTGCCGATAAGCCCGTTGGCTACCGACCTTCTAAGAGCATCGGTTTGCTCTTTTGCGACGTCAGCGACCGCCTTTATCTCCTGCGTTAAGGCGTTTGTGTCCTTACTGTATTCACAGTTTATTGTAACATCTTCGCTGTCGGTTGTAAGTGCGCTTGTCGGATAAAGGGCAGAAACATATCCTACAGTGCCATCCGCGTTTGGAATGATTCGGGTTATTTCACCTTCAAAAATACCGCATTTTTTATAATACAAATAAACACCCGTACCGCTTTTATCGGCGCCCTTTATGCACTCGATGCTTTTGCTTGCGTCACTTTTAAACATGCAGTATGATTCGCTCGAATCCTTTTCGAAACAAAGTGTCTCCTCTGTGCCGTTGGTATAAACTACGCGCAGATATGTATCATTGCCGCCCGTAGCATAAAGCCCGTAAAGCACCACTGTGTATGCCGTGTTGGGCTTGAAACCATCGAAAAGAATTTTGTTTCGCATATTCTCGGTCGTGACTGTCAGATTTGTTTCGGCAGAAATTTGTCCGCCAGCACGTTCAATCAATCGGTCTGCAAAGGCGTTAAAATCGGTGTGTATTCCCCTTGCCTTTGTGAGTGTAACGGATGAAAAATCAGTAATCGTATCACTTGTGAGGTTAACGCTTATATCCGCATAAACGGGTGACACATTGAATAATGTGACCGTTTTTCCGCTCTTTGTTTCTTTAAGCGCATTGGCAAAGTTCCCGTTTACTCTGCTTCTCTCGTCGCTTAGCGCTTCTTCCACAGCAACACCGCTCTGTGCGGTCCAGCTTGTCGGGTCATAATGTGGGTCTGCGGGTTGCAGCGTATCGGAAATTGCCTGTGCCGCCGCTGCAGCCGCAACCGCATCTGCCGATGCGGACGACGCCTCCGAGGAACATTTTTCCGCCTTCTCCACAGTCTGTGCCGCCAACGAAATAAGTTCACTAAGTCCACTTATATATGTCGGGTCGTCAGGGTCGGTCGACACCTGCTGCGGCTGCGGTCGAATTCGCATATTAAGGTCGATGCGAAGAACCGTTCTTCCGCTTTCGCCATCCGACATAAAGATATATGCCGTTATATTGTGCGGCTCGTTTAACATCTTGTTGGGAATCTGCACAGTTGTGACACCCTCTTCGGTCGAACCCGCAACAACAAGCAGCTGCTCTGAGAGCGCATTTTTGAAATGCACCTCTACAACGGGCGGAAGATGGAGACCGTAAAGCTTTAAAAACTGGCCGTAGTCATACTGCGTGACGGTGGGCACCCTGTCGGCAAAGCCGTTTGTAAAATGTATTGGTATATATTTTATTTCCATTTTTTCTCCTGCTTTCAATTTTGCTTTTGTGAGGCTTGAAAACAAAAGCGTATTTTGTTATACTTGTTTTGTAAATTTTTGTTTCTTCAACTGCAATTTTTACCATAAAAACAGTTTTTTGATTTGTCAAGGAGAAAAGCGAAATGAATGAAATTTTTTCTCATAAATATTCCCTGCGCACGTCGGATTTTGACCGATATAATCGAATTCTGCCGTCAAGCGTGCTTGACCTTTTTCAAACGGCTGCGGGCGCACATGCAAAGCTTCTCGGCTGCGGGTATGATGCACTGATAGAGCGTTCACTTATGTGGGTGCTCATACGGGTTCGATACAAGACCTTAAAGGAGCTTCCGCTTTTCAGCAGCGTAACGGTCAAAACGTGGCCTCTTTCACCGTCTCGGCTTAGCTTTGCGCGTGAATATGAAATATTGGACGAGAACGGCGATACGGCTATAATCGGCTCATCCGATTGGGTTTTGATGAATGCCGAAACCCGTCGCCTTGTGCCTGCGGAAGATGTGTATAATCTTGAGCATTATAATGATGTAAAACTCTTTGAAAATAGGGCAACAAAGCTCGCGTCCTTTGAGAGTGACACGACCGAGCACACCGTTTTGCCGCTGTTTTCGCAGATTGATATGAACGGCCACGTTAATAACACGAAATATTTAAATTATGTGCTCGATGCATCGCCCTTGTCAGATAAGGAAAGAATCGAATCTGTGCAGATTGATTATCGGCATGAGGTTTTAGAAGGCAACACACTTAAAATCAAGACTCTTCGCAAGGAAAATACCCTGTGTGCTTGTGGACGTGACTCTGACGGC
The DNA here is from genome assembly GCA_045601885.1 of Acutalibacteraceae bacterium. Lineage (GTDB taxonomy): Bacteria > Bacillota > Clostridia > Oscillospirales > Acutalibacteraceae > SIG589. The sequence continues at coordinate 5,837 of JAZSAN010000007.1, read as the reverse complement.
AATACGATGTTTTCCTGCGAAATACAACTTTCTTAATATGCATAAAACCTCCTTTTGCGGAAAAAATAACCTTAAATCATCAAAAGGAGTTTTTTTATGGCAGTAAATTTCAAAGATAGCAAAACAAAAGAAAATCTTATGCGCGCCTTTGCGGGAGAGAGTCAGGCTAGAAACCGCTACACCTTCGGTGCAGAGCAGGCGGCTTCACAAAAGCTTTATGTCGTTGAGGCGGTTTTCAATTTCACGGCAAATCAGGAGCTCGCTCACGCCAAGGTGTTTTTTGACAAGCTTTGCGAGATGTCGGGCGAGAGTATAACAGTTGACGGTGCGTATCCCGTGGATATCTCAAACTCGGTTGCAGAGCTCTTGCGCTTTGCAGAACACAACGAGCTTGAAGAATATAACGACGCATACAAGCATTTTGGCGATGTGGCAAAGGAAGAAGGCTTTTTGCCGATAGCAAACACATTTTACCAAATTGGTGAAATTGAAAAAACCCACGCTGAACGCTTTGGAACACTTGCTCAGATGCTTGAAAACGATACGCTTTTTGTGTCTGATGTCGAGTGCGAATGGATGTGCCTTAACTGTGGAAACATCTTAAACACAAAACAGGCACCGCCCATCTGTCCTGTTTGCTCACACGAGCGCGGATATTTTGTGCGATTGGAACTTGCACCCTATACAAAACGATAATGTCTTCAGGGCAACCGTTGGTTGCCCTTTTTTTGTGCAAAACTCTTGATTTTAGAACGCATTAGTTATATAATAAAATGTAATATAATATTTATGTTTGGAGGAACAACAATGCATAATATTGAAACAAAATGCGTTCAAGGCGGATACACTCCCGAAAACGGATGTCCGCGTCAGATACCGATTATACAAAGTACAACTTTCAGATATGAAAGCAGTTCAGATATGGCAAAACTTTTTGACCTTGAGGCTTCGGGCTATTTTTATTCCCGTTTGCAGAACCCGACCTGCGACACCGTTGCTGCCAAGATTTGCGAACTTGAGGGAGGCACCGCCGCAATGCTGACTTCTTCCGGGCAGGCTGCTAACCTTTTTGCAATTTTTAACATTGCAAACTGCGGCGACCATATTGTCTGCAGCTCCGAAATCTATGGCGGAACGTTCAACCTCTTTAATGTTACAATGAAGAAGATGGGCATCGACTTTACCTTCGTTCCCGCAAACGCTTCGGATGAAGAGCTTGATGCCGCTTTCCGTGATAACACAAAGGCTGTCTTTGGTGAGACGATTTCAAACCCATCGCTCTCGGTGCTTGATATCGAGCGCTTTGCCGCAGCCGCACACAGACACGGTGTTCCGCTTATTATGGACAACACCTTTGCAACACCCATAAACTGCCGTCCGTTTGAGTGGGGCGCAGATATTGTTACACACGCAACCACAAAATATATTGACGGACATGGCGCAACGGTTGGCGGCTGTGTTGTTGATTCGGGCAAGTTTGACTGGACAAAATATCCAGACAAATTTCCCGGCCTTTGCACACCTGACGACAGTTACCACGGCATTGTTTATACCGAGCGTTTTGGTCTTGCGGGTGCTTATATAACAAAGGCTACCGCTCAACTTATGCGTGACTTTGGTTCGACTCCGTCACCGCAGAGCGCATTCATTTTAAATCTCGGACTTGAGAGTTTGCACCTTCGTATGAAGAAACATTGTGAAAACGGCCTTGCTGTTGCAAAGTTTTTGCAGTCGCACGATAAAATCACTTGGGTTACCTACCCCGACTTGCCGGGCGACAAATATTACGAGACCGCAAAGAAATATCTGCCAAACGGCAGTTGCGGCGTTGTAAGTTTTGGTGTCAAGGGCGGACGCGAGGCTGCCGAAAAACTTATGAACGCGCTTAAAATTATTGCTATCGAAACACACGTTGCTGATGCACGTTCTTGCTGTTTGCACCCCGCAAGTGCCACACACCGTCAACTCTCTGACGCAGAACTGACAGCAGCGGGTGTATCCCCAGACCTTATCCGTCTTTCTTGCGGTATTGAAAACGCAGACGATTTGATTGCCGACCTCAGCGCAGCGCTTGACGGACTTGACGCATAAATTTAAAGCTACAATATATAACAGGAAGTGCAGATATGCCGATTAAAATTCCTAACGAACTTCCCGCGACAAAGACACTCACTGACGAGAATATTTTTGTAATGACTGAAACCCGTGCGCTGTCACAGGATATCCGTCCGCTTAAAATTCTCGTGCTTAATCTGATGCCGACAAAAATCGACACCGAGACCCAACTGTGCCGTCTGCTCGGCAACACGCCGCTTCAGGTGGATTTGACGCTTATGAACACAAGTTCATATAAATCAAAGAACATATCAAAGGCTCACCTTGAGACCTTTTATGTGAATTTTGATGACATAAAAAACCGCCATTTTGACGGTTTTATCATCACGGGCGCACCCGTTGAACAGCTTGATTTCTCACAGGTTGATTACTGGACCGAGCTGTGCGAGATTATGGAATGGAGTAAAACCCACGCGCACAGCACTCTGCATATTTGTTGGGGCGCGCAGGCAGGGCTTTATTATCACTTTGGAATCAACAAACACCTGATGCCAAAAAAACTCTCAGGCGTTTACAAACACACTGTCACACGTGACAAAATTCAACTGTTCCGCGGCTTTGACGATGTGTTTATGATTCCCCATTCGCGCAACACCACTATATTAAGTGAGGATATTGATGCCGAGCCCCAACTCGAACTTCTTGCAACAAGCGACAAGGCAGGTGTCTATGCCGTTTCCAACAAATCGGGAAGCCAGATTTTCATAACGGGACATTCGGAATATGACCCGTACACACTTGACCGCGAATATAGACGCGACATTTTGGCAGGGCTTAACCCCGAGCCGCCCGAAAATTATTATCTTGACGGAAATCCCGATAATTCGCCCGTTGTCACCTGGCGCTCAGCGGCAAATCTTCTGTTCTCAAACTGGCTTAACTATTATGTTTATCAGACAACACCATATGAGATTGATTAATGCGAAAAAGGAAGGCACTTGCCTTCCTTTTTTTCGGGCGAACGATGTTCGCCCCTACGAAAATTTGATAAAACAATATGTAGGGGCGACCAGCGGTCGCCCGTTTTTTTGGGAAAACAGAAATAAAAAAGGCAACCTTGTGGCACCCTCCGTAAGGAAGGTGCCACAGTTATATTCGCCAAAGGCGAGTTATATTGCTTCGCAGTTATATTTGGGCTACGCCCAAGTTATATTCGCTTCGCGAGTTTTTGGGGCGAATATAATATCACTGAAACTGCAAGTTTCAATATCACTTTGCGTGATAACGCAAAATATCACTGTGAGACCTGTCTCACAATATCACTTAATATTCTTATTTTTGAGATAGGTTAGTTTGAAAAATATGTACTCCCGTTACGCACATTTGAAAGTGCGTAACCCACTATGACACTTTCAAGTAGAAAGTGTCAATTTTTATATAAAAAATGAATAAGGGAGAACACTTCTTTACGAAGTGTCTCCCTTTCGGTTGCCTTTTTGTTATTACTCCCAACTGCTTGGTTGATCTTTATCGTTAGATTCCCCTTTGTTAACCGGAAGGTTTACTTCTGGGTGAGAGATAATGTCCATTATGCTTCCTTCTAATTCAAAGTAGAAAGTATCACAAGAAGGTGATAAATATTTCTTTTTCATTGTTTTTTCCTCCTCGCTTAATTATTCTGTTATTTCGCCGCCGTTAAGCTCTTTATAGTTTGCTGACTCAACTGCAGAATATGCAACCTGTTCGTTACCTTCTGCATCTTCATAAATCACATATGCGCGAACAAGCATATCTAACTCTTGCGGCCATTCTGTGAGGTTTTTAACACCACATGTAAAGTCAATATACTTTGCGGTCTTATCATAAAGAACGGAAACGGGTATGTCAAGAGCATCAACTACACCATCATCAACCATTGAATGGTCAAGTTCGTCATACTCACAGCCATTATCTTCCATCATATAAGACGGAACCATAATTGCACCAACACTCTTCATGGTGAAATATTCACCGCCAATGCAAATCTTTCCTTGCTTAAGGTATACACGTGAGAGGAAGCGAATTGCACGAATGTCTGTATTGATTGATGCTGCGATTGTTGCAAAGTTGTCTTCAGCGGTGAAATCTTCTGCTGCTTTGAACTCTGCAGTGATTTCAACGTCCGCGTTTTTGGTAAGAGTGTACTTGAATACGTTACCAGCGCCCTTGCCGTCTTCATCTGTATCGCCCTTTTCAAAAATAGCTTCATCGTTTGCTTTGAGCGAACCCGCAACGAGGTTGTCAGCAACTGTGATGGTGATGGTTTCACGCTTCTTAACGCCCGTCGACTTAGAAACGGTTACGCCTGCAGGTGCAGTAACATTGTAGCCGTCAGAAATCTCAGAATAATTAGTTACATTGTTGAGGTTGTCGTTAGATGCGATAGACATACCGATACCATAACCTGCGAAACCGGGCAAATAACCGTTATCTTCGAAGGTTTTATTAGTCCAGAGAGCCTGGTCCCAAAGATTTGTGCTGATAGTATCGTTGAAGTCGCGCATTGTGATACGATAGTACCTAGCGCCATCAGGAATCTGAAGAACTGCAGTACCGTGGCTTAACTGCTGTGTGGAGGAATAACTAGTTATATTCTTAACAGTCGGACTAACAACAGTCCACTCCGCACCGTTTGCAGAAACTTCGAAACGGAAGCCGCCTTCAATACCTGTATCCCAAGTATAGTCGGGGTCCATGTTAAGAACGGTTGCTACATATGTGCCGGGAACTACGTTGTAAACAACTGATGTTCCAAGATAACCGTTTGCTGCAGAAAAGTGTGATACACAGTCTTCGTTTCTGATACCGAAGAGGTCACCAAGATTGTTGTTGCCGTTTGCAAAAGCGTTTGCGTTAACAATGTTGTGCCAGTTGTTGAAACCTGACATCGGGTCAGAGTAGGCGCCCGGGCCGTCCTTTGAACGAACCATACCGAGCCAAGTGTCAGTGTCTGCAATCTCTGCGAGTTTGCCGGCTGTCAAAACTTCCTTCTGTGCCATTGCTTTCTGGAAAGCACGAACTTCAAGAGCAACGTGAGTATAGTCCTGAATTGCTGTGTAATCTGTAACTGTTGTAAGGTCATAAGCAGAAACGATTACAGAGCCGATACCATATTCGTTAAATGCGGGGCTGGAGCCACCAACAGCACCGAACTGTCCAACATAACCGGAGCCAGTGTACAAATTTGCATCAGAAAGTGAGTTTGTGATTGCCTCTGTGTTGAAGCCGGGGCAGGTAATACGGTAGTATTTTGCGCCTTCAGGAATCTGAACAACTGCAACAGCATATGCTGCCTGGCTGTGATTAGGAGTATAGCTGTGAGCATCTCTGATAGTTGCTGTCAATGTGGTCCAGGTTTCACCGTCTGAAGAAACTTCATAACGATAGCGGTTTGCAAACTCAGCGCCTAAACCAAGGCCTGTAGCACCATAGATGTTGTCTTGGCTTGTGTTTACAACTGCTGCAACATATGTTTCGGGAACAACGTTATATACAGTTGATGTACCCATCCAGAGTTCGCTTCTTGACGATGTAATAGCCTTGCTTACGGGAATGCCTAAAAGGCTTCCTGCCGGATGAGTGTGGCCAAATGTACCAACGGGGATGGTTGCAATGTGTGCGTATGTGCCGAAATCAGCATTTACGTCAACAACAGCAGCGCCCGGGCCTTCTCTTGTACGGAGCATTCCGTGATAGTACTCTGTGTCGCCGGCTTCAACATATGTACCGGGGGTCAGAGTCGC
>JAZSAN010000006.1:0-3532 GCA_045601885.1 Acutalibacteraceae bacterium | reverse complement strand
ACTACAAGAATTGATAATAACGATATATCAAACACAAAAGAAGAAAGTATTGTGGAAGATACCGTCGCAGTTATTGATGCTTATGTAGAAAAAATGAGAGAATCAGGGAATACAAATATTACTTACGAGTATATCCTCGATAATGTGCATGAGCGTAATTTAACAGATTCTTTTGCACCGGGCGATCAAACCGTAACATATGACGAACTCATATATGGCTTAAGAGAACACAATGAAAAAAAGGAACATTCAATTATTGACTCTGCGTACTGTCAATATGTTATCGACACCTTCCAAAAATGTACGGGTGCTTGCGGTGGTACTTGCAGTGGTTCAGGTCAGACATGTACCCAATTGGGCAATGAAAGCTATGCACAAATTCAAGGGGAGATTGATACAGAAATCAAAGAACTTATTTCTGATTTGAATGGCTTATACAGTACAACGATGAAAACTAATGAGGAATACAATGAATATCTTGGTGCAAGTTATATTTCGGTATTATCCTCTGCTTCGGTTAAACCGAGTGTCAATGTAAACTTATATACATTGATTGCATTCTTCTTCCTCATAATCCTTTGCTGTGGCGGTGCGATTGTATTAGGAAGACTTGGAGATATTATACATTATATATTCTACACCGACCATCTTACAGAGCTTAATAACCGTGCATACTTTGATAAGTATTTGAAATCTATGGACAAAAAACTATTAGATGACGGTACGGTGTATGCAATGGTTGATATAGCAAATCTTGCAAATATAAATGCCGATCATACACGTCAGACGGGTGACGACATTATAAAGATGTTTACAATGTACCTGAAAGAAACCTTTGGAAAAACAGATGCAGAGTTTATTTATAACGGAAACGGCAGCTTTGTAATTTTGGCAAAGGATACTGATTACATTACCGTTGAAGATATAATGAGGTTGTTCCAGTTAAGACTTGATGACCGTGAAGAATATAAGGAAATCAGGATAGAATATAAGGTTGGTATTGCAGAAACATTTAAGGAAAATCAAACTGCAAGAAAACTGCTTTCAGAGGCAATAAAAAGTAAAAAGGAATATGTTTCCGAGCCGCTGAAAAAGGAAGTTGTGACCGAATAAGACTATGAAAGGAGGGCAAATGAACTATGGAAAACAGATTTGTACAAACAGCTTTTAAGGTTTACTTTATGGCAATAGCAGTACTTATGTACTATTTTCTTACAGAAGTAATTAACCTTGGTTTGTTTATTACATACCGTCATGCATTTGCCCTTGTTCTTTTTGTATCAGCGTTTTTTGCATTTTTATTTAAGCCAAATATTGCAAGAGGTACATCTTCACTTAAAGAAGCCTTCGTATATTCTACTCCTTTGCTTGTAACAATCATAGTATCTCTTTTCATATGGTTTATAGTTCGCGTTGATACGGCGGTTATTTCAAGAGGTTTGTCAGGTGCTTTTGTATATAACAATATGCTTTCATTTACCTTGGCTGCAGCTGCGTTTTTGTATGTATTCGGTGAAAAAGGCATATGGTATAACCTTATTGCAATTCTTATTTCAAATATACTCATGCTTTTGACGATTATAGCACAAAATGGCATTGGAAGCTTCTTTTCAGAATTTATAACTCTTGTTATGACATTTGCAGCAGAAACCGGAGATATTATTGTTCAGGCAGAGATTCACGAGCTTGCATTTTGCCTTGGAGCGTATCTCATATATATGCTTTTAAAACCCAAGAAAGATATTGTGTTTTTTATTTTACTTGGACTCACGATGTTTTGTTTTCTTACAGCATTCAAGAGAATTGGTATTATCGCTATTGTAATCGCTTTAGCATTTGGTTGGCTTTTGAAATTTATTGCAAAATTTAAAAAAGATACAGCTATGCGACTTACCGTGATTTTTTCTGTTATATTGGTAGTTTTGCTTATAGGATATATTGCTATCATAAAGCTTGATGTCTTTACATTGCTTGAAAAAGCAGGAATAGACACAAGCGGTCGTGTGACCATTTACAATGCCGTAGATAAGTTCTACGAATTTTCACCGGAGTTTTTGGGCAACGGAATCGGATTTTTGACATATCAGTTAAGCACAAATATGAATGTCGGTGTTTCATCGGTTCATAACGATTTTTTGCAGTATTTTATAGACCTGGGCTTTTGGGGATATATCTTATGGCTTGTTTCTATGACTTTAGTCAGAGTATGTTATTTTGGCAAAAAAGGAAAGGTCGAAAATGGGATTATTGCCCTTGCACTCAGTATATATTTGGTTATAGTTTCATCAACCGATAACACTATGAATTATCCGCTTCTTACAACTGTTCTTGCCATTATAATGATTGGACACGGATTTGATGAAAAGGTGCGAAGTAGCGAGACAAAAATGTTTGGATATATTTCAGATGTTAACAGAGAAACAGAGGGCAGGATAATATTATGAAGATATTGATGGTGAATAAATTTCTATACCCTCGAGGCGGCAGTGAGAGCTATATGTTAAAGCTTTCAGAAGAGCTTAAATCACAAGGACACGAAGTTGAATATTTCGGTATGATAGACGCACAAAACACAGTGGGAAATTCTTTGGGAATTTACACAACCAATATGGATTTTCATTCAAAAGGTAAACATAGATTTCTCTATCCGTTTAAAATAATATACTCAATGGAAGCACATAAAAAAATCGGCAAAGTTTTAGATAACTTTAAGCCTGATATTGTTCATATGAATAACATCAATTTTCAGCTTACTCCATCAATTATTTATGCGGTGAAAAAGAGAAATATCCCCCTTGTGCAAACTGTTCACGACTATCAGATGATTTGCCCTAATCATCTTTTATATAGCTTTAATGAAGCAAAGCCTTGCGACAGATGTATAAAAGGCTCAAAATGGAATTGTCTTAAATACAATTGTATTCATAATTCCAAAGTCAAAAGCCTTTTAGGGGTAATCGAGGCAAAACTGTATTCATTTTTGAAAACATACAAAAAGGTTGATTTATATATCTGTCCGAGCAGATTTTTGGAAAATAAGCTTGTTAGTAGCTCGGATATATATATTGGAAAGACATTTACAATACATAATTTTATTGAAAAGAATAATATTCCATCTAAAACAGATAGTGAAAATCCCTATATTGTTTTTGTTGGCAGACTTTCAAAGGAAAAAGGCGTTGAGCTTTTGGCAGATGCCGCAAAGCTTTTGCCTGGGGTTAATTTTGTCGTAGCAGGAAGCGGTCCTGATGATGAATGTTTAAAGGATATTCCTAATGTTACCTTAAAGGGTTTTGTTGCAGGCAAAGCGCTTGCTGACTTGATGGCAAATGCAAAACTTCTTATTGCTCCATCAGTTTGTTATGAAAATAATCCTTTATCCATATTGGAGGCTCATTCTATGGGCGTCCCTGTGGTAACTATGAACCACGGAGGAATGGCAGAACTTGTAGAAGACGGAAAAACGGGTGCGTTGGCATTTGCACCAAAACCTGAATCGTTGGCTGAGGCAGTAAAAAAGTGTCTTAGTAAT
>JAZSAN010000005.1:0-225509 GCA_045601885.1 Acutalibacteraceae bacterium | reverse complement strand
ACTAAAACAATAAAGGAATATATCGCAAATCAATTAAAACACGACAAAGAAAGTGACCAATTAAGCATAATAGACCCGCGGGACCCATTTATGGGTAGTAAGTAATTATTGCGTGGCTGGCAGGCCAACAAAAAGCGCACTTGTGCGCCGCCAGTATTGGTTAGGGCTATGCCCGAAAATGAAATACCCCCCGTTATACGGGGGGATATTTATTTTTTATAAAAAACACTATTGACAAAAATAATACTTCGTGATATGATGTATTACGCAAAGGGAGGTATGGTATGGATATTCAGTTAAAACGAGGACTGCTTGATGTTTGTGTGTTGGCAGCAATCAAGAACGAAGCTTCATACGGATATAAAATTATTAAAGATATGAAGCCATATATTGATATGTCTGAATCAACTTTATATACCATTTTAAAACGTTTGGAATCGGCGAATATGCTTACTGTGCAAACTGCAGAGCACGGAGGCAGACTTCGTAAATATTATCATATTACGGGCGAAGGATTAAAACGCATTGAAGATTTTAAAAATGAATGGAAAGAGATTATGTGTATATATAAGTTTGTAACCAAGGGGGATGAAATAAATGAGTAAAGCAGAGTTTCTTGAAGGCTTGCAAAAGGGGCTTTCGGGTTTGCCGAAAGATGATGTTAACGAGCGTTTGGAATTTTACGGCGAGATGATAGACGACCTTGTCGAAGAGGGAATATCGGAAGAAGATGCAGTTTTGCAAATAGGCTCGGTTGACGAAATAATTTCTCAGATTGTTGCCGATATTCCACTATCAAAACTTGTAAAAGAAAAAATGACAAAAAACAGAAAATTAAAGGCATTGGAAATTTTATTACTGGTTTTAGGCTCTCCAATATGGCTTTCTCTTCTAATTGCTGCTTTTGCCGTGATAATTTCAGTTTACGTCTCACTTTGGGCTGTGATAATTTCTTTTTGGGCTGTTTTCATTTCACTTTTAGGAGCTGGTTTGTGCGGAATCGCGGGTGGAACAGTTTTTGCTTTTTATAATAATGTTCTTACGGGAATTGCTATCATAGGTGCAGGTTTTGTTTGTGTAGGACTCTCGGTTTTTGCGTTTTTTGGATGCAAAGCTGCTACAAAAGGTTTTTTGTTGCTCACAAAGAAAACCGTGTGCGGTATAAAAAACTGTTTTATTAAAAAGGAGGGAGCATAATGGCTAAGAAAACAAAAATATGGCTTATTATAGCCTCTTTTCTTGTAGTTTTTGGATTTTTACTGTTTACGGCAGTAATGATGAAAAATGATTGGGATTTTACAACTCTCAGTACCGAAAAATTCGAAACCAATAATCACGAAATAACAGATGATTTTAGTAGTATATCTATAAAAACATCAACTGCTGATATAAATTTTGTTCCGTCTGAGGACGGCAAATGCAGGGTGGTTTGTTACGAAGCTGCAAATGCAAAACATACCGTTATGGTTGAAGATAATATACTCACAATTAATGAAAATAATGATAAAAAATGGTATGAGTATATCGGAATATTCACTCTCTCGCCAAAAATAACGGTATATTTTACAAAAGCTGAATATAACTCTCTTAAAATAGACGGAGATACGGGTGATATAGATATACCAAAAGATTTTTCTTTTGAAGTTATTGATATTTCTGTGGATACGGCAGATGTAAAGAATTACGCATCGGCAAAAGAATCGGTTAAAATAAGTACAAGTACCGGTGATGTAGTTTTAAAAGATATTTCCGCAAACAAAATCGACCTTGCTGTTTCAACAGGTGACATTGAGTGTGAGTCTATAACTTGCGGAGAAGAGATTTTATTAATTGTTAGTACGGGAAAATCAAAATTAACCGATATTTCGTGCAACAGCTTTAAGTCCTTTGGTAGCACCGGTGATATAATATTAAAAAATGTTATTACAACGAAAACTCTCAGAATTGGGCGCAGTACGGGAGATGTTCGGTTTGAGGGTTGCGATTCACCAAAGATTTTTGTTTGTACCGATACGGGTGATGTAACGGGTACACTGCTGTCAGAAATGGTATTTATCACCAACACAGATACAGGCAGGGTAGAGGTGCCCAAGAGTGTTACGGGTGGTAAATGTGAAATCGTTACTGATACAGGCGATATTATAATAAAATAATAAAAAGGCACCGTTTAAACGGTGCCTTTTTTATGTTTAGTTTTCAAAAGTAAAAGAACCTGAAAGCAAAATTGTATTATCTTTGTTAACCGTAAGCAGACCGCCTTTCGTCAGGGCGGTTTTTTTGCTTCCGTCTTCAAACCATATTGTGCACGGAGCTTCGACAACTGAGGTTATAAAGGGAATATGTCCCGCCATAACAGCAAGTTCACCCTCAACACCGCGAACATCAAGTTTTACAACATCGCCTTCGAAAATATTGCCGTCAGGTGATGAAACGGTCAGTTTAAACGTGCTCACAATTATTGCACCTTCTTTGCTTTTTCAACGGCCTCATCAATAGAGCCAACAAACAAAAATGCAGATTCGGGTAGGTCGTCATGCTTGCCTTCAATAATTTCTTTAAAGCCTCGCACAGTTTCCTTTAAGGGAACGTATTTACCTGCAATTCCCGTGAACTTTTCAGAAACATCAAAAGGCTGTGAAAGGAAGCGCTGAATTTTACGCGCTCTGCTAACAAGCAGTTTATCGTCATCGGACAATTCGTCCATACCCATAATTGCAATGATATCCATAAGCTCGTTGTAGCGCTGAAGTATTCTCTGAACTTCTTTAGCGACCTCGTAATGCTCTTTTCCGACAACGTCGGGGGAGAGAATGCGGCTTGAGGATTCAAGCGGGTCAACAGCGGGATAAATACCCTGTGATGCAATGTTTCTTGCCAAAACGGTTGTTGCATCAAGGTGGGCAAAGGTTGTTGCAGGGGCAGGGTCTGTAAGGTCATCGGCAGGAACATAAACTGCCTGAATAGATGTGATAGAGCCTTTTTTTGTTGAAGTAATGCGCTCTTGCAACGCGCCCATTTCGTTAGCGAGTGTCGGCTGATATCCAACCGCAGACGGCATTCTGCCGAGCAAGGCCGAAACCTCGCTACCTGCTTGTGTGAAACGGAAGATGTTGTCAATGAACAAGAGAACATCTTGACCCTGATTATCACGGAAATATTCTGCCATGGTAAGACCCGAGAGAGCAACTCTCATACGAGCTCCGGGCGGTTCGTTCATCTGTCCGTAAACCAGTGCAGTATTACTTAAAACGCCTGATTGCTTCATTTCGTTATATAGGTCGTTACCTTCACGGGTGCGCTCTCCAACGCCTGAAAATACCGAAATACCACCGTGCTCCTTGGCGATATTGTTGATAAGCTCCATAATAAGAACGGTCTTACCAACACCCGCGCCGCCGAACAAACCGATTTTACCACCCTTTGAGTAGGGGCAGATAAGGTCAATAACCTTTATACCGGTTTCAAAAATCTCGGTGCTTGTAGCAAGGTCTTCATATTTTGGTGCGGGACGGTGAATATTCCAACGCTCCTCTGTTTCGGGTGTGGGGATGTTGTCAACCGCATCTCCCAAAACATTAAATATTCTGCCAAGGGTCTCTTTTCCGACGGGAACGCTGATAGGTGCGCCGGTATCGGTAACAGAAACACCTCTTTGCAGACCGTCGGTTGATGACATAGCAATGCATCGTGCAACATTATCGCCGATATGCTGTGCTACCTCAACGGTTAATGTCTTGCCTCCGATAGGCATTGTAAGTGCGTTAAGAATAGAAGGGAGCTCGCCCTCGTTAAAACGCACGTCAACAACAGGTCCCATAACCTGAATAACCTTTCCAATATGTGAATTTTCCAAAACATTCACTCCTTAATTAGTTGCCGCTACCTGCGACAATTTCAGTAATTTCTTGAGTTATTGCGCCCTGTCTTGCGCGGTTGTATTCAAGCTGCAGGTCGGATATCATCTGCTTTGCGTTCTTTCCTGCAGAATCCATAGCCATTCGTCTGGCAGCCACTTCACTTGCAAAGCTCTCGCGAATAAGCCCCGTTAATATTCCCGAAACATATTCACGCACCGCAGTATTGAGTACTGTAAGCTGGTCGGGTTCAAAAATAGTGCCCGCCTGCGTTGTGCTTTTTTGTCTTTCAAGGGGTAGGAGCCATTTTATTTGCGCTTCCTGTGACATAACGGAATTGTATTTTGTGTATATAATTCCAAGTCTGTCATACTTTTGTTCAACAAAATCGCTACACAAAGTATCAGCCAAAGAATAGGAGTCTGCAAATGTGTAGTGCTCAGAGGAATTAATCGCCTTGCCAAAACGCTCACAAGCGCGTTTGCCGATAGTGATAAACTCTGCGCCCTCAAACTCCTTGCAAAGACGGAAAACGTTTGCATTGTATCCGCCCGCCATACCGCGGTCACCCGCGATGACAATTATTCGTATACGATTATTGTCTGATATGCGCATATAAGGGCTTTTAGTGCATTCTTCGGAGGAGGTGATAAGTGATATGGATTTTTCCATGGCGCTTATATATTGCCGCGCGTGTAACATAGCTTCGTTTGCACGGCGTATCTTGGAAGAAGCGACAAGCCCCATAGCTTTAGTAAGCTGCATTGTGGAGTTTACGCTTTTAATACGCACTCTCAGTGCTTTTGTGTTACCCGACATACATTACACCTGCATTTTTGAAAGGATAGATTTGAGCTCATCCTCATCGGATTGTTCATAATAACCGCTTTCAATTCTTTGGAGCCAATCTCCATATTCGTTCTGCAACTTTGCAAAAAGGCGCAACTCATATTCTTTAATATCCGAAACGGCTATATCGTTAAGATAGCCTTTGATTACAGCATATACAATAGCAACCTGACAACCAACACGTATAGGTGTGTTTCTGCCTTGCTTTAAAACCTCAACAATGCGTTCACCGAGGGCAAGACGCGCCTTGGTGTCGGCATCCAAATCACTTCCAAACTGAGCAAAGGACTGAAGCTCACGATACTGTGAATATAAAAGCTTTAATTCACCCGCAACCTTCTTCATAGCTTTAAGCTGAGCAGAGCCACCAACACGGCTAACCGAAATACCAGGGTTGATAGCGGGCATAATTCCCGAATGGAAAAGCTCGGTTTCGAGGAAAATCTGTCCATCGGTGATGGATATAACATTTGTTGGAATGTATGCAGAAACGTCACCGGCTTGTGTTTCTATGATGGGAAGCGCAGTAATAGAGCCGCCACCATATTCTTCGGAAACACACGCAGCACGCTCGAGAAGACGAGAGTGAAGATAAAATACATCTCCCGGGTATGCTTCGCGTCCGGGTGGACGTCTTATAAGCAGAGAAAGTGCACGGTATGCAACCGCGTGCTTACTAAGGTCGTCGTATATGATAAGAACATCTTTGCCTTGCTCTCTGAAATATTCTGCCATAGCGCATCCGCTATAGGGTGCAATATACTGAAGCGGTGCACTCTCAGCAGCAGAGGCAGAAACTATAATGGTGTAATCCATTGCATCGTTGCGAATAAGTTCGTTTGCAAGTTGGGCAACAGATGTGCTCTTTTGTCCGATTGCAACATAAATGCAAATAACATCACTATTTTTCTGATTGATTATTGTATCAATAGCAATTTCGGTCTTACCGGTCTGACGGTCGCCGATGATAAGCTCACGTTGACCGCGTCCGATGGGAATCATACTGTCGATTGCTTTTATACCGGTTTGGAGCGGAACGCTAACGCTTTTTCTTTCAATAATTCCGGGTGCCTCCGACTCAACCGGACGGCTTGCGGCATAGCTGACAGGGCCTTTTCCGTCAATGGGCTCACCCAATGCGTTAACAACTCTGCCGAGTAGTCCCTCGCCGACAGGCACCGAAAGAACCTTGCCCGTTCTGCGAACGGTGGCACCCTCGCGGATATCGTTTTTGTCAGAGAGAATAGCAACCGAAACGGTTTCTTCCTCAAGGTTTTGAGCCATACCAAAGCTACCACCGTCAAATTCCAACAACTCGTTAGCCATACAGCCCTGAAGACCGTAAACGCGTGCGATACCGTCGCCGACCAGAATAACCTTACCGGTTTCTTCCATATCAACGCTGGATTTATAATTTTCAATTTGAGATTTGATTATATTACTGATTTCGCTTGGATTATTCATCTTTCATCACTTCCTTAACATTATTAAGGCGTTTTTTAGTGCTACCGTCAATTGTCATTTCATCCATAACAACCTTGATGCCGCCCAATAAAGATTCATCGGTAACATAAACCGCATCGACCGTCTTGCCGTAGGAGGATTGCAATTTCTTGCAAAGTAAATCCTTTTGTTCTGACGATAGCGGGAATGCAGAATAAACGGTAGCTGTTGCACGATTTTCTTTTTCTCTTTTTAATTTTTCAAACTCGTCAATACATTCAAATATTGACTTAATATGCTTGTGCTCACACATAAGCTTCAAAAAAGAAACTATGCGCTCGTCATAGCGGTTTGAAAAAGCAGTGTCAATAGCCGAAAGTCTTTTCGAAAGCAAAGCGGCAGGGGACGAAAGAAACTCGATATAATCGGGATTTTCTTTTAAAAGCTTTGCGATTTGTAAAAGCGATGCCGAAAAATCGTCGATACACTGATTTTCATCGGCGATTAAAAACAATGCTTCAGCATATTCCTTAATCGTTTCGGTCATTTTCATCACCCATATTTTCTATGAAGGAATCAATAAAGTTTTTATGGTCGTCTGCCGAAATCTCACGCTCGAGAAGCTTTTCTGCTAATTTGGTTGAGACCTCAACAATTTCCTGCTTTATGCTTTCTTCAGCTTTTTTAATTTCGAGTGCGGCATCTTCCTCTGCCTTGCGCAGTATACCGTCGGCTCTTCGCTTTGCATCGTCAATAATCTCGTTTTCACGGGTATGTGCGATGCTTACGGCAGACTGAATAACACCGTCGGCTTCGCGGTGTGCGCTTGAGAGCTTTTCTTCATAGAGTTTTTGGTCTGACAACGCCTGTTCCTTTGCTTCTCTCGCTGCATCATATTCACCGTCAATTGTGTTTTGGCGGTTTTCAAGCATCTTTTTAACAGGGTTGTAAAGAATTAACTTTACAATCAAAAAGAGTATCACGAGGTTGGCAAGGGAAGCGAGAAGCTGCCAAAGATTTATAGAAATAACATCTAAAGTCTGCATTATAAGTTCAACCTACAATCATTATAATGATTTAAGTGTATCTACGAGAATGTTTACAAGAAGTCTCGGTGCTACAAATATAAGCAAAATAGCAACAACAAGAGCATAAAGACCTGTGGTCTCTGCAATAGCACAACCCATAAGCATGGTTGTGGTAACATCACCCTTGCATTCGGGCTGACGACCAATAGCTTCACAAGCCTTAGCAACAGCGTTACCTTCACCGATACCGGGGCCAATACCTGCTATCATAGCAGTACCTGCGCCGAGTGCACAACATCCTAAAATAATACCAATTGCGATTTCCATATTTTTTCCTCCAAAAAATTATTTGTTTTTTATCTTTTTACGCAGTTTGCGTTTTTCATACTCTTCTGCGGGGAATGCGCCCGAAATATTCATCATAGTCAGCATTGCAAAAATGAATGCCTGAAGACAACCGCTGAAAACATCAAAATATATTGAAAGCACAGCGGGAATTCCAATTTGGAAAAGCGGTATGTCGGCTAAAAATCCGGGTAAAAATCCTAAAACCATACGTGACAATCCCGAAAGCGCTGTTGCAAGCAAAACGGAAATTACGGTTCCTGATAATATATTTCCGTAATGGCGGAAGGACATAGAAACAGGGGTTGCAAATTCGCTGATAAAGTTAATCGGTGCCAACAAAGCAACAGGCTCTGTGAAACCCTTTAAATAGTAAAGCGGTCCGCACTTCATTTTATAATAGGTAATAAGGATAAACACAAGTATTGCCCATCCGCCTACAACGTTAATATCCGAGGTTGGTGGAAAAAGCCCAAAAAGGGAAAGTAGACTTGACAGGGCGGAAAGTGCTAAAATTGCAATAACGAATGAAGAATATCCGCTAAAATACGGGCCCATATTTTCGCGAACAAGCCCGTCCACCTTTTCAACAATCAACTCTGCAAAATGCTGCCTTTTAAGTTCGATTCTTTCCTTGAGCCCATGCGTCATATAAAGGCAAAAGAAGAAAATTGTTACAATAACAAGTGCCGAATTTATTTGTGATTCTGTCACAGGGAAATCCTGAATAGGCATAGGAATTGTAAAGAAGATTCTTGCGCCTGAAATCGTAATCTCGTCAGAATACGGCTTCGTAAGCACGTTGAGAACAATTCCCGCTAAAATAGGCAGCGCCATCATAACGATATAAAAAATATCGAGCACTGCAAAACGGAGATTTTTAATTTTCAAAAGCATCACATCCTTTGAACATATAAAAACTAATCTTTTATAACAAATTGTCTAAAAGCAATGGCGATACGCGGAAATAAATAGGGGATGATAAGCGCCAAAGTATTAAATATAGGTAACAAATATCCAATAAGCGCTATAACAAACAAAAGCAAAAGCCTTAAGGATTGCGAGGCCTTCATTTGCTTTTTTGCATCGTCAGGCTGTTTTAAAACGGCGGACTGAACAGTAAGCCCCATCAGAAAAAAGTTTCCGACAGAGGCAATAATTCCTAAAATATTACCCAGCAAAACAGTATAATCCCAATGTCTTGCGATTAAAAAAACAGATTGCATAAGCAAGCTTAAAACTATGGTAAAAGAAAGAATATAAATCGTTTCTTTTAAAACCGTCTTGTCAATTTTTTTCATACTTCGTTAATATCCTTCTACAGTAAAAAAATTACAATAATTATTTTATCACAAAACCTATGACTATACAACAAAAATCTTATGAAATTTTTGTTAATTAAAAGAACAAAAATTAGTTTTTAGAAAACCTGAATTATGAAAAACATGAACATTGTAAAAAATAAAAAAAGGAACTACCCCAATCTTTTTGGTGAGATGACAGGATACTCTGCGTCGGCATTGTTTTGACCGCTCCGAGCGGTGCCCAAAACAATTGCCTTGCTCGAGACTTTGGCAGAGGGCAAAACCTATCGCGGTTTTGCACCTGCGTCGACGAACCCACGGTTCTCATCCTTATCTAATGAAAAAACCAAGTCCGAAAATCGAACTTGGTTTTTTGGTCGAGATGACAAGGTATAGTATTTGCGCGGCCCACTTGCGGTACCCAAAAGTTGTTATCGGCTTGTAGCGCCGACAACTTTTGACCGCTGCGCCAACACACACTCCCTTCATCCGCTACTAGCGGCGGTCGTGTATGTTGCCCTGCGTCCCTCACTGCATTCGGAACACAGGATACAAATTAAAATTCTATAACGCAGACAGAATTAAAAGAAACCGACCATAAAGGTCGGTTTCTTTTAATTGGTCGAGATGACAGGATTCGAACCTGCGGCCTCTGCGTCCCGAACGCAGCGCTCTACCAAACTGAGCCACATCTCGAAAAAAGATTTTTCAAAACAAGGACGCCCAGCGAGGCGTCCTTGTTTTTTGCTTTGGTGCGAGTGACGGGACTTGAACCCGTACGTCGTTGACACACGCCCCTCAAACGTGCCTGTCTGCCTATTCCAGCACACTCGCAAATCAGCCTTGCTATTATAACACCTTAATCCTTTTATGTCAATATTGATTTTTAAAAAAATTTATTTTTTTGCGAAAATTTTCTTTTTAACGACAAACCACAATATATTGTGTATGTGTTTGTGGTCGACCACAATTTTCTAAAAAAATATATGAAAAAACAAAAAAATCTATTGATTTTATGCTTTTTGTGCCGTATAATTTAACCAAAGTGGTGAAAAGTGTAGGTAAAAACCACAAAAGTGTAGAAAAGTGGAGAAAATGGAGGTGAGATTCTATGCTTTTTGGAGGATATCAACACACAATAGACAAAAAGGGTAGAATTGCCATCCCATCAAAACTTCGCGACAGTTTAGGCGAAAGTTTTATGATTTGCTGTGGCATATCGGGAAAGCGTTGCCTTTGTGTTTATTCAAATGGTGAGTGGGAAAAGCTCGTAGCAAAGATTGATACATTGCCGAGCACAAAGTCAAGCACGGTAAAACGCTTTTTATATGAAGGTGCTTTTTCGGTTGAATGTGATACACAGGGAAGAATCCTTATTCCAAATTCGCTGCGCGAGTACGCTATGCTTGAAAGCGACGCACATATTATAGGTATGTCAACAAACCTTGAAATTTGGAACACTGATTTGTGGCTACAGGAAAAACAGCAGTACACGCCTGAATCAATGGCCGCTGTAATGGAAGAGCTTGAGTTTTAATATGAATAATGAATTTAAACATATATCTGTATTGCTCGATGAGTCAATCGAGGCTCTCAATATTAAAGCCGACGGAATATACGTTGATGGTACCGCAGGAGGAGCAGGACACTCCTCGCAGATTGCGAAAAGGCTCAAAGAAGGCAGACTGATTGCCCTTGATAGAGACCCCGATGCAGTAGCAGTTGCTACAAAGCGACTTAAAGGGTTACCGGCAAAGGTTTTGCAATATAACTTTTGCGATATGGACAAGGCTTTGGATTCGCAAGAAATCGATAAAGTAGATGGTGTATTGCTTGACCTCGGCGTATCGTCCTATCAACTCGATAACATTGACAGAGGTTTTTCGTATCATGGTGAAGCACCGCTTGATATGAGAATGAGCAAGGAAGGTGTTACGGCTGCAGACCTTGTTAACACACTAAGCGCCGACGAACTAACAAAAATATTCAGAGATTACGGCGAAGAAAAGTTCGCATATAAAATAGCAAATGCAATTGTTGAAGCGCGCAAAAAGGAAGCGATTACAACCACAGCGCAATTAGCTTCGATAATTTCTGATAATGTTCCTGCTGCGTATAAACGAAGCGGAAATCCGTCAAGAAAGTGCTTTCAGGCACTCAGAATTGCTGTTAACGGTGAGCTTGACGGCGTAAAGGAAGTAATTAAAAAAGCTTTTGAACGATTAAAAGTCGGCGGAAGAATTGCTATCATAACATTTCATTCGCTCGAGGACAGGATAGTGAAACACGGATTCTTAGAGCTTTGTAAAGGCTGTACCTGTCCGCCCGATATACCGGTTTGTGTATGTGGTAAAACGCCAAAAGCAAAATTGGTATACAAGAAACCGATTGAGCCGACTCTAGAAGAAATAAACAACAATCAAAGAAGCCGAAGCGCAAAGCTTAGGGTGCTTGAAAAAATTAAGGATTAGGGGATAGACGGTATGGACAACAGCAGATATTACAATGACAGTTTAGCATATGATTTTGATATGTTTTTGCCGAGACACAGCAGTGAGTCTGCTAAAATTGTTAAAATGCCGCAAAAAAAGAAAACCGCATCTCAAAAAAGAGCAAAGGCGGTTGTCTCGGAAAGCGTAAAATCAATTGCTATAATTGCTTTTGTACTTGCTGTGATTTGTGCAAACATATTCTTGCGTGTTAAAATCACAGAGGTTAATACCGACATTAATAAAATCAAGGCGGAAATCGTTGAACTTGAAAGCGAAAACACAAGACTTAATGTTGAACTGGAAAACAGACTTTCTTATCAAAACATTGAAGAAGCAGCCGTGCAGCTTGGTATGAAAAAAATGGATAAATCACAGGTAATATATATAAAAACCAATTCTGCAAACGCGGCTGTAACATCGGACGGAGTCCTTTCGGTTGCAAAAGATTAATGGGCGGGATAATATTGGAATTGTGTTATGAATATAAATACAGTATAATATAACTAATAATGCGAATACGAGGGTTGAAGTTTAAAAATTTCGGCTCTCGTTTTCGAGCGTTATATTAGCTTTTTAAAGGTGGGTTATGCATGGCAAAAAGGGCAAATAATAAACTTAATAAGATTATGTGGCGTCGTATGCTGTGCATGCTGCTTGTTATGATGGTAACGATTGGCGGCGTTACAGGTGTGCGTCTTGTTCAGTTGATGGTTATAGACGGTCAGGAACTTCAGGCAAAGGCGTCTGACCAGCAGCTTTATGATACAACTCTTACTGCGCCGCGCGGCGATATATATGATGTTAATATGAACACATTGGCAACAAGTGCAAACTGTTGGACTGTTTATGTGTCGCCTAATAATTTCAAGAAAATAACCGACCCCGCAAAGCTTGAAACGGTTAAGCATCTTATCGCTGAGAATCTTTCGCAGATTCTTTCAATGGAATATGATAAAATCAGAGAATATCTTGAAAAAACATCAAGTTATTACGTAATAGTCAAGCGCAAGGTGGAAAAACCTGAGGCTGATAAAATTAGAGAGTTTATTTCGGCAAACAGTGATTATAAACTGTCAAACTACATCGGACTCGATGTTTCAACAAAACGCTATTATCCAAATGATAATTTGGCATCTGTTGTGCTTGGATTTGTTGGTGATGATAATCAGGGACTTTCGGGTCTTGAGAGTTACTATGATTCTGAACTCACGGGCGTTCCCGGAAGAGTTGTTGCCGCGAAAAATGCGCAGGGCGCCGATATGCCGTTTAGTTATGAGAAAATCATCCAGGCTAAGAACGGAAATTCACTAGTTTTGACAATCGATTCATACATTCAGTATGTAACCGAAAAATATTTGTCTGCTGCGATTGAAGAAAATGCAGTTGCAGAACGCGGTGCTGCAATCGTAATGAATGTAAATACAGGCGCTATTCTTGCAATGGCTATTAAGGGCGACTTTAATCCGAATGCGCCATTTACTTTGTCTGATAGCGATATGGCAAAGTTAGAAGGACTTGAAGGGGAAGAGCGCTCTGAACTTTTGACGGCTTTGCGTAACAGACAGTGGAGAAACAAGGCGGTTTCCGACTCTTATGAGCCGGGTTCGGTATTTAAAATAATTACGGCATCCTCTGCTTTGGAAGAAAATGTTACATCACTTTCAAACAAATATAACTGTCCCGGTTATATAGTTATTGCGGGTCAGCACTATAATTGTCATAAGCATTCAGGTCATGGTGTTCAGGATTTGAATCAGGGTGTTTCAAACTCCTGCAACCCTGTATTTATAACCTTGGGTTCCTTGCTTGGTAGCAAGTTGTTTTCAAAGTATTTCGAGGCATTTGGATTAACTCAAAAAACCGGTATTGACCTTCCCGGTGAGGTTTCGTCAATATACCATCAGGAGTCAAAAATGGGTCCTGTTGAATTGGCATCGTCTTCATTTGGTCAGACCTTTAGCATTACACCGATACAGTTAATTACTGCGGTATCGGCTGCGGTAAACGGTGGATATTTGGTAAAACCGTATCTGGTATCACAGGTTTTGGATGCTGACGGTAGCGTTAAAAGTACCACATCGAAAACGGTTAAGCGTCAGGTTATTTCATCTGAGACAAGTGAAAAAATTTGCGGAATGCTCCACAATGCCGTTGCAACAGGCGGTGCAAAGAATGCGTATGTTGCAGGATATAAAATTGGCGGAAAAACAGGTACTTCACAAAAGGTTGCCGAAATGAACGCAACGGGTCAGACAAGACTGTATGTTGCTTCGTTCTGCGGAATAGCGCCTATGGATAATCCTGAAATAGCAGTTTTGGTATTATTGGATGAACCGACGGGTGATAAATATTACGGCGGTGTTATTTCTGCCCCTGTTGGAGGTCAGATACTTTCTGAGGTGTTGCCATATCTTGGATATGAGCCGCAGTATACGGAAGAGGAACTCAAAAATATGTTTGTATCAGTTCCTGATGTTACTTCGGATACAGTGGCCTCTGCGCAGCAACAAATCAAAAGTGCAGGACTTTCTTATAAAGTTATAGGCGGCGGCGACGTTGTTGAAAAACAGGTGCCGTCTGCAAATAGCAGTGTTGGTAAAAATGGCGTGGTTGTGCTTTACACTGCGGGTAGTGAAACAACAAAAACAACAGTTCCAAACTTTGTTGGTATGTCAATGGCGGACGTTAATGCAACAGCAATTGCTGCAGGAATTAACGTCGATTTCTCAGGCAACGCGCAAAAGGGAAGTGCCGTTATATCATACACACAAAGTATTGCGCCAAACACAAGTGTAGACTACGGAACGGTTGTCTCGGTATTCTTCAGAGATAATACCTCTGCGGATTATGCAACAAATTAACGAGGTGAAAAAATGCTTTTAAAAGAACTTATGCCCAATACCTTAATTAATGGTGATATCGAAATTTTAGGCGTTACCAGTGACTCACGTAAGGTGAACTCGGGTTGGGCGTTTGTTTGTGTGCGCGGTCCGTTGGTGGATGGCCACGATTTTGCTAAGGATGCAGAGAAAAAGGGAGCAGCAATAATCGTCACAGAGCGTGATATGGGCGTTTTGAATCAAATAATTGTAGAAGATACGCATAAGACTTTTGCTGTTATGTGTTCAAAATGGTTTAATAACCCTGCCGATTCAATGAAAATAATCGGTATTACGGGAACAAACGGAAAGACATCCGTAACCTATATGATAAAATCAATTCTTGAGAAAAACGGAGCAAAGGTCGGTCTTATAGGTACCATACAAAATATGGTTGGGGACGAGGTTTTCAGCACTAACAATACAACACCCGGAGTGTATGAACTCCAAGAGCTTTTTGCAAATATGCGCGATGCGGGCTGTGATTATGTTGTAATGGAGGTTTCCTCACACGCACTTGACCAGCGCAGAGTTGAGAATATAAATTTTGAGTTGGGAATATTTACAAATCTGACACAGGACCATCTTGATTATCATAAAACGATGGAAAATTATATGCTTGCAAAACGCAAACTGTTTTGTGGCTGTAAAACGGCTATTGTAAATTATGATGATGAATATACCGAAAAGTTGATAGAGGGTCTTGACTGCGAGATTATATCCTATTCAGCTATGAGCGATACCTCAACATATTCTGCTAAAAACATAAATTACCGTGCAGATGGTGTTGATTATGAATTTGTAGGATATGGTACAATAAATCGAATAAAGTTATACACCGGCGGAAAGTTTTCGGTATATAATTCAATGGCAGCAATAATTGCTGCTATAAAACTTGGATTTTCAAGCACCTCAGCCGCAACGGCACTCTCGGAACTTTCGGGCGTTAAGGGCAGGGCAGAGATTGTGCCCACGGGCAAGGATTTTACAGTTATAATTGATTACGCACACACCCCTGATGGTCTTAAAAATATTCTTAAGACCTTCCGCGAGTGCAAGAAAAACCGCTTGGTCGTTCTCTTTGGTTGCGGCGGCGACAGAGATAAAACGAAAAGACCTATAATGGGTGAAATTGCGGCGAAATATTCGGATTTTGCAATTGTAACAAGTGATAATCCGCGTTCTGAAAATCCAGGCGCTATAATCGAAGATATCGTATCAGGTATGAACGATAAATCAACGCCCTATGTTGTTATAGAAAACCGCATAGAAGCAATAAAATATGCCATCAATAACGCACAAAGCGATGACATAATCGTGCTTGCGGGAAAGGGTCACGAGACCTATCAGATAATTGGTGATAAAACGATTCATCTTGATGAGCGTGAGGTTGTAAAAGAAGCGCTCACAGAATGCTAATTCACTACAAGGAGTGTTAATATGACAGACATTTCTCCGGTAATATCGGCAATTGTAGCCTTTGTTGTCACTGCGGTTGCGGGATTTTATATTTTACCAGTGTTAAAAAAACTTAATTTTGGTCAAACCATTAGAGAAGACGGGCCTAAGTGGCATCAATCAAAGCAGGGCACACCCACAATGGGCGGAATTATTATAATTTTTGGTGTTTTGGTGGCAGTTTGCGCAACATTTGCATATGCTATGTTTTCAAAAGCAAACCTGTTTTCTGAGGCAAGAACAAATAAAATTGTAATAATGTTTGCATCTGTATGCCTTGCGCTTTTTATGGGTGTTATCGGTTTTATAGATGACTATATTAAGGTTGTTAAAAAGAGAAATTTAGGCCTGACAGCAAGACAAAAAACCGTTTTGCAGCTATTCGTTTCGGCTTTATATCTTGTTTGCTTGGCGCTTGCGGGTGTTAAAACAACATGGCTGCCATTTGCAGGTGAAGTTGATGTAACGAGTGGTTTTGGACTGATTTTCTGGCCTGTTTCACTTTTGTTTATATACGGATTTGTAAATGCGGTTAATCTGACCGATGGTGTTGACGGACTTGCAAGCTCGGTTACTCTTGTTGTTTGCTGTATATTTATGCTTTTAAGCAGTTCGCTTCGTTTTGCAGGCGCAAACCTTTTTGCCGCCGCTGTTGCGGGTGCTTGTGTCGGATTCCTTGTGTGGAATTCGCATCCTGCAAAAATGTTTATGGGAGATACGGGTTCGCTCTTTTTGGGCGGTGCTGTTGTCGGCTTGGCATTTTGCATCGGAAGACCTATTTTGCTTATACTTATTGGAATAATATACTTATGTGAAGCGCTTTCTGTTGTAATACAGGTGGCATATTTCAAGAAAACGAAGAAGCGCATCTTCAAAATGACACCTATTCATCACCATTTTGAAATGTGTGATTGGAAGGAAGAAAAAATTGTATTTGTGTTTTCTATAGTTTCAATGGCGTTTGGTGCATTGGCAATATTGATATCGTATTTTTTGTAATATAATTTGAGTGGTGAGTAAAATGGCTAAAAAAAGAGAGTCCGCAAAGGGCAGTTTCTTTTTGAAAGGAAAAATTGATATAACATTTTTGACCTTAACTATGATTTTATTGGTTATAGGTCTTATAATGCTGTTTTCTGCCAGTTATTCATATGCTCTCACATATTACGGCAACAGCTTCAAATTTATAATAAGACAATTGCTTTTTGCGGTAGTCGGTGTCGGTTTTATGTTCTTTGTCTCAAAAATTGATTATAGAATATATATGCGTTTCGCACTTCCGCTTTATGTTGTTGCAATAATTTTACTCATAGCAGTTTACGGTTTTCCCGAGGTGGCAAATGTTCACCGTTGGATAACAATCGGACCTATTCAGTTTCAGCCATCAGAAATAGGTAAACTCGCGATTGTTGTATTGTTTGCATATTTAATTTCAAAAAATTCAGACAGTATGGGTAAGCTTTCCTTTATTATGATACTGCTTGTGCTTTTAGGTGTGGTTTGTGCACTTGTTTTGTTCGAAACACACGTCTCTGCAACGGTGCTTATTTTCTGCATGGGTATAGTTATGATTTTTGTTGGCGGACTTTCAAAAAAATTGACCGCGATAGGTCTTGTCTTAACGGGCGGCGTGGCGGTTACGGCGTTTTTTGTAATTAAATATTATTTGGGTTATGCATCAGATAGAATTATGGCCTGGCTTGACCCGTGGTCTTATCCAATCAAAGAGGGATATCAGACGATACAGTCGCTTCTTGCAATCGGCTCGGGCGGAATTTTAGGACGTGGCTTGGGGCAGTCGAGACAAAAATATCTCTGGATACCAGAGCCGCATAATGACTTTATTTTCTCGGTTGTTTGTGAAGAACTCGGACTTATAGGTGCAATGATAATAATTCTTATTTTCTGCGCACTTGTTTGGCGCGGTTTTACAATTGCAATGAGGTCACAGGATAAATTTGGTTCGCTTTTAGCACTTGGCCTTACCTTTCAGGTTGGACTTCAGGTTGCACTTAATATAATGGTTGTAACAAATACGATACCAAATACGGGAATCAGTCTTCCGTTTTTCAGCTACGGTGGTACAGCGCTCTTGCTTTTACTTGCAGAGATGGGAATAATACTTTCGGTATCTCGGGCAAGTTCACTTGAAAAAGCATAGTTTGTAAATCAAGGAGAAGGTTATGCATATTTTGTTTGCAGGTGGCGGCACAGCAGGTCACATAAATCCTGCTTTGGCTGTTGCTGATTATATTAAATCAAAGCATCCTGATGCAAAAATCAGTTATATCGGCACAGAAAAAGGACTTGAGTCACGCTTGGTAAGAGACGCAGGTTATGATTTTTATGCAATCGAGGTTGCGGGCTTCCAAAGAAAAATATCGTTACAGAATATAAAGCGTAATATTTCTGCGCTCAGAAAAATGTTCACATCTTCGGTGGCGGCGAGAAAAATATTAAAAAAACTCTCTCCCGACGTTGTTGTCGGTACAGGTGGATACGTCAGTGGCCCCGTGCTTCGTGAAGCGGCAAAGCTGAAAATTAAAACCTGTATTCACGAGCAAAACGCATATCCGGGCATTACCACAAAGGCATTAGCTCCTATCGTTGATAGAGTTATGGTTGCAATGCCCGAAGCACAAGAGCATTTAAAATGCAAAAAAGAATTTATCGTAACTGGTAATCCCGTTAGAAATTCTATGACTCTTACCTCAAAGGATGTAGCAAAGAAAAAGCTCGGCGTAGGGGATATGCAGCTTATACTTTCCTTTGGCGGAAGCTTAGGTGCCAAGCCAATAAATGAAGCGGTTTCGGGAATGATTGCACGTTTTGCAAAAAATAATAAATATTATTTCATTCACGCAACCGGTAAAAATGGCTACGATAGCACCTGCGCTCTTTTAAAAGAAGAGGGCATAGACCTTAGAAATCAAAAAAACGTTGAAATACGCGAGTATATTAATAATATGGACGTATGCATGGCGGCGGCTGATTTGGTAATATGCCGCTCGGGAGCCATAACCTTAAGCGAATTACAAAACTGCGGTAAGCCCTCAATTTTGATTCCGTCGCCTTATGTTGCCGAAAATCATCAGTATCATAATGCGATGACACTCAAAAAAGCGGGCGCAGCAGAAGTCATTGAAGAAAAAGAACTGTCGGTAGAACGCCTTATTAAGACGGCTACCTATATGCTTGACAATAAATCTGCTCTTGAAAAAATGAGCATAAATGCAAAAAAATCAGCAATTTATGACTCAAATGAGCGAATTTATAAGGTAATAATTCAATTATTGCAGTAGCACATTTAGTTAGCATCTCATAGTATGAAATGTAGATTACAACCATATCTGTGAGGTGCTATTAATGTCAAAACTTTATATAAAAGGCAAGAAGCGTTTGTCGGGTGAGATAAGCGTACAAGGCGCAAAAAATAGTGCGTTGCCCATTCTTGCCGCAACAGTTTTGTGTAAAGGGCAAAGTGTAATACATAATTGTCCCGATTTGTCGGATGTTAATGCTTCAATACGTATATTAGAACATTTGGGATGTGTCTGTAAGAGGGAAGATAACACTTTAATTGTTAATTCTGAAAATATAAACTGTTATGATATTCCCGATGAGTTAATGAGAGAAATGCGTTCTTCAATAGTGCTGTTAGGCGCAATATCTGCACGTATGGGACGCGCAAAGCTGTGCAGTCCCGGCGGATGTGAGTTAGGACCTCGACCGATTGATTTGCACATTGCTTCATTAAGAAAACTTGGACTTCATATCAGTGAAGACCATGGATACCTTGAATGTGTATCAAACGGCCGCATGTGTGGAACTCATATTCATTTAGCTTTTCCGAGCGTTGGCGCAACAGAAAATATAATTCTTGCCTCTGCAACAGCAAAGGGTTGTACAGTTATACATAATGCGGCAAGAGAGCCGGAAATAGTCGATTTACAGGATTTTTTGAATAAAGCAGGCGGCAAGATTAAGGGCGCGGGCACGGATAAAATAATTATTAACGGTGTTGATTATCTTTACGGAACGGAACACACTGTGATTCCTGACAGAATTGTTGTTGCCACATATCTTGCGGCAGCAGCCGTTACGCAAGGTGAGATTTTACTTAAAAATATTAACTCAGAGCATCTGATGTCAATGATTTCATGCTTTAATGAAATGGGATGCAGTCTTAAGGTGTATAAAGATAAAATACATATTATCGCACCGCAAAAATTGGCAAGATTTTTAAAGCTTCAAACTATGGTATATCCGGGTTTTCCAACCGATGCAGGACCTATTTTTGTTTCAATGGCATCGGTTGCGGAGGGCACTTCAATGTTTGTTGAAAATATCTTTGAAAACCGTTATAATTATATTAATGAAATGCAAAGACTTGGTGCAAAAATCAAGATTGCTGACAGGGTTGCCGTTATTGAAGGAGTCAACAGCCTTTCGGGTGCAAATGTTGATTGCACCGACCTTCGCGGCGGCGCAGCGCTCGTGCTTGCAGGACTCGCGGCAGACGGGGAGACCGTTGTTGATAAAATTTTTCACATAGATAGAGGATATGAAAAAATAGAAAATGTTTTGCACTCGTTAGGTGCTGATATAAAAAGGATTTGATTAAATGAAAAAAGGAAAAACGACAAAAAGAAGCAATATTCGCAGAAGAAAACGATTTTTAGGATTTTTTGTGTTTTTTATTGCACTTTTGCTGTGTGTTGCCGTTACAATATCGGTAACTATGTTGTTTCCTGTAAAAAGATTGGTCATAAATAATGAGAGCATATACACAAAGGAAGAAATCAGCGATGCAAGCGGAATTTCGGAAAAAAGTAATGTTCTTTTGCTTTCTAAAACCAATGTGGCAAACAAAATATCAAAAAATCTTCCGCTTTCGGGAGAAATAACCGTTGAAAAGGTTTTTCCAAACACTGTTAAACTCATTGTAAAAACAGCGGTGCCTGAATATTATATGGTCAAGGACGGTTCGTATTTCGTTTTTGATACGAATTTTAAGTGCATTGAAACTGCAAGCGAACCGCCCGAAAACTGTATGCTCATAAAAACAAAAAACAAGATTAAAACAAAAGCTGGCGAAATTTTAAAGCTTGACGATACAGATAGCAAAATAATGGAAGAAATTCTTACACCGGTGGAGAAGACGGTTAAAGTTACGGGAATTGATTTGAGTGATGAGTTAGATATAAAATTTATCGTTGATAATCGCGTTATAGTGCAGCTTGGAAGCACAATTGACATAAATTATAAAATAAAGCATTTTGTTGCTATGTATGAAAAAATGAGTGATTCTGCAAAGGGAATTGCTAATTTAAAAGGTTGGACAAGCACCAACGCAAAGGCAACTTTTAGGGACGTAAAAATTGATGTTGAGAAGTTCTGCGAAATGACTTCAGAATAATATTTAAAATTTTTAAAAATAATCATTGAAATTTATTATATAATGTGTTATTATCAATGTGTGTAAGTGTTTTATGCAAAAATATTTTAAAAAGTTTTACATAAAAAAGTATCGGAAGGGTTGAAAAAAATGTCTTTGGAAGTATCAAACGAATTGGCAAATGTTGTTAAAATTAAGGTTGTCGGTGTTGGCGGCGGCGGCGGAAACGCAATCAACCGAATGGTTGACGCAGGTGTTCGCGGCGTTGAGTTCGTTGCAGTAAATACTGATAAAGCAGCATTGTATCTTTCAAAAGCAAATCAGAAAATTCAAATTGGCGAAAAGTCTGCAGGAGGCATGGGTGCAGGTGCAAATCCTGAGCGCGGCAGAAATTCTGCTGAAGAGTCTAAGGATGAAATCACAGCAGCTATCCGCGATGCAGATATGATATTCATTACCGCAGGTATGGGCGGCGGAACCGGAACAGGTGCTGCTCCCGTTGTTGCACAGATTGCAAGAGAACTTGGTATACTCACAGTTGGTATCGTTACAAAGCCTTTTGCTTTCGAAGGTAAGAAGAGAATGGAACAGGCTGAAATCGGTATCGCAGCTCTTCGTGAGCAGGTTGACAGCCTTGTTGTTATCCCGAATGAGCGTCTTAAGTTCGTATCTGAGCAGAAGATTACATTCAAGAACGCATTCGAAATTGCTGACGATGTTCTTCGTCAGGGTGTTCAGAGCATCTCTGAGCTTATCAATGTTACTGCTTTGGTTAACCTCGACTTTGCAGACGTTACCACAATCATGAAGGATGCAGGCTATGCACATATGGGTGTTGGTGTTGCAGAAGGTCGTGACAAGGCAGAGCAGGCAGCTAAGATTGCTATTAACAGCCCGCTTATCGAGACCTCTATGGATAATGCACAGGGTGTTATTATCAGTATCACAGCTTCTAACGATATCGGTCTTGAAGAGGTTGAGCAGGCATCTTCCATCATCTCTGAGATGGCAAATCCCGATGCAACCATCATCTGGGGTGCGCAGCTTGATGATACTCTTGAGGATACCATCCGTGTTACCGTTGTTGCAACCGGTCTTGGTGGTTCCAACAAGAAGAGCAACGATATTTCAAGTCAGCTTACTGACCTCATCAGCACAGATGATTCTGATGATGATTATGTTACTGTTTTGGACGTATTTAACAAGTAATTTAATTTACATAAAAAGAGCCTATCCACACGGATAGGCTCTTTTTTTATGGATGCCGATTAGCAGCAGCAGCCGTCGTTGTTACCGCAACCGCCATTGTTACCGCCGCAGCAAGCAAAGAGGATAATAAGGATGATTATCCAAGTGCAGCAATTTCCGCCAAAGAAACCGTTATTACCATTACACATAATGCAGACCTCCTTTCAGTCTTCAATATCATACTATGCTCTGTGATTCTTTTTGTTACAGTAGTGCGTCCTTAACGATAAAAAAATAATGTTTGACTTTTTTTGACTTTCGGTTATAATATAATTAAAGTCAGGAAAGGTCAAAAGGGATGGAATATGAAAATAAGTGATATAATTGCAAAAAAAATTATTGAGATTTTAAATGAATCTGAAGCAGATTTTGCGGAAATTCAACGTAACGAGTTGGCAAACGCTCTTGGTTGTGTTCCGAGTCAGATAAACTATGTATTATCATCACGCTTCACACCTGAAAATGGTTATATTATCGAAAGCAGACGCGGTGGCGGCGGTTTTGTACGAATCAGAAGAGTTCAGGTTAATAGGTCATCTGCAATTATGCATATAATAAATTCTATAGGGAGCAAAATTGACAGTATGTCCACAAGGATTTTGATTGAAAACTGTTTGCAAAACAATATCCTTAGCGAAAAATCAGCCGTGCTGATACTTTCCGCGATATCAAACAACACGCTTTCTTGTCTGCCTATTGAATATCGTGATATTGCAAGGGCGTCAATTATTAAACATATGCTTTTGTCAGAGATATAGAAAGGAAGATTAAATATGCTTTGTGAAAACTGCAAGAAAAATACTGCTACAACACATATTCGCACCGTGATTAACGGTGTGGTAATTGAGAAAAATTTGTGCGGATATTGTGCGGCAATGGCAGGATATTCAAAGTTTGTAAATAACGGTTTTGCTTCAATGCTTACATCAATGTTCAGTGATGAGCTTGCAAGTGCAGCAATTAAAGAAGTGCGATGTGAGTGTTGCAACACTCGTTTTTCTGATATAGCAGAAAGCGGTAAAATGGGATGCTCAGAATGTTATGAAACTTTTAAAAACAAGTTGACCCCGTATCTGAAACGCGTTCACGGAACAACCGAGCATATTGGAAAAAGACTTTCTAATGATAAAAAGTCTGAGCTTGCAACGGTTGTTGAGGTTGATAGAAAAGAAAAATTGAGAAAAGAAATGTTAAAAGCAGTCAGCGAGGAAAATTTCGAGCTTGCTGCACAGCTGCGAGATGAAATTAAAAAATTGGAAGGAAGCGAGAACAATGAGTGAGTGGTATAAATCTTTCGGTAACCAAGGCGATATTGTTGTAAGCACAAGGATTCGTATCGCTCGAAACATCAAAAAAATTCCGTTTCCCGCAAGAATGACGGTTGAAAACCTTCAAAATGTTAATTCTCTTGTGAGAGAGGCTGTTAAAAAAATACCGCAGGATATATGCGGTACGCTCAATATTATTGATATGAACAGCGTCACCGACGAGGAAGCAGGCGCAATGATTGAGCGTCATATCATTAGCCCTGAATTTGCCCATAATCGTCAGGATAAGCTGCTTTTAATATCGTCGGACGAGAGTGTCAGCATAATGGTTTGCGAAGAAGACCATCTTAGAATACAGGTTATTTTGCCGGGCTTGGCACTTGATGAGGCTTATGAACTTGCAGATAAAATTGATGACCAGTTCTCAAAGAATATCGAATATGCATATAGCGAAAACTTTGGATTTTTAACACAGTGCCCAACAAACTTAGGCACGGGACTTAGAGCATCGGTAATGATTCATCTACCTGCAATCGAAAACAACGGAACCTTGTCTGTGATAAGCGAATCCGCATCAAAATTCGGACTCACCATCAGAGGATTGTATGGAGAAGGCTCAAAATCGGCAGCGTCGCTTTATCAGTTGTCGAATCAGATAACTCTTGGAATATCCGAGCGAGCAGCACTTGATAATTTAAAGTCCATTACTCTTCAAATTGTTAAAAAAGAAATCGATGACAGAGAAAGTCTTAATTCCATATTGATTGAAGACAGTGTTATGCGTTCATATGGAATTTTAAAGCATCAACGAATTTTATCAAGCGAAGAAATGATGCAGCATATTTCTCGGATTAAACTTGGTCTTTCAATGGGTATAATAGATATTGATAAAACCTTACCCATTAAACTTTTGGTTGAATGTCAACCTTATATGCTGCAGAAATTAAACGGCATAATGTCGCCCGATGATAGAGATATTTGCCGTGGAAAAATTGTGAGAGAACAGTTGGAGTGATAGTATGAGATATAATTTTAACGGATTTACCGAGAAGGCAAATGAAGCTTTAAATCAAGCTATAAACGCCGCCGAAACCTTAGGTCATACCTATGTTGGAAGCGAGCATATACTTTTGGGTCTTTTGCGTGTTGGCGGCGGAGTTGCATCGGGTGTGCTTGTCAGCAAAAACATAACAGACGAAAAAATTGAAAAATTACTCGAAGCAACTGTTGGTGTCGGCACACCCACAAAATTAACACCTGAAAATTTAACTCCCCGCGCTAAAAGGGTTATTGAGTCGTCAATATCGCTTAGCAAAAGCTTTGGAAACAGCGTTGTAGGAACCGAACACATTTTGCTCGGAATTTTGAGCGAGGGTGATAACTATGCTATTCGTTTTATAAACGAGCTTGGCATAGATATTGCCGCACTTACAAATGATGTTATGAGAGCGGTTGGGGCTGATGATGGAGCTGAAGAACCGACATCCGCGGGTAAAAAGCAGACGGTTGGCGGAAAGAAAACGCCGACAATTGATAAATACGGAAGAGATTTGACCGCAGAGGCGAAAAAGGGGAAAATAGACCCCGTTATCGGAAGAAGTGAAGAAATTGAGCGTGTTATTCAGATTCTTTGCCGCAGAACAAAAAATAATCCTTGTCTTATCGGTGAGCCCGGTGTTGGAAAAACTGCAATAGCCGAAGGATTGGCGCTTAAGATTGCCAATAATGAGGCTCCTGATGTTTTAAATAACAAAAGAATAATATCGCTTGACCTGACGGGAATGGTCGCAGGAACAAAATATAGGGGCGATTTTGAAGAGCGTATAAAATCTGTTATTGATGAAGTAATATCAAATAAGGATATAATATTGTTCATTGATGAGGTTCATACGATAATCGGTGCCGGCTCTGCAGAGGGCTCAACCGATGCTGCAAATATTTTGAAACCCTCGTTGGCAAGAGGCGAAATGCAGGTAATAGGTGCTACTACTATAAGCGAGTATAGAAAAAACATTGAAAAAGATGCTGCGCTTGAGCGACGCTTTCAGCCAATAACAGTTGCAGAGCCTGACGAACAAAATTCTATTTTAATACTCAAAGGTCTTCGTGATAAGTATGAAGCGCACCATGGCGTCAGAATTACCGACGAGGCGCTTGAAGAAGCGGTAAAATTATCTTCAAGATATATTGCCGACAGATTTTTACCCGATAAGGCGATTGACCTAATTGATGAGGCGGCTTCTAGGGTAAGACTTCGCGTTTTTGCAACGCCGAGCGAGGTAAAAGAACTTGACGAAAAACTTTCGGAAATTGATTCTGAAAAAACTGCAGCCGTAAATTCGCAGGATTTTGAAAAGGCAGCGCAACTTCGTGACAAAGAGCGTCAAATACGCGAAGAACTTGAGAAAATTAAGGAAAAATGGAATAACGATAGGGAGCATATTTCGGGAGAGGTTACAGCAACCGAAATAGCCGATGTTGTATCGGGCTGGACGGGAATACCGCTTCAACAGTTGACCGAAGAAGAAAGTGCACGTCTTTTAAGACTTGAGGACGTAATGCACGAGCGCATTGTTGGGCAAAACGAGGCCGTTACAGCAGTTGCGAGAGCAATACGCAGGGGCAGAGTCGGTCTAAAAGACCCCAAAAGACCAATAGGCTCATTCATATTCTTAGGACCCACAGGCGTCGGAAAAACCGAGCTTTGCAAAACCCTAGCAGAAGCTATGTTTGGCAGCGAAAACGCAATGATTCGCCTCGATATGTCGGAATATATGGAGAAACATACGGTATCGCGTCTCATTGGCTCGCCTCCCGGATATGTCGGTTTTGATGAGGGCGGTCAGCTGACAGAAAAAGTCCGTCGTTCGCCATATTCTGTTGTGCTGTTTGATGAGATTGAAAAGGCACACCCCGATGTGTTTAATATTTTGTTGCAGATATTGGATGATGGTGCTTTAACAGATTCGCAGGGAAGAAAGGTCGATTTTAAAAATACCGTTATTATTATGACATCAAACATCGGTGCTCGACTTATTACCGAAAAGAAGGCATCCTTTGGTTTTGGCGAATCTTCTGAGACAGTAAAATCAGATAGGGAAATCAAAGATTCGGTTTTGTCGGAGCTCAAAAAAGAGTTCAGACCCGAAATGCTCAACCGTATTGACGATATTATAGTTTTCCACAAGCTTTCACACGATGATATCGTTGAAATAGCTGTAAGATTGCTCGATACTCTTAAAAAGCGTCTTTTAGGATTGAATATTAAAATTTCCTTTACCAAAGAGGCCGTTGATGCCGTTGCAGATGCAGGCTTTGACGAAATTTACGGTGCACGTCCTTTAAAGAGAGCAATACAAACAAACATTGAAGATATGCTAAGTGAGAGAATGCTTGACGGAAGTGTTAAAGCGGGAGAAGAGCTTTTGTGCGACTTTAAAGACGGTAAATTTACTATATAATTTTTTGTTTTGCGCAGGCAGTATAAAAAATACTGTCTGCGCATTTTTATTGCTTGAAAAAATATAGATGTAATAGTATAATATAAAAGGATGTATGTTCTTTAAATTTCTTCAGATAATATTATGGATGGAGGGATTTAAGTGAACAACCAAAACGACGAAAATAACAATCAGGAAAATGCCACACAAAACGATGTGTACGAGCATATTGAAAACACGGGTTCTATTACAACTTATAACGGAAAACATCGCATTTACTGCCTTACAATAATTGGCGAAATTGAGGGACACTCAATATTACCGCCGCAGAGTAAGACAACTAAATACGAGCACGTGATACCGCAGCTTGTAAGTATAGAACAGTCAACAGAAATTGACGGTTTGTTGATTATTTTGAACACAGTCGGCGGTGATGTTGAGGCGGGCCTTGCAATAGCAGAGCTTATTGCAGGTATGAAAAAACCGACGGTATCGCTCGTTTTGGGCGGCGGTCACTCAATCGGTGTTCCGCTTGCTGTGGCTGCAAAACGCTCATTTATAGCACGTTCTGCTACAATGACAATTCATCCTGTCAGAATGAACGGCCTTGTGCTTGGTGTACCGCAGACCTTAAACTATTTTGAGCGAATGCAAAACAGAATCACAAAATTTGTTACCGAAAATTCAAGCATTGATGAAAATGTGTTCACAAGTCTTATGATGAACACAGGTGAGCTTGTGACGGATATGGGGACGGTAATAGAAGGTCAGAGAGCGGTCTCTACGGGACTTATTGACGAACTCGGAAATTTATCTGATGCTATTGATTGTCTTGATGGAATGATA
This sequence comes from Acutalibacteraceae bacterium, assembly GCA_045601885.1. Taxonomy (GTDB): domain Bacteria; phylum Bacillota; class Clostridia; order Oscillospirales; family Acutalibacteraceae; genus SIG589. The sequence goes on along the minus strand of JAZSAN010000005.1, from coordinate 197,657 downwards.
GAAAAAAACAAATAATTTTGGCGTACACAGTTGCGCCGTACATAAAAGGGAGATGCAAAATGCCTACACAAAAAAGGGGAAAATCTAAAAAGAGCACTACCGCCACTGCAATGGACAAGGGCAAACGCGCTGAAATAAGAAACGGAAAAAGACAAGCCTCATCAATAATTTGGTTTGCAGTTGCTGTGTTTTTGCTTTTTGTTGTATGCGTAAAGGGTGAAAACCTGTGGTTAGTATTACATAATTTTTTGTTTGGTGTGTTTGGTTTCTGCGCCGTCTTTTTGCCTATACTCATAGGTTTGGTGGCAGTGCTGTACGCGCTTAACAAGCTTTATGGTACCTTAACCGCAAAGGTAATAGAGTCGGCTGTGCTGATTGTTTTTATTGGTGCGGCTATTGATATTTTTACAAAACGTAATGTCGATGCTTCATTTTGGCAGCATTTACTTGATTCATATGAGATAGGAATCAAGGGTGGTGGATTCTTAGGTGCACTTATTGGCACACCCATTTATAAAGCGTTCGGTGCTACGGGCGCAGGTATTACGATAATACTTTTATCCTGCGTATTTTTAATGCTTATAACCGGAACAACGCTCATAAGCTTGTTTAAGGCTATGATTAAATCTTTCCGTAAAATTGGCGAAAGAGCTGAGATGGCATATTCCGAGAAGATGGCAGAGCAGGAAGAGCAAGAGACCTCTGTTGACGATACAGCTGAGCAATTAAGAAAAATCAGAGAGAAGAAAAATGCCCGTCTTATTGACATTCCGGTTGATGACATTCCAATTGAACGCAATCCTGTTAAAGCTGATATGACCGATATGCAGCAAAAGGTTGTAGCGGCATATCACGATGTTGATAAAGATGAGGTTAAAATCGAGCAGGATGAGAAACCTTCAAGGAAAACAACTAAAAAAGAAACTGCGAAGGAAGAAACAAAAGAGTCAGAAACAGATAATACAATCAAGAACAGCAGCGGAATTTCAATAACCGATGACGGATACCGCATTCCGCCGATTTCACTTTTGAATGAGCCTAAATATGAGAATGCAAAGGCAGCAAGTGCTGACCTTGATTCTACAGCAACACGACTTGTTGAAACACTTCGCAGCTTTGGTGTAGAAACTCGTATTGTTGATATAAGCAGAGGTCCTGCCGTTACCAGATATGAGCTTCAGCCCTGCGCGGGTGTTAAAATCAGTAAAATCACAAACCTTGCAGATGATATTGCACTTAATCTTGCATCGGCAGGTGTTAGAATTGAAGCACCAATTCCCAATAAAGCAGCAGTTGGAATAGAGGTTCCCAACAAAAACACCTGCAGCGTTTGTGTGAGAGAGGTTATTGAATCTCCCACATTTGCAAATTCAAAAAGCAAATTAACTGTTGCACTCGGTCGTGATATCGCAGGTAATGTTGTCGTTGCAGATATTGCAAAAATGCCGCACGGACTTATCGCAGGTGCCACAGGCTCAGGTAAATCCGTTTGCATTAACTCAATAATTATCAGCTTGCTTTATAAATCAAATCCCGATGAGGTTAAGCTTTTGCTTATAGACCCCAAGGTTGTTGAGCTTGGAATATATAACGGAATTCCGCATTTGCTCGTACCGGTTGTTACCGACCCGAGAAAAGCTTCAGGCGCTCTCGGTTGGGCGGTTAGTGAAATGGAAAAGCGTTATAAGCTTTTTGCAGAAAACAATGTCAGAGACCTTGCAGGATATAATAAACTTGCTGAGAGCAACGAAGAGCTTACCAAAATGCCACAAATTGTTATCGTCATTGACGAGCTTGCGGATTTGATGATGACGGCACCAAACGAGGTTGAAGAATCGATTTGCCGTATTGCTCAGAAGGCTCGTGCCGCGGGCATGCACTTGATTATTGCAACTCAAAGACCTTCGGTCGACGTTGTAACAGGTCTTATCAAAGCAAACGTTCCGTCTCGTATAGCGTTTATGGTTTCTTCGCAGGTTGACAGCCGAACAATTCTCGATGTCGGCGGAGCTGAAAAGCTTCTTGGACGAGGCGATATGCTCTTCAGTCCTGTGGGTGCCACCAAGGCAAATCGTGTACAGGGCTGCTTTGTAAGTGATGAAGAGGTTGAAAACGTTGTTGAATACGTTAAGGCTGACCACGCTATTGAGTATGACGAGGATGTCATGAATGAAATCGAACGTCAAGCAGCGGTTGAGAAAAAACAAAAAAGCGGACTCTCGGAAGATGGCCCGTCAGACGACCCTATGCTCAAGGACGCGATTTCTGTTGTTGTTGATGCAGGTCAAGCCTCAACCTCACTTTTGCAACGCAAATTAAAGCTTGGATATGCACGCGCTGCAAGAATTATTGACGAAATGGAAGAGCGTGGAATAGTAGGTCCCTATGAGGGCTCGAAACCGCGTCAGGTTTTAATATCAAAGGCAGAGTTGCAAGAACGTCAGGCAATGTCTGATGATGAGTAAAGTGAACCGTCCTTCTAAAAGTCCTATATATGTAGCAGTTTTATTTGCTGTTACGATTGTACTTTTCTTTTTCTTTGATAAAGAAGGATATACGCAGAGACTCTTAAAATTAGTCAATAATTCTAATGACTATGATTATGTTCGTTTTCTTGATGTCGGTCAGGCAGATTGCACACTAATAAAAAGTGGAGACAAATATGCGCTGATTGATGCCGGGAACTTGGTTGATGACGGCTTCAATCTTGAAAAGAAACTGCTTTCTTATGGTGTAAAAAGAATTGAGTTTATTCTTATCAGTCATTTGCACTCTGACCATGCAGGTGGTATTGGCAGAATTATAAGCAATTTTGATGTGGATAGCATATATTATCCATCCGTCTGCGATATGGATGATGATATTTATAAAGAGGCTAAAAGAATAGCAAACGATAAAATTATCAATATTTATCATCTCAATAAAGGCGATAAAATCCATATGGATGATTCCTTGTTTGAGGTTATATGGTTGGATGATTATGCTTATGAAAATGACTCTTCGCTTGTTTTATCTCTAAAAAGCAATGGTATGTCATTTTATTTCGGCGGTGATGTTTCAACCACAGTTGAGAGAAAAATGTTAAAGGCCGATGTTTTGCAGGACTTCGATGTAATCAAGGCTTCGCATCACGGCAGTAAAACAAGCAACTGTGGCGAGTTTTTAGATGCAGTATCACCGGAATATTGTATTGCTTTTTGCGGAATTGATAATGCTTATAATTTCCCTAGTGATGAGTTTCTTGAAAGAATTAATTCACGAGATATAAATATGTTTACGACTGCGCAAAATGGGGATATAACATTTAATACCGAAAAAAGAGAAATTTTACTGCAAAAAACAAATGCAACCTATCAACGATAGGCTGCACCTGTTATCAGTCGACATCGCGTACGACGTGCTCTCTTTCCCTGAAGAGTAGCGATATGCACCAGACACCTGCAAGAGCAATAACTGTGTAGATTATTCTGCTTATGATTGAATCGGCGCCGCCGAACAACCAAGCAACGATGTCAAATTGGAACAGACCGACACTTCCCCAGTTGAGAGAACCTATTATTGTCAGGATGAGACAAATTCTGTCAAGCATATATTTCAACTCCTTTATGGTCCCGAATATAGTTTGCTACCATTTTATAAAAATATTCATAAAAAACATTACGGAGGAATAAAAAATGGAATCAAAAAGAATTTTAGCATTTGATTTTGGTGCATCGAGCGGTAGAGCAATGATAGCAACGCTTGTTGACGAAAAAATTCAAATCAAGGAAATACATAGGTTTGCTAACGACCCTGTGCTCGTTGGAAGCCGTCTTTCTTGGGACGCACTGCGACTTTTCCACGAAATTAAACAGGGAATTGTACTGGCAGTTCAGGACGGTGGATTTGATTCCATTGCTCTTGATACCTGGGGCGTTGACTTTGGCCTTATAAATGAATACGGCGAATTGATTTCTAACCCTGCACACTATCGTGATTCAAGAACTGAAGGTATGCCCGAAGAGGTATTTTCTATCGTGCCCGAAAATGAAATTTATAAGGTTGCCGGAATTCAAAAAATGAATTTTAATACCCTTTATCAGCTTTATTATATTTCCAAATATCGCCCGCAAATAATGGAACAAGCAGATTGCATGTTGCTTATGCCCGATTTGTTTGCATATTGGCTCACGGGTGAGAAGCGTATGGAATATACCATTACTTCAACAACAAATCTTATTGATGCAAAAACAAAGGAAATTAACGGAGACTTGCTTGATAAATTAGGGATTAGAAAGGACATATTCCCGAAAATGATTTTCCCCGGTGAAGTTTACGGAAATCTTTTGCCGGAAATTTGTGAAGAGCTTCACTGTGAGAGCGTACCGGTTATTGCAGCACCGACCCATGATACAGCATCGGCAGTTTGTGCCGTTCCCACAACGGTTAAGGATTATGCCTATATCAGTTGTGGAACCTGGTCGCTTCTCGGTACCGTTATTGATGAGCCGATAAGAACCGAAGAATCCTGCAAAATTGGATTTACAAACGAAGGAACATATGACGGAAAAATCAGATATCTGCGTAATATCGTTGGTCTTTGGCTTATTCAGCAGTCGCGCGCCGAATGGAAGCGTCAGGGACTTGATGTTTCCTTTGATGAGATGGAAAACAGCGCTCGTGCAGCAGAGCCGTTTAAGTGCTTCATTAACCCCGATGCACCTGATTTTGTTGCTCCCGGAAATATGCCCAAACGCGTTGTTGAATATTGTAAGAGAACAGGTCAGTATGTTCCTGACGGAATGGGTGAGGTTTTGCGCTGTATCTATCAAAGCCTTGCTTTTAAATACCGACTTGCAATAGAAGAGATGGAAAGCATCACAGGTCAAAAATACGAATGCATCCATATGATTGGCGGCGGAATCAAGGATAAGCTTCTTTGCCAGATGACCGCCGATGCTTGCGGAAAAACCGTAGTAGCTGGTCCTGTTGAGGCAACCGTTACAGGAAATATCGTAAATCAGATGTTATCTCTCGGTATGATTAAGGATAATGCTGAAGCTAAACAAATTATTATAAACAGTACCCCAATTAATACATTTACACCAAACAATACAGAAGATTGGGAAAAGCATTTTGAAGAATTCAAAAGCAGAATATAACTTTTAACAGAAAACGGCTCCATTTTGGAGCCGTTTTCCTAATATAATATACAGTTTACTTACTTAATGCTGTTTTCATAAGACTCAATCATCTTCTTAACCATCTGTCCACCGATAGAACCGGCCTGCTTAGAAGTAAGGTCACCGTTGTAACCCTGCTTGAGATTTACGCCAACTTCGTTAGCAGCCTCCATCTTGAAACGATTGAGAGCCTCTTTTGCCTCAGGAACTACGTTCTTAGCCATCTTGTTTTCACTCCTTATTTGTCATTTTTGCGTTTGCAATATTATCTTCTGCGAATAAACCTTTAATATTAAAGGTAAATATATCATAAAAAAACATTTTTCACTAATTTTCGTTTTTCGAATAATAGTATATGTATTATGCAAAAATAACATAAAAAAGAAAAGGAGAAAAATATGAAAAAAATATTAGTATTATTATTTACATTAATAATATGTTTCGTATTATGTGCTTGCAAAGGAAATAAAGCGAGTGCATCATATAAAATAGGTTTAGGTGTGGTATCTGATATTGCATCGTCTAACGAAAACAAAGCGCAGTACGATGCAACTGTTGCTGCTGTTGTTACGGATGGCAACGGAAAAATAGTTGCATGTAAAATTGATTCGGTGCAAAATGCTATAGAAATTTCTAACGGTGTTATAGATAAAGCTAATACCGAATTTATGACAAAAAGAGAACTAGGCGATAATTATGGAATGCGAAAAGCATCACCTATTGGCAAAGAGTGGTATGAACAAGCAGATTATTTTGCTGATTATGTAATAGGTATGACGGTTTCTGATGTAAAAGTAATTGATAGCAATAAAAAGGATGATGTGATTTCTGCCGGTTGTACGATTGATATATCTAATTTTGTAAAGGCAATTGTTAAGGGTGGAGAAGATTCAGGCGCAAAAGCATTCAAATCTACTGAATATAATGTCGGAATCGGTGTTGACTCATCGCTGAGTGCTCAGTCAAGAGATGCTCAAAACGGCGAGGGACTTGTAAAATTTGATATTAACATTTCGGCGATCGTTACAGATAACGGCGGCAAGGTTTTGACGCTTATTACGGACAGTGTCGAGCCTGAAATAAAAATCGGTAGCGCCGGTGTAAGTGATAACAAAGAAAAATCAATAAGCACCAAACGAGAGCTCGGTGAAAATTACGGTATGAAAAAATATTCCGGCATCGGCAAAGAATGGTTTGAGCAGGCAAACGCATTTGATGACTATACCGCAGGACTTGATATCGACGGTGTTAAAAGCATAAAAACAGTCGAAGAAAACGGCTCGCAAAAGGCAGAAGACGAATATTTGCGTTCTGGATGTACAATAGCGGTGGACGGACTGATTCGTTCAGCAATAAAGGCAATAGAATCTGTTAAAAAATAAAAAAGAAGGCATAAGCCTTCTTTTTTTATCGTCCGCTTGATTTTGAAAAATCGGTCATTGTCATTTTAACACGATTTTTAAAAAGTCTTGAAAAATAGCTGTTATTTTCATATCCAAGCAGGGAAGAGATTTCGGTAAAGCTATATGTGCCTTGTCGAATCATTCGCTTTGCTTCGGCAATTTTCATATTAATTGAATATTCGATTATTCCGCAACCGTATTTTAATCTGAACATTTTCTCAGCTTGCGGAACGCTACAGCAAAGCTCATCAGCAATGTTTTGCAATTTTATGGGTTTAGAAATATTTGCTTCAAGATATTCTTCAATTTTTTTTGCAAGCTGTGCGCTTGTTGCCTGTTGCAAATAGGTTTCTATTCTTTGTTGAATTTTGATATCATCTTTTCGGCAATAAAGGGAGAGCAAAAGCTGTTCAATGTTGTTAGACCACATTTGCAAACTGCCAAAAGGTGGAGTTTCATAATGCAAATCGGGAATTTTATGTGGGTTATCAACGGTGATAAATTTCGATGCATAATCAACCGCTTGATAAAGACATTGTCGTTCAAAACTATTAAGCGTCAGAATCTTTTTATTAAAATATTTCATGGCAGCACTTTTGCACTCAAACGCACAGATAATAAAGTTTGAATTAATGCCTTTTTGGGTGGAAACTGCATGAAATTCATTAGGGCAGTGGAAGGCTAGCTCTCCGGTTTTTAATATGTATTTTTGGTCACCCGCGGTTATACAAACCTCGCCTTTATCAACATATATAAACTCCCAAAAATCGTGTGATTCGCCATCGGTGGAGAAATTATCGGGACTTCTGTAATAAAAAGTACTAATTATGTGAGTTATTTGAATTTGCTTGGATATTTTCATTTTAGGAAAAGATTTTTCTTCCATACAAAACCCTCCTTTTAATGAAATTATAATATATCAATATTGATATTGCAATAAAAAAATTGATTTTTTAATATCAGATAGTGCAAAAAATATATAAGATATTTAATATACTCAATATAACATATTTTATATAATAAACTTAAGATATTTTCTGTCGATTAGAAAATGTTTTATAAAATTTTAGGAGGAGTAAGAATGAATGTTTTAGCAATTGGCTGTCATCCGGATGATGTCGAAATTGCTTGTGCAGGTACCCTTGCAAAATGTGTAAAGCGCGGCGACAGAGTTGTTGTTTGCCATGCTTCCTCAGGCAATTTGGGACATGTTATCATTCCGCCGGATGAACTTACCGAAATACGCGCAAACGAGGCAAAAAAAGCAGGCTCTCTTGCAGGTATCGAGGTTATTTGGGGTGGATTTGATGACCTTCAAATTTATGATAACAACAAGGAAGCTCGCGATAAGATTGTCGATGTTATCCGCTATGCAAATCCTGATGTAATCATTACTCACAACCCCGATGATTATATGCCCGACCACACAGCTGTGGCAAGACTTGTTTTTGATGCAAGCTTTACTGCTACATTACCGAATTATACCGACTACCCGCATAAGTATAGCGCCGTTGACGGGGGACCTGCAAAACTTGTTCCGATTTATTATATGGACACTCTCGCAGGAGTTAACTTTGTTCCCACAGATTTCGTTGATGTAACAGATGAAATTGATTTGAAAATAAAAATGCTTGAATGCCACGAAAGTCAGCTTGTATGGATGCGTGACCATGACGGTATTGATTTTGCCGATATGGTTAAAACCTGCTCACGTTACCGCGGATATCAGTGCGGTGCTGAATATGCTGAAGGCTTCCGTCAATGTCAGGCATATCTTAAAGGTACTACCGAGCGCTTGCTCCCGTAGATATAAAAATTTGAAGGAGAAAATATTATGAATTTTATCGATACTGTTAAAGGTTCACTTTTAGAAGGTTTTTATCCTAATGGTTGGGATATGGAAAAAATTGATGCTTGCTGTGATAAAGGCGTAGCACGTGAGGATTTTTGGAACGAAGGCTTTAATCCTGTTGAGTGTGGAAATATCAACGATTTTGACACATTGATGGGTCATGAAATTGCACAGCAAATCAAACTCACACGCGAAGAGGGAAGAAAACTTGCTATGATTCTTCCTGTTGGTCCGATGGGAATGTATCGTTGGGCAGCATACTTCCTTAATGAGTGGAAGATTAACTGCGACCATGTTTATACATTCAATATGGACGAGTGGGCAGATGCAGAGGGTAACACTCTTGAAAACACAAATCCTGCATCATTTGAATATTCAATGAAAGAAGCTTTCTTCAACAAGTTAAACCAGGGTGTTCCGGAAAATCAGCGCAACTTTGCAACACGCGCAAATCTTCCTACATATCCTGAAAAAATCGATGCTCTTAAGGCAGAAGGCGCAAAGCTTGTACTTGTTTACGGTATTGGCAGAATGTGCCACATTGCTTTCTGGGAGCCGCAGTTTGCTGATGATTATGCATCTGTTGAAGAGTGGAAGAACGCTCCTTATAGAATTGGTGCAAAGCTCCATCCGCTTACTATTGAGCAGAACGCTCTCACAAGTTTCAAGAGCAGAACAACTCTTGTTCCTTGCCGTGCTAACACAATCGGCCCCGGACTTTTCCTCAAGGCTGATTATGCAATAGGTGGTGCAGACGGCTTGCTTGGCAGAGGTATGCAGTGGCAGGGTATGAGTTTCCTCACAACCCTTCATTACGGTCCTGATATGCACATCACATCAACATTCATTCCGACAATTCCTGGCAGACTTTTCTACTTGAAAGAGCTTGCAGGTCCGCTTGTTGCTGAATGCAACTAATCATATGAAATTAAAATGCTCAACCCAAATTGGTGGGTTGAGCATTTTTTTAATCCTCAGAATAAATAAATTTATCAAGTCGATATTTTTTGATTTTTGCAATAACAATTAATGCAATTAAAATAATGAGAACAGCACAAACGCAGAAAATTGATGTGGTGTAATGTGCGTTGGCACGAACCTCAAGCCAAAGGTCTGTCTGAAGCTTGTTAATTTCGGGATTTAACTCTGTGAAAATTTCACATCCTGATAAATCTGCAGGATAAGTTGCTTCAACAGCTCTCTCGCCGAATTCTTCAAGCAAATATTCTTTATGAGCCGCCATAGCATCAATTTGCGGTGATGAATAACAAATGTATTCAGCATTCGCAACGGCAGGCTCATAAGAGCAAAGGTAGTTTATAAATGCCTCTGCACCTTCCTTGTTTTTGCAGTTTTTTGGAATGCACATTGCATCTGCAAAAAGGTTTGTTCCTTCTTTTGGAATAACAAAATCAACATTGTTATTTTGTGCCATAATGGTGAGTGCATCACCAACATAGTAGGGAGCAATGGCGGCTTCACCGCTAATCATCATTGCAAAAATTTGGTCCATAACATAGCTTCTAACAACGGGCTTTTGCTTTTTAAGAAGTTCTGCAGCTTCAATCCATTCATCCGTGTTGAGAGAGTTGAAGGAGTAACCCAAAAGCTTTTGTGCAATACCAAATGCGTCTCTAGAATTGTCAAACATCAAAATTTTATTTTCATATTTTTTATCCCAAAGACTTGACCAACTGTCAATTTTTTCTTTAACAACATCGGTATTGTAAAGAAGTCCGACTCGCCCCCAAGTGTATGGAACGGAATACTTGTTTTCTGGGTCGTAATTGAATTTTTCCAAAAGTGATTTGTCAATGTACTTGTAGTTTGGTATGTTTTCAAAATTCAGCGGTAAGAGCAAATCCTCGTTGATAAGCTTTGAAATCATATAATCTGAAGGAATAATAACATCATAGTAAGCAGAGCCGCTTTTGAGCTTTGTATACATCTCTTCGTTGCTCGCAAAGGTAATATAATTTACCTTGATTCCTGTCTTTTCGGTGAAATCTGATATAACATCAAGTGTATCGTCATCACCGTTAGAAATGTATTCGCCCCAGTTGTAAACAACAATTGTGTTTTCGTCAAAAGAGTTATCGGCAGTTTCGGTCTTTTTGCAACCCGAAAGGGATGAAAGCAGAATAAGACAAATAAAGAGTGCAATAAGTTTCTTCATCGTTTTGCACCTGCCTTATTTTCATCCTTCATCTGACGCAGGTTAACAATAAGCATCAAAATGAAAACTGTAACAAACATCAGTGCAGAAAGAGCGTTAATTTTCGGACTTACATTCTTTCTTGTCATTGAATAGATAAGAACAGAAAGGGTCTGCGCAGATGTTCCGGATGTGCAATAACTGATAACAAAATCATCAAGCGAAAGCGTGAAAGCCATAAGCATTCCTGTCATAATTCCAGGCATAATTTCCGGAATTACCACCTTAAAAAATGCCTTAAAAGGATTGCATCCAAGGTCAAGCGCGGCTTCGTATGAGTGCTTGTTCATTTGTCTGAGTTTGGGTAAAACCGAAAGAATTACATATGGTATGTTAAAGGAAATGTGCGATAAAATAAGTGTTAATAAGCCGAATTCAAGTTCAATACCGATTTTAGCCAAAACACCGAAAACGGATACGAACAACAGCATCAATGAAACACCCGTTACAATTTCGGGGTTAACCATCGGAATGTTTGTCGCAAGCATAACAAGGCTGCGAATTTTGTTTTTCATGGCCGATATTCCGATAGCGCCAAGTGTACCAATAACGGTGGCAACAAGAGATGCAACAATTGCAACCAAAAGGGTTGTTTTCAGTGCATCAATAATACTGCCGTCATTAAGCAACTTTTTGTACCATCCAAATGTGAAGCCGTTCCAAACAGAGCGACTTTTAGAGTCGTTAAAGGAAAACACAATCATAACGACAATCGGCGCATACAAGAAGAGAAATATCAGTCCCATATATATCTTAGAAAGAATTTTCATATGATTACCTGTTCCTCCTCATCCGAGCCGAACTGGTTCATAACAGCCATACAAATAAGAACAAGCACCATCAAGATAAGCGATAATGCCGCACCTAAGTATGGGTTGTAGGTCGAACCGAAGAACTGGCTTTCAATAATATCACCGATTAACATTTCGCCGCCACCGAGCATTTTTGAAATAACAAAGGTGCTGACTGCGGGAACAAAAACCATATTAATGCCCGAAATAATTCCCGGAATGCTAAGCGGGATTATAATTTTTTGAAAAACCTTAAAACCGTTGGAGCCAAGGTCCTGCGCCGCTTCAATAAGATGTTTATCCATCTTTGTGAGAACCGAGTAAATAGGCATAATCATAAAGGGTAAAAAGTTATAAATCATACCCAAAACAATTGCACCGTCGGTGTTAATAAGTCTGACACGGGGTAGCCCTATGAAGCTTAGCAGGTTGTTGATAATTCCCGTGTCTTCAAGTAAGGTCATCCAGGCATATGTGCGCAACAAAAAGTTCATCCACATCGGCATCATGATAAGCAAAACCATGGTTTTTTGGGTGCTTGAAGATACTTTTGTAATGATATAAGCAACCGGATAACCGATTATAAGGCAAAGAATAGTTGCAATCATTCCAAGCCATATCGATTGAACAAGAGAGGGAATATATTTTGCCGCTTCTGCAAAATTCTGTGTTGTAAAACCGCCAAAATCAGAGGTAAAGGAAAAATATACAACCATTGCCAACGGAACAAAGGTGAAAATAGCAATCCAAATGAGATAAGGAGAGGATGTCAGTTTCTTTGCTTTCATATTTCATCCTCCGAAACCGAAGGCGCATCGTCCGAATAAAGCGGAACAGAAGACTTATGCATAATGTGAATATCAAATGGGTCAACACTGAGCCCGACCTTTTTGCCAACCTCAGCCAATTTTGTGGTATGAATTAACCACTTACAGTCGCCAATATCCACAAGGATTTCATAATGTACGCCCTTGAAAATAACCGATTCAACAACGCCCGATACCTGACCTGATTTTTCGTCAGATAAGATAACGTCTTCAGGCCTTATGACTACATCGATAGGCTCGTTCTTTTCAAAACCTTTGTCAACGCAAGGGAAATCAATGCCGCAAAAATGAACGAGTTCATCTTTCAGCATTATACCGTCTATTATATTCGATTCGCCGATAAAATCTGCAACAAAGGCATTTTTTGGCTCATTATATATATCCTCAGGTGTACCAATTTGCTGAATTTCACCGTTGTTCATAACAACAACAGTGTCAGACATAGTAAGAGCTTCCTCCTGGTCGTGAGTAACATAAATAAATGTTATGCCAAGATTTTGCTGCATTCTCTTGAGTTCGGTCTGCATTTCTTTGCGGAGTTTAAGGTCAAGCGCCGCAAGCGGTTCGTCAAGAAGCAGAACCTTTGGTTTGTTAACAAGAGCACGAGCGATAGCAACACGCTGCTGCTGACCGCCTGAGAGAAGATTAATGTTTTTTCGCTCAAAGCCTGAAAGATTGACAAGAGCCAACATCTCTTTAACCTTTGCTTTGATTTCCTTTTCCGACATCTTTTTAAGACGCAGACCGAAGGCAACGTTTTCATAAACGTTCAGGTGAGGGAAGAGTGCGTATCTCTGAAAAATGGTGTTAACCTGACGTTTGTATGCAGGAACATCATTAATTCTTTTTCCCTCGAAAAAAACATCCCCGTCATCGGCTTCAACAAAGCCTGCAATGATGCGAAGCGTAGTTGTCTTGCCACAGCCCGAAGGTCCGAGCAAGGTAACAAACTCCTTGTCCTTGATATATAGGTTAATACCCTTAAGGACCTGTTCGTCATCAAATGACACAAAGATGTTCTTTAATTCAACAATATTTTCTTTTGACATTTAAGCATCCCCCTTTGCGGACACAAAGTGCCGCGAAAGCTAAAAATAGCCCTGCGCGATACCCGCAATTTCTCTTCACAAAGCCCCCGCAAAGAGTTTTTCATAGCCCGAAAAATCGTAACGAACTACGGCTGTGTGGTTGAAATTGCTCTCAACACAGATGCGTTAAACCGTTATGAATAAATATAGGGCAAAAACCATTAAAAGTCAAGTAAATTTTACAAATATCCAAATTTTTTTCACTATCTTTAATTGGGTTCTCTTTTTTTCTTTAAAATACTCTTGTTTTCTCCGTTTTTCTCGTTTTTTGTATATCAAAAATTTTTTTCTTAAAGTATTGCAATTTTGCATCTAAAAATAGTTGATAGTAATATTCTTTTATGATATAATATTTTAAATAATTATGTCATGATAGGTGGTGGAGTTTTGCTTATATTAGGTATCGACCCCGGATATGCCATTATTGGCTACGGTGTGGTTAAATACGAAAATTATAAATTCATCCCAATTGAATACGGCGCCATCACAACACCTGCTAAGATTGATTTTGGCAAACGTCTTGAAATGATATACAAGGGTGTGTCGTCGATTCTCGAAAAATATGACATTGATTCGTTGGCGATTGAAAAGCTTTTTTTCAACACTAACACTACTACAGCTATTGATGTTGCACAGGCGCGAGGGGTTATACTTTTGTCGGCAGAGCATCATAGTGTGCCCACTTATGAATACACTCCGCTTCAGGTAAAACAAGCCGTCACAGGCTATGGCAGAGCAGAAAAAAAGCAGGTTATGGAAATGACCCGTCAAATGCTTTCTCTACAAAAAGTACCTAAGCCCGATGATACAGCCGACGCACTTGCAATGGCAATTTGCCACGGATACAGTGCAGGATTTTCGCAAAAACTCAAAGAAAAGGGGAGCGTATAAATGATTGCTTCTTTAAGAGGAAAATTAATATATTCAGACACACAGTCAGTGGTTATTGAGTGCTCAGGTGTTGGTATGCGTTGTTTCACGAGTTTGAAGACCATAGCCGCCCTTCCGAAAATAAACAGTGAGGTGTTTTTGCATACATATCTTGCAGTCAGAGAAGATGCGCTTGATTTATATGGTTTCATCAGTGAAGATGAGCTTCGCACATTCAAGCTTATAACATCGGTAAGCGGTGTTGGCTCAAAGATTGGAATTGCCATTCTTTCGGAATTCACGCCCGAACAAATCGCACTCATAATTGCGAGTGAAGACGGCAAAACGCTTTCGAAGGCAAACGGTGTAGGACCCAAGCTTGCAAATAGAATAATACTTGAGCTCAAAGATAAGGTTGATAAAACCGGAAACGCTCAGACAATTTCGGTATCGGCCGCCACAGAGCATACAAATTCGCGCGATGCTATTGACGCTTTGATTTCACTTGGCTTTACACGAAGCGAGGCATCACTTGCAGTTGGCAAGTTTAATCCTGATGACAGCACTGAAGTGCTGATAAGGGAAGCATTAAAAGTTCTTGCAAAGTAGGTGAATTAAATGGAAGATTTTGATTTTGAAAACAGAATAGTTGCACCGCAGTATGTTAACCACGAGGATGATTCTGAATTTTCTTTGCGTCCGCGTTCACTGAGCGAATATATTGGACAAGAGCAGGTGAAAGAAAATCTTGACATTTGTATTCAGGCGGCAAAAGCAAGACACGAGCCCATTGACCACGTGTTGCTTTACGGACCTCCGGGACTTGGTAAAACCACACTTGCGGGAATTATTGCAAGGGAAATGGGTGTTAATATCAGAATAACATCCGGTCCTGCAATTAAAATACCCGGCGACTTGGTTGCCTTACTTACGGGTCTTGAAGAGGGAGATGTGTTGTTTATTGATGAAATTCATCGTCTTCCGAGCACGGTTGAAGAGGTGCTTTATCCCGCAATGGAGGATAATGCAATCGACTTTGTGTTTGGCAAAGGCGCTGCAGCACGCTCCATAAGACTTGATGTTAAGCCTTTTACACTTATAGGCGCAACTACCCGTTCGGGACAGCTTACAGCACCCTTGCGTGACCGCTTTGGTGTTTTGGCAAGACTTGAGCTTTACAATGTTGAAGAACTTGCAGAAATTGTTACCCGCTCAGCAGGAATCTTAGGTATTGATATTGAGAGTGACGGCGCTTTGGAGATTGCCTCACGCTCACGCGGAACACCACGTATCGCAAACAGACTTCTAAAAAGAGTGCGCGATATTGCACAGGTCAGATATGACGGTGTTATCACTGAGGAAATTGCGCGTACCGCACTTGAGCGTTTTGGCATTGACGAGTTAGGACTTGATGATTTTGACCGCAAAATGCTCTCCACAATTATCAATAACTATGCAGGTGGTCCTGTTGGACTTGATACCCTTGCGGCTGCAGTTGGCGAAGAAGCAATCACGGTTGAGGATGTGTATGAACCATATTTAATGCAGATTGGTTTCTTGACACGAACTGCCCGCGGAAGATGTGTGACTCCTGCTGCGTATAATCATCTTAATATTGAGATGCCGGGACAACAGACAATTTTTTAGTAGGAATGGTTTATGAGATTTTGTGAAAATTTTAATGATTATGAACTGATTGACGCTACCGACGGAGAACGACTTGAGCGTTGGGGAAATATAATTTTGATAAGACCCGACCCGCAGGTTATTTGGCAGGGTAAGAGAGATAACAAGCTCTGGAATCAAGCGCACGCGGTATATCATCGTTCAAATAGCGGTGGAGGATATTGGGAACAACTTAAAAAAGTTCCTGATGTTTGGTCAATTAAATATAGAGATTTGTGTTTCAATCTCAAGCCGATGGGATTCAAACATACGGGACTTTTTCCCGAACAGGCAGTAAACTGGGATATCTGCGCCGATGTTATTAAGTCATCAGACCGAAAGCTCAAGGTTTTAAATCTTTTTGCATATACGGGTGGCGCAACAATTTCAGCCTTGGCCGCAGGAGCATCGGTTACTCATGTTGATGCTTCAAAAGGTATGGTTTCTTGGGCAAAGGAAAATGCCGCGGCTTCAGGCGTTTCGGATTGTCCTGTGCGTTGGCTTGTGGATGACTGTCTTAAATTCGTTCAGCGTGAAATAAGACGCGGAAATAAATATGACGGAATAATTATGGACCCGCCGTCATACGGCAGAGGTCCAAACGGTGAAGTGTGGAAACTGGAGCAAAATCTTGCCGAGCTTTTGGGCTCTGTTGGACAGATTTTAAGTGACGATGCGGAGTTCTTTATGCTCAATTCCTATACAGGCGGACTTTCACCAACAATACTTAACTATATGGTTAAAAACTATGTTATCAAACACCGCAACGGAGTTGTTAAGACGGATGAAATAGGACTTAAGGTAACTAATAAAGACATAGTCTTACCGTGCGGCAATACAACTTATTGGACAAAGGATAGATAATGGATAATATCATCAATATTTCAAATGTCACATTTGAATATACAGATAATGACAATGTATCAAGCGTTCTTGATAATTTGTCTTTATCAATTGAAAAAGGCTCTTTTACAGTAATTTTAGGGCACAATGGTAGCGGAAAATCAACCCTTGCAAAGCTTATAACGGGGCTTCTTAAACCCGACTTTGGTAAAATAACGGTTGACGGAATTTCTACTGATGATGAAGACAAGGAAATAGAGGTTCATAGACGAGTTGGAATGGTTTTCCAAAATCCCGATAACCAAATTGTCGCTACAATTGTAGAAGAGGATGTTGCCTTTGGCCCCGAAAACCTTGGATTACCACCTGGAGAGATTCGCCGCCGAGTAGACGAATCATTGAAAGCCGTCAATATGTATGAATATAAAGACCATGCTCCTCACAAGCTTTCGGGCGGTCAAAAGCAGAGGGTTGCAATAGCAGGAATAATTGCAATGGAGCCTATGTGTATCGTTTTGGATGAACCGACCTCGATGTTAGACCCTAAGGGCAGACAAGAGGTTATTGATACGATATACAAACTTAATAAAGAAAAAAACATTACCATAATTCTAATTACTCACTATATGGAAGAAGCTGAAAATGCCGATAGAGTAATGGTTATGGATAAAGGTAAGGTAGTGCTTGATGGAACTCCAAGTGAAATTTTCACAAGGGTTGAGGAAATCAAAAAAACGGGCCTTGATGTACCGCAGACTACAGAACTTTTATATTTGCTTAAGAAAAACGGAATACCCGTATCCGACGGTGTAATTTCGGTAGAAGAATGTGTAAACGAGATTGAATCATTTCTAAGGAGAGAAAACGGTGGCAGCGCTGTGCGTTGAGAATTTGACTTATGTTTACGGCGAGAAATCGCCTTTTGAAAAAACCGCAATACGCAATATTTCTTTTAACGCAAACAGCGGTGAAATAATCGGCATTATCGGACACACAGGCTCCGGTAAATCCACATTAATACAGCACTTTAACGGACTTTTAAAGGCAAATTCCGGTAGGGTGTTGCTCGATGGTGCAGATATTTGGAGTGAGCCTAAAAATATTCGCAGCATACGTTTTAAAGTTGGCATTGTTTTTCAATATCCCGAATATCAGTTATTTGAAGAAACTGTCTATAAAGATATCGCTTTTGGACCTTCAAATATGGGACTTTCAGAAAGAGAAATTGAAGAGCGCGTTTTGTCCACATCAAAAATGCTTGGAATCGGAGAAGAACTGCTCTCAAAATCCCCATTTGATTTGTCGGGTGGCGAAAAGCGCAGGGTTGCAATCGCAGGTGTAATGGCTATGCGCCCCGAAATTATTGTTTTTGATGAGCCGACAGCGGGTCTTGACCCCATTGGACGTGATATTGTTCTTAATAAAATAAAGGAATATCGCGATATTACGGGAGCACTTGTATTTATTGTTTCTCACAGCATGGAGGATATGGCAAAAGTTGCAGACAGACTGCTTGTTATGAACAAGGGCGAGGTTGTCATGCTTGATGAAACAAAGAAGGTCTTTTCAGAAAGCAAGTTGTTGGAGGAAATCGGACTTAATGTTCCACAGATTACAAAAGTATTTTCCCTTTTAAATGAAAAAGGTTTTGATATTCCAAAAAATATTTTCACCGTTAATGACGGTGTCAGCTTTTTGACTTCCTATATGAAGGAGGGTAAAGCTAATGATTAGAGATATTACTTTTGGACAGTATTTTCCCGGAAAATCACTTTTGCACCGTCTTGACCCAAGGCTCAAACTTGTGATGTCTTTGCTGCTTATAGTATTCATTTTTGTAGCGAATAATGCTTTTTCTTTGGCGTTTATCGGTTTGTTGACAGTTTTATTTATCTTCGCATCCAGCGTGCCCGTATCCTTGTTTTTAAAGAATATAAAGGCAATTCTTTTTGTTATTATATTGACTTCGGTTTTAAATGCCTTATATGTTGATACAGGCAGGGTAGTTGTAGAGTTTTGGATTGTTAAAATTACGGTTGACGGAATCAAACGTGCGGTATTTATGTCTTCGCGAATTATTATTTTGATTTTATCAAGCTCACTTTTGACATATACAACCACTCCAACCGAGCTTACCGATGCCATAGAAAGACTGCTAAAACCCTTAAAATATATTGGACTTCAAGAGGCGGTGCACGTAATGGCAATGATGATTACAATTGCCCTTCGTTTTATACCGACCCTTATCGAAGAAACCGATAAAATTATGTCTGCTCAAAAGGCAAGAGGTGCAGATTTGGAGTCAGGAACACTTTTAGATAGAATCAAAGCGTTGATTCCGATTTTGGTTCCGCTTTTGATTTCATCGGTGCGCCGTGCTTATGATTTGGCAGAAGCGATGGAATGCCGTTGTTACAACGGCGGTAGCGGACGCGTGCGCATGAAACAATTAAAACTTTGCACGCGTGATTGGGTTTCCTTTGTGTTTGTTTTGTTGTGCGCTTTAGCAATTATTATGTTTAATATAATTTTTGGGTGATTTAATGAGAAAATTACTTTTAAAAATATGTTATGACGGAACATCCTTTTGCGGTTGGCAGGTTCAACCTAACGGTATAACAGTGCAGCAGGTTGTTTGTGAAGCATTGTCGGATTTGTTAGCTTCAAAAACCGATGTTACGGGTTGCAGTCGCACAGATTCGGGTGTTCACGCAAATGAATTTTATTGCCATTTTACAACCGATAACGAAACAATAGATAATAAAGGATTCATAGGTGCACTTAATGTAAGACTTCCCGAGTCTGTTTCGGTGCTTGATTGTTTTGAAGTTCCTCTTGATTTTCACGCAAGATACAGCGTAAAGGAAAAGCAATATATCTATAAGTTTTATTTATCAGATGTCAGAAATCCTTTTCTTGATAAATACGCTTTAAGGGTTTATAATCGTCTTTGTTTGGAAAAAATTTCGCAGTTTTGTAAGATATTGGAAGGCACCCATGATTTTGCTGCTTTTTCTTCTACGGGTAGGGAATATGATTCTACCGTGAGAACAATAAGTGAATGTAAAATCGAATTTTCTGACGGAATGTATACATTATCTGTAACGGGTGACGGCTTTTTATATAATATGGTGCGCATAATAGTGGGAACTGCTCTTTTTGTTTCGGACGGAAAAATCTCGCTTGATGATATAAAAGATGCGTTTGATTTAAAGGAGCGCAACCGTCTTGGTCCTACGGCACCACCTCACGGACTGTTTCTTAATAAAGTTTTTTATGATGAAGGAGCGTTTTGATTTTGTCAAAATACAAAAAAAAGACCGCAAATAAGCGCGTTTTGAAAAGAAAAACGCGTCCTGTTGCAAAAAGAGAAGCAAACAAAAAAAATGATAATGTTCCAATGCGTCCGTCTTCTCAAAAGTATGCAAAGGTACAAAAACCGCAAAAAGTCAAACCCGCCGAGCAAAAGGCTATTAGGGTGATAAACGGCACAAAGCTTATAAAGCAAAAAAAGCGTATAATCGTTTTTTTAATTGTCTTTGTTTTGTTGCTGGCGGTTGTGCTTTTCTCAGCACTTACACCAACAGGACCTTTTGAATATTTTCACAACAAAATTTTATCAATCGGCAACGGTAGTTTTCCGGCCACACTTTCGGGCGGAGAGCTTTTAAATGCTTTTTCTGCCGATAAACTGACCTATACCATAACAGATTCACACGCTGAAATTTTCAATAATTCAGGAAAGCTGCTTTTCTCGCGCCAACACGAATTTAATTCGCCGTCTATAAGTGTTGCTTCACAAAGAGCATTGATTTATGACCGCGGCGGCAAAAAGCTTTATATTTATAACAATAATGATGTAATCCATGACATCACTCTTCAAAACGATATTTATTGCGCTTCAATCGGCAGGAATGGCAACTTTGCGGTTGCTAGCGAATCGGTAGGCTATACATCACAGGTTGAAGTTTTTAATAAGAATGTAAATACAAAATATGTATGGTATTCTTCTGACGAGCTTGTTAACAGCGTTGCCCTTTCAAACAACGGAAACAGGGTAGCTGTTGCAACGGTTGATGTCAGCGGCGGACAGTATAAATCAAAGGTATATGTGTTTAAATATTCAAGTGCAGACCCGCTTTTTGTGCTTGAATATGATGGTATTATTTATTCTATTGAAACCATATCAAATTCAAGATTTATAGTTGTAACCGATGATTCTGTTGATTTTGTCAAATGGAATAAAGGAGAGCGTTTAAAGGTTGAAAACAAATATTCTTTAAATGTTTTCAGACGTAATGACAGAAACATAAGCGCCGTTGTGACAGGAAATAATTCGAGCAATAATATAACCTTGCTTAACAGACGGGGAAAAGAACTTGCATCGTTTGATTTCAACGGCTCAGTAACGGATGTCTCTGTTATCGAAAAAAATGTTTTTGTGCTTAGTGATTCATATTTGTATATACTTGATTATGAAGGAAAAGCTTTATCACCAACGATTAATCTTTCAAGCTATAATAGAATTTTTGCAATTGACAAAAGCAGCGTTATCGCTGCAGGAAATTTTGGCCTTAACAAAGTACGGGCAGAGTAAGGAGAATATATATGGGTATTGTTTTGGATTTAATAATTTTGGCAATTATAGCAATCAGCATTCTCATTTCCATAAAACGTGGATTTGTAAAAACAGCTATTGAGCTTGTAGGGTTTGGCCTTGCGGTTTATGTTGCGTTTAATTTCGGTCCCGCTTTATCAAATGTTACATACGAAAAGGTAATAAGAAATTCTGTGGCTACCACCATTTCTAAAACAATTACGGACACAGCGGAGCAGACAAGTGCTCAGGTGGGCGATGAGGTTTGGGAGAAATTGCCAGGATTCGTCAAGAAAAATTCTGAAAAGTTCGGTGTGTCAAAAGAGCAAATGCAGTCTCAAATTAACATAACCGATAACCTAGATACAATGACCTTTTCGGAAAATATTACCGACTCGGTCGTGAAACCAATTGCCACAACTGCAATGAACTTTATATACGGAATAATTTTATTCATTTTAATAGCGCTTCTCACAAAATTCCTTGCTAAACCGATAAATAAATTATTCTCAATTTCTTTTGTGGGTTCCATCAATAAGTTTTTGGGCGCAATAATTGGACTTGGCAAGGGCGCCATATTTGCAGTGATTTTCTGCGCTGTTATATCGGCAGTTGTTGTTTTCACAAAATCAGGATTTTTGATTTTTACCCGTGAAAATATAGAGACATCAACGTTATTTAAACTGTTGTGCAAAATAAACCCCATTTATTAATACGTGGAGGTAGGACGTGAAAAAAGTTATAACAATCCCAAACATCATTTCACTTTTCAGAATAGTCTTGATTCCTGTTTTTTGCCTATTATATTTCAGTGGGCTTGAAAAAGGTTTTGTCTATGCATTTGAAATTGTAATTTTATCTGCTTTGAGTGATGTGATAGACGGATTTATTGCAAGAAAATTCAATATGATATCTGATGTTGGTAAGGTGCTCGACCCAATAGCAGATAAGTTGACTCAGGTGGCGCTTGTCGTATGTCTGACTTTTAATCATAAAATGCTTTTTCCCGTGCTGTCTGTTTTGGTTACCAAAGAGTTGTTGACCGCAGTTGCAGCAGCGCTCTGGCTCAAAAATGGACGCGAGCCCATGTCGGCACGCTGGTGGGGTAAGGTATCAACAGCCCTTTTATATACATCGTTTATGTACTATATACTCTGCGATATATTTGCCTATAATAATATGTATATTGAAGTGTTTTTTACTGCTATAACAATAGCGTTTTTATTGTTTTCAATGTGTAGTTATATTAAATTAGTAATTTATAATAAACCGCAAAATTAAGGAGAAAAAAATGAAACTCTGTTCGAGATGCAAAAAAAGACCGGCAGTTGTCTTTGTTTCGGATGCTGCAAACCCTTCACAAGAGCCGCAGGGACTTTGTATTGTCTGCGCTAAGGAGTTGGGTATCCGTCCAATTGACGATATGCTTAAAAAAATGAATATATCTGACGAAGATATTGAAATGATGTCTGATCAGTTTATGGATATGATGAATGTTGCAGACGGTGAAGACGGCGATTTTGAAATGGGCGGGGCACAAACCTTTCCGTTTTTAAATAACATTTTCGGTAACTTTACCCAAGGTGGCGAATCTTCCAAAAAAGAAGATTCAAAAACCGCCGAAAAGGCTCAAAAAAAGGAAAAAAGGCGTCGTTTTATCGACCAGTATTGTACCAATCTTTCCGAGCGGGCAAAGACGGGCAAACTTGATAATATTATCGGCAGGGAAGAAGAACTGTATCGCACGATTCAGATTTTATCCCGCAGAACAAAGAATAACCCCTGTCTTATCGGCGAGCCGGGTGTTGGTAAAACCGCGATTGCAGAGGGACTCGCGCTTAAAATTGCCAAGGGCGACGCTCCTGCGAGACTTCTCGATAAAGAGATTCATATGCTCGACCTTACGGGACTTGTTGCCGGCACACAGTTTAGAGGACAGTTTGAAAGCCGTATTAAAGGACTTATAGAAGAGGTTAAGGCTCAGGGCAACATCATTCTTTTTATTGATGAGGTTCATAACCTTGTCAGCGCGGGTGATTCCGAGGGCTCAATGGGTGCGGGAAATATTTTAAAGCCGGCTCTTTCAAGGGGCGAAATTCAGGTAATAGGTGCAACAACCTTCGCAGAATATAGAAAATATATTGAAAAAGATGCGGCACTTGAACGCCGATTCCAACCCGTTGTTGTTGATGAACCAAGTATTGCTGATACCGTGCAGATGCTCCGCGGTATAAAGGGATATTACGAAGGATATCATAGCGTACAAATTTCTGATTCTATTATTGAAAAGGCAGTATATTTATCGGAGCGTTATATAACAGACCGCTTCCTGCCCGACAAAGCGATTGACCTGCTCGACGAGTCTTGTGCGTGTGCAAGCCTGCGCAATAAGGCAATTGATGAACTTTATGTCGCTAATAAAAAAATTGCTGATTTAATGCAGGAGCAAGAAAAGATTGAGTCTAACGTTGATAACCCTGATTACGAGCGTCTTGCAGTAGTAAAATCGGATATTGCAAAATATCAGTCGCAAACTGAGGCACTGTGTGGGCCTGCATCACAAAATTCTGTAACTGATACCGATTTGGCAAAGGTTATAGAACTCTGGACAGGAATCCCTGCTTCAAAGGTAGAGGAGACTGATTTTGAAAAATTAAAGCATCTCGAAAAGGATATTTTGAAATCAATAATCGGTCAGGACGAGGCAGTTGCGCTTGTTACAAAGGCGGTTAAGCGCTCACGTGTTCAGACTTCGTCACACAGAAGACCTGCATCATTTATATTTGTAGGACCGACTGGTGTCGGAAAAACCGAACTTGCAAAGGTTTTGTCACAACAACTTTTCAACACGCCCGAAACACTAATAAGACTCGATATGTCGGAATTTATGGAGAAACATTCCGTATCAAGAATTATTGGTGCGCCTCCCGGATATGTCGGATATGATGAGGCAGGGCAGCTGACCGAGAAGGTGCGCAGAAAACCGTATTCGGTAATTTTGTTTGATGAAATTGAAAAAGCACACCCCGATGTGCTCAATGTTTTGTTGCAAATTCTTGATGACGGCAGAATAACCGATGCGCAGGGCAGAAAGGTTAATTTTGAAAATACAATAATAATAATGACCTCGAACGCGGGAAGCCATAAGGCCGATAATTTAATGGGCTTTGGTATGACTCAGGCAGAAGCATCGCGCGAGAAGGCAATGAAGGCGCTCGAAGAATTTTTGCGCCCCGAGTTTATTGCCCGAATAGATGAGATTGTAGCATTCAATCCGCTGTCTGTTGACAGTATGATAAAAATTGCCGCATTGATGCTCGACGAGCTCTCGGCAGTAATGAAGGAAAAGAATATTACCGTAACTTATGATAAAAAGGTTTGCAAAAAACTTTGCGAGCTTTCAGGAAATGGCAAATTCGGTGCCCGTGACCTTCGCAATCAGATAAGAAAAAATATTGAAGACAAAATCGTTGAGCTGATAATTGACGGCGGTGTTGAAAACATTACAATCACAGCCGAAAAAGAAATTAAAGTTTTCTAAAAAAACTATTGACTTGCGGCGGGATATATGATAAAATATATCCCGCTGTTAAAAGTTTCTATGCGGGTGTAGTTCAATGGCTAGAATCCCAGCCTTCCAAGCTGGTCGTGTGGGTTCGATTCCCATCACCCGCTCCACACGCCCAATTTATTTGGGCATTTTTTATGCGCTGATAGCTCAGCTGGATAGAGCATCTGCCTTCTAAGCAGAGGGTCGGGGGTTCGAGTCCCTTTCAGCGCGCCATTGAACAAACCTTTCAAATCCCTTTATTTATGCGGATTTGAGAGGTTTTTTATTTTTGGCAGAAAATTCCTGTAATGAAATCAATTTATTTATAGTACCTTATTGTCACTTGACATATTTTATAAATGTGTGTATAATGTGTGTATACAAGCCTGTGCTAATACATATTATAAAAATTTAGGAGTGACAATTATGGCAAATAAAATTAAACGAGAATACGGCACGGGCAGTATTTCGTTAAGAAAAGACGGTAAATGGCAAGGAAGAATTAATCTTGGAATTGATATTAACGGCAAAAGAAAACAAAAATATTTTTACGGAAGTACAGAAAAAGAAGTAAAGAAAAAACTAAAAGACTATTTTCTCAGTGGTGAAAAATATAATGCAAATAATATTGCTAAAATGACACTAGAAGAGTTTTTAGTTGATTGGTTAGAAAACATATTAGTCAATACCTTAAAACCAAAAAGTTATGCTATTAAAGAATATATTATTAAACAACAAATTGTACCGAGAATAGGACTATTACAAGTTAACTCAATTATTGCCACCGATATTCAACAAATGATTAACGACATGATTAAAGAAGATTTGTCGTATTCTACTATCAAAAAAGCTTATGATACTCTCAATCAAAGATTTAAACTTGCTATTAGCCAAGAGCAAGTAAATAAAAATCCAACATTAGGTGTTATTTTGCCGAAACAGAAAAATAAAAAGAACTCAGAAATTCAATATTTTTCTGAAGAACAATGCAAAGAGTTGATTAAAGAGTCTAGGCGAACTCAAGGTTCTAATAATGTAAATGTATATAGACTAGGTGAACTTGTACCATTCTTAATTTTTACGGGATTAAGAATAGGTGAGGCAATTGCTCTCGAATGGAAAGATATTAATTGTGATAATAAAACAATATCAGTCAATAAAAATGTTGTAGAGGTAAAGTCGCAAGACACAGATAAATACATTTTAAAAAAACAAGACTCAACAAAAACTGATAGTAGTACAAGAATTGTACCAATGTCAAATAATGCAATGGAATGTATTAAAAAATTAAAAGAGATTAACGGTGACAAAAAATTTGTATTTGCATCTCAAAGTGGTAAATACCTTTCTCCCTCTAATTTCAATAGGATGTTTAGGGGTATTCAAAAAGCCTTGAATTACGAAGTTATATTAGGGGTACACTCTCTAAGACACACATTTGCTACTTTAATGTTAAATAAAGGAATAGATGTAAAAATAGTGTCTGAATTATTAGGTCATTCTAATGTATCTGTTACCTACAATATTTATATACACACAATACAGTCTCAAAAAATTAAAGCAATAAACATGGTTGATATATTGTAAATCGAAAAAATAGGGGAGT
The DNA here is from genome assembly GCA_045601885.1 of Acutalibacteraceae bacterium. Lineage (GTDB taxonomy): Bacteria > Bacillota > Clostridia > Oscillospirales > Acutalibacteraceae > SIG589. The sequence continues at coordinate 171,188 of JAZSAN010000005.1, read as the reverse complement.
AGAAATCAATCTACTCCCCTAAATTCATACTATTTTATTGTTTTTAAAACTTCCAAAGCTTCTTGTAAAGATTCAAGTGTGTATTCGCCGTTCTTTAGTGCTAACATTACCTTATCTGCCATTTTTGCCTCTTTAGTGATAGAATTGTTTTTCCAAGCGGTATAGATGGCAACTCCGCAAGTTAAAATGGTTGATACCATACCATAAGCTTCTTCTTGAGAAAATGGTATAGGATTGATGTTAAACATAGTTAAAACGGAATTTATTAATACTACACCTAATGCGATAAATCTTGCAATTACATTTATATCCATATTTATACTCCTTGTTTATTAATTACTTAAGTCCTAAAATCTTTTTCCAAGTGTTTAAGCCAACAACACCATCTGCGGTTAATCCATATCGTGCTTGATACGCTTTAACAAAATCTCGTGTGTTATTACCAAACTTTCCATCAACCGTTGCACCAACAGTTTTTTGGATAATTTTTGTTAGGTTTTTATATTTGAAAGTGACATACTTTTTGCAAATTGCTTGCTTAGCAACACTTTCGCATTCACTACCCCAATGCCCATCTGCCCCATATTTCGGGAATTTGAAGCCATCATCAATAGCCGCTTTTTGCCATTCCAAAACAGCGTTGTTCTTTGTTGATGTTGTAGACTTTGTGGTAGTTGTTGCCTTTTGTTTAAGCCCAAAGAAATCAATCAATCCTTCAGCAACAGCCTTAGCATAAGCAGCCTGTCCTTCATCCGATGTGATAACTGAATAGTCATTTTTACTATCCATAAAACCACCTTCACACAAAATAGCAGGTATCTTGTTTTGGTTTATAACAGCAAAATTCGCCTTTTTAACACCTCGACCCTTTAAGCCTGTATATTTAACCAATTTTTCATAAACAAGGTTTGCAAGTGTTTTGTCGGCTTCTGTATGGTTTTTATCTATATAAACCTCCACACCCGTGTGATTACCCCAAATACCTTTAAGAGCATTGTGGTGAACAGACACAAACGCTTTTACACCTGCTTTGATATATTTGTTTAAACGATATGTAAGACTTTCGTCTGTATTCCCCTCGTCATTATCAGTGCGTATAATTTCACAGTCATAGTTTGCAAGAAAAACTGCAACCTTATCACAAATTTTGTCATTTATAGACCATTCTTTGATACCATCGGGAGTTTGTTTCCCCGCAGTTTTCAATCCATGACCTGCATCTAATCCGATTTTAATTGCCATAAAAAATCCTCCTAAGCTTTAACTTATTTAAGAACCAGTGCTAAGATTGCACCGACTAAAGCCCCACTACACCTGTAGCAATAGCTGTTAATACGCTATTCCACCTATTAGCAGGTATTTCTTTTAGTTCTTTTACATCTTGGTGCAACTCATCAAACTGTGTTGATAGCTGTTTTACATTAGAATTTGTAACAGCTACAGCCTTTGTTAATTCACGCAAATCGTGAACCTCGTTTTCAAGGTTTTCAGCACGATGTTCCAAGCTTTTAATTCTTACATCGTGCTGCATTACCTTCTATACTAACCTAATGTTTTATAATAAAGCTATTAAATTTTTTAACTTTGCAGGTGAAAGTACAGCCTCACCAATTATGAGAGTACCGTCAGGTTTTACCTCAAAGATGTTAGAACGATTATTTTCATCTGAACCATTACCTACTACAAACAGTGCGTCTGTTTCTTTATTGAATTGACCAATAGCGGTTTGACAATTTGCACTAGCTATTGTTCCTTGTCCCCCAGCGTGAGAAGCCCACATAGTAGCTTTGGTTCCTATACCTTCTGCGTGTGAACCAATTCCACTCGCCTCATTAAAAGCAAGTACATTATCACCATCATCTACATAACCACCTTCTGCGTGAGAGGCATACCCAGTAGCCTTGTTACCTGCACCTTCAGCGTGAGCAGCTTTACCTGTAACTTTTGTATCAAACCCTTCTGCATGACCATAACCACCTGTTACACTTGTCTTTCCACCTTCTGCGTGACCTGCAAAAGCTTCAGCAGTAGTTGATATACCTTCTGCATGAGAATTATTGTGCAATGCTTTAGTTGAATTACCTTCAGCGTGTGCTGATTCACCTGAAGCTGTTGTACTGTTACCTTCTGCGTGTGCACTGGCACCTGAAGCTGTTGCACCATAACCTTCTGCGTGGGCTTGTGCGCCACTTGCTACTGCCGAATGTCCTTCGGCGTGAGATGCATACGCCACAGCATTTGTCTCACTGCCTTCAGCGTGACTATATGAACCACTTGCTACTGTTTGATTACCTTCAGCGTGAGCACCTTCCAAAGTAGCTTTAGTTAATATACCCTCAGCGTGCGTAGCATAAGTTGTCGCTTCACTTTCACAACCTTCAGCGTGAGAACCTTTACCCCTAGCGATTGTATCAACACCTTCTGAGTGAGAAGCAGCGTGAAATGATTTTGTATTAATACCTTCTGCGTGCGAATATGGGCCTATTGCCATAGTGTGATATCCTTCCGCCGAAGAATCCATACCAATATCAATACCAAACATGGGGTAATCATTCAATACAAGATAAGCTGCACCTTTTACTACATTATTGGTGCTTATAAAATCTTCATAGTTATCAGTGGTAACATAAATTTTGGCGGTTGTACCGTTAATTTCGGGTGTGTTACTAATATACCCCGCATTAAAATAACTTGTATCGCCTAATAATACAGAAACATAAACAGTTTTACTTAGGTCTATATATTGTAGATATTCCTGTAAGTTTACACCTTCAGGAACACTAATTGTATAATAACCATTTTTAGCAGATGTCCTAACTGTTTCAATTATTTCAAATCCTCTAATACCTGCAACTGTGCCCGAACCTTTTGCTGAGGCGTGAGTAGACAATGCATAATTGCCTTCATAGTCATTAAAGATTTCACCGCCCTCAGCAGTCTCTTTTCCTACTAATTGATTTACATCAATAGATGGCTCAAAATCCGCTAAAGCTTCTGCTACCGCTTTTCCGCTTTGTGCATTTTCGCTTTTGGGGTTATAGATTTGGTCTACTTTCGCTGAATATATTTCTAAAATTCGTTCATCAACCATTTTTTGCAACTCATCTTTATAACCATTAGTATTGATAAGTTGAATATTACCTTCAGGGCTGTCTTCGATATATAGAACTACCGTATTAGTTTTTGAAACTAAGGAAACGGTATTTTCGTTAGATGAAATTGCAACAACATTAAACAACAAATTGCCAGCGATGGTAAGTTGTTCAATTAAATGAAATGATAAAACATCATCGTTCAATTCGGAAACAGGAATTAACTGAGAAGATATTTTATTATCTTCAGACGTCTGAAAATCAAAGCGATAACCCGAACATTCAATTTCAATCATTCTTTGTGGAAGTTTTACACATAAAATAGTTTCATTATGTTCTCCGGCATATCCACCAAAAATTTTCGGTTGCTGTAAGTGATTATCGGAAGACAAATCTATTGATATATATCTCATTAATCATCCCCTCACTTTCAATGAAACAATCGGTGTTTTTGCTCTGCGTGTTACGATACCATTATCTTCAACGGTAGCAGTAACGCTTAATATTAAACAATTACCAACTGTTTGGTCTTCAGTTAACATTGTGCTGACATTGCCACTATGTATATCAGAAAGGTCAACAATGTTGTCCGACTGTATTTCGTTTTTATAGTTTTTAAAAACAAATTGATATTTAGTTATATCATTTGTTAACATTCTGTTTGGAAGTTTTATAATAACTTTTGTTTCATTATGCTCGCCAATATATCCACCAAAAACTACAGGAGAGCATTTATCATCTGACAAGTCTATACATATTTCACGCATTATAAAAACTCCTTTCTGTGTTGATTTATTCAGAAATCAAAGATTCAAGGATACTTAATTCTTCAAGAGTAAAATCACATTCAGTGAAATCTTCAAGTTTAAAAGAGGGGAGATTAACTTCAACTTCTATATTTGCTAAATCAGCAATTTTATTGTTCCACTCTGAAATCTTATCTTTTGCTAAAATGAGATTACCGTTCTCTGTTGTTTTAATTTTATCTCCGTCTTTTTCAGCACATTCTTGGGCAATTTCAGTTAATTTTGTATCATAAAAAACAGTGTCATTTTCTATTGATTTCAAAAATTTAATAACCTTATAGCCGACTTGAATATCCTTAAATTTCATATCAGGTTTAAAAATATTTTTTATTTGAATCAAGTTAATAAGTTTCATATTTATATAAAAGACTTCTTTCATTAAAATTTTTTGTATAAGAAAACCGCAGGGGTTAACCTGCGGTCAAAGTTTGTATTTTAGTTTTAAGTTCTGCAACTGTGTTTTCGAGGTCTACTATTCTTTTTTTACAGCGTTGTATTTGCCAAGTATTGAGTGAGACGAATTCAGGATATCGTATTCTCCATATTCCATTGCGTTCATCTTCTAAATTATCTAAACATACTGCGGCAAAATCTTTAGTTGTTAAACCTGACTTTTGCAGGTTTACAACAACATCTTGCGCTACAAATCCGGTATGATATCTATCAGAAGTACCTTCGTTCAATTTAAATCTTTTTGGCAATAAATTATCAAAGAATATATCATATTCTGGTGAAAATTCTTCTATAGAATTTTTTATTCTTTTATCCGAACTGATATGGTCTTGGACAGTTTCAATAATTTCTGACCATGATACAGATTTAAAATTAACATTGTTAAGACCGGCTTCAGTTGTGGCAATTTTGGTTTTTAAATAACTAGGAGTTAATTGTGTCTTTTGATATCTTGTATTTTGTACGTGCCACTCAATTGCTGTTGTATTGCTATATAAATTAGAACCATCAATATACCAATTACCAACATAACCTTCGTTTGCTTCAACTTTTTTAATAATGCAAGTTTTATTTATAGTACAATTATCAAATGTGCCACTATTTGCCTCAATATGACCTTTTATATTTGCCTTTGTACAATAAAGCGACCCATCACTATTAACTCTGAAGTTGTCTGTGCCATTAACTCTGCAAACAATAACATCAGTGCCTTCACCCGATGAACCAATTATGGTTGGACTTGCAATTAAAACACCAGTATGTTGAGTAAAAAAATGGTCGGTATACAAATGAGAGCCATTCATAACCCAACCAGCAATCCTACCGGTATTCGACTCAATATGACCCTTAATTGTAGCACTGTCGCAATACATATCTCCCCAAAATCCAACTCTAAAAGTGCCATTTAGACCACTGCTATAAAAAGCCCAGCCGTCTCCCGATGAAGAAATATAAGCATTTCCGTTATTTGCTGAAATTTTTGTGCCATTAATTTGCCAACCGGCAATAGAACCAGACTCGGCATTAATGTTGCCAGTTATTGATATATCTCCAGTTTTCCCGTTTATAACCAAAGTGTCTCTATAACCATAACTACCATCTTCGTTTTTATAAAACTGCCTTGAAATAATCTTAGGACTGCCTCTATCAAAACCCATGGCAATTCCACTCTTTGCAACTACCTCTTCATCGTTTTTAGGCATACCGTGAATATCGTTACTCTGTATCCAACCGGGAATGATTTGCCAGCCACCAATGTTTCCACTATTGGCAAATATAGTTCCAGATAAAACTAAATTTCCTTCATCATCAGCATAAAAAGCATCATTTCCATTACCATCTATTATTTTAATACCTGCACCCGTTCCAGTTAAAACAAGATTGTTACCAAGTATCAATTCACCAATAAGCACTTGACCGTTTATACCATAAGAATACTTAACACTGCCGTCAGAATTATAACCCACGGCAATTTTACCAACCGCAGTTGAAGCAGTTTCCCAGTTGTCTTCTGTGAAAACAAGAGTGTTATTTATTAATTTAACTTGCTCGTCTTCAAAATAAGGATTACCATTCTCATCAAAATCCCATTTGCCATTTTCGTCCAATCGACGTTTACGACCTATTAAACCACGATTGTTAATCTCAATAGCTTGGTCTTCGGAAGTCAAAACATTGTCAAGTGTAAGGGTTCGTAAATCTGCAACCCAATTCTTTTGATAATCCAATTGTTTTTGTTGGTCTTCAATAATACTTGCGATATATTTTAATTCGCTAAAACTCTTTGAATTTTGTCCAAGTGCATCCTCATATAATGCCTTTAAATCTGACCTATCATACTTGTTACCTAAAGTAAAATTAGTAGACTTTTCATCAAAGTTTATATCAATACCAGTTAAGTGTAACTGTTCCATTATGTCTCTTTTGGTTTCAACATAAATTATTGCACCAGCACAAAGTTGTTCTGAGAAGTGTCTGAATTGCTTATTAAACAAAAAACTTCTCGTATCAATAGAATAAGTCTTTTGGCCAGACGAAATCTTAACCAACTGTGACTGTGCTCTATCCATTAACTCTTTGGCTTTTTCAAACCTTTGAGGATAAGTCATAGATTCTGTGACGAGCATATATTCATCAATATAATCTGTTGGCTTAACGTGTGTCATTAACTCATTGCGTAATTCCGTAGTGAATATATCCGTTGTTTCTAAAGCGCATTCTGAGTTGATTTGGTCAATGCGTTCTGAATAATTAGTTTGTATTTTATTTTTCTCATCTTCAAGCGTTGACTGTTTTTCTGACAATGCTGTATTAGTATTATTTATAGCCGCATTAACTAAATCTAAAGCCCTTTGCTGGTTTGTATCTGATATATCATCAACCTGAATTAAATCAATATATTTCCAACTATTATTTTCCCAAACATATTCCTCATAGTTATTTACTGTTGTTGGAACAAAATAAAGAGTGTTACTTTTGCCTGTTTCTGGCAAAACTTCTACTACTTTGATTGCCTTATCTTGTTCTCCAATAACAATTAAATCACGAGTTTGTTGTTGCTGTTTAAGTTGTAATTCTAAAACTTTAATGTCTTGCTCAAGCGGGAATACGATATTTTGCATATCGTTGTAATAACCTTGTTGAAGTGTTAGATATTCATCCTCAACCGATTCACATTTGTCTTGCCATCTTATAACAGCGTCCTGAAGGGCAGGAGACATCCAAGAATATCTTGGCTCAAAATTATAAATAACATTTTTACCAGTAGGATTAACAGTTCTAATTTCAAGATTTTCATCTTTGCCTTGAACATTCAAAGCAGTATACTTATCCTCATCATTTTCTTCTACGGTTTTATGTTTAAGTAAATTATATTTTGCTATATGAATATCCGTTAAATGATGTTCGGCGTAATACACTCTTGAATAAACACTAATAGTTCTTTTGATAATATTAGGTTCCACAATACACTCAAACATATCTTGAATTGTAGTGTAGAGGAAGTTATATCCATTATCCACTTCTGTCTCTTCAACAAAATAAGGTTTAGTAAGCAGAGAAGGGTCGATATAGCCCATAGTCCAACCTGCTGTTTTTGGAAGAAATAAATCTAATAGACCGTCACTATTATCAGTATGTAGATAATAGTTTCCTTCTTTTAAATGTAAACCTTCAGCAGTTGCAAGTTCATTTTCTTCACACGATTTACAAGAGATTGATTTTTTATCAATATTATCTTCGTCACTATCGGTCACACTTGAAATTATAAAGTAACCAATATCAGTTAAATAGATATATCTATCGGTCTGAATGGCCTCATAAATATTATCATAAAATGACTGTTTTATAGGGTCGGCACTTTTGTGTCGGTAGTAATCAAAAGACAATTCGTGTGGTGCATTGAAGTTGAGCTTTAAATTCATTCCTTTAGGATTAGACAACACACCAACGGTGTCTGTTATCATTATTTTTCCGCCTACTTCTGTAGCTCTGCTATTTGGATTACAAAGCGTTATTTGAGGCAATTCATATCTTTCAAACTTATCAAAACTTAAAATCATAGTATGTACCTCACGTTCTGATAACGAATTGTCAATTCACTAATACCTGAAATCTGCAATACATTGTCGCCATTAACTAATCTTAAAAACTTCTGGTCTACGAGATTAGGATAAAGACTTATGCTAGTATTATCGGTTATAGTTCCAACCGCAGAATCAACATAAACTTCTGTTTGTGCAGGAATGTTCTTAATCTCCATGACCCTATTGTTATCAGATGTATTAACAATAGTAGGGGAGACGGGATTAGTTGTTGTACCGGCCACAAATGTAAATGTAGGATAAATATAATCACCATTGTCAGAATCTACAGGAATGGTAATATTCTCTGTAAAATCAGTATAGGTAATTTCAATCTCATCTTGAAAAGCCCAACCAGAAGAAAGGGTACAGGTGCATTTCCAGCCGTGCAAGCCGTCTGCGTAAAGCATCGCTTCGGGATTAGTGAATATACATTCTACATATCTACGTTTTTCTTCACCGTTAATCTTTTCAATAGTTTTGTCTTTAATTCTGCTCGCATATAGTTTTTTATATACAGGCGAGTTAAAGAGCCATTTTTTAATTTCCTTTGCAGACCAATATGAAATAGGTTCTGCACTAATAATTTCTAAATCAAATGATAGGGGAAATTCGTCTTTGTTTACGCCATGTATTTCTTGGCGATTTAAAGACGGGTAAAAAACTTGATTATACTCAAGATTTCCGCATATCTGTTTCAAACGTTCAGTATCTACGTGTCCGAAAAATAAACCATATTTTGCAGACTTAATACCGTCGTATTCAAATGTGTTCACAAAAAGCATTTAATCACTTCCTTTTACACATAATTAAAGACCGCCTTCCTAAAATTTGGAAAGCGGTCTTGATATATTTATTAAATTGTTGTATAATAGTTAAAACTATTTTTGCAATTCTTTAAGCTTACCTAATATCCATCTTAGGTCACTTTCACGTTGCTTTTTAATTTCAAAAACAGTTTGTTTGTCAGCATTGCCCTTAATAATAACATCGCCCATAGTAATATTAATCGGCTGAGCAATATTAACTGAAGGTGTGCTACTTTGAGTTTTAATACTCTTGGCAATACTGTTGTACATTGCTTGAGGCAATGAATGTTCGGTTGCAAGTTTCCACAAGAACTCGGTTGCTTTAGCGGAGAACACATACGAACTAGGCAACATAGGAATATAATTTCCGTTACCGTCTGGTGCAGAAATCATTTCAACGCCTTTTTCGTTTATGCGACCAAAGCCACCAACAGAAGAACGAGTGCCTGAAGCGTAAGCGAAGTCGAGCGTTATACCTTTTTTTGCCGCATAGTCTACGATTGTTTTACGGACATTGTATAGACCATCAACTATGTCGCCGTCAATTTTCTGCAACTCTTCATCAATAGTGTCAATCTGGTCTTGTATTTTCTTTTCTTCGGCTTCCTGCTCTTTTTCAAGACGAGACAACTCATCTTCACGAGCTTTATCAGTTTCAAAGTCAAGAAGTTCTTCTTCAGCTTTTAAGCGTTCCTCTTCAAGTTCGGCAATACGAGCTTTTGCTTTTTCACTGCCGTCTCGCATAAGTTCTGCAATTTGCATATCGAGGTCGAAGATTTCTTTACGCTTTTCAGATTGTTCTTTTTCGTAATCTTCTTCGTCGTGAGCGTTTTCAATTTGTTCACGAAGATTGTCATAATATTCTGAAACTGCGTCTTTCTTTTCTTCCCAAGCTTTTTTTTGAGCCTCAAGGTCTTCTTTATACATGTCCTTGAAACCGTCGTAGACTTCTTGAGAGTATTTCGCGTAGTCTTCGAGGTAATCTTCGGTTTTGTTGTAGAACTGCTGATACTTTTGATTGATTCGTTTAAGATATTCTTCTTGAGTGATTTGATTTGTTTCGAGCAAATATTTTTGTTCATCGAAGTATTTTTCTGCTGCTTCTTTATTTTTCTCAATAGGTGATTTTTTAGAACCGCTTGAAAAGTCATCCCATTCCATACCTTTGATTAAAGCTTCTTGCTTCTTTAAAATTTCTAATTGTTCATTTTTTGCCTTCTCAGCAGCTTGTTCATATCCATAAGAAGTATTAAGGCCTCTAAGATAGTAGCCCGGTCTTGCATTTATAGCATCAATAGCTGCACCAATTGTTTTAAAAGTTCCGTTCGCAACCATAGCCGCGGCCATATCTTGCTTTTGCTTTTCCTTCATTGCTTCAAGAGTATCTTCAATAGCAGACTTTTCAGCCCCCTCTAGTTCAATGGCTTTTCGAGTTGTTTGAATTTTCCCTAAAGCAACTTGCTTTTGTGCTTCGAATTTTTCCTTTAATGTGTCAATTGTAATACGATGAGAGCCATTTTCTGAATCAATGTAATTAACCAAATCTGGATATTTGTCAAGTAAAGACATTAAATGTTCTAATGAGATTTCTCCGCCATCTGAAAGGTCGTTATAAGCATCCGTTAAAACATCTGTTCCTTTTTGAACAGAATCAAAAATACTTGAAAAAGATTGAAGAGCATTACTACCAGAATTGGCAGCATCTTCGACTTTGTTGAGTTCGTTGGCAAGAAGACCCATAACTTTAGCAGAATTTTCTCCGCTTTCATTCATCCAGCCAAGTGCTTCGGTGGTTGATACTATTTTGTCGTCGCCAGCAACACTGTCAAAATCTTTACCTAAAACTGTTTCCCAATCTATTGTGCCAAGAGATAAGAGATATTCAATAAACTCTTTTACTTTATCATTATCTTTATAAAGAGTTGCTAACGATTCTGCTGTAACTGTCTCCAAATCTTCAATAGCGGTTTTTGCTTCGGCAAACTTCTCTCTATTATACACTTGAGACCAAAGATTTTCTGTTTGGCCATTTGCAACCATAGTTAAATCTATTAACTTGTTTATACGGTCAATATTCTTTCTCGTCTCTTCATCTGCATTATCATAAGTAACGCCAGAATCTTCTAAATCCTGTAGAGCATTAATATAGGTTTGGATATCGTCTCCAACAGAATCTACATATTTTGTTAACTTGTCTCCGCTTAAAGTAGACAACATAATTATCATTTGGTCAATGGTATCCATATAACCAGCGCCCATAACTTGAGTTTGTTCATTAACAATTATATTGAAATCTTTCTTTGCGGTTTTTTGAGCTTTATTGTTAGCAATTTCTAACAATTCAATTTTGCGTTCCAAAGCTGCGTTTTGTCTCTGAAGTTCTGTTAATTCAGAAGCTTCAGTAAACGAAAGTGTGCCTTTAGATTTTAACTCATTAATTCTATCACGAGTTGTTGATAATTCATCATTAAGAGTTTTAATTTCACTCTCGTTACTTTGATAATCACTCGCTATTTGACCAAGTTGTTCTCTGGCCTCGGCAGCAGAAGTGGTTAAAGCATCCGTAACCTTAACGATAGCAAATATGCCAAGAACAATTGCGGATATCCAACCAATAGGAGTTGCAAGAAAAGCGGCAGCCTGTTCCTTTATAGCCAATGTTACTGCTTTGATTTTTCCCAACATTGACAATTGAGCGAAAGTTCCAGCAATGGTTGTAACATTTACGCCTTCCATAGCCGCCTGATAAACAACCCAGCCACCGATATTTAATCTTATTGATTGATACAATGATGTTAGCCCAGTAATTAATTTACTTATCACCGAAAATTATTTAAAGGAGTAAAAACATGAATAATAATAAAGATTTTGTATCTCACGAAGTACACTTGCCTAATGACCCTTCTATTAGTGTTTTAAATCAAAATGTCAAATATAAAAAATCTTTGCGCAAACAAAAGAAACAAAAAAACAAAAAGCCGAATTTTAAAATAATATTATGGTTTTTAGGATTAATAGTTTTAAATATATTATTTCAACTGATTGGCTATTATAATTATTCTGACTTTAAGTTTAATTGTGGCAGTTGTCTTTTGGTATCTATCGCATATTGCATTTTTAGTTTAATAATCTCTGCTTATTCAGACATAGCAAAGAACCCCGAAAAATACGAAACAATTAACAAAGCAAAAGCTGAGGCAAGACAAAAGCAAATTGAAGAATTAAAAAAACAATCAGAACAAGACAAACAATCCAACAAACCCCAATGTCCAACTTGCCACTCATACAATGTTCGACCGATTTCAGGTCTAAACCGTGCAGGTTCAGTCTTTGCTTGGGGATTGTTTAGTAGTAAGATAGGGAAGACCTATGAGTGCTTGAATTGTAAGTATAAGTGGTAGAGAGGAAGATTGAAATGAGCACAACAATGGAATCGGATAAATTAAACGACATTAGAGTAATTAGTAATGCAAAATCTCAAGATATGAATCTTCCAATATTGCCCGTAGTTGTTTTTAATACTGTCAAACAAAAAGGGCACATTTATTATGCTTTATGGGACACAGGTTCGAATTCTTGCTGTGTTACAGAAAAGGTTGTGAAAGACTTAGCGCTAAAACCCATAAAACAAGGTGTTGTTTCCAGTGTAAATGAAAACACTTATCAAGATGTATACAACGTAAATTTTCTTTTTCAAAAACAATTTTATGAACAAGATGTAATTGTTGAGAATATTGAAGTTACAGAATTTCAATCAGTGCTTAGACCATTTGATATAATCATAGGTACGAATATATTTTCTCTTGGCAAATTGTCTTTTGAAGTAAAAGATGATGCGTTGCATTTTTACTTTCGCTTTAAATAGAAATGGATTTTTGATTCTAAGAGGAGCGTTAATATGTATAATAGCATCCCTATTCTCATTCAACCAATCAACGTACCGTTGTTCATCTTCGTGTGTAATGCTGTATCCTGCTATTTGTCCTTGAAACATTATATCAATCCTTTATGACCGTCCGTTTGGGCGGTTTATTTTTTGAATTTTCTGGACTATCCCATATTGAATAATTCTAATGTCGTTTAGATTATCCAACCCAACATTGTAGTCTCTGAACATTCTCCTTACGGAGCTTTGCTGCGGATTAGCTTTCGCTTTCCCGAAGAGATTTCAAACTCTTAGGCTATTAGCCCCAAGCTCGTTGGTTTTTCTAAATACTCTCTTGTGAATAAAACGATTATTTTATTCACTCGTTCCGTGTCACCACCAGAGTATTCACGGGCGTGATAAGTTAAAGCCTCAATTGGCTCACCCGTGCTTGCAAAAATGCCTGTTTGTGTGTTAAATGCAACCATTGCTGCGTTTAATGCCCACAAACCTGCTGTGATAAGTGCTAATTGTCCGACTAAACCGTCGCCAAAGGATAGGAATTTTGTAACGCCAGTAAGGAATTGCATAAATCCGTCGCCTAGGCCAATTACACCTGCAACTAAATCACTATCTAAAAATGCGGCTGAAAATTGTTCAAAACTTGCAGTAAAGCTGTCTTGGGCAGCTTGTACTGAAGGTAAATACGAATTGGTGTATTTATCTAATGCTGTGCCGGCAGATTCCGTTGAAACCCCAGCGTATTCCATGGCGTCGCCGTAGTTTTCCATGAGAACAAGAAATTTTTCTTGCTGTCTTGTACCTGCAAAAGCAACGGCTATAGCGTGTTGTTGTACATTGGAATAATTATCCCAATCAGCAGCGACCTCAGTTAATACATCATCAAAGTCTCTAAAATGATTGTTTGCAGACCGGAGCTGAATGCCTACGCCAGATAAAGAGGCTTCGACATCACTTCGTATTGTTACTCTTTTATTATAAAATAAAAGGGAAATGGTGCTTCCAAGAGTGTCTTTACACTCGACCATTTCTCTATCGCTTAATATTATTTAATTAATAAGGAATATACGATAGACCAGACTGTCGCATCACCATTATTATGGTGTTCTATCATTCAGTCGTTCATCGTGATTTGTGTGATTTTAAATTCATTTTGACTATTAATTATCTTGTCTTCGTCTATAAAAACTTCAATCCAATGCCTACCATTGTTAAATGTTTCTAATGCAAAATTAAATATTTTTATAGTGTCTTCTTCGCTTAAAATTTTATTTTTAAGGGAAATTAATGTGATTATTCTCCAACCTTCAGAATACAATTGCTTTTTTCGATAAAACTCATTTCTCTTAAATAACGAAGGTGTAATATATCCAAGCTTGACACTTAAATCGTGTCCACCGCCATTATATTCTACAGCTATTTTTTCTTCTGGCAAAGCAATGTCAATAAAATACTTTTTAAATGGATAATTCAATTTACCGTTTAATATATCACAAAAATATTTTTGCTGACGAGAACTTGTTTGAGTGCCATTGCTGTATTTTGTCTCATTAATTCTTTTACGAATTTCTGGAGAGGCAAAAGGATTTTCATATCCATATCTTTCAATATTTGTTTTTGCCACCTTTTCTTGAACGTCTTTATTCATTGTGGGTCGAGGAACGCCATATTTTTTCAAAGAAGTTTCAATTATTCGATTTTGAAATTCTTGAGTTTGCATTGGATAATCGCACCCAAATCTCTCCCTATTTGTAACAACAACCTTTTCTTTTACACTCTCTAATTGAGAAGTGCTTGTTACACCATATCGTTTTAAGTTATTTAAACGAATTGTATTCTGAACTTTATCACTTTGCGAAATATATTCGACTCCATATTTTTTTATAAGAGTTTCCTTGGTTTTCAGCTTGACATCTTCTCGTTGAAAAGGATTTTTTACACCATATTTTTTCAAACTGAGCTCTTCTTGCTTTTTATATCGGCAATCGTAACAACAATCAGATTGTTCAAAATCACCTTTATATAATCGAAAATGGTCAGAAAATCTTCTATTAAAAATTTTGCCGCAATAATCGCATTTTATTTCTATAATTTCTTGAGAATATTGGGATAAGTCAGTGTATTTTACCGATATTAAATCTCCAATTTTATCAAACTTATATCCCAAATCTCTGTATTTTTTCATAGTCTTACCGTTAATATGTACATCAACGGTTTGCGAAAGTACCATTAATTCCTCCTTTCGTTTTAATATCACACATAATCTTCGACCTTGTTGCCCTTCCTTAAGGGGTTTCAAGCATTGACTTTAAAGTCAAATCATTAGATAGAATTTCACTTTGCAGTTTATGAATTATGCTGCAAGTGCCCAAATTTTTAGGTTTTCTCCGGTTTCAGGGTCTTCTAAATTACCAGCCTTGATGTTACCCATACGAGCAAACATTGTTTTAGCAAATGTGCCGACAGATTCACTTCCATCTTGAGTTACTTCTTTAACCGTTGTCAAGTAACCAATCAAGGTGTTCATATCTACACCAGCAATACGAGCACTATTAGCACACTCTGCCATTGCAGTAGCAATATCACCAGCCGATGCGGCGGCTTCCATGTCAACAGCGGTTAATTTATCAACAACACTGGCTGCATCTGAGGCTGCTAGTTGATAACCCTTTAGAGAGCTGGTTAATGCAGTTGAAGCTTCTGCTGATTCCATTTGGCCAAGTTTAGACAACATAGTGCTTTGTTTTATAAGCTCGTTAGTATCTTCTATGTTGTAACCTTGTCTTCTGTTGTATTACTTTTAATGTTCGCTACACATTAAAAGATTTTTCGGATTTTTTATCTATATCATATATGTATACATCATATTGTTTATTTATTAAAGCGTCGATTGCTTTATTTTTAATCTTAATAAATTCTTCGTCTGGTAATTGTTTGTCACGAGCAGAAACAATTCTAAAAACTTTATATCCAGACTTAACTAAAGCTATATTTCTTTTCTCGTCCTTTTGATTCATCTCTTCTTGTGTCATCCTTTTATGACAAACGCACAGGTTGTGACCACCGCCGTCATATTCACAACAAATATTGTATTCAGGTAAAAATATGTCTATATACATACTGCCCATTTTGTAATTTAATTCACCTTCAAAAAGGTCACATAAATAATTTTGCATTTTACTGGTATAAATAAAGCTATCTTTGCCTTTACTTAACAAAGTGGCGTTCATTTTCTCCATTAATTCTGTGCTTTGTGCAGTATATTCTACTCCATATTTTTTGAGCATTGTTTTCCTACTCTTATCTCTAACCGTTTTGCTTAAAAACGGATTAGTGACACCATATTTTTCTTTCCAAGTTATTAAAACTTTTTCGTGAACATCTTTATTATGAAGAGAACAAATGTTGCCATATCTTTCAAGATTGGTTTTGCTCACCTTATTATATCTGCACTCTTTACAAGCAATATCGTCTGGATGTTCTAAATATCTACGATATGCTTGTGAAAATATCTTTTTACAATAATCACATTGAACATCTATTTTTATACCTGAACCACGCGGTAAATCTTGTACTTTAACCCGCATACGTTTTCCATCATAACAATCATATCCCTTGTTCCGATAATGATTGACGCTATAGGACGACACAAGCGTATCAACATACTCTTGTATTAATCCCAATTTATCACCTTTATTTATTTTATATCCGAAAAATTTTCTCATACTTTCATATGAGCATTGACTATATCTTCACCCTCTAATAAATAGTAGGGGACTCCTATTTCCACTCGCTTGAGTGTACTCGCTAATGCGATAGTCGATGAGGCTTACTCTATTCGAGTCTTGCCTGCTGATTGCCCAATACTAATAATTTTCAAACTTTCACACCTATGCATATTTCATCATTATGTTGTAGTTTATTAGTCTCTAAGGGGTTTCCAGCATTTAAAGAGTTTATAATTGTATATCTCTATACAATAGACCTATTTTATTAAGCCAAGTATCAGCAGCATTAGCAACTTCTTTTGTAGTTGCACCAAGTTCTCTTCCTAAATCGCTATATGTATTTACAAGTTCTTTTACTTCTTGGCGATTTTTACCAGTCGCAATCTGCAAATCAACAACTGCTTTATCAAGTTCTACAACATTATTATAAACTTCTCGTAAGGCCCGACGACCAAGAGCCAACACAGCACCAACAGCACCATATCCAGCCTTTTCGCTAAACATTCTTTTCATTTTAGTTCCAAGACTCTCTGTTTCGCCACCAGCAGCACGAATTTGGTTTGTAAGATTTAAAAATTTGTCGTGCGCTACATTTGGATGGTCGTTAAAAGTACCACCTTCAAGTAAGGATTGACGAAGTGCTTCTAGTTCATCGCGTAACATTGGTGTTTGCTTTAAAGTTCGCGCATTTCGTTGTTGATATTTTGTTATACTGTCAATAGTTTTATCGTAAGCAAATCTTGTCTTTTGTAATGTACTTTGCTCTTGTTCTCTTGAGTTTGCAAGACGTACTTGTACATTTAAAAATTGCTCAGTGGCCTCAATAGCTCTTTGCATTTGTGCCGTGTCGCCAAGACTTGCATTGAATTGTTCATTTTGGTCAATAAACGTTGATAGGGCAGATTGGGCTTCGTGATACGAACGAATATATTCATCCCATTGGTCAGAATCTAAATGACTGAATTTTTTTCTATCAGCGTCGCCACCGTATATACCAGACCTAAAACGATTGAAAAGTGATTGTAATCGTCGTTCATAAGATTGGGCTTGACGAGCGATATTATTTGTTGAGTTATTTGTGTTATTTGTTGTCGGATTAACATTAATTGTTAACCCTCTTGATATATTATCTAATTGTCTTTGTATTAATTGGCGCGTCTGATTTTCGTTAACGCCAATTACAACTTTCATCCGGTTGTTCGTATTGTCAATACTTCGGGCAATTTTATTTAACTGTTTCAATATCAGTTGACCCGATTCGCCACTTAGTTTTCCACCGCCTTGAACACCAAACAAAAGTCCTATTTGCTGTTTAGCCAATTTGTCATCACCTCTCTTTGTAATAAAAAAGTCAAGTAAAAACAGATTTTACTTGACAATAGATTAACGGTGAGACCGTCTACCTCCAGTTTGGAGGATATGCAATTTTTAAGCCGGGATTAGCGGCTTCGTAATGTTTAATAATTGATTCTATGAACGGTTTGCCTCGTCTTGGGAGCCAAGCTTTTGTCCAAGTTTCTTCAGCACCATAGCCCATTCCTTCAGAATAATAAGTCCAATAACCATACACTCTGGCTTGTTTGCTTGTACCGTTAGTAATTAAGGCAAATATATCGTTAACGCCTTCGCCTGTTGGTTTTCCATTGCGACCAACTAATGAAGGACGATATAAAGCATGGTCTGAAAAGTTTATATTAACTTTATCGCCATTTTTTGTATGACTAACTTTGCCGACCTTTACGTGAGCACCGCCAAAGTAGTCTTGAGCGTCAATCAACGAAGCGTGATTTGTTATTCTAAGAAATTCATTTATAATATCGTTCTTTAAATGTTCGGCAATTTGTCTTAATTGCTCTTCATCATAAAAACTTATAGAAATACCTTGTTTTTTCAGAAAATCCTGTCCATCAGACGACTTAAGATAATCTTTTAACAAGGCGTTAATTTCATTAGCGGAAATCATAATAGACCTCCTTATGTATCTATCTGTAGTTACCGTTAGGAATAACTTTCCATTCTTTAGACATTATCTCCCAAATATCATCTACGAAAGTGTTGCCCTCAAGACTCTTGTATGAATGATAGTCTTTAGAGAGTGTTTCGAATTCGTATGCAGGAATTTCACCATCTGGCAAGTATTTATTGTAAATTCGCAAAATATTTGTTCTTAAAACGCAACGTTCAGAATCTTTGAGTTTTTCAACAGTTTCTTTAACTTCTTTCATATCTTCTACTTTTTGCGCATCTTGTCCAATATGTTCTTTTAACATTTCTTTTATATCAGAAATTTCTTTTGCCATATTTTCTGAACCAGTATTACAAATAATCCAATTAACAAAACTTTTGCGTAAAGGTTTGACGATTGCTACAATAAAACCGCTAATGCCTACGAGTCCACCTAAAGCGGCACCAATTATTTTTAGTATTTCTATGAAATTCATAATGTACCCCAATCCAACACCCCTTGAATTGGGGTATTATTTATTAATTATCTTTGTTATGGAATTTGAGAATTCCGTCAATGATTTTGTCCTCGGTCATATTGCCGAGTTTTGCAGTTAATGCAGCAAATTTATCTGCATCTTCTTTGCTTGTTTCAGGCATTTTATCAAGCCTATCTGCGAGTTTATCCAGCAAGCCAGATATCATATAAGCAACATCGTCCCAAGCATTAGACTTAAGAGATTGTTCGTTGCGCCAGTTAATAATGTCATGAGCATCATTCCAAATCTGTCCACAGTCATTTATGTAATTTACAATCTCTTCAATGAGATTTGTGCTTTCGCATAAAATGTGCATTTGATTAACAGAGTCTTTAATATCTGTATTGATATTTGTATAATGCTCAATTAGTGCAATCTTGTATGCTATATCAAAGAACTCTGGATGATAATTGCCAATTTCGTCATAACACTCGTTTGCAATATCATTAACCATCTGAGTGCGTTCCTGATAAGATATGTAAGGCTTGATTACAACCTCAATCTCTGCGTCTGCTGTTTTTAAAATAATCTTTTTATCTTCTTTGTTGTTTTCCTTAATTATTTCTTTAATAGTTGCAGAACTAATCTTTTTAGCCAAATTAGTTTGCCTCCTTAGTTTCAATTTTTATATTGTTAACGGCATAATGACCTATGCCGATTGCGTCTGCAATACCGTCATTAGGTGTATCAACTTTATACACATCATGTACAAATTGTATAGATAACACTTTAGTTTCTTTTTTACCTGCGGTATTTGCTTCAACAATCTTATTTTTAATTTCCTTTTGTGTGCGTTTACGTGCATTCGCATACTTCTGCCACATAGTTGGCTGAATAATGTCATAAAGCATTTCATTTTCAATGAAGAAATTTTCAAGTACACCTTGCATTTGTGCTAAACGCTTAAATCCATTAAGGTTTCTTTGATATGAAATCTCTTCGATAAAACAAGCACTAATATCATTTTCCTTGACTAAAGATTTTACTAACTTTTTGAGTTTATAAATAGCCATAGGGTAGGTATATTTTCTGTCCGGAAAATTAAACGCTCCATAAGAAATTAATTTCTTTGTTTTATAATCAAATATGGCATATCCGCCACACCTTGATTGGTCAATAGCTAATATTTTCATCCTTAAAAAATAGAGCAGGGAAGTTATTACAACCCTGCTCTTTCCTTTATATTTTAAATTTTATATCTTTACCGATTTCGCCCATATATTGAACCTTGATTGTTCGTCCAATGCTAAGATTTTTCTCAACACCGATTTGACAACCAATACCGTCAAAATCAAAACCAAGTATGCCGTGCGACGGAATATAATTTACAACACGGCACACTTTTGATTTCCATTTTGGAGTTTTTTCAACCTTTACGGTTTCATTCTCTGTAGGCTCAACGGTCTCAATTACCTTTTTATTTGCCATTATTAGATACGGCTAGAGGTGTAAACATTTCCGTCTTCGTCTTCCATAAGGTCAAATGTCATCTCAAAGGTTAAGGGGTCGCCAGAACCTTGATATGTAATCGAGAAAGACTTCTGAGGCATAGCCTTATAAGCCTTGAAGTGCTCGGCAGTAATAGTATCATTGGTATCCTTCCATACAGTGTCACCATAGATAACATAGCAGCCGGGTGTCTTATCATTATTAAATGTAGCAGACTTAGCATCCTCACTTGCCACAATATAGTAAGCGATATAAACATCGCCGTCATTGCCACCTTCAATTGTCACTGAAGTGCCAGTAGCTTCTGTTGCAGCGGGAGTAGAAGAGATGTCCTCTCCATCCTTGAATACATATATTGTTCCAGCAACAGGGGTTTTGGTAAGAGTAAGCGCACCACTGGCAAGAGTAAGTTTCTCTCTAACACCGATTTCGCCACCGTCTTCAACACCGTCAGGAGAGCAAGCAAGTGCTACAAACTCGATAGGAACAATCTGTGTAGAAAGCTTGATGCTACCTTCAATCGGGTCGTCAAAACCAACCTGACGAGCACCGCTGTCGCCACCTGTAGCATAAACACGACCAGAGGTGAGTTCAACAGCTACAGAATTAACATAATCAATGTAAGCAAAAAGTGACTTATCAGAATATTTTCTTAACTGAATATTTGCACCTTTTCTATTAGCAGTTTTCTTCATTAAGGTATCCTCCTAAATTATTTTCTAAGCCAACTGTTCATATCAAAATCTTCGCCGCCATTGTGAGCGTAAGCATTTTCAGAAAGTTGACTAATTCTGTTTTGCATATAAGCGGAGAACTGGTCATACAGTTGATAAACCGTTAAGTCGTAAATATTCTTAACCGTATATCCAATTCCGCATACACATAGTTTGGAAACAATGTTTCCTATTTCATAATCCCTTGCATTTACATCTGCCTTTTCTTTTTCTTCGGCCTGAGAGACCTTCTCCCATAATTCTTTTGCTTTGTCTGATGAATACTTCAGTTCATTGTCTGAATACTCGGATTCGCAATGCAAAAGTTGTTTCAGTAAATCTTCTATAAACAAGTAATTATCGTCGTTAATACTGCCGACAATACTTGCCTTATCATCTATAACCGAAAGCACCAAAAAACAGTTGTTTTCAGGTGAAAAGACGATTTTATTGCAAAAAAAGAGAGCAAGTGCTTCGCAAAGCGCTTCTCTCAAATCAGCGGAATTAATTATTAAATTGAATTTTGAAATTATTTCAATATCGGGTTCAATTAACTTATGATAAGTATTATTTTCACCCATATTTTTACCAAGCTCTATAATGTCTTGTTTTGACCCAAATAAAACTTGGGTAACTAAAGCATATAAAGAATATTTCATCATATTGCTTGGGGATATTTCTTTAAGGGTAGGGGACTTCAAAGTTCCCACTCCCTGTAATACGAAAGGGTCTGGGCTTAACAAGGCAAATTGTGGAATTTTCATTCACTACCACCTCGTATCGTCAGCAAAGTCGTCAACCTCGTATGCAAGTTCGACTGCCGTATAACCCTTTGGTACATTTACTGGACGACATTGAGTTAAAGTTAACTCACCTATACCAAATTCTTGGTCATCGTCGTCAAGTGCGACTACAATTTGACGTGCAATATTATCTATTCGATTTCCTTTAATGCCTTTGAATTTCTTTTTGTCAAGTTTGATATAACCTACATTACAAACGATAGATATAGTTACGGCCATATGTTTCATGTTTGTATTCAATCGGTCTAGCATACTTGACTGAACAAATATAGAAACATTATCGGTTTGAATAGTATCGGGGTTCACACCATAGTCAAAGAAATGTTCTTCTCTGGCGTTATAAACCTCGTCGCCTTCCATATCAATATTAGGAATATCAAACATAAAACTCATAACATCTTGTGAAGCGAGCATTTTTTTAATTGCAGTATCTTTGTAGTCAATTATTTCGTCAAGTGGAGTGTTAATAGCCATTATACAGTTACCTCCACTTCAAAAGTAAACGGCTTATATAAACCGTTAGTATCAGTTAGTATCACTTGTATCGTCTCACCAATATAATCTTCGTTGTCAGGTACAGTGATTTTTATTGTATTGTCTACCTCTTGTGTAGAAATTTCTATATTGCCAACTATATTCCATACAGGCTCAATTCCACTAACTTCTTGATTATCTGCATTATAGAATGTCGCAGCATATGTTCGTGTTTGTCCTATTATAATTGTTGGTCTACCAGAAACAGAGCAGGGGAGTAGTTCAGTTGCGGAACTACCACTATCGTTATCTGCAATATAGTCACATATCATTAATTCCAAATTGTCATCGGAAGGCGAGTATGTACCACTTCGTAATTCGCAAATAAGCAAGTGACCGCCTTTGCCATAACTTCTGGCAACCCTATTGATACCTGTAACACTATACACTTCAAGAATTTCTTTCCCGTGCTTATCAAATCGAGTATCAACAGCAATACGCTTGTCTACATATATTTTCTTAGTGTCATTATCGTAAGGCAAATATAGTTTGAACTGCTTATCCACATATTGTAACTCTTCATTGCCGTTCTTAGTAGTTGAGTAAACTCCGCTATCTAAAACGGCAGGACGAGTAATTATATCGTGAGTACCATTTTGGAATGAGAGGCTAATGTTGCAGAGCCACATAACACCCGTCTTTTGCAACGGATTTCCTACACGAGTTTCTGTAACAATCCATTTTTCATCCATATAGTCAATAACGTCACCTACGTACAATTCTTCATCTGGATAAGCGGTTATTTGATATTTGTAACGAACTGTAGTTTGTGAAACAATAAAATTTTGATGCTTACCGTTTCGCTTAGTTTTTGCATCGCCTATAGAAGTTGCCATACCTGCTGACAAGTTTTCTTTAGCTTGACGAATCAAAACTTCTTGAGCGTTATCGGCACCGACAGCACCTTGGATTGCTTTAAAATAATTTATATCCATGCCGACCACCTCTTATTCAGAGTCATAGTTGGCAAAGTTAATTGACTTTAAAGCGCCGGTTGTTCTGTCGGAATTTTTATATATATCAATATACTTTTCGTTTGTAGCACAAACGGTATTATATATATTTAAAAATGTTGCACGAGCATTGCTTGGGTCAAAAACTCGCATTTCCGTAGGTGTATAATTCACATTTAATGTTTTGAGATAAGAGAAATCTCTAAACAAATATTGTTCATACATCAAAGAGGGGATTATCGCAAGCTCTGAACCAGTTAAATCAAAGTTAAACTGCTCGTTAGTCCTATCAGTAAAATCTACTGACGGATTTGCTTCAATTATCAAACGATTAACTGCTTCGTCCAAAAAGTTAGCACAACGAATATCAACCAACTTTTGAACCTCATCATCAGTTAAATTAAAATAATTGAAAAATTCTCTATCCTTTTCTACAAGGGTAAGGAACGCATTTTTTATTTTAGAATATGGAGTTGCGATAACTCACCACCTCCATTACGAATTTTTCTTTGGACGGCCTCTTGTAGCCTTTTTAGGTTCCTGTGCGGTATCATTAGTTATTTCTGCTTTTTTATCCACAGTCCAACTACCTATATTACCGTTATAAGCACTGCAAGACCCAGATTTGTCAAAAGCATCAGCATTTTCCGTCTCCACTTTTGCAGGAGCAGTATTCTGCTGTGTTGCTAAAAGTTGAGCAACCATTGCCTTAAGTTCATCTACTTCCTGTGTTAGCTTTGCATTCTGCTCTTGAGTTTCCTTCAGCACTTCTTCACTTACAGCAGGGGTCTCTTTCTTTGTTAATAAAATATCCGTTTTATACTTTCTATTACGAAGTTCTTTTCTACGAGCAAGCATAACATTTTCAACATTCTGCTTAATACTATGGTTAGAATTCTTGAGACCAATATAAATGCCATAACAACGCTCAAAATACTGCTCGTTTTCGATTGATAACAATCTTTCAAGCTTTTCAAGCGTTGGGTGTAGAATTGTATCTTCAATTTCACTGTCAGTCAGAATGTCTTTCCAGTTGCGAATACGACATTCTTTATAAAGTTCTTCTTGAAACTGTTCTTCAAACCAAAGTATTCCCATTTTAAATACATTTGAGTTACTATTGATTTGAACAATTTCATCAACAGAAAGAGGCATAGAAGAAGGGGATTCAGAACTACCACCCGGAATAATATAACTCTCATGTCGAGTTGATACGGCTACAGGGCTTCCGTTATAATTTAAAACTAAATATGTTTTATTTTTGTCTAACATAATTACTCCTTAAAAATCCTTAATACTTATCTCGTACAGTTTGATAGATGTTGTTTTTAAAGTGCATTAACTGTTCCGTTGCTTCAAAAATGTAATACATCTCTTTGTTTCTTGGATTTGAATTTAAACTAATAGGTTTAAACCCTGCATCAATTAATGCCCTTGCCAATCTCATACTGTAGCAATTAAAATTTTTCATAAAAACACCTTAAAAGAGTGGGGCGGGTTTACCACCCCACTATAAATTTAATTACTGCAATTCAGCCTTAACAACCTTCTCAAGAGTATCCTCGTTGAATGCTACACCGAAAGTAAAGTCAGCAAACTTGAGATGAACACTCTCGTTGTTGTTGTCCATAGTCTCGTAAACAGAGGTTTCACCCTTCATGCTGAGAGAGCCAATCTGGCCAGCGATACCATATACTCTCTTATCAGGGAATACAGCAGAACCGTCACCGAGCTTCTTAGCAGAGCTGATGGGGAACATTTCACAACCATCGTAAGAACCAAGACGACCAGTACGATGTACTTCATTCTTCATTTCGTCAGAAGCAAAGCCGTTAAGCTTGGACATCTGCTGAATATAAGCAGACTTACCAACGATAACGCCGTCACCGTCAGCACGGTCATTTACATAAAGAGCAAGTGCATCAGCAGCAGCCTGAGTCATTGCTGTGCCGCCAACGGTGATGAAGTTCTCAGCACCAGAAGTGATACCTGCGTCAATCTTGTCAAAGATAATTTTGAACATCTTGTTCTTGAAAGCAGCAACAGCATTCTCGGTGAGCACTGCTACAGACTTCCAACCATTTTTGCGAAGGTCTTTGTAGGAAATATCAGATTCTCTGTTATATTAAAGCAATTTACTCGTTAAAATTTTTTCTATATTATTTAATTCCGTGTAGGGAATTCTCAATAAATCTATATGATTGTTTTTGCAATATTCATTTTTAATATTATCTCTTCGCTTGTTACCTTCGAATCGCACCAAGCTATTAGAATCATTCTTACCGCCAAATTTTACAGGTCTAAAATGTTGTTCTCCATCATATTCTATGGCCATATTTTGATTTGGAATATAAAAATCAAAAGGTAAATGATGAACATCTTTACATCCTTTAAAACTTCTTTGTTTTTCAAATTTGATATTATTGTTTATCAAAAACTGTTCAATTTTTGTTTCGCCTTTGGAAGAAGAACATCTTGGACATCCAGTACCTCTTAATAATGCATTAGGAGAAGCTTCCCATTGATTATTATCAATTTTACAACTACACAAAACCTTATGTTTATTGCCAGTGTACATAGATAGAATTTCAATGTTTGGATTTTTAGCATTCATTTCTTCGATAAATTCTTGATGCGTTTTAGTCAATCCTTTGCATTTTGGACACCCTACACCTCTTAATAAGTGAGAGGTTCTTCCATACCACTCATATCCACAAGTCGTACATTTGCAAAGAATTCTTCTATTTGCTCCTAAATATTTTTCTTTAAATTCTATATTTGGCGAAATTTCATGTACTCTATTTTCAAATTCTTCGTGAGTATATCTTTCTTTACGACTACACCTTGGACAATTTGCTCCTCTTAATAAACGATTTGGTTTACTTGTCCACTCATATCCATCTATTAAACACTTGCATTTAATATCTTTTTGAGCTGCTATGTATTTTGTAATAAAAACTATATTTGGGTTGATTGACTTCATTTCTTTTACAAAATCTTCGTGAGTTTTATGATTGCTAATAGAGCACAGTTGGCAACCATGCCCTCTTAATAAATGTTGAGGTTTTGCATTCCATGAATGGCCGCATTTTTTACTACATACTTTTAAAGGCGTATTGCTATTGATATATTCGCCTAAAACAATAATATCTGAATTAATCTTTGCCAATTCTTCAATAAATTCTTTTTGAGTTTTTCTTTTGGGCATTGTACACCACCCTTGTGTTTTATGTTCTACACAACATAAAAATTTTTACGAGTAAAATTCACAGCGCTACCTGTGGCTTGTTGTCGATTGTGACAACCTTATATTTTCATATAAGCATAGACTATATCTTCACCCGTATAGTACGGGGCACACCACTTCGGATACCAAAAGCTTGTATCCTACTTCCCTTAAAGGGAATAGTCGTTGAACCTTCCTCTATTCGAGGCTTGGCTGCTGATTGCCGATTTTAAGCATTTAGGATTTAACCATGTGCCATACATTTAATTTTTTCTACTTTCGTAACCATTCCATTTAGGCATATTTCATCCTTCTGTTTCGGTTTAAATGTCTTTACGGTTTTCCAGCAATTCAATGTGTTATTTAACATACAGATTTCTCTGTACGCAGACTATTGTTCATTCAATATAGAATTGAATGTCAAATCTGAAGGTTGAACCAAGCGGGTTTAAGTACGCCGATGTCAAGGAAACTTCTCTTGACGTTAGCGCCCTTTGCGGTCTCATAAGCAACGAGAGTGTTCTTGGGGTCAGTTATACCCTCAAAATCATCAAACTCGCCAATATTATCACGATTGAAAAGATAGTCAAGCAACTCGTCGGGAGCGTTGTAAATCTCTTCGTTGATAGCCTTCTTAACGAAAGCAGCGATTTCGTGCTCAGGGTCAGCACCTCTTTCGCCAACCTTCTTAAAGTAAGCGTCAAGCTGAGAAACTGTTACTTTTTCAGAATCAGTTAAATCAAGCTCTGCATTGGTCTTGCAAGCAAGTTCGTACATATTTGTATCTTTGATTGCTTCAGCAATTTCAATATTAGTCATAATTAATTTCTCCTTTTAATTTATTTTCTGGGCAAAATTCAATTAAGCGTTCTTGCCTACAGCCTTAACACACTCAATAAGAGCAAGAGTATGACCTGCATCGTTATGTAAACCAAGGAATACATACTCAGAATCGGTATCGGCACCAGCAATAGTCCACTTACCGTCTGTGCCTACAGCGGCATACTTGCCAACATTACCAGCAATGCAAGTTTCAGCATCAAACTGGTCAACTGCAAACTTTTCATTGGCAATGTAGCCCTGAATTTTGCAAAGTTCGCCAGCGGCAAAAGTATTGAAATCAGGGTCGTAGTCAGACATATCTACTCTTGCTGCGTTAGCACCAGTAGGAATACGCTCCTTATCAAGTACATAAAGATTTATGCCAGTTTCCTCAGCGGGAATAGTTACTACACCAGTAGCTTCATCTTTGGTAACGCCCATACCGGTTGTATAAGCACCAGCGGTCTTAAAACCACCAAGAACGAGTTTACCATCGTGTGCGATAATTGTTCTTAACATAATTTTTATCTCCTTTTTAAGTTAAAATAAAAAACCCACAGTCATTTGGACTGCGGTTCAAATTAGTTCAGATAAGCCTGAACAGGATTTATTGAAATATTGTTTTCGTCTTCCTCACTATTGAGGTCAACAGATACAGCGGAAGCGGTCTCTACAGAAGAGGTTTCTACTTTTCCGCTGAGTGAAGCCATAAATCTTTCAGCAATAATTGCTTTAATTCCAGCTTCATTAAGGTTCTCAATCATTTCAGCAATTTCAGCATTCTCGCTGATTTCTGCTTCAGAAACAAAACCACTCTTCATTGCATAAGCTTTAAGATTGTTTTTCTTTTCGGCTTTTTCTGCTTCAGCCTTTTCCAACTCTGCCTTATCAACAGCATCTTTAAAGGGCTGTAAAGCACTAACTTGACTTTCAAGATTCTGAATGGTCTCGTTTGCTTTTAGTAAAGCATCGTCTTTTTCAGAAATAACTTTGTTGACTTCTGAAATAGATACAGTTAGTGTTACAGGAGTTGGTTCACTTACGGTTACTTCGTCACCAACAACCTCGTAAGTAAATAGTAAGAAATCAAGGTCAGACTTACGACCATCACATTCACACCATACAGTGTGTTCTTCAGGGAACCAAAACGCCACATAACACCAGTCTTTACACTTTTGTCTACAAGCTTCGCTTATACGCATTCTTAAATCATGAACGGTTAGCGAAGATGTTTCAGTAGCAGGCTCTTCAGGTGTCTCTTCAGAAGTTTCGCTTGTTTCTGTAACAGGTTCGGTTACTTCAGGTGCTTCAACAGTAGGCTCAGTAACTTCTGCTGTAACCTCTTCAGTCGATTCATCGGGTATAGTAACTTCTATCTCTTCAGAAACTTCTGTTTCGATTTTCTTCTTTGCCAATTCATTTTCCTCCTTATCTATTGTAAATGCTTCGGCTAATTCTAATCCAGACTGCTCTAAACTTGCCATATCTAATGCGACTGCACAAGGATAGGCGCCGGGAGTAGATGACCCAAGCATACAGTTGCCAAGAAATCCATAATCTATAAGAGTTTTAAATCCTGCATCAAAATTATATTTCTTGGTCTCAATTTCCCAAGAACTATGAAGCAAACCTCTATCAAATAGAGATTTGATAGCTTTTATTATATTTTTGTTTCTCTTCCAAATTCTTGAGGTAGAAAAGAGGCAAGGTAATGTTTTCTTCTCGCCATTTACTTCAACAGTGTCATCTTTAATCTCTACTGAGATATGTGTGCCGATACTTTCTGTTGCGAAGCATAAATCTCCGTCTTTATCTATGTAGGCTTCGTGACCGCCCAAATCAGGAGTTTTACCGTCTTTGGCTACCTTATACTTTGCTTGAACAGGCATATTAATTAAAGTTTGCGCCTTTTCTTCGGCTCCCTCGACAGGCAAAATAACGCCATTCAAATTTGCTTCGCCATAATAACAAAGCCTATTGGTCAGCTCAATATACGGCTTATCTTCTTCTTCAGAAAGTTCTATTGCTGTACTGGCAAGATAAATTTTATCCTTTTCCATCATTTATCCTCCTTTCCACAAAGATTAACACCAAGTTCAATGTTGTTTTTCTTTAAGATTTCAACAACTTCAGCTTGGTCTTCAATATCATAAAAACGAACAGCAATATTGCCATTCGCCTCTACAAACAGTTCAAGTGGTTGTCCACAACAAGGACAAGTAGTTTTAAAATAATCTTTAATCATAGCAATTACCTACTACTTGTTCTTGTTATAGTCTTTATCAAAATCCTGCTTATCTTTGTCATCATTGCTTGTTGGTCTACCAGAAGAATTATCTTCATCGTTGCCAGTTGTATAAGCAGTTTTTCTTGGAGTGAATATATCATCAAGACCTTGCACTTGTTCGCTTTCTCTCTTAATTTTTTCGTCATTAAGATTTAATCCAGCCAACTTAAACGAAGTCTCGCGTGAAGCATTTAATGTACCATAAACAAACTTGGCAAGTTCAATACGCATACTAAGTTCCATTGATTCAGCATCGTCAATTTCTATGGTAGGTGCTAAATTCGGGTCAAAACCTGCACTTGTAAGCAAGGTGACATAGAATTTGTTTAATACACGCTCCACATCGCTTTTAATACAGTTAATTTGACGAATTATCTGTGTTACAGAAACATTAACACCTGCGTAGTTGCCGACTTCAGTATCAATAAAATCAATACCTAATGCTTGCAAATACTTGGTCATATATTGACCCAACTGCTTAGATGCGTCATCATTATTTGCCTTAGAAGAAACAAACTCCAAACTTTCAACGAAAGCTGGAGCAGTGTAGGCACATAAGTTTGTTTTTAATGCTTGGGTCAATGCTTCGTGAGCTAACTGCTGTTCTGCTAAGCCCTTTTTTTCTCCGTTTTGTCCAAGCAATTCTTTTCTAAGCTTTTGGAAAATTATCTTCTTAGAACGAGCCTTACTATCAGACACATCGGCGGCTTCAATGTTATTTAATACAACTAAAGGTCTCAATGCACGGAACAGGGGAGAGACACCAAACTTCCTACCAAGAGAGTTGACTGTTATACAGTCGCCGTAATTAGCATCAATTCTTGTATATTGTTCATTAGCTTTATATGCATCGAAAACTTCTTTGCTAAAGTTTGCTTCAATTTCCTTTGCAATATTTTCGAAATATATAGCCTTATTTTTACGAGTCTTTTTATATGTTTTTTGAAGTTTAGTTTTAAGCGCATTAACATCAAATTCAAGAATTGGGTCGCCATTAAATTTATATCCTGAAGGATAAGCAATATCTAACGGCAAGAAGTCAACTGCGTAACCATTTTTAGTAATACGCAAAACAATCGGAACGTTGCCCTCCAAATATGCTGTAGATATACTTTCTCGAATTAATCTCTCGATTTTTACATTTTTATTAAAATTATTAACGAGAGATTTAATTTCTGCAATTTTGTTTTCGTTTTCTTCTGTCAACAATGCATTATCATAAACCATTGTATAATTAGTTGGCGTGTTGGCACGAATAACAGAATAGGCATAACCCATACTGCCGTCCTCGTCAACATATTTAACTAAGAGTTGGTTAGCGGCTATAAGGTTTTTAAGGTTAGTATGTATACCATTTGCTAACCCATCTATATAATCAATAGTTAATGTATTTGAGTTTGTACTATCGGAAGTATGTACCGAGTATTGCTTGGAAGCTTCATATTTATTCATTGCCGCAGAAAGAATTTTTGCTTCATTTTTCTGAATTTCCTCAGCGGTCATAAATCCTGTTACTACGGTTGTATCGTCATCTACTTTTGTAGCAGAAAAATTTACTTCAAAATCATCGGGCATATTAACACCTCCTTTATAATGCAGATACGCATAGTGTTGCGTTCTGGAGTGGTATTTCTTCGTCTGGAGCACTTCGAATAATAGTGCCACGTCTCAATTCATATAATCTGTGAGCCAACATAATAGCTGTATAGAAACGGTCATCATGCATACGGCTTTCTTTTTCTTTTGACAATACATATGACACAGATGTGTTTTCAGCATTAGTAGTTTTATGAATAGAAGTAATCTCATTTTTCATCATATCTATTTGA
The DNA here is from genome assembly GCA_045601885.1 of Acutalibacteraceae bacterium. Taxonomy (GTDB): domain Bacteria; phylum Bacillota; class Clostridia; order Oscillospirales; family Acutalibacteraceae; genus SIG589. Next base: position 139,734 of record JAZSAN010000005.1, on the reverse strand, counting down.
GATAACGACAAGCGTTCTTCGTCATTTAATTCATACGGTACAACATTTTCTTCGCCGTCTATTTCTTTAACTAACTTAAGAATATCTTGTCCACCATATTCATAAGGAAATCTCAGCACACCCAATTCCATTAATTCAATAAACTCTTCAACCATTTTGGTTCTAAATTTTCTTGGGCTAACCAATCTGAGTTTATCTATTGCGTCAGGATATCTTTCTGAATATCCCTCATATAATTCGTGCGAAGCATCAATTAAACCACGATGGCTCATGCCGTGAGAATCTTGCCAATTGTTTAATAAATTATCGGCATAGGTGCTTGTACCACCACCACCGGAACCTTGGTCTATCATTAACACATCTAAATATTCATAATCTGGATTTTGACCATTATAATTCAATAACATTTGACGAATTTCCGCTATCTGTCTATTTGAATCAAGTTTATATTTCTTTTTACTTGCAATATCAATAAAGTTCTCGCAGTTTACAATATCTCCACACCAGCCATATTGTTCATCTTTGTATATACTCATAGCAGATATAATTGAGTTATCCATTGTACGAGCAGGGTCGAATGCAAGAGTGATTTTTGTATTTGGCTTCCAATATAATTGAGGTAAATAAAAATGTTCATTTCTTCTAATTGTTGCCCATTTGATAATTTGTTTTGAACCACCGTCTAATGTTGGTTTATTATAATATTCACGCAACGCTTTATCTTTGTTGGCTTTTATAGCCGCATCCACTTTAGCTTGTGTAAGCAAAGCGGGGTAGGGTTGTCCATTCATATAAACCTTTATTGCGGTATCACATATCATATCGCAACAAAAATAATTTCTATCACCGGCCAGCATTTTCTTTGCAAAATCCTTGTAGTGCTTATAAAATGTTGTTCCAACTTCACTTTGCGAAGAGGCATAAATTAACTGTGTGGGAACTTTTCTTGGTTCAAGCTCAGGGTTGTAATCGTCATCTGTACTTGTAATAAAGTCTGTATTTTGTGTAGCAAAAGCTTCACAAACGGTGATTAGTTCGTCTGAACAAAATGCTGCTTCGTCAAAAAATACAAGGGTTGCTCTGCGGGAGCGGTTTGAATCTGGTTTGCTGTTCAAAGTAAAAATAGAACTACCATTATAAAAAGTAACTTCATATCCTGCTGGATTATGAGAAAAGCCCGTTTTATTAGTTGGACTTTTAACAGTTTCTTTTTCAACAATATCTCTTAAAGAAGCAATGGAAGCCGCAGTTTTACCAATTCGTGTTATAATTTCCTCAAGTTTAGAAAACGTTTCTTTTGCTTGGTCTCCGACAGAAGAAACTATGTAAATTGATTGGTTTTCATATAAAACGGCTTTTAATATTAAAAATATTGCTCCAATAAAAGATTTACCGAAGTTTCGTGAACATGCCCATACACAATGAGCAGCATTCCACGAAGATTGTAAAATATATTTCTGAGCATCAGTTAAACGGATTCCCAATAAGTCTTCACAGGCAATACAAGGATTTCTGCGATAATATGCTATAGATTCTGCATCTAATTCACATATTCTTCGCTTAAAGTCGGTCATAATGACCCTTTTTCTTATGGGGTTCATTTCTTATCACCGTTCTTCTTTAATTCCTTATTTTCAATCGTCAATAGGCGATTTTTCTCTAATTCATCGTCCAACTGTGCTTGCAATTTTTGTATTAACTCTCTTTGTGTATTAAACATTTCGTTTTGGTCATTCTCGTCAAACATTCCGTTTTCACGAATAGACCGATTTGACATAGAAATCGCCCAAAGAGTTCCTTCAGAGCGAAGCTGGTCATAATAGTTTGCTTCAGCCTTTTTAAAGTCTTTTTCTCGCAAATCTCTCATAAGGTAAGTTAAGGTTGATTTGCCTACATCTTTATTTGAGCGATTTTTAACCGAAATCTCGTTTTCTTTTGCAATCTTATCATTACTAGTAACGAGTTCACTTTTCATTTTACTTAACTTTCTAATAGTATCAGTATCTTTAATCGGGTCTAATTTTGTAATCAGTAAATCAATTTTTCTAATTTGGTTATTGTTATTACATATCTGAACAATCTGTGATAATTTATAAGGGTCATCAGCTATGTCATCGTCAAGATATTTAACAAGTTCGTTAAATAAAAAACCCCTGTCTTCAACAGGGTATTCTTCGAACGGGTCATAACCGATGACACTCAAAACTTCATTTTTGCTTTTAACTTCTTCTTTGCTCAAACGGCGTTCTTTTAGTTCTTCTACTGGAACCCTATCTTTGTCTATATTTCCATCAATAATAGTGTTTATAAAAGACCACTTGCGATATTGAGTGCCGTTTAGCATAGAAGTATATTTTGACAAGTAAAATGCATTATTGTTTGTAATAATCTTATTATAAACCTCTGGAAGAAAGGGTAGGTCTAATAATGCACAAATTGCGACTAGCGCATCTCTTTCTCCATATCGGTCTGATAATATATTAAATTCTTTATCAATGCACTTTCTGCAAAATAACGGACGATGATTTGTCGTATTCCACATATGTGAATTGATTGAAGAATAAAAATTGTCTTCTGTAAGGTCGGGTTTACCACAGCAAACACAAGTATATGTTTGTTTCTCGACCTTGCCCTTAATTTGAGGGCGACTACTTAAAGTTTTTTTCTCAGCGATATATAGTCGCCTCCTTATAATTTGTTAAAAATAATATATAGTTTTGTTATCAGAAACCGCCAATGATTAGTAGCGATACGGTATTTTTCGTGCTCCGCAGCCCGCACCATTTGAACCCAAAGGTCTAATGGGTTGCATCAGACCGACCTTTTATATCCCGCATATCGGGTAGCGGCAATCTCTGTTTCTGATTTAAAGTTATAATAAAATGAGGGTTTTATAAGTCTGATAATTTGGTCTTTTCTTTGGCAACTATACCGTCTTCACTAAAGTAATCAGCAAACTCGTCTTCTTTATCAATGTCTTTATAGACTTTGCACATTTCTGCTGAATCCCATCCTAATACATTTTGAATAACCGAGTCAGGCAAACCAAGCAACGCCAAACGAGTTACGAAATGATGTCGCAGTGAATGAAAGTAAAAATCAACACCTAATATTTTTGAAAATGTTAATGCCCAAGAATTTAAGGTGTCTGCATTCATATGCTGTGTAATATCTTTTTTATCTGGGAATAGCCATTCGCTTTCAATACCTTTTTTCTTTCTATATTCCATCCATAAATCAAAATACGGCTTAAAATCTTTAGATAAAGTATAACAAACAAGCATTTTTCCGCCATTACGGCCTTTTGTTTTAACCTCTTCGGGTGTCTTATACAGTGAGCCATAAATAATGTTTTTATTATCGAAATAGTTAACTTTAAATCTAACTAATTCACTCTTTCTACGTCCAGAAAAGGCCGCCAACGCAACACAACAAGCCAATTCATATTTTTCTCTTTTTACTAACTCGTCTAACAAGTGTTGGCACTGTTCTTCGGTTAATACGGTCTTTTTTCTAACTGGAGTATTAGCTGGATTTTCAATTTTGTTAATAAAGTTTCTAAAGTTCGGATATTCCTCATCTAAGACCATCTCCACATAATTCGCCAACGAAGAAAGTGTACTCTTTAATCTGCGTATGCGAGCAGGAGAGTTTTTATTAACTGTTAAAAGCCAGTTTTGATAAGCGATAATATCTCGCTTTGTAATATCAACAAAGAATTTGTTTTTTGCGTGTTGTAAAAGCCATACAAAAAATATTTCTAAATCATTTTTATACGAGAAGATAGTCTTTGGACTTCTCTGAACAGACTTTAAATAAAGTATGTAATCCTCTAAAAGTTGCTTATTATCTGGGTTAATCTGCTCAAGTAACTCTGGCGAGGTTATATTGTTCTGTTGCGTTTTGCGTGGCACAAAGACCACCTCCTGTGTTTTTATTTTTGGCAAAGGCTAATAGATTCGAACTATTACTAACAGTTTTGGAGACTGTCGTGCTACCGTTACACTAAGCCAATATATGTGGGCGGTCTATAGCACGACCGCCTTGTGCAATATTAAAAAATCAGCCAAACACTCATATAAATCTCATTGCCATTTGCTGATTTAATATTTTTATTCTGTTCTACCATTTACTTTATCTTTTAACTTGCCGGTAGCGGCAAATTTAATTGCCTTAAAAGGCTCTTTTTTAAAAACTTCGCCGTTGGGCATGCGAAAATCCTTATCTACAGTATGTGTTTTAAAATTACCAAACCCTGTAATATGTACTTCTTCACCGTTAGCAAGCGTATCGCCAATGGTGTCGGTAATAAAGTCAAGGATTTGTTTAGCGTCTGCTACAGATACGCCGCAAAACTTTGCAATTTTTTCTGAAAAATCAGTTCTATTCAATATGTAATTCTCCTTAATTTAAAGTAACTAACTTAGTCTTTTCGGACATGCAATTACCATCCTTATCATAACAAAGGTAAATAAATCCTTGTTTTTGTGAATTTATAAGCATCCCGTCTGTATAATTCATTTTGTCCGTCTCACAAGCTGCACCTTGTTCGTAAATTGTTGTATTTCCGATAGTATAAGACCCGGTTCTGTGAGTGTGTGCCATAACTAATGTTTTAAACTGCTTGCCTTCATTTCTAAAGAAATACATAGCCTTTTCTGCTGTCTTCATTGGATTTGAAGCGAAAGCTTTTGGGTGGCAGAAAATGGTGTCAAATATTTGACAGTGCCAACTACCTGTATATTCAATCTTAATATCATCAAAGACTTCACGAATTGGTTCATAATAAGTTTTTGTTTTTTGCTTACGGTCATAATGTGTGAAGCCGTCAACAAATAAATAATCTAATGCGGTTTCAGGAAGTAACTCTTGAATATCTGTATCTAAACGAGAACTCAAATAACTGCCTAACCTTAAGCAATGATTGCCATAAGTTACAATAACTTTACTGGGTCGTATGTATTCAATCAAATTAATTAAATATTGTCTTGCACCAATCATTTCTTCAATTGGTGAGTCACGATATAGTTTAGAAAATTTAGATATGGCATAACAGTCCAGCAAATCTCCATTGAGAACTAAAATATCTACTCTACCTACATAATCACAAAATGTTTCAATAGGCTTAGCAAAAGGGAAGTGGATATCAGAAATACAAAGTATCCTTGTTTTAACACCACGTTCTATAAGTTCACGCTCATAAAGTCTACCCCTATTAAAACTTTGCCACTCCTTGCGATAACAAGACTCTCCATAACTCTGTCCGTTCTCTGCATTAAGCAGTTCTGCGATTTTATTACAATCTAGTTTGTATAATGCTTTGTTTTCAAATAACCTTACGAAATAATCTTGATATGTTTCGTCAGGTAAACGATTAAACTCTGCCAATGGATTTATTCATACCTTTCATTCTGTATTTTTTTAACCAGCCCATTGCTGCACGATTTTCTTCCATGTAATAATTTTTGCGATTATGTGTCTTTTGACGACTTGTAACCGCAATGTAGAGTTTTGGAAATCTCTTTCGTGCCTCAATGGATTCTTCTTTGGTAATGCGAATCAAATTTGTTTTCAGTCCTTTGTAATTTATTTTTTATTTGACAACACAAGTGAATTGTGTTATGATAATTTGGGATATTGTTTATTTCTCCCTATACGACAAATTTCAAAAACACTGAAAACCCGCATAAATACTGGGTTTATGGCACTTTAATGTTTAAATTTGCGATAACATTTTGACACTTTTATGTAAATTTTCACATAAAATTAAGCCCTCAGCCGAAGCTGAAGGCTCTTATTTATGCTACTTTTTGTTTATAAAAGAGGAAATCATAAAGCTGAATATTTCCATTTTTCCATTCAACAAGTTCACTTAAATCTTCTTTACTGTCTATTATCATTTTAAAAAACTGCTTGTTGGGTGTTCCAAATAAAATCTCAAAAACAAATCGGCTAATTTCTTTGTTTTTTTCAATTTCTTTTAACAATAAATACATAGTACCCTCACTACAAATTATCTTGTCAATATATTCAACACACTCTTGTCTTACTTCTGCTACTTGATTTCTAATTGTTTCTTTTTCTTCCTTGGATAAGTTATCGTAGTTTAAATATAGCGCAGCAATATTATTTTTAGTTGCAGTAATTATTTCCATAATTCTAAGCATCTGATTATAATAATAGCCCTGTCGTACATTATCAACCGGTAGGTTAGGTTCCTTGACAATACTCATTAACGGCTCATATTTTTCGGGCACTTTTCTAATATGTTTTCTTGAATAACTGTTCACGATTTTCTGAATATATTCCATTGTTGTATCAAAATGTTTATATTTAATATTTCCACTCAATGTATAACCATTGTTTAACGTGATTCTCTTAAAAAATGTAGGCTTAACCTGTTTTCCTTGCTCGATTATCTCATATTTCTTTTTAAGTTTGCGAATTTCTTTGCCGATGTTGATTACAAATTCTTTTTTTGCCGAGTCTATTGCTATACCAGATAAGACCGACAATTTACAAATGTCATCATAAAGCTCTTTAACATCTTCTAATGTTTTACCCTTTTTTAACTTGTCCCATAAAATACTGTTTAACTGCTGTGACAGATTAATATCTTCACCAATTTTATTAACGCTGGTCTTAATGTCAAGGTCGGCTTGCTGCTCCGGCGTATAATATCGTTTAGTCTTTTTGGCAGAAACTAAATTGGTCGGAACTTTAAAATTATCGTAATTGCGTTCAGCAACACTAATTAATAATTTATTATCAGTCAATAGCATTGAGTCAGAATCAAAATCGGCGCCCTGCAATCGCTGTAAAATATTTTCGCCGATAGAATTAATACAAACTATCTCTTTTGAAAGATTGAAATACTTGTCGTAATTTTCATTTCGAACATTATGCAAGAGTGTTACGTCGCCCATTGTGATATGTGGCGACCTGCATCCAAGTATCGTTTTCCAATAATCAAAACGAGAGCTGCAAATATCATTGCCTTTTAATTCGCTTTTACCATCAAATTTGCCGATAGTTTGTTTTAACATTTCCATTCCATTACCAAATAGAGTAGAATAATTGCCGTTTACTAAAACTCTACCGTCTTTCAAATCGTCAAATAATGAACGAATTAAGTCATTGCGAAAATCATAATAAAGTTTTGTTTTTGCAAACTTATTATTTATACCGAGCAATTTGAATATTATTTCGTTTTTAGAATTTAGCGGCGTAATCTCCATTTCTTCATAAGGATATGAAATATGGTATCTTAAAATATCTGGGTCGGCGCAGATTTTGTAAATATAATCCAGAGAGGGCTTTAAAAACTCCTCAACTTCTTCGTAAGTCATTTGTAATGTGTTCAAAAGTTGATAATTGGTTCGCACCATTCTGCCGTCAAAGAAATGTGGTTCTTTTTCGTATTTTACAATGCTGAAAGTTATATCTATATTTTGAAGCCATTCTGAAATCTTACCAAATTTAACATACTTAATACTACTTGGTGTAGTTATCAATTTAATATCTTCAAGATTTTTTGCTAATGTTGAGCCATTCAACTGTTCTACTGAAGTTATGTTATTATCTTTAAACCATTGTTGAATATTGCAATTAAAACAACAGGACTTAAAAAATCTATTGCGGAGCAAGAGCATTCCTTTATCTGGGTATTTTTCAAACAATGACACATCCATTAGGGATTGTCCGTCCCAAATGCTGTTTTTTATTTTCACAGTTTTTTCGGAAGCGACCAATACACCGTTTTCTTCCTCGACTGCAACTACATCGTCTTCAAATACACTTTCATAATCTTCTATAACAAGAATGTTTTCGGGTAGAATTTCAAGCGTATCTATGCTACTACTCATGGGAAGTGAAATATACGCTTCATAGGCTGCAAGGTCAATTTCTTGACCGTCTTTAACGGTCAGACCGCATCTGTCCCATTTAGTCATACGGTCATAAAGCTGTTCATTTACAAACAAACACTTTCCAACACGACTGGAACCACTGCTGCGCTTATAACGAACATATTTAATTCCGTCACAGATAAAACCATATTTATATAGATACTCGCGAAGTTCAGCTCTGTTTTTAACCACCGGTATTGTACCAACCTGCTCATAAACCTTATTTATTTCGTCATATTCAAAATTATTACCAAGAATTTCTTGAGAAATTGGATTTGCAATTTCCGTATTTGTTTGTATGGCGATAAGTTTATTATCTATTACACAGACTGCGTCTTGAAAAACACAGTCTCTAAAATTGTATCCCGCTCGAACATAAACATTCTTTCCGGCCTTGTTAAATTCTTTAAAGGAATACTTAAATGTAACATTGATTACCTGCTGAGTGTAACTTTTATGATTTATTTCAAAAGAGAAGTTTTTGCGCCGAGTTACTTTTTCGTAAACTTCTCTCAGTTTCATTGCATCTAAACTAAAATCTAAGGTGTTGATAAATTTGCGGATACTTACATCGCCGTTTTTATTTCGGATTGAAAATCCTGTGTCTGTGTTCTGGAGCGAAGCGCCATATAAGTCTTTCGCTTCAATTGAAAGTATGTATGTTGCTTTGTTTTCGCCTATATTTTCTAACCTCTCTTTCCGTAAAGGTCAGAATAGAATTTGTTAAAGAAATCGTTGTATACATAGCTCACTCTTTGTCTTGTAATACCTAAAGCGTCTGCTATATCATTAAAGCTTCCATCTATATTAATACAAGCATTTATGATTTCTTTTTTACGGTCACTTAATCTGCCAAAGTGTCTATTGAATATTTGATAAAATTCAAGTTCTCCAAAATCGTCGTGATTATTAGAAATACAATCTTTTAAATAACATTCACTATCTTCGTAATAAAAATCTAAGCTCAAGCACTTTTCTTCTTTAGATTGCTTTTCTAATGCTGTTTTCATGGCGTTATTCATATAAACGTAAGCAACTGTGTTGAATTTCACATTCCTATTAGGGTCATAAGTCACTGCAGCTTTGCACATTGCTATCGCGCAAGTACCGTACCAATCTTCTACTGCATTTGTGCTTAATTTATTTTTGTTCATAAATGACCAAATGAGGTTATGATTGTCCTCAACGAGTTTCTGCTGTGTTTTATTTAATTGTTTCAATATGTATTATTTGTCTCCTTTTTGTTTTAAGTTTTAATTAATCGCTATCGTGCGATTTGAGTCGTTTTTCGTGATTGTTTTATCACAAAATTTAAGTTAATAGGTTTTAGGAATATAAATTCCTTAGTAAGAGTTTGAATTTCAAATTTCAATGTTATCTTATTTATTTTTATGTAAGTTTTTCATTCGTTCTCTTGCTGCTTCAATTTGCTCTTCTGTCATAACACGCTTTTTAGCATTTGCGTTACGAATACTAATCGCTTTAGCCGGTGCTTCAAGTATCATTCCACATACTGTTCCGTCGGTATAGACGGTTCTGGCGATAGGTGTCCAACCTTGGCGAAGGCATTTGTTAAAATATTTCGGCTCCGTTGAATCACAGATTACTTTTTGACCTTCGATGTAGAAGTGTGTTTCACGCTCATCTTGGGTGAGGCGAGAGGTTAAAATATTTTCTTGCACAGGTTCACTCCTTTCTTTTTGAAATTATAGTTCACTTTGGGAATTTTTAAGGTTAAAAAATATAACTACCAGAGGTCATCGTCGTCTATACCGTTTGCAAGTTGGTTTTCGAGTTTCTTCAAATTAGTTTGCCAAGCAGGATTACTCTTGTCTGCAAATATCTCAAATTTTGCATTTGACTTATATGTATGGTCTGGCTGCTTGCCGTTATCTACCAGTTTAATAGAAATAATATTTAAGTCTTGCAGAGTACGGCAAAGACGAGAAACATTTTCATCGCTAATATTTAATGATTTTGCAATCTTAGTATACGTTCGGTAATATAATCCTTTGTCGTTCATGTTCAATCTTAAATAGGCCAGCATATACAAGAGTTTACAAGTTTTATTTTTATAGGGTTCTTGATGAAGTGTATAAATCTCATCGGTATAGATTTTGGCAAATGTTTCGCATTCATTAAAACCATCCAAGACGTTGACGGTAAATATATTATTTTCTACGCTGAAGTCTATGCGATTTTGATTTTGTAGTTCTGTTAAAGAATTTATAAGTAACTTCTTTGTGAAAGGCGATGCACTCTTATTTGCAAATTCTGCAAAATGTTCGAGAGTAAAAACTGCCTTCTTGTTTAAGCCATAAGAGATAGCTATTGCAAGATACACAAGAATGCCTATCCAAGAATCCTTAAAAGATTCAATTACACCTCTTGGAACCTTGATAAACAATCTAGTATTTTTTTCTTTCATTTTACACCTCTTTTCTTAATTGGCATTCCATATTTTTTTCTTCTGGAAATAAAAAACGTGGAAGTTAATATAGAGTAGACTCATATAATTCAAAACTTATTAACATCTAATATACTTCGTATATTAAATATTAATAAGTTTTTCATTCGAAAAACAACTTTTGTGTATTTTGGTTGTATGACTTGTTGGTTGTGTATATGTATTGTTGTAATGGGTTATTATACGGTTGTATAATGCTATTGGATTGATGATTATTGTCTTATCCTCCTGTTATGTTTTGGGTGGTAATTATTGTGCCGTTAGTGTATGGTGATTGTTGAATACAATTCGCTTTGGGAATTTCCTATTTGCTATTATACTTCATTTTGGGAATTATGTCAAGTGTTTTTTGGAAAATATTTTTATTTATTTTTTGCTTATTTTGTTGGCTGATTTAAGGGTAAGTTGGTTAGGTTAAGGAATTAACGTACTTACTATATTAAGTTGGGTTTTGTATAACAAATGTAACTTGCGTATTATCTTAACCTGTATCTTGCATGTTATTAAGTATCGTTTATGTGCAAATATTGCACTTTGGAAAGCTTGTTTTGGTATAAATAATATGTCATATTTGATATATTAATAGGGAAAATAAGGGTTAATATTGCATATTTGACATATTGTTAATATGGTTTGATTGAAAAGTTAGGTGATTTGTGCTGTAAGTTTTCAGTGAATTTGACACTTTGAAAGTTGACTTTACACTTTGGATTGCACTTTGGTTTTATGTATCATTACAGTGATATGATATAGCGAAAGATGATATAATTGGTCAAATCGTGATTTAGTAAATCGTGCTTTAGTAATTTTGGTTGTTTCAACGAATCGATGGAAAGTGTAACTAAAATTTTAAAGGTTGTTTTTTAGTTAGAGCGTTAAGCTGCGTGTTTAAGTAAAATAGATTTAAGTTATTTAACTTGCTGGTAATTTGCAGAGTTGGATTATTCGTTACGAATAGTAGATGTTTTACTTGACTGTAATTTGTTACGGACATTAATGTCCTTACCAAAATGGCATTGTAATAAGTGATTTTAGGGAACAATTTAGTTGACTGGTAGTTGATTGGTTCAGTATTTTTAGAGTGTTATTTTACTATGATTGTATCGGTTGACCATTATAGTTGAACGAGTGTAATAATTGGGGAATTGGTGGAAATTATACCCTGTAGGGTGTAGTGGTTAGGGAGATTACAGAATTATGTAATATTTATTTATGCTCGGTTTTAAGGTTGTAAAGCTGATGATTTGGAGAAATGTCACCTTGCGTTTTGTGGGGTGATATTTTTTGTTGGGAATATGGGGATTGAGTGGTGAGTTGGGAAGATGTTGGGGAGTTGAGTTGAAATAGGGGAGTGAAAGTGGGTGATTTTGTTGTGGTGAAATGGGGATTTTTCGGTTGGCTGATTCGGAGATTTTTTAGGATGAGTGTGGTAGAATGACTATGCCTTTTTGTCCCGGCATCCGTTCAATTTTTGGTGAAAATATACCCCTTTACCGAAAAATATAACACTATGGTTAAAAGGTTATATTTTTTGAAATAGTATAAAATCAATGTTTTATCTGTCAAGTTTTTTCCTTTACACCCTCGACAACTGTACTATTGTACTAATACAGTAATACAATAAATAGTAATTATTACTATTATTCTATCCATCTATATTAATATATCTAATATACATATAACGCCCACGCAAAAAACACGGCTAAAAACTTTTTTAAAACTTTGAAAATTTTTCTTGACATTATGAACACTATGTGATATAATACAGATAGTCCAAAGAGGACGCGCCCAACATAGCACATACAAGTTAATAATATCAAGTATAATTCAGGCTACAAGATAACAGCCGTTTGAGGTTGCAAACAATGAGCCTAAAAAAACAACACTTGACATTGTGAACATAATGTGTTATAATAAAGGCACAGTCAAACAAGACAACCGCTTGACCTTTACGGCATTGACAAAGTGTTCAATGAATAACAGGCAAGTCTTGAACGGCTACCGCAACCCCTATTATATTATTAAAGGAGGTATGCCTATGGCATACAGACAGTTACGGTTTTAGGTTTGACCGCCTAATGTAACAGTGTTAATTGAATAGTCTTTTGACCGCTTTTAAACGGCTTTAAGCGTTATTTAAAGGTATAGCCACACACGGCGAGGATGAGCACAGAATAAGTGTATCCGAAAGCAACAAGGGTGTAGTGCACCCTCTTGCGAATAAGTTGCAAACTGTTCTATGTGTAACCCGTGCAAGGGCGTCTGGTATAGGTGAAAGTCCTATATCACGGCAAGACTGCCACAGGGTAGAGTATAACTTTACAGGGCGTAGTGTATCTACTGCCTACGGTGTTATTCTGCTAACTGTAAAGCGTGATTTATTTATGTGGGCGTACTGTATAGGTATGCGTGACCTTTTGAGCCGTAAAGGATAGCAGATAAGCACGGCATAAATTGTGCCGTCCGTGAGCATAGCGGTTATTAGATGGATATCTAAAATGCAATAAATTAAAAAGACTATAAACTTATAACCCAAGCACCTGAGCCATCGTTCAGGTGTTTTATTATGGGCTTATAGCACCATAAAAATATTAAAATTAAAAGTCTAACGGACTATAAACGGAGGAATTATTATGTCAAAAACTATTACCAAAACCAGCGAACTTACTAACCTTGTATTATCTAACGCAAACGAATCAACCGCACTCAAAGTATCTGCTATCAAAGAAAAGTATCCCAAATACTGTGCGTCCGTAGAGGCATTGCGTCTTGCTGCATCTCGCTATGCTTGTGGTGTTATTGACAACACTATAACCGCAGAGCAGAGAGAAGGACAAGTAAACGCATTTTTTGCCCTTTATAAAGCCGTATTGAGTCAACTTGCAGTGGGTAGTAAAGTATTAAAAGCACAGGCAAATGACTTTGAATCTGTCCTTGCCATCGTGGGAACATATCGCAAAAATCGTGAGAACGGAAAGCGTGAATTTTTCCCAACAAGTGCTAACACTTTCCGCAACAATTTTGAGAAATTTGTTGCCCATCGTATCAATGGCGAACTTTCAAAAGATGCCGAAACAATAGAGACAGAGCGTAAAGCAAAAAATGCCTTAAAGCGTGAGCAGAGAAAAGCCGAAAAAGCAAAGGTAAAAGCAGAGGCAGAGAAAAACGCCACAAAGAAAACTGTAAAGAAGGCAGCTTAAATCTAAAAGAATTTTTATACCCTCTTGCATTGTGAACTTAATGCTTGACTTTTAAATCTAAATATACTATACTGTAAGGGAGGGATAAATTTATAGGAGATAGTATAGTTATGGCAAAATACCCTGATGGCGAATTTAATCAAAATCAATATATCAATGATTTTCAAAAGGAAAAATACGAAAGAGTTGCCCTGCAAGTTTATAAAGGCAATAGAGAAAAATTACGTGAACTTGCAGTGCGACTTAATATCCGTGATGAAAAGGGTAAAGTGTCTGTAAATAAATTGATAATCAATGCCCTTGAAAAAACCTACAAAATCGACCTATCAAACCCAAAGCAAAAATAACCGCCGCACCGACTTTTCTCTTATGAGTAGAGCGGTGTTATTTTTATGCCCAAAAATAAAAAGGAGTTAACGAAAATGGAAGAAATGACAAGATTTGAAAAGATAATGGCAACATTGGAAAAACACATATTTAAAATTGCAATAGCAATACACTACTTTGCTATTCTTAGCGCCGGTGCCGGAATTGCTTTGATAATTGAGTATGGATTTAATTTTGATTTTATTTTACTAATAGCGTTAGCGATAATTTTATCTTGTTGTACCTTTGTAAAAATAAAACAGGATATAAAAGATAATCAAGATTAAACTGCCTCAATTTTAAAAAACTAAATTCCCAAAATGAAATTAACTCTTGACACGGAACGAAATCCGTGTTATATTTTTTGCACAGCAACATTCCCGAAATGAAACGAAAGGAAGAAAAGAACTATGTCAACACCGCATTTAATTCAAACCATCATTGAAATTTTAGTAGCCGCCTTTGTAATATGGGCTGTATTTAACGAGCAAAAATTCATCGACTTTGAAGATAAAATCGTCAAAAAATGGAAATCAAGAAAATCAAAAAAATTCGTGCCTCACTATACAGAACATAGTTTCGTTGCACTTGTTGATGGTGAGGAAATGGAGTTTGTAAACGAACAAGAATACCTTGAATACATATCTTAATCTTTCGGTGCCAAACGGAAAACCGTTTTGCATAAAAAATGCAGCCTGAATTAACAGACTGCAAAGAAAGGAGGCTATGTTATGTACTACTCAAGTTATAGTTTCATTGGCATTGTTAACGGCAAACCAATGGAATTCGTGAGTGAGGAGGAATACCTCGAATACATAGCATAACCTAATTTAAAAGCGATATTTTCAAGGAGGGAGTTTCACGCTTAATAAGAAAATCCCTACACACTGAGTATACCAAAATTTTATTTAAAAGTCAATATGACAAGTGGAGGAAAATTAAATGAACGAAATCTTTGTAAAATTTACTGTCCGTGTATCCAACGAGGATATTGATGACATTGTATGTACTGCTTTAGAGGGTGGCATTGGCTACTGGTGTTATAAAGCGGAAGTAGAAGACGAATATCTTGGCGAATACGCAAGTGACCAAATAAGCAGAGGCGGAACTTTGAAGCTTTACGATAGTGAAAGCGACGATGTTTGGGATTTGGATAAAGCCAAATTGTTAAACGGAATTTCGTTAGCAATTACAAACGGATTCCTGCTTGAATATGAGTGGGCAAAATTTGAAAACGAAATTATTACAATAGATACTTGTCAAATTGATGGTGAAGTTGCTGATGCAATTATTCAGTATGCTCTTTTTGGTAAACTTGTTTTTGGATAAAAGGAGTGTTTTATGTGAATTCTAAAAAGAATATTAGCACAATGAATAATTATGAACTTGGTGTAATTGCAAAAGCATTTGTAGAATGTGGGCGACGTGAGAAGTGTGCAGATTGTCCTTGCGAAGGAGTCCTTTGCGGTATTGAACACATTGCAGAAGCAAGAGATTCTTTTATGCGTGAAGTTGCCAAACGTTTAATGAAAACTAAATAAATGTTTTCAGCGGAGGAAATCGTATGAAACAACAATTTGATATAAAAATCAACGGAAACAATAAAAAAATTTTTGTTGATGGTAAATGGTTATTCGTCATTGATGAATCGCCAACACATTACATATGTGAACCTTATAATAGGGCTGAAGGTTACTGTTATATTTCAAAAAATTACACAAGGAGAATATAAAGAAATGAGTTGTACAGCTAATACAAACACTTCTCTTATGCAACGGCTTTTAGATGCCGGTTATCCAAAAGAAGATATACATCATCACGAAAGCGATTTGTACATTTTTAAAACACCATTGACCACGAAAGTGCTTGTAGAATGGTGCGAGGCAAACGGTTGGAATACTGGTCTTGTAAAACAGAAACATTTATTATTTGACATCTTTACAGACCAAATTACAGGCAAACCAATGTATGACATAGCATTTCAATATTACGAAATGGGTGATTAATTATGAAATACCAAAGAATTGAACAGCGTGATAGTTATCAAATTATTACAACAGTTGATATTTTGGGCAACTACGAACAATTTAGCAAATGGCACGATGGTGTGATAACACATTATTACAAAACCACTTTATTAAAAATGGGGTGGAACGATATAAAAGATTTTTTGCGAGAAAAAAGAGGCTTTAAGAAAATTTAAACGGAGGAAATAAAATGTACACAATCGAAACTTTAAAAGCAATAAATCAACGGTTTTGTGGCAGTCATAGACTGTCAAATTCAGATGTTGAAATGGCAAACAAATGGGTTGAATTTATCGAATCTGACCGTTCTGAAACTGTGCCTAAAATAGGCGATAGAGTTCGCTGGACTAATAAGTACGGCGAATATTATCATTGCGCACACATTGAAAAAATTGAAGATGACGGTGAAGCTGAGGTTTGTGAAAGACCTTATGTGCCTTTTATTTTCAAACGAAATGACAACACTCTTGGTTGTTCTACAAGCGGAGGAGCTTGGAATTACATTCCTGTAAAAGAATTAAAGTATGTCGGCAAAGAGAAAAAAGCCTTTTGTGATTGGGGCAGTTTAGGAGCCTGTGCAGATGGCGCAGTTGAATTTGAAGCAGAAGTTTCTGTGTGGGAATATGTTGAGCCGGGTAATCTTTACGCACCATATACAACAAAAGATTATAAAAGAGCATATGTTAGTTACTGCGTTGACAAATTGGGTTATCCGAAAAATGGTAGTAATTACAGATATTTTGGAGATGGATTTGCATTTGAAACTGAAAAAGATTTCAATGCTTGGCTTAAAACTTATAAGGCTGTAACGTTTAAAGGTAATTGGGACAATCAAACGGTTGTGTTTTATTACAGAAAAAAGGGTTATTTAATTTCAAAAGAGGAATGGGATGCGCTTGATTTACCCGTTGATACAAGACAATGCAACGGCATTATATTTGTCAAAGTAAAATACGATGATGAACAACATATTGTTCACGAATATCGTTATACAAATGACGGTAGCGCTAATTGGAGAATACATAAACCTTACGAATTAGCAAGGGAAAAAGATTATGAATAAGGAGAGTTATTATGGAACGAAATTGGAAATTAAATGATGACCTTATTACGAAAGATAACGCTCTTGACCCGATTACATTTGACGACATTATTCTTGCGGTACACTGTAATTGTCGTGTAGTTAATCACGCAACAATTATAGAAACGGCAGACGAAATTCTAAAGCAACGGTTAGAAGATTTTAAATATCTTGTTGCAAACAATGTAAACGAAATTAAAGAGTTGGCCTTAGTTGGCAGAGAGGGTGGTAGAGAATGAGTAAAAATAAAATGCCTAATATGAAAGAGTGGAGAGAAAAGAGATATAAAATATTTAATGAGAAAATAAATCACTTCTCTTTTCACAAAGATTTTCAAGCGTTACGAAAATATGCTGATAATGCAATGATTAACAATGAAGGTTTCGGATTACAACAAATACGAGCAAGTGACTTTATTGAAAGAATAGAACAAGCAAGTCTTGAATATATCAAAGGTTGGCTTGACGGAAAGAATCAACTTGAATGGAGTGGTATTAATGGCAATAATTCTGAAATCGCAGAACAAAATTGATGCATTAGAAATAATTAAAGACAATGGTTTTATTGATACAACACCAGAAATCGGTTTATGTACATCTAAAATATTCACTAAAGAAAATAGAAAATACAAGTTTGTCGGATGGCACAAACTTGTTAAAAAATCAAGTTGTACGTGCCCTGAATGGCAAGATATTGAAATCGAAGAGGTGATTTAAAGTGCCTAAATACAAAATCTCTATCAACACCCAACATTACCGACCAATGCGTTGTAGTAAACAAAATTGGGAGCTGGGTACAATAAACAACTTTATGGAAGCATTAGGCAGATATAAAGTTACTGAACGGTCATTAGCAGGAGTTAAACGCAGAATTGATATTTTTGACGGCTGTTGGCACAATCTCTACGAAGTCAACGGAACTGAAGGTTTTTCTTGGTACGACAATCCTAAAAACAAATGTCATATCACTTTTTATGACGAGCTTTGTGGATTTGAAAGAATTCACGATGTTGCGCCGTATGGTTTTAAGCAAGGATATTTTAATCATCAGAAAGTTATTGACGAACTTTTAAAGAACGGCGTTGTAAAAATTCCATTCTCGTGGGTGTACGATGTTAGACAGTACAATAAAAGATATGACGGCTGTTATATGAAAATTGAAAGGGTGTAGTTATGTTAAAACGAGATATAGCGGATAGATTGCAAATTTTAACTGTCAATCGTTTTAGAGAAGAACAGCCTGAAAGAGAATTAACAAAAGTAGAAATCGAAAATATTTGGTTTACAATATACGGAAAATTATGTCGAGGCGAAACAGAAAAAGAAGTTGAAGAATATTGTAAAACGGTGCAGTTAAATAAAAAAGAAGTTCGCAGTAAAATTAGATGCGGTTACGCAGGAGGACAATTATGACTGTTAAGGAATTTGAAAAAGGAGTTAATAATTACGGAATATCTTATGCCGATATGAAGGAAGGAAAATCTGTTTTAGTAGATATTCCTATTGACCACGATGGAAATTGCGCTGAAGTTGAGGGTATTATTTCTAAAAATATTTGGTGTGGTTCTCCGAATGTCTTTTATAGTCAAATTAAAATGACAAAGCAAAATACAAAAAAAGAGATTATTTCATTTAGCGGCGGTTTGTATGCGGTTTATCCTGAAAACATAAAGAAAATTTTTTAATAAAATGGAGGTTTTATAATGACTTATTACTATGCCGCTGAACGATTAGATTTTAAGAGAATAGACAAATTAAATACTCTCACTGACATCAAAACATTTTGGGATGATGTAAGAAAATTTACTAAAAAAATATCAAGCGACCATTCAATAGGTCATTGGCAATCTCTTTCTGAATGTAGATACAACGAACTTTTAACAGGTTGTGAAGATGTAAGAATTGATTTTGATTATGATAAAGAAACAAAGGAATTTACAAAACATTTTTACAATCCACGAACTGGAGAGGAAGTTTATCCGAAGGAGTGTTGCGTATGATTTTAGAAATCAGTCGTAAGTATTTGAAAGAATTTTATAACAACAATCTTGAAGAAATTGTTAAAGCAAAGGACGGTATTTTGTGGGACGAAGAAACAATCAAAAAAGCGTTTAACTTTGGCAACGGTACTCAAAAAGACTTTAAACGATACCAAAAGGATAATAGCAAATACTGCATATTTGTTACAGTGTAAGGAGATATGATTATGAAAGTTTATCTTATAGTAAACGATTGGGCAACCGAAGATGCAAGTGATGTTAGCATAACTGTTTTCGGCACTCCCGAAAAAGCAAAAGACGAATTGTTAAAACAAAGAGCAGAAGAAATCAACGAATGTTGGGAACAAGCTTTTGATAATGGCGAAATTCGTCAGGGATATTGTCTTGACGAAAACGATTTCTTGTTTGAAATTTGGGAAGACGGTCATTATGTAACTTCTCATACAAGAATTCAAATTATAGAGAAAGAGGTAAATTAAAATGACTCAAAAGAATATCGACAAACTCGAAACAATGGCACAAGATTTCCTTCAATACAGATATAAAGTATGGCTATTAGGCGGTAAAAGAGATGCAGATTGGAATTTCTATCAAGGTGCTTGTAAAATGATTGAGGCCTTTGGCGGAAGTTGGAGATGGAATTTTAAAGGCGGAGACGAAAACGATATTAAAAATTACTCTCATACCGTTTTCTTTCCGGACAATAGACTATGCGAAAATTTAAATGAAGATGCGTGGAAGGATTAAGGATTATGTTATATAAAGAAATGACTAAATTTTTAAACGATAATGATATTAAGGTTATGCAACCTGTAATTGCAAATGAAGTTAATTCTCAGCTTGAAGAAAGTGTCAGTGATATTGAATTTGAAAATATCTGTCAAACAATTTATGACATATATTTAGATTGCGTAGAAGAACCTGACATTTGGTGTTTGGTGGACGAAGAGTTAATAAAAAGAGGATATAAAAGCAAATAAAACACGGATTTGATGAGGTAATAAAATGAACGAAGGAATTAAACAGTACACCATTGAAGATGCCTATACTGATAACACTGAAATAAAAATGTATGAAAAAGGTAAGTTGGTTGGCAAAAAGATTGTTTCAAATTGGAAGTTATATGCTTATCTTGAAAGATTGGTAGACGAAGGGTATCAGCAAGCTTATGATATTAGAAAGTATGAAAAGGCGGTTCAAAAAGCAAAAGAGTCTCTTATGCAAGCAGAGTTTGAACTTGATTTAGCAAGAGCTAATAGATTGTATTCTGAAGAAGAGTTGGAGGATTAAATAATGAGCGTTATATACACAGAACCTTGTTTTAAAGGTAAAGATGCAAGAGGTTGCGGATATGAAAAATACATAAGAGAAGTTTATTGTACATGCGGAAAGAAAATAGGTACGCAAACTAAGTATGATGGCTGGGACGAGTTTTATTTTGACAATAGAGAAAAGGCAGATTATAAATTCTGTCCTTATTGTGGAACAGTAATGCAATAACGGTTTTATAAGGAGGAAGTAATCTATGTCTCGCTATGAAGAAAGAGTAAAAAACTTAGAAGGATTTAACAATAGAAAACTTCATAAAGATGAAAAATTGGGAATTGCATTTGATGAACAAGATAGAGCAAACTTTATAGCTCTCTTAAAAGACGGAGCAAACCCCAAAATTGTTCAAGAGATGGCAAAGCTTATGGCTGGCGGTAGATTATCAATGAGCCAATGCGATTTGTTAAAGTTAATAGATAAATATTCAATAAAAGACTAATTTTATAGGGAGGATTTAATTATGGCATCAATTGACCATACTTGTATTTATTTTCATAATGGAATGTTAATGAAAGAAATTGACCATTGTGACTGGATTGAACGCGACACTGCTTGGGAAACTGAAGACGGTAAAGTTCATACTACAAATGAAATAGTTGGTACAACCAATGAAGTATATCTTTTACCATTTTATACTACAAGGGATGGACTGTTTACTAAAGATAACGCAGTTAAGATTGAAGATATGAATCGCATTTTCCCGGACGTATGGTTTAATGGTAACAAACGCAAAGAAGCAAGAGTACTTAAGGCTTGGGATAAGAACTCTTGGAAAACAGAAGAAAAATATCCTAAGTTAGATTTTGAAAATAGAGTTTATTGGTACAAAGACCCCAATAAACTTATTATCACTCAACACACAGAAGATTACTGCTTGACGTTTTATTTTAAACTCGACACTAAAGACAGTTGGGTAGTATTTGGTGGTTATGGTCATTATAATAATCCATATACTCATTTTTATCACAGAGGTTATGGTGAATTATTTGAGCAAAAGATGGCTCTTGAAGCATATCAATGGATTTGCGAAAGACTACTTCCTGATTTATTAGACTACTGCATCCCAGAAACTATAGAAGAAGACGAAAAACATACTATGGGAACAGAGCATACCAAATACTATAAGGCTCTAGCTGATATGCTGTGCTTTAAGAACTATTGGAGTATGATAAATACAGAAGAAGAAAAAGAAGAGTATTTCAATACTGTGTTAATGGAATATGACCCAGAAAGTCTTTTTCCTGAGAGTGAAACCATTAGAGCGGAACCGTCTGAGGAATTTAAGAGGTTGGTTGATAGTATATAAAATGACGATTTTATAGGAGATAAAAATTATGTGGGATTATTTTAAAGGTATAAATACAACAAATTCAAATATATCGGTACAATGTGTGTGTAAAAAAGAATGCAGTGATAGACATTCGCAGTTGTGTAAAAATTGTGAATACAATAAAGGTGCTGAAAAAAGAAAAAGTTATTATAAACCAATTAAATGATGATTTTATGAGGTGAATTGTATGTTAGTAAAAGAAATAATAAAATCATTAAACGAAGATGTAGACTATGAATTAGTATTAAATGGAGAAAACGTAGAGGAAGATTACAACACATTAAATGCAGATGTTATGCAGCTTGACATTGTTAGCGGAAGTTTAGTTATTGAATGTGCAGAATAAAAAGTTTAAGGAGATTGAGATATGAAAAATGTAAGAGAAAGTCAGTTAAAGAAATGTATTTTTATGGAGTTAGATGATTACAAAGAGTTAATTGACAAGGTTACAGACGGACTAAAAGGAGTAGAGTGTGATTTTGGTTTGTGCTATATGTTTACTGAAAAAGCAGAAAAAACAAACACCTATTGGAATGAAAGCATTGAAGAAACATTGTCAAAGTATTTTGATGTAACAGTTACAAGCATACACACAGATGATTGTGAAGAGTATATCGGTGTTTGGATTTGTTATAGATAACCATATAAAAGAGTGATTTGATTAGGTGGAGGATTTTAGTATGGCAATATTAAATAGTAACGGTATGAAAAGAATTACGCTGATTCAAGATAAATATAAATTTAAAAATAATTTTGAGCTTGAAGCGCACGATGTTTATGATTTTTGTAATGACATTAAACAGGCGTATTATCTTGGGTTGTGCATAGATGAAGAAGATTTAGAATTTATAGAGTTAGTATTAGAAAAGTTGTGCCAATAAAATAATGATTTGATACGGAGGAAATGTTATGAATGATTTTGAAGTGACAATCACTATTAAAGGCAAGGGTGAAGATGAATATTATACTCAGCAATTTTGGGTAGAAGCCGATAACTTTGACAAAGCGGTAACAAATGTTGAAACCGATTTGGATATAGCATAAAATCAGGATTTGATACGGAGGAAGTTATGTTTGAAACTAAAATATGTACTCATTACGATGGTGGAATAAATCTCGGTCATGCAGTGATTCTTATGAATAGAAATAATCATGCAGCTATGGTTGACTTTGTATATCGAGTAGATGGAACTGATAATTGGCACTTCTATTATGAAAACGGAACTTGTTTGACAGCAGAAGAAAAAACAGAGCTGGAAAATTGGTTTATCGCTTGTGGATAAAACAGGATTTGGTGAGGTAAATTTATATGGAATACAGATGTAGAAAATGTGGTTTAGAATTTAATCACGACGAGATAACAGCAGAGGATGAAAAAGGCAGAGATTTATGTCCTGCATGTTGTAAACCGTTAAACGAAAGAGATAAGGAGGATTGAAATGTCAGAAGGAAACACCTTAATTAGCATTGAAAACTATAATGGTACAAAATACATACACTACCTTGGCTATGGTTATATGTCCGAAGCAGTAGAGCCGGACAAACCTGCAAGAATAATTGAATACACTGGCCTGATATGTCCTTTAGAAAAAGCGTTAAAATACGGTTTGAGTGCTTGGGAAACAGATAACTCTGAAGGAATTACACAATACATAAGCGATGTTACAGAATACGAGCTTGACGAATATTTGTCTGCTCATCCGTATGTCAGAGAAAGCGAAATCACACTGGACAATTTACATTGCGGTACTTATTTTATGATACCGAGAAAGTAGGGGAAAAATGAATAATTGGTTATCTTGGAATGACTTAACCAAAGAAGAAAAAGAGCAAGCAATAGAAAGTTATCGTTATTTTAGAGAACAAGAGGAAGAGGAGCCATGCTCAAGAAAACGAGCTGAGGGCGAAGTAAAATGCTGTAGATTTGAAAGACAGGATGACGGATATATTTTCGTAAATCTTTAACAAGAAAATAATATAGAAGTCAGATTTTATGAGGAGTTAAAAATATGAAAAGTTATACTTATGGTAATTTTCCTGCAATAGAAGAAATCAAAAGAGATTACAATGAATTGATGGAAATTATTAAAGATATCAGGACTATTGAACAAGCAAAACAATTAGAAAAGGAATTTACAATAGAAATAAACGGAATGTCTATTGAGGAATTTCTGCAACCTGATAATAATGGCTATGTCTGCACCGACAAAGATATTGAGTGGATTCGTTATGAAGTTTATGGCTGCTTGTCATACATCTATGACAGATTTGACGGAAAGCCCATGTTCGATGTGTGGAGTAATTATTGTGACGATGAATTTATCAGAGATATTACCATTGACGAATTAACGGAAGAATTTTATATAAAGGCAAAAGACGAAGTAACGATACCGAATTTTTAAGGAGGAAAATTATGCAGGAATTATTTGAACGGTTAGAATACGCAAAGAAAGCAGTGCGAACTATGCTTGATAAAGACGGTTGCTCAGTCGATATGCACGGACTGACTTATTGGGCAGGTGAAGTTGAGAGACTGAGAAAAGAAATTAAAGAAAAATTGTGAGGTAAATTATGAATTCATATGTGATTATATTAAAATTTGACAACGGCTTTGAGTTGCCATTGTTTATTAAGGAATGTCAAACAAATATGGATGCTCTTTCTGCGGCCACTCATTTCTGTAATAAAGAGGGTTATTTCCCAAGTGAAATTAAAGCTATCAGACTTTTAAAAGAAAAGGAAATTGTTCGTATTGATAGAAATGGAAATTTAATAAAAGGTTAGTTTTATGCAAACAAAGGAGCGAAAGTTGTGAAGTTGACAAATGAAGATAAAACCTTACTTTTAAGTTGGGGTTATTTAGAAGAAGATTTTGGTCAGATTGAGAAAGCCCTTCAGAAAAGTAAAACAACTTATGAATTGGGAGAATTTAGTATCTCTCGTGAGGAGGCAATTCGTACTTTGGGTCGTAGACAATATTTATCAGGCATTGCCAGAAGTGCTTTTCATCGCACAGCAGCAAGAGACATTCCTATGTCCATGACCGGCGAGGCTGTATATTTTGATTCATCAAAGTTGTTTGTGTAAAGGATAGGAGGTTAAATAAGATGAATATTTACAGAAAGTACGACGACGAATTTCTTGAAGAAATGTGGAAAGAACTGGAGGATGTGCCGGTTGACGAAAATGAATGTTTAGATATTGATTGGCAAGGTTGGAGCAAAGGAACTCATAGAGAAGAAATTTGGCATTGGTTTGATGAACAGCATAGCAAGGGAGTAGGTTGGTTAATGAATGAATACGAAGGATAAGCTTAAAGAATTGCTAATGAAATATTTTACAATAGGAGATAGCTATTCTTATAATCTAACAAGAGATAAAGAAGCGTTCTCTATAGGAACGGTTTCTCTTGAAGATTTTGAGGAATTTGATGAAGAATTTATTGATGATATAGTAGAATATTTGCTGAAAAATAATGTAACCATTACTTAAAAAGATTTAATAAAATTGGTAATTTATAAAAAATCAAGGGGTGAAAATATTAAAAGTACAAGAACAGAACAACATTTGATTCGTAAACAACATCCGATGTGGAAGACAATAGATTATATGTGTTTGATGTCAAAGAATCTATATAATTATGCAAATTATATTTTAAGACAAGAGTTTACTTCTACAGGAAAATACATTCCGTATAGAGAAATGAATAGAAATCTTAAAACAAGCGATGATTATAAAAATTGTATGAGTCAACCCGCGAATTGCACATTAAGATTACTGGATAGAAATTGGAAATCATTTTTTGTGACAATTAAAGATTGGAAAGTACACAAGGATAAATATTTAGGTATACCAAAGCTTCCAAAGTATCTTAATAAAGACGGAAGATATATTTGGATGATACCAAACAATTCTTGCTATCTTGAAGATGGTGAAGTTAAGTTTCGCATTAGAAAATTGCAAAATTATCGTTGGAAAACTAATGCAAAAGGACGACTGATACAGGTAAGATTTATTCCAAAGGGAAGTTGTTACATAATGGAGGTGGTTACGGAAGTTGAATTACCTGACCGAGAATTAAAACCGGTTAAGAATATTGCTTCGATTGATTTAGGAGTTAACAATTTTGCAACTATAACAAATAATATCGGCAAACAGCCAATTATTATTAATGGCAAAGGAGTTAAATCTATCAATCAGTTTTATAACAAACAAAGAGCAGAACTTCAATCGAATTTAATACTTAGAAACGGTAAGCACTGGAGTAAAGAATTAGATAATATTACTTTAAAAAGAAATAATCGAATTAAAAATTTTCTTCACAATGCAAGTAGATTTGCTGTTAATTATTGTATTGAAAACGAAATCGACACATTGATTTGTGGGCTTAATAAATGTTGGAAACAGAAATGCAATATGAGTAAAACTACAAAGCAAAACTTTATAGAAATACCTTATGATACATTTATTGACCAATTAACTTACAAATGTCAAGAAGCGGGTATTAGATTTTTGACAACGGACGAAAGTTATACAAGCGGAACAAGCTTTCTTGATGGCGAAATTCCTTGTAAAGAAAACTATAACAAAAAAAGAAGAATTAAACGAGGGTTATTTCAAAGTGGCGATTATTTAATAAATAGCGATGTTAATGGTTCTTTACAAATTATGAGAAAAGTATTTCCAAATGCTATAAGCTATGGAATAGAGGGTGGACTTACCCCTGTAATTATAAATGTAACGAAAGTTGCGTGATTTATTACAAATCAAATTTTGAGAAGTCTTGGTATTTGATAGGAGAGTTTTAAAATTTGAATAGAACGAGCATTTGATTTTCAGGAGGTGAGAAAATTGAATAACAAGCAGCGAATAAAATTAGAAAATATCATTTCAGAACTCGAAGATATTAAATCTGAAGAGGAAGAAAAGCTTGATAACCTCGAAGAAAACTTCAGCGGTACTGAACGGTATGAAAAAATTGAAGAAGGAATTTCTGCTTTAGGAGATGCAATCGAGAACATTCAAACGGCAATTGAAAATTAAAAATAAAATCGTTGACATTTTGAATAAAAAGATGTAAAATTGAGTTTACCGAACAAATGTTCGATGAATTCGTCAAAGTACGTTTTATAGGACAGTAAAATGTGATATAATGATAAAAACAAAATTATTTAAAGGAGATTTTATTATGGGAGCATTTTTTGGATTATTAGCAAGCTTGGGGTTATTAGGCTATGCAAATCATAAGAGTAATCAGCAGATTGCCAAAATGCAAAGCGATTTTAAAAACACTTACGGTCAAAGAGGCAAATCATATTCTTCACAAGAAATTCCATTAGCGAATAAGTATTTTAAAATAGTATTAAATTATTTCAATGAAAGATTTCGTCATTATATGTCAAATCCAGAGCTCGTAATGAACAAAATGGAGTTTACTAATGAGGAAAGAAAACAACCTCATGATTCTTTAGAATATGCGTTGCGATGGAATGCTGGATATTTAGCCTTTAAAGATGTAAATGCTAAATTTGCACCTCGATATGAATACTATTATGATACACCAGATAATTTTATGCAGGGGTCGTTGAGATTACAATGTCCAAAAGTTGGCGGTATAGCTAATATATGCAATGTTGCATTAGCATTAGCGAGAAAAGAATTATATGACCAAGGATGGACTCCAACTCATATGCTTACTCGCCAATCACCATTTTATTGTAGAGCTTTATATTTTTATCAAGCTGGCTGTGGCGCAACAGAATTAGGAGAGTGGAGAGAGACTATGGATGACCCAAAATGGTTTGGTTTAGGTAATGGAAGGGGCTCTTCTTTTGGAATAAAAGAACCTGCAAAAATGATAACAAATAAAAGCATGTTAGAAAATTATGCAAAATTAAAGCAAGAAGGCAAAATTAAATAATAAAAAAGGAATGATAAATTAAAATAATGATTCAGCGTGGTGAAATATATCTAGTGAATTTAACAAAAAATGTTGGCTCTGAACAGGGCGGTATTAGACCTGCGGTTATAATACAAAATGACAAGGGCAATCAACATTCACCAACTACAGTAGTATGTCCAATAACAAGCAAACAAAAGAAAAATATTCCAACTCACGTCGAATTATTACCCGAAGACGGAGTTTCTAAGCCGTCAACGGTGCTTTGTGAACAGCCTATGACAATTGACAAGTCATTATTAATGAAGTGTCTTGGAAAGGTTGAAAATCAGAAAAAGATTATGGATATAAATCAAAAAATAATGATAAGTTTAGGAGTTATATAATGGATTACCTTCGATTAACCAAAGAAAAAAAAGATAACACCGGCCACAATATTATAGTTTGCAGATTTAAGGATACTGATAAGTGTCCAATACATAGTTGTGGTAACTGCGGAAAGTGCAACATATTTTATCAGATTCTTGAGCAACTTAATGGATTTGAAAATATGTTAGAAGAATTAATGAGAAATGGAAGTGAAACAATATACGACAAATTAATATAAGAGATATGGAGAAGATACTAAAATCTAATGGATTTTCTTTTGATAGACAAAACGGTAGCCATAAAATTTGGATTAAGGGTAATAGAACAATTTCTGTACCTTCAGTAACATTAAAATGTGTGGTGGCTAATCGTATAATTAAAGAAAATAGTTTGTTGGTACATTAAAATATAGGAGGTTATATTGTGGACAAAATGGTTTCCGTTGATGTGTCGGTATTAATTCAAGAGTATAATAAATTACAAAAGACTAATGAGACATTAAAAAACAATTTAAGATATGAACGACAACTTCGTATGAATGTTGAAAAGGAATTATTGTTGCTTCAAGAAGAATTAAATACTAAATATAAAAAGAAAAAAAGTTTAAAAGAAAAAGAAGTTGAAGCTAAAGAACGGGCAGAACGTAAACTTCGTGGCACCACAAAAGACGGCAGACCTCTTGCTAAAGCTGCTGAGTGGATAGAATCTTATGAGCAGTTTGAATCAATAAGAAAATGGCTTTTTGAAGAAAGTGCAAAAAATCCAATTAAAAGAGCACGAAATAGATATGCTTGGAGTTTGGGTTGCGCTATCGGAATTAGATGCGGTGATTTAGTTAAATTAAAATGGGGTCATTTAATTGATAAAGATGGAAATTTTAAAGAGCAAATTGATATTGTTGAGCAAAAAACATCAAAAACCCCTTCTATATTAATTACTGAGGCCGTTAAAGTTTTTACTAAAGAATATATTGAAGCAACCGGCATAACACCTGTTTTATCAGAAGAAATTTTTAAAACACAAAAAGCAGGTGGAAAGGTTTCATCGGTTAGAGCTACTTACTCTAATTTATTCAAATCAGCAGCGCAAGCTTGTGGTATTACAAAACAAATAAGTTCTCACGCTATGCGACACAGTTTCGTTACAATAATATGTTGCCTAGCTGGAGAACAAGAAAATTTAAAAAGTTTTCAAAAAGGAATGTATATAGCAAGTAGAGCAGTGGGGCATAGTAGCGAAAAGATTACACAGAGATATTCGGGAATGGACGAGTATATTAAAAATCTTGGTAGACAGATTGTTTCCGACTTTCTTCTTGGCAAATCTGAAAAGGTTTTAAAAATACCGTTTGATATTAATACCGGAGATTGCACTTTGCAATTTAAAGAAGATTTTGCAGCTATCAACAAATATCTAAATGAGTTGTAAAGTGATATAATAATATTATATGAGGTGAATGATATGTCGGAATATGCAGAAGAGAGGGCTAACATGATGGGTCTAAATGATGTGTGTGAAGAAGAAATAGTTGAACATTGGACTATGAAGGATGGCACGAATATTAAAATCTCAGATATGTCTGAGAGTCATTTAGACAATACTATTAAAATGCTTGAAAGAAAATATGGAGATATTAGTTTATCGAGATACTCTCCGTATAAAGCGTTAAAAAAAGAACAGAAGAAAAGAAATAATAGAAAACAATATGCGGAAACGAATATTAATTAGGAGGACATTAAAAAATGAGAATTTATGAATTAACAAACAAGGGTTGTGAATTGGTGGATTGTTTGCCACAGATTGTTTTCTGGGAGAAAAATGTTTTTCGGAATACTTTAAATGATTACGAATTAAAATTGGAGTATGAATTAGAAAATATACCATTTGACATTAATCTTTCATATTTTTCAATTTTACTCCAAGACATACATAACAACATTCCCTGCGGAACGCTATTTATAAACATACCTGTGGGCGAAGATTTTGATACAATAATATACATAGTTCGCTTTGATGAAAAGGAATTTGAAAAAATCAAAAAAATTTACTTGACAAATTTCCCAGAGTGAATTATAATATAAAAGCGAAAGGGTGATTTCGTTTATGTTTAAATATCAGGGATTTGTAGACCAATATTCTGAAAAGTATGGCGGCTTAGCTAAGAAGATAGCGGAATTTATGGAATGTCGAGAAATTTCTTCTTTAATGGGCGATGACCTTTACGAATACTTTGGAACGAAAACTGCTGTAACCAAAACTCAATTTTATGTGCGTCGAAATGCTATAATTGACTTTGTAGAGTTTATCAATGACTCCAATAAAGATAATATAATTAATCGAATCTCCAATGTGTCTCAGGTTCAGTTAGCAAAACGAATAGACGAAAGTTCATCTGCGTATAAGAGTTTAGATGAAGTTTTAGATTTGCTCAATCAAATAGTATTAGAGAAAGAGCTGCACTCTGCCGATGCAACACCATTGCAATCTATTGCAATATTAATTTGGTCGAAGTATAGCAATGATAGTATTATAGAGTTTAAAGTTTCTGATATTGATGGTCTTGAAAATCTTGACGATAAATACAAAGAAATTTTAAAAACCTATGCTGGTTTAAAATATTATAGAGCATTGCCATCTGGTAGAGTACAAAATCTTGTTCAAAGCGATTATTTGTTTAGAACAGCAAATACCAATAAATTGACTGTAGCGGATATTAAGAAAATTATTTCTAAAATTAATTCACTCGTTGTCGATAAAAACAAATCATTTACGCGGGCTGTGATAGAAAGAAGTGCAGCCTTTGTGGAAATGTATAAGAAATATAAATTTGATATAACACCTGATGTAATTAGAGAATATTTTGGGCAGTCAAAGAAAACGGCAGAAATTGATAAGTTGATTGTCGAATATAAAAAATGGGCAGAGCAGTTTCAGAACTGAATATTAGGCGTACTTTCGTGCGCCTTTATTTTACCAAAATTAAATTCCCAAAGTGAAAGGAAATTAAAATATGACACATTTTAGTATTAAGAAATGTCTTCAAAATGCCTTCTGGCAAGGATACACTTTGAAATGTTCTTGTGGACGGATATTAGCTATCAGATATATGATTAACGAAGAGGTGAGAATATTTACTTATGGTAAATTCAGTAAATACAAACAAGAAATCCTCGCAAGGAAAGATACTCAAAAAATTACCCGAAAATCCGAACTGCTTGGTAACTTGGGTAACGAAGAGTGGGAAGAAATATTACGTGATGTTAGACAAAGAAAAGCAGATACATAATGTTTATCATGAAGTAGATAAAGGCTATATAAAAATTTATAGCACAAAAGATTATTACACTATAGAAAAAGAATTAGAAAGGTTTGAAAATAATGAAAACTAAATTAAGTGATATAAAAATTACAGGAGCATTTAAAAATACGCATCCGAATCCTGAAAAGTTGTTGAAGTGTATGACTTATTATGCAAAGCACGGCAAGTTAGATAGGGACATTGTTTTAAGCAAAGATAATGTTTTAGTTGATGGATATGTAGGGTATCTAACTTTAGTTGCTTTGGGAGTTAAAAAATATAAATGTATAAAGGACAATAGCTATCAATGGTTTGTGCAAGGCAAACATAATAATAACCCTGCAAAGACATATATTTGGCGAATACCTGAGTGGCTTATGGTTGATGGCTCACCTCGTATTTATAAAGGTAAAACATATTGGGTAAAAACTTCAAGAGGTGAAAGCGCCGTAAAAGTAACAAAAACTTTTATATCCAATAAACCGCCGGTGGATGTTAAAATTTTAGATTTTGCTCTAGCATAAGGTGGTCATATGGAAGATAAATGTATTTGTTGCGGAGCAGATGTATCTGATTTAAGTACGCAGGTTTGTAATAATTGTGTTAATAGGACAGTAAAACTTTTGAATCAAAACAAAATGAAAAAGTCAAGAATAAAAAAGTATTATCGAGAATGTTGGAAACGATTATTGCATAGACACGATAGGTGTATATTTTTTTAATTTCAAAAATTCCCGAAATGAAACAAATTTAATAAAAGTACGCTTTTATACGAAATTGGTGCCGACTTTACATGCTCGGCTAAGTGTCCAGTAAGGCTAAGCTTGAAAGATTATATCGTTTAGTGGAGTCGTTTGGTGACAGTGAATTTTAGGGTCGTGCTAAAGCACAGTGAATTGTGTAACGATATAACAGTATCAAGTGAAAGAGGAAACAGCCAATATAAAACTTTTATACGAAAATTTTAAAATGAAAGGTGAGCGAAAAGTGACAACAAAGTTGATGAGTGAAATGCGAATAGCGTTAGGATTTTTCGACAAAGAGTTTAGAGAAAAATCAAAAGTAAATGACGAAAACGCAAATCATTATGCTTGCGCGGAAATAGCGTTAAGAAGAATTGTTCCGCAAGAGCCGATAGATAAATCACGAAACCCTGCGGATTGGCACATTATGTGTTGCCCGAATTGCAATAGAACATTTTGGAATAGTGGCGAGTTCGTACATTATCAACCATATTATTGTGAAAATTGCGGTCAAGCGATTGATTGGAGCAACTGTGGTAGCTTGTAAAAAATACAGCCAATATCAAATAGACATTTTATGAAAATTTTAGGCACGGTAAAACGGGCAATTTTGAACAACGAAAGGAGACTGAAAAATAGATAGTCAAAGCATTTTATATTCAAAAGGCAGAAATGACGAATGTATGACACCACGATACGGAGTTCTGCCGATAGTTAAATACCTACCAAAAGATAAAATTATCTGGTGCCCATTTGACAAAGAAGACAGCGAGTTTGTTAAGGTGTTAACCGAACAAGGATATAAGGTTGTTTACTCTCACATTGAAAACGGACAAGATTTTTATACATACGAACCTGAAGAATGGGACATCTTAGTGAGCAATCCGCCATTTACAAATAAGAGACTGATATTTGAAAGAGCATTGAGTTTTGGTAAGCCATTTGCGCTGGTGATGTCAAATACGTGGCTGAATGACTCTGCTCCTAAACAGGTCTTTAAAGATAAACAACTGCAACTTCTAATGTTTGAAGAACGAATGAAATTTTCAAATAATGGCGTAGTGCAGGACAAAATTACCTTCAGTAGTAGCTATTTTTGCTATAATCTCTTGCCAAAAGATATAGTGATGGATAGATTGAGTGATTATTAACTCAGAAAAATGTGTAATTTAGTGCATAATTTCCTCAGAAAAATGTGCAAATAAACACGAAAATAAGTATGAAAAATGTGATTTAGAATAGGAGAGTGATGCCCATTAAATATATGGGAAGCAAATCTCGGATAGCAAAACATATTGTTCCGATAATTCAAAAATACATAGACGAATACAAACCCCAATATTATTTAGAGCCATTTTGTGGCGGATGTAATGTAATTGACAAAATCGAATATCCTAAAAAATACGCTTCTGACAAAAATAATTACTTAATAGCTTTGTTAGAGCATGTCCAATCAGGCGGTCAATTATATGAAAGAGTATCAAAGGAATTGTACGACAAAGCAAGAACTGCTTACAATAACGGCGATACAAGTGAATTTGAAGATTGGCAGATTGGCAATATAGGTTTTATTGCTTCGTACAACGGCAGATGGTTTGACGGTGGATACGCGAAGCCCGGCTACGAGAAAACAAAGAATGGCGAAAGGTATAGAGATTATTACCGAGAAGCAAAAGATAATCTTATGACTCAAGTACCAAGTTTAAAAGGAATCGAGTTCACTGCTTGTGACTACCGCAAGCATAACTTAGGCAGTGTATTTTATGGTGGTGCAGTAATTTATGTTGACCCACCTTATGCAAATACAAAACAATATAAAAACGCTGCCAATTTTGATTATGACGAATTCTGGCAGACAATGAGAGATTGGTCAAAGAACAATATTGTTATCATCTCAGAGCAAAACGCTCCAGATGATTTTGAGGTTATTTGG
The DNA here is from genome assembly GCA_045601885.1 of Acutalibacteraceae bacterium. Taxonomy (GTDB): domain Bacteria; phylum Bacillota; class Clostridia; order Oscillospirales; family Acutalibacteraceae; genus SIG589. The sequence continues at coordinate 105,786 of JAZSAN010000005.1, read as the reverse complement.
GAACAGCCAGTGAGCCGTTCAATTAAAGCAAACGATAAGAGTATTTCGGTTGAGAAATTGTTTAAGTATAAAGGAGAGTGTGGCAATAAGTTGTGAAATTTAGAATTAAGAAAGAGGACGGATTATATTTTGGAGAATATAAGCGGTTATTGTTATGGTGGTTTATTCCCGGCTCTGTTTCAAGAAGAATAGAAAAAACAAAGAGAGTTTGTGAGGAGTTTGAACTACCAAAGGTTGTTGAAAAATTTAAGCTATAAAAGCGTATTTGATGAGGAGTTAAATTATGAAAGAAAATAAAGTAAAAAACTTTATCTCTCATTTAAGAAATTATCATACAAACTTAAATGTGTTTATTAAATTATTTAATCTTTGGAGTATGCTAACACCTGATGAACGAAAAGAAATTATTGATAAAGAATTAGTTTAATAAATTGTTAAATTTATGAAAAATCAGACAAATGATTAAATTAAAAAAGAAATGAGGTAATTGAAAATTTTACAAACGAATCAAGCAGTAGCTATTTTAGCCACCGATAACTATGATGGTAAGTTTTTCGGCAAACACGGAGTTATTAGAAAATTTGTTACAAATCCTTATAAAATTGGCGTCGAATTCGATGACGTAAAGAATTCAAATAGTTCTTACGGATTATTTTGGTTTGACCGAAAAGATATAGATTTATTAGAAAATAAAATTCAGATAAATGAAAGTGAGGAAACAAAATTGTTAAACGGTTACAAATCAGTAGGTATTAAATTTTTAGAAGGTACAAATACAGAAAGAGAATACATATATGCTTGTTATGACGAAGTTCAGGAAGGCGATTATGTTGTAGTAAAGAGTGGTCATCACGGTTGGGGACTTGCAATCATTTCTCAGGTTTTTGAAAATGAAGTTCCGGTCGAATGTGGTCGTGAAATCATTTGTAAGTTTGACCCTTCAGCGCATTTTGCAAGAATCGAAAAGGCGAAGAGATTGGCTGAGATTAAGCGTGATATGGACGCAAAGGTTAAAGAACTTCAGCACCTTGCAATTTACGAAGCTCTTGCAAAGGACAACTCGGAAATGAAAGAACTGCTTGACGAATTTAAGTCGTTGATTTAAGGGTACAAATTAATATGTTTAAAGTTGCAATAAATATTAAATCCGGTATTGGCGGGCATGACGATTATGACAACTGTGATTTGAATATAGATACAGTTTGTCTTGATACTATACCAAGAAAAGATGAACTATTTCTATTGCAAAAACGTGGTAATACACATAAGTTTTTAATAACTGATGTTGTGTATAGTTACGGTTGGGAAGCAAAGAAAACTTGGTACACATTATATGTTGTGCCTGTTGATGGAAAGAATTATAAAGATATTCGAGATTATTACGGTAAGCGAAATTAAATAAAATCGAGATTTTATGAGGTGTTAAGTATGACAATTAGAGAATTGTACAAATGGGCAGAAGAAAACAATGCTTTAGATTTGCCCTTATTTAACTTCGATGACGATTGTTTTATTGGCAGTGTACCAAAAGTAGATAGTGCATTTTGTTGGGACGGAAAATGTGGCGAAAATATAGATGTGGTAATAGTTTGATAGTTGTGAGGTAAGAAAATGAAATACAATTTAGCAGACAAAACAACAAGACCTGATTTTGATTATATTTTATTATCAGGTAGTTATTGGACTAAATACTATCTTTATCGAGCTGACGAATTTGAGGAGGCTTATAATCAACTAAAATCTGAATTTGCAAAGGGTTTTCATTTGGCGGTTTTATGCGAACCAAACTTCAATACCAACAGTAGAGAATGGAGAGCGCAACCCTTATTTAGAAGCACATATAAAAAGAAAACGGAAGTTTTTTATGACCCCTATCAACAAACGATGCTTCATTTAAAATGGTATTGTGATGCAGGAACTTGGGAAAATCCTAGAGATAAATGGGATTGAAATATTGCAAGGAGAAAGAATAAATATGTACGACTATGATTATTATTATGAACAAGAACCTTCTGAAATAGATATCCTTATTGAAGAGACTGTAGATAAAGTTAGAGATACAATCTTGTTAAAAGCCAAAGATGAAGTCGAATCTCAGACGCAGAAAGCAAAAAAGATTCAAGAACAATATGAGAAAGACAAAAGAATTTGGGGTGAAGTTCATAATAAAGAAGCAGCCCTTATTAAAGAACTGACCGACAAATTAAATTCTCTTAAAGAAGAATATGACAAAAAGAGAACTGAAGTTCCAAGTCTTGATTTTGAAATTGATGAAGAAGTGATAGAAGCCTGTTTGCAATATCATGACGGCGAACTAGTCTGCCCAACTTGTAATGGTACTGGCGAAGTGACTGTTGAAGCGAAAGGATATGGTGATATTAAAACGACTTGCCCTCATTGTAAAAATAACACTTATGCGGGCGAAAATAATTTGGTTAGAAAAATAGAATATCATCAATACAGACCAAGAAGAACTACGGTTGTTAGAGCGAATGTTTGTTTTGAACGACACAAGGAATTATCGGTAACTTATTATACTAAAGAACATAGCGGTAGCGCCATGCTTGAACATACTAACATGAAAAGCAAGTTGTTTAAGGCTAATGATGCTGAGGGTTGTAGAAAATATTGTGATGAACTGAATAAGAAAGCGTTTAAAGAAGCACAGAAACATATTTATAAAACAATTGAAAGTGAATAAAAAGAATATTTTATGAGGTCAATAAGGAGACATGATAATGAAACTGTTAAAAATTTACAAAACAAACTATGAAAAGAAGATACCAAAAATTCAATATATCTACAGTGGATATAAAGGATTAAAACGAGGTCTATGTTTGCTGTGGAATAAACGCTTAATACCTTTGGTATTACCAATTAATGAGAGATAATTCGAAAATGACAAAAGAAAAGACTTATTGTGTAAATGCCGATTGTCCGTTCAAACAATGCGACAAGCATTTAAAACAACTACAGAAAATAAAAGATAAAAGTCAATATGTAAAAGTCGCTAATCTAGATAGCGTTTGTGAGGATTATTTGCATTACCTTTTAGAAGAAATTGAACAAGGAGGTGCTTAATTGAATAGAGCACAAAAACGAAAATATGTGATAGCGCTTCGTAAGAAAGGCTTCTCTTTAGAATCTGCAAAGCGAATTGCTGAAATGAAAGCGTTAGACGATGTTAAGCCTGTTATCGCTGTAGGCGATAAAGTTCGGTTAAAATACGACGAAATCATACAATCGCCGGACTACGATAGGAGAGTTAAAAACTACAAGAAGTTCGTTGAGGACAGTAAGGACAAGGTTTTCACTACTGAATCGTACAAAGGTTACAACAAACTATTTTGTTTCGTAGAAGACGAGACAGAAGTTAAGTGGGTGTTCCACGAATACGACTTGGAGAAAGTTGAGGAAAGTGAATGAGTGCAGCAGAGAAAAAGAAATACATAAAGGAATTGCAGAAGCAGGGTATGTCACCGAGCGCTGCAAAAAAGATGGCAGAAATGAAAGCCGATATGGATAAGGAGAAGTAATTATAGCACAGCATAAAATGACACCAAATGAAGCGCACGAATATATGGAAAATGAAATTAGATGTATTCGACGTTCTAAAGTATGTGACAGAAATTGTTTCAAATGCGAACTTGTCAAAGAAGATAAACCACTGATTGAAGCATATGGGGTTGCTATTCTTGCCATTGAAAAGCAGATACCAAAAAGAGTAATACATACGCAAAATCATCATCAACACTTTTGTTCTACTTGCCATCATCCAATCAAAGTAGGTAGAAAATATTGTGGTAGTTGTGGCCAAGCTTTAAAATGGGGAGAAAATTAATGATACCTATGGATATTATTGCGGGCAAAAAAGTATTTGTAACTGAATTTTGTGGTACTTTTGTTGCAATGAGAAAGCATAAGAAGCGTAGAATTGCTAAGAAGTGGCTTAAAAGATATGGAAAAAAGTTTGAACCTAGTCAGGCATTAGTAGCTGCCAATCTGTGTGATGAACTTGTATTTTTATGTCACCCTAAATACTGGGATAAATATAAGAACATTTTTAAAATAGATGGAAGTGATACCGAATGACAGAAACAACTAAATATAACGCTATGATTTCAAGTTTTTCTGCTGACTTTTGGTTGGCTCAAGAAGGCGACAATAAACTTAAAGAATTGCAAAGTATGATTGATAACCAAGACCCGAATCTTATGAAAGATATTGAATTGCTTGAAGAACTTGAATTTAATTTAAGACACGGAAAAGTAAAGATAGTTGAGGTGTAAATTATGATAAGCGATAGAGATAAATTAGTAGAGTTGATAAAACAAGCTGACGATAGAGTGTTATCAGTTCCATATATTGGTGATGATGGTGCAAAAGCACTTGCTGACTACATTATTGAAGACGGTTGGATAAAACCTGTTTGGGACGTAGGGGATAAAGTCTGGGTAATAGACCGCGAGAACGGTGAACCAGTTGATATATCTTGTATTCAGTTTCTTGCAAAATCTGAAGGTTTTATAATCGGAACAGCTTGGATTAACGATTTAGATATTAGCGGAACAATTGAGTACCACATAAATGAAACTCAAGATAACTTCGGTACTGATTTGAAAGTTTATCCTGATAGGGATTGTTATCTTACTGAAGAGGAAGCAGAAGCAATGTTTTAAAAAACAGTTTGAATAAAACTACGGTTTTATATAAATTTTAAATTAACAGAAAGGATTGATGTTTATCAAAGTAAAGTTTGTAAAAGTAAGAGAGGGTGCAAAAGTTCCTGAGCGTGGCTCAAAGTTTGCCGCAGGGTATGACTTGAGTGCATATCTGCCTTCAGAAAAGATGTCACTTTATCCCGGCGAAGTATTAAAAATTCCTTCAGGCTTAGCAGTCGAAATACCAGAGGGATACTTTGGCGGTATATATGCGAGGTCAGGACTTTCTACTAAACAGGGTTTGAGACCCGCTAACTGTACGGGTATTGTAGATTCTGATTATAGGGGTGAAATCATTGTGGCTTTACACAATGATAGTCGTGAGATTAGAACTATCGAACACGGCCAGAGAATTGCACAATTAGTTATTCAGCCTTATTTGAATGTAGAATTTGAAGAAGTTGACAATCTTGAGGATACTGAGAGAGGAGACGGAGGCTTCGGCTCCAGTGGCGTATGATAAAGATATATTCGACAGGATGTCCTAAATGCAAGGTACTTATTAAAAAACTTAATGAGAAAAACATTCAGTATGAAGAGTGCAACGACACAGAAATTATGAAAGCAAAAGGAATTCAGTTTCTACCAGTCTTAGAAATCAACGGAGACCTTTTAGATTTTAAACAAGCAACAGAATGGATTGGGAGGAATTAAATGGAAATAAATTTAAAACTATCAAAAGACTTTGAAAGATGTTTAGAAGATTTAAAGAAAAAATACGGTGAGGATTTTGAATACATAAATGGGTTACACCCAAGCCAGTTAGACTTCTCTGAGTTTTTGGACAGATTTGTTCAGCAAGATACAATGGCAGATGCTACTATCGACCCGAATGCTAACGCAAGCCATAAAGATATTCGTAGTTTTATTACCGAAAAAGGTAAGAGCGAAGATAAACTATTTGGCTTAAACAAAATCTTCTTGGAAATTAAAAAGAAGTGGGGACTTAGAACTGCAAAGCAGTGGTTGGAATGCGAATTCAACAAGGCATTTTATCTTAATGATTCGGCATCGGCTTCTTACTTCCCTTATTGTTGGGCTAACGATTTCACTCGATTGGCAACTGAAGGATTGTTCTTCCTAAATAAATATAATCACCAACCGCCCAAACATTTAACAACTTATTTTGATGATGTTATTGAGTTTGTAAGCTTTTTGTCAAACAGGCAATCTGGCGCAGTTGGTATGCCAAATGTATTGATTTGGGCTTGGTACTTCTGGAAGAAAGACGTTGAAAACAACTATTTGGGTTGCAAAGAATTTGGTGCAGAATACTTAAAGCAAAATTTCCAGAAATTCATTTACAGACTTAATCAGCCTTTCTTAAGAATAGACCAGTGTGCATTTACAAATGTTTCGATTTTTGACAGACCGTATCTTGAATCTTTGTTTGGTGGAGTAGAGTTCCCCGATGGAACATTTGCTATTGACCATATTGAAGATTTAATTGAATGTCAGAAGATATTTATGGAAGTGGTAAGCGATATTAGAACGACAAATATGTTTACTTTCCCCGTTAATGTTATAGCGGCATAGTAAAGCGATTTATTATGAAAACCCAGTGAACTCATGGAAAATCTGAATGATATTATATAAAAGCGGTGATTAAATAGCACGAAAATATATGATACCAGAAGATGAAATATTAAAATTATATCATCAAAACTTAACCGATAAAGAAATTGCTAACAAGTTGGGTTGTACCAGAGCGAATATCACTCATAGATTAAATGCTATGGGATATACAAGTCGTAAATCTAAAATAGAAAATATAGAATTACGTAATAGAATTAGTCAATCTTTAATTGGACGATTTGTAGGAGAAAATAATCCTAATTATAAAGGTTACAATGATGAAAAAACAATTGCAAGAGGAATTTTCAAGACAATATCAAAGCGAAAAATTAGAGAAGCTAATTATACTTGTCAACATTGTGGGCAGCGTGGTGGAGATTTAGAAACTCACCATGTTAAACCTTTCAGAATAATTTTTAAAGAATTTATTGAGAATGTTTACGATGGCAATATTGAAACCTTATACGAACAATTAATGTCTTATCCTGATTTCATCAACGAAGACAACCTTATTGTTTTATGTCATAATTGCCATTTTGAAGTAGAATATTCAGATAACCATGAACTAAGCCCATATAGATGGGAAAGCGCAACGACTATCGAAAACACGATATAAAAGAAATTTTATATACGGAAGTGAGTAGAGTACACCTAAGCAGGTGGAAGTGCTGGGGTTCTCAAATGTGGTAATAGTGTTTGAGAATATGATATAGTCTACTCTACATAGTAATATGTAGCAGTTCATAAGAGAACGGTATTGGATTAGCGACCCAATATGAATATAAAGGATTAACTTATAGTTTATTATATAAGGACAAGAAGTTCGCAGACGAACCTTTTGCTCGTTGGTGCTCAGACCATAATATTAAGTGGAGTGACAGTAACTTCTTTGTAAGTGATAATGTGGGTGTACTTTCTAACTGTTGCAGACTTCTTTCTGAAACAACAAAACTTGATGCGTTTATCAATTCAATCGGTGGAACTGCATTGTCAGTTGGCTCTTGCCGAGTAAGTACAATTAACCTTGTTCGTATTGCTTACGAATCCAAGTTAAACAAGAAGAAATATCTTGATATTCTTCGTGACAGAGTAACGCTTGATTGTAAAGCACTTTATAGTATGAGACATATCTTGAAGAGAAATATTGAAAAGGGCTTGCTTCCCAATTATCAAGACGGTGCAGTGGAACTCGACAAGCAGTTCTGTACCATCGGCGGTATTGGTATGTACGAAGTTATGGATATGTTCGGCTTAATAAATACAGACGAATTTGGCAACAAGTCTTATTCAGACGAAGGCGTTGAATTTGCAACGGAAATCCTTGACGTTATTAATGATGTAAAAGACAACTTTGAATGTGATTTTACATTTAACCTTGAGATGATACCTGCTGAGAACTGTGCTGGTGTTATTTGTGCAGCAGATAATCTTTTGTATGAACAAGACAAATATTACATTTATTCAAATCAGTGGATACCTCTTACAGAGCAGTGTTCAATTCAAGAAAAGTGTCGATTAGGAAGTCTTTTTGATGCTAAGTGCGGTGGCGGTTGCATCGCACATATCGACATAGAGAATCGCTTTGCAACAAAAGAAGCAGCATGGGATATGCTCAATTATGTAGCATCTCAAGGAGTTATTTACTTTGCATTTACTACTAAGATTTCTGTATGTGAAGATAAACACGCCTTTATAGGTTCTCAGTCTTGCCCGATTTGTGCAAAGCCTATAAATGATACTTTCGCCAGAGTGGTCGGATTTTATGTTCCCGTAAGTAGTTATCAAAAAATTCGTAGAAACGAATTTAATCAACGAAGATGGTACGATGTCTTAAATAACGACCAGCTTATAAAATGATTGCTATGACAAAAAGTATTTATGTTATTAAAAATAATATAAACGATAAAGTTTATGTAGGTCAGGCTAAAGACCCACATAGAAGATTTATCCAACATTTATGCAATGGCACTTGTCAGCTTGACGCACTTCCAATTCATAACGCCATACATAAATATGGAAAAGAAAATTTTTATTATGAAATATTAGAATTCAATGTAGAAAATTACAACGAATTAGAGCGATATTGGATTAAGACATTAAATTCGCAAGCACCGAATGGTTACAATATTTTGCAAGGCGGAGAAGAAAATCCTGTTATGAAAGGAAAGGATAATCCACGAAGTTTAATTGATGAAAATGTTGCGGAGAGTATTATTGAAGATTTGATATATAGCAATTTATCTCAACGCAAGATTGCTAAAAAATATGGTTGCACAGAGCGAATTGTAAATGGTATTAATGCCGGTCAAACTTGGTGTAAAAATGATATTGAATACCCAATTAGAAAGGCGTTTTGTCATTTCTCGACTCAAATTCTAAACGAAATAAAGTATTTGCTAATATACACGAATTGCTCTTTTGCATCTATTGCCAACGTATACAACCTAACTAAAGGCGCCATAGCGCAAATTAATCGTGGGAATTCGCATTATGACCCTAAAATGAAATATCCTTTGAGGAAACATAACATTCAAGGACAGCAAGCATCGGCAGACGACGTAATAAGAGAATTATGTAAACACAAGGAGGCAAGTAATGAAAATTAAGGGTATAAGAGACGAAGATTTTACTCAATACAAAAAATCGTCAATGTTTATTGCCTTTCCCAATTGTGATTTTAAATGTGAGAAAGATTGTGGCAAGAAAATATGTCAAAATAGTCAGCTTGCCACATCTGACTCAATTGAAGTTACAACATTGAGTATTGTGAAACGATATTTAAAAAATCCCATTACTCAGGCAATAGTGTTTGGCGGATTAGAACCGTTCGACAGTTGGATAGAATTAGTCGGTTTAATTCAATTATTTCGACATAAAACCAACGATGATATTGTAATATATTCTGGTTATTATGAACCTGAAATATCAGATATGGTGGAATATCTCAGACAAAACTATGACAATATTATTGTTAAATTTGGAAGATATATTCCAGACCAACAACCGCATTATGATGAAGTTTTAGGTATAACCCTTGCTTCTCAAAACCAATATGCAGAAAGGATATGTTAATGAAGATAAGTAAAAATCCAAATAAAGAAATTTACGAGGAAGTTACTCAGGCCGTAAAAGACAATGACGGTTATTGTCCTTGTGTTGCCGATAAGGTGCCGGAAACCAAATGCCCTTGTAAAGAATTTATTGAAAGTCAAGAGATAGGCGAATGCCATTGTGGTCGGTATGTTAAGACAGAGGTGTAAAATGGCTAAGTGCATATATTGTAAAAAGTCTTGCAAATCTGGTTTAAATAACCGATATAAATGCGAGGTCACAGGTAAACATTTGGCGTTCAAATGTGATAAGTGGTCTAATAAAATGAAAAACTGCAAGCACAGTAAGATAAGTTTATTTGGACGATTCACTGACTGGTTTGAAGAAAAGTTTTTATAAAAGGATTATTTTATGAGGTAAATATATGAAATTATGGGTAGATAGTTGTAAATATGCTCCAAAAGGTTATGTGTTGAAAACAAGCGTAAATAGCGCTAAATCATTTATTATTATGAGAGAATTTGTCTGTCGTATGCACTATCCAAATATTCAGCCCTTCGATGTTATTGATATTGGCCATAATGCAGGAAAGTACGCTAACGATGGAGGTCATTATATTGAACTTCTTAAATGGTTCGAAGAAACTGGTCGCAATTATCCTATTCATATTCACAGCAATAATCAAATAAACCGCTTATGGATGCAAGAAATAATTGAGAAAAATGGATGGAAAGAAGTATGAAAATTATCTTTGAACAATCTGGCGGATGGAAGCCGCCCGTAAAGGAGAGCAATATATGAATGCAGCAAAACTGTTTAATGAAAAGATAAACGGAGCAACATTCAAGGTGTTGTCGGATGGAACAGTTCAGTTTGGTTTATCAAAAGAATTAACATCAGAAGAGATAGAAGATTTATCTCATTTAAGAATTAGTATTAATGGCGTTGTATTTGACGATAGAGAAGGATTTCCTAAATAAATTTTATGAGGTGAAATTATATGAAAGTATATTTTGATAACAATGGTTCTTATGGTCAAAGTGCGGTAAATGCTCCCATTATTGTAAACGGCAAACCAATTGGTTTTATATGCGAAGTAAGCAAAGAACGTGTTGTTTGTTATTTGTGGGACAGATATGTTTATAAAAACCAAATTGGCGTTTCTATAAGTGGCGAACAAGATATCAGGTCTATTGAGATTAAAAATTAGGTTATAAAAAGCGTATTTGATGAGGTGAAAAATGGAAGAAACGAGAATAGTCAAACACGGTCACTGGTTTTTATTAGATGAATGTGCAAACGCAGGTGTATATTGTTCTGTTTGTCATAAAAAAGTATACAAAGAGGATTACGCCAACCAAAAGCTAAAATCCAAATTTTGCCCTAATTGCGGAGCAGTGATGGACAAGGAATTTAAAAGGTTATAAAATACGAATTTTATGAGGTGAGATTATGAGATTGTTTGAGTGCAGTCATAACTGGGTGATACACAAAAGAAGTAATGTAATTCAACAAGACGATATGGGTTATCCATTAAGATTGTTTGTTTGCCGATGTTCTAAGTGCGGTAAGTATGAACAACAGTGGATTGATGTTAGCGAAAAGGAATTAGAAGAACTCGAAACAGGTAAGTCCGTCTTATTGGAATGGAAATAAAATTATAAGAGGTAGACGAATGGCAGATATACAATATGCGGTTATTGGCGGTGTAAAAGAAAACATTATTTTCTTAGATATTGATGGTGTTCTAAATGACTATAATAAGTGGAATCTTTTGGGTTGGAATATTGTTTGTTTCTTTAAAAACCAAAAGCTGAAAAACTGGTACATAAAATTAACAAGTCCTTTTGGTGTTCATAAAAGAAAAGTTAAACGACTGGCTAAAATTGTCAAGGAAACAAATGCGAAAGTTGTAATGAGTAGCAGTTGGAGATTTGGTTGGTGGAACACTCCTTATGATAAGCAGTTTAGAGACCAAAAGAGGTTAACTGACCTTTTGAATAAATATAATATAAAAGTTATTGATATAACGCCTAGGTCTTCAAGCGGCAGAAGAGAAGAAGAGATATCGCAATGGTTGATAGAGCACGATGATATAGTAAAAAGGTTTGTTATTTTAGATGATGAACGAAGTGACTTAGAGCGTTTTGTTGATTCTTATTTAGTACAAACATCTTCTGTAGGTAAAGGTCAAATTATTATGGGTTATAAAAGAGAAGATACTGGATTAAAAAACAAGCATGTGAAAAAAGCAATTGCGATTTTAAGGCAATAAAAATAAAATTTTAAGTGGTGATATATGAAAGGTTGTGATAGCAATTATAGACAAAACTTGTGGACAATGTTCTCATTTTCTTGGTATGGGCGATTGGAATTTATGTTGTGATTTGCCTCATCCGGAATGTCTAATAGGGCATTTATGTTATGAAAATACTACAGCTTGTGAAAAATTTGAAGAGGTGAAAGAGTAATATGAAATTATTTAAAGATTTAAAAAGACTCAAATCTCATAGAAAACAATACAGAATCAAACCATTTATCGAATTCAGAGTAGACAAGGAAGATTACTTCTTTTCTTTTCTACCTACAATATTGTACATGCCTTGGATTTATAGATATCCGAACAGTATCGGTGTAATTGATATCTGGTGGCTGCATTTTCATATCTTAATTGGTAAGTGGGAGAATCTTTCTTGTCGCAAGTGCAAACATCAACAGGAATGTATTGATTCCAAGAAACTTGAGTGGTACTGCGACGACGTTTTTGAGAAAGGTGAAAAGTGCTCTGATTTTGAAGCAAAGTATTATGTATAATAAAAGTCTTATTTTACAAGGAGAAAATAATGAAACGTAAGAAAAAATATGCGTATATGGTTTCCTATTTTCATAAAAACGGAAACGGTTGTAGTCAAATTTTGAGAGATACCAAAATAAAAACACTTGAAGATTTTGAAGGGCTAAGGTCTTATATTCAAGAACGAAACGAACTTGAAAATGTAGCTATAATTAATTATATTTTAATTGGCAAACAACAGGAAGATAAAGGTTGTAGGATTTCTGAATTACCAGAAGACCCAGAATCAAAAGTTAAAAAAAGTATTTGTGAGTATAAAAAATTAACCGAAGAAGAAGCGTTAGAAAAACTTAATAATCAAGAATCAATTACCAAAGAAGAGGCAAGAGATATATTATTTTCTTTGTGTGATGCAGTTAAAGAACGAGCCGAAAACTTACCTGAACGCGTTGTAAGTTCGTGGGATTATTACAAAGGCGAGTTCAATGGAATGGATGTAGCAATTAGGTTGTTTAGCAAACTAAAGTAGATAATAAAATTCTCATTTTATTAAAAGTTTAGGTGTGATGGTAATAAAAAAGCAATATTATGCAAGAAAACTAAATTGGCCTTGGGTTAGGATAACTCTTTATCATGACGGTGCAGAAATAAATTCAATTAAGACTGATTTATCAAAAGAGGCAGAAGAGATAGATATGCTTGAAGCAGACGGTTACACTGCTGGTTTTATGCCTGAAGATGTGCTAGCTGCTAAGTTTGAATATGAAACTATAAAAGCTAATGTTATAGGTGAATATAAGGATTAAATAAATTGCATTGGATATAAAATTAGGGAGGAATGTAGATATAGGATACAGTGTAACATATAAGTAAAAAGAAAACACTTGAAGAGTATATAATTGAAGTATTAAGGATTAACCCAAACATTGAAGTTTTAGAAAAATACATAAATGATTCTACTCCAATTTTACATCGCTGCAATATCTGTGGACACAATTGGAAGGCTCGCCCTTCTAATGTTTTGCAAGGAAGTAAGTGTCCCGTATGTAGTAAAAAATGTATAGGTGCGGCTCCTGAATATAAAAATAGCATTTGGGCTTCAGAATACAAGGACATTGCGAAAATGTATGGCTTAACAGAGGAAATAATGAAAAATTATATGCCATTTAGTGATAAAAAAATTATCGTAAAATGCCCTAACTGTAGAACAGAAAAGATAATTAAACTTGGAATACTGTTTAGAAATGGACTTAGTTGCAATGTTTGTAGCGACAACATTTCCTATCCTAATAAATTTCTTTACTCTTTTATAACACAATTGCCAGTAAATAACATTATTCGAGAGTGGTGCGAGCCAGATTGGCTTTTATTAAATCAGAGAAAAAGTAAGTTTGATATTTATTTTGAATATAACAATCAAAAATATGTTATAGAAGCCGACGGAGAGTTAGGACATGGAAATGATACCTTTGGTCATAAAGGAAGAGATGTAGAAGGAAAAATCAAAGATATTGCAAAAGAAAATTTAGCCAAACAACATGGGATAAATGTTATAAGAATTGATTGTAAAAGGTCTCAAATGAATTACATTAAAGAAAATATTTTAAAAAGCTATTTTGATAAAATATTCGACTTATCCAATATTAATTGGATACAATGCCATCAATTTGCACTATCTAATATTATTAAAAAAGTAGCAGAACTGTGGGAGCTTGGATATACAAAAACAGAGATTTGTAACGAGTTAGATTTAGGGCAGAGCACTGTTAGCAGTTATCTAAAACAAGCGGCGAATGCTGGGTGGTGTTCTTATACTCCTACTAATTCAAGGAGTCGTGGCAAACTAAAATATTATAATAATAAAAAAAATAGAAAGGGATATAAATGCAAGTGATAAAAATAATCCAAACTAATATCCAAAATATTGAAACAGATATTAATAACATAGGATATGACAACATTAAAGAAATTATATCATATGACACAAATAAATTTATTTTGATTTGTAAATCATCAAAAAGTAGAAAAGTGCAGTTTATTTCAAAATCATCTTTGGAATTATAATAAAATCACAATTTTATATGACTTGAAAAGAGGTATTGAACTATAGGAAGATTAACTAAAATTTGGGAGCCAAATAACTGTGTTGCTTTAAATATAGACTATGACGATTTGTTAGAATTAGATAGAGATACATTTAAAGAACTTGATAGAATTATACACAGATTAGGCGAGTTCGAAGACGCTCAAGAGCAAGGGCTGATTCTGGGTAGTATTTGAGGTGTATATGAAAAAGTTTTCCAAACAACTATTTTGCAAACATAAGAATAGCGAAGTGATTTGTTGGCATTGGACTCACGGATGGTCTGACAATGAAATTAGATTTCTTGAAATACAACTAAGATGCAAAGAATGTGGCAAATATTACTTTGCTGAAATTAGAGATTGGAATAAGTGCAACAAATTTATTGCAAAACACAAAGATAAATTCTGGTCTGGCAATTGTCAGCCGGTATTGTAAGCAAAGATTTTGAGAGGTAAAACATATGATAGCAATATTAAATGATTGTGGTCACTTTATTGATGGGCATGACAAAAACCGTAGAAGTGATTTAGAAATTGTTACGTTCGAGCTTGTGGAGGTGAATCGCAGTTAATATTCAGGATTATAAGTTTAATGTTGGCGACGAAGTAATTACCACTGATGGAATAAAGGGCAAAATTACTCAAATTTGCACTTGCGATATGTGCCAAGAGCGTGGATTTTATGAACCGTTTTGGAGCACTGGGGACGACAATTTTGACAAATGCATTAGTATATTTACTGCACAACATGGATTTATTGGATTTTACAAAATTGGCAAATATAGATTTAACGATTTTGATAAAGCCGAAGTATTGCAATCAATGGCCAGCTACGAAAGAGAATTAAGACAATTAAGAAAGCAACTTAAGGTGATTGAGGAGTTGGAAAATGAACAATAAATTTTCAATGCAACTCGTTTGGCACAACTGCAAAACACACCCGCCTAAAGAATTTGAAAATGATAATTTGATTGCCACAAATGGCAAATATGTGTTTTATCTATCTTGGCATAGAGCAGAAGGATATTGGATTGCAACAAAGAATACGTGCCAGCCATTAAATTTTTCTGAATTAGAAAACTGGTGGTGGGCAGATATTGAACAGACCGTTCAGGGAGACTCAAGATTTAAAAAAGAGGAAAATTATACTTGACAAAATTCCCAAAGTGAAGTATAATAAAAATACGGATTGAATAAAAGCACTCTTTTATACAAAGAAAAGTAATAACAAAGTAATTTGTTTTTACAATATAAGGAGCGACCTAAAATAAAAAGATAGATAGATTAGAAAGATAGAAAGGTTAGGTAGAATTAATGATTTTACAATATAAAGGATTTAATAATAATTGGTGTTATGAGGAAGCAGATACTATTACATCTGCTGTGGTTTGGGTCGGTAAAGAAACTCGTGATTATCGAAAGGGCGGAATCCGACATAAAAAGAGATATGAAAACCTTCATGGGCTTGAAATTGCCGAAGCTGATTTGGCTTATGTGAAAGAAATGCATGAAGCGGTTGATAGACTTATTAAAAAAGAAACTCATTGTGGTGACGAAATTGTTTATCATATTGATAAGCCTTTTGACCAAATGGAGAATGTTACAGTTGTATCGTTAACCGACAAAAATAAAAATATAACTCGCGTCTTCGAAAATGGAGTTTACTTACTTAACAGTAAGGGACAAACGGTACAAAAATTAGCATAATAGCAAATTAAAATTTAGGTCGCTCCTAATAATTTAAAATTATTCAGAGTTTTGCGAGGTGATTAATTGATAACATTAGAACACCACTATGGAGCAGATGTTTGGACTGACACAGAAACAGACCCAATTAGAAAAGAACATTGCCTATGTTGGAAATGCAAGAAACTCACTTGTGTTAAAGAAACAAATTGTCCAACTGCTCAAAAGTTGTTTGAGATAGCGCAGAATGATAGTTGTGCTATGATGATGACAAGATGTAAAAACTTCGAGCACATTTAATAAAACCATACTTTTATTAAAATATTAAGAAATAAATGAACAATTTCAAAATTCGGAGTATACTAAGTAATGCCAAATTTTTTTAAGGCAAAAAATTCCCGAAGTGAAATAAAATTAAATTTTGAAGGAGAAAAAAGATTTAATGGCAAAAGAAAGAATTTTTAATTTACCCGAAACAAAAGGTGCGTTCCAGTTAAAAGGTATTGTAACTGGAACCAAGAAAGACGGATTTTCTAAATCCCTCAAGACAAAGACAAACAAGGACATGAACATTGTTAATTTTGGTGTTGAGTACGACGAAGGTAAAACTTTGTTCGTAAACTTACAGGGCACTGAAACTGATAATGTTTACTTCTCTAAAAAGGCAGAGAAGAAGGGCGACAAACCTGAAACTGTTGCAGTTCCTTGGGCAAACAGATTTACTTACAATCGCGAAGGCTTTAAGCTCATCGGCAAGAATATTGGTGTAACCAAGAAACTCGACGAAAAGGGCAATGAAGTTAATGACAAGAAAATTCTTACAGACTTTGATGCTTGTAAAGAAGTGGCAGAACATCTTAAAGATGAGAAGAGCGTATTTATTCGCGGCAAGATTGACTATAGCACCTCAATTGATGATAAGGGCAATACCAAGCATTATACAAAACTTGTTCCTGACCAGATTTCTCTTTGCTCACCCGTAGATTTTGATGACGATAAGTTTGAATCTCAGAATGATTTTAATCAGGTGATTATTTTCAAGGGTATTGAAAAGGAAAAAAATAATGACAAAGAAACCGGCAGATTTGTTGTATCAGCCATGATTGTTACATACAAAACAATTGAAAATGTTGAGTTTATTATAATTGATAAAGAATTGGCCAGTTTGTTTAAAAAGAATTTAAAACCTTATTACGCACTTCAGGTAAGCGGTCATATTGTAAGCGAAACTTCCACAGAAGAAGTTGTCAACGAAGATTCTTGGGGCGAAGAGGATGCAATGGAAAAGGTTAAAACTCCTGCAAAACGTGAATTTATCATCACTGGAGCAAAACCTAAGACAATTGAAAAGGAGCTTTATGCACAGGCTAAGATTGAAGATGCTCTTGAAAAAATCAGAAAGGCTAATAAGGCTGAAGAAGACTTTAATTCTTCCTCTGACGAAGATTGGGGCGACGTTTCTGACGATGATGATGAGGCTTGGGATTAATTTAAACATAAATAATTTATTGGAGGAATTTAATTAATGGCAAAAGCAAGAAAAGCAGGATTGATTCAGACTAAACTTGGTATGGTAGTGTTTGGAGATTTCTTTACAGGAAAGTCAACTTTAGCTTCTCAGTTTGCTTACTTTAAGCGACCTGACGGCAAACCTTTTAGGGTTCTTTACTTAGACCCCGAATCTGGTTCAATTGATGATTATCTAGAAGAGTATGCAAACAATGGTGTAAATCTTGATAACATTTATATTGTATACACTCAGTCGTTGGCTGAAGTTCGTCAATACATAGCTAAGGTTAAGAATAACGAAGATTTCTACGAACTTGACGATGACGGAAATGAGACAGACGATATTGTTGTGGACGCAGACGGCGAACCATTTAGAGCCGATGCGCTTGTAGTTGACGGTACAACAATTCTTAACCTAACTACCAAGCAAGGTTTGACCGAATTTAGCAAAAAGCGTAATACAGTTAAGGCTGACAAGGACAATCTTATCGGCGACGAAAGATTGGTTAAAATTGAGGGCGCTGGACTTGAACTCAAAGATTATAATACCATCAACTTTAAGGGTAACGATTTGATTCTTGACCTTCTTTCTTGTGGTGTTCATTGGATTGCTACTGCAAGAGAGACTGACGAAAAGGTAACAGTAAAGACCGATGACGGTAAAACAACTCAGGTTGCTACTGGCAAGAAGATTCCTGAAGGATTTAAGGGATTGGGTTACAATGCAAAAACTGTTATTCGTATGTTTAGAGACGAGGACGGTCAGGTATGTGCTCATATAGAAAAGGATAGAACTCACGTTCATAAGGATAACGAAATTATAGAAGACCCTTCACTTCTTGATTGGCAGGTAGTTGTTGATAAGACTGCAAAGAATAAGGCCTTTACACTCAAGAACGACCTCACAAAAGCAGTTGAGGTAGAACAGGACTTATATGCTAAAGAAGTATTGGGCAGCGTAGGTTCTCCTGTTAAAGCAGAAACTTCTAACACATCTAATGCTGACGAATTGGAATCGTTGAGAAAGGCAATTATTGAAAAGAGAAATGCTCTTCCTGCAAACGAAAAGTCTGCTATGAAAGCAAAACTTGAAAAGGAAGGTTTACCTACCGCTTACAAGAATGTTACTGATGTAGAAGTTCTTAAAAAGGTACTTAAAGCTTTTGATTAATTAAATAATAAATGCCGTAGGTTGAGTTTTCAGCCTACGGCAAGAAAAGGCGGAACAAATAATAGAAAATAAAGTAATGAATCGAAAGTGTAATCATTGCAAAACTACATTAAACAAAAGTCGAACAGATGATTTAAGCGACATTTTACTGTTTGACGGAAAATGTTATCACACTAAATGCTTCTTAGAATCTAAAGTGATAAAAAAGAAATGTAAATACTGTGGTAAAGATATTATTGTTCCCGACCAAATTAACGATTGTGTTTTTTATGATGATAGATACTTCCATATTGATTGTTTTAAACAACAGTGTCAATCAAAGAATACAAAAAAATGGAACGCTGCTTTAATACACATAGATGAATATAAGTCAGTTGCATTTGAACAATTAAGCAAAATATTAAAAGAAAAACATTTTGACAAAAAAACAATTGAACAATATAAGTCGGATGCAGTTAAGTATGTAAAGAATTGGTTTGACGAAGCAGATGTTAATGAGTTCGTTAGAGATTTTTATGGCATTCAAGTAGTTCCTTATACGAGATTGGCGCAGGTTTATAAAGGTACATTTAAACAAGGTATGATACCTATTCCGGCGTGTGACCTTTTGGAAATGTGGAAAAAGAAGAAAACTTTTCTTACAAAGGTATATCAAAAAAACTTATCTGAAAACAAAACTTTCTCTCCAGAAAATCGAATCTATTATGACCTTGCAATTTTAATAAACAAATATAATAGTTTTCTAAAATGGAAAGAAGAACAATCAATATTAGAAAACAAACCAAGTGAAATTGCACACACTCCCAATTTAACACAATTCGTTACAACGACTCCTTATAACAATGAAGTGGACGAGGATAAAGATATTAAAGATTTAGTAGAAGATATTTTCGGGGACGGTGATTTAGTATTTGACAGAAAACGAACTTAAAACTACAAATATACAGGCGGAGATTTGTTTCGTTGGGTCACTTTTCAGCGAGCCTGATTTATATGTGACATACGGAAACTTTATGCGTTCCAAGTATGATTTTGCCGACGAAGCAACAAAGTTTTTCTATGACTCATTTGAGACTTTTTACTTAACCTTTTCTCAAACAGTTGATGAAACAAAAATGAATGTATTTATGAGCCAAAACGAAGAGAGGTTAAGATTATATAAAGAATATCACGGTTGGAAAACAGTTCAGCAATATATGAAATTGGCAGACAAAAATGACTGCAAAAACTATTTTAATACTGTAAAAAAATACTCACTTATCAGAGAGTATGGCAGAAATGGATTTCCAATCGAAAAGATTATTAATCACAAAAATTTTGATAAGTTAACGGCAAATGATATTTATAGAATTATAAGAATTAGAGCCGATAAAATACATACAGTAATCAACTCCGGAGACGAGGCAGTTGATTTAACACAGAATAACGAACAGTTAGTAAACAAGCACTTAACCAAACCCGCTTTTGGATTGCCGTTCCCTTGGGCTATGTATAATGAATTCTTTTTAGGTATGAGATTGGGCAAGGTTATGTTTGAAGGCTTTTTGTCTAACGAAGGTAAGACAAGAAAGCTTATGTTACTATCTGCATACGAGGCATTAGTTAAGCATCAAAAAATTCTTTTTATGAGCAACGAAATGTCTGAAGAAGATTTAAGAAGTTGTTTGTTAACTACAGTAGTTAACAATAAAGAATTTCAAGAATTACATGGTGTGCGACGCAATAAACCTGAAAAAGAAATTGTTCTTGGTGTTTATCACGATGATAAAGGTAATATAATTCGCCGAAAAATTAATAATGACGGCATTTATATTGAAACTGACGAAGAATATATTCAGCGCATTCAAGATACATCTACGGAGTATTGGGATATTATAAAGGTTTCCCAATGGATAGACAATCATAAAGAGGGCGAAGTTCTTTTCAAAGATGTTTCTACTGATTATAGCAATGAACGAATTGAATTTGAACTACGAAAAGCTAAAGCAGTAGATAATATTACTTATTATGTTTACGACACATTAAAAGGATACAAAACTGATGATTGGTCGGTAATTAAACAGTTTGCAACAGATTTAAAAGAACTTACAAACGAACTGAAAATGAGTGGATTTGCAGTGTTCCAATTATCTGACGATACTGTTTTTACAGACGTGTTTAGTTTGAGTAGTAATAATATTGCCAATGCAAAACAAATTAAACATGTAACAGATATCTTGACAATCGGTAAGCGTATCAGTAAATCGGATTACCATAAATATCAGTATGTTGCAGAATGTGATTCTTGGGGTGAACCCGTCGTTTCTAATTTGGAATATGATAAGAATTATTTTGCAATCAAAATTGACAAGAACAGAGCAGGAAATAAGGATAAAGTAATGCTGTTTGAAATCAATCTTGATTATAATACTTGGGTAAACATTGGATATTTAATTAAACGAGAAAAAGAAAAGTAAAGGAGAGTATTGAATGGATATAATCAGCTTGAAAAAATACATTCTGGACAACAATTATATCCAGTTAATACTTGAATCGCTGAATTGTCATCACATTAAGCACAAAAATGGTTTTTATCAATGTGCTAATCCGGACGGTGACAATGTTACGGCCATTTGCGTATATGAAAATGAATATCTTTACACGATTAACTATACAAGAAACTTACCTGCCAAAAACAGAAATTCTGATTTAATAGACTTGGTTTGTTTTATAAATAACACCGATTTTCCTGAAGGTATCAAGTATATATGTGAACAAATAGGAATTTCTTATTACCATGATTTTTACGAGAATGTCCCTAAAAGTTTTAAAATACTTGAAATGCTTAATAAAATGTCAAGCTCGGCAGATAATGAGGATGACGAACCATTAAAGCCAATAGATAAGTCAATATTAAATTATTACAAGCCATTCGTTAATGATATGTTTAATGACGATGGCATATCATACGAAACTCAGAAAGATTTTGACATAGCATATGACGAATTTAGTAATCGGATAACAATTCCCATATATTCTGAAATAGGCGATTTAGTGGGAGTTAAAGGTAGATTGTTTAAAGAGCAACTTGATGATAATGAAATGAAATACATATATCTTGAGCCAGTCGCTAAGGGCAAAGTATTATACGGACTAAATAAAACACTTCCATACATAAAAAATGCAAATCGTGTTTATGTCTTCGAAGCAGAAAAAAGCGTTATGCAAAGTTGGTCACGCAATACAAGAAACTGTGTAGCCACAGGTGGTGCAAAACTTTCTGACATTCAAATCGCAATGCTTGTCAGATTGGGCGTAGATATTGTTCTTTGTATGGATAAAGATATTGACAAAGAAAAAATGGAAGCTTTGGCAGACAGATTTCCTGATACAATTCCTCTTTATTATATATTTGACGAAGATAACATCTTGAATGAAAAAGAATCTCCGTCAGATAATTATGAAAAATGGGAGCATTTAGTTAATAAGAATATTTACAAATTAAGATAGGTGATTAATTGAAATATAAATTATATAAAAATTCAAATAATGCAAATGTTAAGATACGAGTTTTAGAAAATCGTGGTATCAAGGATGTAAATAGATATTTAAACCTTTCAGATAGTGAAATTATTAATTACAGTTTGCTTTCAAATATGAATGTTGCAGTAGAATGTTTTGCAAAGCATTTTAACAACAAATCTCCTATTGCAATTTTAGTAGATTCTGACGTGGACGGATATTGTTCGGCAGCAATGATGTATCTGTATATTAAAAAGCTTGATAGCGATTATCCAGTCTCTTATATACTGCATAAAAAAGCAAAGGCGCACGGTTTAAGCGAAGACGTTATTATCCCTGAAGATACCAAATTGCTCATCATTCCCGATGCATCTACTAATGATTACGAACAATGTAAGAAAATAAAAGAACAGGGAATAGACATTATAATTCTTGACCATCACGAAAAAGAATTTAATAACCCTAATGCAATTATTGTAAACAATCAAACAAGCGAAAAATATGAAAATAAAGATTTCTCCGGCGCAGGAATTGTATATAAATTTTTACTTGCTTTAGATAGTGAATTTTGGGTTGAATATGCTGACGAGTTTTTGGACTTATGTGCTTGGGCAAACATTTCGGACGATATGGATATGCGTTCGTATGAGACAAAACATATTGTTGATAAAGGCTTGAGTAATATTCAAAATGATTTCTTAAAGGCTTTAATTAAAGCACAAGAATTTAGTATAAAAGGCAAAATTAACATACATAATGTCCAATGGTATTTAACCCCAGTCCTTAATGGTATGATTCGTATCGGTTCGGACGAAGATAAAGAACTTGTTTTTAGAGCAATGATAGGGGACTATGAAGAGTTCGATTACAAAAAACGTGGTCAAACCGAAACGATAAAAGAGAATATTTTTGACCGTGCGGCAAGGATAAGTAAAAACGCAAAATCACGTCAAGATAACAGTCGTAAAAGTGGTATTGCAAAAATTATCGAAGTTCTTGGTCAACAAAACCCAGAAAACAAGGTTGTTGTCGCAGATGTTACAACAATTTTAGATGAAGGATTAACTGGCGTAGTAGCCATTAAAGTTGCTGAACACTTTAATAAACCTTGTATTTTATTAAAGGAAATGAAAACCGATGATGATACAAAGGTTTTTGGTGGTAGTATGAGAAACTTTGATAATAGTCCTATAGATAGTTTTAAAGACATTATCAACTCGTGTCCAAGTTTTAATTACTGTATGGGACATCCTAATGCTGCCGGAATAAGTATTAACGCTGATAATGTAGAAAATGGCATTCAAGAACTTAATGAAAGATTAAAAGACGTTATTTATGACACTACATACCGTGTTGATTTCATTAAAGATATGAATGATGTTGATTTTGTTTTAATTAATGAAATGGCACAGTTAGAAAATATTGTGGCTAAAGGCATTGATACACCTTTAATAGCGATTGAAAACATAGAGTTAAGAAAACAAGATTTTGCAGTCAAAGGAAAAAATGCTGATACATTGCAATTCTCTTTTAATGATATTGAGTTTATTATATTTGGCGCAAATGAGCTATTAAAATGGTTTGACAACTGTTGGGACGATAATGAAATTGTTATGTTTGACTTGGTGGGTGAACCTAAAATCAACGATTTTAATGGTGTAAGAACGATTCAAGTAAATATTAAAGATATTAATTTTAATGGTACTAAAGAGGGTACTGACGAAGATACTGAAGATGATGAAGAAGCAGGATGGTGATTAATTGTATAGTGCGTTACACAACCACTCACATTACAGTTTATTAGATGGTTATGCAACTCCAAAAGAGTATTTAGAACAAGCAAAAAAAATAGGCCTTAAGGCCTTTGCTATCACAGAGCACGGAAATGAGTATTCATGGTGCTATTTTGATAAGATTAAAAAAGATTACCCAGATATCAAAATGATTTATGGTGTTGAGTTTTATGAATGCTTTGATACTGAAATTAAGGATAAGGAGAGTAAGTATTTTCACTTAGTTGTTCTCGCAAAGAACGAAGAGGGAAGAAAAGCAATCAATAAATTAGTTACTAAATCTAATTTGGAAGGCTTTTATTACAAGCCTCGTGTTCAGCTAAGTGACTTTGCACCTTATGCAAACAATCTTATTGTTTCTTCAGCTTGTTTAGCTTCTAAAATAGCAAGAGAAAGCGATTTGAATAAGTGTATTGAATATATCAATGAATACAAATCAATATTTCCTTATTTCTATTTAGAAATGCAGAGCCATAATCACATTGACCAAGAAATATATAATCAAAAGATTCTTCATCTTTCAAAAGCTACTGATACTCCTTATATCATTACAACTGATAGCCATGCTGCTACAAAAGAAGATTTATATTATCAGGCAAGGCACGTACAAATCGCTCACGATTCAGAAACAATGAGCGAAACATATGAAGGTTGTTATTTGCAAAGCGAAGAAGAAATTCACGACATTATGGACAATCAAATCGGCAAAGAAAATGTTGATGTCGGTTTGGCAAATACAAATATTATTGCCGATATGATTGAAGAGGTAAATATGCCGTTTCAAAGCCCTAAGTTGCCTACTTTTCCGCTACCTGAAGGTTTTAATGATAACTATACATATTTAAAACATCTCGTTAACGAGGGTTGGGTAGAGCGCGGTTTTGATAAATTTCCTAAAGAAAAGCAAGAGATTTATAGAGAAAGAATTAACTACGAATTAGAAACCATTCATACTATGGGCTTTGACGGATACTTTTTGATTGTTTGGGATTTTATTAACTTTGCAAGGTCAAAAAATATTATGGTTGCGCCGGGCAGAGGCAGTTGTGCAGGAAGTTTAGTTTGCTACAGTTTGCATATTACCGACCTTGACCCAATTAAGTACGGTCTGATTTTTGAGCGTTTCTTAAATCCAGAAAGAATTTCAATGCCGGACACTGACACAGATGTATCTGATAGAGAAACGGTTATTAACTATTTAATTAATAAGTATGGCGAAAATCGTGTTTGTCAGATAATTAACTTTTCATATATCACACCTGTCGTTGCAATTAAAGACGTTGGAAAGGTTCTTGGCTTTAATTACAACGAAATGGACAAATTGAGCAAGAGATTTTCTTACGATACATTTGCTGAGTGTCTTGAAAATAATGAAAAATTTGTTGCAGAACATCCTCAGTACGCAGAATTGTTTGATATAGCAAGTAAATTAAGCGGAAGAATTAAAACTGTTTCTTGTCACTCTGGTGGTGTAGGCATTGTTGATACCGATATTAATGACTATATGGCTATGAAACTCGGCGGAGATGGCGAACACGTTATTCAAGTTGATAAGAGAATTATTGAAGAAATAGGCATTATTAAATTCGATATTTTGGGTGTACAAACCCTAAATATGATTAAGGAAATTCAGACAGACCTTAATATCGACGAGTACGATATTAATATTAACAATCCTGTTTTTGAGAATGATACTAAATCATACGAGTTACTCAACAAAGCGCTAACCAATGGTGTATTCCAAGTGGAAAGTGCCGGTATGAAAGATTTGTTAATCAGACTTCAAGCAAATTCTCTTGAAGATTTATCGGCAGTCCTTGCTCTATATCGTCCCGATTCTATGGGTGCACTTGAAGAATATATAGAATGTAAACACGACCCAAGTAAAGTCAAGTACATTCATCCTGATATGGAACCTATTTTAAAGTCTACATATGGTTGTATGATTTATCAAGAACAGTTGCTTGATGTTGTTCGTACATTTGGTGGACGAAGTTATGGTGGTGCCGACCTTTTCCGTAAAGCAATCGGTAAAAAGAATATTGAGTTGGTTAAGGAAGAATCGGCAAAGTTATATCAAGAGATTATTGATAACGGATATAGTGAAGAAATTGCAAAAATGATTAGTGATGACCTATCTCAAAAAGGTGGATATCTATTTAACAAATCGCATTCCTTCAGTTACGCCGTAATATGCTTCCAAACTGCATTCTTAAAAACATATTATCCTATGTACTTCTTTAAGGCATTATTTAACCTTAATAAAGATAAAGCAGGAATGCTTAATAAATATATCTTAGATGCAAAACAATTTGAAGTTAAAGTTCTACCACCTAATATTAACAAATCGCAAATGAATTTTTCAATTAATAATGAAGCAATTTTATTTGGATTATCGGCAATAAAAGGTATTGGAGAAAACTTTGCTACAGAAATTTTAAATAACAGAAATTGCAATTTCGCTTCAATGCAAGACTTTATAGACAGAGTAAATCCAAAGAAGACGCAAATCATTTCGTTAATTAAATCTGGAGCAATACCCTGTAAGGATAAAAAGAAGGCGTTAATGAAATATTTAATGTCAACCTATACTAAGGGAAATTTTAAACCTGTCTCTTCCGTTCCGTCACCGTATAGTAAACTTGAAGCATTTGGATTAAATGTTGACGATTATAGAGATGGCAAAAAGGTCGATAAGGAACGCTTACTTACAGATTACAACAAAGTGCGATTACAAAACTTTGAAATTAACGAACAAGAAAAACTTAAGGCGTTTCAATCGGAGTGCTTTGACAAATATTTAAGAAACGAAGAGTTCTGGGAATTTGAAAGTTTGCAAATATTCCTTAACAATAACCCATTTGACAAAGCTTATGAATACTTAGAACCTTTTAGCGAAGTTGAAATTGGCAATAAGTGTACTATTGTTGGCATTGTAGCAAAGGTACAAAAGAAGAAAGATAAAAATAAAAAACAATTTGCGTTTATGAATATCTATTCTTCCTTTGGATTAATTGAATGTATTGTATGGCATTCAAAATTAAAAGAATATGAAGATATGGTTAAGACTGGTCAGCAACTTGCTCTATTGGTTAAAAAAGATAACGAAGATAGGGTAGTGTTAGAAAAATTAAAGCCTTACGAGGTATGGTTACAACAAACTAAGCAGAAAGGAGTGCTTATATAATCGAGAATTTTGATACAGATATAGTTTATGAATTAAAAATAACAATCGTTGATGAAAGATATTATAGCGACGATACTTGTTGGGGTGTTTATCAATTCTCAGGTAATGCAGATGAAATGCCGGTAGGTGTTCAACCATCTTTAAATCCTTTTGACGAAGCTGATAAAACAAGAACTGATAAAATAAGCACTCTTTCTGGAAAGATGCAAAGATTACAAATCGGTGGTCAATATGGACTAAAATGTAGACTTAAAAAAGATAATCGTTTTGGTTGGCAATACGAACCGATTTCAATCACTGCACTAATTCCTCAAAGCAAAGAATCGCAAATGATTTATTTAAAGTCGTTAATATCTGAAGACGTTGCTAACAATTTACTTGCCGCATACCCAAATATCGTTGAAGACGTAGTAAGTGGTAAGGTTGACGAAATTGACTACAGTAAAGTAAAAGGCGTTCAGGCTTTTACTTGGAATAGAATTAAAGAAAAGATTTTTGACAACTATATAATGTCAGATATTATTGTAATGCTCAAACCTCTTGGTGTTACATTTGCAATGATTAAAAAACTGCAAAACGAAGAACCGAATGCAGCATTGCTTAAGCAACAACTTTTAGACAATCCTTATATAATGACAAAAATTAGCGGATTGGGTTTTAAAAAGATTGATGATTTAGCAATGAAGCTTAAACCTGAATTATACAATTCTTTGGAGCGTTTAGTTGCTTTTACAAGATATTATTTGAGTGAACTTGGCGACGGTGAAGGACACACTTGGGTGTCTGAGAGTATATTAAAAAGTGCAATCAGCAACAATGTTCCGCAGTGCATGGAACATATGGACAGACTTTTTGCTTCCGATTCTTTTTTACATTGCGAGGACGGAAAAGTTGGTCTAAAACATTATTACAATGTTGAAAATAAAATACACAGACTTTTAATTGATAAAAGTAAGCAAATCAGCAACATTTCATTCACGGACGAACAAATTGAGAATGCTATTAAAGTAGCCGAAGAAGAGCAAGGTTTTGAATATGTGCCAGAACAACGAAAGGTAATCTATAAAACCTTACAAAACACTGTAAGCTTTATCACTGGCAAGGCCGGTACGGGTAAAAGTAGTATTATGAGAGCTGTGCTTAAAGCATATCAAATGAACAATTATTCAATATCTGCTTGTGCTTTGAGCGCCATGGCTTCACAAAGAATTACAGAAGCAACTGGTTTCTCGGCAAGTACAATACATAGAATGTTGGGTTGTCAAGGCGAGGGTAAATTTACTTTTAACGAAGATAATCCTATATATTCAAACGTTGTTTTTCTTGATGAGGGTTCTATGGTAAGTTCAAGTTTATTCTTGGCATTAGTTAAAGCTCTTAGTAAAAACACAAGATTTATTGTATCTGGCGACCACAAACAGTTACCACCAATAGGATATGGCAATACATTCTCTGATTTAATAGATATATTAAACAAAGAATGTGTAAACAACTTGACAAAACCAATGCGACAGGCGGCTAAATCGGGTATATTATCGGACGCAAATCGCATTAGAGAAAATGTAAATCCAGTCACCGAAAATGCACAACCTAAAATCATTCACGGGGAATTACAAGATATGTATTATATGTTTAGAAATAACAGAGAACAGTTATTTAAAATAGCCGTTAATACATATTTAAAATCAATCGAAACAGACGGTATAGACAATGTAGTAATAGCCGTTCCTCGAAAAAAGGATTGTTTAAATAGTACATCAGAATTAAACAAAGTGATTCAAAACAAGTTATTACCTGATGAAACACGATTTATTAAACTCAACGATACCGAGTTTAGAGTTGGTGCCAAGGTAATGCAAACGGTTAATGATTACGACAAAAATGTTTTTAATGGCGAAATAGGATATGTAACTGATATATATGAAAATGGCAAGACAAAATGTTGTGATGTTAAGTTCGCAGAAAATAAAAAGATTACATATCAATTAAAAGAATTAGAACAACTTGACCTTGCTTATGCTATGACAGTACATAAGTTACAAGGTGCCGGAAAACAAACAGTTATCGGTATTATAGATAATACTCATTACAAATTGCTTGACAACTGTATGCTTTACACATTGTTAACCAGAGCAAAAAAGAGATGTCTGTTATTAGCAGAACCTCAAGCATTTTCAACTTGTATTAGAACAAGCCATAATAGACGAAATACATGGACACAGTTAGGAGATTAAAATACGGAAAAGATAAACAGAATAAAAGAATTAACCGAGCTTTTAAACAATGCTCGTAATGAATATTACAATAACTCAAATTCACCTATGAGCGACTACGAATACGACGAGCTTTTTGATGAGCTAAAAAAATTGGAGAGTGAAACCAACTTTAAGTTGGCTAACTCTCCGACAATGACAGTTGGATTTGATGTTGTAGATAAATTAAATAAAGTAAAACATAATCACCCAATGCTTTCACTTGATAAGACCAAGAGTATTGATGAAGTGCAAAAATTCATTGGAAACAAACCTATCCTCACAATGCTCAAAATGGACGGATTGACAATTAGTGTTAAGTATTCTGAGGGTAAGTTAATATCTGCCGAAACACGTGGTAATGGAACTGAAGGCGAAGATGTAACACATAACGCTTTAGTTTTCACAAACTTGCCGCAGACCATTTCGTATAGAGGTGATTTGGTAGTTGACGGTGAAGCGATTATTACATACGAAGATTTTGAAAAGATAAATGCAAATCTTCCTGAAGGTGAGAAATATAAAAATCCTCGCAACCTTGTAAGTGGCTCTGTACGTCAGCTCGATAGTGGAATTGCTGCACAGCGACACATTCAATTCGTTGCTTGGAAACTTGTTAGCGGTTATGAGAATAATTCCTTCAGCGAAAGACTTAATTGGTTAGAAACACTTGGTTTCACGGTTGTTCCTCGTCTTGATAGATTTGACGAAAGAAGTATTAACTTCCTTAAGATAATTGCAGATAAGTATAGTTACCCTATTGACGGACTTGTAGTATCTTTTGATGACGTAGATTATCTTGAATCTCTTGGCGCAACAAGTCATCATTTAAGAGGGCAACTCGCCTTTAAGTTCTACGACGAGACTGCAACAACTATTCTAAGAGATATTGAATGGAACACAAGTCGTTCCGGCTTAGTAAATCCTATTGCAATCTTTGACGAAGTTGATATAAGCGGTAGTACAATCTCAAAGGCTACTTTACACAATCTTTCCTATATTAAATCATTAGAATTAGGCATTGGTGACGAGATAGAGATGTATAAGGCCAATGACATTATACCTAAAGTTGCTAATAACTTAACTCGTACAAATTCGTATAAAAGACCACTTTTATGCACATCTTGCGCAACAGAATTAAAGATATGTAATAGCAACGGTTGTGAGACTTTGCACTGTCTTAACGAGCACTGCCCTGCAAAAATACTTGATAAGTTTGTTCATTTTGTTTCAAAAGATGGAATGGACATCCAAGGCCTCTCTGAAGCAACGCTTGAAAAGTTTATTTTAAAGGGTTGGATAAATAAGTTTTCTGATATTTATCGTTTGATACAATATAAGAATGAAATTATTGCGTTAGACGGCTTTGGTCAAAAATCTTGGGATAGATTGTGGCAGAGCATTCAAGATAGTCGCAATACAACGATGGCTAAATTTATTTGTGCTCTTGGTATTCCAATGGTAGGAAAGAATACTGCTAAAGAGGTTGCTAAGTATTGTCAAATTAATGAGTTTGGAGAATTAGACATAGATATGAGCGACACATCTGTTTTTACTCCAAGCGTTATTACAAGTTTTCAAACGTTCGGTTGGAAACGAGAAAATCAAATGGAAATATCAGCACTTATATACGAATTAAATATTGCTAATGAACAGAAAGAGATTGTAAACTCTCCATTTACAGGTAAAACAGTTGTTGTTACCGGTGCATTAAACTATTATACTCGCACAACTATTCAAGAAGAATTGGAACGACTTGGTGCAAAAATGGGAAGTTCTGTTTCTAAAAAGACAGATTTCTTACTTACGAATGAACAGTCTGGTTCGAGTAAATATAAGAAAGCCGTAGAACTCGGCATTAAGATAATTAGCGAAGAAGAATTTGAAAAGATGAAAGGATGATTATATCAGTATTTCAAAAATAAAAACAATAATTATAGCAACAACTTTGCTTTTATCAATTATATTCGGTAATTTATGTATAGATAATTCTAAAGAATTAAGCGTTGCACAAGATAATATTATAGACCAAGCAATAGAGATAAATCAACTAACTAAAGAAGTTGCTCGTCTTAATGGCGATATGGAAGTGTTAAAAGCATATTTATTTGGTTACTGCGGAGAATTTGAAATCACCTATTATGATAGTTGTTATAAGTGCTGTGGTAAAACAAATGGCATAACTGCAAGTGGCGCAAAAGTTCAAGAAGGCGTTACTGTAGCAGCAGATACATCTGTATTTCCAATGGGAAGTAAAATATACATAGAGGGAATAGGCTGGAGAACAGTTCAAGATAGAGGCGGAGCAATCAAGGGCAATAAACTTGATATTTATATTTCTGATTGTCACAACTCTCCTATGCCATATAATAAGCAAAAATTAAATGTATGGGTGGTATTAGAAGATGTGTGATATTTGCCGACAATACCCTTGTCATCCACAGTGTCCTAATTGTGAATACCATAAAATAGGAACGTGTGATAAATGTGGAGAAGATTTATACGAAGAATATGAAATTTGGACTGACGATGACGGAAATAAGTTTTGTTCCGAAGATTGTGCAAAAGATTATTATGGAATTAAGGAGATAGATTATTGAAAGTTGAATTAACAAGAATTACAAAAGACCCGATACTTGCTATCGAAGAAGCAGCAAGTAATTGTTATAATAGCGAAGCAACTGGTGATGGGAAGATTATGAATCGTTGCATCAAATCAGGACACACAAGTGTAACTGAATTTTGTGATTTTACTTTTCATATTGAAGGAGTTAGTAGAGCGTTATCGCATCAGTTGGTAAGGCATAGAATAGCTAGTTATGCACAGCGTTCACAGAGATATTGTAGTGAAGACGGATTTGAATATATAACTCCAGATAAGATATACACCAATAAAGAGGCTTGGGAGGTTTACGGTGCGACGATTCGTAAAATTAAAAATGCATATAAATCATTGCAAGAAATCGGTATTTCTAACGAAGATGCTCGCATGATATTGCCCAATGCTTGCACTACTGCAATTGAAGTAAAAATGAATCTTCGCTCACTTATGAATTTTATGAACGAGCGCTTATGTTCCTGTGCACAAACTGAAATACGTGAAATGGCGACAAAAATGAGAGATGCAGTCATTAAGGAAATTCCTTTGCTGGCAGACTACCTCGTACCCAAGTGTGAAAAATATGGTAAACAGTTCGGATTTTGCAATGAGTCGAAGTCTCGTAGTTGTGGTAAGCATCCTCGATTAGAAGAAATATTTGAAGATTATCATAACTACAAGGATATGTGTGAATCATAAAAGGAGGAATTAAATGAGAATACTTGCTATTTCAGGCTACGCACAAAACGGTAAAGATACCGTTGCCGGATTATTAAGAGATAGCCTTAAAGCAGACGGCAATAGCGTTCTTGTAACGCACTATGCTGACTTGCTTAAATATATGTGCCGTACATTCTTTGATTGGGACGGTAATAAGGATGAAAACGGAAGACATATTTTACAGTATGTTGGAACAGATATTATTCGCAAACAAGCACCTGATTTTTGGGTTGATTTTGTATCGTCGGTATTAACATATTTTAATGAAAATTGGGATTATGTTCTCATTCCTGATACACGTTTTCCTAACGAGATTGATAAATTACTTTCTAACGGTTTTGATGTCACACACATCAGAGTTATTCGTCCAAATTTTGAAAGTTCTTTAACAGAAGAACAAAAAAATCATCCATCTGAAACTGCATTAGACAATGTAAGTCCAGACTTTTATATTTATAACGAGGGTTCTATAGATGAGCTTCAAATTAAAATTGACGAATGGATTAAAGAAAATTTATATAGAGGTTAAATAAAATGAAGATTTTACTTGATTTTGATGAAGTAATAAATACAATGACACATCATTGGGTTAATACTCTAAATTGTGTATACGGAACTTCTGTAAACTTTGAAGATGTTAATGAGTGGGATATGCGAAAAGCATTTCCTACTCTGACAGAAGATGAGATTTATAATCCTTTGCACCTTCAGACGTTTTGGAACGGTGTTAAAATTATGCCGAATGCCAAAGAGGGAATACAAAAGTTTTTATCTCAAGGTCACGAAATATACATAGTTACTTCTGCTCACCCAGATACGATTAAGTGGAAAGCAGAATGGTTACAAAGAGAATTGCCTGAAATCCCTTGGTCTCATGTTATTGTTGCAAACAACAAATCACTTGTTAAAGGTGATGTCCTCGTAGATGACGGGCTTCACAATTTGTATCATGGAAGCTATATAAAAGTGTTATTCGATAAGCCTTGGAATAGAAATGTAGATAAGTCTAAGTTGACTAATATGATTCATAGAGTTCATGATTGGAACGAAATAGTAAAATTAATAGAGGAGCTAAATAAAATTTAATGAAAAATGCGTTCAATGAAACGCTGAAAGATATTGACAACAATGAACCTATAATTTATAATACAAATGACATACAACGAATTTTTAGGTGCGGAAAACAACAAGCGTATCAAATTATGAACACCAAAGGTTTCCCAAGCATAAGGTTAAATTCAAAACTTATAGTTGAAAAAACTGCACTTTTACATTGGTTAAAAATGAATCAAGGAAAACAAGTTTTAATGTAAATGTGTGTATAATGTGTGTATTATAAAATTTAGACCCTTTGTTTTTGGCTTAGTTAAGCCATTCTTAGAAAAAACCTTATCTGCCTTCTAAGCAGAGGGTCGGGGGTTCGAGTCCCTTTCAGCGCGCCAAAGAACAGGATGTGTCGCAAGATATGTTCTGTTCTTTTTTTGTTTGATAAAAATTTCAATATATGCCAATCAGTCATCGTCTTTGACTCGACTTCTTGGAAGGGACTCTCGCTATGAAAACAGTCCACTGGACTGTTTTCAAGAACGCTCGTCTTTCAGCGCGCCAAAGAAAAAGCAGATATCAATGGGATATCTGCTTTTTTGTTTATAAATATGAACTTTATTCGTGTTGATTTTATAGATGTTTTTTGCTATAATTAGCCAAAAGGGAAGTGATTGTATGCATAATTTTTTTGTTGATAAATCGCAAAAATTTGACAGTCGTTATTTCATTACAGGGGCTGATTATAATCATATAATTAACGTATTGCGAATGGATGTTGGTGACACCTTTCTCGTCAGTACCGAGGGCAAGAGCGATTTGTGCAAAATTGAGGGCTTTGACAGTGAAACTGTTACGGCGTTGATTATAGAAGAAAATTATCAAAATACCGAGCTTCCTTTGAACATTTATTTATTTCAAGGTCTTCCGAAGGGCGACAAAATGGAGTTAATAATTCAAAAATCGGTTGAACTTGGTGTATATGCTATTGTGCCCACCGAAATGAGCCGATGCGTTGTAAAGCTTGATGACAAGAAAAAGAAATCAAAGGTTGCGCGTTGGCAGGCAATTTCCGAAAGTGCCGCAAAACAGAGTAAAAGAAATTACATACCTAAGGTTTTTGATGTTTTAGCCTATAACCAAGCACTAAAAATGGCAGGGGAACTTGATTTGTTGATTGTTCCTTATGAGAATGAAGAGGGAATGAAGGCAACAAAGCAGGTGCTTGATAGTTTGAAAGACTACAAATCCGTTGGTATTTTAATAGGTTCTGAAGGCGGTTTTGATGAAGATGAAATAAAATTTGCGAGGGAAATTGGCGGCAAGGTTATCTCGCTCGGAAAACGAATTTTGCGTACCGAAACTGCCGCTGTTACTGCCGTTGCAATGTGTATGTTAAACACCGAAATGAATCAGAAGGATTAAATTTATGAAACAGCTGCCAACACAATTTACCGAAAGAATGAAGACACTTTTAAAAGACGAATATGTCGAATATGAAAAAGCGCTAAATATGCCGCCTGTGAAAGCGTTCAGGGTTAATACGGATAAAATTTCGATAGAAGATTTTGAAAAAATTAATATATTTTCTGACGAAAAAATTCCTTATGTTGAAAATGGTTACTATTTAAATTTCGAAAAGGTGGGCAATCACCCGTTCCATCATGCCGGAATGATTTATGTTCAAGAACCTGCCGCTATGGCGCCCGCAGAATGTATTGATATAAACCCTGAGTGGAAGGTGCTTGATATGTGCGCCGCGCCCGGTGGGAAAAGCACTCAGATAAAAAATAAACTAAACGAAAACGGTTTGCTTGTTTCCAACGAAATTATTCCTTCACGCTGCAAAATTCTCACGGGTAATATTGAAAGACTAGGACTTTTGAATACCGTTACAACCTGTATGGACACACAAAAGTTAGCAAAAAATTTCTCCGAAACCTTTGATTTGATAATGGTTGATGCACCGTGCTCAGGCGAAGGTATGTTTAGAAAAGAGGAAATCGCAATTACCGAGTGGGACCTTGAAAATGTAAAAAAATGTGCAGAGCGACAAACTGAAATTTTAGAAAATGCAGTACAATGTCTTAAAAATGACGGTTATATTATTTATGCCACCTGTACTTTTTCCTTAGAAGAAAACGAAAAAGTAATTGACTTATTTTTGCAAAATCACCCCGAATTTGAAATTGTACCTGTGAAGGAATCTGTCAGAAAATATACTTCAGACGGAGTATTTTTTGATGGATGCAAATGCAACAATATCCATTACGCAAGGCGTTTTTATCCGCACAAGGCAAAAGGTGAAGGACAGTTTATGGCGGTTTTGCATAACACAAATCCTGCCGTTTCATTTACGTCAGCAAAAGCCGAAGCAGACACAAAAATTGACAATACAGTATTTGAGTTTTTGGATGATGTTTTGCTGGATTACGATAAAGAAAAGGTAAGAATATATAACGGTAACCCTGTATATTTCACACCCAATTTTAAAATTAAAGACGGAATGGCTTTTTCTTGCGGAGTTACAATAGGAGAAGTGCGAAAAAACTATATTCAGCCTCACCATCAGTTTTTTATGTCTTTGGGTAAAAATTTCAAGAGGAAAATTGAACTTTCGAGTGATAGTGAGCAATTGCAAAAATATCTTCACGGCGAAGAAATAAGTTGCAATTGTCAAAACGGCTGGGCGGTTGTGATGGTCGAAGGCTGTGCTTTGGGCGGCGCAAAGGTTGTAAATTCGGTCGCCAAAAACCATTATCCCAAAGGTTTGAGAACATTTTAGTTTTTTTGAATAATGCTTAAAATAAGTATATTATTGCAAATAAAATTTCAAAAAGTTTTTTGTATTTTATATACTTTTTTTGCATTTACATTTTTAAATTTTCAAAATATAATGAACTTGGTTGAAAAATTTGTTTTATATTTTAATTATTAATTAATTATCACTTGACTTTATATATAATATATGTTACATTTTTCTTGTATAATAAGGAGGTTGCATTATGCAGAAAAAAGAATATAATTCACCTGAATTAGAAAAACTTTTATTTGAACTGAATTACAAAATTATGGACCTTTCGGAAATTAAACGTGATGAGGACGAAGGCGATTATAACCCGTGGCAGGGACTTTAATTTCCTGCAAAAATTTATGTTAAATTTTGGCTTTAGCCATTATATATTATTCCTTAGGGAGTGTTAATTATGAAAAAAATGACAGCAGTAGTTATAGGTTATGGCGGCAGAGGTGCAACCTATGCTGAGTATGCAGTTAATTTTCCTGAAAAATTGGAAATTGTTGCAGTTGCTGACCCTCAAGAAATCAAACGTGAGAGCGCAAAAAAATTGCATAATCTTACCGATGACCAATTTTATTTAGATTGGCGTGATTTGGCAAAGGAAGAGAAGTTGGCTGATATTGCAATTATTGCAACACAGGATGATCAGCACTATGAGCCTTCTTTGGCAATGATTGAAAAAGGTTATCATCTCTTGCTCGAAAAACCCATGGCTTTCACCGCAAGTGAGTGTAAGGGAATTGCTGAAGCAGCGGAAAGAAAGGGCGTTAAGGTAATCGTTTGTCATGTTCTTCGCTTCACAAAGTTCTATAAAGCACTAAAAGATCTTGTTGATGACGGAGCAGTTGGAAATATCGTGTCTGTTTCTCACTATGAAGATGTTGGACTTCCAAACTATATGCACAGCTTTGTAAGAGGTAAATGGCGCCATACTGATTTTGCATGTCCTATGATTGTTGCTAAGACTTGTCATGACTTTGATATTCTTCAGTGGATTGTTGGTAAGCAGTGTAAAAAGGTACAGTCTTTTGGTACATATAATGTGTTGACTCCTGAAAACAAACCTGAGGGCGCACCTGAGCGTTGTATTGATGGTTGTCCTCATGGTGATACCTGCTATTATAATGCTATGAAGTTTTACTTTAACCCCAATGACCCGGTTAATGATATGTGGAGACGTGCTGCTGCAAACACAATTTTCCCGCCAACTGACGAGCAAGTAATGCAAG
Organism: Acutalibacteraceae bacterium; assembly: GCA_045601885.1. Taxonomy (GTDB): domain Bacteria; phylum Bacillota; class Clostridia; order Oscillospirales; family Acutalibacteraceae; genus SIG589. Next base: position 68,069 of record JAZSAN010000005.1, on the reverse strand, counting down.
CAATGAGAGATACTGAATTTGGTTTGTGTATTTACAATTGCGGCCAGAACATTGTTGACCGTCAGATTGTTAATATGGAATATGAAGATGGCATCACTGTAACACTCACCATGGTTCCTTTCACTCCCGGTGACAGATATACAAGAATTTATGGTACAGATGGATTTATTGAAGCAAGTATGCATCAAGCCACAATTAAGGTTTATTCCTTTGCAACACAGGAATGGACAACTGTACAGGTTGAATTGCTTGATGACAGTATCGCAGGCGGACATGGCGGCGGCGACTATGCAATTATGGATGAGTTGCTTGCTGCTTGCAACGGCGAAGAAGTTACAAAGTCAATTTGCGATGTTCGCACATCCTATCTTAATCATTTGCACGCGTATGGCGCAGAATATTCTCGTCTCAACGGCGGTAAAATGGTTGACATTGATGAATGGGCAAAAACACTCTAATATATGTTCAAAGGCACTCTCAAATGAGAGTGCCTTGTTTTATTTTTTTGGTGAAATATTTGAAAGCGGATTTGCTTCTAATGCGGTTTTCACTTGTTCGTCAGAAACGTGGGTATAAATTTGCGTCGTTCCAAGATTTGCATGCCCCAAAATGTCTTTTAAAATTCTAATATCAACATTTCCGTGTTGATACATAAGAGTTGCTGCGGTGTGACGGAGCTTATGAACAGATAATCCGCGGTCGGCAAATCCTGCTTTTTCAAGATATGTATATACGAGATGCTGAACTGTTTTATTGCTGATTCTTTTTCTATTGCGACTTAAAAACAGTGCGTTCTTTTCGGTAAAGGGAACGTTATCAACGGGTCGGTGGGGAAGATAGGCTGCAAGCGCTTCTACACATGCAGAGTTTAGGTAAATAATTCTTTCTTTATTACCCTTACCAAGTATGCGTAAAGAACCGTCAGAGCCGATGTCTGTAAGGTTTAATCCGCAAAGTTCGGAAAGACGCATTCCACAGTTTAAAAATAAGGTGACAATACAAAAATCACGCTCTTTGTTGTTTCCGTCAATGCAGGAAAGCAGTTTTTTGCTTTCGTCAAGCGTGAGATGTTTTGGCAAAGATTTTTTGAGTTTTGGTGATTCTAAAAGCTCTGCAGGGTTAGTTTCAAGAAGATGCATATGTGATGTAAGATACCTGAAGAAAATGCGTAGTGTCGAGCCTTTTCGGGCTCTTGTGGCTGCATTGTTATCGCGCTCATTTTTACAATAAACCAAAAACGCATAAATATCCGAAAGGGTAACGGTTTTAATAAGCGCAATATCTACATCAGAAATGTCAATTTCTTCAAATGATTTTGCATCACGCGCCAAGCCGTTTTGCATTTTAATATAGCGAAAAAAGGTCTGTAAATCGTGATAATATTCATCAATGGAATTAGATGACTTACCGCGAATGCTCTCGCTATAGGTCAAAAAATCGCGAATTATGGGCGGCGCAGAAATTAAAAATTCGTGTTTCACATCAATCACCATAATTATTATAAAACCAAATAAAAATAATGTCAATAAACTGCGTATAATGGCGGTGCTTTCTTGACAAAAATATATCACTAAAGTATAATAATTATTTGGAAAACTTTTGCTTGGAGATGTTTAAATGCCAAAAATCGATAATCTTAGAAATATTGCAATAATTGCCCACGTTGACCACGGAAAAACAACCCTTGTTGACCAACTTTTGAAACAAAGTGGAACTTTTCGTGCAAACGAGCAGGTCGATGAGCGAGTAATGGATTCGAACGACCTTGAACGTGAGCGTGGTATAACAATACTTTCTAAAATCACCAGCGTTATGTATGGCGACGTAAAAATCAATATTGTCGACACACCGGGACATGCGGATTTTGGTGGAGAGGTTGAACGCATTTTAATGATGGTTGATGGTGTTTTACTCCTTGTAGACGCGTTTGAAGGCTGTATGCCGCAGACAAGATTTGTTCTTAAAAAGGCTTTGAGCCTTGGCAAAAAAGCCATTGTGGTTGTTAATAAGGTTGATAGACCGATGGCGCGTCCTGCTGAGGTTGTTGACGAGGTTTTAGATTTGTTTATAGAACTCGGCGCAGATGACGAGCAGATAGAATTTCCCGTTGTTTACGCTTCGGGTCGTGACGGTTATGCTGTTTTTGACCCAATGAGCGACGAGAAAAAGGATATGAAGCCTCTCTTTGAGATGATTGTAAATGAAATCGATGCACCAAACGGCGATATGGAAGGTCCTCTTCAGGTGCTTTTTTCGAATATTGAATATGACGAATATGTTGGAAGAATTGGCGTTGGAAGGGTTGAGCGCGGAGTAATAAAGAATGGTCAACAGGTTGTCCTTTGCCATGCCGACGGAACATCTTCAAGGGCAAAAATCGGTAATCTGTATATGTATAATGGTCTTAAACGTAAAGAGGTTGAAATGGCTTCTGTTGGCGATATTATTCAGGTTTCGGGCTTGCAGGAACTCAACATCGGCGAGACCGCATGCGACCCCGAGCATATCGACCCTATGCCTTTTGTAAAAATCGACGAGCCTACGCTTTCTATGAATTTTATGGTAAACAATTCACCATTTGCGGGAAAAGACGGTAAGTATGTTACATCAAGAAACCTGCGCGAGCGTCTTTATAAAGAGGTTGAAACAAACGTTAGTCTGCGTGTTGAAGATACTGATTCTGCAGATACGTTTAAGGTGTCGGGCCGTGGTGAGCTCCATCTTTCAATTCTTATAGAAACAATGCGTCGTCAAAACTATGAGTTTCAGGTATCTCCGCCAACCGTAATTTATAAAAAAGACAGTGAAGGCCATCTGCTTGAACCGATTGAACTTTTGATGATAGAAGTTCCGGAAGAATATGTCGGTGTCGTAATGGAGCGACTCGGCTCTCGCAAGGCCGAAATTAAAAATATGGGTACCCGTGATGACGGAACATCTCATTTAGAGTTTTTAATTCCTGCAAGAGGCTTGCTTGGATTCCGTTCGCAATTTCTGACCGACACCAACGGAAACGGTATTATGAGCCATGTGTTTGAACGCTATGACATTTATAAAGGTGACCTTGACCAACGTTCCACAGGCTCAATAGTTGCTCACGAAACGGGCGAAGCCACAGGCTATGGACTTTTCAATACCCAAAGCAGAGGTAAACTGTTTATTGGACCGGGAACTCCTGTATATGAGGGAATGATAATCGGGGAAAATCCGAAAAATGAAGATATAGTTTGTAATGTCTGCAAGAAAAAACAGATGACAAATACACGCGCCTCAGGCTCTGATGATGCACTTCGTTTAGTGCCGCATACACAGTTAAGCCTAGAGCAGTGTCTTGAGTTTATAAAGGACGATGAATTGGTTGAAATCACACCTAACGCAACTCGTCTGCGCAAACGCATTCTCAACAAGGAACTTCGTATGAAACACGAGGCAAAAAACCGATGAATTACATTATACTTGACCTTGAATGGAATAGTGCATACTGCAAAAAATGTCAAAAATTCATTAACGAAATAGTGCAAATCGGTGCTGTGAAATTAAATGAAAAGCTTGAGTTTGTTGATGACATAACCATTATGGTCCATTCGCAGTTGACAAAACGCTTAAGCAACCGTTTTAAACAACTCACAAATATTTCAAATGATGAAATGTTGTCAGGAGTGTACTTGCCCGATGCTGTTGATATTTATAATGCTTGGGCGGGCAATGATGTAATCACTTTAACTTGGAGCACGTCAGACCTTTATGCCATCGTGGAAAACTGCCGTATGTTTGGAGAGAATAAAATATTTAAAATCGGCCGTTATGTTGATTTGCAGGGATATGTTCAGGATTTTTTGCATCGAAGCGGACACGATTTTAAAGGGCAAATATCGCTTAAAACAGCAGCGGAAATGATTCATTTGAATACCGAAGGCTTTGAACTTCACACAGCTCGCGATGATAGTATGTTATCGGCAGAAATTTTAAAGAAAACATACGATAAAGAAAGACTTATGAGTGTTTCGAAAGATGCTACAACAGCCGATTTCTTTAATCGCTTGATTTTCAAGCCATATGCAATCACAAGCATAAATGATAATGCGGTAGATAAAGATTTTTTGCGATTTAAATGTGATAAATGCGGTACATACGCAAAGCGCAAAACAAAATGGGTTTATAAAAACCATTGGTTTAGTGCAAATTTTAAATGCAGAAAATGTAATAATTCTTTCGTAGGCAGACTTGCCTTTAAAAAGCATTATGACTATGTTGTTACGAAAAGACTCGTTTTGCCTATAAAGAAGAAGGGTGAAATAAATGAACAAGTGCAATCTTTGTCCAAGAAGGTGTAATGCAGAGCGAACCGAAAACACAAATATCGGCGGTTTTTGTAAAATGCCGTCTTTACCAAGGATTGCAAAGGCGTGTCTTCATTTTTGGGAGGAGCCTTGTATAAGCGGAAAAGACGGTTCAGGAACCGTCTTTTTTTCGGGTTGCAGCTTAAGATGTGTGTTTTGTCAGAATTATAAGCTTAGTCACGACGGATACGGTAAAACCATTTCCTATCAAAGACTTGCGGAAATATTCAGAGAGCTTGAAGAAAAAGGTGCTAATAATATAAACCTTGTCAATCCGACGCATTATGTTGATGCAATTAAAAAAGCTTTAGAAATTTATACCCCCAAAATCCCGATTGTTTATAACTGTGGCGGGTATGATGACGAGTCGGTTGCAAATCTCGATTTTGTCGATGTATATCTCTTTGATTTGAAATTTTACGATGACGAAAAATCCTTAAAATATGCGGCAGCAAAAAACTATTTTGAAATCGCTGCCAAGGTTATTAAGAAGGCACATGACAGAATAGGAAAACCGGAATTTTCTAAAGACGGAATAATGCAAAAAGGCGTAATTATAAGGCATCTGCTCTTGCCGTCTGCAACCAATGATGCGATAAAAATAATTGATTGGGCAAGTGAAAACTGTAAGAATGCAGTGTTTTCTCTTATGTCTCAATATTTGCCCTATGGCGATGCCTGTAAATTCAAAGAATTATCACGACGCGTGACCGATAGGGAATACGAAAAAGTTGTAAACCATCTGTTAAATAAAAATTTTTATAATTCATATATTCAGGAAAGGTCAAGCTCGAGCGAGGAATACATTCCAATTTTCGACTGTGAGGGTGTATAGGTGAAAAAACAAAATATATATGCGGTGTTGGCCGCTTTTATTTGGGGAACTGCTTTTGTTGCACAAAGCGTAAGTGCAGAAACCGTATCTCCATTTGCTTTTAATATGTCGCGTTCTATTGTTGCAACGGTCTTTTTGTTAATCATAGTTTTAGTGCTTTCATTATCTAAAAAAACAAAAGAAAAGACCGCACCAAAGAACAATAAGCAGTTGCTCACAGGCGGCATTTTGTGTGGAACTGTATTAACTGTTGCAACCGCATTGCAGCAAGCCAGTCTTTCTGATACTGCAGCGGGAAAAGCAGGATTTATTACTGCACTCTATATAGTAATTGTGCCGATTTTAAGTATTTTTTTACATAAAAAAGCACCTATTACAGTTTGGCTAAGTGTAGTTATTGCAGTCTTTGGTTTATATTTTTTGTGTGTCAAGGGCGATTTTTCGGTAAATAGAAGTGATATATTTTTAATATTGTGCGCTTTCGTATTTTCAGTGCAGATTTTATTTGTCGACCATTATTCATCAAGGGTTGACTGCATAAAGCTTTCGTGTGTTCAGTTTGCAACGGCTAGTGTTTTATCTGCACTCGGTATGTTAATTTTTGAAAAATTCGATTTTTCTGCAATAATTAGTTGTGCGATGCCGATTTTATATGTCGGTATTTTTTCAAGCGGAATTGCGTATACTCTTCAAATAATGGCACAAAAGAATTCAAACCCAACTGTAATAACCCTTTTATTAAGTTTGGAATCGGTTTTCAGCGTGATTGCGGGTGCAATTGTTCTTGGCGACAAATTGACATATAAAGAATATATAGGCTGTTTTTTAATGTTCGTGGCTGTGATTATGGCTCAGGTGCCACTATCAATCTTCAAAAAAACAAGTAAATCGTAATATTTATTTTTAAAGCTTCATAGTATTTATTACCACATTTATTTTAAGGAGTAAGATACTATGGAGCTTAATATAACTCGTCAGCAGGTTTGCACCAATGAGCTTTGCTTTAATCAAAGTGTTGAGCAGAGTTTGGATTTTGATGTAAATCTCCCCGATTATTATGGCGAAATTCAAAAAATTCTTCGTTCTTATCTCGTGCCAAGAATTTCTTCAAAAAGCGTTAGCGGACAAACGCTGACAATAGACGGAAACGCCTGCTTTAACATTGTTTATTTGGATGAAAACGGAAAAATTTGCTCGTATGAACAGATGATACCTTTTGCAAAAAATATAGATTTAGGCGCATCGTTTGAAAACTGTAATATATCTGCACAAGCAAAATGCAGTTATCTTAACGCAAAAGCATCAAATCAGCGAAGAATTAATGTTCACGGTGTTGTCGATATACAGCTTCGCGGCTGTTGTAAAAAAGCTTCTGAAATTATATGCGATATTGATAACCCGGAAGTTTTTGTAAACAGAGGAGAGGCGCCATCAACATCGCTTGTTAACTGTGTTGAAAAAAACACAATAATCGATGAAAAATTGGAACTTGGTCCGTCACAGCACTCGGTGGAAAATATTTTAAGGCATAATGCTGTTTTAACATTGATAAATCATAAAATAATAAATGATAAAGTAATTGTAAAAGGTGAGTTGGCACTTGATATTTTGTATACCTGTGTAAATGATGCAGGTATTGAAAAATTCAGCGCAACAGTTCCTTTCAGTCAGATTTTAGATGTTGATGGTGTAACTGAGGATTGTGAATGCGATATTTCGATGGATGTTGCATCCTTCGAGTTAAAGCCGTGTAGCGCATATGACGGCGACGTTCGTGCTTTTTCTTTAGATGCAAAAATCTGCATCACAGCATGTGCTGTTTGCAATAATAACGTTGCGGTTATATATGATGCATATTCGCCAAAAGTTAATCTTAATCTAAAAAATGAAAATACAGTTTTTGAAAAAATGATTGATAAAATTTCGGAAAATTTTACCTGCAAGAAAAAACTTGAGTTTTCAGATGGAGATATCTCAAATATCATAGACATGTGGTGTAATTGCGCATTACAAGGTTATCGATGTGAAGATAACAATATCATATTTACAGGTACCGTAACCGTATGTATGTTTGCTAAAAACCAAGAAAATGATATTAATTATTTTGAGAGGCCGATTGATTTTGAGTGCAGGTGTGCGGTAAATGATATGCCTCAAAACATAAAATGCCAACCACAGATTTTTTGTAAGGGTTCAAGCTATACATTGGTAGGGAATAATTCAATCGATGTTCAGGTTATTTTGGATGTAAGTGCTTCGCTTTATGAAATAAAACAAATTAATATATTAACGGATATTCAAATACCGCAGGAAAATGTTGAAAAATGCACAAATGAGTGTTCGTTAATGGTCTATTTTGCAACCGAAGGCGAATCAGTTTGGGATATTGCAAAACGCTTTAATGCCTCACCGAGTGATATAATGAGCGTAAATTCTGTTGGCGAAATTATTGATTGCAATAAAATGCTGTTAGTGTCTTGTTAAACAAAAAACCCTTCAAAAAGAAGGGTTTTTTTGTTGCATTTGGGTGCAAAAGTGGTATAATAATCTAAAAAAATAATAGTTTAGAAGTGAAAAAATGCAATTTTTTGAGCCAAAAGAGACCGAATATTTAAAATATAAAAAATATTTATCCAACAACGAAATGACGTGCGAAAATTCATATTTGAATGCTATTATTTGGAAGGACCGCTATAATTATAGATATTCTTTGTGTGGCGATTCGCTTGTTATAAGACTGAGCGAAGGAAAAAATAATATATATTTTCTGCCGTTGGGAAATGATTTTCAGTTAGCCTTTGATGAAATTTTAAAGGCAGAAAATGGCCACCCTGTTTTTTGCGTGTCTAAGGGTGAACGATTGGATAAATTTTTGCATTTTTACAAAGGTAAATACGGGCTTAAACCAATACCTGAGAATTTTGAATATATTTATAGCAAAGAGGCATTGTTTAATCTTTCGGGGAAAAAATATCATCAAAAAAGAAATCACTTATCCGCCTTTTCGAGAAAATATAGTTGGCATTATGAGACAATGAGCGAAGAGAATATATGTGATGTTATAAAAGTTTCGGATTTGTGGCTTAAAGAACGCGCAGACATTCTTGATGAATCTCTGTTACACGAAAACAGCGCAATAAAAAGAGCACTTTCGTATTTTAAAGAGCTTCAAATAGTTGGCGGAATTATTTATGTAGAGGACGAGCCGGTTGCATACTCTTTTGGCACGGCGCTTAATGACGAAGTTTTCGATGTGAATATCGAAAAAGCGCTGAATGAATATCAGGGTGCATATTCGGTTATTAACAATGAATTTGTTAAAAACGAATTGGAAAATTATAGCCTTGTCAATAGGGAAGACGACTTAGGTATTGAGGGCCTTCGCAAAGCAAAATTATCCTATTATCCCGAAATTATCCTAAAAAAATATTTATTAGAACTTTAAAAAACCACCGCGATTGCGGTGGTTTTTGTTATATGGTGTTATTAATTTTGTTGAATACAGCGTTAAATTCTTCGAGTTGTTTGTCAGAATCAATGCCACGCTCTACAAGAGCGCCCTTTGTTGCTTCAAGAGAGGAAGAAAGGTAATCAACCTTGTTGATAAAGTTTCTTGTTGTCTCTTCAATCTGTGCCCTTATTTCGAGCAAAGCACCGTGCGCGGTATCAATTGAATCAATGTTTTTAAAGATTTCTTCGTTAGCAAGCTTTGAAGACTCAACCGAGTTGTTAATAATATTTTTTGCGCTTGTTTGTGAAACCAAATACAGTTTTCCAATGCTATCGCTCAGGTGCTCAATTTCGTCGCATTTTGCCTTGTATGTGGCGAGCTCGGATTCAACAAGAGCCTTTTGAGCGTTGATAGCTTCTATTTGTGATAAAGCTTCAAGATGCTGAGCTTCAAGCTCGGAAATCTTTGAATTAAGCTCGGCTTCGCGTCTTGTAAATTTGGCTTGAGAAGCCTCTATGTAGTTAATGACATCGTCACAATTAAATCCTAAAAAACTTTTTCTGAATCCTGCAGACATCATAATCCTCCAAATTCAAATTAGATTTGTGGAAAATATTATAACACCCTTTTGTCGATTTTACAAGTATTTTAATATTAATATAAAATAATCATAGTTTTTTATTGAAAAATTTGCATATATAGTATATTATATAATTGCATATTTATGAGAGTTGGTGCCTTATGAACAGAAAAGCTGCAAGAGAAAATGCATTTATACTTGTTTTTGAAAAATATTTCAGAGATGAAACGGTTGATTGTATAATTAAGGATGCGATTGAAGCGCGTGATTTTGAATATAACGATTATGTTGAGCAGGTTTTCTGCGGTGTCTTTGAAAATATAGAAAGTATTGATAATACAATAACCGAAAATTTGCGTGGTTGGAAAATCAACCGATTGTCAAAAGTAAGCCTCGCGCTTATGCGTGTAGCTATATATGAAATGCATTTTATTGACGAGGTTCCCATAAGCGTTTCAATAAACGAGGCGGTTGAATTGGCGAAAAAATATTCAACCAAGGATGATGCTTCGTATATTAATGGAGTTTTAGGTTCAATCGCAAAATCAATCGAAAGCAGGTAATTTATGCAGCCGACTGTTTTAACCGTTAAGCAGCTAAACAGTTACGTTAAATCAATAATTGAAGGCGATTACCGTCTTTCTTCGCTTTATTTAAAGGGAGAAATTTCAAACTTTAAAAACCATTATCAAAGTGGCCACCTTTATTTTTCCTTGAAGGATAAAGATGCGGTGATAAAAGCGGTTATGTTCCGCTCCAGTGCACAGTATTTAAAGTTTGAGCCAAAAGACGGTATGAGCGTTATCTGCCGTGGCCGTGTTTCTCTTTATGAACGCGACGGTTCATATCAGTTTTACGCCGACGAGATGATACCTGAAGGAATCGGTGATTTGGCTGTTGCTTTTGAACAGATTAAAGAAAAGCTTGATGCGCTTGGATATTTTGATATTTCTCATAAAAAACCGATACCGAAATATCCTAAAAAAATTTGTGTTATAACATCCGAAACAGGTGCTGCGGTCAGAGATATTTTAAATATTTTGGAGCGCCGATATCCTGTTTGCGAGGTTGTGCTCATTCCTGCTTTGGTGCAGGGTGAGAGCGCGCCCGATGACCTTGTCAGAGCGTTAAACACTGTACAAAGCTTAGATGACATTGATACGGTAATTATTGGACGTGGTGGCGGCTCAATTGAGGATTTGTGGGCATTTAACAATGAAAAACTCGCAAAGGCAATTTTTGATTGTAAAATACCGGTTATTTCGGCAGTAGGTCATGAGACCGATTTTACAATTTGCGATTTTGTTGCAGACCTGCGCGCACCAACCCCGTCTGCAGCGGCAGAGTTGGCGGTTCCCGATATAAACGAGCTTAAACTTAATATTGATTCTTTATTTGAGAGAACACTGTTTTTATATAAAAACTTACTTATGCATAAATATTCAAGTCTGAGTTCTTTGATTCAAGGGTCGGTTTTATCCAATGGCGAGCGACTTGTTCTAAATACAGTTCATCGTCTTGAACGTGCAGAGACAGCGTTAGTAAATGTTTATAATACAGCTATTGAGTCAAATAAATTTAAATTCAAAGAACGCGTCGCAAAGCTGAACGCATTAAGTCCGCTAAATATTTTATCACGTGGATACAGCGTTGCAACAAAAGGGCAAAATGTAATTAATTCTACAGATGCTTTGGAAGTTGGAGATACAATAAATGTAAAATTCTCTGACGGCGATGCTACTTGTAATGTTATAGGATTAAATGAGAGGTAATATATGTCAGTTAAAACTTTTGAAAAAGATATGTTAAGACTTGAAGAAATCGTTTCCTTGCTTGAGTCGGGAAAATGCACTCTTGAAGAGTCTATGTCACTTTTCGAAGAGGGTGTTAAATTATCAAAATCCTGCAATGAAACACTCGAAAATGCAAAACAGAAACTTACAATTTTTTCCGATAAAGAAAATGGTGAAGAATAATGACTGCACTTGAAATTTTAAATAACGGAAAACGCGTTATTGACGAAAAATGCAAAGAACTGCTCTTTGAAAAAAACGAGGGCTATGATACTTTGCTTAAGGCAATGGATTATAGTGTTGCCGCAGGCGGAAAAAGACTTCGCCCTTCGCTTATGCTCGAGTTTTATCGCTTGTGCGGCGGTAAATACCCATGTGATGTTGCAAACTTTGCCGCATCTATTGAATTTATTCATTCGTATTCTTTAATTCATGATGACCTTCCTTGTATGGATAATGACGATATGCGAAGGGGAAAACCCTCTTGTCACATCGCATTTGGCGAGGATACTGCACTGCTTGCGGGAGATTCACTGTTAACGCTTGCTTTTTTCTCAGCATCACAGTGTGTTGACACAAACCCGACACTTGTATTGGCGGCAATTAACAAGTTATCTGAATATGCGGGTATAGGTGGTATGGTTGGCGGTCAGGTCATTGACCTTGCTATTGAAGGCAAGGATGTCGATGCCGATTTAATTAAAAAAATGTATTCAATGAAAACGGGTGCTTTAATTAAGGCTTCATGTGAAATTGGTTGTATTTTGGCAGGTGCTTCTGACGATAAGACAGCTTCGGCTCGTACATTCGCAGAAAATATCGGACTTGCATTTCAAATAGTTGACGATTTGCTGGATTTAACGGGCGATGCTAAGGAACTTGGTAAGCCTGTCGGAAGCGATGACAAAAATGATAAATCCACATATGTTTCAAAAATCGGTATTGAAAAAGCGGAAGAGGAAGTAGTAACACTTACAAATGCCGCTATTGATGCTCTCGAAATTTTTGGCGATGAGGCCTGTGCACTCAAGGAGTTGGCAAAGCAACTTATAAGCAGAAAAAATTAGGATGTGCTATTTTGAATTATAAGCTTCTAACGGGCATAAAAACACCCGAGGATGTAAAAAAAATTAACGAAAATCAAATAGATTTGCTCTGCAGTGAGATAAGAGATACCATATTAAACACCGTTTCAAAAAACGGAGGACATTTGGCGTCAAGCTTGGGCGCGGTTGAATTAACGGTTGCGCTTCATAGAGTTTTTGACGCACCGACCGATTCTATTATATTCGATGTTGGTCATCAGTGTTATGCTCATAAACTCTTAACAGGCAGATTTGACCGTTTTGACACTCTTCGCAAGGAGGGTGGAGTTTCGGGATTTATGCGTCCCGATGAAAGTATTTATGACCCAATAACAACAGGTCATAGCAGTAATTCCATTTCTGCAGCATATGGTATTTATAAAGCAAAACGCATTTTAAATGAGCCCGGTTGCGCTGTTGCCATTGTGGGCGACGGAGCTTTAACAGGTGGCATGGCATATGAAGCGCTTAATAATGCGGGTGAGGAAAACGGAAATTTCATTGTAGTTATTAACGATAACGAAATGTCAATAAGCCGCAATGTTGGTGCCCTCGCAAGATATTTGACCAATGTGCGTTCCAGACCAAAATACTATAAATTCAAAGATAATTTTTCTAGTTTTCTTAAAAAGATACCACTTATTGGTAAATATTTATTCGGCGGAATTTTCAAATCCAAAAAAATTCTGAAAAACTTTATATATAACAGCAATTTCTTTGAAGATTTAGGGTTTCATTATTTAGGACCTGTCGACGGTCATGACGAAAAACGACTTGAAGAAATATTAAAAATTGCAAAAAATCAAGATAAGCCGGTTGTTGTTCATGTTATGACCGTAAAGGGGAAGGGTTATAAATTTGCTGAAGAAAACCCCGATGCTTATCATGGTGTTGCTCCCTTTGATTTGCAAGAGGGGGTTTGTATATCCAAAAAACAAGACTTTTCTGAGATTTTTGGAAAAACGCTCTGTTCGATTGCAGAAAAGGATGAAAAAATTTGTGCAATTACTGCGGGAATGGAGACCGGCACGGGACTCCTCGAATTTAGCAAAAAATATGCTGATAGATTTTTCGATGTTGGCATTGCGGAACAACACGCAGTAACCTTTGCCGCAGGACTTGCAAAGGGTGGTATGCGTCCTGTTTTTGCAGTATATTCCTCATTTTTGCAGCGTGGATTTGACCAGATAATACACGATGCAGCGATTGCCAATTTACCGATTACTCTTTGTGTTGATAGGGCAGGTTTTGTCGGTGAAGATGGCGAAACACACCAGGGCATTTTTGATGCGGCGTTTTTATCACAAATTCCAAACGTGAATATCTATGCGCCCTCAAATTATAATGAGCTTGAAATAATGCTCAAAAAAGCAATTTATGAAGATGGCGTTTCGGTTGTGCGTTATCCGCGAGGACTTGAAAAAACAGAGATTTCGAATTTGAAATATTCAGGTTCTTCATATGATATTTTCGGCAACGGAGAGACAGCAATCATTTCTTATGGTCGCCTTATAAGTGTTGCGTTAGAGGTGGCAAACATTTCGAAAAATATTGCAGTTATTAAGTTGAATCAAATAAATCCGATTGATACAAGTATTGCGAATCAACTTAAAAATTATAAAAGGATTTATTTTGTAGAGGAAGGCATTAAATCAGGCGGAATAGGAGAGCATATAAGTCAACTGATTCATGATAATGGTATTAACTGCTCTTATAAAAATATTGCGGTTGATAACAAGTTTGTCGGGGCCGCAACGGTTGACTCACAACTAAAAAAACATAATTTAGATGTTGAATCCATAATTAAGGTAATCAAGGGTGAATAACTTGTCGGAAAAATTAAGACTTGATATAGCTGTCTTTGAACGCGGACTTGCTGAAAGCCGCGAAAAAGCAAAGGCATATATAATGGCGGGCGTTGTATATGTTAATAACGAAAAGGTTGATAAAGCGGGTACAACTGTAAAAGTGACCGATAATATCGAGGTGCGCAGCAATCCGCTCAAATATGTAAGTCGCGGTGGTCTTAAGCTTGAAAGGGCAATGCAGCAGTTTCCAATTAAGCTTGATGGATGTGTGTGTGCTGATATTGGCGCTTCAACAGGTGGATTTACTGATTGTATGCTTCAAAATGGTGCAGAAAAGGTTTTTTCGATTGACGTCGGATACGGTCAGCTTGCTTGGAAGCTTCGAAGCGACCAAAGAGTTATTAATTTAGAGCGCACAAATTTCAGATATGTTACAAAGGAGCAGGTGCCTGACGAACTTGATTTTGCATCGGTCGACGTTTCTTTCATATCATTAAAATTGATTTTGCCCGTGCTTAAGACCATTTTAAAAGAAGACGGAACTGCCGTGTGCTTAATAAAACCTCAGTTTGAGGCAGGAAAAGAAAGAGTTGGCAAAAAGGGTGTTGTGCGTGAGGAATCAATTCATATTGATGTAGTAAATGAGGTTATTGCTTTTACACTTGAATTGGGTTATTCGGTTTTGGGACTTGATTATTCGCCCATAAAGGGACCGGAGGGAAATATTGAATATTTAGCGTATATTAAACCTTCCGACACCCCTGAGCTTAATGAAAATATTTCGGTTGAGAATGTTGTTCATGCTTCTCATACCGTGCTGTAGGATGTGATTATTTTGAAAACGGCTATTATTCCTAACTATGATAAAGATGGAGCTTTGGAAATATTAAACCGTTTAAAAAGCAAACTTGATGAGCTTAAAATAGAATACATAATTCCAAAAAGAGATTCGGAGCTTTCAAAGTGTGATTTTATAATCACAATCGGCGGCGACGGAACAATCATTCATGCTGCAAAAAAAGGCGCAAAAACAGGTCTTCCCATACTTGGCATACATAACGGAAGGCTCGGGTATCTTGCTGATATAACGCCCGATGAAATTGAAAATATTTCAAACATAATAACGGGTGACTATATTATCGAAGAACGAATGCTTTTAGAGGTTGCAGTTAACGGTAAAAAATATTATTGTCTTAACGATGCGGTTATATCAAAAGGTTCGCTATCACGTATGATTGATATAAATGTTACTGTTGATGACAGCATAATAACCTATCGTGCCGACGGCTTGATTGCCGCAACACCAACGGGCTCCACGGCATATTCAATGTCTGCAGGCGGTCCCGTTGTTGACCCGAAGCTTGAGTTGTTTGTTATAACCCCTATATGCTCAAACTCTCTCTTTGACCGACCGATTTTGTTTAACGATAATTCAATAATAAACATCTCGGTTTCATGCCCGCAAAACACCGAAGCGTATATGACTCTTGACGGTGAAAAATCCATCAAACTAAAGCCGAGCGATACAATAGAAATTAAGCGCGCAGATTTATCTGCTAAACTAATGAGAGTTCACAATCGTTCTTTCTATAAAACATTGTCTGAAAAGATGCGAGGATAATATATGAAAAACAAAAGACATGAGGCGTTGCTTAAAGTTATCAGTGAAAACAGCGTTTCAACACAAGAAGACCTTACAAACGCGCTGCTTGACTTAGGTTTTAAGGTTACTCAATCTACAATATCCCGCGATATTAAAGAACTGAGAATAACAAAACTTCTCGATAAATCGGGAAATTACCGCTATATCGCGCCGACTGATAATTTTTCAAATTCTAACGGAAATATCGATAAATATGTTGATATTTTTTCTAATTCCGCAATTTCTGTTAGATATTCTATGAATGATGTTGTTATTCGTTGTCATTCGGGAATGGCTTCGAGTGCGTGTGTTGCGGTCGACCATCTGTATAAGGATATAATTGTTGGCTCACTTGCGGGAGATGATACAATTTTTATCATTACCGAGAGTCAATCAGACGCTCATAAATTAACTGAAAGTTTAAAGAAACTGCTTTAGGAAGGTGCATTAATGCTTAAATATCTGCATATTGAAAATATTGCTGTTATTGAAAAATCAGATATTGAGTTTAATGATGGATTTAACGTGCTGACGGGTGAAACCGGTGCCGGTAAGTCTATCGTTATTGATGCTCTGAATGCAGTTTTAGGCGAAAGAACTTCTAAGAATTTGATTAGAAACGGCGCAGAGCGTGCCATTGTCAATGCAATGTTCTGTGAGCTTGATGACGAGGCTCTGAATGCGCTTGCTGAAAATTCATACTATCCCGATGAGTATGGTAATATCATAATTCAGCGTACCATTAGCAACACAGGAAACGGAAGTATTAAAATCAACGGACAACCCGTTACATCGGCTGTTCTAAAAACATTGGCACCGCTTATTGTTAACATTCACGGTCAGCACGACAGTCAGTCGCTTCTGAATCCTGAAACACATTACTCGTTTATTGATATTGTTGCAAATAACAATGAAGAGATAGAGAATTATTTAAACGAATTCAAGAAATACAAAGAAATAAACAAAAACATAAAAGAGTTAACAATAAACGAAGAAGAAAAAAGACGCAGAATTGATTTGCTGAAATATCAGATTAATGAGCTTGAGAGCGCTCTTTTAAAAGAAGGGGAAACTGACGAGCTTGAGAAAAAATCGGCAATTTACCGCAATTATGACAAGCTTATGCGCAATATAACCGAAGCGTATGAAATTTTGAGCGTTGACGAGGTCAGCATTGCGAATTTAGTGAACAGGTCTGCGAGAATTATTGAAAAAACCGAGGTTGGAAAACTTGGTGAAATTTCATCAAAACTCTTGAATTTAGGTCTTGAACTTGATGAAACGAGAGCGGAATTAAAAGCTTTTATTGATGACGTTGACTTTGATGCGGCGCAAATTGAAAGAGATGAAAAACGACTTGCGTTTTTGCACGAGCTTTTTTATAAATACGGAAACAGTGAAAAATCGGCGCTAGAATATCTTGAAAATGCCAAAAAAGAGCTTGAAGATATTGAGTTTTCGGAAGAAAGAATTGAAAAACTTGAGCGTGAACTTGACATATGCACCGAGAATCTTGTAGAATATGGTGACAAACTTTCAAAATCACGAAAAACAGCAGCACAAATTTTCGAGAAAAATGTCTGCGAAGTACTTGCTGAACTTGATATGCCCTATGTAAAATTCAAAGTTAATTTTACTATGGGGAAGTATACAAAAACGGGCTGCGATGTTGTGGAATTTTTGATTTCTGCCAATGTCGGTGAGGACCCAAAACCGCTTTCGAAAATCGCCTCGGGCGGTGAACTTTCAAGAATAATGCTTGCTATCAAGAGCGTGCTTTCGGACCGCGATAAAATCGGCACCTTGATTTTTGACGAAATTGATACCGGTATCAGCGGACGCGCGGCACAAAAGGTTGGTATTCAGCTTAAAAATGTTTCACGCGGAAAACAGGTTTTGTGTGTGACACATCTCGCGCAGATTGCTGCAAGGGCGGACTCTCATTTTTATATTGAAAAGAATGTTAAAGACGGCAGAACATATACCGATATAACACTGCTTGATTTTGAGGGAAGAAAGCGCGAAATTGCTCGAATTATCGGCGGTGAACTAACCGAGCAAAATCTTATAAGCGCCGAAGAAATGCTTAATAATTGATTTATATAAACGGAGGAAATTAAATGCAAATCTATGAAGAACTTGTTGCCAGAGGTCTTATTGCTCAGGTAACCGACGAAGAACATATCCGTGAGATGATAAATGCAGGTAAAGCCACATTTTATATCGGATTTGACTGCACCGCAGATAGCCTTACGGCAGGACATTTTATGGCTCTCACCTTGATGAAGCGTCTTCAGATGGCGGGAAATAAGCCGATTGCACTTATCGGCGGCGGTACCACTATGATTGGTGACCCCTCAGGCAGAACCGATATGAGAAAAATGCTCACCAAAGAGGATATCGACCATAATGCAGAATGCTTTAAACGTCAGATGGAAAGATTTATTGAGTTTGGTGAGGGCAAGGCAAAGATGATTAATAATGCCGATTGGCTCCTTAATCTTAACTATGTTGATTTGCTCCGTGAGGTCGGCGCTTGTTTCTCGGTTAACAATATGCTCCGTGCCGAATGCTACAAGCAGCGTATGGAAAAGGGACTTAGCTTCCTTGAGTTTAACTATATGATAATGCAGAGCTATGATTTTTATCATCTCTTCAAGGAATATGGCTGTAATATGCAGTTTGGCGGAGACGACCAGTGGTCCAATATGCTTGGCGGTACCGAGCTTATTCGTCGCAAGCTTGGCAAGGATGCACACGCAATGACAATCACGCTTCTTACAGACTCTGAAGGCAAGAAAATGGGTAAAACTGCAGGCAACGCAGTTTGGCTTGATGCAGAAAAAACATCGCCGTATGAGTTTTATCAGTATTGGCGTAATGTCAGCGATAATGACGTATTAAAATGTATTCGTATGTTAACATTTATTCCGCTTGAAAAAATCGATGAGATGGACAAGTGGGAGGGAAGTCAGCTTAACGAAGCAAAGGATATTCTTGCATTTGAACTTACTAAGCTTGTTCACGGCGAAGAAGAGGCAGTAAAAGCACAAAACGCTTCACGTGCGCTCTTCGGCGGTGGTGGAGATACTGAAAATATGCCAACAACAGTCGTTGAAGATTCAGCACTTGCTGATGGAACAATTGGCTTGCTTGATTTGATGGTAATATGCGGTCTTGCCGCTTCAAAGGGTGAAGGACGCCGACTTGTTGTTCAGGGCGGTGTTTCGGTTAACGACGAAAAGGTTACCGACCCGAGCAAGCGTTACAGCGCAGACGAGCTTAAAGCTTCGCTCATAATTAAAAAGGGTAAAAAGGTTTATCATAAAGCAACTATGTAATAAAAAAAGGATTAGCCGACGGCTAATCCTTTTTTATTTATAAAATTTTAGTTATTAATCAATGCGTTCATATCATAGATGCCTTTTTCACATTTCGCTAAAAACTCTGCTGCTTTAACAGCACCTGTTGCGAATAAGCCTTTTGATAATGCTGTGTGAGAAATTGTAAGAATCTCGTCGTTTCCTGCGAAAATAACCTCATGCTCGCCCACAATTGTACCACCACGAACCGAGTGAATACCAATTTCATTTTTGTTTCTTTTTTCGCGGTAAGAATGGCGGTCAAAGGTGTAATTTTTTTGTTCATCAAAGGTTTCATTTAAGGCTTCAGCAATCATAATTGCGGTTCCGCTCGGAGCGTCAATTTTCTGGTTGTGATGCTTTTCAATAATTTCAACATCGAAGTCATCGCCAAGAATTTTTGTTGCGCTCTTTGCAAGGGAAACGAGAACATTAACACCGATTGACATATTAAATGTGAAAAAGACGGGAATTTCCTTTGCGGCATCTTTGATTTTGATAATCTGAGCATCGGTATATCCTGTTGTTGCGATAACTGCGGGGACTTTGTTTTTAAGACAAAAACTTAACAAATCATCAAGATTTGACGGGTTTGAAAAATCAATAATAACATCGGGAATGATGTTAACATCGTCAAAATTTGTGAATGTGGGGAAGTCGGCAGTCATATCACGGCAAATGTCAACACCCGCTACAACCTCTAAATCGGGTTTGTTTTTGATAACATTAGCAACTGCTAAACTAACCTTGCCAAAGCAACCGCTTAATAATATTTTCAACATCTTTTTTCACTTCCAATTTTTTATAATATCTTGTTTAATTCTTTTATGAGATAATCTTTTAAGTCATAATCAATGGGCGATAAGGGGAGTCGAGTTGGGCCAACATTCATTCCTAAAATATTCATAGCTTCCTTTATTGGAATTGGATTAACATCACAAAATAGCGCTTTGAAAAGAGCTATATATTTCATTTGTGACAAAACAGCTTCATCTGTCTTTCCATTAAAATAGTCGTCACAAATTTTATGAATTTCATAAGGTAGTATGTTTGATGCAACCGAAATAACACCTTTGCAACCTAAAGAAAGAAATGGAACAATACAGTCATCATTTCCGCTGTAAAAAGCAAGGTCATCCTGACACAGCGAAATGCTCTCGCAAAGTGCTGATACGTCTCCGTTCGCTTCCTTAACCGCAACGATATTAGGATGTTTTGATAATTCTTTATATGTTTTTGGTTTGATATTAACTCCAGTTCTGGACGGAACGTTATAAAGAATTATTGGCAAAGAAGTGCGGTCTGCAATGTAATTGTAATGCTCAATCAAACCACTTTGGGAAGCTTTATTATAATAAGGTGTAACAAGCAGCAAAGCATCAGCACCAACCTCTGTAGCGCTTTGAGATAAATATAGCGCGTGAGAGGTGTCGTTACTACCGGTACCTGCAATAACGGGCACACGACCTGCCGCAGTATCAACAACGGTTTTTATAATTTCCCTGTGTTCTTCATCGCTCACGGTAGCGGATTCACCCGTGGTACCGCAAACGACAAGAGCATCAATGCCTTTTAAAATCTGATTTTCAGTTAATTCCTTTAATTTCTCGAAATTTATAGTCCTGTCATCGTGCATAGGTGTAACAATGGCAGTGGCAGCGCCCTTGAAAATCAGTTTTTTCATTTAATCACTCCAATTGTCGTTATTAACGCACAGAGGATTCAATATAACCTTCAGCACAAAGAAGCTCAGCAAGCAATACAGCACCGCCGGCAGCACCGCGAAGTGTGTTGTGTGAGAGACAAACAAACTTGTAGTCGTATTGGCTGTCTTCGCGAAGACGACCGATTGATACAGCCATACCATTCTCAAGATTGCGGTTAAGCTTTGTCTGCGGCATATTGTCTTCTTCGAAATAGTTGAGGAACTGCTTGGGAGCGCTGGGAAGCTCGAGTTCTTGCGGTCTGCCGCTGAAATTGCTCCAAGCCTTAAGAATTTCTGCCTTTGTGGGAGCCTTTTTAAATGACATAAATACAGCAGCCATATGACCGTCAGAAACGGGAACACGCAAGCATTGAGCTGTGAACTTGGGGCTGTCAGAATTTACAATAACATCGCCTTCGATTTTACCCCAAATCTTAAGCGGTTCTTGCTCAGATTTCTCTTCCTCACCCGAGATGAAGGGGATAACGTTATCAATCATTTCGGGCCATCTTTCAAAAGTTTTACCTGCGCCGGAAATTGCTTGATATGTACATACGAGTACATTTTCAATACCAAATTCCTTATCAAGCGGATATATTGCGGGAACATAGCTCTGCAAAGAGCAGTTGGATTTAACAGCAATAAAGCCATGCTTTGTGCCGAGTCTCTTGCGTTGTGCGTCTATAATATTTATATGTTCAGAGTTGATTTCCGGTATTACCATCGGAACATCTGGCGTGCCTCTGTGAGCGCTGTTGTTTGAAATAACGGGGCATTCGTGCTTTGCATAATTCTCTTCAAGAGCGCGAATTTCATCCTTTTTCATATCGACGGCGCAGAAAACAAAGTCCACCAATGAAGTTACTTTTTCAATATCGCCAACTGCGTCCATTACAACCATATCCTTAAGTGATTCAGGAATGGGGTCGGTCATAGCCCAACGGTTTTCTACAGCTTTTTCGTATGTCAAACCTGCAGAGCGCGGACTAGCAGCAAGTGCGGTTACATTAAACCACGGATGATTGGCAAGCAAAAGCGCAAAGCGCTGACCAACCATACCGGTTGCACCAACAATACCAACGTTATACTTTTTCATAAAGAACTTCCTTTCGTGCAAAAAACAGTTGAATATAACCGAAAATTGCAATATAATATAATTTATCAATATTTCATTTAATTTTATCATTGCAGAGTATATTTGTCAAATATATTTTATGCTAAAACAACTAGTGGAGAGAACAAAATTTTCTATGAAAAAGAGCGATTTTTATTACGATTTACCAAAAGAACTTATAGCGCAGCATCCAATCGAGCCGCGCAACGCTTCAAGACTGATGCTTCTTGATAAAAATTCAGGGAAAATTGAACATTCGGTTTTTTCAAATCTTGCCGATTATTTGAAGGCAGGGGACTGCTTGATTCTTAATAACACCCGTGTATTACCCGCTCGTATTTTTGGCACAAGGGTTGATACAGGTGCGGTTGTTGAGTTTGTTTTGTTAAAACACAAAAACGGTGACGTTTGGGAAACTATTGCAGGACCGGGCAAAAAAGCAAAGGTCGGCTGCGAATTTGTTTTTTCAAATGAGCTTAAAGCAGTTGTAACCGATGTTTTGGATGACGGAAACAGAATAATCGAATTTTCTTATGACGGCGAATTTTATTCAATTTTAGATAAAATAGGTAATATGCCCTTGCCGCATTACATAACAGAGCGGCTCGAAGATAAGGAACGCTATCAAACTGTTTATTCTAAGGAACTTGGCTCTGCCGCGGCACCAACTGCAGGACTTCATTTTACCGACGAAAT
Source organism: Acutalibacteraceae bacterium (assembly GCA_045601885.1). Lineage (GTDB taxonomy): Bacteria > Bacillota > Clostridia > Oscillospirales > Acutalibacteraceae > SIG589. The sequence continues at coordinate 45,658 of JAZSAN010000005.1, read as the reverse complement.
GCTTGAAGACTTAAAAAACAGAGGTATTAATATTGGATTCGTCACATTGCACGTCGGACTTGGAACCTTCAGACCCGTGAAGGTTGAAAATATAACCGACCACAAAATGCATTCAGAGCATTATCATATTCCTGCAGAAACTGCAGATTTGATTAATCAAACAAAGAAAAACGGATGCAGAGTAATCTGCGTTGGCACAACCTCCTGCAGAACTCTCGAAAGTGCGGCTCAAAAGGGTGAAATTTGTGAGTGTAGCGACGATACATCCATTTTTATATATCCGGGTTATAAGTTTAAATGTATGGATGCTTTAATAACAAACTTCCACCTCCCCGAAAGCACACTTATAATGCTTGTTTCCGCTTTTGCCGGATATGAGAATACTATGAACGCTTATAAAACTGCCGTCGAAGAAAAGTATAGATTTTTCTCGTTTGGCGATGCAATGTTTATTTCATAAATTATATTTTAGAGGTTATTATGTTTAAGGTTTTAAAAACAGAAAAAAACGCAAGACTTGGTACGCTTCAGACGGTTCACGGCACAGTTTCAACCCCTGCTTTTATGAATGTTGCTACCAGTGCTGCCATAAAGGGTGCCGTTTCGGCTGAGGATTTACGCACAGTGCATTGTCAGGTAATGCTAAGCAACACATATCATCTTCACGTGAGACCTGGAGATGATTTAATAAAATCGGTTGGCGGACTTCACAAGTTTTCCACCTGGGATGGACCAATACTGACCGATAGTGGCGGATTTCAGGTTTTTTCTTTGGCTTCGCTTCGAAAAATTGAAGAAGAGGGCGTAACATTCAATTCGCACGTTGACGGCAAGCGTATTTTTATGGGACCCGAACAGAGTATGCAGATTCAGTCGAATCTCGGCTCAACCATCGCTATGGCCTTTGATGAGTGTGTTGAAAACCCTGCACAGCATTCCTATTCAAAGGAATCCTGCAAAAGAACAACGAGATGGCTCATACGCTGCAAGGCTGAGATGGATAGGCTTAATTCCCTTGAAGATACTATTAACAAAAAACAAATGCTTTTTGGTATAAATCAGGGCTGTACTTTCGACGATTTGCGCATTGAACATATGAAGGAAATACGTGAACTTGATTTAGACGGATATGCAATTGGTGGCTTGGCGGTCGGCGAGCCTACTGAGGATATGTACCGCGTTATTGAGGCGGTTGAGCCGTATATGCCTAAAGAAAAGCCACGTTATCTTATGGGCGTCGGAACACCGTTGAATATATTAAATGGTGTGGAACGCGGTGTTGACCTTTTTGATTGTGTAATGCCGAGCAGAAATGCCCGCCACGGACAGCTTTTTACAACATTTGGCATAATCAATCTTAATAACGAAAAATATAAAGATGATATGTTGCCGATTGACCCTGTTTGTGATTGTCCGGTTTGTCAGCGTTATTCAAGAGCATATCTTCGTCATCTTCTCAAAAGTGGGGAAATGTTGGCACAGAGACTTCTCGTATTGCACAACTTGCATTTTTATAATACTCTTATGGAGGAAATTCGCGAAGCGCTGCAAAACGGTTGCTTTGAGCAGTATAAAAAAGAAAAAGAGCAGTTTTATGGAAAAAGAGTATAATTCACTTGAAAAAATATGGTAAAGAATGTATAATAACATTATAAAATTTTGGAGGTAAAAAAATGAATTATTTTAACTTATTGCTTGATACACCGGCAGGGCAAGAAGCTCAGAAGGGCAACTCATTATTTATGATTATTTATATCGTCGTTATTCTTGCTGTAATGTATTTTCTTCTTATCAGACCCCAGAAGAAAAAGCAGAAGAAGGAAGAAGCAATGCGCAATAACATCCAGGTTGGCGATGAAATACTCACCATCGGCGGAATCTATGGTCGCGTTATGTCTGTCAAGGAAGACAGTATGATTATTGAGTCTTTGGGTGACCACTCAAAGCAGCGTATTGCAAAGTGGGCAATTCAGCAGAATCTTACCATTCATGATGATGTTGCAAAGTAAAATATAAATTTTGTATATTCTCGTCCCCTCCCGAATATTAATTTATCGGGAGGGGATAATTTTGTTAAAAAACAAAACATCGTCAAAATATAAATATCTGATTGTCGGTTTTGTTGTGGAATTTATTGCCACGGCAATTTCACTTATTTTGATTTCTATTTTTATGTATATAACAAACGCACAGTCAAATTTTGTGAGTACATTGGCGTCGCTTGCCTTAGGTATAGGGAGCTTTTTTGGTTCGTTTATTGCTTCAAAAATCAAAAAATGCAACGGGCTTATAAACGGACTTACAATCTCAGGCTGCTTTTTTGCGTTAATTTTTATAATTTCACTTATTTTAGGTGGAAAAGCCTTTGGAATATTATCGCTTTTACACGCTGCAATTATGCTCTTATCGGGCGGGATTGGCGGAATTTGTGGCGTTAATACAAAGAAAAAACAAATAATTTAAAATTTGTATATGTGTATGCTTTTTTGTAATACTATTTTCAGGGAGGTATGCATATGAAAAAAATATTGTTTTTGTTTTTATCCGCAATTACCATTATATTAACACTCACGGGTTGCGGCGGAAATAAAACTGATGATATGACTTCAAAAGTTACATCAGATGTTTCCAGTATAGTCGATAATACCGAAAGTATGTTAGACGGCAATAACGGAAATGTTAGCTCAAACGCTCATTAAAATTAAAATAAAAACACCTTGCTTTTCGGCAAGGTGTTTTTTCATATTACAAATCCGCCGTTTGGGCTGATTACTTGACCTGTGATGAATTCTGCAGAGTTTGATGCTAAGAAGAGGGAAGTGGAAGCTACTTCATTTGTGCTGCCAAGCCTTCCAAGAGGTGTGTCGTCTGCAAGACCTTCTAAATCCTTAACAGATAAGTTAGAATTCATTCTCGTGTTAATAACGCCGGGTGCAACGCAGTTAACCCTGATTCCCGAAGGACCAAGCTCTTTTGCAAGGGCTTTGGTTAAACCGATTATACCTGCTTTTACCGCAGAGTAATGTGCCTCGCAAGAAGCACCAACCATTCCCCATATGGAAGATGTGTTGATTATACAACCGCACTTTCTAGAAACCATTCCGGGTATAACAGCGCGGCAACAGTTAAAAGTGCCTGTCAGATTAGTGGAAATCATTCTGTTCCAATCCTCGTCGGTTATATCGGTAAAGAGCTTTTGCTGTGCAATACCTGCGTTATTGATTAAAACATCGATTTTGCCAAACTTTGCTATAACATCATTTACCATACGATTAACATCGTTTGATTTTGAAACATCAGCCATATACGATAGGGCAGAGAAGCCGTTTTCGTTAAGTGATTTTTCAAGAAGTATAGCAGATTCAACTGAGGAGTTATAGTTTATTACAACGTTATAACCATTCTGAGCAAATAAAATTGCGGTTGCGGCGCCTATCCCTTTTGAAGCGCCCGTTATTAAAACGGTTTTGTTCATATATTAATCACCCAAACCATTATAACATCAATTTAAATTAATTTAAATATTTTTTTGAAATAAAAATTTATAACACAATGTATGGTTTACATAAAGTCGTGTTGTCTCAATATAATGTGGTTTACATAATAAGTTTACATAATATTTTAAAAACTCAAAATATTATGTTGACATAATACCTTAAATGTTGTATAACTATTATTACGGGGCTTTTTTTATTTGTTAAATATTGCCTCTATTTTTTCTGCGCAGTATATAAGGTTACATAATATCTTTTAAATCACAACATATAGTGAGTAAAAAATACATAGTAACTACATATTGTTTTGCATTATTTTTTTCTTTTGTTCATATATTTTTATGAACGGAGGGACAAGATATGCAAAAATCAAAAGTACTAATTTTTAGCTCAAAAAACCTGTTTGATGTGTTACGTGAAGGGTATGCATTCTTTATTATGTACACGGTATATATTATTGGTATTGTATTGGGAGTGCTTCTTTTTGAACAAAACGGAAATACGGCAGATTTTGCGGCACAACTGTTTGAAAAAAACTATGTTTTTAATGCGGACGATAAATTTATGAACAAGTTTTTTTCTTCGTTTTTTGAATGGTTGCCGTTTATGTTAGGGATTTTTATTAGCGGAACGTCTGCGGTAGGAATGGCTGTTTCACCCTTGATTATTGCGTATAAAGGGTATTGCTATGGAATTGTTGCGGGATTTTTGTACACTAATTATTTCTTTAATGGAATAATTTATTCATTAATTTTCATAATTCCGTCTACATTGATTGCCGCTTTTGGATTGTTTTTTACCGGTAAAAACTCATTTGGTTTTTCACTATGCCTTGCAAAACAACTTATGCCTATGCCTAAGATGGCAGGTAATATGTATCCACATCTCGCAAGATATTGCAAAAAATTTGTTTTATTGCTATTAATAACGATATTATCAGCTCTTATTAATGCATTGTTTTACACATCGTTTGGAACAATGGTTAAATTAACATAAAAGGAACGTTTTAAATGCAGGACTTGATTTTAAGATTTGAAAAATATCTTAAAAATGAAAAAAAATCCTCTAAAAACACGCTTGAGTCGTATATGCGCGACATCGGGCAGTTTTTCGCATATTGTTCTGCAAATAATATACATTCTGCAAATGACATTGATACCGATACAATATACCGTTATTTAAAATTTGTGCGCTCACTCGGAAAATCTGATTCTACAATAGCTCGTATAATGGCTTCTTTGCGCTCATTCTTTACATATTTGTGTAATATTGATGTTATAACAGATAACCCTGTCAGTTCGGTTAAAAACACCACAGTAAAACAAAAAAAGCTGCCTGAAATTCTCTCAAATAAAGAGGTTATGCTGCTTTTATCTCAGCCCGATTGTTCAAACTATAAGGGATGCAGAGATAAGGCGATGCTTGAACTTTTATATGCTACGGGAATTAAGGTTTCGGAAATTATCGACCTTAAGGTAAGTGATGTTAATCTTCAGATTGGAATTTTGCATCTCCATACTGATACAAGTCAGAGAATTATTCCAATTTATCCCGATGCTGTAAAGGCAATTAATAACTACTTAATTGGTGTTCGTGAAGTTCTTGTTAATGACCGTAATGAAGAGATGTTGTTTACGAATATGAATGGACAACCATTGACAAGACAAGGCTTCTGGAAGATTATTAAACAGTATGCAGAATCCGCAAAGATAAATAAGGATATAACACCGCATACGCTTCGTCATTCCTTTGCGGCGCATTTGCTTGAAAATGGCGCACAGTTGCAAGATATAAAGGAAATGCTAGGTCATTCCGACATTTCAACAACACAGGTGTATGCACAATTGATGAAGAACAAGTATGCGCGTTCATACAGTCGTTTTCATCCGATGGCTAAATAGAGGTACATATGATTAGATTTGAATGTGATTATGCTGAAGGAGCACATCCTTCAATACTACAAAAATTAATAGAAACAAATTATGAACAAACCGTTGGCTACGGTGTTGATGATTATTGCGAAACAGCTAGAAATTACATAAAGAAACTGTGTGGCAGGGAAGACGTAAACGTTCATTTTTTGGTGGGCGGAACACAGACAAATTCTACCGTTATTGCAGCAACACTTCGCCCTTATCAAGGGGTTATCAGTGCCTCAACCGGCCATATTGCAGTTCACGAATCCGGAACAATTGAAGCTAGCGGCCACAAGGTGCTCACAATACCTTCAGACGACGGAAAAATCTCTGCAAAGGAGATAAAAGAACTCGTAGAAGAGCACTATAATAATTCGACCCACGAACATGAGGTACAGCCCGGAATGGTTTATATATCATTTCCTACCGAAAACGGCACACTTTATTCAAAGCAGGAGCTTACAGATATACATAATGTGTGCAGGGAATATAGTTTGCCTTTGTTTTTGGATGGTGCGCGTCTCGGCTACGGTCTTATGAGTGAGAAAAATGATGTCACAATTTCTGATTTAGCAGAGCTTTGTGATGTCTTTTATCTCGGCGGTACCAAGCAGGGCTTACTTTTTGGTGAAGCGCTTGTTATTACCAATGATTTTATTAATAAAGATTTTAGATATATGATAAAACAGCATGGCGGAATGTTGGCAAAGGGAAGACTTTTAGGTCTGCAATACTGTGTTATGCTTGAAAATGGAATGTATTTTGAACTCGCAAAGGAAGCTGACCGCTTGGCGATGAAGCTAAGAGATGCATTCATTGCAAAGGGCTACAAATTGCGCTATGATTCTTATACAAATCAGCAGTTTCCGATAATGTCAAATGTTACGCTTGAGCGGCTTTCAAAAGATTATGCTTTTTCCGTTTGGGGAAAGGTTGATGATGAACATACAGCCGTTCGTTTTTGCACAAGCTGGGCAACAAGCGAAGAAAGTGTTGATAAACTCATAAGTGATTTATAATAAAAAGTCGAGCAATGCTCGACTTTTTATATTTACTATGATATATTTATTATAGGTGGTGATTTGCTTGAAAAAAACAAGGAGAAACAAAGCCAAAAGACGCTATTTTATATTGATTTTTGCATTTTTACTTGTTGTTTTCGGAATATTTATGCATATAAATGCCAATAGAGTGTCTGTTGTCGAGAAGCTTTATAATACCGCGGTGCCGGAGTATGTGGATGTTCAGTACATACCAAAGGGTTTATTACACTCGCGCAGTGCTATCGAATTGAGTGATGTTAAAAATATCGTTATTCATTATGTTGGGAATCCAAATACAACCGCGCAGCAAAATCATGATTACTTTGCTTCAAGCGGCACCGAGGTTAATTCGCACTTTGTTGTGGGACTCGATGGGGAAGTGATACAGTGCATTCCGCTTTACGAGCGCTCTTCGGCAAGCAACTGGAGAAATAAAGATACAATTTCTATTGAAGTGTGTCATCCTGATAAGTCGGGAAAATTTTATGACGTTACTTTAAAATCGCTAAAAGAATTAACCGCATGGCTTTGTAAAACTTGCAAGCTTGATGCAAAGGATGTTATAAGACATTATGATATAACGGAAAAGCTGTGTCCGCTATATTTTGTAGAGAACGAAGACGAATGGGAATTATTTAAATCAGATGTCCAAAGCATAATTGATAAAAAATGATATAAAGCTTTTTCAGGGAAAACACCCTGTGAAAATTTGATTTAATTATACAAAATGAATATTTTGTATAATTCGGGGAAGCAAAAATAGGCAAAATCGGGATTTAAACTAATATTATGGTGTTTAGGTCGGCTTTTTGCCTTTTTTATATGCTTTATTTTAAATTTAATAAAATGCTCTAATTTTAAAATCCAAATTATTATTTGTTCTCTTATAAATTAATTTAAATGAAAAAATTTTATCGAATAGAAATTTATTTTCCATACCCTAGGTATTCAGCGAAAAAAATTAAAAGACAAAATTTTTTCATTTAAATATATTTTGCCGCTAAATTTCTGAATTTAAATAATTTTTGTTACTATATATAGTTTAAGCCTTAAAATAATCAAATTTTTTTAAAGGAATTTGTTTTATTGTTTTTATGGATGTTTTCCCGAGAAAAGCTCATAATTTATGAATCATATATTGCGCTATAATCCCTGTATGCATTTATATATGAATATAAAACAAAAATAAAGCTATGCTTTGTTATTATTTTAACAAAGTATAGCTTTTCCCTTATAAACCGTTTATTTAATTAAATCCAAAAACTCATCTTCGCTGATTACCTTAATATTCAAGGCATTTGCCTTGTTAAGCTTACTGCCTGCATTTTCGCCCGCAAGAACAAAATCAGTATTTTTTGAAACGCTGGAAGAGGTCTTTCCCCCAAGCTTTTCTATTATTTCTGATGCTTCGTTACGTGTGAATTTTTCGAGCGAACCCGTTAAAACAAAAGTTTTTCCCATAAAGCGACTATCTTGATTTTCGGAGTTTTCTGAAGACAAATTAAGCCCTAAAGTGCGGAATTTTTCAAGCATTTCACGCGTTTGCGGCAGTGACATATATTCAACGACACTCTCGGCCATAACGCTGCCAAATCCGTCAATTTCCTCAATATCAGCAGCGGTTGCATTCATTATAGAATCTATGTTATTAAATCTTGAAACAAGTAATTTTGCCGCTTTGTTTCCAATATGCCTGATACCTAAAGCATATATAAAACGATAAAAATCGTTTGTTTTCGACTTTTCAATATTAGATATCAAATTATCGGCAGATTTATCGCCAAAGCCTTCAAGGGTGTTTATATCTGATTTTTTGAGACTGTATAAATCAAGTGTTGAGGCAATTAGCTTGTTATCAAGTAACAACTTAAGAACTGCAGGTCCCAATCCTTCAATATCCATTGCATCCCTTGAAGAAAAGTGAATGAGATGTCGCAGAAGCTGTGCAGGACAGTTAGTGTTAGTGCAACGAACTGCGGCTTCATCGGCGTCGCGGCTGACTGCAGCACCGCACGAAGGACAAAATTTCGGCATCGAAAACGGCACGGAATTTTCGCTGTGTGATGACACGGCAACAACCTCAGGAATTATGTCTCCGGCTTTTCTGACAATAATGGTATCGCCAATGCAAATGCCTTTTTCAGCAATAAAATCCTCGTTATGCAAAACGGCACGGCTGACCGTAGTTCCGGCAAGCTGTATCGGTTTAAATTCTGCCGTAGGTGTCAAAACACCCGTTCTGCCAACATTAATAGAAATATTATTAAGAACAGTTTCTTTCTCTTCGGGCGGATATTTATATGCAATAGCCCATTTTGGATATTTTGATGTACTGCCGATGCTGTTTCTGATTGAAATGTTATCAACCTTTATTACCGCACCGTCAATATCAAATAAGAGCTCTCCCCTATTTTCGCCAATTTTTTTGATTTCGTTAATTGCTTCGCTAATGCCGTTGCATAGTTTATAGCTCGGCAATACATTAAAACCGAGTGATTTTAGAAAATCAAGAGATTCTATGTGAGATTTTGGCGCATTTTCGCTAATTTTTTGGATGTTAAATACGAAAATATCAAGCTCACGCTCGGCAGTGATTTTAGGATTTTTCTGACGCAGTGAGCCCGCAGCAGCATTACGCGGATTTTTGGCAACCTTTTCGCCTAAATTTTCTTGTTTTTCAACAAGTTTCAAGAAGCTGTCATGAGGCATATAAACCTCACCTCTGACCTCTAAATCGCCTGAAAATGGTATCTTTTTAGGTATGTTTTTAATGGTCATAAGGTTTGCGGTAACGTTTTCGCCAACATCGCCGTCACCACGTGTTGAGCCTTTTACAAAGACGCCGTTTTTATATTCAAGTGATACTGAAAGGCCATCAATTTTAGGTTCAACTGAATATACTATATTTCCAAACTCATCGGTGATTTTTTTATCAAAATCCAATAATTCTTCAAAACTAAAGGCGTCAAGAAGGCTTTCCATTCGTACCGAGTGACGAACTTGCGAAAATTGTTCAGACGCAATTCCGCCAACGTTCTTTGTTGGAGAATCTTCACTTGCAAACTGCGGAAACTCAGCTTCTAACTGACGCAATTCGCGCATCATCATATCATATTCAAAATCCTCGATTTCGGGATTGTCGTCAACATAATAACGTATGCTATGATATCTAAGCTCTGCGCTAATCTGTTCTATTCTATTTTTTGCAGTTGTTTCATTCATTAAAATCACCTGTTTTTTTAACATCAAAATCTGCGATTGTCTCGGGAACTACACCGGTTATAACTGTTTCGGCAACGATATATTCGGTTGAAAATTTTATTGTGTTTCTATACCAAGGCGACATTATATAAGCATCGCCTGAAACAAGCACGGTTATTTGATGAAGCGTTTGGTTAATACCCGCGGAATAAAATTTACTGTTATAGTCGGTTGAAGTGTTGACAGAGACCTCAAGTTCATAATTAATGCAAGGACCTCTGCCTATTGTATATTCATTGCCGATTACAGAGCCAATTGGCAGATTTAAATTAATTATGGAGTTTTTTTCCATCTCCTTAGAGAAAAAGCGGTCGATTTCCGTTCTTATCTTGTTAAGATTTATTATATCAGTTTGCAAGGATGTTATGTTATTATTTTCATCACGGTTAACACGGATAATATCCGAATATGTAATATCATTTTCGTTAATCGCTTTATTAACGGATGTGTTAGCACAGTCAGACATAATAAGGCCGACCTTGCTTTCTGCGCTTTCAAGAATCAAAATTCGTAGATTTTTATCCGTTTTCAAAAAAATAAAAACGACTAAAATTAAAAACAAAAGCACAAATAAAATAAAATAAAAACACTTTTTTCTTCTTTTTTTCATATATTCACGCACCTTCAATATCATAATACGAAAGCGCGATGTAATCAGTGATATATTTTAATAATATTATATCACAAAAGTTTAAAATAAACAATTATTTCCTTGACTTTATCAGATTAATATATTAAAATTATTAATACTTGCGGGTGTGGCGGAATTGGCAGACGCGCCAGACTTAGGATCTGGTGAGCATTCGTGCAGGTTCAAGTCCTGTCACCCGCACCAACTTAAAGAGTCCCTAAAGCCTTTGTTTATAAGGTTTTAGGGATTTTCTTTTTTGCTCTCTGGTGCATTTGGGGGCTTATTTGGGGCTTATTATGCTAAAAAACAACCGAAATCACTACTTTTAATAGTAATTTCGGTTTGATTTTTTAATATTATTTTAAATGAGCTATACAACGCTCTTCTCCCGATATCGCGGGAGAATCGCAACCATATTCACGACAACGATGTTGATTACAGTAAGGGGAATAATCGTACGCAATACTATCGCATATCAAACATTTATGTTCAGCACAAAAAGACGAACCATCTACTCTTTTATTTTCACAAGTGGTTGTCCAACATCTACATGAATTACAATATTTGAATCCACGCAATGATTCGAATCGGTTTCCGCAAGAAACACATATTGTCAAATTATCTACTTCCGACTCGACATTAGATTCAATATTTGATTCTAGTAAATTTGATTCTGCGTCTAAAGAATCACTTTCAACTGAAGAAACATTATTTTTTGTTTTTTCTTCATCTTGATTATTTGATTCTCCACAACCTACAAAAGCCATACATAATAATAGTACTAAAACTAAAGCAGTTAACTTTTTCAACATTTAAACCATCTCCTTAAACCATCCAACCGAATTTTAAATCTTTACAGTTAATAATAGTAACATTACTGCTACCATATTTGTTTTTGATTTGCTCTTTAGCTTCAAAACCGCTTACTGCTTTTACAACTTCTTCAACAGTCTTTCTGTTAAGGGTAAATCTTACAAGAAATTCATGCATTTTTGTAAACTCCTTTCTTTTATTTTCTAAAACAAGCTCATTAAGAGATTATTTAAGCATACCTCTATCGCGACGCCATTTAAATTCTTCAGTACCGTTTGTCCCAGAAACCCTGGTAGTTCTAAAAGAATGTGAATATGCGTCACCATATGTCTTTTTTGCATATGCCTGGGCCTCTTTGGGTGTGTGAGCCCATACCTCTGTCTTTACAGCGCGATTATGTACTACGCTTTCAACAATATATTTATCTGCCATTTATTGATTCACCTCACTAATCAAAAAATTTAAGTATTATGTATATAAGAAAACAGACAATAGGAATAGCTGCCGTTAAACATCCTGCTCCAGATGAATTGTTGCTTTGTTGCACTGGTTTTGGTTTAGGCGGTTGTGAAAGAACATCCTGCTCTATAGAATCAATATTTATGTCTTCACACTTTATGTATTCATTAACAACACGATAAGCAACGGTGCTATTAACCGATTTTGATTGTTCAACATTTTCGTCCTTTATAAGCGAAACGATTAAACCGTCTTTATTATAATTAACTTCAACATAATCATACTTTTTATTTTCTAAGGTCGACTTAATAAGAAATTTATACTTATTTTTATTTGTAGTTGCCTTCAAAAACATTGACCTCATTTTCTGTCTGGTTGGTTCGACAACAGTTTCGCCATCACCGGATTCATCAACGCTTTCAAGTTTTACTTCGCATTTAAGTGTTACAGGGGCTTTTTTAGTTGTTGCTTTCTTAGAAATACCGACAACTGCGTCAGTTTGGCCGCTTAAAATTCCATATTTGTCATCCAAAGATTTTAACTTATTTAATAATGGTTTAATAACATAATAAACAAATTCATAACAGATTAGATTAGAAAATTTTGCATATGACATTTCCGTTTTTGCAATATTAGGGTTGATATCGGAGGAATATGTTCCATCGTTTAAAATGAAATCTAGATAAATTTTAATTGCTTTTTCATTGTTAATATTCTGTCTAATTGCATTTAAATTTGCTTTGATATGTAATCGGTAATCTGCCTCTCCATAGTTATTTCTAGGATAATGCACAGTTATGCTTGATTTTTTTGATGTTTTAATTGCTTCCATTAAAGTAGATTTTAATTCATAAAAAGCGGTATCATTCAATGTGTTATCTTCAATAAAATCATCTATAAAATTTACACCCATTTCCATTCCTCCTATATTTTAATTTTTATTTTTAGAACTGTTAAAACTTCTTTGCATGACAGTTAAAGATAATGTATTGATGAAGGCTAAAACCTCGTTCAAAAGTGATTCTTCTGATAATTTTAAATCTTTATATTCCTGACTATGTAGATATTCTTTTGAAAGATTATTAGCTCGTTTTTTGTTACTCCATTGCTTTTTATTGACGTATTTTAAAGCACTAACCGAAAGTTGCTCAAATGTAGTTGCTCCTCTATAGAAAAATCCGGACAAAGCTGTAAACATAGGAGTATCGTGGTCTAACGACAAATCACCAAAAGTATTAACGGTAGCAACTACGTATCCTGATTTCTTTCCATCGGTATATTCTTCGGTGAAAATTGGATAATTGTTGTTATTTATGGAAACATATGCTTTATTATCTTTTATGTAGACACCGTCAATATCCTTAAGCTGTATGATTCTTAATTGAGATTTCTTATCATCAGTTAGACTATATATAAAACTTGTATTATTAATTAATTTATCAAATAATTTAATCTTACCATTTGCTGTTGCTATTTTGTTAATTAGCCTGATTGGAAAACAACCAAACTCATTATAAAAACGGTCTTGTGTTTTTAAACGAGCTAAAAAGTTCTTCTTAATATCTTCTTTAGAATAATAACTTTCTTCACCCGATAGAGACAATATATTAACAACCGGTTTTGTACTTGCAGGTGCATTGTTACTATTTATAAATGCTATTAACATATTAACAGCACTGTGATAATTGTCTAGTGTTTTATTTGACACAGACGTATTATTATTTTTTTGTGCCGAAGCTATTGCTCTCATTAAATTTTCGCAAAATATTTCTTGAACATCTTGTGTCATATCAGCAATATTATCTATTGCATTATCTTCAATTTCAGGAAGATTTTTACAAGCACCGTTTAAATATGATACATAGCTTTTAGCTGTACCTTCACCTTTACCCATTTCTACTATAAACTCTTGATACATTTCCAAAAAAACTTTTTTTGACATTACAAACACTCCAATCGGTTATTTATAATGTCAGTATAATAGTTTTTGACTGTCTTGTCCACTATTTTATCATAATAAATATCCAATTGTCAACGATACAATAGTAAAATAATGTTGACTGATATTGAAAGGTGGGTACAAATAAAGTGAACTTTGGTGAAAAATTAAAGATGCTTAGAACAGGACAAAAATTATCACAGCGAGAATTAGCCGAAAGACTTGGAGTTGCTAAGTCTGTTATTTCATATTATGAATCTGGGGACAGATACCCATCTTATGATGTTTTGGTAAAAATGGCGCACCTGTTCCACGTTACAACCGATTATCTTCTTGATATAGAAAAGGTTCGTATGCTTGACGTTTCTAACCTTTCAGAAGATGAAATTGACGTAGTTATAAATGTTATAAAAGCCCTTGAAAACAAGAATTAATTTCTTTATAAATAGTTTACCATAGTAGGTAAGAAAAAATTTTCCCACACAAAAAATTAACCGATAGATTTTGCGATTTTGCATTATCTATCGGTTTTTTTGTTTGTAAATATTTGTTTACATTAATTTTCTTCTAAAAGTGATTTGGAAAATAAATGTTTATCTTCTCTATCCGGATATTCTATTACAATTTCAAGTGGGTCATATTTTTTAAGTAATCTTTCTGTATCAATTTTCTCTGCAGATTTATTATCGATGGTGAGCAATCTTAATTTCTTAATATCATAAAGCGGACTATAATCTGTAATGTTTTTATTATTTAATAATTCCACAAATCCGATATTGCTATTGCGCAAACCTTCAATGCTATCAACATCTGTATTTCGCAAACATAAATCTCCCAAAGAGGGTAACTCTTTTATTACAGAAATATCTGATATATGTTCATTTTGAATTTTTAAAAATTCAAGTTTTTTAAAGCGTTTTAATATAGAAATATCGGTAAAACCATTATTGTCAAGGTCAAGGCTTTCAATATCTGTAAGTTGAAGCCATTCTTCTCTGTTAGCAAAATTGAAATTTTCACAATAAAATATTTGGGTTTCTCTTGCGGTTTTTATAGCATTAAAATAAATGTCTTCATTTGATTGTAAATAACATCTTGTCATTGATTGTACGGTATTTCTGATTTTATTTCTTAAATGCTGCGGTTCGATTACTTCGACATAATCACCATTTTCAAGCGCCCATACATAAAGGTCTGATTCGTTAGAATTAAAACCTATTGATACATAGTCGCTATCATCCTGATAAATATGAATTTTATCACCAAACCTATCAATAACCAGACCGATTTTATCTTCGGGGACTTTGATTTTTACCGGTATAGGTTTACCTGCAAACATAAAAGAATGTGAAGATAAATATTCATCAATGTTTATGCGACTGTTTTTGGAACTGAAATCGGTTTTTATATCAGTCTTTTTAAGATTTTTAATTTTGTCTATTCGGTAGTGCTGGATAGTCTCGCTCTCTGTTTCATAGGCTATTAGATAATAAAATCCATTAAGCGGAACCATACGCGCAGGTTTAACAGTAATCGGCTCTTCAGATAGCGGATGTAACTGTTTATCTTTTTTGTATTCAGTATAAATGAATTGAACGGTTTTATCTTCGTGAATTGCATCACTTAAAGTTTCAATATTATTAGATACTGCGGGATTAGGGGTATGGTAAAACTGTTTCATACCTTCAACGCTACCAACTTTTTGCTTTAAGCCGTTAGTTCCTAATTTAAGAAGTTTTTTAACTAAATTATTAGATTTGTTTTCGGTAAGTTGCTTAGAAAAAATAGTGTTATGTATAATCCATAACAGCTCATCATCAGAAAAATCTTTCTCAACAAAATATCCCATGGTCATTGTTGTATCTTCTTCTATCAATTTACCGTTTTCATCTATTTTTTTGGTTTTTCTATCTTTCTGTTCTCCGGTTTCGATAAGTTCTGCGTAAACCATATCATCTAATAATTTTTTTAAGGTTTTTGGTGTTTCTTTTATCTTATATTTGTCCCATAAAATTCTGTTAATTTCTGCTCGGGACATTTCTTCACCCGAATTTGAAAGAATTTCATAAACATATAGTACTTTTAGCCTTTTTAACTCCGGAACCATAATTTAACACCTCTTAAATATTATAACGTAAATCTTTGATTTACACAACCATTATATCGCATAATGTAGGAAATAATTTTCCCACCTTTTCTGTTAGAATTGTTATAGTGGTTAGTGAAATTTATTTTTTGCGTTAATTTAATTATACTCTTTGCGTGGGAAAAATTTCGCCCACGTAAATAGTATAATAGAAATAGAGCCCATAAGAAAGGAAGATTAATTTTTAAAAATATTGATAATTGAGAGGCAATAAAAATGGAGATTAAAAATTGTAGTGGCGATATTAGTATGTCACCTGTAGATTGTGCGAAATTGGACATAAAGGAATTTACATTTGATACATTCATAGAAGATTCTACTAACCGTTTTGCAGTTGTAGCTTGTAAAGAATTTTTTTCAGCATTGCCTTACGATATAAAGATATTATGGTTATATGGTCCAATTGGACGAGGCAAAACTCATCTTCTTAGAGCTACGGAAAATCAATTCAAAACAAAACACAGTGTTTGTTCGCTTAACGCCAAAGAATTGGGCGAAGAATATCTAAGTTTTATATTCAAGCGAAAAACACGACTAAACGAAATTGAAGAAGTGCAACTTCTAATAATTGATGATGTTGATTATTTGCTAAATAAAACCACAACACAAGAAGAAATTGCAAAATTGATTTTAAAAAAAGTTTCAAATGGACTGAAGGTGTTGTTGGCATCAAATTGTTATCCTCATGAATTAGAAGTTTTATATAAACTTATTTTTGGAGAGGCACTTTTTGCTGATACAGGTTTTACCGCCAAAGAAAAGCGTATTGAAATGGTAACAAACTTTTTAGAAAATTCTTGCGTGAAAATTGAAAATGAAGCATTAATGCTTCTAACAGAAACGGAACTTACGATTCCGCAGTTTATACGCACTTTAAGGAAAATTGAAGAATATTATCAAAGACACAAAGCGTTGATTGATAAATCTATGGTAAAAGAGTTTATAGATAAGGTTATTAAATTTTATGATTCTTTGTGAGTAAGATGTGGTTACTAATGTACGAAAACCCATAAAACGAGCAATACCATCCGTGAAATATAAAAGTTTATTTTTAATTTTAGAATAAAGAATTAAGAGGTAATAAAATGGAGATTAAATTTTTTAATGATGGTTATGAGTTTACCCCGACTGAGTATGCAAAACTTTTGTTTGAAAACACAAATGAAAATATGCTGACTTTGTCACGTAGAAATGAAGACCCTTTCTCAGATGAATATGAGAAGCAACATTTTGAATCCTATACTATGAATTGGGATAAAAACGATTTGCAGAACGTAATTGATGATTTTGAAATATTATATTCTCAATTAGAAGATAATGTGGGAATATATGAGACTGATTGTGTTGTTCAATGTTTAGAGCTGCAATTAGAAGATGAAATGGTTGAATGCAGAGTGAGAAGATTATTCAGACTTTTTGAGCTCGGAGCACCACAATGTGTAATTGATTGCGAAGGTTGTAGACTAATTGACGCCATGATTATTACTCGTTATGCCGTAAGTTTGGATTTTAAATTTCAATTTGCCGACGATTTCAATGTCGCATAAAACCAACCATATCGAGTTTACGGAATAAATAGTACAATTTTCTGTTTGAGTCCATAAAACTAGATATAGAAAGAAATAGAATAGTATTTTAAAGAATGGTTCAAGAAAGGAATTTTAAAAATGGATTTTTACAAATATATTCACTCGAAAGATGTAGCGGAGCATTTAAGAAAAATCAATTATGAATTGAGTTCGCAAGACTGTTTATGGATATTATTACAAAATGAAAATCTAAAATTAAAAGAAAAAACAGAGGCATTAGAATGTATTTTAACAATGTCGGATTTTGAATTCGCACGTTCAGATGGCAAAAGTGTTCATACATTTATAAAAGAATACTTTGATTATCTTGAATTAATAAAGCAGGAACTCACCGAAAAAGATGATAATTCATTTTATACAGGATTTATTGATTATGAAGAACACACTTCACATTTGGCAATTTACTTTAAAGATTATGAATCCTGCTTAAATCATATTAAAGAAAACATTATTAATACAAAACGTGTTGTTAAGGGATATAAAATACATAAAATACCGTTTAATACGTATGATGATACAATTAAAGCGGAATATATTGATGGCGAACTAATTTCTATTCACAAATGTAGCGAATGGAACCCATTAAGCGCCTTTTTTGGGATGGCCGAAGACTATGTTAAACTGCCTACTCCTTTTAAATCTGGCGATATTTTATATGATTTAATTGAAGAAAAAATAGTCATATTAGAAAGCGTTTCACCAAATGATATGGGCGCTATTTGCTATTATGTCTCTGATGATGGTAAAACTCTCGAAAAAGATTATGTTTTATTTTTCACCAATTTAAAATACTACACAGAAGAACTAACCGGTAAAGATATAGCGTTGTATCCTGTTAGTGATTTTATTAAAAAAACAATCATTTAGATTATAGAAAGTGGTACTTTTGAAGGTATACATATTTGGCAGTAAAGAATTAAGCGGCCTGCCTATTGAAGCGATAAATTACATTATGAACCTTTGTAAAGAAGGTAATGAAATAATAATTGGCGACTGCTACGGTGTTGCTGCAGCGGTTCAATTCCTGCTTGAAGAAATAGCATATGAGAATGTTACAATATATACCGCTAGAGATAAAGCTCGGATTAATTTGTGCGATTGGAAAGAAAAGAATATCATCACAGATTCGCGAGGATATAGACGAAATTTCTAATTGCTGTGATTGGTACAAATTAAAACTTAAAAAAGTTTAAATAAAAATACTGTGTGAGGAGAATTTTTATGTACTATGCAGAGAATTTGATTTATGAATGCACTGTCGAAGGTGTTGCGAAAGCAATTTGTAAGTTGGCTAAATATCCGGAAGATGATTTAAACACTTTGATAGAAAGATATCGCTTAATAATAGATGATATCAAGGAGTATCTTCCCACAAGGTGTTATTTGTGCGGTGAAGATTTTGGTTATATTGCTGTACCGCATGAAAAATATGAAAACTTTCCTTATGTTGCACTTGCGGATATGGATAAAGTTGTTGCCAATAATTATAGTTTAAAAGGTATAACTGAATTTGGTTGGAATTGGGGTCAGGCATTAGGTATTCCTGTTCATGAGTGTAGTATTGAAAAATATGGCGTTGATGCTATATTAGGTGGAATACTATATCATATGACCTATTATGATATGTGTGAAGAAGAGATTAAACCCATTCGAGAAAAACTCGAGAGAAAAACAGACTTTTCCAAAATAAATCAAATTGATTTTTATAGAAACTTAATTCACGAAATATGTGTTTAAGGCTAAGAATAAAACAGTATGTGTTTTTTATGTAAGTAAAGGTAGGAAAATGCCGTTAAATTACAAGAAATACAATAATAAAAAATAACTATTGAGAGGTTTAAATTATGATTTACGCAATGAGTGATTTACACGGATGTTATGATTTGTATATAAAAATGCTTGAAAAGATAAAATTTAGTGATGAAGATACTTTATATATTTTAGGTGATATAGTTGACAGAGGACCTGACGGCATAAAAATATATCAAGATATGATGAAAAGAAAAAATGTTATTCCTATATTAGGTAACCACGATTATACCGCGCTTAGAATGTTTAAAAAGATATATAACAGAGAAGAATTTGATTATCTTGATTTAGGATATAAAATGTGGATGATGATTGGCGGGGAACCGACAAATAATGCGTTTCTAGAGTTATCTGAGCGTGAACAATTTGAAATAATAAACTACATTAGTCGGTTTACTATATTTAAAGATATAAGTGTTGATGGTAATAAATTTTGGCTTTCTCATACTATACCTCAAAAGGATAGAATGTTGCTCGATTGCAATTTAGAGCGTGAAGATTTTATTGCCGGCGCCCCTGAATATGATAAAAAATATTATGATAATAAATATATAGTAACCGGGCACACCCCAACAATATTTATTGGCCCTAAATATGATGGAAAAATTTATATAAAAAATAATCATATTGCTATTGATTGTGGGGCGGTTTTTGGTAGAATTTTGGGTTGTATTTGTTTAAATGATTTCAAGGAATATTATGTAAAATAAAGGAGCAACAAAATGAACATTAAAATTATATCAGCGGGTAAAAATACAAATTACTGCAAGTTGAGTTTTACCTGTCCGACTGAAGAAGAAATAAAGAATATTGAGCAACAAATTATTAAACTATGCCGTGGAAAAGCCGGTGAACTTTATGGTATGAATTTTATTGTCGGACGATTAGAAACCGAACTTCAATTAATGAAAAAGACGGGTACCGCCTTTCATTTCGCTCTGATAAAAGAAATTACAGACTTATCAAGAGAGGAAGGTTATCCTGTTATGATTCAAGGCGCGCTTTCTGGTTCTGTAATCGCTTATTTGCTTGGAGTTTCATATATCAATCCAATGAAAGCACATTATCGTTGTTCTGATTCGATTTGTACATTTTGTTTTGATACTAAAATATCTACAAGTGGTTTTGGAATAGATATGCCAGATAAAATTTGTCAGAAAAACGAAGGGGAAATAAAAAAAGATGGCTTTTATATACCATTTGAAATTGTATGGGGTTCGTTTTATAATCCGCAAATTCCAGATTTTTCATTAAGTGTTGCGGCATCAATTAAACATTTAATTAAAAAACGATTAAATGCGAAATTTGGTACGGTTAATAGTAATAAAAAAATATACAAGGAAATCATAATCGCAGATTCTAAGATATGTGAAAACATTGGAATAATTGCTAAAAAAACAGGAGTTTTTCCTACCTCAGAACAATATAAAAAAGATGTGTATATTGAGGTTTTAAAATACATTGCAAAAGATTCGAATGAAATGTTGGCTGAATTTATAGAAAATAAATCTATAAGTGAAAAAGAATATGCTAGAGGAAGAGCTTTTACTGAAGAAATTGAAACGATTACCGAATGTGATTTTAAAACATTAACCCGAATATATGCTTATCTAAATGGTTCATTTACTCATAAAAAATCATTAGAAAACATATATAAACCCGATTTTTTTGTTTCTAAAGATGAATTTTTTGAAGTTTTAACTTCATATGGTATGTCCGATGATATCGCCTTTGATTTTATAAAACATGCTTTTTGGAGTCATAATAACAAGCATAATAAATATGAATATCTTTTAGATGAATATAATATTCCATTGTGGATTAAAAATTATTTTAGTGAGGTAAATAGCTTATGGTCGGTGGCACCTTGTATTAGTAGATTACAATTAAAATGTGTTATGGCTTGGTATGAAATAAATTATCCTAATTGTACAATAATTAATAGATAATTTAAGCTTAATTTATTGTTATTTAATTATAAATTTGGCAGAGTTATTCAATTATTATATTAAATAAGGATTGTTATAGATGGATTATAATTTTTTAACCGAAAATTTAAGAACGAGAGAAGAACTTGCAGAATACATTGAAAGTATTATTGAAGAAAAACAAGAAAAATCCGATATTACCACCGACGGCGAATATTTGGATGAAGATTTGAACTTCCTAAATAAAGGGGTATTTTGGTTAATAAAAGATAAATATAATAATGAGCGGCTTATTACATATAAGTATTCCTTTAATTCGTTAGAGGCAATTTTTGATAAACACAAATATTCCCACGAAAATGTATGGAAAGATTTCGATAAATCAATTACTCAAAATAAGTCTTTTTATTACTTTCCAAGAGGTAGATATGAGATACGCAAGGATAAAAAGATTATTATTTATTGCAGCACTTTTTTCGCAGAGGAAAAATACCGCAAAATGATTCTTGCAAAATTAAAATTCAAAAAAGGTTATAATGGTATTAAGTCTGTCAAATTTATATATGATAATAACTTGCATTACCGTTATACCTTCGATGATTAAAATTATATCCCTACAGTTTTGCTCTGTAGGGATATTCGTTGTTTATATAGCTAATGCTTTAGATATATTTTCTGCTGCATGCTCATTTGATGATTTAATTTGATGAACATAAATATTCATTGTTGTACTTGCCTGAGAATGCCCTAAGCGTGTAGATGTAGTCTTTAAATCCGTTCCTGATTCAATCATTATAGTAGCGTTAGTATGTCTTAAACTATGTAATGAAACATCAGGCAATTTGTATTTTTTTAGTAACTTTTGTAACGTGTTATAAGGCGTGCCTACACCCATTGGGCTGCCATCATCTCTTATGCAAATTCTATTTGTTTCAACCCACATATCTCCAAGCTTTGCTTTTAATTCTTGCTGCTCTTGATAATATAATTTCAAAAGTTCAATTAATTCATCTGAAATAGAAATTTCGCGGATTGAATATTCATTTTTTGTAGTATCTGTAACAATACCTTTTGAACGTATATGTACTGATGTTCTACTTATTGAAATTGTTTTCTTTTCAAAGTTAATATCAGACCATTCAAGACCTAATAGTTCGCCGCGCCTAAGTCCAGTATAAATTAGGATTGAAAACATTACGCGATACTTTAAACATTCTTGTGATAATCCTTTTAAAAATATTTTTGCTTCATCTGTCGTGAAACATTTTATTTGTTTATGCTGGATTCGCGGCGGGTCAACTCTATCACAAGGATTGTCTTTAATATAACCCCATTTTACCGCTTTGGATAATGCTGATGATAAGAAACTATGATAATGTTTAACGGTTTTAGAAGATAATATGCCTTTTTGATTATTTGCAGGTTTAAAATGTTTTTCAAAATCGAGCTTTAAGCAATCAGCGATTTTATGTGCTGTTTGTAAAGAAACATTATCGCCAGAAGCGATTGAATTTACTGTTCTGATACCCACATTTGACATTTCGGCAAACTTCCTATATGAAATGTTTCTTTCGGATAAAATTGATTTGAAGTCAAATTTGAGAGCATAGTTGTTATGATTTTGCGGAGTGTAGCCCATCAATGAGGCATAAAATTTATTAAGGTCATTAGGATTTAATCTATCTATTCTGATATGTCCTATTTCTTTGTAAACTCTTTTACTTAAATCGTGATAATTATCAAGTGTTGTTTGTCTGAGATGAGATACTGCATATTTATCAAACCAAAGTTCTATATACTCTTTTAATTTTATTGCGCCGGATAATGTTTGACCGCTCTTACATTCTTGCTCAAAAGCAACGCACTGTCTTTCAAGTTCTTTTTTAATTTGATATTCGGTCATATCGGCAGAAGGTTTCCAGGTTTTATGGTGTTTTACTTGACGGCCACTATCATTATAACCGTCATAAACTGTAATACGATAACCGTTACTTCGCTTTTCAACAGAAGCCATTTAATTAATACCTCTTTCTTATGATTATGACTTCATTATACACTAGTGGGTGGGAATTTTATTTCCCACCCCAAATCAATTTTAATTAAGAAACTTTAAATTTAAAGCAATCCCATACGTCGTCCATATTGACGAGTTTTCGATTGCCAACCGAAACTGATGGTATTGATTTTTCATTAACTAGTAATCTAATTCGATATTCAGTTATTGCGGTATTAGGGTCAACTTTCTTAATTTCGTCGGCAGCGCCTTTAATAGTGCGAATTTGGGGCATCAGCAGACCTCCTTTTCATTTTTTATTTTATAATTTTCGATTGTAACAATGTTACCATCGTCGTTATATATAGATAATGCATTTGTTAATTCAATTGAATTAAACATCGATAATGCTTCACTATAAGGAATATTTTTAATAACTTCTGGTCGTTTAATACCTTGAGAACAATTAAAGAGTCTGCTATGGCTTGGATAATAACAGACTCTTTCACCTTTACGTTGCTTTTTAGTTTTCAATATGTAGTCCGAATCTTCTTTTTCTACTTTATATTCAAAAAGAAAATTTGTAAGATATTTTGCATCAGCTTCCGCTGATGTTACCGGACCGATATTAGAACTACCATGTTTCCAACACTTTTTGATATCATCATTAGTTATTGTAAATGTTGGATTTTCATCAAAAATTACTATTAAGTGACAATGTAGTGCTCCGCGGTTCTGATATTCGATAGCATTTATGTACTCACAATTACCAAATCGTCGTCTAAACTTTCTTATAAAATTATCAAAATCTTTTTTTAAAACTTCTCTATCGGAGATATTATCTTCATAAGTTAAAGTTATAAAAAAGCATTTTTTCAACTCAACTACGTTAAGTTTTATTATATCTCGAAGTGTTGAAAGTGAGCGTTTGAAATCACACATTCTCTGACTGCGATTTGTTGAACGATTAAATTCTATAACTTCACCTGTCTTAACGTTAATGCCAAAGTTGCTGTTTGACTTAATCATTCGTGGAACTGTGTTATGATATGAATTGTGTATAATACGTAATTCATTATTGATTTTTGTTGTTTTTACGACATCTTCGTTATTTATTGTTCTACTAGTAATTATGTTGGCCATTAATATTGGCTCCTTTCTACATTTAATGTTGAAGCTCTTATTGCGAGAGTTTCTCTTCTTCAATTAATTTCAAGTTTTCTATAATGGAATTAAAACACCATTTACTATCAGTTTTATTTAACGTGTAAGTTTTTTTGACTTCAATATTTAACCTTAATCCAATAATATCTTTGAAACTGCAATTGTCTTTTTTCAGAATTTTTTTAACAAGTTTTTCAAAAGTATAATATTTTGAAAGAAAATTAAAAGATGTATCAATACGATATGGACGTATTTCTTGTAAATCTTCAATATAAAAATAAATCAACCAGTAATTTTCAAAATTCGAAATATCATACTCATCTTTGTGGACAGTGTGTATTGCATCTTTTACAATAGTTTTATATTTTTCTTTTACTGTAAAAACTGTTGTACCATAATTCTCTTTAACTTGTATTTTCTTTGCCATTTTTAAAGTCTCCTTAAAATTAGTGATTTAATGATAAAAACATTTGTAATTTAAACAAATATTTTTATAACTTAACAATTGTTTAAGCTTATTTAATCCTTCTTACCTAATGCTATTACCTACCGCACGGTGACGCGCCGCCAGCGTTGCTATGCTCGCTCAACAAAAGGAGGTCGTGGCACAGTCGTATTAATTCTTAGAGGATATTCAATTTTCTATTCAATTTTCAAGGTACGGAAGAGAGTGTAATAACTCTCAATTAATAAATAAAAATTTTTAACTTACACACATATATAAACATCACTCCTAAAAACAAAATAATTCATAAAACTCACCTCTAAAAATAAATATTTCTTTACAATTATTTTTAGCTTTTTCTAAAAATTTCATTAAACCTTAAAATAAACAAAATAATTACTTTTTAATTATTATGTTCACAAGTATATTTAGGAAAACGGTTCAGATTTTATCGCGGTTTTAAGAAAAAATTTGTGTTTGCAAATATTTTGTTTAAAAGAGCATTAAAACGCTCAATAAATTCAAAAACCTGTAATTCGTACAATGTTTTGTATATAAGAACAAAAAAATAAACCATCAATCAAACAGACTGATGGTTTAAGGAATGGAGAAATATTAAATTATGAAAGAATTACTAGCCACTTATACACCCGAATAATTAACGGAAATACAAACTTACATTGCTGATAATTTTGGAAGCAATGAATCCGATTATATAGCACACGAGATGGAAAGTAAATATGTTCACAGCGATGTATTAATAGTTGATAATCAAGTTGATTTAAAAGTTTTTGCTAGTATCGGTATGGGTGCCAAAGAAATGAATTCGCCCACAGATAGTTTTCAAAATATTGAACTTATGGGATTCGCTTCTGAAAAACTCGATGTTAAAAGTTAAGAATCTTTGATAATAGCAGGTGAACTAACAAGATTAACTAAATTTCCATTTAGCGAAAATACTTGGTTTGGCCCGGGACATACCGTGAACGTAAGTGAGGAATTTCATAAAGTTTTTGGATATGACTACTTTCTATTTACCTATAGCGGATTTTCGTTAGAAGTATCCGATATTGGTAATATAAACTATTTAACATTGATACCACTATATGAAAACGAAAGAAACTATATTGTGGAAAACGGTGATACAGAATTTTTGCAAAAACTCCTCGCGAAATATGGAGCTAGTATATTTGCATTGAATGAACAACGAAAAAAATAATATAAATATAGATTTTGTATCTTGGATAAAGTGTGATATAATGAATGTATATTAATTGAAAGGATATACATATATCATATGAAACGTGCTTATAAATTGCGTGAAATAGATGCCATATTAGAGGTTTATAGTTCCAAAGAAAAGGTTAATGATATAAATCATATATTGGACCTTTATGCTATCTTTGAATTGCTTAAAGAAGGAAACAAACTCACAATATGGGATGAAGATGCAATAAATGAATATCATGCTATTTCCAAAGATTTCCCGAAAGTTGTTGGTGTATTTGTTTCTCAAATCGAAAATTATAATCTTTTAGAAATATATAATAAGGTTTCTAATCTGAATCGATTTGATTTTTGGAAGTTGTTTAATGACTTTAAGATGTATGAAAAAATATCCTCCGACACCTTTTCTGAGTTACTCAAATTAGATGTTTCGCTCTATTACATATTGGCTTATAAAAAAATTGTCGAAAAATATGACGAGTGCTTATCAGACTACATTATTTCAAATGAAGATAGTATAGAAATAATCTTAAATAAAATTTTAAGTTATGATGGAAACACTTCTGATATAATAATACCAAAATCTTTAACCCCAAAGACCATTGTGGATTTGGCTGATAAATATATAGATTCTTCACGTCCTAACCCCAACTTTTTAGAATTAATTGCTAGCAGCAGGTCTAGCAACGATTTTCCAATAACAGATGAAATTAGATTAAAAGCAAAAACCGCTTATCATCAATATTGGAAAAAAGCCAAAAAGGATATGACACTCTTCAAAAACGGAATTGAAGTGAGTTTTAAGCCAAATCTAAATGTAGAAAAATATGAAGAATACGAAAATCACACATTAAAATATGAATATAGC
Source organism: Acutalibacteraceae bacterium (assembly GCA_045601885.1). Classification (GTDB taxonomy): domain Bacteria; phylum Bacillota; class Clostridia; order Oscillospirales; family Acutalibacteraceae; genus SIG589. Next base: position 18,933 of record JAZSAN010000005.1, on the reverse strand, counting down.
AGCAATTGGGTATCTGAAAACTTAGATTTTCCAACGTTACTAAATAACTTCATATATTTATTAGACTTTACTGATAACCATTTTAGAAGTTCTTTTGTTTATAAATCTAATGAATCTGGTATATTTGAAGATTTTTTCAATAAAAGGGGTAAAACGGATTACCCCAAAAATTATATGTTTAATATTAAAAACTCTGCGTTCTCGTTAAAATTAACCGGTTATATATATGAATTAAAAAAACACGATATGACTTTAGAAAAACTTTTTGAATGGTATTTCAAAACATATTTAAAAGAGGAATTTGGTGTAGAGGGATTTCTGTATTTGGCTCCATCTGCTAACGCAACCATACTGGAAAAGTGTATACTGCTTTCTTGTGCTATTGATGCAGTTTTGAAACAATTTAATATGTTTCGAAAATATGGGCAAATCAATCGTGAATTGTTTGAAATGTCTTCAGGACACGTGATTTTTGGAAATATTAAAAGTTTGTCTGAAAATAAATACCTATATACTGAATCGGTAGATTTGAAAAAAGAACAACATTTATTATTTTCGGACCAATCATTATTGAATTATACTGAAAAGACTAAAGAAAAATATGAAACTCTACCACAATTACTACGTTTTGAAAATCTAACCAAAAGCGACTTTTATGAATATCAACTGCAAGATATAGAATGGTTGCTTTCACGAAAAAGCATTATTTATGACGAAGAAGGATTTTTAAAACCTAATAATGAAAAAATTGTGTTATTGAAAGACTTATACGATAATGAAGTGTCTTGTTATCAATATAATAAAAGGCGCGAAACAATAATCATGGAGTTATTAAATAACAAAGATTTAAAAGTTGAAAATTCATTATTTACTATTCCAGAACAGCAATATTTAAATTATGTTTTGAATCGTGCCGAGTTTGGAAATGGATTGGATTTAAGAAATAAATATGTTCATGGAACATATTCACTTAATCTTAATAGACAAGAATCTGATTATATAGAATTGTTAAAAGTTATGATTTTGATTATTATTAAAATCAATGAAGAATTTTGTTTGAAATTCCCACTTAAATAACTGTGGAACAAAAAACGACCACCCTCAATGTTATAATGTTTATATAACAAAATAGGTGGTCGTATAAAATGAAAGACGAATATAAAAGTTTGCAAGGAACTATTAAACTTTGGTGCTTTACAAAATGGGAAAACTGCGATATAATATGTGCAGACAAATCTTCAATCCATTCTGCCGATGTAATCGCAGTGATGGACAATACTAAAATCGGTTTTATTTTTACAACTGATAAATCAACCGATTTTATAAAACAACAAATTATTAATTGCCGAAACACCTGCAATAAGATTTATTTAATATCAAATCCTACAAATTCTACAGACATACTTGATTTAGAAAATGATATTGGATTATTGAATATTTCTAATAAATACGGTTTCGGTAATATAATTGAAGAATTGTAAATTAAATAGGCGGGTTGATTTGGTGCAACCTTGGGGCTTATTTGGGGAAGAAAGTTAACAGTAAGCCCAAAAGATAACAAAAGATATTAGAAGATATTTTGTTATAAACCCTTTATTTACTGAGGATATTTGAAGATATTAAAAGATACAAAAAGCTAAAAATCATCTTCAAGTCCTGTCACCCGCACCATGCCCCTACTTTTTGTAGGGGCTTTTTTGGTGGTGTATAATAATGTTTAAAATACTGTTTTTTGCCGTTTTGACATTGCTTTGCTACATAGGAATTGGCTTTGTCTTAAGAAAAACAAAACTTGCAAGTGAAGATTTTGCAAAATCTTTTTCTGTTTATACAATTTATGTGGGACAGATTGCAATGCTTTTACATTGTTTTATCATACCGTTTGATAAAATAATATTTAAGAAAGTTTCTGTTGTATTTATACTGTCGTTTTTTATACATTTATTGATGTATTTTGTTGCAATAAGGCTATTCAAAAAAGCGCCTGAAAAAACTCGTGCTGTTTTACAATTCGGCATAATATTTTGTAATGTCGGATTTATGGGAATACCGCTTGTTATAGATGTTTTTGGCGATGAGTTTGTAATCTATGTAACGGCTAACATTATTTGGTTTAATGTTCTTGGTTTTTCTCTTGGCAGACTTATATTTACCAATGATAAAAAATATATATCCTTAAAAAAGATAATTGTTAATCCTGCAGTTATACCTATAATGATTGGATTTATAATTTATTTGACGGGTTTTGGTGGTTATATTACAGAAAAAATTAACGATACGGATTTTTTTGCTAAAATACTAAAACTTATTTATGATGTGGTTACAATCTTGAAAAATACTGTAGCACCCGCTTCAATGATTGTTGTTGGTGCGAAATTAGCACAAACAAGTTTCAAGGGTTTGCATAAAGATAAAAACGTGTATTTATTTACTGTTATAAGACTTTTCCTCTTCCCCTTTATGATTTGGGCTATTTTGCGTGTTTTGTATCAGTTTAATGTAATTGATTATAATCTTATGGCTGTTATGTTAATTGTATTTTCAACCCCTGCTGCTACCACAACCACAATATTTGCAGAGTTGTACGAAAAAGATTCTGAATATGCAGGAAAGCTTGTTGCGTTGACCTCACTGTTATCTGTGGTCACAATGCCGATAGTTTCATTGTTGCTTTATATTTAAAAAGGAGCTTACGGATTTTCCGTAGGCTCTTTTTTTAACAAATAATATTTTGTTGCGTATTATGTATTAAATCATTTGAAAGGATGAATTTAATGCAAAGCAATGAATTTACTGTTGAAGATTTTGAAAAATATATAATTGAGATGCGCGAATTTGCCAAAAGGGCTAAACCTAATGATTTATCAAATCAAAATGTGACTAATGAATCTATGCTGTATGAAGAATTTGAAAAAAATCATCCCGGCAGAGGCACTCTTAAAGTGCAGGTTTCAACCGCACAGGGCAGCATTCCCGTCAATAATGCACGTGTTGGAGTAGATGTTTTTTATGACGGACAACGCTTGGTAGTTTATAAAAATACAACCGATGTATCAGGCATTCTTGACGGCTTGGTTTTACCTGCGTTGCCAAAAGAATTATCTGAAAACTATGAAACTGCACAGGATAGCGGAACGGAATATTTAGTATCGGTATACCATGATACATATGCAGATAAAGTTGATATGCCAATAAAAATTTATGATAAAGTCGAAACAATATTACCCGTTAACTTATTACCTGAAATGAGGTAGAGATATGGCTGTTGTAGTACCTGAATATATTACAGTGCATCTGGGCCCTCCCGATTCTCCGGCAGAAAATGTTACGGTGCCGTTTGCTGAATACATAAAAAATGTTGCTTCAAGCGAAATATATCCGACTTGGCCCGAGAGCGCTATTAGAGCAAATATATATGCTCAAATTTCGTATACGCTTAATAGAATTTTCACCGAATATTATCGTAGCCGCGGTTATGATTTTGATATAACAAATACAACACAGTATGACCATGCATATGTGCAAGGCAGAGATATTTTTGATAATATAAGCAAAATTACGGACGATATTTTTAATGATTATATCGTCCGACAAGGTAACGTCGAGCCGCTTTTTGCACAGTTTTGCGACGGCATAAGAACGCAGTGCAACGGGCTTTCCCAGTGGGGTAGCGTTGATTTGGCGGAAGAAGGATTGCTACCATATGAAATTCTTCAATATTATTACGGAAATAATATTAATTTAGTTTTTGATGCGCCCGTTGGCGAAAATGTTCCGTCTTACCCGGGTGTTCCGCTACGCAGAGGTTCGTTTGGCGAGGATGTTCGCACAATAAAAAATCAATTAAACCGAATAAGAAAGAATTACCCCGCAATTCCTCAAATACCGGATTTGTCAGATGCATACGATATTGCGACCGAGGATGCTGTGAGAGCTTTTCAACAAATATTTAACCTTACCGTCGATGGCATAGTTGGAAAATCAACCTGGTACAAAATTAAGCAAATTTACAGTGGCGTAAAGGGATTATCCGAGCTTATAGGCGAAGGAATCACAATATCCGAGGCAGAGCGCGAATATCCGAACGTATTGCAATTTGGCGATACTGGAATAGGTGTCAGCACTCTTCAATATTATCTTGCTTTTTTAGGATTTTTTTTGCCTCAGCTCCCTCCTATTGCAATTACGGGAAACTTTGATATTGATACAAGAAATGCGGTATATGCTTTTCAAAACTATGCTGGTCTTGATGTTACGGGAATTGTTGACAGAGATACCTGGAATAGATTGTTGGCGGAATATAATGCGCTTCTTGGGAATTTGCCTGAGGATTACAGAGTGTTTGCTTCTGAAATATATCCTGGTAGGTTTATAGTGCCGGGTGATACGGGACCCGAAGTGACAACCATTCAGCAAAATCTGCAAAAAATATCGCAAAACGACACTTCTATTCCCTTAGTAGAAGTTACGGGAAATTATGATGAACAAACACAAAGCGCGGTAAAGGCTATTCAAGCACAGTTAGGGATAGAACAAAATGGAGTTATAGGGCCAATTCTCTGGAGCGAAATTATCAGTCGCGGAAATGGATTTGAATAAAAATAATAATTGTATGCAGACGTCTATTAATTTTTGCTTTTCTCTTGTTAAGCTGATAATTTTATAGTAAAATTTATACTGGAAGGTGAAAAGATGCAAACGGATATTTGGAAATACCTATCAAAACAAAATAAACCCATTTTATTATATGGTATGGGCAACGGAGCCGAACAGATTATAACACAACTTAAAAAATATAATAAATCAATTTCCGGAGTCTTCGCAAGCGATGGTTTTGTCCGCGGACAGTATTTTAAGGGTTATGAGGTTTTGAATTATAAAATCGCTAAACAAAAGTTTCGTGATTTTATTGTTTTAACCGCTTTTGGAACAACCGATAAAGCTGTGATTGAAAACATAAAATCTATTGCAAAAGAACAGGAGTTATATATATCTGATGTTCCCGTATATGGCAATACCGTTTTCACCCATGAATATTATATTGATAATTTAAATGATATTAAGGAAATAAGAAAGTGCTTTGCAGATAATCGTTCGCAAGACGTTTTTGATGCAGTAATTGATTTTAAGTTGACAGGAAATATAGATAAACTTTTCTTTTGCGAAGATAATGAAGTTGATGAAATTTTAAAACTTATCAATCTTCCCTTTTCTGCTGTGATTTATGATTTGGGGGCTTATATTGGCGATACGGCAGAAAAATTTTTAAACATCTTCCCTAATGCACAAAAAATAATCGCATGTGAGCCCGACCAAAAAAACTATAAAAGATTATTAGAAAATACTGAAAAATATAGCAGTGTAGTTTGTGAAAACGCAGCAATAAGTTATCTAAACGGAGAAATACATTTTGGTGGCGAGGGCGGAAGAAATCAATCAGCATATACCGGTGACTGCATAACAAAAAGTATTACAATTGATTCTTTGTGTGTAAAATACGGAAAACCTGATTTTATAAAGTTTGATATTGAAGGTCAGGAATTGAACGGTCTTATCGGCGCCGAAGAAACTATTAAAAAATATAAACCAAAATTAATGGTATCCGCATATCATCGCAGTGAAGATATTGTATCAATTCCTAAAAAGGTTTTATCGCTACGAAGTGATTATAAAATGTATATTCGACATTTCCCCTGCATTCCCTGCTGGGACACATATTATTTTTTCACATAAAAAAAGCACCCGTTTGGGTGCTTTAAATTTTATATAACCTTTGGAACTCTTTTGATAAGAGAAGCGCCGCATAAACCGATTAATATTCCGGAAATTGTGCCAGTAACCGTTAAAACGGCGAGATAATATCCAAGTTCTGCTGTTTCGAGCAATAGCATAGCCATTAAAATTTGACCAATATTATGAGTAACACCGCCGGCAACACTAACTCCAACCGCGGATAAAAAGTGTAGTTTGCGAAGTATAATCATAATAATAAGGCTGAGTATTCCGCCTGCCAAACTATACATAAGTGCTACAAAATTACTAAAAAGTAAACTGACAAGCACAATTCTCAAAAAAGAGACAATAGCAGCAAAAATCGGTCCGCGTCTATATAACAAAAAGACAATTATTATATTCGGTAAACCCATTTTAATTCCCGGAACTGCCGAAAAAATTGGAGGTATGATGACTTCTATATATGCTAATACCATCGCAAGGGCGATGCAAACGCCAAGAAGTGCGGTGGTTTTTGATTTATTTGTCACAATAGTCCTCCTACGTTATAATATCAGGATTATCAGTATTGTTTGTAATGACCGTAACAACAACGCGTTGCGGAAGACAGACAATACTTTCTCCATCGCGGAAAATCGGAGCATGAGCAACACAAATTCCGTCAGGACAAGTTGCCGTTTCCATATACGCTTTACCATTTTTTATAATCAAACGATTAAGATGCTCGTTGTTTTTGCCTGAATAAATATCTTCTGTGATATTTTTAGTTAATGAATATGTCCCATAAAGTTTTCCGTCAACAGTGACCTTAACGGTATCTCCCCCGCTTCGAAATACAAAGAGATATAACATACCGATAGTTGCTACTAACAACATACCTATTATTAAAATTATATCATTGCGTATATGACGTTTAAAACTTGTTTCTCTCATATTTAAAAATCACTTTTTAGTTTGGTAAGTTTGGGAAAAATACGGTTTTAAGACAACCGGTCGGACATTCGGATATACAAGCACCACAGTTTGTGCATTTGTCATAGTCAATAACTGCCAAATTATTTTTTACTGTAATTGCCTCGTTAGGACAGGTTTTTTCGCATTTTTTACAACCTATGCAAGCGTTTTTGCAAGCTTTTCTTGCATCGGCTCCTTTTTGCGTGTTACTGCACATTACGACGGTCTTAGTATTTTGTGAAAGCATTGAAATAATGTGCTTAGGACAAGTATTAACGCAGATTCCGCAACCTATGCAACGAGATGTGTCAACACGGGCGATACCGTCAATAAGACATATAGCATCAGACGGGCAAGCAACAGAACAGTCGCCATATCCTAGACAACCGAATTTACAAGAATTGGTGCCGCCATATATCATTGAAGCGGCGGCGCAGGTCTGCACACCGTCATATTCTGCGGTTTTAAATACAGCATCACAATGTCCATTGCACGCAACAAAAGCAACAACATCCTTAAAAGGTTCAACCTCAACACCTAAAATGCCGCCGATTTTATCGGCAACATCCTGAGCACCGGGAATGCATAAATTCGGTTCAACACCGCCTTCAGCCAATGCTTCAGCATAGTCATCGCAGCCTTTATATCCGCAAGCGCCACAGTTGATACCGGGCAGACATTGACGAATTTCATTTTTAAGCGGATTTTCTTCAACAGAAAAGAAATGTGAGCATACTAATAGTAAAATGCCTACAATCAATGAAATTGCAAGAATTACAATAAATGCAATTAAAATAACCATACTCAACACCTCATATCATTGAAAAATACTTTCGACGATACCGCTAAAGCCCATAAATGCCAACGAAATAAAGGAAGCGGCAATTAGAGTAACAGCCAATCCCCTAAACGGAGCAGGCACTTTGGTATCATCAATGCGTGAACGCAGACCGGAAAACAAAACCATTGCAAGCAAGAATCCAAGTCCGCAGCCTAAGGAGCTTACCATCGACTCTAAGAAATTATAACCGTCGATGATGTTATTAATGGTAACACCTAATACCGCACAGTTAGTTGTAATAAGCGGTAAATACACGCCCAAGCCTTTATATAAGGCGGGTGAGAATTTTTTAAGGAACATCTCCAAAATTTGTACAAGAGCAGCAATAATCAAAATAAACAAAATGTTTTGCAAATAACCAAGATTTAATGTATTGAGAACGAAGTATTGAATCGGCCATGTTACTGCAGTTGCAATCAACATAACGATTGTAACTGCAACACCCATACCGACTGCTTGGTCAATTTTTTTTGATACGCCCAAGAAGGGACAAATACCCAAAAAACGACTGAGAACATAGTTGTCAACTAAAACCGATGAAAGAAGAATAGCTATCAAAATCTTAAAAGAAACCATTAGTTCTCATCTCCTTCCCCGTTACATACACCGTTGGTGCAGAAACTTGCGTTGGGACAGCCTTCGCAAGAGAAGCTTTTCTTAAGCGGTGCTTTGCCGTGTGTGACTGTGTATATAAGTGCAATCAATAAACCGTAAACCAGCAGTCCGCCGGGAGCCTTGGTTAAAAATTCAATTTTATAATTCTCCAAAAAAGGAATTGAAATTCCTGCAAAGGATGCAGAGCCAAATACCTCGCGAATGGTGGACATAACTGTAAGTGCCAAGGTAAATCCAATTCCCATACCAATGCCGTCAAGCGCTGAAGAAACAACGGTATTTTTGTTTGCAAACATTTCGGCGCGTCCCAAAATAATACAGTTAACTGTAATTAAATCCAAGTATACGCCTAATGTTTCATATAATGACGGTAAATACGCCTGCACAAACATTTTAACGATAGTAACAAATCCGGCGATAATTACAATATAACAAGGGATTCGCATAGAATCGGGAATGATTTTACGAAGCAGTGAAATAAATATGTTTGAACAAAGAAGCACGACTAATGCGGCAATTCCCATGCCAAAAGCGCCGACAACAGTTGTTGTGGTTGCAAGTGTTGGACATGTGCCTAGAATAAGCACAAGTACGGGGTTTTCTTTAATAATTCCGTTAAGCAAAACGGAAAGTGAAGATTTTTCCTTCATTATCATGCTCCTCCTTTCAATACTTTTATTGCTGCAAATGCACGCTCAATTGCCTGCTTATAACCGTTGGTAGTCAAAGTTGCACCGCTGATAGCATCTATTTCGGTGTAGTTTGCTTCGCTTTTTCCAACGAATTGACCATAGAAACTCTCATCAGCACAAGCATCGCCAAGACCGTCGGTTTCTGCCTCAGAAACTGTGAGACAGTCGATAATTTTGTAATCAGGAGTTATGGAAACGCGTACAATTATGTATTCATTGGAAGCAGGATGATACTCGTCCCCACCCTTGATGCCATAACCTGCACCTTTGGCTTCAAGAACATAGTTGCCGCTTGCAGTCTTTTTAGCGGAAACAATCGTGTTTTGCAAATCGGGATATTTAGATAAGTCAATATCTTGAAGTGTGCTTGCTTTGATTTTTGCAACTGCATCTGTATAAAGCGCAGAATTTTCAACACCTTGTGTTAAAACGGTGCCATCGTCTTTCACACCGACAAACTGTTCTCCGACAACAAACACATAACCCGCTTGATTTTCTGCAACATATACTGCGTCAATGCCGTCAAAAATTTCTACCCTAAACAATTTTTCAAATTTCTTTTCGCCTTCGGGTAAAGCTTCGTTCAAATTATCTTTTAAAATTTCCTCTTCGTTGCGAATATCAACCGAGCCACCACCTAAAATAATTGCAGCATTAAGTGCGTCTTTAACAGCATTTTTATATGCTTCGGTTGTTTTAGTGGCGCCCGCAATTATATCGGTAGCATCAACGCCAGCAGCATTCTTATTAGCGAAGCCGGAACCATAGGTTTTTTCCTTACCCAAGGTTTCGTTTGAAGAAAGACAAACAGCGCCCGTTACAACACCATCAGAATTTACACCACACATAATAACCATATCGGTGCCATAGCCTGCGGTGAGCAAGCGAATAACATAACCTCGTCCTTCTGTTTCCTTATAAACCTCTGTGACTGTGGCAGGAAGCGTTAAATCGGAAATGTCCATCTTTTCAAAGTTTTTACCGTTCGGCATAACCTCAACAAGAGATTGATTAGCGGAAGCGTTTTGGTTCTTTTCGATAATTGGGGCTGTAATAAAATTGGTCGTTGCAAGTAACAGAGTTATTACTGTGCAAATGCAAACAAAAATTAAAAGATTTTTAATGTTGCTTTTCAAGATTCATTACCTCCTGTCGTAAATACCTTACGTCTGGTCCAGCGACTGATGTATGGTGTAAGAATATTCATAAACAAGATGGCAAATGACACGCCTTCGGGATATGTACCAAAATAACGAATAAGGCACGTGAAAAGTCCGGCGCCCAAACCGAATATTACCTTACCCCATGCAGTAGCGGGTGAGGTTGTATAATCGGTTGCCATAAAAATTGCACCGATAAACACGCTGCCAGACATAACTAATGCTAACGCTTCAACAGCGTTAAAGCCTTCCATAAATAATGAGAATACAAAAACCGTGCCGATAAAAACGACAGGAATGTGCCAAGTGATTACACGGCGCAAAAGCAAATAAATTCCGCCCAAAATAAGCGCTGCCGTGCAGGTCTCACCTATTGTGCCGCCATGGTTACCTAAAAACAAATCTAATAAAGCGGGCTTTGTTTCGGCAAGTAGTGGCGTAGCAGTTGAAACCGAATCCACAGGGAAAGACGGAGCCGCGATTGATGAGAACGCTACCAACATAAACACACGGGCTGTAATAGCGGGGTTGACCAAATTTTGACCGATACCGCCAAATAAACACTTAACAATAACAATTGCAAACAAGGAGCCGATAACACATTGCCATAACGGAACATTAACCGACAGATTGAGCGCAAGCAAAAGACCTGTAACTGCGGCGGACAAATCACCTATCGTTTGCTCTTTTTTAACTATAATATTGAAAATTGCTTCAAATAATAAAGAGGAAATAACGCAAACAGCAATAACCAATAAAGCACGTAATCCAAAAATCAATGTACCTGCAACGACTGCGGGCAAAAGAGAAATTATGACATCACGCATAATGCCGCAAGTGGATTTACCGCTATGAATATGCGGTGAAATCATTACCTTGGTTAAAGAACTCATAATTTGGCATCCCCCTTTTTTGCTTCTTCATTTAAAAACTGTTTAGATAGTTTGTTAATTTGTACCAGTGGACGATTGGCAGGACACACAAAGCTGCAACAACCGCATTCCATACAAGATTTAACCATAAGCTCGTTTAACATCGCGACATCCTTCTTGTCATATGCCTGAGCAATACTAGCAGGCGCCAATCCAAACGGACAGGTGTTAACACAGGCGCCGCAACGTATACAAGCAGTTGTTTTGGGAAGTCTTGCTTCTTTTTCTGTCAAAGCAAGGACGGCATTTGTGTTTTTAATTACAGGTGCATCGGTGTTAACCGCGGTGATGCCCATCATTGGTCCGCCATAAATAATTTTGGCAGGCTGTTCAGTTAAGCCGCCGCAGTAATCAAACAAATCTTGAAGACTCGCACCGATGGGCGCAATAACGTTTTGCGGTTTTGTAACGGCTCCGCCTTCGACGGTTACACACTTTTCCACCAAAGGCATACCGGTACGAAGATATGCACCAATCGCTGCTACAGTTGTGCAGTTAAGTACAATGCAACCAACATCGATAGGAAGCATATTATGGGCTATTTTTCGGCCTGTTGTGTGATAAACCAAAACCTTTTCTCCACCTTGCGGATATACGGCAGGAAGAGACTTAACATTTACACAACAAGTATTGATTGAAGCTGCCATTTTCTTCATAGCTTGCAAAGCTTTTTTATTGTTATTCTCTACCCCTATGATAACGTTTTTAATTCCGAGACAACGGTTAAGTGTGTTAAGTGCGAAGGCTATATCATCTGCGTGGGTTAACATGGATACTGTATCGCTAGTTACATAAGGCTCACATTCTGCACCATTAATAATCAGATAGTCGATACGCGAAGCGTCAACATCAAGTTTGACATGGGTCGGAAAGCCTGCGCCACCGAGACCGACAATACCCGAAGACTTCAAAGCGGTAATCAAATCTTTTTCGTTATTTACGGTTGGAATGGTAATTGATTCATCGACTGCCATTTCTCCATCTGATTCAATAACAACAGCCGTCGTGGTGCCACCGTTATACATAGGAAAATCGGTCAATTTAACTACCTTTCCCGAAACGCTTGAAAAAATATCCGAAGAAATATAACCATCTGCATCACCGATTTTAGTTCCAACCTTAACCATATCCCCTACCTTAACGGTGGGAACGGCAGGTTTACCGATGTGCATTGACATGGGAATTGTCACAGTTTTTGGAATGTCCATATGTACTATTGGACAGTTTTTGGTGCCCTTTCTGTGTGGTGTGCGTATTCCGCGAAGATATGAACTCATAGATGCAAAGACCTTTCTATTTTTAATTACATATTAACATAAAAATATATTACAATATTAAAATAAATACATATTATTGTCAAGAAAATTTATGTAATATTACTAATTTGCAAAAAAATTCCCCCTCGAAAATTGAGGGGGAATTTTTTAAAATTAAGAATCCTTTTTTTCGATAATATCTGATGTGTTTTTTTCTTCCAAACGCATTTCCCAATGTATAAAGAATGCCAATAAAGCACGAATTATAATTACAACACCGAGTATTGCTAATTCTTCAAGATTATGAATGATAACCGTTTTAATAATTTCGGCGCCCATTTTGAATTCCAATGCAAGAGAGAGTGCTCTTCCAAGGTCAATAACAGCATGGAAAGGTAGTTTTTTTATCATACATTGAAACAGGCGCACAAGTGCACGAAAAGAGCCAAAAATGATGATAATAATACCAATCATTTCAAGTATGCTTGCAGAAATTTCTGCCAAAGGATATAAAAAATCTTTAAACAGTGTTGCGAAATTTTCCATATTTTTTTACTCCTTATCTATTTTTTATATAAATTCCAACCGGAAGAAACCTTTTTTTCGCCGTTTTCAAATACCCACATAGCTTCGGCGTTATCAATAGATTCAATTAATGCTAATCCGTCCCGATGTGACAAACAAAACAGCGCGGTTGAAAGCACATCGCCTAAACCTGAGTCATCACAAACAATTGATACAGACAAATAACCTTCTGCGGGCATAAGTGTATCAGGATGAATTATATGATGATATGGTTTCCCTTCAACATAATAAAAACGCTGATAAGAGCCACTTGTTACCACAGACTGACCGTCAAGTTGCAAATAAGCAAGATAATCGCCACCATTAGGATTTTCAACCCCTACTGTCCATTTAGAGCCATCTGATTTGCTTCCAATAGTTCGGACGTTGCCGCCAACATTTAAAACGTATCCTGTAACTCCTTTATCCTCAAAAAGCCGTGCAACACGTTCGGTAGCATAGCCTTTTGCGATAGCACCAACATCAAGCGTCATATCAGAATCGGTTAGGGTAACCGTATTTTTAGCTTCATCAATTATCAATTTTGAAATATCGGTGTGGGCCGCGGCTACCTTTAATTCATCCATAGGCGGAAGAGATGCAGCCTCCGGATTATCTTTACCAATTGTGCGATAGTTGTGCCAAATTGATAAAACACTTCCCATCGCAATATTCATTATGCCATCAGTGGTGTTATACATTTCCTTAGCATAAAGTAGCAAATCAATAATACGGCGGTCAACAGTAACAGTGCGATGCGCACCGTCAACAAGTTCGTTTATCGTGCATAGATTTTCTAACCCGTCATATCGATGATAAACTGTGTATAACCGATGATATTCACCAAGCTCTTTTAACATTTCGTTAGCGATTGCATCAAACTCTTCTTGACTGTTTTCGTAACCTGTGATGGTTATAACAGTATCGAAATAGTCCATTGAATGTGTGGTATATTTGTTTTTTTGCTTCTTTAAAGTACAAGAGCAAAGTGTACTAATTATTATAAAAATTGCGATAATAAGGCAAAAATAACGTTTTTTCATAAACATAAAATATAAATGACAAAAAAGGGAGAAATAAATCTCCCCTTTTTTAATTATAAATTTGTGCCAATAGGTTAAATCTTAGATGCAGCTTTTACAAGACCGCTAACAAAGATTGTGCAACCTGCAGACTGAATATCAGCAATACCTTTACCGTCTTCGCCAACAAACTTAGCTATTTCGGAAGCGGTTTTGCCAACGCAAGCTGCATCAAAAGCAGCAGCCTGTTCAAACCATTCCTTCTTAGCTCCGCCATAAGCTACCATACCGTAATCTGAGCCTGCTTCCTTTTTGGACACAACAGCCTTTGTTGTGTCAAGGGTAGAAACGCCCTTTGTGCTGAATGTGAAGGTAACCTCAACACAATCACTTGCGGCAGCAACAACCTTGCCATCCTTGTCAACAGCAGCAGCAAAAACAGTGGTAGAAACCTTGTTAGAACCGTCCCTGTCAGCTGTTGCATCAGCGCAAGTCTGCTCGGTAGCTGCAGTAACCTTCAATGTGTTTTCTGCAGTAACGTTTGAATCGGCAGCGGCTTTGTATGCCTTTTCGATTGCACCAACAAACTCGTTAATCATAATAGTGCAGCCTGCTTTAACAACTTCATCGTTGCCCTTGTTTTCCTTGCCAACCAAAGCCTTAACCTCGTCAAGTGTCTTACCAGCAACCAATGCTTCGAAAGCATCTGCCTGCTCAAACCACTCTTTGGTAGCACCGCCATAGGCAACCATATTGTAATCCTTGCCTGATTCATACTTTGTTTTGAATTCGGCATTTGCAACAGCCTTGCCGTCAGCAGTGAATTTTACGGTGTTGCTAGCAGTATCAAGTGCGCATGCAACAATTTTTCCGTCTGCATCAACAGTAACAGCGGCAACGGTAACGTCTATTTTACCGGTGCCTTCTTTGTCGGCAGTTGCATCTGTAACAGCAGGAGTGCTATTGTATACACCCATACCAAATTTAAGAGCCTTAGCACTGTTAGTGCCGCAGCCAACAAACATAGAGGACAAAGCCAAAATTAAGCAAAGAACTAATACAAAACTTTTTTTCATAATAAATTCTCCTTTTTATTATTTGGACAATTTTAGAATACAATAGTTTTATTACGTTGTCAAGGAAATTATATACTTTGTATATAAAGCATAAAAAAACACCATAGATAAAGCATCTACAGTGTTTTAAAAATTATTTATTTGTTATTTTTTGTTGCAGGATTTTTTATCAAAACTAGGATTAAAAGCATAGAAATTTTTGCTGTCAAGTCGGTCGGTTGCAAGTCGGAGACCCTCGCCAGAACAACAATGGTGAAATGCTTTTGCGATAAAAAAATAATTATATTTTCCACTTGATTTCAATGCTTTCTTTCGAGGCGGTTATGCGCTCTATGAGGCAGTCAACCACCGTAATTTTGTCGCTCACCGACAGTTCATCCCAATGCTCAAAATATCCGCTGATTTTTCCCACATCATTTGTATGGTTGTTGTCCAGCGATAGAATCTCGGCTCCGAGTTCTTTCTTCTCGGCGTCAAGCTCGGAAATGCGGTTGTTTATGTACTGCATTACCGTATCATTTGCTGCGGAGATTTTTTCGAGCAAAGAGGATATTTCTTTGTCAATCTCTTCTATGCGTGTTTTGAGTTTTACAACTTGCAGGTTACAGCCGTCCTGCTTTTTCTTTGACAGTGTCTGAAACTCCGCTAATTTCTTCTGCATTTCTTTAAATACAATGTCATCCACAACATCTGCATCCAGCGAGCCGAAATGACAACCACCGGCGTGATATTTGTTTGTGCAGAGATAATAGCGGTTATCGGACTTGGTTTTGCACTTATAAATCTTAGCGGTTAAAGCATATCCGCAGCTAGCACATTTGATTTTGCCCGCAAGCCAGGTAGCTTTTGCCTTGATGGGCCGTGCAACACTTTGATTGTTCAAGCACTTAGATCGGCACTTAATCCACGTTGCCGAATCAACAAGCCCCTCGTGCGGAGCAAGAACTAATGTGTGTCCAACTAAAGATATGGTTTTTCGCTTTAGATTATCGCCCGAATAAAGATACGCTCCGTTTATACCGATAAAGTCACTTGGGGTATTTACAATGTTTGTGCCTTGCGTTTTAAAAAACTCATAAAGCTGATAATCAGCTTTTACATACGCAGGGTTGATTATCACATCACGCAAACGACTTCTATTGAATAGCTTGCCGTCACGCTTTCGTATTCCGTGCTCTTCCAAATAGCGCATAACATCGCCGAACGAGGTTTGAGACTTTGCATACATTGAAAATATCAATCTGATAACCTCTGCTTCTTCCTCAATTGGCTTATACATTTTTGTTCGTATTCCGTCTATGATTGTTTCCACCAGTTCAAATCCAAACGGTACTCTGCCACCCATATAAAAACCACGTTTGCTACGGGATGAATAGGCATCAATAACACGCTGCTGAATGGTCTCACGCTCAAGCTGTGCGAAGATCATAACAATCATCAGCATGGCCTTGCCAATGGGTGTCGAAGTATCAAATTTCTCCATAGTGCTGACAAAGTCAACATGGTTCTTTTGAAACACTTCAATCAAATTGGCAAAGTCAAGAACTGAACGACTGATACGGTCAAGACGGTAAACAATAACACGATTTACCTTGCCCGCCTCTATATCACGTAACAAGTCTTGAAACGCAGGGCGGTCTATGTTTTTGCCACTATAACCTTTGTCGGTATAAACTTTATAACTTTCTCCTGTCACTTCCTTTTTACAAAACTCGATTTGACTTTCAACGGATATGCTGTCTATCCTGTCAACCGATTGTCTTGCATAAATTGCGTCAAAAAGATTCAATTTTTACTCCCTTCTTCGCAAAAAGAAGCGGAGCTGCTGACATATACATTATACCATAACAGCCCTTTTTCTTCAAGGTTTACAGGACATATATTTATAAAAAACATCATATAATTTTGCTTCTATTTGTAGTTTTACTTCTCTTTTTTCGTCCACAGAAAATTGAGGGGTTAAATTGGTAATCGACACGATTTTATTGCCGATTTTTTGTTCCCATGTCTGTGCAACGTAATTTATCATGCAGTCCGTCTCCTTCCTTTTGCGAGTTTTTTTCTTTTACTAAAATATGATTTGCGTCTTGTCCTCTATACCAAAACGCATTTTATTAGAATTCTTTCCTAAAAGTCAGGCGTCGTGGAGAGACGGTGCCTGACCTATACTTCCCATTACAAATGAAAATCAAAGATTTTCGTATATAAATTAAATAGCTCCTTCATCTATGAATACTCAACGTTATTGTTTGCGCTTTCTTAAAGGCTTTTCTGCAAGATAGGTGTTCGTAATATCCGGTCTGTGATGACCAAGGGCTTCGCTGGTCTTGTGTTTTGGCTTGTAAAAGCCATTATCTTTCAGTCTCTTAAATTCATTCTGTGCGTAATAATAACGAAGCCCGTGCCAAGTTAAAACATCTTTTTTCGGCTTTTCGCCGGGCTTTGTCTGTTCGGTGCGGTTCTGTACCGTAAACTTATCTCTGTGGGCAGTCATCCAATTTTCCAACGATTCTTTTTCGTGCTTAACGCCGCCTTTACCGTTAGGACTAATAATGTACTCCATTAACTGTAGCTTGTTTTTCTTTGCAAAGTTATATAACTCTAAAAGAAGTTCTTTCTGATCTCTTGTTACAACGGGTATTGCACGGCGCTGACCGCCTTTGCCTTTGACCGTAAGCTCATCGTAACGCAGGGCACGTTCTATGCAGTCAAGACGAATACGGCAGCATTCTATACGTCTAAGCCCAAAGGTTGCGCCGAGTTTAATACTGTAATACACATCCATTCTGCCGTGCTTTTCGGCGAGTACCAATCCGCCGGCAATCTCTTCTTTTAGCCACGCTCTGTCTTCCTTGCCGAGTCTGCGCTTATCCAATCCTAACGACTCATTATCAGGCAAACGGTTCTTTCCGCCCATAATCTCGTAATAAAAGCGGATACCCGATAGTCTTGCTCTCATGGTTGTGGGGGCAAGACCTTTTTGTTTCATCTCATCGACATAAGCGCGAAGATGTTTGCCCGAAATATTAACGAATTTCTGACCGTTAAAGTTTTTAGCATAAAAGCTTCCCATCATCTTGGCATACTTATAATAATCGTTCTGAGTTACAAAACTCTTGGTATTATTACGCTTGTACGCCTTATTCAGTTGATCGAATATCTGATCTTCGTTTGTTCTTTTCTTATCAGCCATGTCCTTTCTCCTTTCCTCAAAAATTTTTGGTACACAAGTTTGCTCTCCCAAAACCTTGCACCTGTATCTAAAATTTCGTTCACAGCTTTTTTAGGGGGGTTAAAGTTGTGTACGAAAATTTTATTTTTTATGTATCTTCTTCGCCTCAAATTTTATTGACGAAAATTATTGCTCAAAAAATTTTTGGCTCACATAGGCCGATTCACAGCCTATGTGAGCCGGCTCTAAAAATGATAGTCATCTTTTTCGTTGTCATCTAAAAAACGAAAGTCAATATGAGTTTAGGGGTTAGCCGTGTGTTCGGAGTTTGAATTATTAAATTCAAAGTCTGAACACTCGGAACACGCCGCAGGCGTGAAAAATCTAAAAACATTCTTTAATTACTCTGTAAAATAACTTCAAAATGTAAATCATTTATCATCGAAAAATGACGTTGTCAAGGCGTTAGGATATAGTTATCCCATTGGTATTCAGGTAATGTTTCTTTTTGATTCTTTTATACTGTTTTGTCTTAGCGCCTTGACAACAGGCTCCACTCGAATCCGAGTGCAACAGTTTCTTTATGACCTTCAGTCCTAAAGAAACTGTTGCACTCCCATAAAAGAGAGTCATCATCATTCCTTAAAGACAGTCATTTTAAAAGTGAATCATATCGAAAGTAGTATCATTATTAAATTGTTCCCATAAGGGTGAGTACAACGGAACCTCGTACCCAACACAGAAAATTAAATAGAAAAATAATGAGGTTCCTTATGTGCGTTCTCTTGAAACAAGAGTGTAAATAAATTACTGCACAATGCCGAATATAGTCCCATTCATCGAACGGTCAATATGCAATCCCTCAACCACAGATTGTCCGGCAGGGCTTTTCATACGATTAAAAGCTACCTAAAAC
>JAZSAN010000004.1:0-33296 GCA_045601885.1 Acutalibacteraceae bacterium | reverse complement strand
CGAACCTGCAGCATCTTGCTCCCAAAGCAAGCGCGCTACCAATTGCGCCACACCTCGAAATGTGTGTATAAGTGGTCAAAAGTGACATTTTCTATAAGTGGTCAGATAGTTGGTCAAAATTATTTTTTGACCGCCCAAAAGTGTGAAAATCCCAGTGTTTATGCGGGTTTGAGAGGATAGGGCTAAAAATCAGCCACTTGCTCCCAAATGTCGCGCGCTACCAACTGCGCCACACCCCGTTTTCTTTATTGGCACTATACTTTGCCATCACAGTTACTAATTATATACAAAGCTATTATTTTTGTCAATATTATTTTGTTGAAATTTGCGTTGCTCTATTGTATAATTACATAATGGTATTATTTTGTTTAATTGAGGTTTTATATGAACATTCTATGTATTGGTGATGTTTGCGGTAACATTGGATGCGCTCATCTTGCAAAAGTGCTTCCAAACATCAAAAAACAGCATCATATTGATTTTATAATTGCAAACGGAGAAAACTCGGCTGACGGCAACGGCATTCTACCACATTCCGCTTCTCTGCTTTTTGAAGCGGGGGTTGATGTTGTTACGGGTGGAAACCACACCTTCAGGCGAAGAGAAATTTTCGATTTATTAGACGAAAACTCCCGTTTGTTGCGGCCTTCTAATATGCCGGCTTCTGCGCCCGGCAAGGGATATGAAATTTATGACTGTGGCCGTTGTTTCGTTGGCGTTATTAATCTTTTGGGCACCACATATTTAGAAAATTTGGACTGCCCTTTCCGTACGGCTGACAAAATACTATCCTATTTCAAAGAAAAAAATGTAAAAATTATTTTGGTTGATTTTCACGCCGAAGCAACAAGCGAAAAACGTGCTTTGGCTATGTATCTTGACGGCAAAATTTCTGCACTTTTCGGCACACACACCCATGTGCAGACGGCTGATGAGCAGATTTTGCCAAACGGCAGCGGTTATATAACCGACCTTGGAATGACAGGTCCTGTACAATCGGTTCTCGGTGTTAAAAGCGACATTGTCATTTCAAAATTTATAAACAAGCTTCCTGTCAGGTTTGAGCTTGCTGATGGAGAATGTGCTCTTTGCGGTGCTTTATTCTCTATTGATGAAAAAACAGGAATGTGTACCGATATTAAGCGTATAAAATACTAAAGGAGTGACCAGTTGTGCGAAAATACGGATTTTTGGCTTTAATGCTTTGTATCTGTATGACACTTTGCAGTTGCGGCAAGGTTGATAACGACCTTTCCAATTATAGCGAAAATCCTAACGGCACACAAAGTGGTAAAGGGTACACTATGCATATTCTTTACAATGAAACTGACTCCTTTAACCCGTATGCCGCTACGACAAAGGAAAACAGAGAACTTTGTCACCTGCTTTATGACCCACTAATAACACTCGGTTCTGATTTTGAGCCGATACTAAAAATCGCTCAGTCCGCCACGGTTGACGGAAAGGTTTGCACAGTAACGCTAAAAAGTGTGTTGTTTTCAGATGGCACAAGACTCACTGCAAACGATGTTTTATATTCGGCAAATTTGGCAACTGCTTCTTCAACCATATATGCAAAACAGCTTAAAGAGGTTGAATCCATTAACATAGTGGACAATACTGTTGTTTTTAATCTTAAAAAGGCTGACCCGTTTTTTGTCAACCTGCTTGATTTTCCTATCATAAAGGCAAACAGTGAAAATCTTAAAAGCGAAGACAATGTTATTTTGCCCCCTATTGGTGCCGGACGATATGTTTTAAACGAAAAAAACGATGCTTTGACTCCTAACTCAAATTATTATGGCAATCCGTGTACCATAAAAGACATCAAGCTTATAAACGCGCCAGGCAAGGAATCAATTGACCATTATGTTTCTGCAGGTGTCGTGTCTTTATGCTACAGTGATTATAGCGACAACACCGTTCCGAGAATGAGTGGACTTAAGGTTGATGTTCCTCTCAACAATATGGTTTTCATCGGCATTAATATGTCGCACTGGTTGCTAAAAGAACCGTATTTGCGATACGCTATATCCTCTGTTGTTGATAGAACAGAAATTGTTAATGAAGCATATTACGGCAACGGAACAGTCGCAAACGGGCCTTTTAACCCACTTTGGAAGCATTCTGAAGGCTTTCAAACGCTTGAGCCTAAAGGCAATACACAAATAAGTGTTGAGAATTTAGAAAAAATAGGTTATAATAATTTAGATAATGAGGGTTATCGCGTTAACTCCTCCAACAAACGTATTTCAATTTCCCTCCTCGTAAACTCGGACAACGCTGCGAGGGTTGCGGCAGGAAATCTCATTGTTAAAAGTCTTGAAAGTGTTGGAATAAAAGCAACCTTGGTAGCTGTTGATTTTCAAACCTATCTTTCGAGATTGCAGTCGGGAAATTTTGATATATATCTCGGAGAAGTTAAATTGCTTGGAAATATGGATATTTCCCCGCTTGTAACCCCAAATTCGAGCGCCGCTTACGGTATTGTTGATTACTCCACACCTGTAACTCCCGACTCAAGCACAGAGGAGACGGACGAAAATGTTATTTCTCAGCCAAGCGGTATTAATCTTACGGCCTTGAATGCGGTAAAGGGTTATTATAACGGCACATATACCCTCGGCGATGTGGCTTCTGCCTTCCTTTCGGAGATGCCCATAATACCATTAATGTACCGTTCGGGCATTGCGATGTTCACACCCGATATTAAAGATGTGCCCGATGTATCAGTCAGCGATTTATTTATTGATATAAACAACTATTCTTTTAAAAATTAGGAGGTTAATTATGATTTTTTATGAAACCATTAACGGAACGGTAACTATTTCTAACGAGTATATGACTAAGCTTATCGGTCAGGCTGTTACCTCCTGTTTCGGCGTGGCAGGTATGGTTCCCTGCGGCGGCAGACAAAAGATTTTGGGACTTGTTTCCAAAAAAGAGTATCTTGACCGCGGTATTGCCGTAAAGGGCGATATTAACGGTATTGATATAGAACTTCATATTGTAGTTTCGTACGGAATGAACATTAACGCTATTGCCAAGAGCATTGTACACAAGGTTAAATATGTGGTTAATGAGGCGACCGGAATTACAGTTAATAAGGTCACCGTAAAGGTTGACGGCATAAAAGAATAGGCGCCGTGCGTCTTTGCTTTAAAGGAGTGTTTTTATTTTGCTAAACGGTAATACTTTGCGTGACGCGATTATATCCGGCGCTAATAATATTTCCAATCAAAAACAGCGTGTTGACGAGCTCAACGTATTCCCCGTTCCTGACGGCGATACGGGCACAAATATGTCCATGAGTATTGGCAACGCCGCAAGAGAATTATCCCGTCTTGACAATGAAACCGTCAGCAAGGTTGCTGATGTTGCTGCTTCGGCTTTGCTTCGCGGTGCAAGAGGTAACTCGGGTGTTATAACATCCCTTCTTTTCCGCGGTTTTGCAAAGGGCTTTAAGGACGAGGAATATATAACATCACAAAATCTTGTGAATGCCTTTAAGTTTGGTGTTGAAGCCGCTTATAAGGCTGTTATGAAGCCCACCGAGGGAACTATTCTTACGGTTGCACGTGTCGCTTCCGAATATGCAGAAGCCGCAAACAATGAGGGCAAAGAGGCTCTCGAGGTTTTTGAGGCTGCTATGCAGGGTGCAGAGACTGCTCTGGCACAAACCCCTGAAATTTTGCCTGTTCTTAAAAAGGCGGGCGTTGTTGACGCGGGCGGAAAAGGCTTTTGCGTAATACTTGATGGTATGTACTCTGTGTTTAAAGACGGAGTTATGATAGAAAGTAATGCTTCTGCTCAAAGTACCGAGACTGAAAGCGGAGAGCGCAATGTTGCAGGAGAGTTTGACGGTGAAATCACCTTCACGTACTGCACAGAATTCATCGTTAACCGCGACGCTGAGGTTAAAAAAGAGCCTGCTGAACTGCGTGCATATCTTGAGACAATCGGTGACTGTGTTGTTGTGGTTGACGACGAGCAAATCATAAAGGTTCACGTTCACACCGACCATCCCGGTAATGCTATTGAAAACGGACTTTTGTTCGGTCAGCTTGTTAACCTTAAGATTGAAAACATGCGTGACCAGCATGAACGCGCAAAGCACGATTCTTCTAACAAGAAACCTGCCCCCGCGCAAAACAGCACCCGTACCGAGACCTATACCCCCGCCACACCTGAAAAGCCTGTTGGTTTTGTTTCGGTTTGTGCAGGTGAAGGTATTGAAGCACTCTTTAAGGATTTGGGTGTCGATTCAATCGTAAGCGGCGGACAGACAATGAATCCAAGCACTGACGATATTTTAAGAGCGATTGAGCTTACACCTGCAGAGACTGTTTTTGTTCTGCCTAACAACAAAAACATTATCATGGCTGCCGAACAGGCAATCCCGATAAGCACAAGAAAGGTTATTGTTCTGCACACACGCACAATTCCCGAAGGAATTTCTGCTATGTTGGCATATGACCCCGAAGCATCTGACGAAGACAACGCTATCAATATGCGTGATGCTTACGCACGTGTTGGCACAGGACAGATTACATTTGCTGCAAGAGACTCTGATTACGAAGGTCATCAAATTAAGAAGGGCGAATTGTTGGCATTGCTCAATGGTAAGGTTTCCTTTATTGATACTGATATGACCCACTGTATACAAAAGCTTATTAAGCAGCTGCTTAACCGCGATTCAAGCTTTGTTACTGTGCTTTACGGTGAAGATGTTACCGACGAGCAGGCAGCAGAAATTGAAGCGGGTCTCAACGCAAAGTTTGGAAACAAGGTTGAATTTACCTTTATCAAGGGTATGCAACCGATATATTACTTTATCATTTCGGTGGAGTAGAATGAATATTCAATATTTAAAGGGTGTTGGCGAGAAAAGAGCGCAGTTATTCTATAAACTGGGTGTTGACTCTGTCGACGCCCTTTTGCGCTATTATCCGCGCGCATACACAAACTATCAGGATATTGTTTCTATTTTTGATAGTAAACTCAATGAAACCGCTTGTATCAAGGCCGAAATAATAACAGACATTGAAGAGCACTCACATCGCCGCTCTATGACTACATACCGTTTTCTTGCGGCCGATGAGAGCGGCCAAATGACTGTTACGCTTTTTAACCAAGGCTTTCTTGCTAAAAAGTTGCACAAGGGTAGCACCTATCTTTTTTACGGCAAGGTTACGGGTAATCCGTATTACCGCGAAATGTCTTCGCCCGAAATTCACGAAGAAGCTTTTTCGGGGATTCATCCCGTTTATCCCGCGTGTGAGGGTCTGCCTTCAAGCGTTATTGAGCGTACTGTTCGCTCTGCACTCTCATACGAGATTTCCGACCCGTTAAGTGAAGATTTGTTAGAAAAATATAGGCTCTGTCCCCTTTCATATGCGCTCAAAAACATACACTTTCCTGCATCTGAGCAGGCTCTTTCCATTGCAAAAAGAAGACTTATGTTTGAAGAACTCTTTTTGCTGCAGACGGGACTGGCATTAGCGCGGCAAAAAAACACGGGTCGCGGAATAAAGCTTGAGAGAGATTTTAGCGATGAGTTTTTCTCGCTCCTTCCTTTTTCTCCCACAAACGCGCAAAGGCGTGTCATAGCCGAATGCATAAGCGACATGCAAAGTGGCCGCAAAATGAATCGCCTTATTCAAGGCGATGTCGGAAGCGGAAAAACTGCGGTGGCGGCAGCACTAATTTATAGCTGTGTGCTAAACGGATATCAAACAGCGCTGATGGCACCTACCGAAATTCTTGCAGAGCAGCATTATAAAACATTTAAAAAGTTTTTCGGTGACAAAATAACAGTTGAGCTTTTAACGGGCTCTACCACTAAAAAGGAAAAAGAGAGAATAAAACACAGTTTATCTATCGGCGAGACGCAGGTTGTTGTCGGCACACATTCACTCATTGTTGACGACGTTGAATTTGCAAATTTATCGCTTGTTATAACCGACGAGCAGCACCGCTTTGGTGTTGCACAACGGCAAAGACTTGCCGACAAGGGAAAACTTCTTCACACACTCGTAATGTCGGCAACGCCCATTCCACGCACGCTTGCGCTTATTATATACGGTGACCTTGACATAAGCATTATTGATGAATTACCTGCGGGAAGAAGCCCTGTGAAATCCTATGCTGTGGGTTCGGGATACCGCAACAGAATTTTTGATTTCATAAAATCAGAGGTTGATAAGGGCCGACAGGCATACATTATTTGTCCCCTTGTTGAAGAGAGTGACAGCGGTTTATGTTCTGCCGAAGAATATTACGAAAAGTTTTCGCAAACTGTTTTCAAAGGCTATAAAACCGGGCTTTTGCACGGAAAACTGACCGCCTCCCAAAAGGAAAATGTTATGCGAGCGTTTGCGCTAAACGAAATCAACATTTTGATTGCCACCACCGTTGTAGAGGTTGGTGTTGATGTTCCGAACGCTACAACACTTATTATTGAAAACGCCGAGCGTTTCGGTCTTTCACAACTGCATCAGCTAAGAGGACGCATTGGACGTGGCAAGCACGAATCTACCTGTATTCTTATTTCTGACGACAAAACTGCACACACAAAGAAAAGGCTTGAAACACTTTGTTCGACAAACAACGGTTTTGAAATCGCAGATGCCGACCTTGCTGCGCGTGGACCGGGAGATTTCTTGGGACGCAGACAACACGGATTGCCTGAACTTAAAATTGCAAATATGCAGACTGATATTGCAGCTATGAGAATTGCGGGTGAGGAAGCGAGAGCACTTGTTGAATCTGACCCCACGCTCGAAAATCACAAGGTTTTATCCGATTGCATTAATACACTATTTAAAACAATTGAAAGATTATAAAAAATAACGGCCGTCTTAGACGACCGTTGTTTTTTTATTATTTATTGCATTTTTCAACCGCTAATGCCACCGTTTCGGCAACAGATTTATTGAACGCACTTGGTATAACCGTTCCGCTTTTAATATCTTCTTCATTTACCAAAGAGGCTATTGCTCTTGCGGCTGCTATCTTCATTTCCTCGGTTATTTCCTTTGCGCGAGAACGAAGCGCACCCTTGAAAATTCCCGGAAATACAAGCACATTATTAATTTGATTCGGTAGGTCGCTTCTTCCCGTTCCGACAACCGCCGCGCCGCCCCTTATGGCGTCATCAGGTTCTATCTCGGGCACGGGATTTGCCATCGGAAAGACTATGGGATTTTCGTTCATTGAGGCTATCATTTCTGTTGTTACAATATGCGGAGCCGAAACACCTATAAAAACATCGGCACCCACCAAAGCATCCGAAAGACTGCCTCTTATTTTTTGCGGGTTTGTAATTTTTGAGAGCTGTTTATGTGCGCTTGAAAGGCTATCGTCGCCGTCACACAAAACACCGTTTTTGTCCGACATTATAACTGTTCCGAGCCCCATTTTTATTATCAGATTTGCAATCGCAGTGCCTGCCGCACCCGCGCCGCTGATTACTATCTTGCTTTCGCCTTCTTTTCTATTTGTGTATTTAAAGGCGTTTATCAAAGCTGCACAAACCGCAACGGCGGTGCCGTGCTGGTCGTCGTGAAAAACGGGTATGTCGCAAATTTCTTTGAGTCTTCTCTCAACCTCAAAGCAACGCGGTGCCGCTATGTCTTCAAGATTTATTCCGCCAAAGCTTTTGGAAATTAGATATATCGTTCTGACAAGCTCGTCAACGTCGGTTGTATCTACACAAATTGGGAACGCATCCACATCCGCAAACTCCTTAAAGAGTGCGCACTTGCCTTCCATAACGGGCATTGCAGCAGCAGGACCAATATTTCCAAGTCCCAAAACTGCTGTGCCGTCGGTTATTACTGCTACAAGGTTGTTGCGCCTTGTCAGTGAATATGACTTTTCGTAATCCTTATGTATTTCCTTGCAGGCCTCTGCTACACCGGGGGTATACATAAGCGAAAGGTCGTCTTTATTTTCAATTTTCTTTCGTGATACTACCTCTATTTTTCCACAGAGCTCATAGTGTAGTTTCAAAGATTCTTCGTTTATATTCATAATTATTTCCTTATCATTCTTTCGGGAGACAGGGCTTCTTTTGCTTCATTTTCGCTCAAGAATCCCAAGTTTTCTGCAGCCTGTGCCAAGGTTATATCTTCCTTATATGCCGTCTTTGCAACCATAGCTGCTTTATCATATCCTATTTTTCCGTTAAGCGCCGTCACGAGCATCAAAGAACGGTCAAGATTTTCCTTCATCTTTTTTGTGTTTGCAGTTATTCCCCTGACACATTTTTCTTCAAATGACAAAATCGCATCGCTAAGCAATGAAGCCGACTGCAAAAAGCTGTATGCGGTGACGGGTAAAAAGACATTCAACTGGAAATTGCCCTGTGTTGCCGCAAAGGAAATTGTTGTATCGTTTCCGAGCACACGAGATGCCACCATTGTGACCATTTCGCACTGTGTGGGATTAACCTTTCCGGGCATTATTGAGCTACCGGGCTCGTTTTCGGGAATGAATATTTCGCAAAGTCCCGCACGCGGTCCTGAGGAATAAAGGCGTATATCATTTGCTATTTTCATTAAATCCGCCGCAAGCGCGCACATAGCACCATGCGCAGTGACAATATCTGAAAGTGATGTGAGTGAGCGGAAATAGTTATCCGACGATGTAAATTCTATTCCCGTCATCTGTGACAGATAATATGCTACCCTTTCGCCAAATCCCTGCGGTGCGTTGAGCCCCGTGCCGACGGCTGTTCCGCCGATTGCCAAGACAGAAAGTTCTGAAAGCGAGCTTTCAACCGCTGACAGAGATTTTTCTATCATACTTCTCCAACCGCTGATTTCTTGTGAAAACAAAAGCGGTACGGCATCCTGAAGGTGTGTTCTTCCAACCTTGATTATGCCTTCGTTTGATTCTTCAAGATTTTTTAGTGTGTCACACAGCTTTTTCGCATCAGGGATAAGGTTGTTTTTTATTTCAAGACACATTGCTATGCGCATGGCGCTTGGGAAAGTATCATTTGAACTTTGTGAAGCATTTACAGAGTCGTTCGGATGCAAAATCGTTTCACCTGCTAAAGCATTTCCTTTATTCGCAATAACCTCATTTAAATTCATATTTGTCTGCGTGCCGCTTCCCGTTTGCCATACAGAAAGGGGAAATTCCGCATTAAGCTCGCCATTTGCTATCTCCTTGCACACTTCGCAAATCACATCGCACTGAGCCTTTTTAAGCTTTTCAAAATCAAGATTTGCCTTTGCACACGCAGACTTCAAAACCGCAAATGCCGATATAATTTGCGGTGGCATTTTCTCGGTTCCGATTTTAAAATTTTGTCTGCTTCTCTCGGTTTGTGCGCCCCAAAGGTTTTCTGCGGGCACCAAAACCTCGCCAAGCGAATCCTTTTCAATTCTGTAATCCATTCTTTAAGTCTCCTGAGTTATGACATTTTCTTTAAAGTCATAATACAGTTATAAATATAAAAAGTCAAGAAAAAACAGCACAAAACCGCAGTGAAGGGTAAACTGCAGTTTCGTGCTGTTTTTATGTGTTATTAGTTTTATGCACAATGAGAAATTTCGTTGTCCGCCTTGATAATAAGCGCTCTCTTTTCTGCGCGGCGGCTGCGAAATGCCGACACGATTTTTTCCTCAAATCTTATAAGTGTTTCCTCACGCAAAACGGCAAAGACAACCGCTGCGCCCATCAGTATTTCTATTATGCTTGTGATTATAAATTCTGTACTCATTTTCGTTTTTCCTCCTAAACGAACATTTGTTCGTTTTCTGTAATTTTATTATAATACAGGGTTTTTGATTTGTCAAGCCCTTTTTTCATTTTTTATTTTAACACCTTCAAAGTCCGCATTATCGGTCTTTACTAGCCCATGTTTCAAATTTTTTAACTATTGATATTTTAACAATATGTAAGTATAATATTATATATACATTTTTATTGGGGGACATGGTATGGACTTCAAACAATTCTCAAAAAATTTAGACGGAAAAAAGATTGCTATGTGCGGTATTGGCATTAGCAATTCACAGCTTATTTTTGACTTTTTGGATAAAGGTGCTAGGGTTTATGCGTGTGACCGCCGCTCACGCGAACAGATTGGCGAGCTTGCCGACACTCTTGAAGCTGCAGGCGCACAGCTTCGTTTGGGCGAGGATTATCTTGATAATCTTGAGGTTGACATAATCTTCCGCACTCCCGGTATGAACTTTAATCTTCCCGAGCTTTATTCGGCGCGAAAAAAGGGCATTGCCGTTACAAGTGAAATGGAGGTTTTCTTCGACCTATGCCCCGCTACAATTTTTGCGGTTACGGGCTCTGACGGAAAGACCACTACCACAACGCTTATTGCTAAAATGCTTGAGCGCGAGGGCAAAACTGTTCACCTTGGCGGCAACATAGGTAATCCCCTTTTGCCTATTATCGACAAGGTAAAGCCTGAGGATTATGTTGTTGTTGAACTCTCATCCTTCCAGCTCATCTCCATGCGAAAGAGCCCTGATGTTGCAGTCGTTACTAACGTAGCGCCCAACCATCTTGACGTTCACAAGGATATGGACGAATATATTGAAGCGAAGCGCAACATCATTATGCACCAAAACGCTTTCTCACGCACTGTTCTCAATTATGATAACGACATCACCTTCGATTTTAAAAAGGACACACGCGGTCAGACACTTGGTTTCAGTATGGAGCGCAGTGTTAAAAATGGAGCCTGGCTTGATAACGACGGAATGCTCCACATGTGTTATCGTGGAATTGACGTGCCGATACTTGACCGCAAGGAAATTGCTATTTTGGGCGACCACAACGTTGCCAATTACCTTGCCGCAATTTCTGCTGTTTGGGGTTATGTCAGCGCCGACAGTATTCGCGATGTTGCAAGAAACTTTAACGGCGTTGAGCACCGCAACGAGTTTGTTCGTGAAAAAGACGGGGTTAAATACTACAACGATTCTATTGCATCAAGTCCCACCCGCACCATTGCAGGTCTTAAGGTTTTTGACAAGAACGTTATACTTCTTGCAGGCGGATATGATAAACATATTCCGTTTGAGCCCATGGCACCTTATATAATCGACAAGGTAAAGCTTTTGCTTTTGACAGGACCCACCGCCGATGCTATCGAGAAGGCTGTGGTTGAATGTGACGGTTATAACGGCTCACCCGAAATTATTAAATTGCCCGATTTGGCAAAAGCTGTCGAGGTTGCGCACTCACGTGCAGTAGCGGGTGACGTTGTCACACTTAGCCCTGCCTGTGCAAGTTTTGACGCTTTCCCGAACTTTGCTGCAAGAGGTATTTATTTTAAAGAGTTGGTGAACAAACTTTGATGGAGTTAAAAGATATTATCGCAACACTTTCAAACAGCGTGTGCATAGGACACATTGATGAAACATTAAAAATCGCCGAGCAGCTGCTTGGCGATTTCTGTGAAATCAAACGCATATACGGAAACAGTCTGACTGCATTTATTAAGGGAGATAGCGACTACACTATCGCAGTTGAAGCACATACAGACGAAATCGGATTTATTGTGACTGCGATTGAAAACGGATTTTTGAAGGTATCTACTGCGGGTGGCTTTGACATTCGCACACTGCCCTCTCACCGCGTTATTGTTCACGGAAAAGAAGATGTTCCCGCCGTATTCACAAGCATTCCGCCGCATTTATCAAAGGGCGAAGAAGAATTTGACGATATCAAAAAACTTTCTTTGGACACGGGTCTTTATGACACCGCGAAGGATATTATCCGCCCGGGTGACCTTGTGACATACGGACAAACCTTTTCTTCTTTAAAGGGTAGCAGAGTTACAGGCAAGGCGCTTGACGACCGCGCAGGTGTTGCGGCGCTTATTTACCTTGCAAATATGTTTAAAGACAATAAGCCGCCTGTTAATATTTGCATTCTTTTATGTAACGCAGAGGAGCTTGGCACACGCGGTGCAAAGACTGCTGCTTTTGAAACCTCCTTTCATGAAGCGGTTGCGGTTGACGTCAGCTTTGCCGCCTTCCCTGGTATTGCACCCGAAGAGTGCGGCATTCTCGGAAAGGGTGCGATGATTGGTCAGTCCCCGATTTTATCAAGGGCGGTCGTAAAAGCTCTCATATCTGCTGCCGAAAAGGATAATATTCCATATCAGCTCGAAACAATGGGCGGACGCACATCCACCGATGCTGATGTTATTTCTATCACAAAAAGCGGTATTCCCACGGGACTTGTATCAATCCCGCTTCGCAATATGCACACAGACGCAGAAGTTATTGACGTGTGTGATGTTGAGAACACTGCAAGGTTGCTTTATTCTTATATTATGTCAGGAGGAACGCACAATGCTTGAGCTTTTAATGGAACTTTGCTCTAAAGACGGCGTTTCGGGTAATGAATGTGATATAAGAAACGCTATTATTAAAAAAATTGACGGACACTGCGAATACCACGTTGACGGCATGGGCAATATTATTGCCTTCAAAAAAGGAAAAAAGCGTCCCGCCGCAAAAATAATGATTGACGCCCACACAGACGAGGTTGGTCTTATTGCGACATATATAACATCCGACGGTCTTATTAAATTTGCTACTGTTGGCGGAATTAATACCGAGTGTTTATTGTCTCAGCGCGTGCGATTTGGAGATACTGTTGGTGTAATCGGTATGAAGCCTATTCACCTCATAAATGCCGACGAACGCAAAAAGTTGCCGAAAAGCGACAGCCTTTATATTGATATCGGCTGTGACTCGAAGGAAGAAACCGAAAGGTTTGTAAAGCCCGGTGATACTGCAGTTTTTGATGTTCCCTTTGTAAGCAACGGCGACTATGTCACCGCAAGGGCAATTGATGACCGCGCGGGCTGTGCGATGCTCATAAAACTGATTTTATCAGATAGTGAATATGATTTTTATGCTACCTTTACAACACAGGAAGAGGTTGGAACACGCGGTGCGACTTGTGCGGCATACACGGTTGAACCCGACTATGCAATTTGTCTTGAATCAACCACGGCTTGTGATATTCCCGATGTAGATGGTGCCGACAAGGTATCGATTTTAGGAAACGGACCCGTCATTTCCTTTATGGATAGAGGCACATTATACGACCGCGATTTATTTGATGCGGCTACGAACAGCGGTATCAAGCATCAGCTTAAAACTGCGGTTGCGGGTGGCAACAACTCAAGTGCGGTTCAGCGTTCGCGCGGTGGTGTTAAAACACTCGCAATCTCTGTTCCCTGTCGTTATATTCACTCGTCCTCCTGCCATGCAAGGCTTTGTGATATCGAAGATGCTTATAAGCTTTGTGAACATATGCTTTGCAGACTCGGTGAAGGACTATGATTAAGCTTGTAAGCCGATTCGAAGAAAAGCCTGTTTGTGACCCGAATTATATTAAAATTGCGGCAAGCATCAAGGCATATGGAACAGCAAGACCTTTTTGCACGGTATGGCAGACGGGTGATTCACTGATTTGCAAAATTGACGGACATCTGACCGTTTACGGCGATGATTTTTCGGCAGATGAGCTCAAAAACTTCATAAATGTTATCGGTGCAAAGACGCTTGACTGCAGTGAGTCTGCCGCGCAAAAGCTTGGCTACTCTTATGAAACTGTAAATATTCTGTCCTGCGATAAGGGCATTTCTGCACCTGCCGATTTTTCGCCCTCTTTAGATGAGGTTTATGAGATTTTGTGTCTCGGTCAGGATGGTGACATTTCTATGCCTGAACGCACCGCATTTATTGCTGACCTGTCGCACAGAATCAGGCACGAAACCGCTATTGCATGTCTTTACAAGGATACCGTTTGTGTGGCGCCCTACATAACCGATTTTGGTGCGCTTATATGCGGTGTAAGCGCGGGGCAAAATCGTGGCAGCGGGTTTGCGGGTATGTCGGTTTTGGCAACCGTAAAACAGCTTTCCATTCCCTGCTTTGTTTTCTGCTCTGACACAGTTTTAGGTTTTTATAAGAAATATGGATTTTCTTTGTGGGGAAAAAACGCAAAAATTGTATTTTAATAATTTATCCTGTTGATTTTACGAATAATATAATGTAATATGTATTTATGATGCTTGAAAGGAGGTTCAACATGGAACAACTTTATGATTCTTCGGCGCTTGATATCGTTCCTATGTCAGACGGTATGGTTTTTGCATACTGTCAGGACAAGACGGATGAACAAATGACCATCGCTTTTAAGATGATTTCATTTGAGACCGGAGTTATGACCAATGTTACCTCCGATTTTTATTCTATTGCAAAGTTTGGTACACAGTATAAATCCTGTCCTTTGCAGATTGACAATCTCGTTACCTGCAAAATCGCAGATTTGCCAAACGGAAACATTCTTTATGTTAACGATAAGGGAGAAACCGCCATCACAGACAGTGACGGAAACACGGTTTTTTCGGGTATTCTCTCACACAAGGGCAACGCAGTATCAAGCGTAGCCGTCGACGCCAATTCTATTTGGTGCGCTTTTAAGGATAGCGGTATTATCATACGCTACAACGCTCGTACAATGCGCGATGAGCTTCGTTTGGGTGGCGGAAGGGCACCGATTATATCTGCGCCCAAAGGCATCTTCATTGAAGACGGCATTATGAAGGTGTGCGACACTATACAAAACAAAATTTTTGAAATCGACCTTAATTCCTATTCCATGAAGGTATACAAGGAATTTGACGAGCCTGTTCATCAATACATAAAGATTCGTTCTTATGAATTTGTTTTGCTTGATTCCGGTCTTTATATGCTTTAAAAGGTAGAGCTAATGCTCTACCTTTTTTCTATTTCGTATGCTATTTTTTGCGTTAACTCTCCTACCAAAGAAAAATCCATTGCATTTATATAATATGCCTCCAGTTCATCGTGGACACGCTTTGCGTCGGCTATTATTGATATGGCTTCCCGCAAAAGCTCGTCGGATGCGTGCTTACTGAAATTTATTCTGTTTTTCACAGCGCCCATATCCGCCGCACTCATAAATCTTCTCGCATGTATATGTCGGGTTATACCTTCCGGATGTGTGAGACGGTTTTTGCGGCAAAATGCAAGCGATAATTCAGGTATTATTATGTGGTCTATTCTATTTACCGTTATGGTGTTATAGCAGGTGTATATTTCCCTATTTGAAGACAATGCCATTTCCCTTATTACGCTTAACATCACATTTGAAACAACGCCAAATTCGTCCTCGATACCTATTATTGTATCTGCGTATTTCTGTACGGTATTTTTAAAGAAAACTAATCCCTGCGGCGTTACACCACTTAAAAATCTCTTATGTTCTTTAGCGTGTGTTCCCTGACTTATAAGCCGCGATGCGATTTTTTGCGCAAACTCTGCTGTGCGCTGTGTGTCGGTTGAATCAAGTGATATTCTGTATATATCGTCAATCAGACTTCCCGCCGCTTTTATGTATCGGGAGGCGCGGGCGTGCAGTTCTTTATTTTTTCTTGTGAGCGCTAATATTTCCGCTCTGTGAGCATCAAAACTGTCCTTTTTCCAACAGTCTGAAAGATTGACTATCGCTTCACACACTCCAGGATATGCGGGGTCTACTGTGTGGGGCGATGTTCCGTCCATTATTACAACCTTTTTATTATGAAAAATTACGGCATCCAAGGACTCAGGGTCACTGCTGCAAGGACAAATTTCCACCCTTTCTCCCCTATCGGCAAAGAGCGCTGCAAGTTGTTTCATCATGGATGATTTTCCCGTTCCGGGACCGCCCTTTATTATATATGCTTTAAAGCCTTCATCGGCATCGTAGGAATCACGAAAATATGAGACAAAGCCCTCTGCACTGTTGGCACCTAAAAATGTTTTCGGTAAAATGTTAATATCAAACATCTCATCCCCTCCTAAATTTATTTTATTCACAGGGGGCTTCCTATGTTCGACTTGATTTTATTTTCGATTTGTGTTAAACTTTTGTGCAGAGTGGGCTAGACGGCTGCGGGTTTATACCTGAGGAAAGTCCGAGCATCACAAGGCAGGATAGCAGCTAACGGCTGCCGAGGGTGACCTTAAGGGAGAGTGCAACAGAGATATACCGCCACCGTTTCAGTGGTAAGGGTGGAAAGGCGAGGTAAGAGCTCACCGACCGAATGGAGACATCTCGGTCCTGTAAACCCTATCCGATGCAACACTAAGTAAGGCTATACATTTGCCTGATGTGCCTTGAAAAGTGGCTGGAGCAGTAAAGCGATTTACTGTCGAGATAGATAGTCGTCCTAGACAGAACTCGGCTTATAGGCCCACTCTTTTATAAATTTAAAAAGACCGACTGAGTCGGTCTTTTTGTTTTATATATCGTGCAGATGGAGTGTAAGCGAGCTTCGGTGCATATACACGCTCATTACGACACCTATTGATAGGTAAAGACACAAAAGCGATGTTCCGCCCGCACTGAAAAATGGCAGTGTTACACCGATTACGGGAAGCACCGAAAGACACATGCCAAGGTTGATTATTATCTGTCCCGCAAGCATTGAAAATACTCCGATGCATATGAAAAATCCAAATTTATCGTTGGTTGATTTTGCGAGTTTTAGTATTCGTAAGCAGATTGCAAAAAGCAGTATTATAACGGCCAAGCAGCCCAAAAGTCCAAGCTCTTCACCTATGCAGGCAAATATAAAATCGTTATAGCCTTCGGGTATTGCATCCTTTACCTGTGTCAAGGTTCCTTTGAAAAGTCCTTGCCCAAAAATTCCACCATTTGCCAAGGCAATTCTTCCGCGCCACTGCTGCCAGCCTGCGCCAAGCAGGTCGCCTTCAATATTGAACATCGAAATTATTCTGCTTCGTTGGTCGTCGTTCATTATGATAAAGTAAATAATCGGCACCGAAGCTATCGCTATTCCGAGTGCTGTTAGCCAATATTGAAGCTTAAGCCCCGCCGCAAACATCATTCCAAGGAACATTATGAAGAATATGAGTGCCGTTCCGTCATCGCCCTGAAAATGTATCAAAGCAACGGGTATCATGGCGTGGATGCAGAGCAAAACAACATTTTTGAATTTGTTAATATCCTTTCCTACCTTGCTTAAATGAAGGCCAAAGGTTATGGCAAACGCGACCTTCAAAAGCTCAGACGGTTGAAAGGAAACACCGCCCAAATAAAGCCAAGCTTTATCGTCTGTTTCGCCAGGTGCGTAACCAATAAAAAATGTTAACAATACCAAAAACAAGGGAACAGCCGCAACAATCGGCCAGATTTTTGTGAGACGGCGATAATCAAAACTTGATATTACGACAACGGCAATCGCACCCACAGTCATTGCAAAAAACTGCATTAAAAACTGACGCAGACTGCCTGTATAATTAGTTGCCGAAAGCACAGCTATGCAGCCATACGTACTCGCCGCTATGCACAAAGCGAACAACAGCTTATCACATTCGCGCAGATAGTCTGCTATTCTTGAAACAACTTTACCCACCGTTTCACACCCTTCCTTTAATCTTTTCAAATGATATTATATAAGAAATTTAAAATAACTTCAAGTAGGACTTTATTATTGTCAATTTTTGTGTTATAATAATGTCGAAAAATTAAAAGGCGGTGAATAAAATGGATTATATCTCGAACAGTGCTGCAGAAACACGCGCTTTCG
Source organism: Acutalibacteraceae bacterium (assembly GCA_045601885.1). Lineage (GTDB taxonomy): Bacteria > Bacillota > Clostridia > Oscillospirales > Acutalibacteraceae > SIG589. Next base: position 15,676 of record JAZSAN010000004.1, on the reverse strand, counting down.
CGTCTGTGCTTTCGAAAAAACTGTGCGCAGGCACGGTTATTGCCTTTTGCGGCGATTTAGGTTCGGGAAAAACCTGTTTTACACACGGCCTTTGCGAAGGACTCGAATTTCGTGGCGAGGTTTCCTCACCTACCTTCGCTATTGTGAATGTATATGAGGGCGGTATTATGCCCGTGTATCATTTTGATATGTATCGGGTTTCGGGTTGGGATGACCTTGAATCGACCGGCTTTTTTGATTATATTGACCGCGCCGACGGTATCACCGTTGTTGAGTGGAGTGAGAATGTCCATTCCGCATTACCGCAAGACACAGTGTTTATTGATATTAAAAAAATCGACGAAAACAAGAGAAGATTTTTGATAAGCGGAGGGGTTTTTTAATGAAAACAATGGCATTTGAATGTTCTGCCGTATCCGCCTCCTGCTGTATTTGTGAAAACGATAAAATTTTGGGGAGTGTTTACAGCAACGTGAAGCTCACCCATTCGCAAACACTTCTTCCCATGGCAGAAAACCTTTTGTCTGCCACAAAGCTTACCCTTGATGATATTGGCTGTTTTGCGGTTGCAAACGGACCCGGCTCTTTTACGGGAATACGCATTGGCATAAGCGCGGTTAAGGGGCTTGCCGCTGCGAAGGACAAGCCTTGTGTTCCCGTTTCTACCTTAGAAGCAATTGCAGCGCCCGTGTGTTATTTCAATGGTATTATTTGCGCAGTTATGGATGCGCGTTGCGGACAGGTTTACAATGCACTTTTTATATCAGACGGCAAAAATATTAAAAGGCTTTGCGATGACCGCGCAATTATGATATCCGAATTAAAAAACGACATTGAAAACTGCGGCAAAAATGTTATAATAATAGGCGATGGTGCCGAAATGGTTTATAATGAACTTGGTCTTTTAAACACACAGCTCGCACCATCACATTTGCGATATCAAAACGCTATCGGCGTTGCGCTTTCATCTGCAAACAAGCAGGCGGTTTCGCCGCAAGAGCTTCTGCCGTTTTATCTGCGTCTGCCGCAAGCAGAGCGTGAACTTAAAAAAAGAAATGAGGAAACGAAATGATTGCTATTGGTTGTGACCACGGCGGTTTTAGTTTAAAAAATGACATTATCAAGCATTTGAGTGACCGCGGCATAGAATTTTGCGACTATGGAACGTTTGATTCAAACGCTGTTGACTATCCAGATATAGCCAAAAAGGTTTGTGCCGCTATAATGAACGGTTCAGCGGAAAAGGGTATTCTTGTTTGCGGAACGGGAATTGGAATGAGTATTGCTGCAAACAAGCACAAGGGCATTCGCGCTGCCGTTTGCTCCGACCATTTTTCCACCCGCTTTACCCGTTTGCACAATGATACAAACGTGCTTTGCCTTGGCGCAAGAGTTATCGGCACAGGTCTTTGCTTGGAACTTGTTGATTTGTTTTTAGATACACCGTTTGAGGGCGGACGTCATCAAACACGTGTTGATAAGATACATGAAATTGAAAAACAGTAACGGAGGAAGAGTAAAATGAATAAAAATGTATTTATCATGGACCACCCCCTTATTCAGCACAAGCTTTCTATTCTGCGCGATAAAAACACAGGCTCTAAGCAATTCCGTGAACTTGTAAGCGAGATTGCTATGCTTATGTGCTACGATTCAACAAGAGACTTACCCTTGATGGATTGTGAAATTGAAACACCAATGACAAAAATGACCGCAAAGGTGCTTGAGGGCAGAAAACTTGCTTTTGTTCCGATTTTGCGCGCAGGTCTTGGAATGGTTGATGGTGTTTTAAGCCTTATTCCCGCTGCAAAGGTTGGCCACATCGGTATGTACCGCGACCCCGACACACACGAGCCGGTTGATTACTATTGCAAACTGCCGAGCGACCTTGAGGAGCGCGATGTTTTTGTTCTCGACCCGATGCTCGCAACGGGCGGCTCTGCAATTGACGCTGTGGCAAAGGTTAAGGAATTCAATCCCCGCCATGTTAAATTTATGTGTTTGATTGCTGCACCCGAAGGACTTGAAGCCTTTACAAAGGCTCACCCCGATGTGCCGGTTTACTGCGCAGGTCTTGACGACCATCTTAACGACCATTGCTATATCATCCCCGGTCTTGGTGACGCGGGCGACCGTATTTTTGGCACAAAATAGTTTTTCTTGGAGGCTTTTATGAAAGGATTTATAAGTGTTATAGGCAAAGATAAGGTTGGCATCCTTTCTGCTGTTTCGGCAAAATGCGCTGAATACAACGTTAATATTGCCGACGTTTCCCAGACCGTTATGTCCGATATGTTTACCATGATTATGATGATTGATATTGATAATGTTTCGGTAAGCTTTGGCGATTTTGCAACTCACATGAATGAGTTTGGAAAAGAAATAGGTATGGATATACGTGTTATGCACGAAAATATTTTTAACTCAATGCACAGAATTTAGGTGGAAAAATGATAAATACCAAAGATATTCTTGAAACCATACATATGATTTCGGAAGAGCATCTTGATATTCGCACCGTTACTATGGGCATTTCTCTTCTTGACTGTGCTGACAGCGATATTGATGTTTCTTGCGAAAAGGTTTACAACAAAATAACCAACTATGCAAAAAATCTTGTTTCGGTTTGTAATGATATTGAACGCGAATATGGAATACCGATTATAAATAAACGTATTTCGGTTACGCCTATCGCAATTGTTGCCGCTGCCTGCAAGGATGGTGACATTGTAAAATACGCGCACACACTTGAACGCGCTGCAAATGCCACAGGTGTTAACTTCATCGGAGGGTATTCTGCGCTTGTGCAAAAGGGCTTCTCTGCAGGTGACCGCGAATTGATTGAAAGTATTCCTCGTGCACTTTCTGAGACCGAGCACATTTGTGCTTCGGTAAACATTGGTTCTACCAAAGCAGGTATTAATCTTGATGCAGTCGCGCTTATGGGACGCATCGTAAAAGAAGCGGCCGAGCTTACCGCCGACCGCAACTGTATAGGTCCTGCAAAGCTTGTTGTACTTTGCAACGCACCCGAGGACAATCCCTTTATGGCAGGAGCTTTCCATGGTGTTGGCGAGCCTGACTGCGTAATTAATGTCGGTGTTTCAGGCCCCGGTGTTGTACGTGCCGCAATTCAAAAAAGTCAAAACCTTAACATTACAGAGGTTGCAGACCTTATAAAGCGCACAGCCTTTAAGATTACCCGCATGGGTCAGCTCGTGGGATACGAAGCATCAAAGCGTTTGGGCGTTCCATTTGGAATTGTTGACCTTTCTTTAGCTCCTACACCCGCTATTGGTGACTCGGTTGCACATATACTTGAAGAAATCGGTCTTGAACAGTGTGGCGCATGTGGTACAACCGCTACACTTGCTATGCTTAACGACTCGGTTAAAAAGGGTGGCGTTATGGCATCAAGCAAAATTGGTGGACTATCAGGCGCATTCATCCCCGTCACCGAGGATGCAGGAATGATTGATGCCGCTGCAAGCGGAAACCTTATTATAGAAAAACTTGAGGCTATGACTGCTGTTTGCTCGGTTGGACTTGATATGATAAACATCCCGGGTGATACGACAAGCGAAGTTATTTCCGCAATAATAGCCGACGAAGCCGCAATAGGAATGGTTAACTCCAAGACAACCGCGGTCAGAGTTATTCCCGCTATTAATAAGCAAGCAGGCGACTATCTCTCCTTTGGCGGACTATTGGGTGAAGGCCCTGTTATGAGAGTTAACACCTCGTCCCCTGCCAAGTTTATAAACCGTGGCGGACAAATTCCCGCTCCTATGCAAAGTCTTAAAAACTAACATATAATATTTAGAAAACCGACCTTTTAGGGTCGGTTTTCTTATATATATTAAAAACTTTATAGTTTTACAAGTTTACAAAAATATACATAAAGCACACAAAAATGAATGTTATTCAACCCTACTCTTTGATATAATTATTTCATAAAATTATATAAGGAGTTGGATTTTTTATGCTTAGAGTAGGAATTATCGGTTGTGGTTGTATATTTACAATGCACGCAACAAGCTGTGACCATTTGGAAAACGCACAGCTTGTCGGTGTTTGTGACATCAAAAAGGACCGAGCAGATGCCGCTGCAAAAAAATATAATGTCCCAGCATATTACGATTATAAAGAACTTATTGATAATGAAAACCTTGACGTTGTGCATGTATGTGTGCCGCATTATATGCACCCCGTTATATCCCGCTATGCACTAGAACACGGAGTTAACGTGCTTTGTGAAAAACCCATGAGTATTGATTATGCGGACGGAGAAGCAAACGTGCGCTTGGCAGAAGAAAAGAATCTTCGTTACGGAATCATTTTCCAGTGCCGTTACAACGACACCTCCCGACTTATCAAAGAAAATCTTGATAACGGAAAGCTCGGTAAAATCATAAGTGCTCGCTGTACACTCACCTGGTGCAAGCCCGACTCATACTATTCACTTTCTGATTGGAAGGGCACCTGGGACAAAGAGGGTGGCGGTGTTATCATCGACCAGGCGATTCATTCCCTTGACCTTGCCAACTGGTTTATAAATTCTGAACCCATTGAAGTTCAAGCGCATATTGATAACCGCGCACACTCAATTATGAAGGTTGATGACACAGGTGAAGGATATATTCGCTTTAAAAATGGTGCAACACTTTCTTTCTGGGCAATGAACAATTATGGTTGTGACGAGCCGATAGAAATTCGTCTTATGTGCGAGAACGGCAAAGCTGTTATGAGTTATGATGACGCAAGAATAGAATTCAATGACGGCACAGTATTAAGCGTTTCGCAAAAGGCAGACGGAATTTATTATGAGGGCGGCAAGGACTATTGGGGCTTCCAGCACATTCGTCAGATTGCCGATTTCTATCGCTCTGTTGAAGAAGGCACCGAGCCTTTTATAAGCGGCAAAGAAGCGCTTAAAATTCAAAAGCTTATCTGTGCTATATATCAAAGTGGAAAAACAGGAAAAACCATCACATTTTAATATGTAAAAAAATCAAGCCGACTTTTACAAAAAGTCGGCTTTTTATATTTAAGACAGATTTCATCCAAGTCCGAATGACACGGAAAGCGCTTGGTCAACCTTATCCATAGCTCCCATGCTGAGACTTCCCATTCGCTCTTTTAGACGTTGCTTGTCAATTGTTCGCACCTGCTCAAGTAACACTACCGAATCCTTTGAAAGACCGCAATCGTCCGCATTCACCTTTATATGAGTTGGCAGTTTGGTTTTATCCTGCTGACTTGTTATAGCCGCCGCAATTACGGTCGGGCTGTAGCGGTTTCCGACATCGTTTTGTATTATAAGTACGGGTCTTATTCCGCCCTGCTCCGAGCCGATTACAGGACTTAAATCTGCATAGTAAATATCTCCTCGTTTTACTGTCATTTGTGTTTCACACTCCGAATTATGTTTTCAGATATTAGTTTTGCCTGTTTGTTTTTAAAATAATCATCGGCTGTTTATTTTTATTTCTAAAACATAATATGCAGATTCAGTTTTGGTTGTTCGGACATGCGTTTAAATTTTTTAATATAAGTCCTTGAAATATAGTATGATATTATATATAATAAATATATATATGCTATTTTACTCTGTCTTGTGGAGGATAATATATGGAAAAACTGTTTTTGATTGCGAATCCTTGTTCGGGTACGCTTAAATTAAAAAACAATCTTCTTGAAATTGTTCGTGTTTTTTCAGATGCGGGATATCTTGTTACGGTTTATCCGACCAAAAGCCGCGGCGATGCGACACGGGTTATTAAAGATTTGAATGAAGAATATAACACAATAATTTGTTGCGGTGGAGACGGTACTCTCAATGAGGTTATTGCAGGAATGATGCAAAACAAAAACCGCTACCGTTTGGGCTATATCCCGGCAGGCACTCTTAACGAATGGTCGAGCGGACTTCACATATCACGCAATATGATTACCGCTGCGAAGGATATTGTGAAAGGACGAGTTATTCCGCTTGATATCGGTATGTTCGATAATAGATATTTTACCTACACCGCTTCTTTCGGCGCATTTACGGACGCGTCATACTCTGCTCCACAGGAAATTAAAAACGTGTTGGGACAGGCAGCATACATTATTGAGGGAATAAAAAGCATCGGAAACATCAAACCGTATAATATGACACTTATACACGATGGAGTTGAAACAAATGGTGACTTTTTGTTTGGCTCGGTTTCAAACTCTATGTCGGTTGGCGGAATAATTAAGCTTGATGAGACAACCGTTAAGCTTAATGACGGTATGTTTGAAGCGTTGTTTATTAAAACACCTAAAAATGTTTCTCAGCTTAATCAGATTGTAACCTGTATCGTTAAGCGCGATTTTAGTAATGAGAATATTTTGTTCTTCAAAACAAACAATTTAACAGTAAAGGCAAGTCGTAATATTCCTTGGACGCTTGACGGTGAACAAGGATTTTCGGAAAACGATGAATTTACTATTAAAAACATCAATTCTGCTATTTCTTTTTATGTTCCCACCGCTAAATAAACGATTTTAGGATATACTATTTTTTAAAGGATGTGTTTTTGTGTTTACAAGAGATATGGGTATCGATTTGGGTACCGCCAATACACTTGTTTGTATAAAAGGAAAGGATATTATCATGCGCGAACCATCCGTTGTTGCGTATGATGTTCGAAACGATGAGGTACGCGCGGTTGGCCGCGAGGCTAAAGAGATGATTGGCCGCACACCCGGTTCCATCGTTGCGGTGCGTCCGCTTCAGGACGGTGTTATTGCCGACTTTGACGTTACTGCAGCAATGCTCAAGCGTTTCATAAAACAAGCGCTCAAGGGCTCTTTTTTCTCAAGAGTACGTGTGATTGTTTGTATCCCCGCAGGCGTAACAGAGGTTGAAAGCCGCGCGGTTTACGATGCCGCTAAGCAGGCAGGCGCAACCGAGGTTGACCTTATTGAAGAGCCGATGGCAGCGGCACTCGGTGCCGGACTCCCCGTTGACGAGGCAAGCGGAAATATGGTTGTTGATATTGGCGGCGGTACAAGTGAGGTTGCCGTTATATCTCTCGGTGACATCGTTACCGCTCAGTCTGTCCGCATTGCAGGAGACGACCTTGATGAATCTATTATCAACTATGTCAGAAGAAAATATAATCTGCTTATAGGCGAACGCACCGCAGAGCAGCTTAAAATTGATATTGGCTCTGCCGTTCCCTACGAGGATGAAGGCAGTGTTGAAATTAAGGGTAGAAACCTTGTTGATGGTCTTCCCAAAAATGTTGTAATAACAGCCGCAGAGGTGCGCGAGGCAATGAGCGACACCATTTCAAGCATTGTTGACGCTATAAGAAGCACGCTTGAAAAGACTCCGCCTGAGCTTGCGGCAGATATTATTGATTCAGGCATTACTCTTACGGGCGGCGGTGCACTCTTGCGCGGTCTTGCAGACCTTATCAGCGCCGAGACCGATATGCCTGTTACAATTGCGGACAACCCTCTTGACTGCGTTGTTTTGGGTACCGCAAAGCGTCTTGAGTCCTCTGACTCGTTCAACAATTATGTATTTAAGCGCGGAAGAAAATTCCGTTAATTTTGAGAATCCGCAGGTGAGCGAATGCGATATTTTTTCAGAAGCCGCCGTTTTAAAATTGCGGCAATAATACTTTCCTCTCTAATTATAATTTCAATATTAGCGCGAATTGTAGGCGGAATAATTTCACCGCAGTCGAGTGTTTTCGGCTCAGTTGTTGTTCCGTTTCAGTCGGCGTTTACCTCCATTTCCAACTATTTCGAAGATTTGGGACAGAAAATTAACGGAAACGAGGAGCTTGCAAAGGAAAATGCCGAGCTTCGCGAACAGGTAAACGGGCTTACAAGCTCGCTTATTGATTATGAGGAAGCAAAACAACAAAATGAATTTTTAAAGCAATATCTTGAAATCAAGGATAACCACACCGATTATCAGTTCGAGGAAGCGCTTTTGATTGCACGCGATACCGATGACCCGTTCGGCTCCTTCACCTTGAATAAGGGTAGTCTTCACGGCGTTGCGCTTTATGACCCCGTTATTTCGGATGAAGGCCTTATCGGATACATTTCACAGGTGGGCACGGCATATTCAAAGGTTACCACTATTTTAAGCCCCGACATCAGTGTTGCCGCCTTTGACAGACGCACAGGTGATGCAGGTATCATTCAAGGCACACTTAAGGCTGCACAAAACGGATTCAGTCGCATTTGCAATCTTTCCCGCTCTTGCAGTGTTGCAATCGGTGACTACATAGTTACTTCGGGCGGCGGTGTCTTCCCTGACGGTATGCTTATAGGAACTGTTACCGAAATCGGAACGGATTATAACAGTGCATTATATGCCGACATACAGCCTGCTGTAAAATTCGACCAGATTCGCGATATGATGATAATAACCTATTTCTCGGGACAGTCAATATTTGGCGGTGAAAAATAATGAAACATACTAAACACACCTTTATTTTTTACACCTTTATTTCGGTTATTGCATTTTTACTTTATGTTCTTGACAGCACGGGAATCATTACCTTTAAAATTGGTAGCACGCACCCAATTCTATTAATTCCGCTTTTAGTTGCAGTTTCCATGGAGGCTCGCGAGTGGGTCGGGCTTGTTTTTGGCGGAGCGATTGGCATTCTTCTTGACATAACCTCTGCCGACTCGTATTGCTTTAACCTTGTCTTGCTTTCATTTATCGGCTGCGCGTGCGGACTGTTTTGTTCTTACGTTATAAACAACAACGTCTACTCTGCTCTTATACTGTCACTTTCATCCGCGTTTATATATTTCACTTTAAAGTGGCTTGTATTTTATGTTTTTGACGGTAACCGCGATGTGTTTATGTTTTTTGTAAACCACACGTTTGTATCGGCTATTTATACCTCATTGTTTATAATTCCGTTTTACTATCTTATACGGTTTATATCAAGCAAAACAAACTATATTACCTAAGGAGTGATTAAAATGGCAATCAATAAGAAAAGACCTTTTTCAAAGCATAACGTTGTTCTTGCTCTTATTTTGGCTGCCGTTTTAGTTTTTTACTCCTTTAAAATGTTGGATTATCAGGTTGTTAACGCTTCGCTTTACAGCAATCAGGCAAAAAACGCATACACCCGCACAAGTGTAATCAAGGCGTCGCGCGGAGAAATTCTTGACCGCTATGGCAGACAGCTTGCTGTTAACCGAAACGGTTATGACATTGTTTTTAATCGAGCATATCTTGAAAAGGACGAGCTCAACGGCGTTATACAAGAAATGATGAATCTTTTAAACGAGTTTGGCGCCGAGTGGAACGATGACCTTCCGCTTGAGCTTACCCCGCCCTTCGCATTTACCGATGATGCGGCGGCAAAAAAGACGCTGCTTCGAATTATCGACGTTGCCCACTATGCAACTGCGGAGGATTGTTTTAAACAGCTTGTGAAACGTTATTCGCTTGAAGGAATTGACAGTTCTCTCCAAAGGAAAATCATGGGTGTACGTTACACCATGGAGGTCGCAAACTTCTCTATTGCAAACCCGTATACCTTTGCTTCCGATATCTCCGAAGAGCTTATGCTTCGTGTTTGTGAATCCACCTTTATGACAGACGGTATAATGGTGAACACCGTGCCCGTCCGCGAATATGTTCAGGGCAATCTTGCATCAAACATAATCGGAACTGTCGGTGCTATGAATGCTGAGGACTGGCAGGAACTGCGCGACAAGGGTTATTCCTACAGTGATAAAATCGGTATTACAGGTATTGAAGCAAAATATGAAGAATATCTACACGGTACCGACGGTGAAATCACATATACATTAGACGGAAACAATAATATCATTTCTTCCGAAGTTACAAAAGCCCCAATTCCGGGCAAAACACTTATTTTATCTATTGATAAAAATTTGCAGTTGAGCACCCAAAACGCTCTTGCAGAGTTGATTACATCCCTTAACAGTAAGGGCGGTCGAGCTACGGGCGGTGCCGCAGTTGCAATCGACATAAAAACGGGCGAAGTGCTTCTCGCCGCCAATTATCCTACATTTGACGTTAATGAATATTTCAGCAAATATAACGAGCTTGCTTCAAACCATTACAAGCCACTTACAAATCGCTCTTTTGCCGGTATTTACCCTCCCGGCTCGTCTATAAAGCCGATAATAAGTATTGCTTCACTTCAAAACGGGCAACTCACAGCTGATGAGAGAATAACCTGTACAAAGGTTTACAGGTTTTATGAAAACGTTGGCTTTACACCCTCTTGTATGGGACGGCACGGCTCTATCAATGTTGTCACTGCCCTTTCCCGTTCGTGCAACTATTTCTTCTATGAAATGGGTCGCCGACTCGGTATTGATACTGTTAATTCTTATTTAAAGCAGTTTGGTCTCGGAGAAAAGACAGGTGTTGAAATATACGAATCAGCGGGAATTCGCGATGATGCAAAATCGGGTTGGTTTGCAGGAAACACAATTCAGGTTGCCATTGGTCAGCACAACGCATTTACACCAATACAAATTTGTGCCGCCACCGCCACTATTGCTAACAGCGGTGTTCGATACAAAACCACACTTGTTAACAGCATTTTATCATATGACCTTAGTGAAACGTATTACAAAAACGAGGCAACCGTTCTTAATACCGTTAACATTCGCGATGATGTTCTTGACACGGTTAAGGCGGGTATGCTTTCGGTTACTGAGGATGGTACGGGAAGTCAGGTTTTCAGGGACTATCCCATACAGGTTGGCGGTAAGACAGGTACCTCACAGACTGACGGCGGCGCAGACCACAATGTCTTCGTGGCATTTGCACCCTTTGAAAACCCCGAAATTGCAGTTGCCGTTGTTATTGAGCATGGTGCTTCGAGCTATACCAGTGGTTCTGTTATGAGGTCAGTTATGGACGCTTACTTCTTTAATCAGGAAGCAGCTTATGTTGATAACGATATAAATATTTTGCTCAAGTAAATTGACTTTAGAGTAGTAATGTGATAAAATACGGAGGTGAAATCTGTGAAACGAATCATTTCGGTGACATCGGGTAAAGGCGGCTCGGGTAAATCTACCTGCTGTGTGGGTATTGCCAATGCCCTTTGCCGACTTGGACACAAGGTTTTGCTTATTGATTTGGATGCGGGTCTTCGTTGTTTGGACCTTTTGACAGGTGTCGAAGAGCAGCTTGTTTTTGACCTTAAGGATGTTCTTGAGGGAAAAAGCTTTGAAGAAGCTGTGCTTAGATGCGAGCAAAACAATAGTCTCTATGTTCTCGCCGCACCGAAGGAAAATTATAATATTGACGGCGACAGATTTTCAAATCTTTTATTATCTTTAAATCAGTTTGATTACATTCTGCTCGATTTCCCTGCGGGGACAGACTTCCCTTTTTGTGAGAAGCTAAATGATATCGCAGATTTCGTGGTTGTTGCAACAGCCGACCGCGTTGGTATGCGTGATGGCGATGCTATGACCCGCGCGCTAAACAATTTAGGTTGCGAATGCCGACTTATAATTAATAAATTCGAACGCAAACTTGTCAAAAAAGGTGTATTCGGCGGAATCGATGATATTATTGATTCTTGCGGATGTCGGCTTTTGGGCATTGTCCCCTTTGATGAAAAGATGATTGAAAAAAAGCAGGGTAAATTTTATAAACGCGGTCACACCCACAAGGCGTTTGACCGAATTGCAAAAAGGATATATGGGTATGAGGTGCTTTTGCCCTCTGTGAAAAAAATTCAGAAAGGAAAATGATGGGTATGAACATCGCGCTTATCGCACACGACACAAAAAAGGAACTGATGGTACAATTCTGCATTGCTTATTGCGGCATCCTGAGCCATCATACACTTATGGCCACCGGCACTACCGGAAAAACCGTTGAGCAAGCCACAGGTCTTACCATAAACAAATTCATGAGCGGTGCACAGGGCGGTGCTCAACAAATCGCATCACGAATCAGTTACGACGAGATAGACCTCTTGCTCCTTTTCAGAGACCCGCTGAGCCGCAAACCTCACGAGCCCGACGAAAATGAAATTCTGCGTCTTTGTGATGTTCACAACATTCCTGTTGCAACAAACATTGCAACCGCCGAAGTCCTTATACATGGACTTGAACGCGGCGACCTTGATTGGCGCGATGTTTTAAAGAATAGATAATATTAAATATTTTTTCGTGCTATGATGCGGGAAGAGTACCACATAGAAAGAGGTCCACAGAAAGCGGCAACACGGCTGAGAGTGCTGCGACCAACGCTTGTGGGAAGACACCCGTTGAGCGCAGTCTTTTGACCGTATTTTCTGCGTTAAAGAAAGCTTGAGTGAGACCTTTTGGTCTTAATTAGGGTGGCACCACGGATAGACTCCGTCCCTTTCGGACGGGGTCTTTTTAATTTTTTTAAGATTTTGGAGGAAAAAATGGCTGAAATTAACAAAGCTCCGCGCGGAACTAATGATGTTTTACCAATCGATAGCCGTAAATGGCAATATGTTGAAAAGAAAATGATTGAGACTGCAGGCTTATTCGGATTCTCGGAAATCCGAGTTCCTGTATTTGAGCACACCGAGGTGTTTACCAAAAGTGTTGGGGATACTACTGATGTTGTGCAAAAAGAGATGTACACCTTTCTTGACAAGGGCGACCGCTCAATAACACTTCGCCCCGAACTTACGGCAGGTGTTGTTCGTTCTGTTATTGAACATGGTCTGCTAGCAGGCGCTTTGCCGCTTAAGGTGTGTTATATTGGCGGTTGTTACCGCTATGAAAAGCCTCAGGCAGGAAGACTTCGCGAGTTCCATCAGTTTGGAATTGAGTGCTTTGGTGCACAAAATCCTGCTGCTGACGCGGAAGTTATGTTGCTTGCAGATACTCTTTTGCGTTCGCTTGGACTCTCAAGCTATCATCTTAATATAAACTCAATTGGTTGTCCGAAATGCAGAAAGGATTATCACGCCGCACTCAAGGAGTATTTCAAATCCAAGAGTGACAAGCTCTGTCACACCTGTATTGACCGACTTGAGCGCAACCCCATGCGCATACTTGACTGTAAATGTCCTGAATGTGCTGCGGTTGCTAAGGATGCACCCGTTGTTCTTGATTTCTTGTGTGACGAGTGCCATGAGCACTTTGAGGGTGTTAAAAAACACCTCTCTGCTTCGGGTATAGAATTTTCTGTTAATCCCGGCATCGTACGCGGACTTGATTATTACACCAAAACTGTTTTTGAGTTTGTTTCAAGCAGTCTTGGCGCACAGTCGACCGTATGCGGTGGCGGAAGATATGACGGACTTGTTGAGCAGATGAACGGTCAGCCCACCCCCGCACTTGGTTTTGGTATGGGTATCGAACGTTTGCTTATGATTATGGATGCAGAAAAAGCCTCTTGGCCTGATGCTTCAAGAACCGATATTTATATCGCAAGTATGGGAGAAAACGCAGCACTTAAAGCCACAGAGCTTTGCACAAAGCTTCGCAACGAGGGATTCACTGCTATTACCGATATTTCGGGACGCGGACTCAAGGCACAGATGAAATATTCTGACAAAATTGGTGCCGACTTCACTGTTGTTTTGGGTGATAATGAGCTCGAAAACAAGACCGCAAAAATTAAAAATATGAAAACAGGCGAACAGCAGGATTTTTGTATTGATAACATTTGCGACACACTTTATAACCTTAAAAAAGACAGTATTTTTGAGACAATAGCCGATACAAACATTTAAATTTCAGAGGAGCTATATATATGAAACTTGATAGAATGGATTCTTTAAAGCGCACCGATTACTGCGGCACTCTGCGCGAATCGCATGTTGGAAAAACAGTTACGGTTGCAGGCTTCGTTCAGCGTCAGCGCGACCTCGGTCAGTTGATTTTCATTGATTTGCGTGACCGCACAGGTATCGTGCAGTTGGCTTTTGACGACCAGACAGACCGCGATATTTTTATGAAGGCTTTTGCTATTCGTTCCGAATATATTGTTATGGCTGAGGGTATTGTGCGTGAGCGTTCATCGGTCAATAACGATATCCCTACAGGTAAAATTGAAATTGCTGTTACAACCTTAAAGGTGCTCGGTCTTGCGGAGACCCCGCCATTTGAAATTTTGGATGACACGGGCGCTAAAGAGGATTTGCGTCTTAAATACCGCTATCTCGACCTGCGCCGTCCCGTTTTGCAAAATAATATACTTTTGCGTCACAAGATTACCAAGGTTACACGCGATTATTTTGACGAGAACGGATTCATTGAGATTGAAACACCTACCCTTATTAAATCCACACCCGAGGGCGCAAGAGACTATCTTGTTCCTTCACGCGTGCATCCCGGCAGTTTCTTTGCTCTTCCGCAATCTCCCCAGATGTACAAGCAGCTACTTATGGTGGCAGGCTTTGACCGTTATATGCAGATTGCCCGTTGCTATCGCGATGAGGACCTACGTGCTGACCGTCAACCCGAGTTTACACAAATAGACCTTGAGATGTCTTTTGTTGATATTGAAGACGTTTTGAGCATAGGTGAAGGCTTTTTGAAGCGCGTGTTCAAGGAAGTTCTTGATATTGAGCTTTCAAATATTCCCCGTCTTACCTATAACGAAGCTATGGAGCAGTATGGTTCCGACAAGCCCGACACACGCTTTGAGATGAAAATTAAGGATATTTCCGATATTGTAGAAAACTGCGGCTTTGGAGTTTTCTCGGGCTGTGTTAAGGACGGCGGCACTGTAAGAGCGATTACTGCTAAGGACGCTGCTGCACAGCTGACAAGAAAGGAAATTGACAAATTAAACGAATATGCCAAGGGAATTGGCGCAAAGGGACTTGCCTTTGTGCGTTGGGTTGAGGACGAGCCCTCCTGCTCCTTCTCCAAATTTATGACAGCAGAAGAAATGTCCGCAATTTATGAGCGCACAGGCGCACAAAAGGGCGACGTTATACTCTTTGTTGCCGACCGCAAAAAGACCGTTTTAAGCGTTCTCGGTGCGCTTCGTTTGCAGGTTGCCCGTCAGCTTGATATTATCCCCGACACTTATAATCCGCTTTGGATAACCGAGTTTCCCTTCTTTGAATACAACGAAGAAACAGGAAACTGGGACGCTATGCACCATCCATTTACTTCACCCTTGGACGAGTGCATACCCTATCTTGATAACGACCCGTCTAAAGTCTATGCAAAGGCTTATGACCTTGTTTTAAACGGTGTTGAATTATCGAGCGGCTCGATTCGTATCACAGACCCCGACCTTCAGAATCGTATGTTCAAGGCATTGGGTCTCTCTGACGAGGAAGCACACAGAAAGTTTGGATTCCTGACTGATGCTTTCCGTTACGGCGCACCGCCTCACGGTGGAATGGGAATCGGTCTTGACAGACTTTGTATGACAATGCTCGGTTGCGATTCCATAAGAGATGTTACGGCATTCCCGAAGGTTGCAACCTCTAGTGAGCTTATGAGCGGCGCACCCTCCCCTGTTGATGACATTCAGCTTAAAGAGCTTTCTATTGCGGTTATTACCGAAGAAGAATAATAAATATCCCCCCGTATAACGGGGGGTATTTCATTTTCGGGCATAGCCCTAACCAATACTGGCGGCGCACTAGTGCGCTTTTTGTTGGCCTGCCAGCCACGCAATAATTACTTACTACCCATAAATGGGTCCCGCGGG
>JAZSAN010000003.1:0-55645 GCA_045601885.1 Acutalibacteraceae bacterium | reverse complement strand
AATAAAAGGAGAGATTATATGAGAAATGATATCTTGTTAGGAGATAATCGCCTTTTAAGCCCTAAGAATAGAGAATGGCTCAATACAAATTATCCAACTTTTAAATGGGAAAAGGTTGCAACAGTAAAGGATTACACCTTAACGATATCTAAACTCGTTGGTTTAGAATATGTTCCCGTGCAAAAAATCGAGGGGATAGAGGATACTGAATATACATTAAGCATGCCGCTCGAAGAAAACGAGCTTTACTGCTTTAATGTCGTTGCACATAACAGACGTATGAAGATGGATATAAACATCGGCACCAATGTATTTGCGGGTAAATTTAATGCAAAAGAGCATCCTGCAAACAATGGACTCGATTTCTCTTATGATGAAAACGGAATTTCTGAAAAAGTTCTCAACAATTATCTTTCCCGCACTTTTGTTTGCCACTGTCTTGATGAACTGAATATTGATAAATTTAAGGAATCGCTCAGAATGATTCTTTATACGGGTGCAAAGTATATAAACCGTGCAGTTGGCGACAGTGCCTACATACCGAATTTCGAAGAAATTTCCCGTCACGGACTGTATCGAAAACTTATTGATATGGCACATACATATGACCCTGATATCATATTTGAGGCCTGTGTTTTTGAAGCATGTCACATTAATATGACCAAAATTAAAATACCTGAATATGTTTTTGAGTATTTTGAGTTGCCTTATGAAGACCGTTATTTTGATAACACAGCGATGTTTTATGATGACGGACATAATGTTAATGTATTCGATGATTTAATCGGCGGTTGGGTAAGTTTTCCCGATTTATCAAAGCTTGAAACACAAATGTGGTTTTTCTATCGTTGCACGTCGTTTATAGATGCAGGTTTTGACGCCATTCATTTTGGCTCAACACCTTGTATGAGTGATGTTGACTGCAAACAAGGCCATGCGGGATTCAGAAACATATGTAAACTCACCCGTAAATATGCAAAAACTCATTCGCGTAAAGGTTTTGTGTTACTAAATTCTCATACTCACGGTATCATCGTTGATGGTGGAACCTCAATTCTTGACTTCAATGCTTGGGTTTCAAGCGGACGTTCACCTGAGGGTTCGGTTGCACATGCTCCCACCGAGGACAATCCCCAAGAAATTGAAATAGTATTCAACGATCCCCGAAACCCTTGGTCAATCTACGGAAGAACCTGCGGTGCAACTATGCCTTCGGGTTGGAAGGCAGAAAAAATGCCATATCTCGTTGAACTAGATAATTTTGGAGTAAATATAGATTTATTAGATAAACCTTCGTCAGAAAACTCAGGAATGTTATATTGGGGAATTGACGAAATCGGTTGGTTTATCCGTCAGCCCAGATGGTATCGCAATAAGTGGCTCAGATATATAAGAGATGAGATTGAGCGCATCGACCCCGCCGGTAAGATTTCAATGCCCGCAATTCGACGCGCCGCTGTTGTGAATGACGGTAGGGAAGTTCTTGGCTGGTATTGTGCGAATCTGCCCGAATGGAGTACATACATCCCAGAAGCAATGACCGAAGAAGACATTAGAAATACAGGATATTATTTCGTTGCCACAGGCGATGAAGCAGAAATTCGTAAAATCTGGATAGAGGAACATAATAGGTGATATCATGAAAAAAATCAGCATTCTTCTTTGCTTTTTGATAGTTTTTTCGTTTGTTTTCACAGGCTGTGACAAAAAAGAAACAACAAAAAAAGAAAATTTTATGGAAAAAGAATGGGATACATATCTGACTGATGAGGATTTTTATGTTGAAGGACCTTCAGAGGGTGAATGGACCGATACATTAAAACCCGAATTTTCATGGTCTGAACTCAGTGGCGCAAAAGAATACACATTGGTAATCAATCAGTATATGGATGATAGTTTTATTCCAATATTTAAGTTTTCTGATATTACTGATACCACATATATATTGGAAAAAGAATTAGAAGAAAACGAGCTTTACAGTTTTAATGTTTTAGCTGAAAAAGACGGAAAAACTTATGTCGCATATGACGATCTTTGCGGCTCTTCATTTGTTGTAAAATTCAATCCAAAGACACATCCTGCAAATGTGGGAATTGATTATGAATTTAAGGACGGCATAACTTTAGACGTATTAAAAAACTATATGTCCCGTTCGGCAGCATGTCATCTGTTGGATTCGTACGAAGGAAATCTCATTAATTTTGATGAAAACTTCAGAATGGTACTTTATACGGGCGCAAAATATCTTACCCGTGCAATCGGCGACGATGTTTATTATGTAACGCAGGATAACGACATTTTTTTGTCAATGTATAAAGAAAAAATTGATTATGCCCATGAAATCGACCCCGATTTGATTTTTGAGGGTTGCGTTTTTGAAACCTGCGGTCCTGAAACAGATAAATATGAGATTCCCGAATATGTGTTTGAGGCCTTTGATTTACCTGTGGAAAAGCGCAATTTTGATTCCTCGAAAATGCTGTATGATGACGGAACTTGGGTAAATCACTTCGGTGATGGCATAAGTATGCCGGATATGTCCAAACTCGAAACACAAATGTGGTGGTATTATCGTGCGACAAGACTTATAGACCATGGATTTGAGGCGCTTCATCTCGGCTCAACTCCATCAATAAGTTATGTTGATGAAACTCAGGGATATGTGGCGTGGAAAAGGGTTACCGATTTGATACGTGAGTATGCAAAAAACCACGCTCGCAGAGGATATGTAATTTTAAACGGTCACACAAAGGATATGAAAACCGCCGACGATAAACTCGTTTTTGATTTTAATATGTGGATGTTGTGTGGTGATATTCCTTTGTTTGAAACTGCAGGTGCGCCGACAGAAGACAACCCTCAGGAACTTAAAATTAACGGAAAAGCAACTGAGGCCATATATAACAGAACTACAGGAGGATATCATCCAAACGGAGAATATCTTAATAATGCTCTTTATATGGTAGAGCTTGATAATTATGGTATGAATCCAGAAACTAACAATACACCCACAACAAGAGGCGGCAATGGTACATTTCCCTGGGGTATTGACGAAATCGGCTGGTTTGCACGTCAACCCGAGAACTATCGTCATAAATGGTTAGATTATGCGTATTTTAGAGTTCAAGAACTTGATAAGAACATCGGATATTTCAACATGCCCCTTTTGCGAAGAGCGGCACACGATAAAGGCATTGTATATCATTATCGTGCAAATGTTCCGTCATATGGCTATTGGATTGACGGAAAAAATGATGAGGGCGTTATAAAAAATGTCTGGATAAAAGATAACAAGCAAAACAAATAAAGACAAAAAACCGACACTGTTGTGTCGGTTTTTTGTCTTTATTCTTCGAAGATGGAACGCATTTTTGGATTTATGTATATTTCTTTTATTGCTGTATCGCCCTTTATATGCCTTAAAATCGTTTCAGCAGCTACACGTCCAATTTCCTTTGGAAATGTGTCAACATATAAAAGATTTGAAACGGGAAGTGCCGTATTGCTTTTCGGTTTGTTTATTGCGATAAATGATTCAGAAGAAATGGCCGTGTTATAAAAATATACACTTTTAGAAATATAGGGAAGGGCATCGGTTGTGGTTATCAGCGCAGTTATATCGGAATGCTTCTTGAAAAAGGAGTCGATTTTTACCGAAATATCGTCGTCGGGCGCGTTGTCAAAGTTGCATAAAAGCAGTCGGTCCTTTTCGCCGATATCCTTAATGCATTTTTTGTAAATTTCAACTCTTTTGAGTGAAACATCGTCATAGGATTGTTGATTGGCAATAAAACCTATTTTCTTGTGACCTTTTTCGGTTAAATACGATATTGTATCAGTCATTATTTTGTTGTTTTCGCAACAAACCGTGCTGATAGTGTTATTCTTTGTTTTTTGCGAAACAAAAACAGCAGGTCGTTTTTTCGAAATATCTTCTAAAAACCGTTCGCTATATGTGCCATGAAGAGAAGGGAAGACTATAAGTCCGTCAAACTGTTTGCCAAGCACCGAGTGGGCAAAAGAACGCTCGAAATCCTTTGAGTTGTATGTGATATAGCAAAAGAAAGCAACATTTTCCTTGTAAAACACGTCCGAAACGCCTTCAATAATGTGACTTATGTAGGGTGAAGATATGTTGGGTATCATTACACAAATGTTGATATTATTTAAATTTGTTTGATAAATGCTCCCCGAATTATTGATAAAAGAACCGCGACCGGGTATTCTCACAACAATTCCTTCTTCACTAAGCTCGTTAAGGGCGCGTTTGGCAGGCAGGCGGCTACAGTTAAAACGAATGCTTAACTGTTGCTCTGAGGGCAGAAGAAAATTTTGTTTATTCTTGTTTTGTGCAATTAGCTCAAGTAAATATTTTTTTATCTTATCATATATTTCAGCACGAGGCATATTCTTCATCCAATCCTAGTTAGAATATGATAATTATATATAATCTGAACATTTTTGTCAAATTATTGTCTGCTATATTGCACAAAACTCGCTCAAAAACAGCATAAACATACCATTTATATCAGGTTAGTAAAAAAAGTACGATAAATTAACTTGAAAGATATACATATTTATGGTAAAATAATAGCAAATGTATATAGGGGTTATTATGCCCATTTGGGCAGAAAAGCTTTTGATTTTAAAAGCAAACTTATCACATTTAACTTTTGCAAGGAGGACAAAAAGTATGACTTTGGAAATGATGCGCAAATCTGCCAGATGTGTTATATGCATGGTGCTTATTGCCGTTATGTGTTTCTCAAGCTTTGCATTGCAGGCAGCTGCCGATAAACCGGACGCAGCAGATGATGCTTCGGCACAGACAAGCACAGTAAAAAAATATGCTATAACCCAAAGCTTTGATGAGTACGTTTCATCATACAAAGACGCGAAGTATCCTGAAATCGCAGATACTGTTGCCGCCTTTAAGGGCGCCACGGGTGAAGGTTTCCAGGCAGGTGTTTCACACAATGGTGTTGATGGCGCTTACCGCGTAACACAAAAACAGACTAAATTAAATTGGAGCGTTAACGTTGCTGAGGCGGGATTTTATGCTGTAAAGCTTTCCTGCTCGCAGGATGTTACAGCAGAGAAAATATCTCAGTACACACTCTATGTTAATGGTGAATCAATAAACCGTCAGACGGAGCTTGTAGAATTCCCGAGAGAGTATGTGGACGAGGGAGAAATAGAAAAGGATGCTAACGGAAGCGATATCCGTCCAAAGAAGGTTGCAATCGACGTATGGACGGAATTTTATATTGCTGACGGAAATTATAACGTTGATGGTTGGATGCCCGTATATTTGAACGCCGGTTCTAACGAGCTTTCTCTTTTGGTGGATTCAGAGGGTATGTATTTGACAAACCCGATAGTATGCCAGCCCAAGAATGCGGTTTCATATAAGGAGTATCTTGCTGCTAACGACTCTAAAAAATCAAATGTAGCAGATGATTACTGTGAAATATATCAGGCAGAGCATTCTTATCGCACATCTTCCACCGAGCTTTATCCTACATATGACCGTACAGACCCAATGACTGTTCCGAACGATGCTTATGTTACAAAGCTTAACACAATCGGTCAGAACACTTGGGATGATGCAGGTCAGTGGATTGAGTGGGAGATAACCGTTCCCGAAGACGGATACTACAACATTGGCATGCGTGCACGTCAGAACGTTTTGCGCGGTGTTGCCAGCAGCCGCCGTCTGTATATTGACGGAAAGGTTTTCTTTGACGAATGTAATACTTTTTCGTTCCCCTATGATATGCAGTGGTATACGACAGAACTTGGCGATGGTAAAGAGTCATACAAGTTCTATCTAACTAAGGGAAAACACATTTTGAGAATGGAATCTGTTTTGGGCGCTTTGGGTGACCGTGTTATAAGTGTTGAAGCAATCGCTTCTGAACTTAACAGCTTATATAGAAAAATAATAATGATTACAGGCACATCTAACTCGGTTGACACGTGGCGTGACTATATGCTTGAAAAGCAGATACCAAACTTGATGGAAGACCTCAAATCACTCAAAGACCGTATGCTTGAAGAGATTGAACTCTTTGAAGAGGTCGGCGTTGACGGAGAATACAATATGTCTTCATTGCTTTATATGATAGATAATTTTCTTAAAAACTCCGAAAAAATTCCGACAAGCATCGACGGATTCAGAAGTAATATTACGTCACTTTCTGCGTGGGCACTGTCTTTGAAGAGTCAACCCCTTGAGCTTGACTATATATACTTAAAGAGCGTAAAAGCTGAAGCCCCCTCTACAAAAGGAAACTTTTTCTCCAAGCTTGCTTTCAGATTTGAAATGCTTTTGGCTTCATACGTTACAGATTATGCCAGCGTTTCAGGTAATGTAGAAGGCAAGGAAAATATAAGAGTATGGACAACAACAGGTCGTGACCAGGCACAAGCAGTGCTCGACCTTATCAATAACCGCTTCACACCTGAAACTTCAATTTCGGTTGAGCTTTCAATAATGCAGGCGGGTATTAACGAATCTGTTGCAGCGGGAAGAAACCCTGATGTATTGATTCATTCTACCGCAGATGCAATTCAGCTTGCTGCACGTGATGTCCTTACCGACATTTCCAAATACTCAAAATTCGATGAGGTTAAGAATAGGTTCGGTGAAAACTCGTTTATACCGTACACCTATGAGGGTGGTATCTATGGTATTCCGCTTACACAGAACCCCATGGTTATGTTCTACCGCAAAGATATACTTAACGATCTTGAAATTGAGTTGCCCAAAACCTGGGACGAACTTATGAACGTAATGACAATATTACAAAATAACAAGTTGACAGTAGGTTTGTCTGCCGGTAACTCAATCGTTCCTGTAATTTCTATGTTTGAACTTTTGGTATATCAGAACAACGGTAGAATTTTAAGCGAAGATTTACAATCCACAGTTCTTGATAATGAAGTAACATACAAGGCATTTGAGCAGTGGACAAAATTCTTTACAAAATATAGCTTAGAGCCGGAAATCGTTTCATTTGAGCGTTTCCGTTCTGGTGAGGTTCCGCTTGCGATTTTGGACATCGCTACATATTCACAATTGAAGCTCGGTGCACCTGAAATAGACGGACTTTGGGATATGGCTCCCGTTCCGCAGACGGTGCTTCCGGACGGAACAGTAAGTAATGTAACAGTTGGTGCATTCCAACCTGCAATAATCTTTAAAACCGATAAGGAAGAGGCTTGCTTCAAGTTTGTTGACTGGCTTACCTCTGCAGAAATCCAAGAAGCATACGGACGCGAGGTAGAAAACCTTTTGGGTGTTGGTGCAAGATATTTCACCGCTAACCTTGAGGCCGTTAATAACCTTAACTGGTCTGTTAGCGAAGCAGAGCTTATAACAAGCCAAATGAAAACTATGACAGTTACACCTCAAATCCCCGCATCATACTATGTTGCCCGTAATATTCAAAATGCTTTCCGTCGTGTTTTAAACAAGGGATATCATCCCAGAGAGTCGATTTTGATGTATAAAGAAATAATTGATAGCGAAATCATACGTAAGAATGCAGAAATTAAGCGTCAGTCAGAAAGGGTGAGTAAATAATGAAGGAGAAAAATAAATATCTTTTCCGTGAGATGAGAAAAAACACTGATAAGTATTTGATGCTGTTACCTTTCCTTATTTTGTTCACTATATTTACCATCCTTCCGGTTTTGGCGTCAATTGTTCTCAGCTTTACAGACTTTAATATGTTGCAGATGCCAACCTTTAATGGTTTAGATAACTATGTTCGTATGTTTATGGACGATGAGGTTATCGGAACAGCTGCACGAAATACTTTGGTGTTTGCCGCAATTACAGGCCCTGCCAGTTATGCGCTTTGTCTTTTGTTTGCATGGATGATAAATGAGTTTGGACACACACTTCGTACAATACTCACATTTATATTCTACATACCTTCAATTTCAGGCGCTATGTTCACAATCTGGGCTTATATATTTGCAGGTGACCCGAGTGGTCTTATGAACAGTATACTTATGAGATTAGGCGTAATTGATTCTGCTATATTGTGGCTTAGTGATGCAAAATACATTATGATGATTCTTATCATAATTCAGTTGTGGACCAGTCTTGGTACCTCGTTCTTATCCTTCATTGCAGGTTTCCAGGGCATTGACAGAGCGATGTACGAAGCAGGTGCAATTGACGGTGTTCGTACACGCTTCCAGGAGTTGCGCCTTATAACCCTTCCTGCTATGGGTCCGCAGCTTATGTTCGCTGCAGTTATGCAGATTGGTGCATCCTTCGCAGCCGGTGGTATAAGCGTTGCACTTCTCGGTAACCCAAGTACTGACTATGCCGGTGCTACCATCACAACTCACCTTTCAGACGTTGGTATTCAGCGTTATGAAATGGGTTATGCATCTGCAATAGCAGTTTTACTGTTCTTGGTAATGGTATTAACAAACAACGGAATCAGCAAATTGCTGAATCGCTATACTGATATGTAAAGGAGGGAAAAACGAATATGGCTACACACGTTGGAAGAAGACAAAGTCATAGCGTAGGCGGCGATATCTTTTTGTTTTCGATATTGTTCCTTATAGGAGCATTTATGGTATTGCCCTTTGTTTATGCTATATCACAGTCTTTAAAACCGATGGAAGAACTGTTTGTTTTTCCTCCGAAATTCTTTGTTAGAAAACCCACAATAGACAACTTTGCAAACCTTTTGCTCAGAACAAACAATATGTGGGTACCGCTTGAGCGTTACCTCGTTAACAGCATTTGGGTAACAATAGTTAGTACAGCAGGCGGTGTTTTGTTGGCGGCAATGGCGGCCTATCCGCTTGCAAAGTTCAAATTTCCCGGTAGTAATTTCATTTCTACTATGATGACATTGGCGTTGTTGTTCGTCTATGACGTTACAGCAGTACCTTCATATGTTATTTTAAACGAACTAAAACTTTTGGATACGCAGTGGGCGTTAATACTTCCTGCAATGGCATCTACGCTTGGACTTTATCTTATCAAACAGTTTATGTCACAGATACCAACAGGACTTATTGAGGCTGCGATGATTGACGGTGCTGGCACCTGGCGACAGTTTTGGACAATTATTATGCCCAACACAAAACCGGCTGTTATCACAGCGATAATTCTCACGTTCCAGGCTGTTTGGAATCGTGACTCATCATCACTCATATACACAGAGCAATCCAAAAACTTACCGGCATTGTTCCGCCAGATTACTGCAACAAGTACAATTGCAACAGCAGGTATTTCAGCTGCGGTAGGCGTTATTATGATGTTGCCTCCAATTATCGTCTTTATTTATTCACAAAGCCGTATGATTGAAACAATGGCGCACTCAGGACTTAAGGGGTGATTAGGATGAAAGTAATAAAATTAATAGCATGTGTTTTTTGTTTAATTTTCTTGATGTCCTCCTTGTTCACCGCTTCGGCATTTGACCCATATGAAGCCTATACCTATGACGAATGGGAGAAGGGAATTCCTGCTGCTGTTGGATACAGCGCAACGGGTACCTATTCCGGCAATTTGGCAAATCAAGTATTTATTGATACCCCGCAGGATATGTATATTGACGACAACGGAATGATATACATACTCAACTCGGGACTAAAAAGTGTAATTATACTTAACAACGATTTATCGTTAGTAAGAGAAATTAAAACTTTTGTAAATGCAGATGGTTCAGAACAATCCTTGATGTTGCCAAAAGGAATTTGTGTTGATAACGAACTTATATATATCGCCGATTATGATGCACAGTGTGTAGTTGTGTCTGACCTTTACGGTAACGTAAAGAACATAATATCAAAACCCGAAAACCCCGTGTTCCCGCAGGAGAAGGAATTCCAACCTTATGCGGTATCGGTTGACGGGCAGGGTAACTTGTATATTTTAGCAAATAACATTTATCAAGGTGCACTTGTATACACTCCTGAACTTAAATTTAAAGATTTCTTCGGCGGTAACAAGATAAAGCCGACAGTTTCCTTGTTGGCAGACCGTTTTTGGCAGTCAATTCTTTCAAGCGAGGCTGACGAAAACTTTTCGAACTATGTTCCTGCGGTACCAACCAATATGGATATAACAAAGGAAGGCTTCCTTTATACCTGTTCATACACAAATACATACGATAATTCAAACGTAAGATGTGTAACACCCGCCGGTGAAGAACTCTTCCTTATCTACGGTGATATGGAAGTTGGAGTAAGAAAATTCTCTACATTGGATACACAGTTTGCCGATATAGCAATTTCTGATAGCGAATACATCTATGCGCTTGATACAACAAAATATAGAATATTTGTTTTTGACACAGAGCAGAGCTTGATTTTCACTTTCGGTGCAAACGGCTCTCAAAAAGGTGCTTTTTCAAACCCTGTTGCTATCGAAACATATAAAGATAATGTTTATGTATTAGATGCTTCAAAGGGCTCTGTTACAGTTTTTGAACCTACCGAATACGGTAAAGCTGTTTTGGAATCCTTGGAGTACTACGAAGACGGTAAATACGATGAATCAGTTGAAGGTTGGAAACAGGTTCTTCGTCTTAATGCTAATGAGCAGTTGGCATACAACGGTATAGGTAAAGCGTTGCTTTATAACGGCGAATACGAAGAGGCTCGCGGTTATTTCAAGCGTGCAGCCAACCGTGAAGACGAATCTCGCGCATTCGAGATGTATAGAAATAATCTTATGCGTGAAAACTCAGCCTTGATTTTAATATTGATAGTTGCATTGGTTGTTGTAATCATAGCAATTAAATATGTTGTTAAAACCATTAAAAAACGGAGGTGTCGAGCATGACAAAGGAATTATGGAAAGAATTCGGTAACTCATTAATACATCCGCTCGATACATTCGAGGAAATTCGTTACAAGAAAACAGGAAGCGTTGGTATTGCCAGTTTGTTTATTTTCCTGCTTTTCTTTGTAACAAGCGCAGAAAGACAATTGTTAGCTTTCCGCTTTAACAAATTCTCGCCCGAGAATACAAACCCGTTGTTGATTTTCGTTTCATCAACACTGTTAATAATCATTGCTGTTGCTGTTAACTGGGGAATCTCAACGTTGTGGGATGGTAAGGCAAACTTCAGAACAATTTGGATAGTACTTGGATATTCACTGTGTCCGTACATTGCTTCCACGATTGTTAGAATGCTTGTAAGTCATTTTATGATTCTTGATGAGATAACGCTCCTTAATTTTATTAGTACCGCAGGTTTGATTTGGACGGGACTTTTGATTTGGTTTGGTCTTCTTCAGGCTCAAGAGTATACGATAGGTAAAAATGCGCTTTGCCTACTTGTTACAATAATAGGAATTGTTTTGGTTATCGCACTTGGATTTTTGGTAATTATGCTCTTCTCACAGATGTTCTCATTTTTTGGAACATTGGTTGAAGAATTGACCCTAAGGTTTAAGTAAGGAGGGTGTAAGAGAAAATGCGAAACAAAAAATTATTATGTAGCGTAATATCGTTGCTCGTTATAATGATGATTTTGCTCACGGGCTGTGCAAACGAAAGCAAAAAAGCTACAAAATCTCTTTTAGGAAAATACACCCCCATAAGTATCGATAACGATGTATATACCCTTGATGTTACAGATGAGGGAAGAGTTGTTTTATATAACAAAACAAACGGCACATATACATACAGTTATCCGGATGGTGCTGAGGAAGATTTTATGACAGCAGGTCAGGTAATGTCTGCTATCAGCATTTCAAGTTATGTTGACCAAGCAAGCGGTATTAACACAGCATATAGCTATGATGGCTCAGTTTTGATGGGCGGCTTGACGGTTAACAAACATGAAAAGGAAATTGTTGCTGAGTACTATTTCTTAATGGAAGAAATAACAGTACCGGTACACTACACTCTTGATGGTGAAAAGCTTGTTGTTACAGTTCTTCCTGAAGAAATTGAAGAAGCTACAGCAAGAATTGTTGATGTATCAATTCACCCGTATCTCGGTTGTGGAACCTCAAACGACCAAGGATTCATATTTGTTCCTGATGGTTCCGGCGCTATTGTCGAGTTTAATCAGCTTTCAAACTCTGAATACAAGCAAAAGCTTTACAGCAGAGATGAATCTCTTTACAGCTTTACAGCAAACGAGTTAACTGCTCCGTCTGTAATGTCTGTGTTTGGAATTGGTGTTAATGGTAAAGGCTCATGCTTTGGTATTATAACCGGCGGTGCACAGGACGCTTATGTGTGTGCCGTTCCCGGAAATAACATCACAGGCTACAATGCCGTTTATCCCACCTTTAATGTTATGTCGAAGGATATAAGAGACTATCCGAACGACTGGCGTTCAGAGGTTGATATCGTACCGGAAGACAAGAAAGATACCGGACCGATGCAGGTTACTTATTATATTAATAATGACCCTGAGCCGTCCTATATGGATTTAGCTAAAACGTATAGAGAGTATCTTATTGAAAAGTACGGTATTGAAAAAATGACCGAAAGCTCGTATCCCATGACAATGGATATTACCATGTCAACGATTAAGGGCAAGAGCTTTATAGGTTTGCCTTATGATGGTGTTGAGGTATTAACTACAGCCAAGCAAGCAAACGAAATGGTCAATTTCTTTAAATCAAATGGAATTGAGACTGCCGTAAAGCTTAATAACTGGTCAAAGGAAACTGTATGGAATAAAATTCCGGATGATATTTCTTTTGTATCGTCTATCGGCTCTAAGAAGGCTATGTCCGGATTGTTAAAATCTGCTGGCGCTAACGGTTCAGTTTATTTGGGAAGAAATACAACCTTTGTAACAGGCGGTAACATCTTCCAGAAATCAAACAAATATGCTAAGAACAGTTACGATACCGCAACGGTATTGCAAAACTATAACATTGTTACACGAATCAGAAAAGACGAAACACAGTTCTTCCTTTCTAATAATTCTGTAATAAACACAACAGACAGCTTCCTTAAAGTATTGTCTGACAAATTTGATAAAAATGTTGGCGTAAGCTTTGATAATCTGAACACACTTCAAAGCGATTTCTCCGCTAATGAAACAAGTATGACCGCAACTGCTGCAAGCATAAACAAGGCACTTGCACTTGTAAAGGATAGAGCTGTTGCAGTTACAGGCGGAAGCGATTACACGTTAGGATATACAGATTTTATATTCTCAATGCCTTCGAGCAGCAGTGCTTTTGATATTACGAGCTACGACATTCCGTTCTATCAAATCGTTCTGCACGGATATGTTCCGTATTCGATTGAAGCGGTAAACTCATCTGCAAATCCTGATAAAGCAATGTTAAAGACACTTGAATGCGGTTCAAACCTGAGCTTTAACTTTATTAATGCAGAGTCGGACGAAACTCGTTATTCTACAAACGATAATCTTTATAACGCCACATTCTCTCAGTGGAAGGATTATTCTTTGGATAAGTGGAACGAATTTTCAAAGATTCAGGCAGATAAACAAAATCAGTTAATAGTAGATTATAAACGTTTGACAACCGATGTTACATACACAGAGTATGAAAATGGCGACGCGGTTATAGTTAACTATTCTGATGAGGATTATAATTACAACGGCACCATAGTAAATTCTATGGGCTATGCACAAGTGAAAGGAGTGAAGTAAGATGCAAATTAAACAACAAACAAGAAATACACTTTCAGGTTGGTTATTTGTTACACCTTGGTGTATCGGTACGTTTTGCTTCTTCTTGATTCCGTTTGCATTTTCTTTCATTTTCAGTATTTTTGAGGTTAATCCTGCGGATTTATCTTTTAGTTATATTGGATTTGAAGAATATAAAGCATTCTTCGTAGAAGATGCAGAGTTCGTTCCGACATTGTTCGGCTCTGTCGGCGAAACTGTAGTAAACGTTGCGATGATAGTTTTCCTGAGTTTGTTTATCGCAAATATTTTGGTTCAGAACTTTAAGGGACGTACTTTTTTCAGAGCCGTGTTCTTTATGCCTTTCATAATTTCAACAAGTATTGCACTGCAGATTATTAAAGGTGATAGTTCATTGGGTGATGTTGTTAACAATACACAGTCTGCAGAATTGCAGTTGGATTTGTTACAAACAATGTTTGCATCAACAAATATGAACTCGGAAATAATTGATACTATTATGACGGTTCTTAACAGTATTTTGAATGTTTCCTGGAAATGCGGATTGCAGATTACATTATTTATGTCGGGTCTTCAGAATATTCCGGTGTCTGTTAAAGAAGCTTCACAGATTGAAGGTGCAACAGCATGGGAGTATTTCTGGAAGGTTGCATTCCCGATGGTTTCCTCTGTTTTCCAATTAGCGCTTATTTATAGTATAATTGACTGCTTTGTTGATACAGCCAATCCTATAGTAGGCAGAATCAACGCACTCTCACAGGGATTACATCTTACAACAAGTTCGGCTATGGCTTGTCTGTATTATGGAATAGTTTTCGTGATAGTTGCTGTTGTATTCGGCGTAATGTATAAGAAAGGCTTTACATACTCTAATTAGTGCTTAGTATATAAAGGAAAGGAGAGTATTCAATGGAAAGTATAAAAACAAATTTCCAAAACATCGGAAAAAACGCTTTTCAAGATAAAAAGCTTGCAAAAAAAGCAACCGGATGGGCATGGAGCATATTCAGATTTTTGCTTTTAGCCGGATTAGCTTTTTCGCTGCTGTATCCGATTATTTATATGTTCAGCATGGCGTTTAAAGCACGAGTAGACGTTTCTGACATTACTGTTAAGTGGATTCCAAAACACTTTACTATTGAAAATATGACACGCGTAATAGAAGCAATTAACTATCTTCCTGCGCTTGTATTTTCTTTTGTGGTATCCTTTATATGCGCTTTATTGTCAGCAATATCCGGCTCATTGACAGGATATGGTCTTGCACGTTTCAAATTTAAGGGCCAGGGATTTTTAATGGTATTCCTTCTCATCACTATTATTGTACCGGCAACCTTTTATAGTATGCCGTCATACGTAATATTTAACGAGGTAGGACTTCTTGATAATCCGTTATCCTTGATTTTACCCGCTGCATTGGCTGCAGGTATACGCGGTGGATTGTATGTGTACATATTTAGACAGTTTTATCACGGATTGCCTAAAGAACTGGAAGAAGCTGCCAGAATTGATGGTTGCGGTAACTTTATGACATATGTTAAGATTGCCATTCCGTCTTCCATTCCCGTATTTATCACAGCGTTCTTGTTTGCTTTTGTTTGGTATTGGAACGACTATCAGTTAACACGTCTTTTCATTCAGGACTTTAAAGGTATACAGACATTATCGTCTTCGCTTTCTAATCTAGCAACGATAATGAAAACCGCGTTTGCAGGTGTTAACGAGTCTGAATATGTTAACGGCGGACAGTATGCATTGGATGCACAAGCAGCCTCAATGCTTGTTTTGGGACCGTTGCTTGCATTATATGTCTTCTTGCAGAGATACTTTGTTGAAAGTATTCAGCGTAGTGGTTTGGCAGGAGATTAATGTAACTAAAAAACTGATTTTGCAAAAGCAAAATCAGTTTTTTGCTTTTGCGAATATTTTTTTGTTTATATTGGTGTAAAAAAGACGATTTTTGCAAAAAACCAAAAATTATTATAATTTGTCTTGCTATATTACAAGTAAAAAAATGAATTGAGTTATATAATCAAGATAGTCAGAAAAAAGTGCAAATTTTGCGCTTTAACTGGATAAAAAACTATCCGAGAGGAGAAATAATATGTCAAGCTATGTGAGAAAGAAAACACCGGGAGATTCAGAGTGGTTTGTTGATGCTCGCTTTGGTATGTTCATTCATTTCGGTCTTTATTCACTTCCGAGCAGACATGAGTGGGTTAAGAAATATGAGTCAATCTCAGAAGAGAAATATGATGTATATTTCGATATGTTTAATCCTGATTTGTTTGACGCGAAAGAGTGGGCAAAAAAAGCAAAGGCAGCAGGAATGAAATATGCTGTATTGACAACCAAGCATCACGAAGGTTTTTGTCTCTTTGATTCAAAATACACCGACTATAAGTCAACAAATACACCCTTTGGCAGAGATATCGTAAGAGAGTTTGTTGATGCATTCCGCGCTGAAGGACTTCGCGTAGGATTTTATTATTCCCTTATAGACTGGCATCATCCCGAGTTCCCGATTGATAGAACTCATCCTCGTAGACATGACCCCGATGCTGAGCAGATGGATAAGGGCAGGGATATGAAGAAGTATGCTGAGTATATGCGTAATCAGGTTACCGAGCTTATGACCAATTACGGAAAGATTGATATACTTTGGTTTGACTTCTCCTATACAGATAACTTTGAAGTGAATTGGCCTGATATTCATCCGTGGATGCAGAATAACGGCGGTAAGGGCAAGGATGAATGGGAGTCAGAAAAGCTTATAGAAACAGTTAGAAAGTATCAGCCTCATATTCTTATAAATGACCGCACTCAGATTGACCAGGACCTCAAAACTCCTGAACAGGCAAGCGTTACAGAGTGGGTTAAAGACAAAGAAACAGGAGAGCTTGTAACTTGGGAAGCTTGTCATACCTTCTCGGGCTCCTGGGGATATTATCGTGATGAAATGACCTGGAAATCGCCTGAAACCTTGATTAACCTTCTTATAAACACCGTTTCATATGGTGGAAACCTTATAATGAATGTCGGTCCGACTTCACGTGGCTACTTTGATTATAGAGCAGACGAGGCTTTAGATGCTTATGCGAAATGGATGAAATATAATTCTCGTTCAATCTATGGTTGCACAATGGCAGAGCCTGAGTTCGTCGCACCGAAGGGAACAACCCTGACACAATCAGAGGACGGCAAGCGTCTTTACATTCATCTTAAAGAATATCCATTCTCAAAGCTTGAAATGAAAAATATGGTTGGTAAGATTAAGTATGCCCAGTTCCTCCATGACGGAAGCGAAGTTCTTTTTGATGAACAAAAGAATGAGGCAGAGATGTCTATTGATTTGCTTACGGTTAATGACGACAGTGTATATTTCAGATTGCCTGTTGCAAAACCAAACACCATTGTTCCTGTAATTGAAGTAATATTGAAATAATAAAAAACTGATTCTGCATTTATCCGCAGAATCAGTTTTTATTTTTTCGCTTCGTTGACATAAAAACAAAAGAGTTATATAATAGTTGTATCAAAATTTAAGGAGAGCAGAATATGCCCTTTTTACCCATAACAGTAGAAGAAATGAAGGAATATGGTTGGGATTGTCCTGACTTTATAATAGTAACGGGAGATTCATATGTAGACCATCCGTCTTTTGGAACTGCTATAATTTCACGTGTTCTCGAAAATGCGGGCTATCGCGTATGTATAATACCACAGCCCAAAAACGATAAAGATTATATGCGCTTTGGCAGACCAAGATTGGCTTTTTTGGTAAACGGAGGAAATATCGATTCCATGGTCGCACACTATACTGCTGCGAAAAAACGCCGTAGTGACGATGCGTATACCGCAGGTGGTCGTGCGGGTGCAAGACCCGACCGCGCGGTAATTGTATACTCTAATAATTTGCGCCGTATTTATGGTGATGTGTTTATTGCAATCGGCGGACTTGAAGCCTCGCTTCGCAGGTTTGCGCATTATGATTATTGGGATGATAGAGTTCGTCCATCGATACTTATTGATTCAAAAGCCGACCTTTTGATGTACGGTATGGGCGAAAAGCATATTGTCGAACTTGCAGATAGACTGAAAAATGGCGAGGATATAACTTCACTAACCAATATTTTAGGTACATGCTATTCCGTCAAAACAAAGGACTATACGCCAATGTCGGTCAAAGAGTGCCCGAGCTTTGAAAATGTCTCGCAACCGACCGAGCGGGGAAGACGCAACTATGCAAAATCCTGCCTGATTCAACAGCAAGAGCACGATGCCGTTCGCGGCAAAATTGTTATACAAAGGCACGGAGATAAAATTGTGATACAAAATCCGCCAATGCCGCCTCTTACAAACGAAGAGATGGATGAGGTCTATTCCTTGCCTTTTATGCGAACATATCATCCTTCTTACGAGGCTTTGGGCGGTGTTCCGGGAATAGAAGAGGTTAAATTTTCTATAATACACAATCGCGGCTGTTACGGTGCTTGTAATTTCTGTTCTCTTGCCTTTCATCAGGGAAGGCAGATATCTTGCCGCAGTCACGAATCGGTCATAGAAGAAGCAAAGCAAATAACACAGATGTCTGATTTTAAAGGATATATTCATGATGTTGGCGGACCGACCGCAAATTTTCGTGCGCCATCGTGTGCTGGGCAGGAAAAACGCGGAATGTGCGCTGATAAGAAGTGCCTTGCTCCTGAAATGTGCCCCGCAGTCAAGGTAGACCATAGTGACTATCTTGCGCTTCTTAGAAAATTAAGGGCGCTGCCCAAAATTAAAAAGGTATTTATCCGCTCGGGCATACGCTTTGATTATTTAATTGCTGATAAGGACGAAACCTTTTTTAAGGAACTGGTTGCCCATCATGTTAGCGGACAACTGAAGGTCGCTCCCGAGCACTGTTCGTCAAACGTGCTTAAACATATGGGAAAGCCAAACATTGATGTGTATAATAAATTTAAAAAACGTTTTTACGAGCTTACACAAAGCATTGGCAAGAAACAGTTCTTGGTTCCGTATTTAATGTCCTCGCATCCGGGCAGCACAATAAACGATGCAATAGAGCTTTCTTTGTTTTTAAAAAGGGAAGGGCTGCATCCCGAACAGGTGCAGGATTTTTATCCCACTCCCGGAACAATTTCAACCTGTATGTTCTATACGGGACTCGACCCCTTCACAATGAAGGAGATATATGTTCCCAAAACGCCAAAGGAAAAGGCAGAGCAGCGAGCGCTTCTGCAGTATTACCGTCCTGAAAATGCTTCTATTGTAAGGTCGGCTTTGCGTAAGGCAGGAAGATATGACCTTATAGGGAACGGCAAAAATTGCCTTGTACCCGCAGAAAGTGGAAAAACGATAAGTAAGACGCAAAAATCAAAAAAACCTCACAGAAAGGAAAAAAGAAGATAATTCGGTGTGTTTATGGAAAGAATTGAAAGTTTTAGGATAAATCATTTAACGTTGGAGCCTGGATTATATGTTTCAAGGCGAGATAAACAAAAAGAATGTGATATTACAACATTTGACATAAGACTAACTGCACCAAACCGTGAGCCTGTTGTTGATATGGCAGCGCTTCATACCATTGAGCATCTTGGTGCCACTTATCTGCGCAACAGTCAGTTCTCCGAAAAAATCGTATATTTCGGACCGATGGGCTGCAGAACGGGTTGTTATCTTTTAATGTTTGGTAATCTCATAAGTGAGGATATATACGATTTAATTTTGAGTATGTGTGATTTTATCATAGATTTTGAAGGAGATATACCCGGCGCCGCAGAGGAGCAGTGCGGAAATTACCTTGAACAAAATCTTACGATGACAAAGTATTATATAAAGCGATACAAAGAACTGCTAACGACCAATAAAAATTTTGAATACAAATAAAAAAAGAGCACTTGGTTTACAAGTGCTCTTTTTACTGATGTAATTAAAATTACTTAAGTTCAACCTTAGCGCCAACTTCTTCAAGCTTTGCTTTGATAGCTTCAGCGTCATCCTTAGAAGCAGCTTCCTTAAGTGTCTTGGGAGCGCCGTCAACGAGAGCCTTTGCATCAGCAAGACCGAGACCGGTAACTTCGCGAACAACCTTAATAACCTTAATCTTCTCAGCGCCTGCGTCTGCGAGAACAACGTCAAACTCAGTCTTCTCCTCAGCTGCTGCTGCGCCACCTTCAACAGGGCCAGCTGCTACTGCAACTGCTGCTGCGGCAGATACGCCAAATTCCTCTTCAACTGCATGAACAAGTTCAGAAAGCTCAAGAACAGTAAGGGTCTTGAGTTCTTCAACCATAGCTAAAACTTTCTCAGATGCCATTTTTATTTCCTCCAATTATAAAATGATTTTTAATTTAATTTTTTCGACATTATTCGGCAGGAGTGTCGTTCTCCTTATCAACGATAGCCTGAACAGCACGTGCGAATGCTGCAATCGGTGCATTGAAAGCACCCAAAACTGTAGCGAGCAAAATCTCTCTCGAAGGAAGCTTTGCAAGACTCTCAACAGTAGCAACATCAACAACCTTTCCATCAAGGAAACCGCATTTGATATTGAAACTCTCGTGAGCATCAGCAAATTTCTTAAGAATTCTTGCAGCTGCAGTATAATCATCATTGCTCATTGCAATAGCGGTGGTACCCTCGAGTACCGACTTCATCTCACCGAGACCTGCCTCATCAGCAGCACGGCCGAGAAGGGTGTTTTTGATAACAGTGTAACGAACACCTGCTTCACGCAATTCCTTACGGAGAATGGTATCATCTGTAACGCTTGTGCCCTTGTAATCAACAACAACACCAACGCAAGCAGCCTTCAACTCTTCGGTAAGGTCAGCAACGATTTGCTTTTTTTGTTCTAAAACTTTCTCGCTTGGCAAATTAAATTCACCTCCAAAATTTAAAAGTGCCCGTCCAAAGACAAGGACGGGCACAAACTTATATAATAAGGTTTGTTTTGCCATCCTCGGTAGGATTTATGCCGAAGCACCTACTGTCTTTAGATTCGCAACACAAGTATGATATCACAAACGAATGTGATTGTCAAGTAAAAAATTAAGCACCAAATTTATTCGGATTGAGCTTAACGCCGGGGCCCATTGTTGTAGCAATAGCGCAGGACTTAATGTACTGACCTTTTGTGGCAGCAGGCTTAGCCTTTACGATTGCAGACATAAGGGTCTCAAGGTTTTCCTTAAGCTTCTCGGTTCCGAAAGAAACCTTGCCGATGGGGCAGTGAATAATGTTGGTCTTATCAAGACGGTACTCAATCTTACCAGCCTTAGCTTCAGTAACAGCCTTAGCAACGTCAGGAGTAACAGTACCTGCCTTAGGAGTAGGCATAAGACCGCGGGGTCCCAAAACCTTACCAAGACGTCCAACAACACCCATCATATCAGGTGTAGCAATAACAACGTCGAAATCAAGCCAACCTTCATTCTGAATCTTTGCAACGAGCTCTTCAGCACCTACAAAATCAGAACCTGCTTCCTCAGCAGCCTTTGCGTTGTCACCCTTTGCAAGAACGAGTGTACGAACGTCTTTACCTGTTCCGTTGGGGAGAACAACAGCGCCTCTAACCTGCTGGTCAGCGTGACGTGAGTCAACACCCAAGCGAACGTGAATTTCAACTGTTTCATCAAACTTAGCAGTGCCGGTTTTAACAGCAATGTCTAAAGCTT
Source organism: Acutalibacteraceae bacterium (assembly GCA_045601885.1). GTDB lineage: Bacteria > Bacillota > Clostridia > Oscillospirales > Acutalibacteraceae > SIG589. Next base: position 34,326 of record JAZSAN010000003.1, on the reverse strand, counting down.
CTTCAACATCATAAAACTTACCTGCTTCGATAAGTTTTGCACTATCATTATATTTTTTACCGTGTTTCATTTAAGTGAACCTCCCAAAAAGTGGTAAAATCGGAAATTTCCTCCCACGGGGGAGTATTAGTCAACTACTTCGATTCCCATGCTGCGTGCAGTACCTGCTATCATGCTCATAGCAGTTTCAACTGAAGCGGCATTCAAATCGGGCATTTTCTGTTCAGCGATTTTTCTGACCTGTTCGCTGGTGATTTTGGCAACCTTAGTCTTGTTCGGTACGCCTGAACCACTTTCAATTCCGCAAGCCTTCTTAATAAGAACAGCAGCAGGGGGAGTCTTTGTGATGAAGCTGAAAGAACGGTCTGCATAAACGGTGATAACAACCGGAATGATGAGACCAGCGTCGTTCTTTGTGCGTTCATTAAACTCCTTGGTGAAAGACATAATGTTTACACCATACTGACCGAGAGCAGGACCAACCGGGGGAGCCGGAGTAGCCTTGCCTGCGGGTATCTGTAATTTAATGTAACCTGTTATTTTCTGAGCCATTATTTGCACCTCCAAAATTCGTGGTAGCGACGCCAAAAGCGCCTGACGGAGTGAAAACTCTTTTTCGCTCCTCCCACCGTGGTACCGATAAAGGTACCGGCGGCAAAACAGCCGCGTTTATACGTAATTTAACACATTAGTCTGCCAGGGCAACCTGGTCAAGCTCAAACTGGGCAGGCGTCTCTCTTCCAAACATGGAAATCAAAACGCGAACGTCGTTTGCGGCCACATCGACCTCGTCGACAACGCCCATAAAACCCTCAAGCGGTCCGCTGATGATTTTAACATTATCACCGGATTTGTAGGGAACCTCAACAGAGTGCTTCTCAACACCGAGAGATTCAACCTCCGCATCGGAGAGGGGAACCGGCTTTGATGCCGGACCGACAAAACCTGTAACGCCGCGTGTGTTACGCACGACAAACCAAGAGTCATCGGTAACAATCATTTTAATAAGCACATATCCGGGGAAAATCTTGCGCTCGTACTGCTTTTGAGTACCGTCGTCCTTGACTTCGGTAACCGTTTCGGTCGGGATTTTAATTTCCATTATATAATCCTGAAGTTTACGGTTTTCTACGATAGTTTCAAGGTCCTTCGCAACCTTATTTTCATAACCGGAATAGGTATGAATAACATACCATCTTGCATCATTGTAATCTGCCATTCAGCAACCTCCTAAAATTAAAGAGATTACACTCCAAGGATAAGACCTATGAGTTCGAGGAGACCGAGGTCAAGCAACCAGATAAATACGCCTAAAATAGCGCAAATAATTAGTACGACGATTGTGTTCTTAACAACATATTTGAAGTTAGGCCAAACAATCTTCTTGACTTCGCTCTTATAATCTCTGAAGAAAGCGACAATTCTTTTGGGCAGGGTAAGCTTCTTAGTTCCTGCGGTCTCAAGCTTGTCTGCGATTAGGAGATGGGCAACACCGAAAGCAAGGCAAGCAAACAAAGCAGCGGTAACAACGATAACAGAAATCATATTATAGTTGACAGCAGAGATGTCTGCAGGGCTTATCGGACGTGTGTCCACAAACTTGAAAGGACTGCTCAAAGCGATAACAAGCATATAAATTGCCGCGGCGGCCGAAACAGCAACAGAGGCATATCTTGTACCCTTAAACTTAAATGTAAGGGCGCTGAACAGTGTTCCGAAAATGGTAAGCACGCAGCATACCCAAATATCGGCTGATTTTGCCATTTTAATCGAACCATCAGCGTAATCAACAGAACCGCCGAATGCAAGTTGCATACCGGTAAGTCCTACTTCTTCGCTCTTTGTAACGATAGCGGCGAAATCGGGGAAGATAAAGAACGCAAGAGCTACAACGCAAGTAACAAGTGCAAGGATTTGACAAATTTTGTTAACAACTTTCATTTTGCCATCCTCCTACTTTGTTTCCTTGTGAAGGGTGTGCTTCTTGCAGAACCTGCAATACTTGTTCATTTCAAGTCTGTCGGGGTCGTTCTTCTTATTCTTCATTGTGTTGTAGTTGCGCTGTTTGCATTCAGTGCAAGCTAACGTAATTTTAACTCTCATGACGGCACCTCCCGTTTTACGGAAATATTTTCTGCTTTCGAAAAAATCGAAAGTAAATGAGCCTCCCTCAATCAGCCATGATATACGCCATCCAAAAGGATGAAGAAGCAATGCGTACCTTTGGCAATGAAAAGAGTCTTATGCAAAAAAAAAGACCCTTGCAGAGGTATAGTAATAATACCACATACCCGTGCAAGAGTCAAGTATTTTTTATTATTTGTGATAAGTGCCTGCTTCAGATATCATAAAAGCGCGATAAATTTGTTCCAAAAGCATAACCCGTGCGAGTTTATGGGGGAAGGTCATGCGTGACATAGAGAGCTTTTTGTCAGCTCTGCTTTTAACCTGTGGCGATAACCCGTACGAGCCGCCTATTATAAAAAATTGGTTGCTTTTGCCCAAAACAGCAGATTTCATAATATCGCTTGAAAGCGTTTCGCTATCCTTCGTATCGCCCTCAATACACATCGCGGTCACAAATGCGTCGGAAGGAATTTTGCTTAAAATACGTTCACCTTCCTGCTGTATGCAGTTTTCAATTTCACGCTCGGACGGATTGTCACTGATTTTTGCAGGTTCAACCTCAATAACATTCAATTTGCAAAATCTGCCAAGCCGTTTTATATATTCGTTACAAGCATCGGTAAAATATTTTTCTTTAAGTTTTCCAACCGCAAGAATAGTAACCTTAATCATAAAGTGAACATCCTTCCGCCAAAAACAGGCGCTACATATAATATATAGTCAATATCTTCCCTGAAGCCTGCATCCACAAGTGAAGCTCTTGAGGTGGATAACGCCAGGGTGGGAAGATTGTTTTGTTGACTTAAGTGGGCAAGAATAATGCGTGTGGTACCACTACTTACAAGTTCAGGCAACAATGCAGCACAGGCAGTATTTGAAAGATGTCCCTTGTCACTTAAAATTCTTTCTTTCAAAGAATAAGGATAACTGCCTTTTTTCAGCATATTAATATCATGATTTGATTCAAGCATGACAAGGTCGCACCCGGAAATGCTGTTTTTGATATCGTCACTTATGTATCCAAGGTCGGTAACAACGGCAACGCTACGCTCGTCGGGTAAACCAATAATATATCCTCCGGAGCCCTCACAATCGTGGCTTGTCCGAACGTGTCGTAGTGTAAAATTCTCAATCCGGATATCCTTATCGGCACATAAAACCAAATCGTCATCCGATAGGATTCCATTATCAAAAAGCGCCTTAATTGTCAAAGCCGAAGCAATTACGGGAATTTTATATTTTTTTAAAAATGTTTTAACTCCTTTAACATGGTCGCTGTGCTCGTGTGTGATAGCAATTGCTTTTATGCTTTCGGGATTAATTTCATTGTCAGATAGGGCTTTTAATATGCTTTTGCAAGAACAACCGACATCAATAAGTATTCCATGCTCAGATGCACCAACATATGTACAGTTACCCTCGCTTGAGCTAAAAAGCGGACAAAATCTTGAAATAATAATCCCTCCTCCTACAAAACAGGGAATACATTTTCTGTATTCCCTGAATAGTTGTTATAATGCTTTTTTCTTAACAGATGGTTCTATAATCGGCACGCGCTTAATCTGTGCGCCAAGGTTTGAGAGTTTTTCAACAACATCCTCATAGCCTCTGTCTATCAACTCAATGTTTTCAATTTCAGTGGTGCCGTCTGCAACCAAACCTGCAATAATCATTGCAGCGCCTGCGCGAAGGTCGTTTGCAATAACGGGAGCGCTCTTTAATCGCTCAATTCCCGAAACAATTGCAACCTTGCCGTCAACCTGAATTTCAGCGCCCATTCGTGAAAGCTGCTCAACATATTTGAAACGGTTGTCCCAAACACTTTCTGCAACAACGCTGGTACCATCTGCAATAGCCAATAGCGTGGTAATCTGCGGCTGCATATCGGTGGGGAAGCCGGGGTGCGGCATTGTTGTTATGTTACAGCGTTTAGGACGCTTGTCCATCCTAATGCGTATCGATTCGTCAAACTCCTCAATGGTAGCACCGATTTCCAAAAGCTTTGCCGTGATAGACTCAAGATGCTTTGGTGTGATGTTGTTAATAAACACATCTCCGCCCGTAGCCACAACGGCTGTCATATATGTTCCGGCTTCAATCTGGTCGGGTATAATGCTGTATGTCGTGCCGTTAAGTCTCTCTACACCACGGATTTTAATAACACTCGTACCCGCACCCATAATATCTGCGCCCATCGAGTTCAAGAAGTTTGCAAGGTCAACAATGTGCGGCTCTCTTGCAGCGTTTTCAATAACGGTAAGACCGCGTGATTTAACTGCTGCCAACATAATGTTAACCGTTGCGCCAACCGAAACCTTGTCAAGATATACGGGATTTCCAATAAGACGCTGTGCTCGTGCGTCAACCATTCCGTTTTCAAAGGTAACCGTTGCGCCCAAAGCTTCGAATCCCTTGATGTGTAGGTCAATAGGACGCACACCGAAGTCACAGCCTCCGGGAGGGGCAACCTTCGCCTTTTTGAAACGGCCAAGCATTGCGCCGATAAAATAACTTGAAGCGCGCATATGCTTTGTCATATCAAAGGGGAGAACGAACGAATTGATATGTGCAGGGTCGATTTCAACGGTATTTTTGTTAATCATACGAACATCCGCACCCAACTCGCGCAGGATACGGATGATAGCAAATACGTCAGATATATTAGGTAAATTTTCAATACGGCATACACCATCGGACAATAAAACTGCCGGCAGTATTGCTACTGCAGCATTTTTTGCGCCGCTTATTGTAACGGAACCGCAAAGGCGGTTACCACCGGTAATAACAAACTTATCCAAAAAAGGCACTCCCTTAACATTTAGGTTATAAATGTAGTATTGCCGATAAAATCGTTTTCAAGACATACATATTATATACATATTTGGTAGTTTTGTCAAACTATATTTTGTGTTTTGTAAAAAATTAGGGACAAAATGTAGAAAAAACGGGAAGCAAAGGTGCTTCCCGTCGACATAACGCAGTTAGTTGTCCTTCTTATCTGAAGACTGGTTGTTATTCTGCTTGTTCTGCTGGTTATTCTGCTGTTTGTTCTGCTGTTTGTTCTGCTGGTTATTCTGCTGCTTGTTTTGCTGTCTATTCTGATTTTCTGACATAAAAAATCACCCCTCTTTCGCTTTTATTATTAGCATTATAGGGGTGATTATTCTGATTTTAAATGTTAAACAAATCCAAAGCATTTTGCTTTGTGGTATTTAAAACTGTTTCAATAGAAATATTTTTAATTTTTGCAATCACTTCTGCAACGCGGATAATCATTCCCGAATGGCAGGTTTTGCCTCTATAAGGTTCGGGCGCAAGATAGGGCGCATCGGTTTCAAGGAGTATTCTCTCAAGCGGAACGGATTCAATCACATTTCTTGCGTTTTTCGCATTTTTGAAGGTTGAAACGCCGCCAACTCCAATATACATACCTAATTTTAATATTTCCATTGCAGTTTCGGCGCTGCCCGAAAAACAGTGCAGCACACCGCGCGGTTTAATATCCTTTAGAATGTTTAACGTGTCGGCGTGAGCCTCGCGGTCGTGAACAACAACGGGCAGGGAAATCTGATTTGCAAAATCAGCCTGAGCACAAAACCATTTTTTCTGCAACTCAATATTATCCTTTGTCCAATAATAATCAAGACCGATTTCTCCAACGGCAACCGTTTTTTCGTCATTGAAAAATTTTTCAATTAAAGAAAGGTCGGGCTCACTCTCGGGCAGATTTTCAGGATGAAAACCAATTGCAGAGTAACAAAAATCATATTTTTTCGAAATTTCACAAATCCTTTTGGATGATTTTTCGTCAACTGCACAGTTTATAACACCGCAAACGCCCAAAGAATCAAGGGAAGAGAGAAGCTCGTCGCGGCAATCATTAAAACGCGAATCGTCATAATGCGCGTGCGAATCAAAAATTGTGCCGTGCGGCGCAGGATTTTCAATAACAACCTGTTCCATTATCTTACCTTGCAGCCCGGTTTAATATCATCGGCAAAAATAACCTTAACATTATCTTCACCGTCATCCGCAGCGAGAATCATACCATTGCTCTCAACACCGCACAAAACCGCAGGCTTGAGGTTGGAAACGACGATAACTGTGCGACCTATAAGTTCTTCGGGAGTGTACCATTTAGCAATTCCCGATGCCACAATTCGTTCCTTACCGCTGCCGTCATCAAGTGTGAGCTTAAGAAGTTTTTTAGCCTTCTTTATAGGCTCGCAAGCGGTGATTTTAGCTGTTTTGAGTTCAACCTTTGCGAAATCATCAATAGAAATCTCGGGCAAGGTAACAACGTTTTCTGCTTTAGCTTCTGCCATCTTTTTCTCCTGTTCGGCGGCAAGTTCTGCAAGAACCTTTTCTGCATCAATGCGGGCAAACAGGGGAGTTGCGGCACCGACGGTGTAACCGTCACACCTGCCAAAGGCAAAATCCTTTTCTGCACAGCAAAGCTGAGCCATAATGCTTTCGCTGCACTCAGGCATTATCGGTACCAGCACGTTTGCAATAACACGAATACCCTCCAAGAGATTATAAAGCACGGTCTCAAGACGAGGCTTATCCTCTTCGTTCTTTGCGAGTGACCAGGGTGTTGTTTCGTCAATATATTTATTACAGCGTCTTGCAAAATCCATTATGCATTCAACCGCATCAGCGTTTTTATAGTTGTCCATAAAACGTGTGTAATCGGAGAGCATTTTTTCGCAGCATGCAATCAAATCAGCATCGAATTCACCCGTAGGAGCGGATTTCTTAACACTACCGTCAAAATACTTGTTTGTCATAGCAACGGTGCGGTTGACAAGGTTGCCAAGAGTGTTTGCAAGGTCGGTGTTGAATCGGGCAATAAAGGATTCGTATGTTATTGTTCCGTCCTGTGCAAAGGGCATTTCGCTGAGAAGATAATATCTTACAGCATCAGAGCCGAAACGGGCTGAGAGCTCGTCGGCATAAATGATGTTTCCCTTGGATTTGCTCATCTTATCTTCGCCGAATAAAAGCCACGGGTGACCCAAAACTTTTTTGGGTAACGGCTCACCGAGAGCCATGAGAATAATCGGCCAATAAATTGTGTGGAAACGCACGATATCCTTGCCGATAACATGCAAATCTGCAGGCCAATATTTTTCATACATTGTAGAACTTCCATCAGGGTCGTAACCAATACCGGTGATATAGTTTGAAAGCGCATCAATCCAAACATAAATAACGTGCTTATCATCAAACTCAACCGGAACGCCCCACTTAAAGGATGAGCGGGACACGCAAAGGTCCTCAAGACCCGGCTTTAAGAAGTTGTTAATCATTTCATTGCGGCGCGATTCGGGCAAAATGAAATCAGGGTGCTGCTCATAATATTCGAGCAATTTATCCTGATATTTTGAAAGTCTTAAAAAGTATGCTTCCTCTTTTGCGTCAACAACCTCGCGTCCGCAGTCGGGACATTTGCCGTCAACAAGCTGTGAAGGAGTGAAGAAGGATTCACACGGGACACAGTATTTTCCGGAATATTCGCTTTTATAGATATCGCCTTGTTCATAAAGTTTTTTGAATATCTTTTGAACGGCCTTTTCGTGATAGTCATCTGTGGTGCGGATAAACTTATCATAGGATGTGTTAAGTGAGTTCCAAACATCCTTGATTTGTGAAGAAATCTCGTCAACATATTCCTTCGGAGTTCTGCCCTCAGCCTTGGCATATTCTTCAATTTTTTGTCCGTGCTCGTCAGAACCGGTCATGAAAAAAACATCAAACCCCATCATGCGCTTATAACGCGCAATCATATCGGCAAGAACGATATCATAAGCATTTCCGATATGGGGCTTGCGAGAGCTGTAAGCAATCGCTGTGGTGATGTAAAATTTTTCTTTTTCCATTTTTATTCCTCCAACCTGTAAGGCGAATTTTTAGGGTTTATAAAATAGTGGAGCAAGGCAAACAAAAATGAGACTTGCTGCTAAATAAATCAAAGCGTTTAGCGGGGTAAAAAGGGCAATGCTCTTTGTAATAACAAGCAAAAGCGCGGCCGTAAGCCCCAAAACAAAGGCTATTGTGTGCAAAACTGTCATAGCGGTTGTAAGCTTTTTAACTTTTATGGCGGCAGTTACAATAGCGGCCAAACCACTAGAGGAGCCGTCATACGATGCGCCTGAAGAGAGTGAGTCACACGGCTTTGTGCAATTCTCGTACTCCGTTATTCCACTGCTTCTCATAAGTTTTACGAAATCATTGGGCAAATCAAAGTAATCACAAAGCATTTCTTCGGTTATGTTGGGGTCACAGTTGTTAATAAGAAGAGTAACTCCCATATTGCAAAGCCTCTGCAGCTCGCGTGTGATTTTCGGGTCGGGTTCATATCCCACAATTATTAAAGCGCAGGGATGACCGTTAGATGCCACATAAACTGGGAAATATCCGTTTCGCAGAATCTTTTTATCAACCTCAACCGACGGAACGGAAACACCATGAGTTTCCATAAGAGTGCGGTTGCCGATAAGCAATGAATCGTCGCCAACCCAACCGGAAATTCCCATGCGTTTTTCGTATTTAACAGAATCCGCAATGGGAAGAACATAGTCGTCGCTCGTGCGGGCAATTCTGCGGAAAACATGACCCAAAGGACTGTTTATCGTCGTTGTCACTGCAGCAGCATTGAAAATGGTGCGTTCAAGGTCATTGGGATGCAAAACCTTCATATCAAACATTTTAACTGTGCCGCGCGGGAATATGCTTTGAACATCAAACGCAACAGCGTTGACAGCCTCAATTTCACAAGCTGCCTTATAGCCACTCAGCATAGCGCCGTATTGTGCCAAACGCTTATTTGCAAGCGAAAGGGGTAGCGAGTGAATGAGATTAACCGTTAAGGGTGCGGTTATTGACAAAAGCATAACCAAAACACCAAAGGCAGAAGCAACGTCGAAAATCACAAAGCTGTAAACTGATAAAATAAGGGAAAGAACAATACCGATTATCGAGAGAGTGTTGTTCACCTTGCCAAACGGGTTTTTACTGTATGAGTTCTTTAAATAGTCTAAAATGTTTACAGTCTTTTTGCCAACCGCAATCAAGGCTTCGCCCTCAACGGCATTTTGAGCAATAGCGTACGAACCCTTGGTTTCGTCAATAAGGCTCAGGGCAAACTTTTCTTCGGTGTTGGAGATTTTTTGGAAATTTTTCAAAATTCGTTTAACGTTGTTCTTTCTGCCAATAAGTGAGAATAGCATTCCCAAAACTGCAACAGCAGCAAACTGCTCTGCAAAATAGCTTTCAGTAAGTGTGGCATAAATTCCGTAGCCTATTGATGCAATAGTACACAAGGATAACGAAAGGTCGTAGGCTGCCTTTTTTGAAATAAGTGCAAAACTTTTGAAAATGTCAATATTAATAAGCGCTGCAACAGCCGTTATCGCCGTTACTGCAATTATAAACGTCTGCGCATACATTTCTCTTAAGGGTGCCAAAAAGGGCAGAGAGGTCAAAATAAGCAATATAGCAAACAAAAAAGTAAACAGCATTTTAACGCTAATCGTCGAAGATTGCTTCTTTAATTTTTTCTTTATTGCTTGTGCATCCTCAATGCTTTCAAAATCGGCGGTTGCCTCGTCTAAATCTAACTCGTCCTCTTCAAATGCGTCATCTTCTTTTTTGATACCGCTCGAGGACGAAATATCCTCAACAAGACCGCCAAATGGCTTGAGTTCAACATCTTGAATCGGGTCAAAAGCAATGGTCTGATTGTTGTCAGCATCATCCGTTTCGATTTCCTCGTCAGCAAATCGATACTGATAATTTTTAACCTCAGTTTCACGCATCATTGTGATTTCTTCGGGTGGAGAAACCAGATTGTTTGAAAAATCGATAATCTGAGTAGCGTCAATATCGGTATCAACAGTAGTTTCGATTTCCTCCTCGACAGTTAAAACCTCTTCGGCTTCGAGTGCAGGAGCGGTCTCGTGTGATACGATTTCGCGAGATTCGGGTTTTATATCTTCTGTTTTTTCTTCTTTTGTCTCTTCGGTTTTAATTTCAGGCTTTTTTTCTTCGCCGCCATAAATTTTTCGAACGCGTTCCTGTGCGCGTCTTTCAGCCTCGGCAATAATATCCTCAATACTGTCAAGCTTGTATGCGGGCTCGGATACAACAGAAGCCTTATCTTCAACATACTGCGAACAGCGTGATAAAAGCGACTGTGCCTGTTCCTTTGTCTCATCAGATTTTTTGTCTGCTTCGTCTTTTTCTTCTTTTCTGGAATCAATCATTCTTTGATAAAGCGATTCACCTGCAGAGTGCATGGGAATATCATCAACAGCTTCCATAGGCTCGTTTCCTTTAACTTCATCGGCAGTCAATGCGTGGGGCGCATGGTTAACATCTGTACGCATGCCGATAGGAATGATACCATCCTCAAAAATCAAAAGCTGGTCATCTGAATAATCGTCATATGTATCCTTGTTCTTTTTAGAAAAAAGTCCCATATTTGCTTCCCCCAAAAAATTATTTATGTCTGCTGTCAGCAACTTCGTATATCAAAATACCTGCTGCAACAGAAGCGTTGAGTGAGTTGATTTTGCCATACATAGGTAAACTTACGATTTGGTCGCATTTTTTTGCAACAAGTCTGCCAATTCCTTTGCCCTCGTTACCAATAACAATGGCACAGGGAACAGAAAAATCAATTTTGTGACGGTCAACACCGCCCATATCGGCACCAAATACCCAGATGCCTTCATCCTTTAATTTGTCAATGGTGTTAGAAATGTTGGTAACACGTGCAACGTTCATATATTCCAAGGCGCCACTTGCAGATTTTGCAACCGTCATATTAAGCGATGCACTTCGTCTTTCGGGAATGATGATTCCGTGAACACCGCCCGCTTCGGCTGTGCGTATGATAGCACCGAGATTGTGAGGGTCCTCAATCTCATCACAAATGATAATAAACGGAGCCTCACCGCGTTCCTTTGCGGTAGATAAAATGTCCTCAACCTCACAGTATTTGTGTGAAGCAATCATAACCGCAACGCCTTGATGAACTGCGCCACCACACATATAATCCATCTTTTGCGGAGAAATTTCTTTTATCAGAATTCCTTTGGCTTTGCATTTTGCAATAATAGCGGTAACAGAACCGCCCTCCGTACCGTGACAAATAAGCAGTCTGTCAATTTCGCGACCCGAACGAATCGCCTCGGTTACGGCGTTGCGTCCGGCTATAATGTTGTTGCCGTGTGTGCTGTCTGTCATTTTAAAAATCCCTTCAAGCCATATTTAATAATATTATAGCACAAGTAATATAAAAATAAAAGCAAAAAATTTATTTTTTATAAACTCAAAATTTGCGGGAAAACTTAATTTGTATCATGTTAAAAAGGAGTAAAATTATGAAAACAAAAATAGTAAACATAACGGGCTATCAGCTCTTAGATTCACGCAGCAATCCCACGGTTGCGGCTCGTGTAGAACTCGAGGACGGCTCATATGGTTTTGCAATAGCTCCCTCGGGCGCGTCAACGGGAGAGCACGAAGCGCACGAGCTGCGTGACGGCGATAAAACACATTACAAGGGACGCGGTGTTACAAAGGCGGTAGGAAACATCAATAACGAGATAAATAAAGCGTTATACGGGTTTGATGCATCAAAACAGGGAAGCGTGGATAAAGCACTTTGCATCCTTGACGGAACAGAAAACAAATCAAGGTTGGGTGCCAATGCAACACTAGCCGTGTCACTAGCGGTCTGCAGAGCGGCTGCAATGTCATACAAAATGCCTGTTTATCGCTATATTGGCGGATTTTCGGGAAGCTGGATTCCAACACCGATGATGAACATCTTAAACGGCGGCGCACACGCTTCAAACAATATTGATATTCAGGAATTTATGATAGTGCCGACTGGTGCCGCCACAATGGGCGACGCTGTTCGTATGTGCAGCGAGGTCTATCACACATTGGGAGAAATGCTGCGTTCACGCTCGCTTTCTACGGGTGTGGGAGATGAAGGCGGATTTGCACCCGATTTGCCCGACGATGTTGCCGCAATAGAGCTGATTTTAGAAGCAATAAAAAAGGCGGGTTATGAAAAAGAAATCAAACTCGCACTCGATGTTGCGGCAAGCGAATGGTGTGTGGGTGACGGCAATTATAAAATGCCCAAACGCAAAAAAGAATTTGATTCAGCAGAGCTTATAGCATGGTATAAAGATTTGATAAGAGAATATCCGATAATTTCAATTGAAGACGGTCTTGGTGAGAACGACTGGGCAGGCTGGGAAAGAATGACCGATGTGCTTTCTAACGATGTAGCTTTGGTTGGAGATGATTTGTTTGTGACAAACGAACACCGCCTTACAAAAGGTTTTACCTGTAAGGCAGCGAACAGTATTCTTATAAAACCAAACCAAATCGGAACATTAAGTGAGACGGTAAACGTTATTAAACTTGCAAAGCATCACGGATATCAGATAGTCGTATCACACCGCTCGGGCGAGACGGAGGACACAACAATAGCCGACCTTGCGGTAGCAATAAATGCAACGAGAATAAAGACGGGCGCGCCCGCAAGAAGTGAACGTGTTGCAAAATACAACCGACTTCTTATGATAGAGCAGGAAGTAAGAATATAAAACAAAAAAACGCTCTGCAAAAGCAGAGCGTTTTAATTGTTTTGTTTATCTTATGCGAGTTCAGCGAAGTACTTAATTGTACGAACCATCTGGCTTGTATAAGAGTTTTCGTTGTCATACCAAGAAACAACCTGTACCTGATAGGTGTCATCGTCAATCTTAGCAACCATTGTCTGAGTTGCATCGAAGAGAGAACCATAGGTGATACCGATGATGTCAGAAGAAACGAGCTCTTCCTCGGTGTAACCAAAGGAAGCAGAAGCAGCAGCCTTCATAGCAGCGTTAACGCCTTCCTTAGTGATGTCCTTGCCCTTAACAACAGCAACGAGAAGTGTGGTGGAACCTGTCGGAACCGGAACACGCTGTGCAGAGCCGATGAGCTTGCCGTTGAGTTCGGGAATAACAAGTCCGATAGCCTTTGCAGCGCCTGTTGAGTTAGGAACAATGTTAACTGCAGCAGCACGTGCGCGGCGGAGGTCACCCTTTCTGTGAGGACCGTCAAGAACCATCTGGTCGCCGGTGAAAGCGTGAACAGTTGTCATGATACCACTCTGAATGGGAGCGAAATCATTAAGAGCCTTTGCCATGGGAGCAAGGCAGTTTGTTGTGCAGGAAGCAGCAGAAATGATGTTGTCGTCAGCGGTGAGAGTGTTCTCGTTAACACCGTAAACGATTGTGGGAAGGTCATTTCCTGCGGGAGCAGAAATAACAACCTTCTTAGCGCCTGCATCAATGTGAGCCTGAGCCTTAGCCTTTGAAGTATAGAAACCTGTGCATTCGAGAACAACGTCTACACCGATTTCGCCCCAAGGAAGGTCAGCGGCATTTTTCTCAGCATAAATCTTGATGGTCTTACCGTCAACTGTGATGCTGTCTTCACCTGCAACAACAGTGTCAGCCTTTGCATAACGACCCTGAGCAGAGTCATACTTAAGAAGATGAGCGAGCATGCTGGGGCTGGTAAGATCATTGATAGCTACGATTTCGTAGCCCTCTGCACCGAACATCTGGCGGAAAGCCAAACGACCGATACGTCCAAAACCATTAATAGCAACTTTAACCATTGGAAAAACCTCCTAAAATTTTTACTAATATATTTTAACCTAAAAAAATCCATTTTTCAAGTAATTTTGTCTTTTTTTTAACGAAAAGGGTTATTTTATTTTTATTGAACAAAAAATAACAAAAAAACAGGGTGATTTTATTAATTTTACACCTACAAAAGAGATGCGATATGTAAATTCGCTAAGAAATATTTTGCAAAACCGCATTTATAAGCAAGGATTAAACGCAAATACGGCATCGAAATTATTAAAAATTTATAATTTTGAAGGTGTATTTTTTCACAAAAATAATATGCAAAATGTGAAAATAGCGGATGTCACAGATGCGTTTTTGGGAGCAGCCTTGATTGTCTCTGCCTCAAAGGGAATACGTATTCATACGGAAATTTGCGAAGAAAAAGCAATAAAAATAAATTTAAAAATGTATGAGATTTTATTATCAAACATTGTGTTTTCCACTAAAGTGGGCGGGCGGCTGCATATCAAATTTTCTTCGTCCGATAACTCGGTTTGTATAACTTTTTTTGGCGATATTGTGCATACAAATTTCAAAAAAACAGCCGCCCGTATGGGCGGCGTGTGTATAAAACTTTTGGGCAATAATAAATATTCTTTATTACTGCCGTATGAAAATGCAGATAATGACCCAATATCCTACAAAAACGAAATAGATTTGATAAATGATAGTTTTTCGGTTATCAATCTCTTTGCATTGATGCTAAAAGATTCTCCGCAGCTTTGATTCCGTCAACGGCGGCAGACATTATTCCGCCTGCGTATCCCGCACCTTCTCCCGCAGGGAAAAGTCCACCAAGACTTAAACTGCAACCTTTTTCATCTCGAAGAATTCTGACAGGGGAAGAAGAGCGCGTTTCGGGGAAGGTGAGAAGTGCGCTAGGGCTGTCAAACCCTTTGATTTTCTTGCCAAACTCCACAATTCCCTCGGCAATAGAATCTGCAATTATTTTCGGTAGAACATCGTATATATCGGCATTTATAGTGTCGGGCTTTACGGTCGGCAAAACTCGGTCACACTCGTTCTTAACACCTAAAAGTGCGCCAACGGTCTGAATAGGTACCTTGCCGCCACCAATCATAAATGCGTTTTTTTCAATTTTTTGCTGAAGCTTTATGCCCTCAAGAACATCATCGCCTTCAAGTTCATGGGGGGATATATCGACAAGAATTGCACTGTTAGAATTTCTGCCGTCACGGGCGGAATAACTCATTCCGTTAACCGCAATACCGCCTTCTTCACTCGAAGCGTTAATAACCTCTCCGCCCGGGCACATACAAAAGGTATAAACACCCTTGCCGTTTTTAAGATGCACAGCAAGCTTATAATCAGCGGCAGAAAGGTGTGGATTTCCTGCAAACTCGCCATACATAGCTTTGTCAATATCTTCTCTTAAATGTTCAATTCTCGCACCGACCGAAAAAGGCTTTCGTTCCATAGAAATGCCAGTGTTTTTGAGCGTTAAAAATGTATCACGTGCTGAATGCCCAATAGCGAGAATCAAAGAATTACAGGGGATTTTTTCGGTAATGCCGTTTTGCTTTACCGATATGGCATAAACCGAGCCCGACTCGGAGAAAATTTCCTCAAGTTTTGTGCAAAATCTCACCTCTCCGCCGAGTGAGATGATTTCTTCTCGAAGGTTTTTCACGATTTTCACCAAAATGTCGGTTCCCACGTGAGGCTTTGCGTCAATGAGAATTCTTTCGTTCGCACCAAACCGAACAAACTCCTCCAAAACGGCACGACAACGAATATTTTTAATACCCGTGTTAAGCTTTCCGTCAGAAAACGTTCCCGCACCGCCTTCGCCAAACTGAACGTTTGATTCAGTGTTGAGTGCGCCACCGTTAAAAAAGGTGTTGACACTCTGAGTGCGTTCATCAACCGATTCGCCGCGTTCAATAACAATCGGTCTTGCGCCTGCACGCGCTAGGGTAAGTGCGGCAAACATTCCCGCAGGACCAAATCCCACAACAACGGGACGACCTTTCAAATTGCAATTTGTCGGCCATTCGAATTTTTGAGGTTTAAAAATTTGCGCTTTTTTACAACGTGTAAGCACACGGTTTTCTTCTCTTGTCTCCACAAGAACGGAGCAACAAAAATGCACATTATCCTTATGTCTTGCATCAACAGATTTTCGGTATAACCTAATAGATTTAATTTTATCTTTGTTAATTTTCAAGGTTTTGGCTGTCTCGGCCTTCAGTTCATCGTTGGTAAAGCCAAGACGCATATGAATATCGTTAACAATAAGCATTTTATTTCTCCGTATAGCAGGCGGCGGCAATACCTGCGGCATATCCGCTCGACCATGCCCACTGCAAATTATAGCCTCCGCAGTCACCGTCAATATCCAAAATTTCACCCGCTGCGAAAAGACCTGGGATTTTTTTACACATAAGTGTTTGACTGTCAAATTCACTGCATAAAAGTCCGCCCTTTGTGACCTGTGAGTTCACAAAACCATTGTGTCCGCGTACGGTTATTTTAAAGTTTTTGATACGGCGGCAGATTTTTTCAATGTCGCTATGATTAATCGTGCTAACATAATCGTTCAGAGAAATTCCGCAGGTTTTCAAAATAACCTGTCCCAAACGCTTATTTATAAAGCCCGACAAAAACTCATCATTTTTGCGATATTTCAGGTTTTCGGCGCGTTTGATAAGTTTATCCTCTAATTCGTCTAAAGCGCTGCAAGGCACCAAATCAAGCGAAATTATGTCGTTTGCGCTGCATCCTCCTGCAAGTTGAAGAATAGGGGGGCCTGAAAGACCATAATCACAGAAAAGTACCTCGCCGAATTCTTCGCGAACGACGGTGTTTTTTGATATGTGAGAAGCCTTTGCGTTAACCTTGATACCCTTGAGCTGACGCACAATTTCAGTGTCGGTTTTAAGCTGAACAATAGCGGGGGACAAGGCGTTGCAAGAAACCCCCATCTTCTTTAAAAGTTCAAGCATAAAGCCGTCGCATCCGAGTTTTTCTCCACCCGATAACAGTCCCGAGGTGACAACGACTGCAGTTGCAGAAAATTTGTTTTTATCGGTGATTACACAAAAGCCGTCGCTGTTTTTTTGAATGTCAATAACCTTTTGCTCGCATTCGGTTACAACGCCGAGCTCGTCACAGCTAAAGCGCAAAGCATCTGTAACACTAGCAGCCTGAAGTGACGCAGGGTAGCCCTTGCTTTCTTCGTATATTATGGAAATTCCGAGTTTTTCAAAAAAACGTTCAGTATCGCTAATGCTAAAATTTTCAAAAAACGGCAGCACAAACTCAGGCTGTGCGCCGTGATAGTTTTTCACACTCAGTTCACGATTTGTGATGTTGCATCTTCCGTTACCTGTGAGCGAGAGTTTTTTACCAACCCGCGAAAGCCTTTCGAGTATAAGCACATTCAAAGCAGGATTTTTTTGTTTTGCCACAATAGCGGCCATCATTCCTGCCGCGCCGCCTCCAATTATGCAAATGTCGTAATTCATATAATCACCGCCATTTATTAATGATGCCATATAAAATAAAAAAAGTCAATAAATCCCACTTTACAAAATGTGTTAATGGTGGTATCATCAATATGCAAAGAACATTCGTTCGAACGGGAGGTGTAGGGTTGGAACGTACAATATTGCATTGTGACCTTAATAATTTTTTTGCTTCGGTAGCGGTGCTTGACAACCCTACCATCAAAAACTGTCCCATTGCAGTTTGTGGCAACACCGAGGAAAGACATGGTATCGTGCTTGCTAAAAATGAGTTAGCAAAAAAATACGGCGTTGTCACCGCAGAGGCAACCTGGCAGGCAAAACGCAAATGCCCCGAGCTCGTTATTGTGCCGCCCACGTATAAAAGATATGAAGAGATATCACGCGCCGTGCGTGAGATTTATCTGCGATACAGCGATAAGGTTGAGCCTTTTGGAATTGATGAATGTTGGCTTGATGTTACGGGCAGCCGTCTGCTTTTTGGCAGCGGCGAGGAGATTGCCGACAAACTAAGAGAGCAGATAAAAAAGGAAATTGGGGTTACGATTTCGGTTGGCGTGAGCTTTAACAAGGTCTTTGCAAAGCTTGGTAGCGACCTAAAAAAGCCCGATGCCGTAACGGTCATAAGTCGCGAAAACTACAAAGAAAAAATATGGTCGTTGCCCGCAAACACATTGCTCGGTGTTGGTAAATCTACAAGTGTTCAACTCGATTCGCTTGGGATTTTCACGATTGGGGATATTGTTTCTGCGGGTGCCGATGTGCTTATCAAACGATTTGGTAAAATGGGCGGAATGCTTTATGATTATGCTGCGGGCAATGACATATCAGAGGTTGAAGCCGAACAAAAAACGCTCAAAAGTGTTGGCAGAACCACCACCTGCAAGCATGATTTACTCTCAAGCGCGGATGCATGGCCTGTAATCGTGGCACTAGCGGAGGATATTTCGGCAACGCTTAGAAAACACGGGCTTTTTTGCAACACCGTCCAAGCACACATTCGCACAAACGACCTTAATACAAAGGAGTTTCAAGCACCATTATCTGCTCCCACACAAAGCAGTATGGTTATGGCAAAAAAATGTTTGGATATAATAGACAGTAACTTCAGCTTTTCTATTCCGTTGCGCTCCGTGGGTCTTCGCGCAATTAATCTTTCGGACGGGATGAAGGCTTATCAAACCGATATTTTCAGTGATTTAGAATGTGAAAAGAAGCAGGAAAAAATAGAAAATAAAATTTTCGAGATACGCAAAAAATACGGCAGCGAAAGCATCCTGCGCGGCACAACGGTCGGGAATGAAACGCAATAAAATCCTCTGCCTATTAATAGTGAAAAAGTAAACCCCCGAACGCATTAGCATTCGGGGGTTTGGGTATTTCTAACTTAATGGCACGAATGGAATATGTCTGAAAACTTAATTATCTTTATGTTTTTTCTTTATTCTTCCTGTTTTTGTATTTCTCAATTATCCATTCAATAATCCAATGAATAAACACCACAAGGATTCCTATTTGTATCGAATATATTGTATTGTTAATAAAATCAAATGTCCTTGTAAAAACCAAAATGATAACAACAGGTGCAATAAGAGCAATTAAAAATAAATATGTATAGTATCTTTTTCTACCCACAATACTTTTTTTGCTTCTAAACAGTAAAGCAAAAACACCTGTTAGTAAAAGAGATGGAACACCTACCAAAGCAAAAGTATTAAATAATACAATTATTAAAAAAGGTGAAATCATAAGTTTAAGCAGGTATGCACCACTGAAAAAATCACCTGAAGATGTATTAAATACAAACCACAAAATAGATAAAATACTTAACACTAAAAAAGGAATAAACATTATTAGAAACTCTTTAAATCTTTTCATATAATCACCATCTTGGATGTATTATAGCGAAACACAAGGGGACGGTTCTGATGTGTTGTGTCTCTCGTGTTCGAAAAAGAAGTGGTCAAAAACCGAAGGTTTTCTTATTTGCCTCAAAACACAAACAATAATCACCTATAAAAACAAATAATATTCTACCAGATTTTGAACCAATATTAGCGGTGCCTTCTATCTCGTTAATGACAACAGAATAGTTTTGGGTTATGTATCGACCAAAAGTTTTTATTGTATACGTACCTTCATAGCTATTACCATTAGTTATGTCAGTCAATATCAATTTACCGTCTTTGGCTTCAAGTGTAAATTCTATCGGTTTTGAAAATGCGAAAAGAGAACTATCTATATTAGATAAATCGTATTTATCATTATGAGCAACAACAGAAAGCGGAGGTTCTGTTTGTTGTGCGTAAGAAAGTACCCAAGTGCGCTTTTCAATGGCGGGTTTTGCAAAAAAAACATGCAAAATTATACAAAGTAAAATTATTATTGGACCAAAAACATACTTTTTTAATTTCACTGACATCACCACCATATCTGTATTATAGCATAAAAGCGGTAGCAAATCAATGCGAAGCATTGTATATCCTTTCGGGTAATGACGGGCGACGCCCTTATTGCATCAATTCCGCAAGGAGTTGCATATCATCAAGCCGACAGATTACACACCTTCGGTGTGATGAGATACAACACGGCTGTGCCGTGTTGATGACATACACGCTAATGCGTGATGATATGCCAAGCCTGTCGGCTTGGATAAAAAAACTCTCGTTCCGAAGAACGAGAGTTTTTTGGTGCCGCTGACCGGACTTGAACCGGTACGATATCGCTACCGAGGGATTTTAAGTCCCTTGTGTCTGCCTATTCCACCACAGCGGCAAGAACAATACTAATAATATAATATTGAACGGTCATTGTCAAGAGAAAAATAGTATTTTAATAGTGTTCCAAAAAGCTGTGAACATCCTCGCCGTCACGCAGACGAAAAGCGGGAAGTGAGCCGATATTCACGTTGTGCATACTGCGGAATAAATTTTTGTCAACCTCGGGGTTAGTTTTTCGAAGTTGCTCGATAAGGCGCTTGGTTTCGCGTCTTTTTGAAAGCTCCTCATGCTCTTCGCTCTGTTCGGTAAAACGGCAAGCGCAACGCAAGAAGGTGAGTCCGTTATATTTACTCCACGCGATAATATCTTTTTCTGCAACCTTATAAAGCGGACGAATAAGCTCCATCCCATCAAAATTGAGACTTTTAAGTTTAGGCATCATGGTCTTGATTTCGCTTGAATACATCATGCTCATAAGCAGTGTTTCAATAGCATCATCAAAATGGTGCCCAAGCGCAATTTTGTTGCAACCGAGCTCCTGAGCCTTGGCATAAAGGAAACCGCGTCGCATACGGGCGCAAAGATAACAGGGTGAACCGCCCGCCACTGTTACGGTGCTGAAAATATCGCTTTCAAAAATTCTGACGGGAATGTTGAGGGTTTTTGAATTTTCTTCAATAAGCAAACGGTTTTCCTTGTTATATCCGGGGTCCATAACGATAAATTCAGCATCAAAAGGCACTTCGGAATGGCGACTAAGTTCTTGTATGCACTTGGCAAGAATCATCGAATCTTTGCCACCCGATATACAGACGGCAATTTTATCTCCGGCTTCAATAAGCTTATATTCCTTAACTGCGCCGACAAAATTATTCCAAATACTTTTTCTGAATTTCGTAATAATACTACGCTCTATTTCTTTAAAGCGTTCCATTTACATACTCTCCGGTGTTGAAATTTTGAGTGCGTTCAGAACATTTTTGATAACAGTAGCGGTTGCAGTGCAGAGCGATAAGCGGGCCTGCAAAAGCTCGTCCTCAACACCTTTAATTCTGCAACTGTTATAAAATTTATGGAACTGTGCGGCAACATCAACCACATAGTGTGTAAGCTTTGCCGGGTCGTATGCTGCTGCGGCATTCTCAACAGTTTTTGTGAACGCGGAAAGCAGATTAATAAGTTCGCGCTCTTCATCAAGCACAAGCAAGGAAAGCTCTTTTTGTGTGCATTCTCTTGCAACAACGCCTTCTGCGCTGAGATTGCGTAAAATACTGCAAATACGTGCATATGCATACTGAACATAGTAAACGGGGTTCTGGTTTGATTGCTCAACAGCTAAATCAAGGTCAAAGTCAAAGTGAGTGTTGGGCTCGCGCAGATTAAAGAAGAAGCGCGCAGCATCAATCGGAACCTCTTCAAGAAGGGTAACAAGTGTAATTGCCTTTCCCGAACGCTTAGAAGCCTTGATAACCTCGCCGTTTCGAACAAGTCGTACCATCTGCATTAAAACAACATCAAGCTTATCAGCATCAATTGATAGAGCAGATAAAGCGGCTTTAAGACGGGGAACATAGCCGTGATGGTCGGCGCCCCAAATGTTGATAGCCTTGTCAAACTTTCGTGTTACAAGCTTGTTATAGTGATATGCGATGTCGGGCGCAATATATGTGGGAATGCCGTTTGAACGAACAAGAACAAAATCCTCGCTGCCAAACTGTTCACCGCTGAACCATAATGCACCTTCCTTTTCATAGGTGTGTCCGCTTTGTTTCAAAAGCTCAACAATACGCATGGTTTCGCCTGCGCTGTGCAGACTGCTCTCCTTAAACCATGTGTCATACTCAATTCTATATTGTGCAAGGTCATCGTGCAAGGCCTGAATGTTTTTGGGAAGCGCAAACTCAACCAAAGCTTTTTTGCGCTCAGAAGACTCAACATTTACAAAGCTGTCACCGTATTTTTCTGCAAAGGCATTTGCGTGAGCAATTATATCAGCTCCGTGGTAAGAATCTTCGGGCATCTCAATATCGTCTTTGAAATTCTGCAAATATCTCAGTTCAAGTGAAAGACCAAATTTTTCAATCTGATTTCCTGCGTCATTAATATAAAATTCGCGTTCAACAGAGAAACCTGCCAAATCAAGAACGGCTGCAAGACAGTCGCCCAAAGCGCCGCCACGTGCGTTACCAATGTGCATCGGTCCTGTCGGATTAGCGGAAACAAATTCAACCAAAGCGGTTTTTCCGTTTCCAACGTTGCTTCTGCCGTAATCGTCGCCCTTTTCGTGAATGTCTTTTATAATGTCAGAATAATAACTGTCCGATAAGAAAAGATTGATAAATCCGGGACCTGCGATTTCATAGCGGTTAATATATGTTCCGTCAAAAATTGCGTTTGCCATAAGGGTTTCGGCAATCTTTCTCGGCGGGTTACGAAAAATTTTCGACCAAGCCATAGCGCAGTTAACAGCATAGTCTCCGTGTGAAGCATCAGCAGGTTTTTCAATAGCAAAGGCGGTAAGCTCTGCATAAGGAAGCTCGCCCTTTTCCATTGAGATATTTGCTGCGTTTATTATTATGTCTTTGATTTGTTGTTCGGTCTTTTTTACTATTACTGACATATTTATACCTCTTCTAATGTAATTTCAATAATGTTGTGTCCAATAACGCCTTGGCTCGTGCCAATTGTATATTCGAGCAAAAGTTGTTTTTTATCATCAAGATGGTTGTCCACCGAAATTCCGCAAACAAGCATATCAAAAACACCGTGCGGAGTGTGATATGGCATATTTGTTTCGGAGTTTTCAATAATTTTCATAGTGCTCTGCATAGCACCTGTTCGACTTATAATGGCAGAGTTTTTATCAACCTTAACAATGGTATGTGTGTTTTGCTCTATTTCATCATACGCAATATAATGCTTTTCGTTTTTGATGTCGTATTGTCCATCATACGTAAAAATATTGGATTCTTTATCTCCGTCAGGCGATATGATGGTTGATTTGAGTTTGATTTTTACGTTTTTCATATCTGTTCAATATCCACCTGTGTTGCTTCAATGTCGGAATTTCCCAACAAAATTCGTGCCATAGCGGAGAAGGATTCCGATTTGTCGCTGACAAAATATTCATTTTTTTGTTTTTTACTAGCCGAGAGCATAGCGTTATCCTCTAAGAAGGTTTTAACAAAATCTGCGGTGGCTTCACCCATATTTATGAGCGTAACATCATCACCAACAATGCTTGAGATAACATTCTGCAAGACAGGGTAGTGTGTGCAACCGAGAATCAAGGCGTCAACCCCTGCCTCAATCATAGGCATAAGATATCTTTTTGCCGTCTCGTATGCAACGATATCATTTGTTGCGGTTATACCTTCTTCAACGAGAGGTACGAATAAGGGGCAATCCCTTTCCACAACAACAGCATCGGGACAAAGTTTCAAAATATATTTTTTGTGGGCACCGCTTTTGATGGTTGCCGTGGTGCCGATAACACCGATTTTTTTATTTTTTGTGGCGGCAACGGCAGCAACTGCTGCGTGTGACACAACCTCAACAAACGGAACGGGGAGACAAGCGGCGGTATCGTTAGCAACGGAGGAGACAGTTCCACATGCGGCAATTATCATTTTTACGTCCTTAGACAGCAAAAATTGTTCATCCTGCAGCGCATATTTTTTAATTGTGCTTTGACTTTTGTTGCCATAAGGAACACGACTTGTATCGCCGAAATACACAATTTTTTCGTTCGGTAAAATACGGGCTAGTTCCTTAACAACGGTCAGTCCGCCAAGGCCCGAATCAAAAACGCCGATAGGTCTGTTATCCGACATATACACGCCTCCTAAAATACTATTCAAATTATAATACCATATTTTTGAAAAAACTGCAATATAAAAAAGAGGTAGAACGGAACGCACCATTAAGGACAAAATGCCTAAAAAAGCAAATTTCTGTGGCTAAATGCGTTAAAAAGACGCGGTATGCGTCAGCATTACCGTGTCTTTTAGCCTTTTATACCACTAAAAATTTATCTTTTTTAGGTGCTTTGCAGTTTTGTAACGTAAAAATTTGTTCTACTCACAAAGCCGATAAACCGCGGAAATACTTTGTGTATTTCAAGGTTTGAGGCAAAGTGATAGGGCAAATTTTTCTTCCAAAACCAATTTATCCTTAAGGGTACGTTCCGTAACCTACCTCTTATTTTTATTTGTAAAGCAAATCCTTTATTACTTCACCTGCAATCATCAATCCCGCAACCGAAGGCACAAAAGAAATACTGGCGGGTGTTCTGCCACCATCGGTTTTAACGGGTTGCTCCTTTGAATATAAAACCTTTAGCGAGTCAATTCCGCGAAGCTTCAGTTCGCGCCGCATAACACGAGCAAGCGGACATACCGATGTTTTTTTAATATCGTCAATCTTAAAGGCAGAGGGGTCAAGCTTGTTGCCCGTACCCATACAGGAAATAATAGGAACATTATATTTGTTCGCATTTTCGATAATAAGAAGTTTTGATGTTACTGTGTCAATTGCATCAACAACATAATCAAATTCTGAAAAAGATATTTCGTCTTGTGTTTCGTCAGAATAAAAAATCTCTTTTTCATACGTCACAATAGAGGGGTTAATGTCAGATATTCTATCTTTTGCAACGGCAGTTTTCGGTCTACCGACGGTGCTGTGAAGCGCAAAAAGCTGACGGTTGATGTTGGACGGTGCTACAGTATCCGAGTCAATAAGCGTGATTTTTCCTATACCCGCACGGGCTAGGGCTTCACACACGTATGAGCCGACTCCACCAAGTCCAAAAACCGCAACGTGAGAATTATTAAGTTTTTGACGGTTATCTTTACCGATAAGCAAATCTGTTCTGTCAAAAATTTCCATACTTATTTTCCTAAAAGTTTAATATAGTTCGGGAGCTCTTCTTCAAAATTAACACCGTATGTGCGTCCGGGTTGGAATTTCAGCGTGTTTTCAATGCATCCGCGTGTATAAAGTGCGGCAATCTGCATTGATTCCTGCAGAGATTTATCATTCATCAAGGCGCCCACAAGTGCACTGCCGAAAACGTCTCCCGTTCCGTGATACATAGCATCAACCTTGTCGGCAAAGGCATATTCGACCTCGCCGTTTACGAGACAAGCGGCACCGAGCTTACATTCGTCAAAATAAACGCCTGTAACCATCGGGATTTTAGCGCCCATACTTTTAAGAGAGAAAAGCATATCCTTGATATAATCTTGGTCATAAGGCCCCGTTTTATAAGGTTTTTTAAGCATAAGACAAGCCTCTGTTATGTTTGGCATAACAATGTCGGCAATGCTGCAAAGCTTTTTCATACCCTTCGGGAAATCTTCGGGGAAACACTGATAAAGCTTTCCATGGTCTGCCATTACGGGGTCTACAATGACAAGGGTGTTCTCATCTCTCAAGATTTCAATAATTTCGCAAACTATATCAATCTGCTCGAATGAACCGAGATAACCCGTGTATATCGCATCAAACCTGATTCCTTCGGATTTCCAATGTCTTGCCATGGGAAGAAGGTCTTCGGTTAAATCTCGGAAGGTAAAGTTTTTAAAACCGCCCGTATGTGTTGATAAAACCGCTGTCGGCATAACTGCGGTTTCAACACCTGCTGCCGAAATAATTGGCAGAGCCACCGTAAGAGAGCATTTGCCGAATCCTGAAATATCATGAATGGCTGCAACTCTTTTTTGCATTATTATCATCCTTTATCAATAATCTTTTTACAAACATCACGCAAACAGCAAGCATCACAGTTTGCTTTTCTTGCTGTGCAAACCGACCGCCCGTGCAATACAGCACGATGACAAAAATCACTTGATTTTTCGGGCGGGACAATTTTTTTCATAGCAAGCTCAACCTTATATGGCTCCTTTGTTTTGACAAACCCTAAGCGGTTGCAAAGACGAATAAAATGTGTGTCTGTAACGATAGCGGGCTTGTGATAAATATCACCGCACACCAAGTTTGCTGTTTTTCTTCCAACGCCGGGGAGTGTTGTGAGCTTTTCAATTGTATCTGGTACGGCGCCGTCAAAATTCTCCAAAATCATTTTTCCGATACCGATAAGGTCTTTTGCCTTGGTCTTGTAAAGACCGCAGGTTTTTATAAGTTGTTCAACCTCTGAAAGTTCTGCAGATGCAAAGGCTTTTGCATCGGGAAATCTTTCAAAAAGAGCAGGAGTGACCATATTCACTCGCGCATCGGTGCATTGGGCAGAAAGCCTTGTGGCAATAAGCAGCTGAAAAGCATCGTCATATTGAAGTGAACAAGCCGCATCAGGATATTCTTTTTCAAGCAGTTCTACTACTAAAGTGATTCTTTCTTTTTGTGTCATATTATATTTCCAACTTCATATCGCCGTTTTTGATGAGACCAAGCTTTCTCATAGCCTCTGAAACAGCAAGTGTAATAGCTGCGGGAAGAATGAAGTGCATTAAAAGAATTTCTATTAATGCAATAATGGGGGACATACCGCCCGATGTCATGGTATCGAAAGCCATAAACTGACCAACAAGACCCGCACTGCCCATACCGGAGCCTGTGGCGTTGCTTGTCATTTTGAGTACAGCAGAAGCGACAGGACCTAATATAGCACTTGAAACTATAGCGGGGAGCCAGATAATAGGCTTTCTGACAATGTTCGGAACCTGAAGCATCGATGTGCCGACACCTTGTGCTATAAGTCCGCCAAACTTGTTTTCACGATATGATGCAACGGCGAAGCCAACCATATTACAGCAGCAGCCAATTGTTGCCGCGCCCGCTGCAAGTCCCGAAAGTCCCATAGAAATTCCAATAGCAGCAGAACTTATCGGAAGGGTAAGAATCATACCCATGACAACCGAAACGATTATACCGCCAATTATTGGGCTGTTTTCAACGTTTATGTTAACAAGCATACCGAGCCAACGCATAAATGTTGAAATAGGTCCGCCGAGGAAATATCCAACAAGAGCGCCGGGTATGATAGCACACAAAGGAGTAACGATGATGTCAATCTTTGTTTTGCCCGATACGAGCATTCCGATTTCAATCGCAACATAAGCCGCAACGAAAGCGCCCAAAGGCTCACCCGGTGTGCCCAGTGTGATAGTCTCAAGATTTAAGTTTGAGAATGCGCCAATAAGACCCGCAACAGCGGCAGATACAGTAACAAGGGGAGAAGCTTTGAGCTTTGCAGCAACTCCAACACCAATGCCAATTCCGGTAACGGTTTTTGCAGCCTTGCTGATAGCAATCAGGTATATTCCCACAGTGCCACCAATGAGAGCACCGATTTGAGCAATAATAGTGCCTATAATCAGTGTGGCAAAAAGACCGAGTGCCATTCCTGTCAATCCGTCAATAAAAAGTCGGTTAAGAAATTTCGTTATGTATTTCATAATTGTTCCCCCTGACAAAAATATTTTATAATAATATATCACTATGCATAATGTTTTTCAAGTAAATATTTGTTGATAAAAGTGTAAATTTGTTGTATAATTTCACAAAAGGAGTGGTGGCGGTATGATAATTATGTCGGTCGATTTGGGCGATGCACGTACGGGTGTTGCCGTCAGTGACCAAAGTGAGAGCTTTGCTTTTCCAAAAGGCGTTATAACCGAGTATAATAAAGAAAAGCTTCTTATCAAACTTTGCGAAAAAGCAAAAGAACTCGGCGCACAGCAGCTTGTTGTCGGCTTTCCGAAGAATATGGATGGCTCGGTCGGCTTTAAGGCGAAGGAATGTGAAGAGCTTGGCAATAAACTTTCAGAAATGACAAATCTGCCGCTTGTTATGTGGGATGAGAGATGCACCACTGTTTCCGCCCACACAGCACTCAATTATACCGACACACGCGGAAAAAAACGCAAAAATATAGTTGATTCTGTTGCAGCAGTAATCATATTGGAAGATTATTTAAAATACAAAAAAAGATAAAAAGCAGAGGAAAATTCCTCTGCTTTTTTGTTATTTTTCAAGGGTTACACTATATGTGCCTTCGGTAAATAAATTATTATCATAGTTGCGCATAGCGTATCCGTTTGGAACAATTAATCTTGCTGTGCTGCCTTTTGGAACGCAGATGTCAACCGTTGCGGTGTTTCCGTCTTTACGCCAAGAAATAGATGCATCACCGCGCACAGTTTTGTGTGAGCAAGCAGCCGAATCAATCGGTAACTCAAGCGCGGGTGCGAAAACAATTTTTTCGTATGCAACGCTATTCTTTTCGGGTCTCATACCCGCAACATGGCGGTAAAGCCATTCGCCCACAGGGCAAAGAGCATTGTGATTTAAAGAACCGCCCCAGGGAACTACCTTGCCGCCGCCCCATTCTTCCCAAAGGGTAGTAGCGCCGTTTTCAATCATATAGCCCCAACCGGGATAGTCCTTCTTTTCCACCATTTCATAAGCCTCTTTAAGATATCCGTAAGAGCTTAAGATTTCAAGAATACACTTTGTGCCGTAGGTGCCGGTAGAAATGTGACCGTCTGTATCCTTAAGAGAATCTTTTAAATATTTTGCAACAATTTTACGGTTCTCTTCAAAAATAATACCGTGATAAAGTGGCACGCATTGTGCAGTTTGAACACCATACTCATAGGTTCCAACCTTGCCGGTATTAGCGTCTACAAAATTATCGTTAAAGCGTTTTTTAACGATTTCCGAAAGATTAATATAATGATTTTCGGTTTCTATATCACCTAAAATATGAGCAATTTCGGCAGTCATTACACAGGCGCTGTAAAAATAGGATGTAGAAGTAATATACACAGGACAGGGATGTTCAACATCTGTGCTTAGCCAATCACAAAGGGAGTTTGTGATTGTGTAATTTTCATCCAATAGATTTTCTTGGAATTTAATGAATTTTTTAATGCTTGGATAGAATTCTGAAAGGTAGGATTTGTCGCCTGTTTCTTTGTAAAGGAGATATGTAATGTAGAGTAAAGCGAAGTCGTATGTAATGCCATTGCCCCATTGATAACCCCAACCCGCTGTCGGAACGGTTCCGGAGATTTCACCGTTTGGAAGCTGAGCATCAGACATATCTCTAAGCCATTTGTGATATCCTTTGATGGCATCAAAAAAGAAGCAAATTCTTTCAGATGCAAGCCATGCTTCTGATGTCCAACCATTCTTTTCACGCTGAGGACAGTCGATAGGAATTCCAACAAAATTGTTTTTATCTGACCACAAAACAGCATTAAATAATTTGGTGAGATACGGGTCAGAGCATGAAAAATCACCGCTTTTTTCAAA
This sequence comes from Acutalibacteraceae bacterium, assembly GCA_045601885.1. GTDB lineage: Bacteria > Bacillota > Clostridia > Oscillospirales > Acutalibacteraceae > SIG589. The sequence goes on along the minus strand of JAZSAN010000003.1, from coordinate 5,001 downwards.
TGCAGAATGAATAGCAACACCTAAAATTTCAATCTCTGCATCGCCGATTATTTCAACCTCAATATAACGGAATCCGTGATACATAAACAAAGGACTCCAGTTTTTAACTTCGTCTTTTCCAAATATATAACGGTCGGTTTGAAATTCTCCGTCAACACGCACAGCAACGTTATCAACACGCAAATTTCCATCGTCATCTAAAAGCTCGCCATATCGTAAAACAATGGTGGTGCCCTCAGAACCTTTACCGTTGAGACGAACATAGCCCGATATGTTTTGACCGATATCATACACCACACGACCATTTTTAAGTTTTGTTACTGAAATCGGTTTAAAAACCTCAAATTCTTTAATTGGAGGTGCAATGTTTTCACACAATATTCCCGTTGGTTTTGTGTACTGCGCAAAACCCCAATTAGTGTCATCAAAATCTGCAAGGTTCCAACCATTTTGATTTAGTCGGGCATCATAGGTTTCGCCGTTTCTGATGCAGTTAAAAACTATAGGGCTTTTTGATATGCGGACACTATTGTCTGAAACAATATGCTCATACGTTCCGTCAACATATTCAACAAACAAATCAAATATAAGCTTTTGAATATCACGCCAAGATGCAGTTTTAAAATTCCAGTCGCATTTGCTTTGAATGTTGTAAAAACCATTACCGAGCACAAATCCAAGACAATTATCGCCGTTTTTTACAAAGTCGGTAATATCAATAATATCATAAAGAACACGCTTATTATAATCGGTAAACAAGGGCATAAGGACATTGTTTGTAGGCTTTTCGCCATTAATATAAAATTGATAAAGACCCAAACCGCAAATAGCAATTTTAGCTGATTTTATATGTTTTTTCACAGAAAAAACTTTTCTGAAACAGGGAGAATTAAAACTCGTGGTGTTTAAGTCGCAACTAAAGGCTTCAGCAATCCACCTTGAAGAAGAAAACCAATTTTCTCTATTTTGTTCAATACAATTCATAAACGATACTCCTTTTTATATTATTTATATTATAGTTCCACCGCCGATAACGGTGTCATCATCATAAATTACAGCGGCCTGCCCTTTGGCTATGGCACGTTGCGGCTCATCAAAAACGATGTGAACGCTTCCGTCTTCACAGGGCGTCACGGTTGCGGGCTGTTCTGTGTGACGGTAGCGCACCCTGACATTTGCGCGAAACTGCTTCGGTGGTGAATCAAATGCAATCCAATTAAAATCGGTTGCATATAATTCTTTTGAGAACAACTCCTCGTTTTTACAAAGCACAACAGTGTTGTCGCAAATGTTTTTTTCGCAAACATACATAGGATGGGGGAGAGCAAGACCCAAACCTTTTCGCTGGCCGATGGTGTAACGGATTATGCCATTGTGTGTGCCAAGAATTTTTCCTTGCCTGTCAACAAAATTTCCACTCGGATAGGACTTTTTCTCATAATCTTCAATGAATTTTGCGTAGTCGCCGTCGGGCACAAAGCAAATGTCTTGGCTGTCGCTTTTTTTTGCATTAACAAAGCCGTGCTCGAGTGCAATTTCACGTATTTCACCCTTGCTGAAATTGCCAAGCGGAAGTAAAATGTGCGAAAGTTGCTCTTGAGTTAGCGAATAAAGAAAATATGATTGGTCTTTATCCTTATCAGCAGCTTTTTTTAGCAAAAATCTACCGTTTTGACATTCGATTTTCGCATAATGTCCCGTAACAACAAAATCATACCGCAGTAACTTCATTTTTTCAAGTAGTTTGCCAAACTTTATAAGTCTATTACAGTCAACACAAGGATTCGGTGTGGCACCCTCATCATAAACGGATATGAATCTTTTTATAATTTCTCTTTCAAAATCGTCACAAAAATCGAAAACCAAATGCTCAATTGACAATCGCTCACAAACTGTTTTTGCGTCGGCAATATCTGATTCGTTGCCGCAAGGTTTATTACACAACTTATTTTCGTAAAGTCGCATTGTGACACCAAGACAATCAAACCCCTCTTTAATGGCAAGATGTGCAGCAACGCTTGAATCAACGCCGCCACTCATTGCTATTAAGGCCTTGTTCATAATGTACCACCTTTTGTTAAAAATTCTTCTCTGTACTGTCGGGGAGTTTTTTGCTTATAATTTTTGAAGGTCTTGCAAAAATAACTCAAATCACTGAATCCGCAGTCCATAGAAATGTCGGTTATTGTTTTTTTTGTGTAAATAAGCATCTCAGCAGCACGTTCGATTCGAAATTCATTAATATAATCAAATGGAGATTTTGAGGTCATTTTTTTAAAATATTCACTGAAATATTTCGGACTGATACCGGCGCTTTTTGCAAGACTTTCAAGAGAAATATGTTCTTTGTAATTTTCTTCTATGTAGGTTATGGATTTATTAAACGGCGTTAACTTTAGGTGTGAAAAGCTTGAATTATTTTCTTTTATACAGTTAGTTTGAATAAGTGTATAGAATAAAGAAAGTAAAGTAGATACTAACGGAAGTTCATATCCGTTTGTTTTTGTTTTTAATATTTCAAAAATTTTAAAAAGTTCTTTTTCAGGAAGTCCTTCGGGGAAAGTGTAGATTTGCTGAATAAAAAATTTGTCTGTTGCAAAGCCGCTAAAATACGTATTGCTAAATTTCCATGTGCCAACCATTGCATCGAAATCAAATACAATACACTCATAAGAGCAATTTGTAGGTATAGCGCTGTGTATGGTGCCCGGCGTAATAATAGCAAAATTACCGCCAGAAAGTTTGAATTCCTTTCGGTCAAGAGTTAAATTTAATGTTCCGCTTTTTACATATACAATTTCAAACTCGGGATGCCAGTGGTGTCTCATAACATATCGCGGGTGAAGACTGTCAATTATGTAGTGAGCCAAAGGAAATTTTTCGGTTTTGTGAACAATTTGTTCTTTTTGAATGTAATAATTCATAAAAACTCCAATTCAACGGATGATTTTTTTGTTTTTATTCGAAAAAATAATAATAAAACGTAAAAAAACCAAAAATAATTATATTTTTTCCATTATAACACAAGAAAAAGTTATATTCAAGTGCTATAATAATGTAAAAATATATACTGGGAGGTATTTATTATGGCACAAAATAGATATATCGGCGATTATCCTGCAATTGGTATCCGCCCTTGTATTGACGGATGCAGAGGTCCGCTTAAAATGCGTGAAGGTTTGGAGCCTCAGGTTATGAAAATGGCAAATGCCGTTAAGAAACTGTTTGAGGAAAATCTTTGCTATTCAAACGGCGAACCCGTAAGAGTTGTTATGGCTGACAGCACAATCGGTCGTGTACCGGAGGCTGCTGCCTGCGCAGACAAATTTAAAAAGGAAGGCGTTGCAGTTACACTTTCTGTTACAGCCTGCTGGTGCTATGGTTCCGAAACAATGGATATGGACCCGCACACAATTAAGGGTGTTTGGGGCTTCAACGGAACAGAGCGTCCCGGCGCAGTTTATCTTGCTGCTGTTTTGGCTTCTCATGCACAAAAAGGATTGCCGGCTTTTGGCATATATGGTCATGAGGTTCAGGATGTTGATATGGTTGAAGATATTCCCGATGATGTTAAAGAAAAACTTCTTAGATTTGGTCGAGCAGCTGTTGCTGTTGCCACAATGAGAGGTAAATCTTATCTGCAGATTGGCTCACAATGCATGGGTATCGCAGGCTCTATTATCGACCAGGAGTTTATTGAGTCATATTTTGGTATGCGTGTTGAGTCGGTTGACGAGGTCGAAGTTCTTCGCCGTATGGGAGAAGGAATTTATGACGAAGGAGAGTATCAGAAGGCTCTTGCTTGGACTAAAGAACATTGCAAAATGGGCAGAGATGATAATCCGGAGTGTGTTAAGTTCTCGGACGAAGAGAAGGAAAAGCAGTGGGAGTTCACTGTTAAAATGTACTGCATTATCAAGGATTTGATGGCAGCCCATTCAACACCGCTTACGATGTTATGAACAACTGGGGAGCAAACCACGGTGCAATTTCTTACGGTCACATTGGTGCCGATTTAATTACACTTTGCTCAATGCTCAGAATTCCTGTTTGTATGCATAACGTACCTGAAAAAGATATTTTCCGTCCGGCTGCATGGAATGCATTTGGTATGGATAAAGAGGGTCAGGATTATCGCGCATGCGCAACATACGGACCGCTTTATAAGAAATAATATTTGTGTGGCATAGGAAAAAGCCTATGCCACATTTTTTTGTTGAAATTTTATTTTATATAATGTAAAATAATGGTATAAAAAATTTGGAGGTATTATTTATGGCAAATATATACGCAGGAACAAAAACGGAGAAAAATTTATTAGAAGCCTTTGCAGGCGAATCTCAGGCACGCAACAAGTATACATATTTTGCTTCGGTTGCGAAGAAACAGGGCTTTGAGCAGATAGCTGCATTGTTTTTACAGACAGCAGATAATGAAAAAGAACATGCGAAGCTTTGGTTTAAGGCTTTGGGCGAGCTTGGCAACACAGCAGAAAATCTTCTCCACGCTGCTGAGGGAGAGAATTTTGAATGGACCGATATGTACGACCGTATGGCAAAGGAAGCCGATGAAGAAGGTTTTCATGAATTGGCAGAGCAGTTCCGCGGTGTTGCAGCAATCGAAAAGTCGCACGAGGAGCGCTATCGAGCATTGTTAAACAATGTTGAAACAAAGGCAGTCTTTGAGCGATGCGATGTTCAGGTTTGGGAATGCCGTAACTGTGGACATATGGTTGTAGGTATGAAAGCACCCGAACTTTGTCCTGTTTGTAAGCACCCACAAAGCTATTTCGAAATTAAAAAAATTAACTATTAATTATTATGTAAAAGCGGCCGTGAGATTTTTGTCTCGGCCGCTTTGTTGTATAACGAAAACCACGCGATAGTCGCGTGGTTCAAAAAAGGTTAACCGATGAACAAAAACCTCCGTTTGTGTTAAAATAGCAAAGACCTGCCAGTCAAAGCGAAACACAAACGGAGGATTTATAAATGAAAAAAGAAG
>JAZSAN010000002.1:0-222880 GCA_045601885.1 Acutalibacteraceae bacterium | reverse complement strand
ACAAATTTTGACCGTCCTGATTTTATCAGAATGATGGAGGATGTTTATTCCGGTAAAATTAACTGCATCGTTGTAAAAGATCTTTCGCGTTTTGGACGAAACTATATTGAGATAGGAAATTATCTCGACAATGTTTTCGTCCGTCAGCGTGTTAGGTTTGTAGCGATAAACAACAATTACGATAATTTAAGCACAGGTAACAATGTGGTTAGCAATTTGCTGACTTTAAGTATTACCAACGTTACAAACGAATCTCAGGCGGCGAGTACGTCTGTTAATGTGCGGGGTACGTTGAATTTGAGACGTCAGCAAGGAAAGTTTATCGGTTCTTTTCCGACCTATGGATACCTAAAAGACCCGGATGATAAACACCACCTAATTATTGACGAGGAAACCGCACCGATTGTGCGTATGATTTTTGAACGTTTTATCGCAGGTGAAAGCATAATCGGTATTACTAAAGACCTGAACGAAATGGGTATACCAAATCCGTCAATGTATAAAAAACAAAAGGGACTAAACTACAAGCATCCATCAGGCAGAAGCAATGACGGTTTGTGGCCTGATAGTTCGGTGCGCCGAATTTTACAAAACCGAATGTATGTAGGCGATATGGTGCAGGGCAAGAACACTACCTATAGTTATAAAATTAAGCAGTGCCGTGCAATACCTAAGGACGAGTGGATTATTGTTGAGGGAACCCATGAGCCTATTATCAGCCACGAAACCTTTGACAATGCGCAGGCTCTTTTTAACAAGCATATTCGAAAGAGTCCGAAGAAGAAAAACGTTGATTTGTTTTCGGGAATTGTGCGGTGCGCAGACTGCAAGCGTGTGATGAATAAAAAGACCAATCAGCATCCGTATGCCACTTATCATTATTACCGTTGTGTTACGGCACGAAAGATGAAAAAATCAGCCTGCACAAACCACACCATACGTATTGACAAGTTAGAAGAGGCGGTTTTTTTATCCATTCAAAATATGATTAACACTGCGGTTACGATGAGTGATATGTTAGATCTGATTAATAATAATGCTAAACGAAAAAGCGAATCAACTCATCTTCAAAAGGCACTTAAAACGCAGATTGCTGAACGCGAAAAATTGGTGACGATGCTTACCGACCTTTATCCTGATTGGAAAAGCGGTGTTATTACAATGGATGAGTACCAAATGTTAAAGGAACGTCTTAATGAGAAGCTTAGGGTTATTGACGAAAAAATTGCCGGACTTACAAAATCTGCCGATCAGTTCAAAAACGGTATTAACGAAGATAACGATTTTGTAGCGCATTTTAAGAAGTACGGTAATATTGAGGCTTTAACAAGACCGATAGTAACCGAACTTATAGAAGAGATTTTCGTTCACGAGGGCGGAGATATCGAGATTGTATTCAAGTTTTATGATGCTTATATGCAAGTTGTTGAGTATATTGAACTTAACAAGCATCTTATTGAACCTGAAAAGCCTACAAAAAAGAAAAAGACGGCGTAAATTTACGGCAGGGAGAAATCCCTGCCGTATTCTAATACGCTTGACTATTTTTTGGTATATCGTTATAATAAAAATGTATTAATAATCAAATCGAAGGTGCTCGTATGAAATTAGTTTCACCATTTGGAGAAATATCAATTTTAATTGATGATATAGAGATTGAATATACTTTCAAAGAGTTAAAGCCGTTTGATAATTGTCCTGATGTTAACGGAAGATATATGATAGAAATAGATTTTAAGCCCGATGGTAGAGAACATAGTATTTCTTGTGTCTTTGAAAAAGTTTCAAAAGATATGGAAACCGATTTTGAGTCAGGTGAAGATTTAGAGTGTCAAGCATTTATGATTGATGATATTAAAATGTCAATCGGTTTAGTAGGCGATAATTGGTATAATCCTGATGGAACAAGAGAATCTGAATATGATTTTGATGTTGACTATTTGTGTAACGGTATGGCATATTTAATATTGCCATTCACTAAAAGTAATAAATACATATTTGGAATCTGTTGGATATCACCTTATAATGAGAAGAACGATGCCCAAACATGGTATGGAGCCGACCCCTTCTATTATAAAAGAGGATATTAATATAACGATGGTTCACCTTTTCAGTAGGTGCTAAAATCTTGTATTTTGAGTGAGAACACCATAAATTTCAAAAATTTTATGGTGTTCTCTTGACATTTTCCCCGAGAATAGCGTTCTACATAATTTTCCATTTTTCGACGAAAGAAGAAAAAGAATATTGTTTGCATATTGATGATATGTTTGGTCAAGAATGTTCGGCAGAACTATATATTGATTTAAAAAAGCTGAAGCGAAATGATTATGAACCAAATTTGGTACATAGTGATATGCTTAAATAGTACTATCACAAGACAAATTTAAAAGGAGAATGGAAATGGGATTTTTAGACAAACTTAAAAATGTAGGTAAAAGCGTGTTAGAATCGTCAGGTGTAACAATTACTAAAAAAGGTCAAACAATAATCGGCGGTGGCATTACCAATCCTGTGATAAAGGTAGATGAGACTACAATTTCTTTAGAGCAGGAAAAGAAAGCGCGCATAGCCAAAATATTGGCACCTACTTGTGAAAAAGGTGATTGTCTTTGGAATGAAGGACGTTTTTATTTCACATGCCCCACCGACTGTGAGTGTGAACGCAAAAAGGTTACAAAAAAAGACTGGGTTGGTAAAGTCGCTGATGAGCGTTTTTGGAAATATATGAAGCGACTTGAAAAGTTGGAAGATGGAGATTTTGAGGGCAAAGAAGAAATTTATGAGGATTTTATGGCAGAGTTTTTGCCACAATACGGTACCGGTATGTGGGGGCTTGCTGAAGCCATTATCGATTTTGGGTTTGAAAGAGAAATCAATCCCTTTATTGATATTATGTTTGAACTCAACAAAATGCCCGAAATAGACGATATGATCAGCAAGTTAAATTACCTTCACCGCGAATGCTCCGACGAAACTTTAACATATAAGGCGTTTAAGAGCGAGTCATTATATGACCGAAATACAGAAGATTTCGAATATACGGTTAATATCTTTAACATTGTATTAAACCAAGAAAGATTAGGGGGATTTTTAATTGACACCTCTGTAGCAAGTGCTGAGCAGCTTTTCGATGAAAACGGAAAAGTAAAACCGGCAGGTTGTGGCGGACCACAAGCGGGTTTTTATGGTGATACAATATATAATACCGTTGAAACCTGGTCGGGAGAAAACGGCGAAAATGAAGTTAACGATTAATAATACATAAAGGAGAAAAATAAATGGCCAGAGAAAAAATACAAGATTACACAGGGAAAATAATAGGATGGATTGAATGGTCCGGCAACAAAAAATGGATTAGCGATTTTTATGGCAGACGTCTTGGTTATTACGATAAATCTCTTAATAAAACCTTTGATTTTTATGGTCGTCAGGTAGGTATGGGAGATATTGTAACGACCCTATTAAGATAAAATTCGTATGGTGGAAAGATATAAAGCGAGATAGTTTTTATCTCGCTTATTCTTTTGCACCAAATTTGGTGCGTAGTTGACTATATAATGAGATTACGATATAATATATTAAAACAAAATATAATGATGATAAGATTAAAAAGAAAAATTTAATTTCTGAAAATGTTATAGAGAAAATATAAATTTGCGTGATTGCAATATGCATAATAAATCAAACCAAATTGGAGGAATAAAAATGGCAAATAATGATTTTGTTATTGAAAATGGCGTATTGAGCGAATATTGTGGTGAAAGTACCGATGTTATTGTACCCGACGGAGTCATTACAATAGGAGAAGGTGCATTTAATTGGTGTTCCGAAATACGTAGTATAACCTTACCTGATGGTTTGATTTCTATTGAAGCGTCAGCATTCGCTTGTTGTTTTTCGCTTGAAACAATCAACATCCCCGATAGTGTAACTAATATTGGTGAGGCTGCTTTTGTGGGTTGTAAAGGTTTGGCGGATGAAAACGGATTTGTAATTATAAATAATGTTCTATACGAATATTCAGGTGGTGGCAATGCAATAATCCCCAGTGGAGTAACCGTTATAGGAGCAAGTGCTTTTCAGGAAAATAACGATGTTGTTACAGTTGATATTCCTCAAACGGTTAAAACGATTTCTAAGAATGCATTTTCTATGTGTTTCAATATCGAAAAAATAAAAATTCCTGATAGTGTTGTCTCTATCGGTGAAAGCGCATTTTATAAATGCAAAAAACTTAAAACAATTGATATCCCTTATGGAGTAACTTCAATTGATGAATGGACATTTAGAAGTTGCTTTAATCTTAGCAGTGTAACTATCCCAGATAGTGTTGTTTCTATTGGCGACGAAGCATTTGGACGTTGTGAATCACTGAAAAAAATAACTATCCCTAACAGCGTTATAAACTTTGGTTCAGCAGTTTTCTTGAATTGCAATGACCTTACTATCCACGCGTCTGCGGGAAGTTATGCCGAGCAGTACGCAAAAGAAAATAACATTCCGTTCGTTGCAGAATAAAATTTAATACACAGTATAAATCTCCTTGTTTTACAGATACTAACAGTACAAATTTGTAAAGCAAGGAGTTTTTATATATGAAAGCAACAGGTATTGTACGCCGCATAGACGACCTTGGTCGTGTGGTTATACCGAAAGAGATTAGAAGGACAATGAGAATCCGTGAGGGAGACCCCTTGCTGACAACATTGACACTTTTCGACAAGTTTTGTTGGGCAATACATAGTGTGGTGGAAAGATATAAAGCGAGATAGTTTTTATCTCGCTTATTCTTTTGCACCAAATTTGGTGCATTGGGTGTTGTAATTTTATAAAAGGTATGATAAAATAATATTATCATATTTAGGAGGTTTCTTTATGGAATGTTTAGAACCTAAAAAATTAGCCCTTATTCGTATTTTGCAGATATTTAAAAAATATAGTGACTATGATCATCCGCTTTTGCGGGAGGATATTGCCGAGCATCTTGAAAATGATTATGGCATTATTCTTGAAAGAAAGGCGATAAGCCGAAATATTGGTTTGCTTAAAGAAGCTGGCTATGAAATTGAAGAAACAAAAGCCGGTAGCTATCTTGAAGAGCGCGAGTTTGAGGATAGCGAGCTTCGTATGCTCATAGACGGTGTCCTTTCAAGCAAGTATATAACCGCCAAACATTCAAAAGATTTAATTGAAAAACTATGCGCTATGTCTAATAAATATTTCCGCTCACACGTTAAAAATATTTATTCGGTTAATGACTGGTCCAAAACCGATAACCAAGCTCTTTTTTATAATATTGAACTTATTGATGATGCCATCGAGCGTAGATTGCAAATTCGATTTGATTATAATAAATACGGCACAGATAAAAAGTTGCATAAAAGCAGTACAACCCGAGTTACCCCATATCAGTTAATACTTCATAATCAGCGTTATTATTTAATGTCCTATAACGAGCATTTTGGAAATCTTACCTATTATCGTGTCGACCATATAACCAATATGACAATAGTAGAAGACAAGGCGGCAACACCGATTACAAACCTTAAAGGATTTGAAAGCGGTATAAATTATAAAGTTCTTGCTACTTCTCTGCCATATATGTATACCGATATGGTAGAAAACGTGGAATTCATTGCCTATACGGGCATTACCGACCAGATTGTTGATTGGTTTGGCGAAAATATCAGAATTACCGAGCTTGATGATAAACATATTACTGTTTCCCTTAAAGCTAGCCCTAATGCTATGGAACATTGGGCAATGCAGTATATCAATTATGTGGAAGTAATAAAACCTGCAACACTTAGAGAAAAGCTAAAAGAAAATCTCAAAGCAGCTGAGGAGAAGTATAAATAAAGAATGTTTGTTACATAATGCAGATTCACAAAGGCGACCCCTCTCATACAACATTGACACCAATCGACAAGTTTTGCTGGGCAGTACATAGTGTGGTGGATAGGTATAAAGAAACAGCGGAGTGAAATCATTTCGCTTATTTGTTGTACCGAATTTGGTTCGTGGTTGATAGTATAATAGGATTGTGATATAATAAATTAAACAAAACTTGGGGGAAATCAAAATGGCCGATGAATTTAAAATAAAAGAACAGCAACTTTTAGAACAAATTTCAGATGATAACGCCGAAGCCATGTATCTTTTGGGCCTGCATTATTATAATAACCAACGTATAGCGGAAGCGTGCGACTGGTTTGAAAAAGCATCCTTATTGGGACACGGGGATGCCTATTATTATCTCGGCCTGTTTCATGAAACCGAAGCCCCGACAAGCGAAAACGAAAAACACAACCTAATGCAGGCGGACATTTATTATGCAATAGGTACAGATTGCAAATCGCCGAAGGCAACTTGCAAACTGGGAAAGATGTATCTTTACGGCATACGATTAAAAGTTGATACCGAAAAAGGTATACAACTGCTTCGAAAAGCGGTAAGGCTTAAAAGTGTCGACGCCTGCGAAGAACTTGCCATTTGCTATGAAAAAGGTATCGGTGTTGAAATCGACTTAAAAAAATCAGCAAAATACGCAAAAAAAGCTGACGAGTTGGCTCAAAGCGAAAACTTATAATATCAAGTATAAATCTGCTTGTTTTACAGATACTAACAGTACAAATTTGTAAAGCAAGGAGATTATTATATATTATGAAAGCAACAGGTATTGTGAGAAGAATCGACGACCTTGGTCGTGTGGTAATTCCGAAAGAAATTCGTCGCACGATGAGAATTCGCGAGGGAGACCCTCTGCTGACAACATTGACACTTTTCGACAGGTTTTGTTGGGCGATACATAATGTGGTGGAGAGATATAAAGATATAGCGGAGTGAAATCACTCCGCTTTTTTTAATCGTAAAATTTGTTTCCTGCCCAACAACTTAAATGTCGGCAATTATATATTTTTGCCTCAGGTACACACTCTTTTGTAATCGAACGCACCAATTCATACACTGATATTTTTCCTTGTCCACAACAAAAAATGCATTTTGGATTAATGATTCTAATTTGTTCCTTGATTAAATCGCCATAACTATTAATATAGTTGGATAATTGCATGTCATCACACTTGCCATATCCACCACGTTTGTTAAGGTTCATATATGCACATTCATAGTAATTTATATCTCCTCCAAAAGCATTTCGCAAATACCACTCCATATTTCTATGATATCTATTCCAATATGAGTCATCGATTTTTTCTCCGCTGATTTCTTTTTCAGTATTTTCTTTAAACCAAAACGTATCCTCATATTCGCCTTTTGGCTCATCACTGCAAGTGTTTGATTCTTTAAGAATAAATAACACACCGTTAAATTTATCACTTAAAAAGCCATCTACACAAAAAGAACCTTTAAATTTTTCGGGTGGAATTATCGGTTGCCCGTTTTCGTATTTTTTAGGAAATGTATTTTCCCATTCGATTTCGTTGATTTGTGCATTTTTCCACGCTTCAAAAAGTTCATTTAAACTACGAAATTCCATTTTATTACACCTATCCACTACCTTTTTCATAGATTTAAAATGTACGAAACTGCATCATTTGGAGAGAGAAGCATATTTTCGCACCCGAGCGCTACGCAATCCAGCGATACTTGTGTTTCAGAAACAGGATTAAGATTAATATAAAGTGCCTCAAAGTTCGGATGGTTTTTAGGTTTTTCTAAAACAAAACAAGTTCCTGGATAAGAACCGACCTGTTTTAGTCTTTCTTTCGCTGACTTTAACACTTCAATTGTAACCCAAGCGCAAATTTCATTGGCAAAGGAATTAGATATTAAATTATAATCCTCTTCTTCAATTTCGAATGTGACATATCCATCTTCCCACATGTTTGTAACCTCCTATATTTTGGTATTCAAATTATAATATGAATCGTATGGTAAGTGTATTGTATCACATTTCATTTCAAAAGTAAATTCATGCAGTATAAATCTCCTCAAAATACAGATAATAAGAACCACACGGTGTTTCCAAAATTGGAAATTTTGGACACCTGAGTGAACCTTGTTACTCGCGTTCGCTCGTAATATACAACACAATTTGTAATTTAAGGAGAAATGTATATATGAAAGCAACAGGAATTGTTCGTAGAATAGAGGCTCGTGTTATAATAACACAAAAGTCAATTAAAGCCTTATAAATACAGGGCTTTCGGGCGATTTTTGGAGAAAAATTTCTGACAAAAAACAGCGTATTTTGACCTTTACATAGCAAAAGCGAGGTGAATTCACCTCGCTTTTGTCGTTATTTGTATTTTTGAAAGTGGTGTGTTATAATAAAAAACAGAGGTGACTAAAATGATCGGTTATAATGAGTTGCAAAAAACAGTTTTTGACTATTCTTATGGTGCGGCTTTGGGTGACGCCATTGGCCAAAAAGCATTTGAAGGAAACAAAAAACCATTGCGAGATAATGAAGAAGCCAAGACTATTGCCCGACAATATATAGACGATATTCTAAATGGAAAAAGTCCGAATTTTTATGAAGTAACAAAGGCATTGCAGGAATCTTTTGCTCGCTTTATTGAGGAAAACAAAGAAGAAATTGTATACATAGATAAAAATGGCAATCCATCAAATCCCGTTTTTCGCTTTGGGAATGCTCAAAAGCTGATTAATATGCTTGCAAAAAATATGTTTCTTTTAGTATATCAAAACGAAAGCTTGCGTGTAAACTTTGCACAATGCCATTGCCCAATGGATAACATAATGATTGAGACCATTAGGAAGGCATTAAAAAAGATGAACGACAAGGAGGCAAAGGTACTCCTTAGTAGATACAAAAACAGCAAAAAGGTTGCTTGGAGCCGAATTGAGATAGAAAATTTAGAACAATACAAAGCGTTTCAAGAGTGCGTAAAGTTTTTAGCTAATAAGCAAGGACTTTCTGCGATTGAATACGACTATTGGGAGTGGAAGAAAACTCATCAATCTGAAGAAGAATAATGCACACCTCTGTACCAAATTTGGGGCATGGTGTGCGGTATAATATAAAAGTCAAAACACGAAATTTAAATATAAAGGAGAATTGCTATGAAAACAATTATTAAAGAAATCAATTTGCTGGATATTGAAGATATCGAGGAAGCTTTAAGCGCTTATATGGGTAAAAAGATTTCTATTATAGATGTGGAATGTAGATTAACCTATAGTATTCCTATGGATACAGGTGAGCCAAGTGGTATGTATTTAGAATTTATTGTTGACGAAAACACAAGTTATTTGGATGGTCCCGCGTCATTTGATATCTTCAAAAATGATGCAGAAGATTATCATTACTGGAATGGCAAACGACTCGCCTTGGATGAGCCCTGGCTTCCTGTAAATGAAATTTTTAATTTTGATGTTTCGGCTTTCAAGTCCTTTGAAAGTTGGACGGATTCTTCTGACTAATTAATAAATAAACTCAAGTATAAATCTCCTTGTTTTACAGATACTAACAGTACAAATTTGTAAAGCAAGGAGATTTTGTATATATTATGAAGGCAACAGGAATAGTTCGTAGAATAGACGACCTTGGGAGAGTCGTTATCCCGAAAGAAATTAGAAGGACAATGCGGATTCGTGAGGGAGACCCGTCTCGAATACATACCGACATTGAAAATTTGGACAAGGCAATATTAAACATTATAAACCGATACAACAGTAAAGCAGAGTGAAAATTCACTCTGCTTTATTTTATGCACCAAAAAGAGTGCATTTGAAATGGTATTATAATATCGTAAAATGAAGTGGAGGTAAAAAATATGGTGTTTTATAAAGTGGAAGCGAAACGTGATATGCCAGAAAAAGAGAATGAAATGAGCACTCGAGAAAAAAGAGCGATTTGCAGTTGCCTAGCAGAGCGAAGCGATAACTTTTATCATAAATGCGCGGGTGAATGTTTTGTTGCGACGGTGGCAATCAGAGATGAGAGTGCTACCTTTACTGTTATCGCCAAAACTCCCGATATAGTAAAATCGCAATTTGAAAATTATGTAGCGGAACCTGTATTTCAAATCACATTCTACAAAATTGAAGAAATCACCTTCTCATCATTTAGTTCGTTGCTTACAAGTTCTTTACGTAATTCCTTTATTGTTAACGATGATGATATTTTAGAACGCTTTGAAGTTGATGCGCTTCAACCACATCGCGGTGGTTATGACTTTGGAGAGGCAATTATTGACGATTCGTTATCATTAGATGATTGTAAAAACATTGCAAGTAATTTGCTTTTTGAAAACACAATGCACCCCGAACTTGATAGAATTGCAAAAACAAGTGGTGTAAAAAGTGTCGGACACCCGGTTCACTACTTATTAAAAGCGGATAACCGCGATATCAGAAAGACGGTATATAAAACTCTGTTATCGGCGCTTTATTTGAAAGGCAGAATTAAAAACAAACGATATTCTTTTGTGGATTACGATGGTAGAAGTTCGTTTCCTGATGCGAGCTTTGATGCACTTTATCGTTCAAGTGCAGGTGGTGCGGTGGTTATTCGTTATACCGATTTAGATGAAGAAGATAACCAATTTGCAAAACGTAGCACCGATATAATTGCAGCAGTTTGCGACATAGCGGTTAAATATAAAAATTCTGTGCTAACAATCATTTGTGTACCTAAATTAGCAAATAAAGCAAAAGAAGATTTTCTCTTGAATTTTGGCAGTACGGCGTTTATAGAGCTTTGTGAAGATGTTGCTTTTGGGGAAATTGCGGAAAATTATCTTAAAGCTAAGGCTCGCGAAAACAAAGTGCGCACTGATAAAAAGTTGATGAAGTTGCTCCAAGAAGGAAAAGGCTATACTGCGGCAGAACTTAACCGCATTTTTGATGATTGGTACTCACGGAAACTTAGAAACGAAATTTACCCTGAGTACAAGATGGCAGAGTCCGCAAAGATAAAAATTAAAGAGGAACAACCCAAAGGCACCGCCTACGAAAAACTCGAAAAACTTATCGGCCTTGAAAATGCAAAAGAAGTAATGAATAATGCGCTAAACTATTTTAAGGCGCAAAAATTATTTGCAGATAGAGGTATGATAGCCGAGCGTCCCTCAATGCATATGGTGTTTACAGGAAACCCCGGCACCGCCAAAACCACGGTTGCTCGACTTTTTGCTGAAATAATGAAAGAAAACGGTCTTCTCACAAACGGCGATATGTACGAAGTTGGACGAGCCGACCTTGTTGGAAAATACGTCGGTTCAACTGCTCCCCTTGTTAAATCGGCATTCAAGCGTGCAAAGGGCGGCGTACTCTTTATTGACGAAGCATATTCACTTGTTGATGACCGCGATGGGCTTTTTGGCGATGAAGCAATAAATACTATTGTTCAGGAAATGGAAAATCACCGAAAAGACACCATTGTGATTTTTGCGGGTTACTCCGATAAAATGGAAGGCTTTCTTAATAAAAATCCCGGTCTTCGTTCCCGTATTGCTTTTCATATTCCATTTGAAGATTATTCGGTAAACGAACTTTGCGATATTGCGAAGCTCATAGCGGCAGAGAAAAAGTTAACTCTTTCACCTAATGCCGAAAGTAAACTCGCAACTGTGTTTGAAACAGCATGCAAAAACGCTGACTTCGGCAACGGAAGATTTGCTCGCAATATACTGGAAAAAGCAAAAATGGCTCAAGCCAACCGCCTTATGAAAATGGATTTTGATATGATTACCGATAAAGACCTTACAACTATTATCGCCGATGATATTGAAGAACTTAAAATAAAACAGGAAAAAGTGATGAAAATAGGATTTTGCGCTTAATTCTAAAAATGGATAGCACTGTACCTAAAAAGGTTCAGTGCCTTTGCTAAAATATTTATGAAAACAAAAGAAGAGGTTGAAATATGAAAAGAAGTAGCATTTCAAAATTGTTGGATACATTGAAAAAGAGCATTTTTGGTGATTTACTAAATAGCGTTGAAATTGATGAAGATAGCATCACATCCGAAGAATTATCAGAGCTGATAGCTCAGTTATCAAGAGAAAAAAACAAACTTGCTGCAAAGGAAAAAGAGGAACAAAAGCGTAAAGTTGAACTTGAAGAGGCGAGAAGACGCCAAGAAGAAAGAATAAAGAAGCAAAAGCATATAGAAGAAGTGACTTCAATGGATTTGCCGCTTGATTGGGAAAATGCCTTTGATACCGACCCAAGAACAGCGGATGTTCACGCTGAAAGCATTTCTGATGGACTTATTTTATCACTTTCAAATTTAGGAAAGGTAGATATAGAATATATTTCTTCTGTCACGGGCGAAGATTATAAAACGGTAATTTGTGCACTTAGGGGGTCAATATATCAAAATCCTGAAACTTGGGAAGAATGTTTCTATAAGGGTTGGGAAACTGCCGAGGAATATCTTTCGGGTAATCTTTTGAAAAAATGGAAAAACGCAGTTGCCGCCAACACTAAATATAAAGGCTATTTTGAAATAAATGTAAAAGCACTCGATAAGCTTATCCCTCAATCCGTTAGTGAAAATGAAATTTATATAACTTTGGGCTCACCTTGGGTGCCGGTTAGTGTTATTGATGCCTTTATTACGCATATTTTGAAGCTTAACGTGGGATTTTTTGGCACTAAACACGATGAAATAACAGGAACGTGGGAAATACCAAATAAGAGTTGGTATTGGAATAATGTTGGTTCAAGCCATACTTATGGCACAACAAGGTTACAGGCACTTTATATTCTCGAAAGAACACTCAATATGAAATCGGTTGCTGTAACCGATGAGATAACCTGTCTTACTAATGCTTCGGGAAAAAAGCGAGTGATAAATCAAAGCGAAACGGTTATTGCTATTGAAAAACAACAAAAAATGATAAAAGAATTTCAGCGCTGGGTATGGAAAGACCCCGGTCGAAAAAATATGCTTTTAGAAATTTTCGATAATCAGTTTGGCGGCGTAAGACGCCGAATTTTTGATGGATCCTTTTTGAAATTCCCCAATATGTCAAAATCTATTTCGCTTTTTGATTATCAGAAAAATGCCGTTGCAAGAATTTTGTTTTCGCCAAACACACTTTTAGCTCACGATGTTGGCAGCGGCAAAACATATATTATGATAGCTGCCGGTATGGAACTCAAAAGAATGGGCTTATCTGATAAAAATCTCTATGTTGTTCCAAACAATATCATTGGTCAATGGAGGGATATATTTAAAACAATGTATCCTAATGCAAACTTGCTTTGCGTGGAACCTAAAAATTTCACTCCGTCAAAAAGGGAAGAAGTTTTGGAAAAAATCCGTGATAAAAATTATGATGGAATAATAATGGCTTATAGTTGCTTTGAACAAATCCCCGTTTCTAAGGATTACTATATAGAGGAGCTTAATGGGCTTAAGGAAAAAATTGAGAAGTTAGCGAAGGATTCTAAAAAGGCTACCGCAAAACTCCAAAAGAAAAAGGAAACAATCAATAAAAAATTGAGTGAGCTTGTGGTTGCTCTTGACACTGAGGAGCCCGTATATTTTGATGAACTCGGCATAACTCGCCTTTTCGTTGATGAAGCACATAATTTCAAAAATGTGCCGATTGAAACTAAGGTGGATAAGGTATTGGGCGTTAGTTCAGCTGGTTCTAAAAAATGTAGGATTATGCTCGATAAGGTTAAAATTGTTCAAAAACAAAATGATGGTGGCGGAGTTGTTATGGCAACAGGTACACCTATAACTAACTCGATAACAGATGCCTATATTTTTCAAAATTATTTGCAGAGCGGGACCCTTGCGCTGCTTGATTTGCAAAGCTTTGATAGTTGGATTGGTATGTTTGCTGAGCGTAAAACCGAATTTGAAATTGATGTGGATACAAATTCATATCGCTTAGCAACTCGTTTTTCAAAATTTCATAATCTTACCGAGCTTACAGCAATGCTCGCTGAAATTGCAGATTTTCATCAGATGGATGCAGGAGACAGCATCCCTGATTTTGATGGCAGAAAAGATGCGTTAGTTTCAAAAACGCCGGAGTTGCAAGACTTTTTAGACCTTATTTCCAACCGTGCCGACAATGTCAGAACCGGTGTTGTTCGCCGCACCGAAGATAATATGCTTAAAATAACCACTGATGGTCGTAAAGCGGCACTTGATATACGACTTGTAGAACCGACAACACCATTCACTTTTCAATCAAAAATTGCAAGGTGTGCCGAGAATGTTTTTGATATTTATATAAGAACTCAAAAACAAAAAAGCACTCAACTTATTTTTTGTGATACATCAACACCCAAAAAAGAATTTAATGTTTATGATGATTTAAAGCAACTGCTTGTTTCAATGGGTATTCCCGAAAACGAAATAGAATATATTCATTCAGCCAACACCGAAGCTCAGCGTTATAAATTATTTGCCAAGGTTATACGTGGTGAAATAAGAATTTTGCTCGGCTCTACTTTCAAGCTTGGACTTGGCGTGAACGTTCAAAACAAGCTTATCGCTCTCCACCATCTTGATGTTCCGTGGAGACCTGCCGATATGACTCAACGCGAAGGGCGAATTTTGAGACAAGGAAACGAGAATGCAAAGGTTTATATCTATCGATATATCACTGAGGGGAGCTTCGATGCGTATTCCTGGCAACTGTTAGAAACCAAACAACGCTTTATCACCGAACTTCTTTCGGGCTCGCTAAAAGAGCGAAGCAGCGGAGATATAGAGGATACTGTTCTTGATTATGCCGAGGTTAAAGCTCTTGCGGTAGGTAATCCGCTTATTAAAGAACGCGTGGAGGTTGCAAATTCGCTAACGCGTTACTTAACCCTTGCGCGTCAAACTGAAGAGAATCGAGCAAAACTGCAAAAGGAACTAATTGAAAACCCTGCTAAAATTACTCGACAACTCGAGCTGATAGAGAAATGCAAACTCGATATAGAAGTTTTCAAAGAAAATTATCAAAAACACGAAAAGGAAGAGCGAAAAGAGATTCGCGAAAAGCTCTTTGCGGCAATTTCGGATAATGTTTTGACCTATAACGAAAGAAACTTGATGAATTATCAGGGCTTTGATATTGTTCTTCCCTCTAATATGACTTCTGCAAAACCGTATGTATGGCTGCAAAAGAATGGAAGATACTATGTTGAACTCGGCGATAAGGAGGTTGGCGGACTGATAAGAATTGATAATTTCCTCGAGGGGCTTGAAAAGCATCTGGAAAAACTTGAGGAGGGTTATTCTCAGCTTATTGTACGCGAGGATGCAATTAAGATGGAACTAGCCAAAAAAGAGGATTACGATGAAATTATAGAAACGATTAGAAAACGGCTTCAAACTATTGATGAAAAATTGGAAGTGAATAAAAAATGAGTGAAATAAAATTAAGCAATATACCATCTATGAACGTGGAAAAGCTGATTTCCGAGCTTGGCGAAAGTTACAGTGCGATTATCAATTCGGGTGTGCCGATAAGAACGATGCCCTCTGTTATGCTTTGGGGTCCTCCCGGAGTTGGTAAATCCCAGGCGATCAGGCAATTAGCAAAGGAAATTGAAGAGTCAACGGGCAAGAAGTCGGTTGTGACCGATGTGCGTCTGCTTTTGTTTAACCCGATTGACCTACGAGGAATTCCAACCGCTAATGCCGATAAAACTCTTGCGGTTTGGCTTAAACCGCAAATATTTCAAATGGACCCGAGCGATGATATTATAAATATTTTGTTTCTCGATGAGATATCTGCGGCTCCGCAATCGGTTCAGGCAGCTGCGTATCAAATAACACTTGACCGAATTGTAGGAGAACATAAACTACCCGAAAACTGTATTGTAATAGCGGCGGGTAACAGAACAACCGATAAATCGGTAGCCTTCAAAATGCCAAAGGCCCTCGCTAACCGACTATTGCATATCGAGGTTGATGGCAGCTTCAAAGCGTGGAAACAGTGGGCAATCAGGAGCGGAATAAACGAAACGGTGATAGGCTTTTTATCGTTCAGGCAGGATTATCTTATGGGATTTGATGCTGCGAATGATGATTTAGCATTTGCAACACCTCGCTCCTGGGAGATGGTGAGCAATTTGCTCAATAATGTGAGCGGCGATGTTGATAAAATGTATTCACTTATTTCAGGTCTTGTTGGTAAGGGTGTTGCAACCGAGTTTAGAACCTGGAGTAAGGTATATTCTCAGTTGCCCGATATTAAGGATATTTTCGATGGTAAAATGCCAACTGTTCCTAAAAGCACAGATGCTATGTATGCGTTGGTTTCTTCTATGACTTCCTATGCAAGAGAGCATAAAAGTGAGCTTTCACGCATTGCTAATTCCATAGATTATGCCAACCGCTTACCGGCTGATTTTTCCACCGTTCTTATGAAAGATTATATGTATATAGAGAAAGGTTTTAAGGAAACACTTTTAAAAATTCCCGAGTTTTCAAAATGGCTTAGTTCGAAAGGAAAGTTGCTAAATGGCTCTATCTAATGAAAATATAAAAAGATATACCAAGAGGTTGTTGCTCTCTCGTATGCGAATATTATGCAGCCATGGTTTTTTCGGTCTTTTGCTCATGTATGCGAAATACGGGGTTGATGAAGAGGTTCCCACCGCATATACTAATGGCGAAAAAATTGTTTTCGGTACTGACTTTTTGGATAGCCTTTCGGATAGTGAACTTGATTTCGTTATGATGCACGAAATAATGCATATTATTTTACAGCACTGTAAGCGAGGGGAAAACTTTGAACCCGAACGCTATAACATTGCTTGTGATATAGTGGTTAATTCCAATATCCTGCTTGAAAACGGTATGCAATCAAAAAGCATAACTCTAAAAAAATATGGAGAAAGTATGCATTTGGCACCCGATGGTAAAGAAGGATATGCATATACCACCGAGCAGGTTTATAATATGTTGCCTAATATATCGAGCAACCTTTCTAACGTAATGCCGGGCAGCTATAAGGCAGGTAACGTGGGAAACCCTAAAGATACTTTGGAGGTCGGTACCGCCCAGGCTAATGAATCGAAAAATCAATGGCATTGGGAAAAGGGCAGAGCAGAAAAGACAAAAGCTGATGCGGAGGATATATATAAAGGTTGCTGGGATGACCATTCCCACTGGCAAGAAACTGAAGAGGATGAAGAACTAAGAGACGTTTGGGTGAAACGCTTTGAGGATGCGGCTAAGGCAATTTCAATTCGCGAGGCTTCTAATTGCCGTGGCACTGTGCCCACCTTCGCCAAAAGAATATTAGAAGAACTTTCGAATCCACAAATAAATTGGCGAACCATACTTAATGATTTTATTCAGGAGGAAATTTATGATTATTCTTTTTCACCCCCAGACCGAAGATTTGATGATAACCCATTTTTCCTACCTGATTTTAATGAAAAAGAAGAGGTTGTTAAGGATATCCTCTTTATGATAGACACATCGGGCTCTATGTCGAACAAAATGATAACAGCGGCATATTCAGAAATAAAAGGAGCCATTGACCAGTTCGGCGGAAAGCTAAAAGGATGGTTAGGTTTTTTTGATGCCGCAATAATTGAACCTGTTCCCTTTGAAGATGAGGAAGAATTTAAGATTATCCGCCCCGCAGGCGGCGGTGGTACAGATTTTCAGATAATATTTGAATATATCAATGAATATATGAAGGATACCCCACCGGCAAGTGTTATAATCCTAACTGATGGCTATGCCCCTTTCCCACAGGAATCGTGTGCAAAAGGTGTTCCGGTGTTATGGTTGATAAATAATGATGAGGTCGAGCCACCTTGGGGGAAGGTAGCAAGAATTAAGGTGTAGATATGTATATTAAAAAGATAACAATTGAGAAAAATGGAAAAATCGCTGAAAACCTCGAATTTAGTAAGGGCCTTTCAGTGATTAAGGGTAGTGCTGAAACTTATGATATTATAAAGCTGCTTGTTGGTAAGCATGAGATTGCTTGCAGTTTTTATGATGTGCGTTTTTGGGCTACCGTAGAGCTTGATAAAACTTATTATATCTGCGGCAACAAAAAAAAGGGAGCTTTATTGTTTGATGTTTCAGTTTGTAGTGATGATATTGAATGTGCAGAAGAATATTTCAATACGGTTAGTGAATCGGATGAAATAGATTCAGCACTTTTCTTCCACCGCTTCAAAAAACAAGACTTTCCTCACAAACTTTTTAAGTATAGAGACTTACTTAAATATTATCCAAACGGAGATTTTTCTGCGATTACAAATGGCTACGGAACAACTCGCAGTTTCAGAGGGTTTATTACCGATTATATTAAGCATTTTAAACCAATAAAATTGCGTGAAGACAAAGATCTTTTTCTTAAACTATCAAACAATGGCGAGTTTAATGTAGGTCTTATAAATAGTAACGAAAAAGTTTTTTTAAGCGAGAGCGAAACCGTACTATATCATTACCTGAGTTTTATAAGCATTGCTGACTTTTGGTCCAGAGCTGAAAAAATAAGAAATCTGAATAGGGTTAATAAACCGCTTATAGTGTCTAACTTTTTAGAACGTTTAGATGACAGTATTGATTTATCTGAAATAGTACGCCGTACAAATAAAATAGACAGACAGGTTATTATGTTTTCAGAAAAGCCCATAAATGGCACAACGATTTCATATCAATCAAAGGAGCTGGTAGGATGAGCAATTCTAAAAGAAAGTTATATGAGTTTTACGAAAGTATAAAACAAGGTAACAAATGTTTTTCAGCAGAGGAATTTGATGTTGCAATAGAAACATTAAAGTTGGCACAACAAACACTTAAACAAACCGATAAACCTAACTTACAAAAACAAAAGGTTAAACCAAACAATGAAAATATCATTTCCACAAATACAGTTTCTCCCGAAGTTCCTATAACTCAAGAAACAGAAAATAATAAAATGTTACCTTTACCGAGTTACAATTGGTTAGTAACAGTGCATGATGGTAAACCTGCTTCTAATACTTTTACTGGCTCACGTCGGAAAGATTCTACAAAGGGGCACTTTTCAACCATAACATTTAACGATAAGGTTTCAGTTAGCAACGTTGGAAAAGAGAATGCAAAAATCATTGTTAATTGCTTTTTAGAAAAGCCTTGGTATAAAGGTGGTGGTCGCAAGCTGCTCGCAGAAAATGAATTTGAATGTTCGCCCTGTGGATTAACAGAAGCAGTAAGCCATCTAAATGACGAATGTCAGAAATTTAAGGAGGATGATACAATTGTCTAATATAAAAAATGAAACACCAAGCAAAAAGGAAATGTTACTCGGTGCCGTATGGCTTTGGGCGGTGTCGCAGGGTATGGATGAAATTGAAGATGAAAAATATATTTTTGGCGCTGACAAAGCCTTTATAAAAGATAAAAAAACTTACGCTTTCTTAACCGAAATTGATAAAACTCCCGAAGAATTAAAAAAGCAAACCGCCACACTTAAATCTTTTTACGATTATATTTATATAGCCACAAACAACCGGCACAAACGAAAATATATCGAAGAAACCGCTATAAAAGGCGTTGGCATAATGTGCGATTCCAATCCATTTGGACTCGGTCAGATATTTGAGGTTCTTAAAGAGGCGGAGTTGCTTTAATACGGAAAGGAAAAATAAAAATGCCTACACACAATTTCAAATTTGATAATTTTAATAAAAATGATACTAATAGATTTGCGGTTGTTTTATGTGAAAGGATTTTTCAGTTGCCAAATGATTTTAAGATAGTATGGTTGTATGGACGTGTTGGTTCTGGAAAAACTCATTTGCTTTATGCTACAAAATATTGTTTTGATCAAAAAAATAGTGTGGTTTTTATTACAGCAAAGGATTTAGCAGAGAAGTTGGTAAACCATAATCCCCAATCATATTTAAAGAAAATTGAAGATGCAGAACTTCTAATTATTGATGATATTGATGATTTAGCCCATAAAACTACTACGAAAGAAGTCGTAAAATTGATTTTAAAAAAAGTTTCAAAAGGACAAAGAACTTTATTGGCTTCTAATTGTGAGCCAAAAGAATTAAATGTTTTGTATGAGCATTTTTTTGAAGAGGTGATTTTTGCTGATATGGGGATAACACCTAAGGAGAGGCATAAAGAAATAGTGACAAATTTTTTAAAGGATACGAAAATCGAAATTGATCAAGCGGCATTAGAACTACTTATAGAGACAAAATTGACGATACCGCAGTGTATGCGCACTTTGAGGGGAATAGAAAGACGTTATAATAAAGATAAAAAGAAGATTAATTATGAGAACATGAAAAATTCTATAAATTTAATATTGAGATTTTATGATATGCCTACTATTTAAAGTTGAAATATATTTTGATTGTAGGTATAATGAAATTGAAAAGGAGACTATAAAACATGGGGAAAGATGATTTTATTTTTAAGTGGCCTGCCCACGCAACATTAAATGCTCGTTCATCAACTATTTCGAATGCATTTGTCCAGACATTTACACCTTGGATTACAGAAAAAGACAATAAGGTTCAAGAGTTGTATAACAAATATGTTGATTCAAAGTTTGATACTTCTAAGTGCTTTTATTGTGGTGCTGATGCAACTTCTTCTGACCATATTATTCCGTTAGTTTCGGATAGAAAACCCACCGGAGCAATTACCGAAATATACAATTTATTGCCATGTTGTAACAGCTGTAATTCGGCTAAAGGCAGTAAAACTTTTGAAGATTTTTATAAAGATTTTAAAGAACAAATTATGAAAACATTAAAAGATGAAAACGTTTATAATGCCAGATTAAGAGACATCCCGCAATTGATTAAAGAATTGCAAGAGTTAAATCCTCGGAAAAATATAATGACAAATGGACTTTACGATTGCTATTTCAGCAACATGCAAATCTCTAAAGATTTACAACATATTATGCACCAGCGTGATGAGTTGATAGAAATAATTAAAAAATATCATATTAAGTGTTTGAATGTTTGCAACCATATAGAAAAAGAATTGCTTGATCCTCAAACATACATACGTAATAGATTTAATAAAATAATTGCTACCGCAAGAAAAATTTATACTGCAAATCCAAAAAGTTTGGACGAAAACTTTAAAGAAAGTTTTTTGAAAAAATTAGATGATTTATTTGGTGCAAAAGTTTTTTCTAATATGCATGATTGGGAATTAAGAGTAGTAAGGGTTGGAACTAAAAATACAGATTTCGGTAAATATAAAAATAACAACGATTTTATTTGTTTTTCTCGCAAAACTATTTTGGGAGAGCATTATCACTGTGTTGTGAATTCTAACTGTAAAAAAGAAACAGCTTTTAATTCTTTGGATGATAGATTGACCGAACTCGAAAAATTTATGTACGAATAACCCGATTAACCCCGAAGTTTTTTCAACTTCGGGGTTACTGCACCAAATTAGGTGCATAACCTTTGCTATAATAACCTCACAATAAAAGATAAGGAGTTTTAATTATGGAAGAAAAAATTATTGATAGTATGAGTGAAACTGCCCTTGCACCTACCGATTTTATTACCCTTATGTTTGAACGCACCGACGAAGATGGCATTCTTTATATCCCCGGTTGGCACTACGACCGTCCCGGTTGGGAGAGTAACGCTCCCGGTAGCACTGACGAAAATGACAGTTATCGCTGTCGTGTTGATTGGAATCTTGCAAAATACGAAAAATTACTTGAAAAATTCAACGAGCATTATTCTAAGCTTCAGCAAATTGCAAAAATAGAAAAGGAATCGGATGACAATAATAAACCTTTTGAATTAGAGGGAGAGTTATATGATTTTTGGAATACATATTTAAAACCCTTTGATAATTGCGGATTTGATTTAGAAAAAATACGCGATATTGATGATAGGCTTGAGACTATTGAGTGGGTTAAGGTTATTGCAGGTAATATCGCCAAAGGCAACTCTTTAAAAGATTATGAAAAAGAAGCTTTAACCGAATATGTTGATATAAAAGTCGGTGATGATGAACTCAAATATCGAGAGAATTATCACAATATCGTATTAAAAGATGCCGAAAATCGTATCGGCACAAATATATGTGCTTATGACGTTGTTGTGCGTTCTATGCGACTTTGTCGACTTTTCTATCTAAATGCGCCTCAAATTATAATCAATAACGAAGCTCGTGAATTAGCCGCCGCATTTGTACTCCACGAGTACGGTGTGTCCCGTGAACTTGTTGATAACACTGTTCGCCTTCGACTTGAAAAGCTTGAAATGATGAGTGAAGAAGAACTTGATGAACTGTACCGCCCACAAAAAGCAAATACTCGCAAAAGCTTGGCGCCGCTTTTTGTGTTTGAAATTCTTTCAAAGCACTCAAATTCCAAAACACATTTAAGGCAAAATGATATATTGAAGAAATTAAGCGAATATCCTTATGAAATTTCGCTTGAACGAAAGGCACTCAGCCGTATAATTCATAATCTTACCGATTCCCCACAGTATGCAGTTTTTCAAGACAAAAGCGGCGTGTGGGTGGATAAAGAAAGTTAGTTGTGTTTTCTAAGAAGATTTGTTAAAATATAGAAAGTGATATTTAATAAATGGGGGAGCTTTTATAATGGCGTTAACATTTTATATAGAAAACGGTGTGTTGGAATCATTTTCGTACACCTCTAAAAAAGACGTTAAAAGCATTATTATACCTGAAGGTGTTGTTCGCATCAATCAATTCTATGAATATGGCGGCAATATAAAATCTATTATATTACCGCAATCTCTCAAAACTATTGGCCGAGCAGCTTTATCGAGCATGGGAATTAATAACATTGATATTCCCAGAAGCGTAGATAATATAGAAGAAGGAGCTTTCGCCTGCAACCGAAAACTAAAAGAAGTTACTGTTCCGGACAAAGTTATGACAATTAGTGATGGTCTTTTTGCAAGTTGTTATAAACTTAAAAAAGTCAGTCTCCCCGATAACGTAACCTGCATTGGCGAATTGGCTTTTATGAATTGCAAGCGGTTAAAATGTATTGATTTACCGAACAACCTAATTTCTATATGCAAATGTGCCTTTTCCGGCTGTGAAAAACTGGAGGATGTAATTATTCCTGCAGGTGTTAAAAATATTGCAGATGGTGCATTCGCTCAATGTTATAAACTCAAATCAATTACTATTCCGAAAAGCGTAGAAGAAATTGGGGATTACGTATTCGAAAATTGCAAAAAAGTTGTTATTTATACTCCTTCCGGCAGCTGTGCGGAATCCTATGCTAAAAGGAATAAAATTCCTTTCGTTACGACCAATATATAATTCCACTCTATAAACAAGATAACAACCCTCTGCTTTTTGCAGAGGGTTATTTTATGCACCGAATTTGGTGCTAATGAAATGTTAAAATGAATTCATAACAAAAATTTTTAAAACATAAGGAGTTAGTTATGAAAATAAACACAGATGCTGAAAATATGTATTATCTTTTTGATTGTGCGAGCCTTGTTACGCACGATTACGGATTTGTGGGCATGGATTGGCAAGACCTTCAAAAAATATTCAATAAATCAGAGGAAATGTATTTTTATACTGCTGAAGCCAAAAGTGTCGACCAAGCATACACTCAACTAAGACCGTCTATCAAGAATGCAATATTCGATTCAGCCTTTTTATTCTTTTCTATAAAAGAAAGTTATCTTGATTGTGTTAGTCGCACTGAAATCGAAGATGTTTTCGAAAACTTTAGTTCAAATAATTTTAGTACAGAAAGCGAAATAATTTGGAACGTATATCCTAACGAGCAAGAAGAAAATTGCAGAATTTATCTTTTCTGCGGAAAAAGTGTTTCTTAATACTTCAAAGCAGAATTTATTGAGAGTAAATATATACCAAGGAAAGATTTTAATGAATAGATACACTTCTGAAACAATTATTAAGTTGAATAAACTATCAGCAGAGTGGCGAGACGTCACAGCAAAAATTATTACTCAAAAAACTTTCGACTATGAACTTTTTAAAGAAGTATTCGTAAAAACCTTTAAGGAAGCAGAACGTTTATCTCATCAAAAAAATATTGAAAAACGATACATTTCACTTCTATTATCTGCGAAAGATTTTGAAGCTACTCGACATATAAAGATTAGTGAAGAGCATCGCTCCGCCTGTCATCTTACACGCTCGATGCTTCACGATTGTTTTTCAATCTTTTATTCGAAAAATGAAAATCCGGTAATGATTGATTCAAAAAACACAGAGTATTCATACGAAGATGTAGAAACGCTAATGCATCTGATTAAAAATCATCTTTAAAACATCAAAGGAGTAATGAAATGGAAATTGATTTTAACGCTACCGATATATTGCCATTAAAATGGTGGTATTTTACACATGACGTTTTGAGAGATAAAAAGTTTGATAGTGATGAGTTTATATCGCTTTTTAAAGAGACATTTGAGGTTTTAAGGAATTGTCCTTGCGAGGAAACTATAAAAAAAGAATTGATTGAACTAATCAAAGATGTGAGCGGATTTGTATCAACAAGATTCGCTAAAATAAATTATGAGCATCTTGCCGCCTGTGAGCTGACCGATGCAATGCTTACAAATTGCCTAACTTGTGGAAAGAGAAAAAAGCCAATCGCCAAAGGTAAATGGAATCTTATATCAAGTGAAATTGAAGTAAACTTCATAGACCCCGAAACCGAACTTTCAAACTTCACCCTCGACCTCGAAGAGTTGGGATGAAAAAACAAATATCATCAACAAGAAAATCGTTGCCTTATTGTCAAATTGACAGTAAGGCAACGATTTTTTATAAGGAATTCTTTAACTTGTTTACATCACTGCTATCTAAATGAGTATCATTGATTAAAAAACTATCATTATCGAATGTTATTTTTTTACCCGATATATTTAAGCACATATTGCACATATCATCTTTAGAAGTGAATTCAGGCAGTATAATATTGTCGTGCGATTTCTTTAACTTCAAATATGCTTCAAATAGTTTATAATCTATACCTCTGCTGCGATCATCAGATTTAAGAAGATAATAATGTCCGTTTTCGCACATATATCGTCCATATCCCATATACGAAAGCATTTTATCGTTCTTAAGCAAAGATGCTTTGAACTCATCACTCATCGCAACGTTAGAAATTGTTTGCATATCTTCATTATTAACAAATTCTTTAAGTCTTTTTCCACTGTTAATATATGCTGTTAAAAATTCATTAAATGCTTTCCTGCCTTCTTCTTTCCTTAAAAATCCGCGCCAGTCGTTATTATGATGTTTATCATTCCAGTAATACATACAATATTTATCTGATATAGAATATGGAAAAACATCAACAATTGGATTTTTAATGAAATACTTTTTTAAAATGACATCATTTTCGTTATCAGCAAAAATGTCAGAAATCCGAAGCCAACGCTCCTTAAATTCATTTGGATCGGAGCAATCATAAAGAGCAAAATAAATCTCTCCCTTGAAATATTCGTGTTTTTCCGCTTCTTTTATGACTTCGTTCCAGATTGTATCCGTAATAAGTGTGGATTTATAACACTCTTCTTTGATTTGCTCGTCTTTGATATTCGGGAAATATTTTAAGATGTCGTATAAGGCCTTATTTACTAATTGTTCGTCAGCTTCATACGGGTTATCGTATAATTTCTGCAACTCATCCAGCAAAGTGACCGAATAATTATTCGATAAATTATACATAGCCCTACATGCCTTGCAAAAACGCTCAATCGTGTCGATTTCAGAGTGGTTTAAAACATTATTAGCTATTCTGTACCACTTTTTAAAATCTTCTTCATCTATGTCGGCGGAAGCGCGGTTCCTTGCGTATAGGGTTATGGCCAACAATCTTATACGCGCGGTATATTGATTTATATTTTTGCTTAAATTTCCTTTTTCGTTTATAGATCCTAATATAGTATCGAACGTCTTTTTTCGCAGTTCTTCAGAAATCGCGGAAAAAAGTTTAAACGTGTAATAAATATCTTCGATTTCAGCAGAGCTGTCCAAAATGTTGTATGAAGAAAACCAGTATTTTTCAGGTGTTGCGGAGGTGGGATAAATCATATAACAATCTGCGTTCGTCCCGATTTCTTCAATTGGAAGTTGTAACTTTTGAATATCAATGTCGCCTTTGTTCGGCTTGTGTTCGATTATTTTACGGTTAACAATGATCCAATGTATAATTTCTTTTGTTAATTCATCTGTATATTGTTTTGATAATTCAATATTCTCAAACCACTTCCAAATATTTTCTTGCCAGTCATTGTCCAACCCTTTTTTGAATTCTGAAATAAAAGCTTGATCATCTTTGAAGTTTTCATCTATATAACCATATAAGTCGGATTTAAAATTTTCAAAAGGTGTTAATTGACGTCCGCGCGAGTTCATTTTAATATATAATTCATTAGGTTTCCCCAGTTCGGTTATGTTTAACAACATAAAGCTTATTTTGTTTAAGTTTTTTATAGCATCGTTCCACTTATTAAAATATTCAAACTTATTCTGTATTTCTTCTAATACTTTTAAGCAGGATTTTACAGATACATCACATTCCCAGGCGCTTGAATACCAACTTGAATTTTTTATAGCTTCATAAACGTTATTAGAATCTATCAGGTTAGGTATTTCTTCTGTTAATTTATTAATGAAAATTTTTGTTGTTTTGCGTGTCTGATAAAATAATTTGTTTTTAAATATGTCTATATCATCGCTTTTTGCTTTGGCATAAACAAAAAGATGTAACAAATATAAAGTTGTCAGACGTTGCTGACCATCAATAGGCACAAAGCAGTCAAAGCGCTTTAGCGGACCATTAACAGAAGATTCACTAAAAATAAAATCAGAATAACCGTACACGAAATTAAGGTTTATATTTTTGGTTTCGCCAGTTACTACGTTAATAAGCGATTCTATCAATTGACTTCGGCTTTTTTCAACTTTATAACTTGTTCTGTGTTGAACGTAATCTCTTTGAATTTGCGGAATCAGCAAGGATTTTTCTTGAATGATTTTTATAAAGTTGTATTTTTGACCTTGATTCATAAAATATTACACTCCTTCAAATTTTTTTAATTCGGCAATGCAATCATCTATTTCTTTCATATAGGCTTTTTTGTCATTGCTATCCCAAGCGCTATCAAACTTTGGTGAGTTATTGTAATATTTTAAAAATACATTTTTTGTGGCAATTGGAACATATTTTCCGGTTTTATCATTTTCGATGATTTTAGCGCGCTTCTCACCAAAAA
Organism: Acutalibacteraceae bacterium; assembly: GCA_045601885.1. Classification (GTDB taxonomy): domain Bacteria; phylum Bacillota; class Clostridia; order Oscillospirales; family Acutalibacteraceae; genus SIG589. Next base: position 195,721 of record JAZSAN010000002.1, on the reverse strand, counting down.
AACTATTTCCGTATCCACGATTTGTTGCGCTATCTAAAAGAGCAAGATTTTGTATGCTATTATCACCCGAATCGTTTTGATTGCGCTTATTTGCAAAATCCTTCCACGAATCATTAAATTGTTTCTTTTGTTCTTTTTCTAACTCATATTCAGCAGAAGTATACAATAGGTCGAGAAAATCATTATCAAGTTTTTCAACATCAAGTTCTTCTAACGCCCATTTTGCAAATTGTTTGTAATCTAAATCAGACTCTTTTGATATATCAATTTTTAGTTGACGGGCGTTTATATGTTCTATATCCCATGAAAGTTCTTTGTCCGTATAAGTTGACGAAAATTTATGATTATAAAATGGAAAACGAATATTTAACTCTTTTTGTTTAATTGTTGTCCAAATATTGAAGAACAAAAGGAATTCACCAATTTTTTTAGAACCCATATTTGTATAATATTCATGATTCAGTGCTTTCTCACTCTGCTTCTTAACATATATTGAATTTGGTTTTTGTGAGTTGTCTTCGTAATTGATATGGGATTTCAAAATTTCAAAAATCTTCGATTTTGCATTTTGACGGACATCATCAAGTTCTTCATTGGCGTTTTTCTTATAAAATTCCAATATAATATCAGGAACAATGCTTGAAGTTTGTCTTTTTTCAGAAACCGCACCTAAATAACCAATATAATGAAATAAATCGTAATCCGAATACCAAGTATATAGTTTATCGTAACAAAATTTGATTTCCTCCCACACAGTTTTTATATTTGCGAACGTAGGAGTGCCTTTGGCCTTTTGAAGGTATTCCAAATACAATTGAGCGGTCGTGAAAGAATATCTATTGATTTCACGATTTAATTTTTGTGCTTTTTCTTTTGCTTCATTAAGATCAGTTCTACTTAAACCTGAAAACTCTTGGCATTTCTTATTTGAAATCATATCAATTTTGCAGGCAGCAAATAATTCAAACAAATAATCTAAGTGCATACGATCTTCACATGAAGAATTACAGATAAACGCCCAGAAATCAGTATCTCTCAAATCTTGTTCAAGCCTATCCCATTCAAATGCAATTTGATGGATATCTTGGCTAATTTTTTCTCGTTCTTCCGGGGAATAAACCAAGATGTTTTCGGGATTTAAAAGCAGTGCTTTAAACAACTCTGCATTGGTTAAAGCTATTTGATTATCATTTATTGTTTTGAAAATTTTATTGGAATTATTTTCTTCTGAAACTGTTTTATCGATGATTTCATACCAAACAAAAAAGAGTTTTTTGATTTTTTCTGCAAAAGCAACTTTATATTTTGGATTTACAGCTAACCAATTTTTAATTGTTTCTTCAGCGTCGGCAATATATTGTTCATCAATTTTTCGTTTGGTTTCATATTGGATTATATACTTATTGTAATCAAGACAGCATCCTTCTTCATGTAGGCATTTCAAGATTAAATTCATGGTAGTAAGGCGTTGTTGTCCATCAATAACCTCATAATACGATTCGGAAATACCTTTTGCAGTTTCTTCTTCCGTAGGATTTACAACCCGTTTAACTATTAAGGGTTGTAAACAATATTTTTCGTTTGAAATTTCTGCTATATCATTTAATAATTCGGTTATTTCCACCTCAGTCCAACGATATCCTCTCTGGTACGCTTTAATATAAAAGGATTCGTTGCAAATGTCTGTAAAATCTTTTTCAACAAAATAAAAATCTCTATCAACAATTTCTCGGATTAGTTTTTCTTGGTCTTGAGATAACGATATATTTTCTCCATCTAAAGCAACCAATATACTCATTGTTATTCTCCTTTATTCTAATACTTCCCTCAACTTTTCCCACAGTTTAACCATGGCGAAGGTGTCGAGTTCGCAATATTTAAGTAGGTTGTGGCGGGCAATATTTTTATCTTCTTCATTCATATACTGAATTTGTGGGAAGATGGTCATTGCCTCGCCGCCGTTGTGTATTTGGTCGAGATTATGATAATCAAGCGCCGGGTCATTCGGGAAAAGGGCTGGTAAAACACTTTTAATCGAAAAACTGCCGCCCATCGCTTTGTTATAATAATATCCGCTTTGAAAGGGCACCAACAAATCTTTCATATTGCTTTCAATATTAAGCAGATGATCTGCAAGGTCTGGGAAATAACCTGCCAATTCTTTAAGTCTTGCACATTCAAAGGCTTTATTGTAAGCCGTTACGCAAACGTTCTTTGGTATATCTTCGCAAAGGCGCTCAGCGATTGCTCTGAGGGGGTTCTCACCCGACTCTGCCAAAAATTCTTTATGTAAAAGAGGGCCACCTTCATACTCTATATAGTGCAGAGAATATTGGAACGGAATCTGCGCATAAGGCTTTGTACCCGGAAACTTAGGAATAACCGGCTGCATGGTTTCAAAATCAAGGAAATAAATTGGGTAAGAAAGCGTATCAAGAAAATCTCTGATGCCATCTTTATCAATATCATCGGGTTGAACTGATACGTTATGCAACATTTGGCGAAGTTGTTTGGCGTTGGTAATGCCGCTTTCAAAAAGCAAATCGTTAAAACCTATTTGCCCGTTATAATAATGCTCTAACGCTTTTTTGAAACCGATTCGATAAAGGTCGAACACGTTAGGGGTCGGCAAATTTTTAGTGCAATAGCCCCAAAAAGCGCACTCATACGGGTCGCGACAATGTTCGCCAATATCTTTTTCCGGTTCTTCCTTTAGATTATATACTTGCTCGGCCTTTCGAAGTAAAGACGGTACATTTTGAAGTTCATCTTTAACCTCTGCTGACATATCTATAATTTGGAAGAATTTATTGATTTCAAGCTCTTCGCCGCGAACATATTCGGGGTCAATGCAAATAAGATATGTGCCGGTAATTTTAATGCCGCAGTGTTCTAAAACATATTTTTGATAAGAAATATCAACGGCGTATATGTGAGAAGCGTGGGTTGAACTTTTAACCTCGTAAATAGCATAACCGTCGTTTTCTTTATGTAAAATATCCACCGCGCAGTAAAGTCCGTTATAGTTAAATGATGCTTCGCAGATGTTTTCAGTGTCATTTGCAAGACATTCTTTAGTTAGTTCCTGCATTTTATTAAGGTCAAGCTTGCCGTCATCCTTAAAGGCGGTAACTTCGGTGAAATCTCCGAAAAGTTGCATTGCCATATCACCGACAACGTTGCCCTCATCAAAACGCGCCTGCAAAGACGGGTCTTCGGGCTTTAATTCGGGCTTGTATTTATTAAGCCACAAAAGTTTTGGGCATTGCCAGGCAAGACAGTATTTAGATTTTGAAAAGTAGAACATCAGTCAAAATACCCCTTATAAGTTATTTTCAAATCGCTTTTGGGAAACAGATGTGTATATAAATCGATAAAATAGTCATCGGTCATACTTGCGATATAATCGACCACTATCTGATTGGGCTCGGTTTGTTCATAAGGTGTCTCTCTTTTATAGTGCGCCTTGTTTATGTAGTTAATATGATGTGTAAAAATCGGAGATGATTTATTATCACTCTTTAAATCATCAAGTAATTTTTCATACATTTTACTCATCATAGGTTTAACTGTACTTTCCATTTCGGCTTTTACATTATCGTTTTTATATATCAAATCATAATTGTCGGCCTTGGCTTTTTTAAGCGCTTCAAAATGCTCGGCATCCATTTTAATATATGGCTTTCCGTAGCTATTCTCAACGATATTAACAATAAGGTTATTTATAATTTCGGCGTTATAGGTTCCAATAGCGCAATCCTCATAAGCATCGGTTTTAAGCAGGTCGGCCTTCTCGGCATCCTGTCTGTCTTTGCCAAGGTAAGCGATAATATCTGAAATTCGCATAACCGCAGCTTCAAGGGTCGCAGGGCTGAGCTTTCGAACGTTTTTCTTATCTAAATAGCACTCCTCTATTTGATTATCAAAATCATCAAAATTATAAAGCGGTTTTGTGTGATATTCACAAAGTTCCATCTCGCCATCGTGCGCGGCAATTCCGTTTAAGGTTTGAAGCGAAATGTTGTACGGAAAGATTTTATCAAGCACATGAACCGAGTGAATGTTATGGCTAAAATGTCTGCCTATATACGAGTATAAAAGCTCATCCAAAATCTCTTCGCCGGCATGGCCGAAAGGAGTATGGCCGATATCGTGTCCTAAAGCAATTGCCTCGATTAAATCAAGGTTAAGACCAAGAGCCTTGCCGATTGTGCGAGCAATACGTGATACCAACTGAACGTGAAGTCCGCGACGGGTTATGTCATCATTCTTGTAGAACGAAAACACCTGAGTTTTATCGGCATAGCGGTTATAGTAAGGACAATGAATAATTTTATCAATATCACGAATAAAAGCGCTACGAATGATATTAGCTTTATCTTTTGAATTATCACGGCGGATGACGTCATCTTCGGTGAAAGCAATCTGCGGCAGAGAATTATTTTCTCTGTCGTATTTTATTTTGGCGGATAACTCCGCAGATAATTTTTCATAATTTAGCATAATATCACCTCATTTTATTAATTATACCATATTTATTACTCATTAACAATTATAAATATAAAATAATGCGTGTCCCGAAAGTGTCGCATGCGTTGTGGTATTGTATATGTGGAGGGATAAAAATGAAAAGAATTGTTATTGGTGGTTATAGAAATTTTAATAATTATGAGATTTTTAAAAATTTTGTAGATTTGTGCGTTGGACAAGAAACGGGAATCACCATTTTGTCGGGTCATTGTAAAGGGACAGATTTAATGGCGGAAAGATATGCAAAAGAAAAAGGATTTGCACTTGAAATTTATCCTGCCGACTGGCAAAAGTACGGCAGAGCGGCAGGACCTATAAGAAACAAACAAATGGTAGAAAATGCCGATACTGTAATCGCTTTTGTAAGCGAAAGCGCCACAGGCACTAAAAATCTTATTGAGAATGCGAAAAAGTTAAACAAGGAATTATTTATCAAAAACATAGGAGAATATTTATGAGTGTGTATAAAGGTATATTTTGGTATGTCCCACATGAGAAAAGATTGATCACGGTAAAGGTTAAATGCGATAGCAATGGTGTTGCTTTAGAGAATGCAACCTATTCTTCAAAGTCGGGCGAAAATTTCAATCACAAAGCAGAGTGGGAAAAGTTTTCTAAAAGCATTACAAAAGGTTTTCCGTTTAATTATTATCCACGGGGTCGCGTGGAAGTGAAGAACGGAAGGGTTAAAATCTTTATGAGCTCGGTGCTTTGCAGGTTTGATATTCGTTTTTTAATTACCGATACCTTTGCACTTAATAACGATAAAGTAACAATTCGCGAGGTTGTAGACGACTCAAAGCACTATGAATACTTAATTGATTTTGAACCAACTGTTTGTAATATGTGTGGAAAAACCTTTGACGAGTGGGATTATCAAGAAAATTTTTGCTTTGATACCCATATCGGTTATGGCTCAAGATATGACCTTAACCGACTAAGACTTAATTTATGTATTGATTGCTTCGATAGAGTTTTAGATTTCATTTTACCACAGTGCAAAGAAAATCCTTTAAGTGAGTACCAATTTGAAGGAGAAATTGATATATGAGCAAAAACAATGAATATAAGAAACTACAAAGTTGGGACCCGAAGCCTGAAGTTCAGCGAGCCGCTGAGAAACAGTTTTATGATAACGAACCTCAAGAAATGCGCCATAAAAAGAAAAGTAATAAGTCAGGCAAAACTCGTTCAAATCACAAGCATAATTATATCGATGCCCTTATTTTCAGTGAATCTTATAGTGGTAAATACAATTATGTCGGTAAGGTTTGCAGTGTTTGTGGCTTTTTGAAACGCAGCGATTGGCGCAAAGAACTTCGCAATAGATTTGACCTCAAAATTGAGGATAAAGAAAATCTTCCTATGTACGAAAAAATTGATGAAAACACTGCACGAATTATTAAATAAACGGAGGTTAAAAATGATTTACGCTATGAGTGATTTACACGGATGTTACGACAAATATATTAAAATGCTTGAAAAGATAAATTTCAGTGACAACGACACCCTTTATATTTTGGGTGATATTGTAGACCGTGGCCCTGATGGAATTAAAATTTTGCAGGATATTATGCAAAGGAAAAATGTAGTAGCACTTATGGGTAACCACGATTTTTTGGCCCACTATATTTTAAAAATCATTGCTGCTCCATCAGATTTATACGAAGCAGATGATTTCGTGGATAAATACCGCAGTTGGATTTATGACGGCGGTTCTACTACCGAAGAAGCCTTTATGAAACTCTCGGAAGAAGAAAAAAAGAAGATTTTACTATATCTAAACTATATGCCGATTTTTGAAGAGTTGACAGTTGGTGAAAACAAATTTCACCTATCGCATACAGTTCCCGCAAAGGAGCGTATGCAAAACCCCAATATGCTTTTATGGCAAGAATTTATTATCGGCGAACCTGAATATGAAAAAGAATGTTTCCCCGATAAGATTATCGTTACAGGTCATACGCCAACGGGATTTATTGACCCAAAATTCAAAGGCAAGATATGGAGAGGAAATAATCATATTGCAATCGATTGCGGAGCAGTATTCGGCAATCCGCTCGGGTGTATTTGTCTTGATACTTTGGAGGAGTTTTATGTTTAAAGATGACAATATAAAACGTGCCGAACTTCACCTCTATACAAAATCTTCAAAGCTCGTGAGGTCAACAATTGATATTTTAAGCGTAATAAGAAAAGCTGATGAGCTTGGACTTTCGGCAATAGCGTTTGCAGATTACAAAAGTATAAATGGAATTTTAAAAATAATAAAAATTTATAATAAAAACAATTTTGGCGTTAAAATAATTTGCGGTGTGGAATTGCCTTTCGAAACCACAACACAAATCTATAAAACTAAGGGTTATTCGCTAACCATACTTGCGAAAAATCAATCAGGTTTTGATACATTACAGGAACTAACATCAACTTTAAAGCCTGATGAACGATATAACCCGTGCGAATTGTTAAATATGGAATTACTTATGAAAAACCGCAAAAATTTATTAATTGGTTCCACCAGTCAGCACGGCGAAATATATTATGAGTTAAAATGGTGGTGGGATGGCGTAAAAGATTATAAAAAAATGGCAGAATTTTATGATTTTATCGAAATTTCCCCTACTAAAGATGAAGAAGAAAAAAGTATCAACAAAAGGATTGTGGAATTGGGAAAAGTTTTTAAAATTCCTGTTATTGCAACCTGCCATGCAACGTCGATTACTATTGATGAAGCAAAAATCAGAAATGATAGTTATATTCTTTCGACAGAAGAAATGTTAAAAGAATTCAGTTATTTAGGTGAAAAAACCGCTATAGATTTGGTAATAAACAATCCCAAAACTATTGCGGACCTTATAGAAAATTTTTAATAGGCAGAGTTCAAAGTTTAAAATGAGGTAAAAATAATGAACAAAATAAACAAAGAAAAAATTGATGAAATAAAGAGTAAAAACAACATTCAAGATGTTATATCAAAATATGTAAAATTAACTCCAAAAGGCAGTAATCTAATAGGACTATGTCCTTTTCATAATGAAAAAACTCCGTCTTTTACAGTTTGTCCTAAAAAAGATTCGTTTTATTGTTTCGGTTGCGGAACCGGAGGGGATGTTATTGAGTTTACTCGCCTTGTGGAAAAGGTTGATTATATAAGTGCAGTCAAACTTTTGGCGGAGCGTTCGGGTGTGAAAATAACAGAAAAAACTGAAGATAACTATTATATAAAAATGAGAAATAAAATTTTGGCAATAAACCAAGAAGCAGCAAAGTTTTATCAAAGTTATCTTAAATCGACTAACGGAAAATGGGCGACGGATTATCTTTCTGACAGAGGATTAAGTAGCGAAACTATTGAAAACTTCCAGCTTGGATGCGCTCCAAAAGATTGGAATATGTTGCTGAACTATTTAAAAAATAAAGGTTTTAATGAATACGAAATTGAAAAAGCAAATCTATCGGTTAAATCTTCAAAAAATGGTAAATACTATGATCGTTTTAGAAACAGAGTAATCTTTCCAATAAAAGATATATACGGAAACATAATAGCATTTAGCAGCAGAATAAACCCAGAAGAAAATGATGGCGCAAAATATATGAATACTGCAGATACATTCGTGTATAAAAAGCGCCAAAACCTTTTTGGAATCGACATCGCCAAAAACCACTGTGCCAAATGTATGATTCTTGTTGAAGGTAATATGGACGTGATTTCACTTCGCCAAGCAGGATTCAAAAACGTTGTTGCGCCGTTAGGTACGGCGCTCACAGAAGAACAAATCAAACTACTTGCTAAACTAACAAAAGAAATTGTTTTGTTATTCGATGCTGATGTGGCAGGACAAAAAGCCACTGAAAAGGTAATAAATCTATTTAAAGGTTCGGAGCTTTCGGTCTGTGTTGTTGAACTGCCAAACACCAAAGACCCTGATGAATTTATAAAGAAAAATGGAGCAGAGGCTTTTAAAGCCTTGCTAAACAGTGCAGTGTGTGATATCGAATATAAACTGTTATGCGCTGAAAAAGAAATAGAGATAAATTCAGATACTTCAAAACTTAAATATCTCACGGCAGCCGCAGAAATCATAGCGTCTTCTGACGATGTTTTGGCACGTGAGGTGTATATAGACTCGTTGAGCAGAAAATATTCTACATCAAAAGAGGCTTTGACTAAAAAAGTTGAAGAAATTAGTAATGGTAAAAAGGAGAAAATAGCAGATGCAGAGCAATAAATTTAAAACAGACTTTAATGTAACAAGAAAAGAAATTATAACCGGATTTTTTGAAATAGAAAATATCTTAAACGAAAATAATGGAAACGGCAAGCTAATTGCTTTGGCTTCTCGTCCCGGAATGGGCAAAACGACATTTTTCCACCATTTGCTGTCAAGGATGGTTTCGTTAAATGAGTCCAACGTCCTATTGTTTTCGTTAGAGATGAGCAAAGAGCAAGTTACAAAAAGACTTAGAAGAAATGATTGGCTAACCGATAAAGATTTTGACCGAATACATATTGATGATACACCCAAGATTGATATTGATTATATTGAAAAAGCAATTTCTAAATATGATAATCTTTCAGCCGTTTTTATTGATTATGCTGGGTTGATTGATGGATTTAGATTTTCTTGTGAGCGAGAAAAATTTTTATTGCGTTTAAAGAAAATTTGTAGTGATAAAAACATACATTTAATTTATGCATGTCAGTTGCCGAGACCGTACTCATTGCCCCGTTCGGATGGCAAGAAATTTGAACGTTTTCCTGCGCTTGTTGACGTTGATACCGATTCGGCAAAAATGGCTGATGCTATATTTGCATTATATCGTAGGCCTTATAATATTACAGAAAAAGAAGATGAATCTAAAGTAGAGTTTATTTGTCTTAAAAACTCTTTTGGAGATTTATTCAAGCTGGACTTGAAATTTGATGGACACGATTTAACATATTTCTACGATTGTACCGAATATGATGCGGTTTTAGAAAACAGAAACGAATTACATTTGCATACTAAATTATCAGACGGCGTATCAGTAATTGGCGTGCGTGAAATTTTTGAAAAGACGCAAAAATTAGGTCTTAAATCAATTGCATTTACTAATCTTAATAATGTGCAAGATTTCCCTGAAGTCATGAGATGTGCGAAGAAATATGAAAATATAAAGGTTATTTACGGCGCAGAAGTTAAGTATAAATCCAATGCAGATAGTCCAGTATATCATCTGACATTACTGGCTAAAAACCAAGCTGGTATTAAAGAACTTTATAAGGTTATTTCTTCTATTTATGAGTCGGACGGTGTAAATATAATAGACCTGCAAGTCTTGAAAGAAAATCGCAAAAATTTGTTAGTTGGCTCTTGTGGCTCAAAGGGAGAATTGTTTGATTTGATCAAACAAGATAAAGTTCCGTATGCCGTAACCGCTTTTTATGACTATTTTGAAATATTCCCAAACAAAGATGTTTTGGAATGCGAAACGAATAAGAAAATATTTTATTTAGGCGAAGAATTAGGTGTTCCTGTGGTAGCTGTAAGTAATGGTCACTGTATAGAAAAAGCCGATAAGATTTGTCTGGATATTGTAAATTTAGCGCAAGAAAAAGAAACAATTTCAACAGATGAGTATTATGTTCGCACTACAAAGGAAATGCTTGAGGAATTTTCATATCTTGGAAATTATGGCGCTGAGAAGGTTGTCCTCAAAAATCCGCAAATTCTAATTGATGTTATAGAAAAAGTTGAGCCTTTAAAAACAGGAAATTATTATCCCGTTTTTGAAAATGCATATAGCGATTTAGAAAAAATATGTTATAGCAAAGCTTATGAACTCTACGGCAATCCTTTGCCCGAAAAGATAAAAGAAAGACTTGATACCGAATTAGGATTTTTAAAGGATGAACAAGCAGCCTCACAGTATTTATTGGCAAAAAAACTTGTGGATTATGCGAAAGAGAAGGGGAAATTAACTACGGCTCGTGGCGCAGTTGGTTCAACATTAGTCGCTTTTTTCTTAGGTGTCAGTGATACCAATCCATTGCCGCCTCATTATTACTGTAATTGCCACTATCTTGAATTTTCTAAAGTGGCAGATGACGCCTTTGATTTGCCGGAAAAAGTTTGCCCTGTTTGCAATAGAAAATTAAGAACTGATGGACATAATATTCCTTATGAAGTTTTTATGGGCTTTAATAGCGATAAAGAGCCTGACATTGATTTGAATTTCCCAGAAGATTTCAGATTAGCGGCTCAAAAGTTTTTAGAAGATGTGTTTGGTAAAACTAATGTGATACAAGCCGGTACAGTAGCGACTGTGTGGGATGGTATTGCTGAAAAATATATAGAAAAATATGAGAAGGCTCAAAATACAAATTTTAAGCCAGAAGAAAAAGAGAATCTTATAAACAAAATCGTGGGAGTTAAGCGTAGTGTTGGTATGCACCCTGGTGGCGTTATGGTTATTCCGCGGGATATGGATTTTGAAGACTTTACACCAATAGATTGCAATTGGGCACCTCGCTCAACAACCCATTTTGATTTTCATAGTCTGCACGATACTATTCTGAAACAGGATATTTTGGGGCACAGCACTCTGGATTTACTTTTGGAATTAGAGAAAAGAACGGGAAAATCGGTAGTGGATATTAAATTGAATGACCCTTTAATATATGAGATGTTCCAAAAAGCTGATACTTTGTGTATTCCTGAATTCGACACAGATTTTCTGAGAGATATGCTTATCGAAACAAAACCGAAAAATTTTAATGATCTTGTTAAATTTCTCGGACTTTGTCACGGCACTAATGTTTGGACGGATAATGCAGAACATCTGATAAAAAATAAAATTTGTAGCATCTCGGAAGTGATTGCCACAAGAGATGATATATTTGTTTATTTAATTAGCAAGGGAATGGATAGAGCCACGGCGTTTCGCATTATGGAAAGTGTTCGAAAAGGACTTTGGGCAAAGCAAAAACTTTCTGATTTGGATAAAAAATACTTTGTGGAAGAAATGCTAAAAATCAATATCTCCGATTGGTATATTGACAGTCTTTCAAAAATCCGTTATATGTTCCCGAAAGCTCATGCTACCGCCTATGTAATGAATGCCGTTCGTTGCGCATGGTTTAAAGAATATTATCCCAAGGATTTTTATGAGGCATATTTATCCTCTTATTTAAGCAACCCATATAACCTCAACCCGGAAGAAAAAGAGAAGTATGATTTGATTAAAAAACTGTTAGATAATGTTTGAGCAAAAAACCATAATTTAATGTGAATCAAGCTTTATCCAGCAAAAACTGTGCATCAATTAGATGCACGGTTTTTGTGTAAAATGCACTAAAAAACCGCCATATGGTGTTTGTTTAACATTTACCTCCCCATAGCCGCCTGCACACCATAAGTGCTCTAAACCCGCAAAATCAAAGGAAATTTTTGGAAAGCAAAAATTTATGGTGTTCTCTTGACATTTTCCCCTGCCGCATATGATACCATATGTAATTTTTTAAACGATACCGACACCTCTCCACAGGATTATGATGGTATTTTCACAGGAGATTTAGGTGCCGTTGGTTCAAAGATGCTCGTTGACTTGTTTAGACGAGATGGAACAGATATATCAAAAATTCATAACGATTGTGGTCTCATGATGTTTGACCGAAAACGCCAGGATGTTCATGCCGGCGGCTCGGGCTGCGGATGCGGTGCAAGTATTCTTTGTTCCTATATTTTAAAAAGACTTTATGATGGTAGACTTAAGAATATACTGTTTTGTGCTACGGGCGCTTTGTTGTCTCCAACATCAACGATGCAGGGCGAAACCATACCCACGGTGGCACATTTAGTTAATATACGTCATTATTCACTTGGTTGACTTTAATTTATCTCGGTGTTATAATAAACTAATATTATAATACTTCAGAGAGGGTGAATGATGTGGAAGAGAAAATGCTTGAGTTGTTTTTTGATAAGAAATTTACACAGCTCAAGGCAATGATGCAGGATACAAATCCCGTTGACCTTGCTGCACTTTTTGAAGAAATTGAGATGCATGAACGACCTACTTTCTTCCGCATTATGCCAAAGGAACTTGCATCCGAGGTGTTCACGCTTTTGGATTCGGATATGCAAGAGCAACTCATCACGGGATTTAGTGACCGAGAGCTGCGCGCTGTTATGTCAGAGCTTTTTATGGACGATACGGTTGATATTATTGAGGAAATGCCCGCTAATATTGCAAAGCGTATTTTAAGTCAGGCGGACAAGGCTACGCGCACCTTGATAAATCAGTTGCTTGCATATCCCGAAGATAGTGCCGGTAGCATTATGACTACCGAGTATATTCATCTTAAGAAGAATGACAAGGTTTCGGTTGCGTTTGAGAAAATCAGACGTGTTGGCATTGATTCTGAGACTATTAACGTGTGTTACGTTACAGATGCTCAAAGACGTCTTTTAGGATTCCTGACAATTCGCACATTGCTCTTGGCACAGCCTGATGAAATACTTGAAGATATAATGGAGACGAATATTATATCTGCAAGTACATTAGACGACAAGGAAGAAGTTGCACAGCTTTTCGATAAGTATGACTTTATAGCGGTGCCTGTTGTTGATGCGGAAAACCGCCTTGTTGGTATTGTAACGGTTGACGACGCTATCGACGTTTTGCAGGAAGAAATGACCGAGGATATCGAAATTTCTGCCGCTATCACACCGAGTGAAAAGCCATATTTTAAAACAGGTGTTTTCTCAACCTTTTTGGCGAGAATTCCGTGGCTTTTGCTTTTGATGATTTCGGCAACACTGACAGGACTTATAATAAACAGTTTTGAAAATTCGCTTTCAAGCAACATAATTTACGGTATCGCGCTGACCTGCTTTATGCCAATGATAATGGGAACGGCTGGTAATTCCGGAAGTCAGTCATCGGTTACGATTATACGTTCTCTCTCGCTGGGAGATGTTGAATTTTCCGATATTTTCCGTGTTGTTTGGAAAGAGTTCAGAGTCTCAATTTTGTGTGGTATCACACTTGGTGCAGTTAATTTTATCAAGATAATTCTTGTTGATAATATTCTGCTTGGGAACGAATATACAATACCGATAATTCTTGTTGTAAGTGTCACACTTGCAATCACCGTAATAATGGCGAAATTTGTTGGATGCACACTTCCGATATTAGCAAAATGTGTCGGATTTGACCCTGCAGTTATGGCAAGCCCGTTCATTACAACAATTGTAGATGCGTTATCCTTGATGGTATATTTCAAGATAGCAACAATGATACTCAATATGTAAAGAGATGCGGGGAATACCCGCATTTCTTTTGTAATTAAAAAAGTTTATAAAAAATAAATTATAATATTGACAAAGTTAACATTTATGATATAATATATCTGTTGTCTCTTGGGGCATTAGCTCAGTTGGTTAGAGCAACCGGCTCATAACCGGTTGGTCCGGGGTTCGAGTCCCTGATGCCCCACCATTAGTAGAGTATTGTATAAACGAATTGTGCTTTGCAATACTCTACTGATTACATAATAATATCTAGGGGTATAGCTCAGTTGGTAGAGCAGCGGTCTCCAAAACCGCGTGCCGAGGGTTCAAGTCCTTCTGCCCCTGCCAAGAATCGACAAGTTTCGATAGAAGCTTGTCGATTTTACTTTTTCACTATTAACTCTTCACTATTAACTCTTCACTTTTCACTCTTCTCTTTTTAAACTTGTCGATTAGGTAATAAGTAATAGTGAATAGTGAAGAAGTAAAGGTGTCCGCTTTGCGGATGATTTAGAATTTATTGTAAGAGTTCGAATTCATACGCAATAATACCGAAAATATCTTTTTTGTGGCCCATAGACATCTAAAAACACCACCAGACGGGTGGTGTTTTTTGTTTTTTGTAAACAGAAAAAACATATTTTATTATAATTAAAATTGGAGGAAATAAACACATATAATTTTTCTTTTTATATTGATTTTATTTAAAGTTTCTGCTATTATTTCTATGTATAATAAATTCTGTATAATCGTTAAAAAACACAACAAATGTTAATAATATATAGGAGTTTAAATGGAGGTACTATATGACTATCACAGATGATATTAAATATATTGGCGTCAATGACCATAAGGTTGACCTTTTTGAAGGTCAGTACGCCGTTCCAAACGGTATGTCCTATAATTCGTATGCAATAATTGATGAAAAAATTGCAATATTGGATACCGTTGATGCCGCTTTTACTCATGAGTGGCTTGATAATATTCAGAGTGCCCTCGGTAGCAGACAGCCTGACTTTTTGATAGTTCAGCATATGGAGCCTGACCATTCGGCGAATATTATGAATTTTGTTAAAGCATATCCAAGCGCCAAGATTGTCGCTTCTTCCAAGGCTTTTACAATGATGAACAACTTTTTTGGAACAGACTTTGCAGACAACAGAATTATTGTGGGCGAAGGTGATACACTTTCTTTAGGAAAACATAATTTAACCTTTGTTACTGCGCCGATGGTGCATTGGCCTGAGGTAATTGTCACATATGACAGTGTGGATAAGGTTTTGTTTTCTGCGGACGGATTCGGCAAATTTGGAGCTTTAGATGTGGAGGAAGATTGGGTAGACGAAGCACGCAGATACTATATCGGTATTGTTGGTAAGTATGGTGTACAGGTTCAAAATCTTCTTAAAAAGGCGGCTGGTCTTGACATTGAGAAGATTTGCCCGTTGCACGGTCCCGTTTTATCGGAAAATTTGGGCTATTATATAAATTTATATAACACATGGTCAAGCTATCAACCCGAAGAAGAGGGTATAGTAATTGCGTATACCTCAATTTATGGCAACACTAAAAAAGCCGTAATTCAGTTGGCTGACAAGCTAAAAGAAAACGGATGTCCAAAAGTGCTCGTATATGACCTTGCAAGAACAGATATGGCACAGGCTATCTCAGATGCTTTCCGTTACAGCAAGCTTGTTTTGGCAACTACAACCTATAACGCGGATATTTTCCCCTTTATGCGCGAATTTATTGACCATTTGACCGAGCGCAATTTCAGTAACCGTACAGTTGCACTCGTTGAAAATGGTAGTTGGGCGCCTATGGCGGCTAAGGTTATGCGTGAAATGCTTGATAAATGCAAAAATCTTGCGTTTACCGAAACATCGGTTAAAATACTCTCTGCACTTAACGCAGACAGTAACGCACAATTAGACCAACTTGCAAAAGAATTGTGCAAAGAATATTTGGCACAGCAGTCTTCAACCGCAAACAAAAACGATTTGACGGCACTTTTCAATATCGGATATGGATTGTATGTTGTAACCTCGAACGACGGAAAAAAAGATAATGGTTTGATAGTTAATACGGTAACTCAGGTTACAAACACTCCAAACCGTCTCGCCGTGACGATAAATAAAGAAAATTATTCACACCACACAATTAAGCAGACAGGCAAAATGAATATCAACTGTCTTACTGTGGACGCACCCTTTAAGGTCTTTGAGACCTTTGGTTTCCAAAGCGGACGAAATGTTGATAAATTTGCCGATTGTGAGCCGCTTCGCTCGGATAATGGCCTTGTTTTCTTACCGCGCTATATCAATGCATTTATTTCGCTTAATGTGGTGCAATATGTGGATTTAGATACACATAGAATGTTTATTTGTGATGTTACCGAGGCGAGAGTGTTATCCGACAAAGAAACAATGACATACACATATTATCAGAATAATGTTAAACCCAAGCCCGAAACCGATGGCAAAAAAGGTTTTGTATGTAAAATTTGCGGTTATGTGTACGAAGGAGATACTCTTCCGGAAGATTTTATATGTCCTCTTTGTAAGCACGGCGCTGCGGATTTTGAAAAAATATAATAAAAAATTTATTTGGAGGTATAATGTATTATGAATAATAAGGTACATGAACTGCTTAATCAACAAATCAACAAAGAATTTTATTCCGCATATCTTTATTTGGACTTTTCAAATTATTTTAAGGCAAAAGGTCTTGACGGATTTGCAAACTGGTATATGATTCAGGCACAGGAAGAAAGAGACCACGCGATGTTGTTCTACGCCTACTTGCAAAATGAAAATATGCCGGTTTCTTTAGAGGCGATTGATAAGCCTGATAAAAAATTCAACGAACATATGGATGTGCTCAAAGCAGGTCTTGAACACGAAGAGTACGTTACTTCTTTGATAAATGACATCTACAGCGCAGCATATGATGTCAGAGATTTCCGCACGATGCAGTTCCTTGATTGGTTTGTAAAAGAGCAGGGCGAAGAGGAAACCAACGCAAACGACCTTATTTCTAAAATGGAGTTGTTTGGTTCTGACCCCAAAAGCCTTTATATGCTCAATCAAGAATTAGCAGCAAGAGTGTATTCTGCACCGTCTTTGGTGTTATAATAAATATTAGGAGGAATTAAAAATGAAAAAATATGTATGTGATGTATGCGGTTGGGTATATGACGAAGAACTCGGCGATGCCGATAACGGAATTGCTCCCGGCACAAAGTTTGAGGATTTGCCTGATGATTTCGTATGTCCGCTTTGTGGCGTAGATAAGGACAATTTCAGTGAGGAATAATTAAAAACATTTATAAAAAAAGCCAACGCGATAAAGCGTTGGCTGTTTTTTATGCTTTTTTCTTTCTTTTGAAAATAAAGCTTCTAAAAAGTATCAAATTCATAACAATGAAAAATGCTGTCAGTATAATAAGTGTCAAAATTGGCTTTTTAGGTGCTAGTGTTGCAAGTAACATCAAAGGGAAACCGAAAACAATAGCGGGGAAGTTTTGATAAACCATATTATCTGCTGCGGGAGTCTCGAATTTTCCGTCAATTTCGCGAAGAAGAATGGTGCCTGTGCTTGCAGTTCCTGTAAGCATTCCGTACATCATAAGGAACTGTTCTTGGCTATATTCCTTGAAAAGTACTTTTGCTATAAAGTAGTTGTATATGTAGGTGATAACCAATCCAACAACACCGAGAATAAGCATAATGCCCCAATATTTTTCAAGTATGCCGAGGCGAATTGCGGCAACACCTGCAACAACCATTATATCAAAGAAAAAGTTGCTTGTACGGGTCATTAAAAAGTCGTTTACATAGTCTTTTTTAATAATTGATTTTTTCTTAAGGAAATTAATAACCGTCTTCATAAGTGTAGCACTGAGTACACCGATAAGGAAGTTAAAACCGTAAACAACGGATTTCATGCCCGGCAACATTTTTCCAAGCAAGAACATAATGACGTATGTAAGAAGATAAGCCACGATTACAAAGGCAATCTGAACGGTCATCTTGTCCATACTACCTTGCATAGGGATTTCATTTTTTGATTGCACATCTTCGGTGCTTAACGCGCTTTCATCCTCGCCCGATAAAACTATTTTATGCTTTCTTTTAAGGTAATTTAGATGTATAACACCGCCGATGCTTGCGCTTAAGAATCCTAAAGCCGCAATAGTAAGGCCAAAACTCTTTCCACCAATGAAACCAAACTCGGTTTCATAAATATTTCCGTAGTTTAATGCCTGACCTGTGCCTTGACCAAATCCAAAGGGAAGAAGCACACCTGCCGCCGAGAAGAAGTTTGTCATAACAAGTGCTGCAACTATTGTAATTCCAAGACCGACAACCGCCTGTAATAAATACGTTGAAACTGTTGTGACGCCTGTATTAAATATTTCGTTGGCACGTTTTTTGTTAAGTTTTCCTTTGGTTGCCTTCAGAGTTGATGCGATAAAACCAAGAGCTAAAGAATGATATGTTATTGTCTCAAGGGCCTGATAACCTCTTCCGCCGAAAAACTGTGTTTCGAACATAACTTTACCGGTTATCATATCAAAAATTCCGGCAACGATAAGCAAAATTGCACCACCCAAAACAGAAGTAGGTATCAAGGAAGCGTGTAAAAATTTAATGGTTCTTTTGAGCGCATTTGCAATCAAAAGGCTTAAAAGTAATATCGCAATCAGGTTTAAAGTGCCCCAAACATTAGAGTCCCAAAAATTTTCCATTTTCATCACCTCGTATGATATTCATATAACGATTATAAATATTTACATATTTCAAGGCGTTAAACCGTTTACTGCCTTTTAATTGGTATATGTTTTTATCGTGGTAGATATTAAGCTTGTTTTTACCGAGAACAGTAACGGCAGAAACCTCCTTAAAAGGGAAGACCAAATCGTTGCCTATGACGATTTTATCTCCGAAAAGCGATACGGAAGAGTTTTTGTCAAGCAAAACCTTTTTCTTGTAAACAATTACTTTAGATAAACGGGCGTTATCCGAAAACAAAGGTTTTTTGGTGTTCGCGGTGACATCAAGTGAATTTATGTAATCCTTTTGGTAATCATACCACTCTGATACAAAGCGGTAAGGAAAATCAAATCCAACGCCTTTAAGCTCGGTTGTGATATCATATTTGATTTCTCTATTGCAAGTTTTGCATTTAATAGTGTCGTTATGACTTTCAAAGTTTGCTAAACCGCAATAGGGACAAACATACATCGCGCGTTCAAGATATTCAGCGCGTTTTTTATGTAAAAAAACATTGTCGGCATTTGCTTCATCAACATACAATTCATTGTTTATAATTTCAAACAACTCATCATTTGTCATATCCTTGTATTCGTGGGGTTCAATAACCTTTGAAACATAAGAACGCATCTTGCCCTTGCGAACAACATCACTCCATCGTGGATGAACACCGTAACCACCCTCAATACGATAAATAGCAAGTGGTAATTTTAGCATTTTTGCAAGGGAAGCGATTGACGGATTCATATATTCAGTTTTACCACTGTATGTTCGGTTTCCCTCGGGCGCCAGGGCGATTGTTCCGCCCTCCTTTGCAACGCGCAAGCAGTTTTTCACGGCGCCGATATCGGTGGTTTGTTTCTTTATCGGAATAGGAGCAACCAGAAATCTGATTAAAGCCGATATCCAACCGTTTGAAAAAATATCCTCCGAAGCGAGAAAATACACGGCTTTTTTAAAGGACATTCCTACAAAAAACTGGTCAAAAGCTGTTTGATGGTTGAAAACAACCAAATATTGACGCTCGGGATTGTCCTTGAATTTTTCAACCTTTATTCCATATTTGATTTTTGAATAGGGAACAAGCACCGCATATGCAAGGTCCCGAATAATCTTATGACGAAATTTTATCCAATTATTTTTAGCCGTAATAAACACCTCGCTTAAAGTATAATACTAGGTAATTATACTATAATATGCATTATTCGACAAGAATTTTTTAAAAATTTGATTTTATCTATTTATAACGGTTGTTTCCACACCATTTTGCGTGAAAAACTCAGCAACCGATTTAAGATATCCGTTAGCATCCTTGGGGTATGCAAGACCGTGCCCCGCACCCTCTACAGCAACGAGTTGCTTTGCTGAAGGACAAACGTCAAAAACTTCTTGGCTCATATAAAAAGGAACAAAATCGTCAGCTGTCCCGTGAATGAAAAATATTGGAATAGAGCAGTTTTTGATAGCCTCGAGCGGTGATGTTTCCTCTAAATCAAAATGCCCGTAAAGCTTAGCGCCGAGTTTCACAAAGGGATATAGCATATTAGCAGGAAGTTTTTTCTCACATATGGTCTTTTTTATTATATCGCGCGCAGTGGAATATCCGCAGTCGGCCAAAATACCAACAACATTTTTAGGCAATTCTTTGCCGGACGCAATCATAACTGTTGAAGCGCCCATTGAAATACCGCACAATATAATTTTTGCATCCGCACCGAAATGCTCAACCAAAAAATCAACCCAAGAAAGACAGTCGCGACTTTCGTTAATGCCGAAAGATATCACATTACCTTCGCTTTTTCCACTTGTGCGTTGGTCAACGATAAAAGCATTTCTTCCAAGGGAAAAACAGCGTTGGATACCACCGCATAAATCTCTTTCGGCGCTACCTCTATAGCCGTGAAACATAAGTTCAATAGGAGCGCCTTTAGCATATTCATAATATTTCGCATAGAGCTTGAGCCCGTCGAATGAAGTGATGCAAAATTCTTCATATGGTAATTTTTTAGCTTCCTTCATCCAACCTAACATAACATCGTGATAAGGCTCGTAAATTTTGCCTGGGGGAAGGTCAAATTCTTTTTTCATTTCTTTCTTCTTTGGCACAAAAAATGCCATATAAAAGCAAATATAGGCAGTTAGCAATATTAATGCTGCAATAAACAATATGATTGCCAGTATTAAGAATAGAAATTTCATTTTTTCGCCTCATTTCTATAACATTATATCATTTTATAATAAAAAATCAAACTACTTGAAATTTGTATCAAAATAGTTTAAAATTTATATGAAAGCTATATAAAATATAGGAGGTTAAAGTTATGGAAAAATATGTTCCTGTTGTGGTAATCAAGGAGATGTCAGAAACCGATAAAATTTTATCGGCGCTCAAAAATAATGGCATTAATACTGCCGAGATTACTTTTCGCACGGATTGTGCTGCCGAGGCAATAGCTTATGCTTGCAAAAACTATCCAGATATGAGCATTGGCGCGGGTACAGTTATTAATGCAAAACAGTGCAAAGCAGCGCTTAAGGCTGGTGCACAGTTTATTGTATCTCCCGGTCTTTCGGTTGCGGTTGCAAAAATTTGCAAGAAAAACAAGATTCCGTATTTCCCAGGATGTGTAACACCAACCGAGATTATGCAGGCATTAGAGCTTGGAATTACAACGGTTAAATTTTTCCCCGCTAATATATATGGCGGACTTAAAGCCCTTAAGGCTCTTTCCGCTCCCTTCCCACAGGTTAAATTCATACCGACAGGCGGGGTTGACAGAAGCAATATTGATGAATTCCTTGCGTTTGACAAGGTGGAAGCTATAGGCGGTAGCTTTTTTGTAAAAGAAGCACTTGAAAAAGAGGAGAAATAGTATGAAAAGAGTAGTAACCTTTGGCGAAATTATGTTAAGATTGGCTCCAAACGGATATTATCGTTTTTTCCAAAACGACCAGATGCAGGCAACCTTTGGAGGCGGAGAAGCAAATGTCGCAGTATCGCTTGCAAACTACGGATTGGATAGTGTTTATGTTACCAAGCTGCCTAAGCATGCAATTGGCCAGGCGGCTGTTGACTCTTTGAGATATTTTGGCATTGATACATCAAACATAGTTCGCGGTGGCGAGCGCGTCGGCATCTATTTTCTTGAAAAGGGCGCTTCACAGCGTGGCTCGGTATGTATTTATGACCGTGCATATTCTGCTATTGCCATGGCGGATAAATCCGATTTTGATTGGGATAAGATTTTTGACGGTGCTGATTGGTTCCACTTTACAGGTATTACCCCCGCACTTGGAAAAAATGTTGCAGAAATTTGCATTGAGGCATGTAAAGCGGCTAAGGCACGAGGTGTTAAAATCTCTTGCGACCTTAATTATCGTGGAAAATTATGGACAAGAGACCAGGCAAGAGAAACCATGACTGAACTTTGTCAATATGTCGATGTTTGCATATCAAACGAAGAGGATGCAAAGGATGTATTTGGAATTGAAGCAGAGAACACCGATATTTATGGCGGCAAATTGAATCATGACGGATATAAATCCGTTGCAAAGCAGCTTGCTGATAAATTCTCATTCGAAAAGGTAGCAATCACTCTGCGTTCTTCCATTTCTGCAAGTGATAATGACTGGGCAGCAATGTTGTATGATGGCGATGATTATTATTTCTCAAAGAATTACCATTTGCACATTGTTGACCGTGTTGGCGGCGGCGATTCTTTTGGTGGCGGACTTATATATTCGCTCCTTTCGGGAAAATCCTCTAAAGACGCCATTGAGTTTGCTGTTGCAGCATCTGCGCTCAAGCACAGCGTTGAGGGAGACTATAATCGTGTTAGTGTATCGGAGGTTGAAAAACTTGCCGGCGGTGACGGCTCGGGCCGTGTGCAAAGATAATTTTAAAAACCATCTGTTTTTCTATACACTTTATAGACAAAACAAAACACCTTGCTGAACGCAAGGTGTTTTTTGCTATATTAATCGGTTGTGTAGTTATCAAAATATCCTTGAATAAATACAATCGGAGTACCCTTGTCACCGGAGCCTGATGTAAGGTCACACAAGGAACCGATTAAGTCGGTAAGTCTTCTCGGAGTTGTACCCTCAGAGGCCATCTGACCAACAAGGTTTCCATCTTTTTCGTGAATTTTATTCTTTATAGCTTCTTTAAGCTCATCACCCGAAAGGTTGCTAAACTCGTTATCGGCAAGATACTTAAGCTTAAGCTCGTTGGGTGTGCCTTCAAGACCTGAGGTGTAAGCAGGGGAAACAACAGGGTCAGCAAGCTCCCAAATCTTTCCAACAGGGTCCTTGAATGCGCCGTCGCCATAAACCATAACCTCAATATTCTTTCCGGTAGCATCGAAGAGCTTTTTCTGAATAGCATCAACGATAGGCTGACAATCACGCGGGAAGAGCTTTACCTTGTCTTCGGTTGCTTTGTTAGAGCCCAAAAGACCGTAATCTTTGTTGTAGCCGCTGCCGTTTACGGAAGCGCTTAAAATATCATCAAGTCCGTATATTTTTTCGCCGCCCGCAGCCTTGAGCAAGCGCTTGGTGCGTGCTCTTGAGTGAATGTCACAACAAAGAACGTTTTTGGTATAGTCTAATATAGCTTTAGGGTTGTTAGCAAAAATGATTTCACACTCTGCGCCGCATTCATTTATTAACTGCTCATAATATGCAACATAGTCAATTCCTGTAAAGGTGTGTTTTTCAAAACCGAAAAGCTCGCGATATTTTGAAAGGGAAAGGACATCTTTATAGGGGTCAACGCCTTTTTCATCAAGCGCATCAAGAGATATAAGGTGGTTACCAACCTCGTCAGAGGGGTATGAAAGCATCAAAACAACCTTTTTAGCACCCTTTGCAATTCCGCGAAGACAGATAGCAAAGCGGTTGCGGCTCAAAATTGGGAATATAACACCGACAGTCTCGCCACCAAATTTTGCTTCAACATCGGTAGCAATATCATCAACCGTCGCATAGTTTCCTTGTGCTCTTGCAACTATAGCCTCTGTCATAGCAACGATGTCGCGGTCGTTAAACTTAAATCCGTCATCATTAGCTGCTTCAAGAACGGATGAAGCAACGATTTCAACAATGTCGTCTCCTTCTTTGATAATTGGAGCCCTAACACCGCGAGAAACAGTGCCTATCATACGACTCATTTTCAAACAACTCCTTATATTTTAAAACTTTGTTTAATAAAAATTTTTCCGACAGTGTATTATATCATTATATTGTGCAGTTTTCAATATTTTTTAGCAAAAAATTTTAAAATTTTACCTTTATTTTTGATATTTGATTTTTCCGCATATAATCGTTTTTAAAACATTAAAATTGTTATCAGTGACAATAATATCCGCATCCTTGCCAATTTTAATGGAACCCTTTTTATTATCAATACAAAGAACGGTGGCGGGATTAAGGGAAGCACAATTTACACACTCATATAGCGGTATATTGGAGTTTTTATATGCGTTCCATACACCTTCATTAAGCTTAAGTACGCTTCCTGCAATTGTACCGTCTTCAAGTTGACAAATATTATCTTTATAAATAATTTTGCTACCGCCAAGAGTGTACTCACCATGATTCAAACCTCCGGCTGACAAGCAATCCGTGATAAAGCAAAGCTTTCTGCCTTTTAATTTCCAAACGATATCGTAAAGTGCAGGATTTATATGAATATTATCAACAATAAGCTCACAGCTTACATCACTGTTAAGCGCAGCACCAACAACACCAGGCTCGCGGTGGGTCAGGGCTGACATGGCATTAAATAAATGAGTAATATGCTGTGCGCCTGCATTTATCCCTGCCTTTGCGGTTTTATAATCGGCAGTGGTATGACCGATTGATACTATAATATTGGTGTTTTTAGAGATATCTTTAATTGCCGAAAAATTTTCGCTATCGCATTCAGGTGCGAGCGTTATTATTTTTATAACATCTGAAAATTCTTTAACAAAATCAGCGTCAGGCGGCAAAATGAAAGCAGGGTTTTGTGCGCCTTTTTTATCCTTATTTATGAATGGTCCTTCTGTGTGACAACCAAGAATAATACTGCCGTCCCAATCATTGCTTTTTTGTGATAAATCTTTGCAAAGCTTCAAGCATTTGCGGATAATTGACATATCAACCGTCATAGTTGTGGGTAAAAAAGCGGTTACACCGTTTGCGAGCAGACCATTGCTAATGTTATAAAGAGCATCTTCTGTAGCGTCACAAACATCATATCCCAGATAACCGTGAATATGAAGGTCAATAAGACCGGGAGAAACAAAACCACCTTGAGCGTCGACTATCTCGCAGTCCAAAGGCAGTTTGTCGGTCTTTACAACACCTTCAATCTTATCAGAAAAAAGAAGAGCATATCCCTCAATAATCTCATTTTCAAGTATTATTTTTCCGTTAATGATTGCTTTCATAAAAGACACCACGCAAAAAACAATTTACTTTCCTGTGCTTCCGAAACCATTGGCTCCGCGCTCGGTCTCGTCAAGCGTATCGGTTTCTGTGAATTCAACATCTAAAAAGGGCATAACAACAAGCTGAGCAATTCGCTCTCCGTTATTAACTGTCTTCTCCTCATCAGAGTCATTGTGTAAAAATACGATAAATTCACCGCGATAATCCGCATCAACAACTCCAACACAATTTGCGGGACGAAGACTCTGTTTTGTTGCAAGGCCACTGCGTGCAAAAATCGCACCGAAATAGCCTTCAGGTATTGCGGCTGCAATTCCTGTTCCGATTTTAGCCGATTTGTGCGGCGGAATAACCACGCTATCTGTGTCAACACAGGCGTAAAGGTCGTAACCGGCGGCAAATTTTGAGCCTCTGGTGGGTAAAAAAGCATTTTCTTTTAATTTTTTAATCTTAATTTCCAATGTCTTACACCTCGTTATATTACTAATTTAATTATACACTAATATGAAAAAAACGCAAGGTAAAACATTGACTTGTTTATTATATTGTTTTATTATATAATAGTAATACGATAGGAGTGGGAGTATGTATTCGTTTGATGCCCATAAGGTTAGTAAAGACTGTATCGCTTGGATAAGAGAATGGTTTTCTGAAAACGGTAAAGACTGCAAGGCGGTTGTTGGAATCTCAGGCGGTAAGGATAGCTCGGTTGTGGCGGCGCTCTGTTGTGCGGCTCTTGGAAAAGAGAGAGTACTCGGTGTTTTGATGCCGCAAGGCGAACAGTTTGATATAAATTATTCTATAGAGCTTTGTGATACTCTTGGAATAAAGAACGTTACCATAAATGTAAAAAACGCTGTGGATGCAATAATTTCTGAAATTGACGGTAAGGTTGATATATCAAAACAGACAAAAATAAATCTTCCCCCACGTGTGCGAATGGCAACGTTGTATGCCGTATCACAGTCGGTAAACGGAAGGGTGGCAAACACCTGTAATTTATCGGAGGATTTTGTTGGTTATTCCACGAAGTTTGGCGATATGGCGGGTGATTTTAGTCCGCTTTCGCGCCTTACCGTAAGGGAAGTAAAAGAAATCGGAAGAGTCTTAGGCTTACCCGAAAAATTCATTGAAAAACCCCCGATAGACGGTTTGTGCGGTAAAACCGATGAGGATAATCTTGGATTTACTTATGAAGTGTTGGACCGATATATTCGCGAAGGTGTGATTGAATGTGCACAGACGAAGGAAAGAATTGACCATATGCATAAAATGAGTGCATTCAAACTAAAACCAATGCCGTGTTTTGAATATGAAATATAAAATAGAGGTGTGAAATGGCTTTATACAGAATAGCAGATGTTGTTGTGGATATGGACTGCACGGGCAGCTTGCTTATTAAACGCGCCACCCCTTATTTGGCAACAAAAGATGCTGTGGCAGATGTCGTGATAAAACGCGATGACAATTGGATAAGCAATTCAGTTGATAAAAACCACAACCTCAATGAAGAAGAATGGGAGTATATGTTTTTTGGCTCGGAATTTTACCGTGAACTTTTGAAGTACGACGGTATGCTTCTTCACGCTTCCGCCGTTGTTGTGGACGGTAAAGCTTATCTTTTTTCTGCGAAAAGTAAAACGGGAAAATCCACACACACTTCTTTGTGGCTTGAAATGTTTGGTGACAAGGCATATATTATCAATGACGATAAACCTGCAATACGCTTTGTTGACGGAAAATTTTATGTTTATGGCACCCCGTTTAGCGGAAAACATGATTTAAGCCGTAACACCCGTTGTGAATTGGGTGGCATTTGTTTTTTAGCACAAGCGCCTGAAAACAAAATTTCAAAGATGGAAATTAACGATGTGATTTTTAATATGCTTTCGCAAACACTTCGTCACATTTCTAAAGACGAAATGGATATGCTGCTTTTGCTTATGGATAAATTGTTGCGCTCGGTCGGTGTTTATATGCTTGAGTGCAATATGGATATAAGTGCAGCGAAACTGTCTTATGAAACAATGAGTGGTGAGAAGCTATGATGACCGATTTTGTCAGTCTTGGTCAGATGCTTCCGGCCATGCTAGAAACCCTTAAAACAGACGGGGAAGTAAGCTTTGTATCGAAGGGAAACAGTATGCGTCCGATGCTTAGAGATGCAAAGGATACAGTAATACTCAGAAAGCCTCAGTTTCCTTTGAAAAAATATGATATACCGCTTTATATCAGAGAAAACAATAAGTTTGTATTGCACCGCGTTATATCGGTTAAGAACGGCAAATACATAATACGTGGGGACAACTGTAATTATATTGAGGATAATGTAAAGGATGAAAATGTTGTTGCGGTATTAAAAGCGTATGTGCGCAATGGTAAAACATATACAGTAGATTCTGTTTTTTATAAGATATACTGCGTGCTCTGGTGCAACGAAGTATCATATTTTTTAAGAAAGGTTGCGTATCCTAAATTTTTAAGAGCAGGCTCAAAAATTAAAAGATTAATAATAAAAAACCGTCATTGAGAAATCTCTCAATGACGGTTTTAATTTTTTTATCTTTCCTCTCGGAAATACGAAAGGCCTAAGTGTGCAGGTGGCTGATTTTCTTTTTTGTTTCTAATGCTGGTAAATATCAAAACGATGATAGTAACAACATACGGAAGCATTTTAAAGAGTTCTTTGTTAGCAAAGCTAACGCCCGTAATATAACTACTTGCGATATAAAGAGCGCCGAAAACAAAGGAACCCAAAATTGCAAGGCTGGGCTTCCACACAGTAAAGATAACAAGAGCGATCGAGAGCCAACCGAAAGCATCAATGCAGTATTCCCAGTTTCCGTTAAGGTAGTCCATAATGAAGGTAAGTCCGCCAAGGCCAGAAATTCCGCAACCTATACAGGTGGCAAGATAACGGTAAAGCGAAACATTAATACCTGCGGCATCAGCGGTGGCAGGATTTTCACCAACTGAACGAAGGTTAAGACCAACTCTTGTCTTTGATAGCACAAACGAGCAAATGAGCGCTATCACAATGGCAAGATAAATCATAATTCCGTGGGAGAAGAAAAGCTCTCCAAACCAACCAAGGTCATCAGCAAAGGGAAGAGAGGAAGTGAAGAATTTACTGGCTCTACCAAAGGATGTACCGGTTTTTGCAATCATAAAGTCTGAAATACCGATACCAAGTGTTGTAAGGGCAAGACCCGTAACGTTTTGGTTGGCTCTTAGTGATACTGTAAGGAAACTGAAAAGTAGTCCCATAAGTGCGCCGCCTACAAAGGTGGCAGCAATGCCAATAATAATGGCAAGGAAGGGGGAAGCAAAAGGTCCAACCTGTTTAAGATAGAGATACTCCGCAAAGCATCCACAGGAAGCACCAACACACATAACACCGGGGGTGCCAAGATTCAGGTGACCTGATTTTTCGGTAAGAATTTCACCCGTTGAACCAAACAGGAAAACCATACCAAGTCTAATAGCACTAACAAGAAAGGCTAACATTATGCATTCTCCTTTCCATTTTTAGTAACGACAATTTTGTAGTTTAAGAAAAATTCGCAACCTATTATGAAGAATAAGATAATTCCCGTAACGATGTCGCTTATTGCCTGGGGAATTCTGAAATCTGTTGAAACCTGCTGTGCACCTTTTTGAAGGAATACGATTATAAAGCTTGTAACCACCATAAAGAATGGGTTAAACTTTGCAAGCCAGGATACCATAATGGCGGTAAAACCGCGTCCTCCTGCTGTTTCGGTGTTGATGGTATGGTTTGTGCCGCCAACCAATAAAAGCCCTGCAATACCGCAAAGTGCGCCCGAAACGATAAGTGTTCTTATAATAACCTTCTTAACGTTGATACCAATATAGTTTGCAGTGTTTTCACTTTCGCCAACAACGGCAATCTCATAACCTTGTTTTGTATATTTTAAATAAATGTAAACAACAACGGTCAAAACCGCAACAATGATAATGTTAAGCAGATACTGTTTTCCAAAAAGAACGGGAAGTCCAAACTCGGGCATTGGGAACAGAACACCTGAACCTGTTTTAACAAAGGTTTTCAGGAAAAATGATACAAGCTGAATTGCAACATAGTTCATCATAAGCGTAAAGAGTGTTTCGTTAGTGTTCCATATTGCCTTGAATATAGCGGGGAGAACAGCCCAAATAATACCTGCCAAAATTGATGCGACAATCATAATAATTAAAAGAAGGGGAAGTGGAAGCTTGTCGCCCAAAAACATCATAACGGTAACGGTGGCAAGGCCGCCAATGAGAACTTGACCTTCGGCACCGCAGTTCCAAAACTTCATTTTGAAGGCGGGGGTTACCGCAAGTGAGATACAAAGCAGTATCGCGACGTCTTGCACAAGGCTCCAGGTACGGATGCTCATACCAAATGCACCGTTAAACATAGACGTGTAAACGGCGATGGGGTTTTTATCCGTGAGAAGCATGATAATTACGCCCGATACAATCAAAGCAAGCAGCACAGCAGCCGCTCTGATTAAGAGACCAAAATACCAAGCAAGCGGCTCGCGCTTAACTATATGGAAGGAGAGCGCATTGTTTTTCTTAGTCTGCATTATTTTTCTTCTCCTTTCCCTTTGGTCATAAGAAGACCAATTTCTTCTTTGGTGGTAGTTCTTGCGTCAACGATTCCTGATACACAGCCTGAGCTGATAACAAGTATTCTGTCGCAAAGTTCCAAAAGTACATCAAGGTCTTCGCCGACAAATATAACGGCAACACCGCGTTCTTTTTGTTGATTTAAAAGATTGTATATAGTATATGAAGAGTTAATATCAAGTCCTCTTACAGGATAAGCCGCCATAAGCACTGTGGGTGCTGCAGCAATCTCTCTTCCAACCAAAACCTTTTGTACGTTGCCGCCCGAGAGACGTCTAACCGGTGTTTCACTATTAGGTGTTACAACCTCAAGGTCGGAAATTATTTTTTCAGCAAGGTCATGAGGACCTTTGCGCTCTAAGAATACCGATTTGCCCTTGCGGTAACTGCGGAGCATCATATTATCTGTAATGCCCATGTTTCCTACAAGTCCCATACCAAGTCTGTCCTCAGGAACGAAGGAAAGACGAACACCGAGTTCTCTAATTTGAAGGGGAGTTTTATCCCTTAAATTGTCGTGTGTGCCTGTTTTAGGGTTGTTGTATATAATTTCGCCTTTATCAATATGGCACAGACCTGCAATTGCCTCTAAAAGCTCACGTTGACCCGAACCAGCAATACCTGCGATACCAAGAATCTCGCCGCTTTTTGCAGTGAAGGAAAAATCATCAAGCAATTTCACGCCGTCACGGCTTACACAGCAGATATCCTTAACGCAAAGCCTGTCCTCACAGTCTTTAGGCTCACTTCTATGGATATTTAGCGAGATTTTTTTGCCAACCATCATCTCGGTAAGCTCACTCTCATCAGTATCTTTTGTGTTGACTGTTCCAACATACTCGCCTTTTCTTAGAACAGAAACTCTATCCGAAAGAGAAAGCACCTCGTGAAGCTTGTGTGTGATTATTATAATCGACTTACCGTCATCACGCATACGGCGAAGAACGGCAAAAAGTTTTTGTGTTTCCTGAGGAGTCAAAACGGCGGTCGGTTCATCGAGAATTAGAATATCAGCACCGCGATAAAGCACCTTGATAATCTCAACAGTTTGCTTTTCAGAAACCGACATTTCGTGAATTTTCTTCATAGGAGAAATGTCAAAACCATATTTATGGCTGATTTCTTCAACCTTTTTAGCAGCCTCTTTGACATTGTATTTCTCTTTTCCCTTAAGACCTAAAATAATATTTTCGGTAGCGGAAAAGACATCAACAAGTTTAAAATGTTGATGTATCATACCGATTTTATGGTCAAAAGCATCCTTAGGCGAGCGGATAACAACCTCCTTGCCGTCAATAAGAATTTGACCGCTATCGGGAAAATAAATTCCAGAAATCATATTCATAAGGGTGGTTTTACCGCTTCCATTCTCGCCGAGAATGGATAAGATTTCTCCACGGTTTACCGATAGAGAAACATCGCGGTTTGCAACAACGCTGCCAAAGGTTTTGGTAATATTTTTAAGTTCTATTGCCGCGTTTGCCATAAATTTCCTCCTATGTGTTTTTAAGATTTAAAAAAATCCATCTAAATCAGGTGGATTTTTTTAAAACTTAAAAATGATTTTAGGGCGGGGCAGATTAGTGCCCCGCCCAATCAGAAACATTCTAAATTAGAACTTTTCGTTAAGACGAGTGATGCCATCAATTTTGAGGTCGAAGTAAGGAGCAGAGCGGTCAGAAGACTCAGCAAATGCACCGTCCTTAATAGCCTCAGTGTCAGGCTTGTAGTCGCCCATATCGTCAACGTCAGCAGTGTAGGTAGTAACTTCCTTGCCGTCAACAGTGAAGGTCTTGGTGTCAAATACCTTGATGCTTCCGTCCTTAAGGCCTTCAACAGTAGCCTTAATCTTTTCAACAGTTCCCTTAGCAGCTACATCCTGGTTGATGCCTGTGAGGACAACAGAACCTTCTGCAATGCCGCCGCACCAGTCAGCATCGATAGCTGTGCCGGTTGCAACACACTTGATGATGTAGTTGTAGTAAGGAGCCCAGTTGATAGCAGAAGAAACGATGAATGTTTCGGGGCAGGACTCATATGTGCTTCCGTTGTAGGAAACGTTCGGTACACCTGCAGCTTCGCAAGCAGAGGGAGCACCCATGGAGTCAGCGTGCTGGCTGATAAGAACACAGTTCTTAGCTATAAGAGCTTCAGCAGCATTCTTTTCTTCAGTCGGGTCATACCAAGAACCTGTGAACTGAACATCCATTGTTACGCTCGGGCAAACAGATTTTGCGCCAAGATAGAATGAAGAGAAACCGGAGATAACTTCTGCATAGGTAAATGCGCCAACATAGCCCATTTTTGCCTGGTCAGCAGTGATTTTTCCAGCCTCAATCATTTCGTTGAGCTTGAGACCTGCAGCAACACCTGCGAGGTATCTGCCCTGATAGATGGAAGCAAAAGCGTTGTGGTAGTTTGCAAGACCTTCTGTGTGAGCCTTTGTACCTGTAGCGTGGCAGAACTCAACATCCGGGAATTCCTTTGCAGCCTTAATCATGAAAGCTTCATGACCGAAGGAGTTAGCAAATACGATGTCGCAACCCTGTGTAGCAAGGTCCTTAGCTGTGTTGTAGCAAGCGTCGTCTTCACCGATGTTGGTCTTAACGATAACCTGCTCGTCCTTGAGGCCAAGAGCCTCCTGAATAGCGTCAACAGCGTTCAAGAAGTTAAGGTCGTAGGTTGAGTTTTCATCATGCAAGCAGATGAATCCGATTTTGAAATCGTCCGGAACCTCATAGTCAACCTTGAGCTCTACAGCTGCGATGGGGGAATCACTCATGCCGAGCAATTCGTTGTCTTTGTTTTCGCCGCAACCTGCAAATACAGCAAGCATAGCAAAGCAAAGAAGAAGTGCAAGTAACTTTTTCATTTTGAAAATCTCCTCTTTTTTATTTTTTATGTAAATAAAAATTACATACTACGGAATGTGAGAGAGTTTTCACTCATGCTCTCAACAATAGCAAGGGATTCAACCCTTAAGCCTGAAGCGCGGAGTTGCTCGCCGCCACTCTGAAAGCCTTTTTCAATTGCAATAGCAACGCCTTCTACGGTAGCGCCTGCCTGATTTGCAATGTCAACAAGACCGTTGACGGCATTACCATGCGCGAGAAAATCATCTACTATGAGAATTTTATCGTCAGCAGAAATGAATTCCTTACTGATAACGATGGGATAATTTTTTGAATGGGTATAAGAATAGACCATTGAAGAATATACATCACCCGATATGTTAAGGCTTTGGTTCTTTTTAGCAAAAACCACGGGAACATGCATATTTGCGGCAGCAGCCACCGCAATAGCGATTCCTGATGCTTCAATGGTCACGATTTTATTAATATCACAATTTTCAAAAAGGCGTTTAATTTCTGCGCCCATTTCCATAAGGAAATCAGCGTCAATTCGATGATTAAGAAAACTTCCAACCTTGAGTATATTACCGGGCAGAACTTTACCCTCGGATAATATTTTTTGTTCCAAAGCCTTCACATAAAACACCCCTTCAAAAAAGCAAAAACAGACTTTTAACTAAAGTCTGTTTGCCAAACAAAATAAAGATATATACTCGTTATTTGGCATATATACATTACTATGTATAAATGGTATCACAAAAAGTAACATCTTGTCAATAAAAAGAATAAAAAAACAAAAAATTCGTTATTTTACACAATATATTGTGTTTTTATATTACGCTTATTATTTTACGATATTAAAAAATTCCTGCTGCATTCAAAAAAGATTTGGTTTTTTCGGATTTTGGTGATTCAAAGATTTCTTTAGGCGTACCCATTTCTTCAATTACACCGTCCGCCATAAAGATTACGCGATCGGAAACGCTCTTTGCAAAATCCATTTCGTGAGTTACAACAATCATGGTGCGGTCGCTGGATTTTAAACCCTTGATAACTCGAAGCACCTCGCCCGTGAGTTCGGGGTCAAGAGCGCTTGTGGGCTCGTCAAAGCAAAGCACATCGGGTTTAAGAGCAAGTGCGCGCGCAATAGCAACGCGCTGCTGCTGTCCGCCCGAAAGTTCAAAGGGATATGAATTTATCTTTTCGGATAAGCCAACCCTATCAATAAGCTTTAGTGCATTCTCGCGAATAGCATCTTCACTCTCTTTTTTATGAAGCAAGGGGGCAAGCATAACATTTTTCAGAACACTGTATTGCGGGAAAAGATTGAAGGATTGAAAAACAAGACCAAAGTGCAAGCGGCTGTTTAATTTTTCTTTTTCATTTATTCCAATATTTTGTTCTGCATCAAACAGGATTTCATCATTAACAGAAATTTGACCGCAATCAGCCGTTTCTAAAAAATTAAGACAACGTAAAAGTGTGGTTTTTCCGCTTCCCGAAGAGCCAAGAATGGTTACAACCTCGCCTTTTTCAACAGAAAAATCAATACCCTTTAATACCTCGTTTTTGCCAAAGGATTTTCGTATGTTTTTAACCTCTAATACTGCCATAATAACACCTCAACTCTTGTAATAATCAAGTTTCTTCTCTATGAAACCAAACAAAAGCGTCAAAATTCCGCAGAACAAGAGATAGAAAACACCCGTATAGAAAAGGGGCCACAAAAGTCCCTTGGCTGCGAACTTTTCAGCAACCTTAATGATTTCGATAACCGTAATTACACGCACGAGAGAAGTGTCCTTTACAAGCGTAATAATTTCGTTGCTCATGGGAGCGACAATTCTTTTTACAACCTGCATAAGCACTATTTTGAAGAAAATTTGTGTTTTGTTAAGTCCCAAAACCTGTCCCGCTTCATATTGGCCCTTCGGTATGCCTTCAATACCGCCACGGTATATTTCAGAAAAATATGCCGAGTAGTTAATTACAAAAGTAATAAGGGCGGCAAGAAATCTGTTATTGCGGAAAATTGGCTCGCCAAAAAGCATTCCGGGCACATAGAAAACAATAAGTATTTGCAGCATAAGCGGTGTTCCGCGAATTATCCAAACAAACACCCTTGTGATAAAGGATAGCGGTTTGAATTTTGACATTGACCCAAAGGATATAATAAGTCCAATGGGAAGAGAAAATAGAAGGGTAAGGGCAAAAAGTTTTAATGATACACCAAAACCTTCAAAAAGGGAAAGGGTTACCCCTAAAAAATCATTCATAAAAATTAATTCCTTTAAAGAGATGTAGCGGCAGCCGAAAGACTGCCGCTAATTTTAAATATTTTGTTTATTTTACAAGTGCATCAGCCAAGCCGTATTTTGTCGCGGTGTTTTCAACTGTGCCGTCAGCCTTGAGCTGCTTTAAGATTTCGTTAACCTTAGCTGTAACATCACTGCCCTTGCGGAACGCGATGGAGTAATACTCACTGTCGGTTTCAACTATTTTGTCAAGCATCTGAAGTGTTGCAAAGTTGCTGCCTTCTTTATTGATGAGATAGTTTGCCATAACATAGTCGATTACTGCAGCATCAGATGTTCCTGCAAGAACCTCTGTCAAAGCATCAATCTGAGCATCCTTTTCAATATAGGTTGCATCTGCAAACTTTTCAGAAATAAAACTTTCTCCAGCAGAACCGGACTCAGCAGCGATAACAGCAGCCTTCAAATCATCAGCAGTCTTGAATTTGTCAGCGTTTTTGGAATTGATTACAACAATCTGACGGTTGGTCATGTAATAATCGCTAAGACTCATGTTTTCTGCGCGGTCTTCATCCCAGGTGAGACCGTTCCAAATGCAGTCAATAGTCTTTCCTGCAAGCTCGCTTTCCTTTTTGCTCCAGTTAATTTCCTGAAACTCAACCTCAACATCAAGCTCTTTAGCAACAAGCTTTGCAAGTTCTGCGTCAAAGCCAGTCCATTCGCCGTCAACCTGGAAATCCATAGGCTCAAAATCTGTGATACCAACAACAAGAGTACCTTTTTCTTTTATGTACTCAAGGTCGGAAGCGGCTTTGTCATTGCCGCAACCTGCAAATGATAATGCGAGTAATAATGTTGCAAGAATAAGTGCAAATAATTTTTTCATAATCAACAACTCCTTTATTGTGTTAACATAGTAGCACATCAACGCGCTAAAGTCAATACCTATTTTAAGATATTTTTAATTATTTTTAATTTTTAGTACATACAACACGTCGTTTTCAACACGAAAGGAGATATTATAATCAGCAAAATCAAACTTATAAATTCTTTGAGGGTCATCCTGATATGCAGGGCGTGGGTCGTTTTCAAGAATTTTTATAAGTGTGTTTTGTTTATCTTTTGGAAATTTTTTCAGTAAATCATCAGATATTTCAACATTTAAAAAATACTTTGATGTTTCCTTTGTGAAACCGCCGACAGCTTCATTTTTACAATCGGAAAACGGTATATATGGTTTTATATCGAAAATTGGTGTTCCGCTTACAATATCGGCACCCGAAACATAAATTTTTGGTCCGTTGTCGCAAGAAAGGTCAATTTTCTGAATTTTAACCGCAGATAGCCCCAAAGGATTTGGTCTGTTCGGCGAGCGAGTGGCAAAAACACCAATGCGCTTATTACCACCAAGACGGGGTGGACGGACAGTAGGTGACCACTTTTCTTGCTTTTTTAAAAGCGAGAAGTGCCAAATCAACCACAAATGAGAAAAATCTTCCATTCCTCGCAAGGCATTACAATCTCTGTATTCGGGTTCAAATATAATTTCGGATATTAGTTCATCGGTAATACCGCTTTGTCTCGGCACGCCGAATTTATCACTGAAATCATTATAAATATGTGCAATAGGTTTAATTTCCATTTTATCTACTCCAACGATATTTAATATGTTAAATCATACCACAGTACTGAAAAAGTGACAAGTAAAACAAAAAACATTTGGTTATGTAATGCATATAATGTATTGTCGTAGGACAAAACTTATGAAAGGATAAAACCAAATGTATAACGATAATTTAAATGTTTATGACGTTACCAATCAGACCGATACAAAAGACGCAGGAAGATATTGTTGTGAAAAAACAGAAAAGCGTGAATTTGATGTTGCGCTCCCAATTGATGTAAGACCCGATGTTAAGGTCGGAAAGATTAAAACAGAGTGTTTGGGAACCGCAAAAACAACCTGTTGCTGCAACCCTGATAACAGCGAGTGTGAGCTCGAAATTACACAAAAATTTTGTGTAAAAATTCCTGTTTGCTTTGATATAGACACAAAGGTTGGCAAGGCAACCTTAGACTGCTGCGATAAGTAATGTTATCATTTATTTAGTGGGGAGACGGAGTTTATACCGTCTCTCCTATTATATAAATGCAAATCGACAGTAAAAAATATATAATGTATAATCATACGTGTTTTTGAAGAATTATAATTATGATTTGAATTATATCGCAAAGGAAATGGCAAAAATGAGAAAAACAAAGATAATATGTACAATAGGGCCGGCTTGTTCGGATGAGCAGACGCTAAAGGAAATGTGCCTTGCAGGTATGAATGTTGCGCGACTTAATTTTTCGCATGGCACACATGAAGATTTTTCTAAAAAAATTGAGCTTATTAAAAAGGTTAGGGAAGAGCTTAATCTCCCTATAGCAATTTTGCTTGATACAAAGGGTCCTGAATATAGAATTAAAACCTTTGAAAATGGTAAGGTTTTGCTCAAAAGTGGCGAGAGATTTGTATTAACAACCGAGGATATAATCGGCGATGAAACAAGGGTATCGGTTAACTATAAAGGATTGCCGAACGACCTTGATATTGGTGACACCGTTTTGCTTAACGACGGCATGCTCAAGCTTCGCGTTGATAATATAATTGATAACCAAATAATTTGTACCGTTGAAATCGGTGGCGAGCTTTCTAACCGCAAGAGTATGAGCTTTCCAAATAAACATCTGCGTCAAATCTATTTGAGTGAATACGATAAAAATGATATATTATTTGGAATTAAAAACGATGTTGATTTTATCGCTTGTTCCTTTGTTTCCTGCCGTCAGGATATGGTCGACGTTAAGAACTTTTTGCGAGAAAACGGCGGAGAAAACATCGAGCTTATTGCAAAAATCGAAAACCGTTCCGGCGTTGATAATATAGAAGAAATTTGTGAAGAATGTACCGGTATAATGATTGGACGCGGAGATATGGGGGTTGAAATTCCGTTTGAGGAATTACCTGCAATACAAAAGCGTTTGATTACAAAGTGCCGAATGCTCGGTAAAAGAGTTATTACTGCAACAGAAATGCTTGAATCAATGATTCATAATCCAAGACCTACCCGTGCCGAAATTTCGGATGTTGCAAACGCCGTTTATGACGGAACAAGCGCAATTATGCTGTCGGGTGAGACTGCAGCCGGAAAATATCCTGTTTTGACCGTGAAAGCAATGTCGGCTATTGCAGAGCACACCGAGAAAAACATTCATTACAGCAAGCGCTTTTATAGCAACGCTTTTAAAATCAAGAGTACCGTTGATGCAGTGTCCCACGCTACCTGTGCAATGGCTATTGATATTGATGCAAACGCTATTGTTGTATGCTCACTCTCGGGTATGACGGCGCGAATGGTATCACGATTCAGACCGCCTATGGATGTTATTGGACTCACAACCAACGAGAAAACTCGCAGAAAATTAGCTCTTTCTTGGGGAGTTACACCGATACTTTGTGACAGATATGATTCAACCGATGTGTTATTTTTTACTGCCAAAAATATAGCAACAAAATTCTTTGATTTAAAAAGCGGTGACAAGCTTATTATGACTGGCGGAATGACAAATGGTATTACAGGAAATACCAACACTATAAAAATTGAAACAATATAAAAAAGGACGATTCACATGAATCGTCCTTTTTACTGGTGGAGACAACTGGACTTGAACCAGTGACCCCTTGCATGTCAAGCAAGTACTCTAACCAACTGAGCTATGCCTCCGTAACGCTCTAATATAATATATCATTTAAAAAAGAATGTCAACCAAAAAAATATTTTAAAATTTCATTTTATATAATGACATCAATAGTAAAATATGATATATTATTATAAGATTAAAGTTAGGGTGTGAATTATTATGTTTAAAAAATTAAAAAGCGGTACGGATATACGCGGTATAGCGGCAGAAGGTGTTGTTGGAGAGAATATAACTCTCACTGATGATGTCGTTTGCAGAATTACTGATGCATTCGCACTTTGGATTTCAAACAGACTTGGAAAATTACCGACTGATATAAAAATTTCTGTTGGACATGATTCGAGAATCTCTGCAGAGCGTATAAAAAAGTGCGTTATTAATACTCTTGTATCAAGAGGATTTAATGTTATTGACTGTGCTCTTGCATCAACCCCTTCCATGTTTATGACGACGCTTGACCTTGACTGTGATGCTGCAATTCAGATAACCGCAAGTCATCATCCGTTTAACCGCAACGGACTCAAGTTTTTTACAAAGCAGGGCGGACTTGAAGGCAAGGATATTGAGAAAATATTGTCCATAGCTTCAACCGATGAAGTTTTATCGACGAGCAGCGGCTCTGTTACTGAAATTGATTATATGAAGCAATACAGCGCGAATTTGCGTAAGATGATAATTGACTGCGTTAATTCTGAGGATGACAGGGAAAAGCCGCTGAAGAATTATCATATTGTTGTTGATGCGGGAAATGGTGCAGGTGGCTTTTATGCTACTGAGGTTTTAGCGCCTTTAGGTGCTGATATTAGCGGTAGTCAATTCCTTGAACCTGACGGTATGTTTCCAAATCATATTCCAAATCCCGAAAATGTTGACGCTATGAACTCTGCGCGTTCAGCAGTTTTGGCTGCAAAAGCAGATTTAGGAATAGTTTTTGATACTGATGTTGACCGCGCAGCTGTTGTTGACGAAAATGGTAAAGAAATTAATAAAAACCGACTTATTGCATTGGCTTCTGCCATTGCTCTTGAAAATAATGAAGGCGGAACAATAGTGACCGATTCAGTCACGTCAGACGGACTCACAGATTTTATTGAGAATATCTTGGGTGGTGTGCACCACCGCTTTAAACGTGGATATAAAAATGTCATTGATGAAGCCCAAAGATTAAATAAAGATGGTATTAATTGTCCGCTTGCAATTGAAACCTCGGGACACGCCGCGCTCAGAGAAAATTATTTTCTTGATGACGGTGCTTATCTTGTGACAAAAATTATCATAGCAATGGCAAAACTCGGCGAAAAAGGTTGTAAAATTGGTGATGTTTTATCACAGTTATCTGAGCCTGCCGAGACATATGAAAACAGGTTCACAATCACTGTAGAGGATTTTATAGCGTTTGGCAAAAACGTTTTAGAAGAGTTTTTAGCTTTTGCAGATACTCAAAAGGGCTGGAATATAGTGAAGGATAACTATGAAGGCGTCAGAGTTTCTGTTGATAAGGATTTCGGCGATGGTTGGATTTTGCTCAGAATGAGTCTTCATGACCCCGCAATGCCGATAAATATTGAAAGCAATACTGTTGGCGGAGTCGATATGATTCTTAACGTTTTCAGAAAGTTTATCAGTACGATTGATGGTATTATTTATAAATTGTAAGTTTCTAGGTGAATTTTATTAATGTTCAAAAAAATAGTCTTATTTATTTTGTTTTTTGCTTTAACATTTGCATCTGTTTGCGCAATTTCGCTCGATGATGAAACCATGCATACAAAAACAGAGATATCACTTAACGGTGAGCAGAATGTTTTAATAGATGTTTTCTCTGAATATGTTGAGCTAGGTGCTGTTGCTAATCATGGAAGTGATATTTTAGGTTATGATGCTATTGAATATCAAACACTCGGCGCGATAGACACAAATGTTATAGGTGAATATAAAATTGAATATAAGACAGAGGGAGAA
The DNA here is from genome assembly GCA_045601885.1 of Acutalibacteraceae bacterium. Lineage (GTDB taxonomy): Bacteria > Bacillota > Clostridia > Oscillospirales > Acutalibacteraceae > SIG589. Next base: position 155,252 of record JAZSAN010000002.1, on the reverse strand, counting down.
AGCCCTGTCTACGCAACTCGCACAGTAAAGGTTGTCGACCGACAAGCACCCGTAATTGATGCGCCTGATGAAATTAATGTTTATATAGGCACAACGATTTTTAACGTTGCATATTCTGCCACGGATAATTACGACGGTGATTTAACCGCAAACGTTATTAAGACAGATAATGCAGATAGCGTTGCTCTTAAAGTGACTGATTCTTCAGGAAATGCTGCCGAAAAGATTATAAGGGTAAATTTCTGCGAGGATGTTACCGCTCCTATAATTCAGTTAAACGGTTTTCCTGAAATGTGCGTAAAAATCGGTGGAGAATACGTTGAGCCAGGATACACCGCTACCGACAATGCTGACGGCGATTTGACGGCCTCTGTAACTGTCAGTGGCACAGTTGACACAACAAAGGTAGGGTTTTACGATATTGTATATACGGTTGCTGATAAAACCAAAAATACAGCATCAATAAAACGCAGTGTGTATGTTTATGAAACAGAACAAGCACCTGCGGGTACAAATCCAACAGGCTCGGTAATTTATCTGACCTTTGATGATGGACCCGGAAAATACACAGAACAATTACTACGCATACTTAAAAAGCGTGGCGTTAATGCAACGTTTTTTGTAACGAATCAATTCCCTAAGTATCAAAATTTAATTGGCGTTGCTCATAAATTAGGCCATTCTATTGGTGTGCATACATATTCGCATCAATGGTCTATTTATGCTAACAAAGATGCATATTTTGATGATTTCAGTAAAATGAATCAAATTATTGAAGCGCAAACGGGACAAAAAAGTAAAATTTTTCGTTTTCCCGGTGGCACAAATAATAAGGTTAGCGAAAACTATAATAAGGGTATAATGTCGTTGTTACGAAAGGAAATGCCAAACGCGGGTTATTTGGGATATGATTGGACACTTAACAGTTTGGATACTGAACTTAATTCTGCAAGTCGCGTAGCATCACATGTAAAAAAACTGCTAAAACCGGGTCAGGCAAATATTATATTGATGCATGATATAAAGCAACATTCGGTTAATGCTGTTGAAGAAATTATACGATATGGTCTTTCAAAAGGATATGTTTTTGCAACAATTAACGAAAACACACCAACGCACTATTTTATTCCGATAAATTAAAAAACGATACGGGATTAAATTCCAGTATCGTTTTTTATTGCTTCGGGGTCGTCGAAAATTCCAATGCCTGGCGGATTATTGGTAAAAATTCCAAATATAACAGAAATAAGAACAAAAACCGTAAAAGCAATAATGTTTGAATATTTGTGTTTAATAAAACCATTTTTTTGAATTATATATGACAATACAAAGGTTGTTATTACGCTTATAAAAAATAAAGTTATGTTAACGGCATCAATGTTTTTTCCTATAACACCTGTTATTGTGTAATATGCCGAAACAATTAATAGCATTCCTGCAACCACACCCAAAAGTCTCGATGCAAAAAAACCGCTTCTGCAATCTTTGCATATTATAAATTCAATTATGCTTAAAATAAACGTGGGGAAAAAGAGCAACTTAAGATGCTCCCAAATACTTTCATTAACAGGAACAAAAAGTCCCACAAAATCATTTTGCATGCTATTATCATAAGCAAAATGCGACAATGTTCCGACAAGTGAAACTATTATAATGTTTATTAAAATAATTTTTTTATTCATAGTTACCTCCTTTAAATAAAATATATGCCGAAAGCATATATTTATTTAAGGAAATGTTTAAAAAATTTTAACAAAAAAGACACTAAACTTTACAAAATAAGACATATGTAAAATGTATAATTGAATTGGAGTTGATAAGGATGAGCAATAAATCTGTCTTGGCTTGTATAACACCGCAAGCACACTGCAAAGAAATAATACATACGGCAAAACAAATGGCCAATAGACTAAGTGCCGAGATTTTGGTGGTTACGGTGCTGCCAACAAAGGAAACGGCAGAAAATAGGTCGAAAGGCATTAAAGTTTTAAAACAGTTGTCTGAGGAGTGTAATGTGGAAATTTCGCTAATTTATAGTGATACTCCCGCAATAAGTATTGCGGCACTGGCGGAAAACATCAAACCAATTCATATGTTTATGGGGGAGGATAACGGATTCTTATCCAATATCAGAAATCTGTATGGTTTTTCTCCAATCAGCATTGTTTCAAAAGGTATTTTTTGCACGATACCCGCGGAATATGATATTATAAAAAAATAAAAAACCGAGATGTTAAGCATCTCGGTTTTAATTTTATTTGCGTTTTGCAGCCTGTTTGTTTTTCCATAAAACCCAAATCGGACCCGAAACACACATTGAGGAGTAACAGCCCGATACAACACCGACTGCCATCGGAATTGTAAACGTACGAAGTGTTGAAAGTCCAAAAATTTCTGCAACAACTATCATCGTAACAATAGCAAGGAAGGTTGTGGTTGTTGTGACAATGTTTCTGCGCATTGTCTGTGAAAGACTTGTGTCAACAACTAAGGACAATTCCTCAGAAGGATAGAAGCGTCTGTTTTCTCTGATTCGGTCATAGGTAACGATTGTATCGTTAAGAGAATAACCGAGAATGGTAAGAATAACAGCCATGAAGTTTGTATCAATCTGAAGCTTGAATATAATGCATACTGCAAAAGCAGAAATAACATCAAGCACAAGAGCGAAAAGTGCGGTTATTGCTGCGGAAACACCGCCGATTTTTCTGAAGCGGATTCCAACATAAATAATAACTAAAATCGCGGCAATAACAACAGCAACAATACTCTTAATAAAGAATCCGGAAGCGACTGTGGGGCTAACCGTTGTTGAGTCACCAAGTTGCACTTTGTTTTCGGGGAAAGCCTTAGCCAAAGAATCAGTTACAGTTTTTTGTGCCTCGGTTGAAAGCGATTCGTCTGCTACGAGTGTAACAACAAGCTTTGTTGAATCGCCCGCTATAGACTGGCTTTGTGTAACTGTTACATCCTTTTTTAATGCTGTTTCAATAGCTTTCTCAGCATCGTCGGTTGCGATTTCGCCGGTGTATGTATAGGTAAAACGGCTGCCACCCTTAAAGTTTATATCAAGGTTAACACCCTTGTGAATAAAAGCAAACACGATTGCCAAAACCAAAATAGCGGAATAAATGATAAGCGGTATTTTTATGTTCTTACAAAAATTAAATTTACTACTAAGCATTCTTAGCACCTCCGTACAACTGCGGTTTACGCATAAACTTAAAGCGAGAAATGCTCTTAAGCATAAGTCGTGATGCTACAATTCCCATAACGAAGTTGAATATAACGCCCATAAGGAGTGTATAACCGAAGGAATAAATAGAACCTGTGATGGAAGAACTGAAGAGAGACATTATGGGGGATAAAATTTTTGTCATCAAGCTGTCGGGAGTACCGAAAGCACCCATAAGCACAAGTGAAACAATAACAACAGTGACGTTACCATCAATAATTGAACTCAAGCTGTTCTTAAAGCCTTCAGCAATTGCACCGTCGATTGTTTTGCCTTTTTTGAATTCATCAATAATACGCTCAGAGGCGATAACATTACAGTCAACACCGATGCCGATTGATAGAATCATACCTGCAATACCCGGGATTGTGAGCGTAAAGCTTGAAGCACTGCTAAAGAATCCGGAAATAGCAGCAATCATACCTGCAACCTGACCGAGAAGTGAGATGGAAGCAACAACGCCGGGCACCTTATATCTCAAAATCATAATTGCACAAATTATAATGAATGCGGCTGCACCTGCGATAATCATAACGCGCAAAGCCTCATTACCGAGTGTGGGGGTTATGATTTGCAATTTTGAATCATCAACAGTCAGCGCGAAGGGAAGAGAACCTGCGTTTATTTTGTTAGCAAGTTCAGTGGCCGCTTCGGCGTCGCCGATGCCCTGAATTATTGCGTTACCGTCTGTGATTGCAGAGTTGACGGTCGGCGCAGAAATCATAGTGTCGTCCATCCAAATGGAAATTGTGCTTCCAACAAGGCGGGCGGTAGCTTCTGCAAACTTAGCTTTACCTGCACTTGTTAATTCAAGGGCTACAACATAGGCATCTTCATAAACGCTAGGTGTAGCGTTCTTAATATCCTCAGAGCCCTTTAAAACAACTTTTTCTTGAGTTTGTCCTTCACAGAAGGTAAGCATAGCGGTTTCGCCAAGCTCAGCAACGGCTGACGCTGCATCAAAATCACTCTCGCCGGCTTGCCAAGGAAAACGAACGATTACCTGATTTTTAACATTGTCTGTGTAAACCTCATAGTCGGTAATGTTGTTGTTGACAAGACGTGTTTCGATGATTTCCTTAGCGGCATCCATATCCTCTTTAGAAATGGATTCAACCTCAACGTCGGGCGTGAAGACGGCTTCAACACCACCGCGGATATCAATACCCCAACGGATATCCTCCGCACCTTTAATATATGTGTTCTTTGTGTCGCCATAATAATCATAGATTCCGAAGAAGGCGCAGTATGTAAGTGCAAGGATAAGCGCCAAAACTATGAAAAATGTAGGCTTTGATACTTTTTTCATTGGAAAATCCTCCAGTAAAAATAAACTTACAAACTACATTATATGTTTTTTATATGACAAAGTCAATAATTGAGTACGATTTTTTTAAAAAAATCAAGGAAAATATTCTATAGGTTGTGATATTTTCCTTGACATACAATACATATAGTAATAAAATGAATGTGATATGGTATCATATTATGATTTGGCGAATCATTTGTTTTACCACTTCACGGGCGAAAAAACGCAGCCCTTTAATATAGCGTTTTTAATATAGGAGGTGCATTGTATGCAGGACATATTGCCATATGTCATTGGTGCTGCAGCTGTCGTGGTTTCTGCCGTAATCTTCTTTTTTGTAGGTTCGGCACACCGTCGCAAAACTGCAGAATCAACCATAGGCTCCGCGGAGGATGAGGCGCGTAGAATCTTAAGCGATGCTATGAAGAATGCCGAAGCTAAAAAGCGTGAGCTTATTATCGAAGCAAAGGATGAAATCCATCAGCTTCGTACCGAAACCGACAGAGACCTGCGTGAACGCAGAAATGAAGTTCAGCGTCAGGAACACAGACTTCAGCAAAAGGAAGAAACACTTGACCGCAAGATTGATAACCTTGAGGTAAAGGAAGAGAATATTGCGAAGCGTGTTAAAGAGGTTGAGGCTAAATTAGAAGAAACTGAAAAGGTCAAGAAAAGCCAGCTTGAGTTGCTAGAGCGTATTTCCGGCTTTTCCGCTGAACAGGCCAAAGAGCATCTGCTTTCCATTCTTGATGGTGAGCTTTCACACGAAAAGGCAGTCAAGATTCTTGATTATGAGCAACGCCTTAAGGAAGAAACAGACCAAAAAGCACGTGATTTGATTTCACATGCTATCCAGCGCTGTGCTGCCGACCATTCATCCGAGGTTACAGTTTCGGTTGTTGCATTACCCAATGATGAGATGAAAGGCCGCATAATTGGACGCGAGGGTAGAAATATCCGAGCTCTTGAAACAGCAACAGGTGTTGACCTTATTATTGATGACACACCTGAAACAATCACACTTTCAAGTTTTGACCCCGTCAGACGTGAAATTGCACGAATTTCTCTTGAAAAGTTAATACTTGACGGACGAATTCATCCTGCAAGAATTGAAGAAATGGTTGCAAAGGCTACCGCAGAGGTAGAGCGCACCATTAAGCAGGAGGGTGAACGTGCAATGTTGGAGGCAGGTGTTCACAATTTGCATCCTGAGCTTGTTAAGTTGCTCGGTCGTCTTCGTTACCGTACAAGCTATGGACAGAATGTACTTAACCATTCTCTTGAAGTTTGTCATCTTGCAGGCTTGATGGCAGCCGAACTTGGTGAGGATGTTTCTCTTGCAAAGCGTGCTGGACTTTTACACGATATTGGTAAAGCACTAGATCACGAGCAGGAGGGTTCTCATATTCAGCTTGGTGTTGAGGTTGCTAAAAAATGCAAGGAAAACGAAAAGGTTGTTCATGCTATTCATGCTCATCACGGCGAGGTTGAAGCAAAGACAGTTATCGCTTGTCTTGTTCAGGCCGCTGATGCAATTTCTGCAGCCCGACCCGGTGCTCGCAGAGAGAACATTGAAAGTTACATCAAACGTCTTGAAAAACTCGAGGAAATCGCCAATTCCTTTAGCGGAGTAGAAAGTTCGTTTGCGATTCAGGCAGGCCGTGAAATTCGAGTTGTTGTTAAGCCCAATATGGTTAATGATGACCAGATGGTGCTTATGGCACACGAAATTGCACAAAGCATTGAAAAAGAGCTTGAGTATCCCGGACAGATTAAGGTTAATCTTATCCGCGAAAATCGTGCTATTGATTATGCAAAATAAAAAAATGCCCACAATCGTGGGCATTTTTAATTTTTTTGCAAAAAAAAGGTAAAAAACTATTGAATTATAACAATGCTAATGATATATTAAAACCAACAATATATATAAGGAGAAATTACAGTGAAATCTAAGGTATTTGAAATTATTGAACGTGAACAAAAAAGACAGGATACAAACATTGAACTTATTGCATCTGAAAACTTTGTAAGTGAAGATGTTATGCGTGCTGTTGGCTCATGTCTTACAAACAAGTATACTGAAGGTTATCCGGGAAATCGTTATTATGGCGGTTGCGAAAACTTTGATGAGCTTGAGAATTATTGCCGTGAAAAATGGCAGGAGGTTTTCAAGACAAATTACCATGTAAACGTTCAGCCGCACGCAGGCTCTCAGGCAAACTATGGTGCATATATGAGCGTTATTAAAGCTGGAGACACAGTCCTTGCGATGAATCTCGATAATGGCGGACATCTTACACATGGTTCAAGCGTTAACTTTTCAGGTAAGCTTTTCAACATGAACTTTTACGGTGTAGATGATGACGGATATATTGACTACGAGGATATGAAGAAAAAACTTAATGAATGCAAGCCCCGTGTTCTTGTTGCCGGCGCATCTGCATATTCAAGAATAATAAAGTTTGATTTAATCCGCGAAATGATTGATGAGTATAATAAAACTGCAGAAAATTGCTGCTATATGATGGTTGACATGGCTCATATTGCAGGTCTTGTTGCAGGTGGAGTCCATCCCACTCCCTTTGGTTATGCAGACATTATTTCTACAACAACACATAAAACTCTCCGCGGTCCCCGCGGCGGCATGATTTTCTGTAAACCAGAGCTTGCGAGAAAGGTTGACAGTGCAATATTCCCCGGAAGTCAGGGCGGCTCTTTGATGCACGTAATTGCCGGTAAGGCAATCGCTGCTGAAGAAGCGTTGAGACCGGAATTTGCAGCCTATGCACAGAAAGTTGTTGATAACACAAAGGCAATGTGCAATAGATTCATTGAGCTTGGCTACAGCATCGTAACGGGCGGTACTGACAATCACTTGTTCCTTATTGACCTTTCAAAAACATTCCCTGAAGTTACAGGTAAAATGGTTCAGGAAAAGCTTGATGAGTTTGGCATAACAACAAATAAAAACTGTGTTCCAAATGAAAAACGCAGTCCAAAGGAAACAAGCGGTCTCCGTCTTGGATGTGCTGCTATGACAACTAAGGGCTGGGAAGCACAGCAGTTTATCGAGTGTGCAGACAAAATTGACAATATAATCAGAACAGAACTTTGTAAATAATCTTGTAATCGTATATTCATAAAATGTGAGGTCGAACACTATGAGTAAAAGAAATTATTTAATTTTGCCCGAAAACCAATCAATCACTGAAACTGCGTATCCTAAGTTTAGATGGGATGACTATCCGAACGCAAAGTCATACACTCTTAAAATCAACAAGCTCGTAGATTGGGATTATGTGCCTTATATGCAGTTTGAGGGAATTACCCGTCCCGAAATGGATGAATGTCATTTTATTCTTCCAACACCGCTTGATGAAAATGAGATTTATTCTTGGAATATTACCGCTGTTTTAAATGACGGCACCGAAGAAGTAATTGGTACATATTATCTCGCAGGTCCGTTTAATTACAAAACACATCCTGCTAATGTTGGTGTTGACTTCTCGTTTGACGGTCCTCCTTCACAAGATGTTATAAACAATTATCTCTCACGTGGCGCAAACTGTATGCTTTTGGATGAAAGCTTGGGTGGCGGTCTTTCCCGATTTGAAGAAAATCTCAGAATGCTTCTTTATACCGGTGCAAAATATATTCAACGTGCAGTTTGCGGTGACTGTTGGGATTTGCGACCTGAAAAGAGTGAAGTTTACCCGCGTGTTAAGGCTTGTATTGCAAAAGCCCATAGATACGACCCCGAACTTATTTTTGAGGGTGGTGTTTATGAGATTATTAATGAACATGTTGACCGCACAAAGATTCCGCCTTATGTTTTTGAGGCCTTTGGCTTGCCATATGAAGACCGTAATTTTGTATCGGAAAAAATGGCATATGAAGACGGTCGTTATTACAACAAAGAAACCAAATCAGGATTTCCGGATATTTCACAGCTTGAAACACAGATGTGGTTCTATTATCGTGGAGTTCTTCATATTGATATGGGCTGTGAAAGTGTTCATCTTGGCTCAACACCGAGTATGTCCGAGGTTGATATGCAGAACGGATATAAGGGTTGGAAACGCATAACCGATTTGCTTCATGAGTATGGAAGAAAACACGCCCGTCGTGGTTGGGTATTGCTTAACGGTCATACATTTAATATGGTTACTGACAACAATGAGCTTATTTTTGATTTCAACGCATGGCTTATACACCCATATGTACCGGAAGGCGAGGTTGCAGGACTTCCGACCGAAGACCATCCGCAGAGACTTGAAATTGCGGTAGGCGCTAACGATTTTGCCCTCTACCAAAAATCGGTAGGCGGTAAACATCCTTGTGGTTATGATGTTGAACGCACATGCTATGTTGTTGAGTTTGACAATTACGGTATTGATTGGTCTAATGCAAACGAGCCTAAGTGTAATCAGAACGGCGGAATGCCTTGGGGCTTTGAGGATATCGGTTGGTTTGGCCGCCAACCTGAAAGTTATAGACGTGAATTCCTTGATTATCTGTTCTTTAAAATCAAGGAACTTGATAACTATTACGGTCATATGACTATGCCTTTGCTTCGCACAGGATGTTATATTCATATTCATTCTAATCTTCCTGAGTTTGGATATAACACAGCAACGGGTGACGAGGTTGTAGCTCGTAACGTATTTATTAAGGATAACAAGTAGCTTACCTTGGAGGTTGCGGCTATGAGAAACACTTTGCTTCTGCCTGATAATCAGGTTATTGTAGAAAAAAGAAACCCTCAGTTTATGTGGGACTATTATCCCCACGCAGTTAGCTATATTTTAAACGTAAAAAAGCTTGTTGATTGGGAATATGTTCCGTATAAAAGCGCACAGATAGACGGATATACAAACAGCGCATATACATTTGAGGAGCCTTTAGATGAGAATGAAATTTATTCTTGGAATGTTACCGCTATTTTAGAAGACGGAACAAAAGAAGAAACAGAAACATATTATTTTGCCGGACCCTTCAACCCAAAAACTCATCCTGCAAATGTTGGTCTTGATTTCGAATTTAACGGTCCTCCTTCTAAGGAAGTTCTCAATAACTATCTTTCGCGCGGTGTAAACTGTTTTATTCTTGATGAGACTTGGAATTGCGGTGGCTTGGTTCGTTTCGAAGAAAATCTCAGAATGCTTCTTTATACAGGTGCCAAGTATATTCAACGTGCGACAGCAGGTGACTGCTGGGATTTGAGCCCCGAAAAAATCGAGTCTCATCCAAGACTGAAGGTTTGTATAGAAAAAGCACATAAATATGACCCCGACCTAATTTTTGAGGGTGGTGTTTATGAGATTGTAAATTCTCAGGTCAATAGAACAAAGATACCGGCATACGTTTTTGAAGCGTTTGAATTACCCGTTGAAGACCGCAATTTCATATTGGAAAATATGGTATATGAAGACGGCCGTTTTGCTAATTTCTTCTCGGATTCATTTATTCCTGATATTTCTCGTTTGGAAACACAAATGTGGTTTTATTACCGCGCAAGACTTTTTATCGATGTCGGATGTGAATCTGTTCATCTTGGCTCGACACCAATTATGTCTGAAATTGATTCGCAAAACGGATACAAGGGTTGGAAGCGCATTACAAGTTTGCTTCGTGAATATGCAAAAACTCACTCGCGTAGAGGTTGGGTATTACTAAATGGTCATACATTAAATATGAAGACTGACGACGATGAACTAATTTTTGATTTCAACGCGTGGACTTTGCAACCCGTTGTTCCAAAGGGCCAGGTTGAAGGTCCTCCAACCGAAGACCATCCGCAGAAGATTGATATTAATCTCTACGAAAATGAATTTGCAATTTACGGTGTTACCGAGGGTGGAAAACATCCGTGTGGATACACCGTTGAGCGCGCACCGTATGTTGTTGAGTTCGATAACTACGGTATTAATAGTGATATTATCGATAAGCCGTGTGGTTCAACTGGTGGATATCCTTGGGGTATGGAAGATATTGCGTGGTTTTACAGACAGCCAACAGAGTATAGACGTTCTTGCCTTGATTATCTTTATTATAAACTTAAAGATATTGACGGTGTTTGCGGTCATATAACAATGCCATTGCTTCGACTTTATTGTTCTAGGTTTGTTCGCTCAAATCTTCCCGAGTTTGGCTACAGCACGGCTACGGGCGATGAGGTTGCGGTACGCAAAGTGTTTGTTAAGGATAACGAAACCCGAAACTCAAAATAATTTAAACGGACAGAGATTTTCTCTGTCCGTTTTTTTTATATAAATAATTTCGAAAGCATATTAACAGTTATACAACACAAGACACCAAATACCGTAGGTATTAATGCGGCCAAAACCGTCCATTTAATGCTTCCGGTTTCTTTCTTTATGGTAATAAGAGTGGTTGAGCAAGGCCAATGCATAAGCGAAAACAATATAACGCAGAGTGCTGTTACAGGTGTCCACCCGTTTGCGACAAACAAACTTTTAAGCAACTGAGTACTTTCAATACTAACAATGCTTCCTCCTGCAGAATAAGCCATAATAATTATCGGAATAACTATTTCGTTAGCAGGAAAGCCCAAAATAAAGGCTATAAGTATTATTCCGTCAAGACCCATTATTTTTGCAAACGGGTCTAAAAAATTAGCGCAAATATTTAATATACTGTTATCAGCGTAGGTTATATTTGCCATTAGCCAAATTATTATGCCTGCAGGTGCTGCCACAGCAACCGCTCTGCCCAAAACAAATAAAGTTCTGTCAAAAATTGAGCGTATAATTATTTTTATTATCTGCGGTCGGCGATAGGGCGGCATTTCGATTATAAATGAAGAAGGCATACCTTTTAAAAGCGTTTTTGAAAGTAGCTTTGTTGCAAGTAAGGTAATAATTATTGAAAATGTAATGAAAATTGTAAGAATTGCTGTTGAGAAAAGGGAAGAAAAAAGTCCGCCAACAGTACCAATAAAAAACATAGTTATAATAGATATGATTGTCGGAAAACGGCCGTTGCAGGGAACAAAGCAGTTTGTCAAAATGGCAAGTAATCTTTCACGCGGAGAGTCGATAATTCTGCACCCAACAACACCCGCCGCGTTGCATCCAAATCCCATACACATTGTAAGTGCTTGTTTTCCGCAGGCATTGCATTTTTTGAAGGGTTTATCAAGGTTGTATGCGATTCTTGGCAGATATCCGATATCTTCAAGAAGGGTAAAAAGAGGGAAGAATATTGCCATTGGCGGCAGCATAACGGCGACAATCCAGGCAAGCACCCTATACATACCGTCTGATAGCATTTGATTAAGCCAATCAGGTGCGCCGATTATTTTTAATGAATTTGATATTATGTCTTCAAGTTTAAAAAGTATCGATGATAACCATTCGGACGGATAATTGGCAAGAGTTATTGTTATGAAAAATATTAGTGCTAAAAGCAAAAACATCATGGGAAATCCAAAGCGTTTTCCTGTCAGTAATTTATCTATTTTGCGGTCAAAATTATCATATTTTTCTTGGGATTTAATAACACAACCGTCGCATATTTTTTCGGCGGCATTAACAATTGCCTCAACAGTTTTATCCTGTAAATTTTCCTCATAAATGCCACACGAATTAAGATATTCTCGAGCTTTTTTGCAGGCTGCAGCAATTTCATCATCGCATAAAATATCTTCCCCAAAATAAGAAAGCATCTCTTTTTGCAAAGACAAATCAGGATATATAAGCTTTAGTGCTAACCAACGACTTGATATTTTACCCATATCCTTTTTTTCTAAAACTGGCTCTATAATGGTTATGGCTTTTTCAATCTCATCGCAGTATTTAATTTTATATTGATTTTGCGGTTTTTCATAATCAAGCAAATCCAAGACCCTTCTTGCGCTTTTCTTTTTCCTTGCCGTGATACCAATAACTTTTGTGCCTAATCTTCTTGAAAGCAGCGGTAAATCAATTTTAATTTTTTTCCGCTTTGCCTCGTCTAATAAATTTACACAAACTATTACATTGTCGGATATTTCCAGCGTCTGCAAAACAAGATTTATGTTTCGCTCAAGACAGGTGGCATCACAAACCACTAAAACCGCGTCGGGATTTCCAAAACAAATAAAATTTCTTGCAACCTCTTCTTCGGCTGAGTGTGCCATAAGTGAATATGTACCGGGTATATCTACCATCACGAACGAATTTTTTTCGCTCTGACAATAACCCTGTGCATTTGCCACGGTTTTTCCCGGCCAGTTACCCGTATGCTGATTCATTCCGGTAAGATTGTTGAAAAGGGTGCTTTTTCCAACATTAGGATTTCCCGCAAGGGCAATCACTAAATCGTCCTTGTTTTGTTTTTTTATTTTCAAATCAGAGTCAACTGCATTTATGCCAACAGAACTGTTTGTAAGACCCAAACTAATCACCTTCAGAGAATAATGGTGTAACCATAATGTTTTTAGAGTCGTCTGAGCGTATGGCAATTACTGCCCCTCGAATCAAAAATGCGCTGGGGTCACCGAACGGACTTTTACCAATGCATTCAACACAAGTATCTTTTACAAGTCCAATATCCAGAAAGCGACGTCGCATACTGCCTTTTGTTTTCAAGTAGCAGACAGTAGCTTTTTCGCCCGGTTTAATGTCACATAAGGATAGTTGTTTTTGCATATTTGTCACCTATATATCAGTTTCTATTCTTATGTTATTCATTTTAAGGTCATTGGGTTACAGACAATAGAAAACACACCGCCGAAGCGGTGTGTTTTCTATTTATCCATTATATAATCTACAACCTTTATTTCTTTGCCGTTTTTAATGTAAACCCTTGGAACTCTTCGCGAAACACCACAAACAAGTTCATAGTTAATTGTGTTGCAGATGGCGGCTAATTCCTCAACCGGTAAATCCTTGCCAAACAAGGTGACCTCATCACCTTCGGATACATTTTTTATATCAGTGACATCAATTATCATTTGGTCCATACAGATGTTGCCAAGAATCCTTGCGCGTTGGCCGTTAACAAGTACAAAGGCCTTGTTATAGAGGGCGCGGGGATATCCGTCTGCATATCCAACAGGAATGGTTGCCACGGTCATATCCTTGGTTGCAGTAAAGTTTTTACCATAACTGATATTATCTCCGGCCTTAATTTTTTTAACAAAAGCAATCGTTGTTTTAAAAGACATAACAGGTAATAATGAAAGTGGAGGCTGTAGATTTGCAGATGGAGTTAAACCATAAAGTATGATTCCGGGGCGAGTAAGTTGCAAATGTTTGTCGCTATGAAGCATAAGTCCTGCGGAATTACAACAGTGCTTATATTTGAAGTTTATACCGTTTTCCAGGAGAAAATCGCAAATAGAGATAAATCTGCAAAACTGTGCATTTGTATGTTCACTGTTGGGGTCGTTGTCGCGGTCAGCAGTGGCGAAATGTGTGAAAATTCCATTAAAGGATAATCCTTTTAAAGAAGTGCATTCAATCAAATCATTTTTATCGACAAGCTCGTCATCGCGACAGTTGAATCCGAGACGCGTCATTCCCGTGTCAACCTTGATATGACAAGAGACAACGCATTTTTTCGAAGTAGCGGCATTTGAAAGCTCTTTTGCGTAGGATAAGGAATGTACGGTTTGAATTATACCTTTTTTTGCTAAAACGGGGGCGTATTCAACCGGTGTATATCCCAAAATCAAAATCGGTTTTTTGATTTTGGCGCGGCGAAGTTCAAGCGCCTCTTCGATATTAGAAACTGCAAACATATCAGCGCCTGCTTTACTGAGAATAGGCGCAACAACAGAAGCGCCGTGTCCGTAAGCATCAGCCTTAACAACCGCCGCAATATCACAGTTAACAAAATTTTTGATGGTGTTAAAATTATGTATCAAGGCATCAACATCAATTTCTGCCCAGGTTCTTCTCAGATACTTCATATTAACCTCCTCATAATGTGTTGCAAAGGTATTTTTTAGGTATTGTTTCCATAAATATTAGACATTGAAAAGGAATTCTACAACGTCGCCGTCTTTCATAACATACTCTTTGCCTTCGGTTCTTACGAGACCTTTAACCTTTGCGTTGGCAAGCGAGCCGCATTCGACCAAAGAATCATATGCAATTACCTGTGCGCGTATGAAACCGCGCTCAAAATCCGTGTGGATTTTTCCGGCAGCCTGTGGTGCCTTAAATCCGCTCTTTATCGTCCAGGCACGAACCTCTTTTTCGCCCGCAGTTAAGAAGGAAATCAGTCCTAAAAGGTGATAACTTTTTTGTATCAAGCGGTCAAGACCGGAGCTTTCGAGTCCCAATTCCTCAAGGAACATGAGCTTTTCTTCAGCAGTCATTTCTGCAATATCGGCTTCGGTTTGAGCACAAATGGGAAGAATATCTGAGCCTTCAAGAGTTGCAATTTCTTTAACCTTTGCAAAACAAGGATTGTTGTCAACCCCCGATGCAAAATCGTCTTCACTCATATTTGCTGCATAAATGACAGGCTTTGATGTTAATAGGTCAATGGTGTTAAGAATGGCGCGCTCATCGTCGTCAAGCTCCATGCTGCGTGCGCACTGACCTGACTCGAGATGGCTCATAAGGCGCTTTAGGAAATCAACCTCGCCTTGCAAGGATTTGTCGCCCTTTAATTCTTTTGAGGTTTTTGCAATTCTGCGCTCAACCATCTCCATATCGGAAAATATAAGCTCGGTATTTATTGTTTCAATGTCTCTTGCAGGGTCAATGCTGCCTTCAACATGTATGATGTTGTCATTTTCAAAGCAACGAACAACATGAACAATTGCATCAACCTCTCGTATGTTTGCAAGGAATTTGTTTCCAAGTCCTTCACCCTTAGAAGCACCTTTTACGAGTCCCGCAATATCAACGAACTCAATTATGGCAGGAACGATAGGGGGCACCTTTGAGCCGACCGTATACATTTCTGCCAACTTATCAAGACGCTTGTCCGGAACGGAAACGACTCCAACGTTTGGGTCTATAGTGCAAAACGGGTAATTTGCCGATTCGGCACCCGCGTTAGTAATAGCATTAAAAAGTGTTGATTTACCGACGTTTGGCAAACCTACGATACCAAGTTTCATTAAAAGTCCTCCAAATGAATCATTATACGAATCAATTATAAGACTTTTGCGGCAATTTTACAAGAAAAATAAAAAAATTATTAAAAACTCTTTATTTTATTCAATATATATTGTATAATTAATGTGTATAATTATGTTTTAATATCGAGGTGTGGAAAATGGCAATTAAATTTACTGTTTCGCTTGAGAATATTGTTAAAGAGTTTTCTCTTGAGGTTGTGTACACCCCTGACGAAACAAAAAATATTCTTATTGAGAATACCGAAACAAACAGACCCGGTCTTCAGTTTTGTGGATACTATGAATACTACGACAATGCTCGTATGCAAATTCTTGGAAAGAGTGAAATGAGCTATCTTTATGGTCTTTCTAATGATGAGTATGCTACAGCAGTAGATAAATTCTTTGCAACAAAGCCTGCCGCTGTAATTATAACACGCAATATAGAAGTTCGTGATGAACTTGTGGTAGCGGCAAAAAAATATTCTGTTCCGCTGCTTCGTACAGGCGATACAACCTCCGGCTTCTTATCAGCACTTATTGCATATCTTAATCTTCAACTAGCACCCCGCGTTGTCAGACATGGTGTTTTGGTTGAGGTTTATGGTGAAGGTATTTTGCTTTTGGGAGAGAGCGGCGTTGGTAAGAGCGAAACCGCAATTGAACTTGTAAAGCGTGGTCACCGTTTGATTGCGGACGATGCTGTTGAAATCAGACGAGTGTCTTCAAAATCACTTGTTGGCAGTTCTCCTGAAAACATTCGTCACTTTATTGAACTCCGCGGTATTGGCATTATCAATGCAAGCCGAATTTTTGGTGCGGGTGCTGTTAAACTGACAGAAAAAATTGACCTTGTTATAAATATCGAGCCTTGGGACCAGAGCAAGGTTTATGACCGTATGGGTCTTGAGGATGAAACAACGGAAATTTTGGGACTTACCTTGCCTTCTATTACCGTACCGGTTAAGCCCGGTCGTAATTTGGCGGTAATTATTGAGGTTGCTGCTATGAACAATCGTCAGAAAAAACTCGGATACAATGCAGCTCAGGATTTGCTTGGCCGTTTGGGTATGAGCGATGATTTAAGCGATGCAAGTAATACATCGGCGTATTCAGGGAAGTAAAGGAGAAAGTTATGTTTAATTTAGGTATTGATTTAGGCGGTACAAATATTGCTGTTGGTGTCGTTAATGATAATTTTGAAATTGTCGGTCGAGGTAATGTGAAAACAAATTCGCCGCGTCCTGCAGAGGAAATAGCTGCGGATATGGCAAAAGCATGTTTTATCGCATTGGACGATGCGGGACTTTCACTTTCCGACATAAATTCTATTGGAATTGGCGCTCCGGGAAGCATCGACCCCAAAAACGGAGTTATTGCTACATCAAATAATCTTAAGTTTGATAATGTTCCAATGGTTGAGCTTGTTTTAAATGCTCTTGGAAATAGCAGTATTGATTGCTATATTGAAAACGACGCAAATGCTGCGGCATACGGCGAATATATGGCGGGCGCGGGCAAGGGAACACAGGATTTTGTAACCATTACTTTAGGTACGGGTGTTGGAAGCGGAATTATTATTAACGGTAAGCTCTTTACGGGTTCAAATTATGCTGGTGGAGAGTTAGGTCACACTGTTATGTTATATAACGGCCAACAGTGTACCTGTGGACGAAAGGGCTGCTTTGAAGCATATGCTTCTGCCACTGCACTTATCCGTCAAACTAAAGAGCAGATGGAAACTGATAGGGAAAGCAAAATGTGGGAAGTTGTCGGCGGTAATATTGAGAAGGTTAACGGCAGAACGGCATTTGATGCTATGCGTTTAGGTGACGAGAGTGCAAAAAATGTTGTTGACAACTATATTGAATATTTAGCATGCGGATTATCCAATGTAGTTAACACTTTCCAACCTGATATGGTGTGCATTGGTGGCGGAATTTCGCATGAAGGCGATACTTTGATTTTGCCTTTGCGTAAATTTATTGAAAGAGATAGATTTTCTAAAAACCTTAAAAAACAGACAATTATAGACGTTGCGTGTCTAGGTAACGATGCCGGTATAATCGGCGCGGCTTGTCTTTACAAAAACAAATAAAATTTGGAGGAATTATGGATATAACGACTTTGGCTGAATGCCTTAATAATGAAAAAATTAAATATTCTTTAAACAGTCCAATGTCGTTGTTGACCTCCTTTAAAATCGGCGGTCCTGCCGACATTTTAATTGAGCCGAGCAAAAAAGAAGAAATTATACGCTCAATAGAGCTTTGCCATTCGAAAAATGTTCCTATAACTATTATCGGTAAAGGCTCAAATTTACTGGTGTCGGACGATGGAATTGAGGGCGCTGTTATAAAGGTTGCAGGCGGACTTGATGAAATTAAACTTATCGATGAAAATACGGTCGTCTGTGGTGCCGGAGCTTCGCTTTCGTCGCTTTGCTCCTTTGCTCAGTCTTATGGACTTTCGGGCCTTGAATTTGCATACGGTATTCCCGGAAGTGTTGGCGGTGCAGTATATATGAATGCAGGCGCATACGGCGGAGAAATGAAGGATGTTGTATCCTCGGTAACATACCTAACAGCCGACGGAAAGGAACAAACAGTATCGTTTGATGAGATTGATTTTGGATATAGAAAGAGTTTTTTCAGCGGTAAGGACTATATAATTTTATCAGCAACCTTTTCTTTATTGCTTGATGATAAAGAAGCCATAAACGACAGGATGAATGATTTTATAAACAGGCGAAAGGAAAAACAGCCACTTTCATTTCCAAGCGGTGGCAGCACCTTCAAACGTCCACCCGATAATTTTGCGGGTGCATTGATTGAAAAAAGCGGCCTTAAAGGATTTTCTATCGGTGGTGCCCAGGTTAGTGAAAAACACGCAGGCTTTGTTATTAACAAAGGCGATGCTACCTGTGAAGACGTGCTTGCGCTTATGGCACATATAGTTAAAACAGTTAAAGAACAACACGGGGTCACTTTAGAACCCGAAATTATTAAGATAGGGAGGTAGTGATTATGGAATTATTGATTGTTACGGGAATGTCCGGTGCTGGTAAATCGCAGGCAGTCAATGTTTTGGAGGATATTGGATATTACTGCGTGGATAATATTCCGCCACAGCTCATACCTTCCTTTGTTGATATGATGTCAGGAAATCAGGAAATTGAAAAAGCGGTTGTTGCAATAGATGTAAGAGTCGGTAAATATATAAGTGATATAAATCCCGTTCTTAACAAACTCTCTAATATGGATGTTAACTATAAAATTCTTTTCCTTGATTGTAATGATGATGTTCTTGTGCGCAGATATAAGGAAACGCGTAGAAATCATCCCTTGATTGACGATGGGTTATCCTTAATTCAAGCCGTTAAAAAAGAAAGAAAATTATTAGAGCAGGTGCGTCAAGTAGCTGATTATGTGTTTGACACAACCCAAACATCTGTAAAACAGATGAAAGAGCAGTTGCTTGATTTGTTTGTGGGCAACTCTTATGACGGAATGACAATAAGATGTATGTCTTTTGGATTCAAACACGGACCCGCAACCGAAGCTGACTTGATTTTTGATGTTCGTTGTCTTCCGAATCCTTATTATGTTGAGTCGCTGCGTCCCTTGACGGGTCTTTCCGATGCTATTGAAAAGTTTGTTTTCAGCAACGAAACCTCTCAAGAATTTTTAAACAGAATACTTTCTTTTATAGATTATGCCGTGCCGCTTTATCGCAGCGAAGGAAAAAGTCAGCTTGTTATTGCTGTTGGTTGCACTGGCGGCAAACACAGGTCTGTGGTTTTTGCAGAGAAGATTGAAAAGCATCTTAGTGCTGCTAATTATAAAACAAACGTGATACACAGAGATATAACAAAATAAAGGTGATTTTAATGTCTTTTTCACACGAGGTGAAAAGTGAATTGTGCCAAGTAAAGCCTGCCACTTGCTGTAAGTATGCTGAATGTTACGGTATGCTGCTTTTCGGCAGGTCTTTTGCTAATGATATATCCTTTCTCACATCGGACAGAAACGTGGCATTGCGTTTGGTTGAACTTTTAAAAAGTTGTTTTGATTTTACGCCGCTTTTATCAGAAGGCGGTGTGGTAAAGACTACATATATGGTAACGGTTGATAATCCTTTGGATGTAAAAAGGATATTAATCAGATATGACCGATATGGAAGCGATGCTTTTTTTGGTGTGAATTATAAATTTTTTGAGAAGGAATGCTGCCTTGAAGCATTTTTGCGTGGCGCTTTTTTGGCATGCGGTAGCATAAGCGACCCTAATAAAAGTTTCCACGCAGAATTTGCATTAAAAAACAGTGCACTTTCGGGAGATTTTTTTGAAATTTTATCACTGAAAGGATTAATGCCGAAATATACCGAGAGAAACGGAAAAAGTGTTATATATTTTAAAAACGGCTCGGATATTGCCGATATGTTAACGGTGCTTGGCGCCGTAATGCATTCTCTTGAGATTATGAATGTTCAGATTTTAAAAGATGTAAGGAATAAAACAAATCGTATTAAAAATTGCGATAACGGAAATATTTCTCGTAATATCGAAGCATCAATGCAGCAATGTGAAGCAATAGAAAAACTTGAAAAATCGGGCAAACTTGCAACCCTTCCGCCCGAACTTTATGAAATTGCAATTTTAAGAAAAGAGCATCCAAACGATTCACTCTCCGAGCTTTGTAAGCTTGTCGATAATAAAATTACCCGTTCGGGAATGAACCATAGAATAAAGAAAATAATAGAACTTTCGGAAAATAGGTGATATAAATGGATTTTGTTCACTTGCATGTGCATACAGAGTATAGTCTGCTTGATGGCGCTTGTCGTATCGGCAGACTGCTTGATGCTGCAAAAAACATGGGACAAAATGCAATTGCTATTACCGACCACGGCGTAATGTATGGTGCCGTAAATTTTTATAAAGAGGCTAAAAAAAGGGGTATCAAGCCGATAATTGGTTGCGAAGTGTATGTAGCACCAAGAACACGTTTTGATAAAGTTAAGGAGTTTGACGGCGAATATAACCATCTTGTTTTGCTTTGTAAAAACGAGGAAGGTTATAAAAACCTTATTAAGTTAGTATCCTCAGGATTTGTTGAGGGATTTTATTCAAAGCCGCGTATAGACAAGCATTTACTATCAGAGCATAGCGAAGGCCTGATTGCGCTTTCTGCATGTCTTGCCGGCGAAATACCGCGTCTTCTTTCAAAAAATGAATATGAAAAAGCGCTCGAGACTGCGAAATGGTATGACTCGCTTTTTGGTCGAGGAAATTATTATCTTGAAATTCAGGACCACGATATAGCAGAGCAAAAACAAATCAACCCGTATATTGCAAAAATAAGCAAAGAGACGGGAATCCCGCTTGTTGCCACAAACGACGTTCATTATGTCGGTAAGGACGACTGGAAAATGCAGAAAGTTCTCACCTGCATACAAACAGGTAGCAAAATTACAGATGAAAACATTCTTGAGTTTCAGACAAACGAATTTTATTTAAAATCTGCTGATGAAATGGCGGATATCTTCAAAGCGTATCCCGAGGCAATTCAAAACACACAAAAAATTGCCGATATGTGTGATTTTGATTTTGAATTTGGCAACATTAAGCTCCCGTTTTTTGATATTGGCGAGCAGGACCACTATGAATATTTCAGAAAACTGTGCTATAACGGCCTTTATAAAAATTACGGTGAAAATCCCGACTCGCTAGTTGTGGACAGGCTTGAGTATGAACTTAAAACAATTAACGATATGGGATATGTTGATTACTATCTCATAGTTCAGGATTTTGTCAATTATGCAAAAAGCAAGGGAATACCCGTAGGCCCGGGAAGAGGCTCAGGCGCGGGAAGCTTGGCGGCTTATTGTGTTGGAATAACCGGAATTGACCCGATAAAATATAATCTGCTTTTTGAACGCTTTTTAAATCCCGAACGTGTGTCGATGCCCGACCTTGATATTGATTTTTGTTATGTTCGCAGAGGCGAGGTAATTGATTATGTTATTGAAAAATATGGTAGCGAACGCGTTGCTCAGATTGTAACATTTGGTACTCTCGCGGCGCGTGCGGCGGTGCGTGATGTCGGTCGCGCTATGGATATGCCGTACGCACTGTGTGATAAAATTTCAAAGCTGATACCCACCGCACTCGGAATGACCATCGAGCGTGCTGTAACCGCAGTTCCTGAACTCAAGGCACTCATAGATACCGATGTTAAAGTGGCTGAACTGATTTCTATTGCAAAGAGCGTTGAAGGTATGCCGAGACACGCCTCTACCCATGCAGCAGGTGTTGTTATTTCTGATAGGTCCGTTTCTGATTATGTCCCGTTGGCTACAAACGACGGCTTGGTGGTAACTCAGTATACGATGACCTCTCTTGAGGAATTGGGACTTCTTAAGATGGACTTTTTGGGTCTTAGAAACCTTACCGTTATTGAGGAAACACAACGAGAAATTCAGAAAAAAGAGCCTCTGTTTGATATTGAGAAAATATCAATGAACGATGCTGACACAATGAAAATGCTCTCAAGTGGCTATACGGATGGTGTTTTTCAGTACGAATCTGCGGGTGTTAGAAATGTGTTGCGACAGCTTCGTCCTGAAAAGCTTGAGGATTTGATTGCGGTTGTATCACTTTATCGTCCGGGTCCAATGGATTCGATTCCAAAGTATGTTGAAAACCGCCATAATCCTGAAAAAATATCATATTTAACACCGCTTTTGAAGCCGATTTTGGATGTTACCTATGGATGTATTGTTTATCAAGAGCAGGTAATGCAGATTTTTAGAAATCTTGCAGGTTATTCGCTTGGACGAGCCGATATTGTACGTAGAGCAATGTCAAAGAAAAAGCACGATGTTATGGAAAAAGAGCGCCAAGCATTTGTGTATGGCGATATTGATGAAAACGGAAAAGTACTTTGCGAGGGTGCTGTTGCAAGAGGAGTCAGTGAGTCTGCAGCGCAACAACTTTTTAACGAGATGTCTGCATTTAGTTCGTATGCTTTTAACAAATCGCATGCGGCAGCATATGCTGTTGTTGCGTACCGCACGGCATACCTGAAATGTCATTATCCCAAACAGTATATGGCCGCCCTTTTGACAAGTGTATTGGATTCTACAGGTAAAATATATGAGTACACAAACGAATGTAATAGATTAGGCATTCCTGTTTTACCCCCACATGTTAACAAGAGTCAAAAACACTTTAGTGCAACGCAGGATGGCATCCGTTTTGGTCTTCTTGCCGTTAAAAATTTGGGCAAGGGAATTATTGAGCGACTAATAGAAGAGCGCGAACAAAACGGCCCGTTTACATCTATGTATGATTTTTGTTTAAGGGTGGACGGTCGTGATATGAATAGACGTGCACTTGAAGGGCTGATAAAAAGCGGCGCATTGGATGGATTGGAGCAAAATCGCCGATATATGCTTCAAAATATTGATTCAGTTTTGGATGCCGTTAATAGTTACAAACGTTTTACCGTGGGCGGTCAGATGAATCTTTTTGGCGAAGCAACGGAAAATACTCCACAGTTGAATTTTTCACCTTGTGAGGAGCTCTCGGAAAAAGAATTGCTCAGAATGGAAAAAGAGGTCACAGGGCTTTATTTGTCGGGTCATCCGATGAAAAACTATGCAAAATATGTTAGGTATATAAATGCTGCCGAGATAAAAAATGTTAGTAGCGAAAATTATTCTGACGGCGACCGTGTGAGTGTTGTTGCTCTCATTTCATCCTTTAAGGTAAAGACAACCAAAAACAACACTCAGTTTGTGAACATAACCCTTGAGGATATGACCGGAACAATTGATGCAATTGCCTTTGAAAAGGTTTATTTGCAGTATAAACCGCTTTTTGCAGAGGGTGAAATTGTAAAGATAATTGCCAGAGTTTCGGAAAGGGAAGACAGACCTGTCGAACTGCTTTGTGAAAGGGTTGAATCTGTTTCGCTTTCTGATGTTGCCGCTGCTGAGAATACTGTTGTACAAAAGCTTTATATACAGGTTGAAAGTCTTGAAGACAATAGGCTTTCTGCAGTTAAAAAGCTTTTGACAGAAAAAAACACAGGCGCAGAGGATATACAGGTTTGTATATATCTTAAAAACGAAAAGAAAACCCTTGTTGCGCCGAAAAATATGTGGGTGGATAAATCGCTTTCCACCGAAATTTTCAGTGCTCTTTCTAGTATTGTCGGCACAGCTAATGTTAAGTATATATATAAATAAATGTTTTTTGTAAAAAATGTTGAAATTATGCAGAAAACACTATATAATGTCATAAGTGTATTTTTTGGAGTGAGATATTATGAGTTTAAAAAGAATTGCCGTATTAACAAGCGGAGGAGATGCTCCGGGAATGAATGCCGCTGTTCGTGCTGTTGTTAGAACTGCACTTTACAGAGGCATGGAAGTTAAGGGTGTTTTGAATGGATATAACGGACTTTTTAATGATGAAATCATCGATTTGGATGCCCGTTCGGTTTCTGATATAATTCAGCGTGGTGGCACCATTTTGGGAACAGCCCGCAGCGAAAAGTTCAGAACCCCGGAAGGTGTTGCCGAGGCTGCACAAAAGTGTAGAGACCATGGAATTGAGGGTATCGTTGTTCTTGGTGGTGACGGTTCTTTCAGGGGTGCAAGAGATTTGTCCTTGCAGGGCATACCCTGTATTGGCATTCCTTGCACAATTGATAACGACATCACATCAACCGATTATACAATCGGCTTTGATACCGCCATGAATACAGCTTGTGAGTTGGCTGATAAGCTTCGTGATACATCGCAGTCGCACTGCCGTTGCAGCATTATTGAGGTAATGGGAAGACATGCAGGACATCTAGCGCTTCAGGTTGGTACAGCTGTTGGCGCTACTTCTATTCTTGTTCCTGAGGTTAGTTTTGAACTTCAGACAGAGGTTATTAACCGTGTTTTAGATGCAAAAGAAAACGGAAAACAGCACTATTTGATTGTTGTTGCTGAAAATATGTGCGATGTTAATGAGATGGCTAAAAAAATCGAAAACCAGACCGAAATTACAACAAGAGCAACTGTTTTGGGACACGTTCAGCGCGGTGGTTCACCGTCAGTGCGTGACCGTGTAATGGCGACAAAGATGGGCTTTGCCGCGGTTGAACTTTTGAAAGATGGTTACGGTAACCGCGTTTTGGCTTATAGAAACGGCGAAATCGTTAACTACGATATTTATGAAGCCCTTAATATGAAAAAGAGCATCAATACAGAAGATTTGCACATTGCGCACAGAATTTCTATATAACTTCAAAGTTTGCATAGAAGGTGATTTGTAGTGAATAAATATAAGGATTTTGACAATTATTTAAAAGAATTTCCGACGGAAGATGGTTATTTTGGAGAATACGGTGGAGCATATTTGCCCGATGAGCTCGTTCCTGCTTTTAAAGAAGCAAACGATTCATATGAAGCGATTTGCCATTCTGCGCAGTTTATAAACGAACTTCGCAGAATCCGCAAGGAGTTTCAGGGCAGACCTACCCCGGTTTACCATTGTGAGCGCTTGTCAAAGCTTTTTGGTAATTGTCAGATTTATCTCAAGCGTGAGGACCTGAACCATAGCGGCGCACATAAGCTCAATCACTGCATGGGTGAGGGCTTGCTTGCAAAATATATGGGCAAGAAAAAGCTTATCGCCGAAACGGGTGCAGGTCAGCACGGTGTTGCTTTGGCAACTGCTGCGGCATATTTCGGTATGGAATGCGATATTTATATGGGTGAGGTTGATATTGCAAAGCAGCATCCAAACGTTATTCGTATGAAGATGCTCGGCGCTAACGTTATTCCTGTATCAAAGGGCCTTAAAACACTCAAAGAGGCAGTTGATGCCGCTTTTGAGGCATACCTTAAGGAATATGAGAATGCTATTTATTGCATCGGCTCTTGCTTGGGACCGCATCCTTTCCCAAAGATGGTAAGAGATTTTCAGTCTGTTATCGGCATTGAGGCAAGAGAACAGTTTTTGGATATGACGGGTATTATGCCCGATGCTGTTTGCGCTTGTGTCGGCGGCGGCTCAAACTCGCTTGGTATGTTTGTTCCTTTCTTGGCTGACCCCGTTGAAATATACGGTGTTGAGCCGCTTGGACGCGGTAGCGGTGTTGGTGACCACGCTGCAACAATGCAATTTGGCACAAAGGGAAGACTGCACGGATTTGACAGCTATGTCTTGCAGGATGAAAACGGCGAACCTTTGCCGGTTTATTCAATAGCAAGTGGCCTTGATTATCCCGGTGTCGGACCCGAGCATGCATATTTGCGTGACGCAGAGCGCGTAAATTATGTTACGGCAACCGATGAGGAAGCAATGGAAGCGTTTTTCTTGCTTTGCAGATACGAGGGTATCATACCCGCTATTGAAAGCTCACACGCACTCGCTTATGCTATTAAATATGCAAAAGAAAAGAAAACGGGCTCAATTCTCGTTTGTCTTTCGGGCAGAGGCGATAAGGATATCGACTATGTTTATGAAAACTACGGTTGCGGTGAAAAATTCAATTTAGGCAAATAGGTTATAACTGACAAGTCCCCCTACATACACTTAAGTGTAGTAGGGGGTTTTTATATGCGGTATATAATATTATCGAAAAGACAAATTTTTATGACTTTGGCGGTGATTGCAGCAACAGTAATTGCTGTAACAGGCTCGGTGCGTGTATTTGCAGCGGCAAACCGCAGATTGCCGATATATTGCGTTGAAACCGAGGACAAAAAGGTTGCAATCTCATTTGATGCCGCTTGGGGTAACGACGATACTGAGGAGCTTATCAATATTTTGAAAGAATATGATGCGAAGGCAACGTTTTTTGTAGTCGGCGCTTGGGTTGATAAATATCCTGAATCGGTAAAACAACTGCACGATGCGGGTCACAAGGTGCAAAACCATTCGAATACACATCCCCATATGCCGCAAATTACGGTGGAGCAGATGGTCTCGGAATTAAATGCGTGTAACGAGAAAATTGAGGCGGTAACAGGAGAGAAGCCTGTGCTTTTCCGCCCACCTTATGGCGACTATAATAACACCGTTATTGAAACGGTTGAGAGTCAGTCGATGTACACAATACAGTGGGATGTCGATTCTCTTGACTGGAAAGAGAACGCAACACCCGATAGCATTTGCCAGAGGGTGACGAGCAAGGTTAAAAACGGCTCAATTGTATTGTTTCACAACGATGCCGACCACACACCCGCCGCACTCCCAAATATCTTAAAATGCCTAAAAGACGAGGGGTATGAGTTTGTGTTTATAGAGGATTTGATACATAAGGATAACTACGAAATCAAGCACGATGGAACACAGTGCAAAATTGAAAATGACAATTAGAACAACGGCTCCCTCTGACGAGGGAGCTGGATTTTTGCATAGCAAAAAGACTGAGGGAGAGAATTTGATTTTTCTCTCCTTCCACCGCAAGCGGTCCCCCTTCCTCGTCAGAGGAAGGCATAAAAGGGCGGTGGCGCTGGGACACAATGACTTGGGGGTAATGTGTGTGTTTTCTTGTGTGTGATTTTCAAAGATAAAATATTGCTCCTTCCTTTATTTCGTTTTTAAATTCCTCTTACATCGTATTATCTAAATACAGCTTTAGTATGATAGAAAAATATTTTAAAATCAAGTAAAAAAATACTCGGACCGCTTAAAGTCCGAGTAGAGATATATTATTTGCTTTTCCAGTTGGCAATTATATTATAATCCTTTGTTGTGCCTTTGGAAATTGTTACAGTTTTTACGGGAGTTGCTTGACCGTCATAAGTCCAGCCTAAAAAAGTATATCCAGCGAGGTTAAGTTCTTGTATTGTAAAAGTAGCCGTATCTACAGAAAAACTATCTGGGACACGAAATACATATTTTTCATAATACTCAGACGAAAAATTATCACCACTGTAACATATCTCGCCATTAACGAATCCCGTATCTTCTTTTATTGCCACAGAATATGGTTCAAAAACAACAATTTTACCTTTCTCAGGATTTTCAATACCTTGACCCATCGATGCGGTTTGATTATATTCTATTTCAGATTTCTTCATAATTATTGTTTCCGCACCATCAATAACATTTGAATAAAAAATATTATATCTGTACTTACCCCATTTTGCAGTTAATGTCATATCATTAGTAACTGCATGCCCCGAAAAATTCCACTGTGCAGTTTCGTTTGCCGCATACCAACCTAAAAACTCATAACCTCTTCGTGTGGGTTCTTCAGGTTTTGATACTTTATAGTTTTGTGATTTTGCAGTAATTTTTTTGTTATCATATCCATAATCAAAAGTTACAGTGTATTCACCCGCTACCACAGTTGATGTGTTTTTAGTAGGCTTACTTACTTCTGCCTTGCTCGAACTTTCGCTTGACGATTGCGGTTTGCTTTCTTCTTTACTCGACGATTGTTCACTCTTTAAATCTTCATTTGATGTTGTGTTGTTTTGAGAGGAGGTGTCGATACTACTAATACCACTTTGAGTACTTATATCTAATTCAGAAGAGGTGTTATTTGATTTGTTACAAGCAGATAAAGAAAATGTCAAAACAATCAATAATAGTACAGAAATAATCTTTTTCATATTCAATCCCTTTAGATGAAAATAATTTTTCTTTATACATTATACTCTATTAAAGCAAATTGCACAAGCCTTTATTAAAATATTACTTTTGTTTCGTATGTTGATTCTCTTGACTGGAAAGAGAACGCAACACCCGATAGCATTTGCCAGAGGGTGACGAGCAAGGTTAAAAACGGCAGCATTGTCCTTTTCCACAACGATGCCGACCATACACCCGCGGCGTTGCCAAATATACTTAAATGCCTTAAAGACGAGGGGTACGAGTTTGTTTTTATCGAGGATTTGATACATAAAGATAATTATGAAATAAAACATGATGGAACACAATGCAAAAAAAAAAGACGGCGAATAATCGCCGTCTTTTTTGTATTATTCTAATGTTGTACTAAATGTAATAATTGTACCTGTGGGGATGGTGCGTAAATCAGAATAGTTATTCGATTCAGAAACAACTTTTAATTTGTTTTCAGCCGTTTTCAAAAGCTCAAGTTTGTTACCATCGGCATCTGTTAAATAAACCATATTACCCTCTTCTTTAACGGTGCCAAGTCTATCGCCGCCGTTTCCGTAAGCGCCGAGATAAATTTTTCCGTTATATTCGATTGCTTCAGAGGGGTCATAAACTTCGCCTTCTTCTGCTAAACGGCTACCGCCCATAAAGAGCATATTGTCTTCATAGTCGGCATATTCTTCGCTTGTTGGTGCCTTGAAGATGAGCGTTGCATCAATCAAGTTTTCACCGATGTCGGTGTTAATAACATATCTACAAGTCCAGAAACCTGGTTTTTTCATAACAGATGTATAAAGCACAAAATCAGGGTCTTTAGCTTCGCAACGCTCGCATATGCCGTGTGAATATGAATATTTATGACCCAAAGCTTTGCCTTCGGTAGCGCCGCAAGAGCATTTCATAGGCTCTGTGCAGGTCGCGTTGGACATTTTGTGGGTGTGTGATTCGGTGGGTTTTGTGGTGATGACTTTTGAGGTTGAGTTGTCGGCTTGTTCCTTGCTAACGGTTTCTGTTGAAGATGTGGCATCTGTATCATTGGTTGCAACAGAAATACTGATTTTTAGTTGTGTGGCAACTTGATTCAACGCCGCAGTTGCTTTGTTGATGATATCGGTTTCTTCCATAACTGAATTTGCAATTTCGGTAATTTCAAAATTTACAGTTGCATCGGCTTTGACAAAGTCGTTTTCATTTGCAACGGTGACAATGTTTTTTACAACGGTTTCAAAGTTTTCTTTTTCAAAAGCAATTTCTTTAATAATTGTTTTAGCATCATCATTGACAGGCTCAACTGCCAAAACAATGCCCGTTTCATCAAGATAGAGTTTAAACTGTGGGTTGATGGTTACGAGCAAAACGGTTGCATAGTTTTCGGGTTTTACAAATTCGGAATTTGCTAAACCTTCAGTGTCGCTGTAATCGGAAGAGGTATTGTCTTTCTTACATGCGGCAAGTGCAAAGATAAGAATAAACGCTAGTAAAAATGCTATAATTCTTTTCATTTTTTACATCTCCTCAAAATTTAATGTGCATATATTCATATGTACATTTTTATATTATCACAGAAATTCCTTTTTGTAAATTATTAAAATCAGTGGTATAATATCAAAAGAGGTGATACTATGCCGCTTGTTGAAAAACCAATACATATATACGAGCCGACACCGCTTCAGTGTGGACAGGCTGTTCTTGCGATGCTTTCAGGCGAGAGTGTAGATTCGGTTGTCACACTTGTTAAAACCGAGCGAGAAACCAAACTAAAAGATATGTTTTT
The DNA here is from genome assembly GCA_045601885.1 of Acutalibacteraceae bacterium. Classification (GTDB taxonomy): domain Bacteria; phylum Bacillota; class Clostridia; order Oscillospirales; family Acutalibacteraceae; genus SIG589. The sequence goes on along the minus strand of JAZSAN010000002.1, from coordinate 125,217 downwards.
TGCACTTGACTCTTTTGGTATCAAATATTCGAAAGAGCGCCGTGAGGCTGAAAAAATCAGCGATTTGCCAAGCGTGTGTATTTTGAGTTTGGAAACGCCTCATTGTTGGCATTGGTCGCTTTATTTTGATGGAGTTTTTTATGACCCTGAATATGGGATATTAGATGATTTTCCACCCTCAAACAGGAGATATTTCTTTGAGATTTTTAAAAAGTAAGCTTCGTGTTTTGTGCTCGAAGTTTACTTTTTTGTTTAGGTTTGGAATTTTTTGTTAAAATTATAATAAACATTAACTTGACAGAAAGGGAAATAGACATTAAAATTATTCTGGATATATATTATTATATAATCGATACTTATATGCATTTTTTCGTTGTTTTACGTTTTAATAGATGATACATATTTTGAAAAGGAGGTACTGCAATGGCAGAGACTAAAACTACAACTAAAAAGAAAAACAATTCTGCTTCTAAGAAATATAATAAGCAGTCGGTAAAAAATGATATAAAGAAAACAAAAACAAACAAAAAAACCGCAACAAAGACAAAAAACGGTTATCCGAAAAAGAAACTTGACAAGCTTCGCATAACACCGCTCGGTGGTTTGGGCGAAATTGGTAAAAACCTTACGCTTTATGAGTATGAAAACGATATGTTTATCGTCGACTGCGGAATGACCTTTCCCGATGAGGATACCCCCGGTATTGATATTGTAATTCCCGATTTTAGTTATCTTGTTAAAAATCAAGACAGAATAAAGGGACTGGTTGTAACACACGGACATGAAGACCATATCGGCGCAATTCCGTATTTGCTTAAAAATTTCAATGTTCCGATTTATGCAACTCGTTTGACAATCGGTCTTATTGAGGGCAAGCTTCGCGAACAAAAATTGCTTGGCAACGCTATTTTAAATACGGTTGAACCTTCAACAACAATAAAGCTTGGCGCGTTTTCAGTTGAGTTTATACACGTTAACCACTCAATTCCCGGCGCGGTTGCGTTGGCAATTCGTTGCCCCGCAGGCCTTGTTGTTCACACGGGTGACTTTAAGATTGATACAACTCCAATAGACGATAACGTTATTGACCTTGCACGTTTTGGCGAGCTTGGAAAAGAGGGTGTGTTGGCCCTTCTTTCCGACTCTACAAACGCAGAACGCCCAGGTTTTACTGCTTCGGAGAGACTGGTTGGAGAGTCATTCTTCAATCTCTTTCAAAAAGCGGGCGACCATCGAATAATCGTTGCGACATTTTCTTCGAATATTCACAGAATTCAGCAGATAATTGACGAAGCGGTCCGTTGCGGACGAAAGGTTGCAATTTCGGGCAGAAGTATGATAAACGTTGTTTCGGTTGCTAAGGAGCTTGGATATCTAAATGTTCCTGATAATGTCATTATCGAACTTGAAACAATAAAAAATTACACACCTGATAAACTTGTTATCATCACGACAGGAAGTCAGGGCGAGCCTTTGTCGGCGCTTCACCGCATGGCTTTCAGTGACCATAGAAATGTCGAGATTATACCGGGTGATATGATAATAATTTCGGCAACTCCGATTCCCGGTAACGAAAAGTTTGTCAGCCGCGTTGTGAATGAACTTATGAAACACGGCGCAAACGTTGTGTATGAAAAAATGTATGATGTTCACGTGTCGGGCCACGCCTGTCAGGAAGAACTTAAAATTATTTTAAGTCTTGTTAAACCGAAGTTCTATTTCCCAATACACGGCGAACAAAAGCATATTATAAAAAATGCAAAACTCGGAGAGGCCATGGGTATTGCCAAAGAGAATATAATTACCGCAACTATCGGCAATGTTGTCGAATTGACAAAGAAAAGTGCGAGAATTGTTGAAACTGTTCAGGCGGGCAGAGTTTTGGTTGACGGACTTGGAGTTGGCGATGTCGGTAGCGTTGTTCTGCGTGACCGTAAGCATCTTGCTGAAGACGGTGTTATTGTCGTTGTTATGACCCTTGATTCTGTCACGGGCGAAATTCTCTCGGGACCCGAAGTTATTTCAAGAGGCTTTGTGTATGTTAAGGAATCGGAGCAACTTATGGACGATGCTACCGAGGCTGCTTGCGATGCTCTTGAGCAGTGTTATATCAAGCGCATAGACGATATGAACGCTGTTAAAACCAAGGTTAGAGATGCTGTGTCACGTTGTTTGTATGAGAGAACACGTCGCAGCCCGATGATTTTGCCAATCGTAATGTATGTATAGAACCTTAAGGAGAGATAAAGATGAAGGTAATTTTATTAGCTGATGTTAAAGGACAGGGAAAGAAGGGCGAGCTTTGCAATGTTTCTGACGGATATGCCAGAAATTTCCTGTTCCCCAAAAAGCTTGCAATTGAGGCCGATTCAACCGCGATGAACGAGCTTCGCAATAAACAAAGTGCCGATGCACACCACAAGGCTGAAGAAAAAGCGGCGGCGCAGGCGGTTTATGACACCATTAACGGAAGGAATATCACAATCAAAGCCAAAGCAGGCGCTTCAGGAAAATTGTTTGGCGCTGTGACCTCGAAAGAGGTCGCAGCCGAAATAAACAAGCAGTTTTCTGTTTCGGTTGATAAGAAAAAGGTTTCTATGAATGATATCAAATCATTTGGCGAGTTTTCTGCAGAGGTTAAACTTTATAACGGCATCACCGCAAAAGTCGGTGTTTATGTGTCGGAATAGGAGTAAATTATGGCTGGAGATAATTTGATTTTGGATTTTGAAGGACGAAAAATGCCGTATTCTGTCGAAGCAGAGCAGGCGGTCCTTGGCTCAATTCTCATTGACCCCAAAAGCATTAATCTTGTTGCATCTGAACTGAAACCCGAATTTTTTTACATACCGCAGCATAAAGAAATTTATAGGGTGCTTTCGGGAATGCTCGAGCTTGGGGGCGCCGCTATTGATTTTGTTACGGTGCTCGAAAAATTAAAAAGTGACGGTGTGTACGATGAAGCGGGCGGAAAGGCTTATCTTTCGCAATTAGCACAGGCTGTTCCGTCTTCCGCAAATATTCTTACATACGTATCAATCATAAGAGAGCGTTATTATGTTCGTTCGCTTATGGTCGCGGCTCAAGGGATTATTAAGGATATTGAGGATAATTCCAAGGATTCGTCAAATCTGCTTGATTCTGCAGAGCAGAGAATTTTCGAAATTCGCTCGGGAATCGATACAACGGGTCTTACTCATCTTCGTGATATTATTATTGGCGAGACATTTGACCGTTTGGGCAAAATGAATGACCCCGAAACCCGAAATGATTATATTGGAATTCCAACCGGCATCTCGGCGCTTGACAGAGTTATTACGGGACTTAATAAGTCAGATATGATAATTTTAGGCGCCCGTCCCGGTATGGGTAAAACCTCCTTTGCACTGAATATTGCTCGAAATGTTGCAATGAATGCGGGGAAGACGGTTTGCTTCTTCTCGCTTGAAATGTCCCGCGACCAACTCGCACAGCGTTTGCTTTCAAGCGAAGCGGCTATTGAAAGTCAAAAACTGCGAACGGGTGAGCTAACAAGCGACGAGTGGACAAGACTTGTTCAGGCGGGCGAAAATCTCGGCAAAGCCAACCTTTTCTTTGACGAGTCATCAAGCATAACCGTTCCCGAAATGAAGGCAAAACTCAAAAGAATGAAAAAGGTTGACCTTGTAATAATTGACTATCTCGGTTTGATGCACTCAGCCCGTTCGGGTAAAGGTGATATGAACCGCGTTCAAGAGGTTAGTGAAATTACACGTTCTTTGAAGATTATGGCTAAAGAACTCAAGGTCCCCGTTATTGTCTGCGCACAGCTTTCCCGTGCGACCGAAGGCAAAACCGTTAAATCCCATAAACCTTCGCTTTCCGATTTGCGTGATTCGGGTTCTATCGAACAGGATGCCGATATCGTATTGTTCCTTTATCGTGATGCGTATTATGATACCGAAAAATCCGATGACCAGGAGCGCAGCGACCCGAACAAGGCAAGCTGTATTGTTGCAAAAAACCGTCATGGCTCAATTGACGAAGTGCCTCTCTATTGGGATGGCGCTCATACAAGGTTTACTTCTCAGGATGTGTATCATTAATGATTAATAAGGTTTTAAAAACCGCTAAAAAATATAATATGATACAAGAAGGTGACAAAATCTGTGTCGCTCTTTCGGGCGGTGCAGATTCTGTTGCACTTTTGAGTGTGCTTTTTTCTTTGAGAGAAACACTTAAAATAAACCTTTGTGCTGTTCATATAAATCATTGTTTGCGTGGTGCTGAGTCTGATAGAGACGAAAAATTTGTGCGACAACTCTGCAAGGATTTAGGAATCGAACTTATCGTTGAAAAAATTGATGTTAATGCGCTTTCTAAAGAAAGTGGCGACAGTATTGAGCTTGCTGCCAGAAAGGCAAGATACTCTTTTTTTGAAACACTTTCCGACTGCAAGATTGCAACGGCGCATACTGCATCCGATAATGCAGAAACAGTTTTAATCAACATTGCGCGTGGAACTGCGCTTAAAGGTCTTTGTGGAATTCCCGCAAAGCGCGGCATATATATTCGACCGTTGATAGAGTGCACACGTTTGGATGTTGAAAAATATTGCGAAGAAAATTCGCTTTCGTTCGTTACTGATAGTTCAAATCTCTCGGATGATTACACAAGAAATGTTTTGCGTCATAAAGTTGTGCCCGTTCTTCGTAATATTAATATGTCCTTTGATGATACAGTGCACCGTATGTGTGATAACATCGCGTCTGACTGCGAGTATATTGATACAGTAGCAACCGAGATATATAAGAAAATCAAAAAAAGAAATGCAGTTTTGTTGCCCGAAAATCTTCATAAAGCCGTTTTATCGAGAATAATTTTCAAACTGATTGAAGATGTTACAGGCTCTAAAACCGATTCGCTTCATATTAACGAAATATGCGGTTCTGTTGGAAGCAGAAAAAGAATTTTACTTTTTTCGAATTACTATGCGGTGATTAATAAGCAAAAAGTTGAAATTATAAATGAAAATGATATTAAATTAGTATCGTTTACGGTGAATCAAAAAATAATTTCAAAAACGGATTTTGATAAAAATTGTAAAATTAACAATTTGTTATTAAAAAACGCTATTGATTATGATAAAATATGTGGCGTGCTCAATTTAAGAGCACGCAAAGCGGGAGATTTTATTAAATTAAACGGCAGAGAGGGCACAAAGGATGTGAGAAAGCTGTTTAATGAACATAAAATACCTGTAAAAGACCGCGATGTCTGGCCGATTGCTTGTGACGAACAAGGTGTTATCTGGGTTTCGGAAATCGGCATATCACAAAGAGTAGCTGTTGATGAACAAACAAAAAATGTTTTATTTTTTGAAACATGTATTAAATAATAATTGTGTTGTTTTTGGGGGATGTTAAAAAATGATGGAAAAGGATTTGGAAAGCGTTCTTCTTTCAGAAGAAAAAATCGAAGAAATTTTATCAAGATTAGGTAAAGCTATTTCTGAAGATTATAAAGATAAAAATCTTTTGCTTGTCAGCGTGCTCAAGGGTTCAATTGTCTTTATGGCCGACCTTATGCGAAAAATTGATGTTGAGTGCAAGATTGATTTTATGGCAGTGTCTTCATATGGCTCTGGCACCGAAAGTAGCGGAAGCGTGAAAATAATCAAGGATTTGGACATTGATTTGGCAGGATATGATTTGTTAATTGTTGAAGATATTCTCGATTCGGGCAATACTCTTTACAGTTTGAAAAAGCTTTTGCTTGACCGCAATCCGAACAGCATCAAAATCTGCACCTTCCTTGATAAGCCTTCAAGAAGAACAGCAGATATTAAAGCGGATTATGTCGGCGCAGAAATACCCGATGAATTCGTTGTAGGTTATGGTCTTGATTTTAATGAAAAATACCGCAATTTGCCATGCCTTGGCATTTTAAAGCGTAGTGTATATGAGTGTTAGGCTTTGCTTAACGGAAAGGATGTGCTCTTTTGAATAAGAATTTGAAAAGTATTATTTTGTATATTGCTATCCCGATTGTGTTGATTTTTTCAATAGCTGCGGTTATGTTCAGTATGAACACAAGGGAAGAGACCGAATATTACGAAATAGTTGATATGGTTGTTAACAACGAAATATCGGAATTTGAACTTAATCTTTATACGGGTGAGTTTAAATATGTGTTGCGCGAGGACGGAAAACCGTATTCATTTACCGTTGCTGATGCTTCAATTTTCTATAACGATGTTAACGATGCCGTTTTAAAGATTAACGAAGAAAACCGCGGAACAGAGAATGTAATTAAATACAATTATAAGCGCGGCAACGAAGCGTCTTGGCTTGTTAATATGATTCCGACGGTGCTTACTCTCGGTATTATGATACTGTTCTGGATATTTATAATGAAGCGTATGAATCATTCGATGGGCGGAGACCGTACCATGGGAATAGGCAAGGCGCGAATCAGAAAGAACAGTGACCGCAAGAAGACAACCTTTGTCGATGTTGCGGGTGCAGACGAAGAAAAGGCAGAACTTCAGGAAATCGTTGAATTTTTGAAGAATCCCAAAAAATATAACGAACTTGGTGCACGAATCCCGAAGGGCGTTTTGCTTGTTGGCCCTCCCGGAACAGGTAAAACATTGCTTGGCAGAGCTGTTGCGGGTGAAGCGGGCGTGCCGTTCCTTTCAATCTCAGGCTCCGACTTTGTTGAAATGTTTGTTGGTGTCGGCGCTTCTCGTGTTCGTGATTTGTTTGAAGAAGCGAAGAAAAACTCGCCTTCAATTATATTTATAGATGAAATTGATGCCGTCGGACGTCAGCGTGGCGCCGGTCTTGGCGGCGGTAACGACGAACGTGAGCAGACCCTCAATCAGTTGTTGGTTGAAATGGATGGCTTTGGTACTAACGAGGGTGTTATTGTTATGGCTGCAACCAACCGTCCTGACGTACTCGACCGTGCTTTGCTTCGACCCGGCCGTTTTGATAGACAGATTACGGTTAATTACCCCGACGTTAAGGGAAGAGAAGAAATTCTTAAGGTTCACTCGCGCGGAAAGCCACTTGCTCCCGACGTAAGTTTAAAGACTATTGCTCAGTCAACAGCAGGATTTACGGGTGCCGACCTTGAAAACCTGCTTAATGAGGCAGCACTGCTTGCCGCAAGAGAAAATTATAAAGCAATTACTGAAGCTCATATTGAAGAAGCAACTATTAAGGTTGTAATGGGAACTGAAAAGAAATCTCACATTATGAGCGATAAGGATAAGATGATTACTTCTTATCACGAAGCAGGTCACGCTGTTGTTTCGTATTTCTTGCCAACTCAAGACCCTGTTCATCAAATTTCCATTATTCCGCGCGGTATGGCGGCAGGATACACAATGTATATACCGACCGAGGAAAAAGGACATCTCTCGCGCAATCAAATTCTTGAACAGATTTGTTCACTTCTTGGCGGTAGAGCAGCAGAGGCGCTCACGCAAAACGATATTTGTTCAGGCGCTTCTAACGATATAGAACGCGCAACCGAACTTGCGCGCAAGATGATTACCCGCTATGGTATGAGCGAAAAGCTTGGTCTTATGACCTACGGAAATAATAATGACGAGGTTTTCCTCGGCAGAGATTTCTCATCAACACCTAACTATTCCGATGAAACAGCAGGGAAGATAGATAACGAAATTTCTGATATTGTCGGAGCGCAGTATAAAAAGGCACTTGAGTTGCTTAATAATAATATTGCAAAGGTTCACGAGGTTGCCAAAACACTCTTTGAAAAAGAAAAGATTTCAGGCGACGATTTCCGTGCAATAATGGAAGCGTAATTTATAGGTCTGCAGTAATACTGCGGACCTATTATTTTTAAAGTATTGTTATAAATTTAACAAAGTATTTTTGCGATTTAAAAAATCTTTGACAAATCTTTAACAAACCTATTGACTTTATTTAATTTAGTTAATATAATGGTAACAATGACTAATTTTTTCTGGAGGTTTTTAAAATGTCAAGAGTTTATAATTTTAGTGCAGGCCCTTCAATGTTGCCTGAAGAGGTGCTCAAGACCTGCGCAGCAGAAATGTTAGAGTTCGGTAACAGTGGACAGTCCGTTATGGAGATGTCTCATAGGTCAAAGGAATATCAGGCAATTATTGATGAGACCGAAGCAAATCTTCGTGAGCTTATGAATATTCCTGACGATTATACAGTTTTATTCTTGCAGGGAGGAGCTTCTTCACAGTTTGCAATGCTCCCGCTCAACCTTATGAATAAAAACAAGAAAGCTGACTTTGTTGTTACGGGTCAGTGGGCTAAAAAGGCATATGCAGAAGCTGCACGTTACGGCGAAGCAAAGGTTATTGCGTCATCTGCAGATAAGACATTCTCATATATTCCTAAGCTTGACAAATCAACATTCACGCCTGATGCGGACTATTTCCACATCTGCATGAACAATACAATTTATGGTACAAAATGGAACACCTTGCCCGATACCGGCAATGTTCCGCTTGTTGCAGATATCTCGAGCTGTATGCTTTCTGAGCCGATTGATGTTAAGAAGTTTGGTGTTCTTTACGGCGGCGCTCAGAAAAATGTTGCACCCGCTGGACTTACACTTGTCATTATCCGCAAGGACCTCATCGGCAATGCAATGGATATCACACCCACAATGTTTAATTATGCAACACACGCTGATAACGGCTCGATGTTCAATACTCCGCCTTGTTATACCATCTATGTTGCAGGTCTTGTTCTTAAGTGGATTAAGGAACGTGGTGGCTTGGAAGCAATGCAGGAATACAACATTAAGAAGGCTAATGTTCTTTATAATTTCCTTGATAACAGCAAACTCTTCAAGGGCACTGTTGTTCCGGAGGACCGTTCACTTATGAACGTACCGTTCATCACAGGAAATGATGAGCTCGATGCTAAGTTTGTTGCAGAATCAAAGGCTGCAGGTTTTGTTAATCTTAAGGGCCACCGTTCTGTTGGCGGTATGAGAGCATCTATCTACAATGCAATGCCCATCGAAGGCGTTAATAAGCTTGTTGACTTTATGAGCAAATTTGAAAAGGAGAATATCTAATGTTTAGTATTAAAACATATAATAAAATTTCAAACAATGGTCTTGATTTGCTCGACAAGAATTTATATGTTGTCGGCGACGACCAGGATAATGCAGACGGTGCCATTGTTCGTTCGGCATCCTTGCATGACACGGAGTTTCCTGAGAGTCTTAAGGCTATTGCCCGCGCAGGTGCAGGTACAAACAACATTCCGATTGACCGTTGTTCAAACCAGGGTATCGTTGTATTTAACACACCCGGCGCTAACGCTAACGCCGTTAAAGAGCTTGTTCTTACAGGCTTGTTCTTGAGCTCGCGTAAAATTGTTTCAGGTATTGAGTGGGCTAAGACCTTAAAGGGTAACGGTGCCGAGGTTGGCAAGATGGTTGAAAAAGGCAAGAGCGCATTCACAGGTCCCGAAATTCTCGGTAAAAGCATCGGTATTATTGGCTTGGGCGCTATCGGTGTTCGTGTTGCAAATGCAGCAAATCACCTTGGTATGAAGGTTTACGGCTATGACCCGTATCTTTCACTTAATTCTGCCTGGAGCCTCACACACAATGCAATTCACGCAATGAGCCTTAAAGAAATCTATGAAAAGTGCGATTACATTTCCGTTCATGTGCCGCTCACACCCCATACGAGAGGTTTTATCAATGCTGAGTCTATTGCTACAATGAAGGACGGCGTTCGCATTCTTAACTTTGCGCGTGGAGAACTTGTTAATAGCGCAGATATCACAGCAGCACTCGAGTCAGGCAAGGTTGCAGCATATGTTACTGATTTTCCGTCTGACGAATTACTTGATGTTAATGGCGTAATTTCAATTCCGCACTTGGGTGCTTCAACTCCTGAGGCTGAAGAAAACTGTGCAGTTATGGCTGTTAAGGAATTGACTGATTTCCTTGAAAATGGCAACATAACAAATTCTGTTAACTTGCCTGAAGCAATTATGCCGCGTAGCGCTGCAATGCGTATATGTGTTATTCACAAAAACGTTCCCAACATCCTCTCGCGCATTACCTCTGCCGTTGCAGACAGCAATGCAAACATCGAAAATATGCTTAATAAATCAAAGGGAGATTATGCATATACAATGTTGGATGTTGAGCCAGTTGACAAACAGAAGATTTACGATACTATTAAAGCAATCGGCGATGATGTAATTCGCATAAGAATTATATAGTTTTGTAAAATTTCTCTTGACAAATCCATAAATTGTGTTAAAATATACTTACAACAAAGCAGAATACGGTTTTTCCGTTCTCTCACCCTCAGGTTTCCAAAAGGGTTAATAGGTTCTAATTAACACAATGGGCTTATTATGCGTGGACGGATTATACCGTCCACGCTTTATTTTTGGAGGTGTTTACCTATTAGCAGTAAAGAAATCGCTATCAATGAAGAAATCCAGTTTAAAGAAGTACGAGTTATTGATTCGGACGGCTCACAACTTGGTATTTTATCATTGAAGGACGCTTTGAAGGCAGCGTATGACAGAGACTTGGATTTGGTTAATATTGCTCCAACCGCGAACCCGCCCGTATGTAAGATTATGGACTACGGAAAGTATCGCTTTGAGCAGACCAAACGCGAAAAGGAAGCAAAAAAGAATCAGAAGGTTGTTGAAATCAAAGAGATTCGTCTTGGCCTTAGCATTGATACCCATGACTTTGAAACCAAAGGTAATCAGGCTAAAAAGTTTTTGGCATCAGGAAATAAGGTTAAGGTATCCATCAGATTCCGCGGTCGTGAGATGGGACATCCCGAAATCGGCCTTGAGACCATGGCTCGTTTTGCTGAGTATTGTTCTGAAAATGCTGTAGTTGAAAAACCTGCTAAGTTAGAGGGCAGAAACATGCTTATGTTCCTTGCTCCCAAACCTGCCAAATAGTCAAATTATAAGGAGGACTAAAAATGCCTAAGATTAAAACACACAGCGGTGCAAAAAAGCGTTTTAAGCTTACAAAAACAGGTAAGGTTAAGCGTGCACATGCTTACAAGTCGCACATTCTTAACAAGAAGACTACCAAGCGTAAGAGAAATTTACGTAAGACTGTGGTTGCGCACACAACAAATGTAGCAGCAGTCAAGAAAATGATTCCTTATAAATAAGATAAGGTATTACACAGAATAATGGAGGTTGCTGTAAATGGCACGAGTAAAAGGTGCGTTATCCACACGCAAAAGAAGAAAAAAGACTTTAAAGCTCGCTAAGGGCTATTTCGGAGCTAAATCGAAACTCTTTAGAACCGCTAAAGAGGCTGTAATGAAATCAGGCAATTATGCTTATATCGGTCGTAGACTTAAGAAGCGTGATTTCCGTCGTCTCTGGATTACAAGAATTTCTGCCGCTGCTAAAATCAACGGTATGAATTATTCTACATTCATGAACGGTCTTAAGAAGTCCGGTGTACAGTTGAACCGCAAGATGCTTGCCGACCTGGCTGTTAATGATGCTGCCGGTTTTGCTACTCTTGCAGAAACTGCCAAGAAGGCTTTAAGCAAATAGTTTTTTGCGCCCGAGGCATATTCTCGGGCGCGTTTTTTTAAATTTTATAAAGGTTGTGTGTCGCTTGATATCACTGAAGGAAATTACAAGTAAAGACAACCCTATAATAAAACTTGCAGTTAAATTGCAAAATTCCGGCCGGTCCCGTAGGGAGCACGGCCTTTTTGTGATTGAAGGTTTGCGACTTTGCCGCGATGCTGCAGAAAATGGTTACAAATTCGAATATGTTCTTGTAACTAAAGAAGCTCTAAAGAGGCATGAAGATACGGTTGATTTTCTAATAAAGAACTCTGATGAAGGGTTGCTTTTGTCTGATTCTGCGTTTGCAAAGATATCAGACACTAAAACTCCGCAGGGAATTATTTGTATTTGCAAATATAATGACCGCTTTGAAAAAATTAAACCTAACGGCAGATATATTGCGCTTGAAAATCTATCCGACCCTTCAAATCTTGGCGCTATATCACGTACTGCTGAGGCACTTGGAATTAGTGGTCTTATTTTGTCGCCCGACTGTTGTGACCCGTTTTCTCCAAAATCGTTGAGGGCGTCTATGGGCGCATTGCTTCGTTTGCCAATAATCAACACTTCTGATTTTGCAGAAACTCTTATTGGCTCAAAACTTTCACTATATTCATGCGTTGTAACACCTGATGCTTTGTCGATTACCGATGTTGATTTTACTGACGGTTCTATTGCTATAATCGGTAACGAAGCAAACGGTCTTACGGACGAAATTATTAATATTTCCAAACCGATTACTATCAAAATGTCCGGTAAGGCAGAATCTTTGAATGCCGCAGTGGCAGCATCGATAGTTATGTGGGAAATGCAGAGGACGATATGAAGTATTGGATTTGGTTGCAAAGCTGTTTGCTTTATGGGAACAGACACATTGCCGCAATTCTTGAAATATTTGGGGATGCAAAAGCAATCTTTGATGCTGATGTTTCTCAGTTAATAGCGGCTAATGTTTTTTCAAAGTTAGAAATTTCGCGCCTTAGCAATAAATCACTTGTAAATGCAGAATTAATTATTGAAAAATGTAAGCATAATGGCATAAGTATAATTACGTATTCCGACGAAAAATATCCGTACGCTTTGCGTAACATACCCGATTTTCCACTTGTGCTTTATTATAAGGGTAATTTTCCTGATTTTAATAATATTCCTTCTATTTGTATAGTAGGTCCGCGTGAGTGTTCTCAGTTTGGTATAAAAGCAGCTTATTCGCTTTCTGCACGTCTGTCTCGTGGTGGTATGATTGTTGTAAGCGGCGGCGCTAAGGGTGTCGACTCGGCAGCGCACAACGGAACTTTATCCGAAGATGGTATTACAGTTGCGTTGTTACCTTGCGGTATTAATTACGATTATTTGAAAGCAAATGAAGCTTTGCGTGGAAAGATAATAAATCGTGGCTGTCTGATATCAGAATTTCCGCCCGAATATCCTGTGAAACAGGGTGCTTTTCAAATCAGAAACCGTTTAATGTCTGCTTTGACGCTCGGCACCGTGATTATTGAAGCAGGTGAAAGAAGCGGTGCTCTTATAACTGCAAGATGTGCAGTTGAACAAAACAAAGATGTTTTTGTAATACCCGGTAACCCGACCTTACCACAGTATAAAGGCTCAAATATTTTATTGCGTGACGGTGCAAAACCGCTTTTATCCGCAATGGATGTATTTGATGAATATGTTGGGCTTTATAATGATAAACTTGATATAGATAATGCGTTTTCAAAACCGTTAAAGCCTATTTCTGATGACAAAGAAGTTGTCCTTTATGAAAATGTGCAAACAAATGAAAGCAATCGAGAAATACTCTCAAATGTCGCAAAAAGTATTTATGACAATGCGCCGACCGAAGCGTTTTGTATAGACGAGTTATCAATTTTTAACGATTATAATGCATCGGAGCTTATGATAGCTGTTGCAGAACTTGAACTTTTGGGATTTATAAAAGCCGTTCCGGGCGGACGGTATTTGAAGATGATATAAGGAGATTAATATGTCAAAACTTGTAATTGTTGAGTCGCCTACAAAGGTAAAAAGCATTAAAAAGTACTTAGGAGCAGATTATGTTGTTATGGCTTCTATGGGACATATACGCGATTTGCCCAAATCAAAATTAGGTGTTGATATTGAAAAGGGCTTTGTTCCGCAATATATGAATATGGCGGATAAAAAAGAGCTAATAAAGACGTTGAAAAATGCCGCAGCCGAAAGCGATAAGGTTTTTCTTGCAACCGACCCTGATAGAGAGGGTGAGGCTATTTCGTGGCATTTGGCACAGATTTTAGCTCTCGATATCAACGATGTTAATAGAGTTGCTTTCAACGAAATTACCGAAAGCGGCGTCAAAAAAGGTATGTCGCAGCCGCGCTGTATCAATTTAAACCTTGTTGATGCACAGCAAGCACGCAGAGTGCTTGACAGAATTGTGGGATATAAGATTAGTCCTTTGCTTTGGAAGAAGGTAAAGAGCGGCCTTTCTGCAGGCCGTGTTCAGTCTGTTGCGTTGCGACTCATTGTTGACAGGGAAAAAGAGATTACGGATTTTGTTCCGCAAGAGTTTTGGACTATTGATGCAAAGCTTTTGTCGGGAAGAAAAACCTTTGATTCTAAATTTTACGGCACGGCAGACGGAAATAAGCTGGAGCTTACTGATGGAGAATCTGCACAAAAGATAGTTGACGAACTTGATGGTGCGCAGTTTGTTGTAAAGGATGTTAAAAAGGGTGTCAGAAACAGACAACCTGCACCGCCTTTCACCACATCCACGATGCAACAGGAAGCCTCACGAAAGTTCAACTTCAACGGTCAGCGTACTATGAAGATTGCGCAGCAGCTCTATGAAGGTGTTGAAATTCCCGGAATGGGTGTTACCGGTCTTATAACATATATGAGAACCGACTCGCTCCGCATTTCTGAAGAAGCCCGCTTTGCTGCAAACAACTATATTACAGCGCGTTTCGGCGAAAAATATTTGCCCAAAAAACCGCGCTATTTTAAGACAAAAAGCGATGCTCAGGATGCCCACGAGGCAATTCGTCCTACCAATATTTCGCTTTCTCCCGATAAGATTAAGGATTCGCTTTCAACCGAGCAGTATAAGCTTTATAAACTTATCTGGGAGCGCTTCATCGCTAGCTTGATGGCTGCATGCGTTCAGGATACCGTATCTGTTGATATCGAAGCAAACGGTTTTCTATTCAAATCAAGCGGTTACAGTGTGAAATTTGACGGTTTTACGGTGCTTTATGAAGAGGGAAAAGATGCCGAAGAGGACGAAGGCGGGGTATTGCCTTTAATGGAAAAAGATGAGGTATTGAAACTCAAATCCCTTACACCAAATCAGCACTTTACACAGCCGCCGCTTCGTTATACCGAGCCTACTTTAATTAAGGCTCTTGATGAAAACGGCATTGGCAGACCTTCTACCTATGCGCCGATTATTTCAAACATTCTTCAAAGAGAATATATTGAGCGCGACAAAAAATCATTAAAACCGACAAATCTTGGAATGGTCGTTACCGGTATTATGAAGGATTATTTCAAGAAGATTGTTGATATTAAGTTTACCGCGGGAATGGAAAGTAATCTTGATAAGATTGAAGCGGGAGAACTTGAATGGAAAAATGTTTTGGAGGGATTCTATACTGAATTCTCCGACGCGCTTAAAAAGGCTGAAAAATCAATGGATGGTGTTCGAGTAAAGGTGCCCGCAGAGGAAAGCGATGTTGTATGCGAGAAATGCGGAAGAAAAATGGTTGTTAAAAGCAGCCGATTTGGTAAATTCTTGGCATGCCCAGGTTATCCTGAATGCAAAAACACAAAACCCATGCCTGAGGATGATATCAAGCAACCTTGCCCCAAGTGTGGAGCAAAGCTTGTTAAACGTGTTAAACGCAATACCAACAAATCGTTCTATGGTTGCTCTAACTATCCTGAGTGTGATTTTGCTGCACCCGGTCTGCCTACGGGAGACATATGCAAAGAGTGTGGCGGATATATATTAAAAGGATTTAAAGGCAGAAAATATTGTATGAATGCCGAGTGTCCTACAAGAAAGAAAAAAACTGATGAATAAAATTAAGGTTATCGGCGCAGGTCTTGCAGGCTGTGAAGCAGCGCTTCAAATTGCAAATCGCGGTATTTATGTTGATTTATACGAACAAAAGCCAAACAAACGCTCGCCTGCGCATAAAAGTGATATGTTCGCTGAGCTTGTTTGCTCAAACTCTCTCAAGGCTGCAAGAATAGATTCGGCTGCAGGATTATTAAAGGAAGAAATGAGAAGATTTTCTTCGGTTTGTATGGAATCCGCAGAAAAATGCAGTGTTGCAGCGGGCGGCGCTCTTGCTGTTGACAGAGATATATTTTCAACGTATATCACAAAGAAGGTTAAAGAAAATAAGTATATTAACATTATTAGCGAGACCGTGAGCGAAATACCCGATGGTATTGTTGTGATTGCAACGGGACCTCTTACCGATGGTGCTCTTGCTGAAGACATACGAAAAAAATGCAACAGCGAGCATTTAAGTTTTTTTGATGCGGCTGCGCCGATTGTTTCTGCCGACAGCATTGATATGAATGTTGCTTTCTTTGCATCGCGTTATGGCAAGGGTGACGATGATTATATTAATTGTCCGATGAACAAGGAAGAATATGAGTGCTTTCACAGAGAGCTTGTAAACGCAGAGTCGGCACCAATCAAGGATTTTGACAGACCTATTAACGTTTATGAAGGCTGTATGCCGATTGAGATTTTGGCAAAACGCGGTGAAGATTCAATCCGTTTCGGCCCGTTAAAGCCCGTAGGTCTTCGTGACCCGCGCACCGACCACAGACCTTGGGCCGTTGTGCAGCTTAGACGCGAAAATGCCGATGCTACTATGTTTAATATCGTAGGATTTCAAACTAATCTCAAGTTTCAAGAACAAAAAAGAGTGTTTTCTCTCATTCCGGGGCTTGAAAATGCAGAATTTCTGCGTTATGGCGTTATGCATCGTAACACATTTATCGATTCGCCGAGGCTTTTAAACCGCGACCTTTCTTTGAAAAATAACGGTAATATATTTTTTGCGGGTCAAATTTCTGGTGTTGAAGGATATATGGAATCGGCAGCAAGCGGAATTGTCGCAGGTATAAATGCGGTTAACAAGCTACAAGGAAATGGACCGCTCATACTTCCAAAAGAGACAATGATTGGTGCTTTGCTTTCATATATTTGTGATGATACAGTAAAAGATTTTCAGCCTATGGGGGCGAATTTTGGCGTTTTACCGCCGCTTGCAGAAAAAATAAGAGATAAGCGCGAGAGATATATGGCTTTGGCCTCTCGTTCTCTTGAGTGGTTTGCAGCTAATATAAATTAAGGGGTTATATTATGGTAATAGCAGTTGATGCTTTTGGCGGAGATAATGCGCCGCTTGAAATAATTAAGGGTGCTCGTGCCGCTGCTGATGAATATGGTGTAAAAATATGCTTGGTTGGTAAAACTGAAGTTATTGAAAAGTGTGCTTCTGACAATAAAATTTCTCTTGATGGAATGGAAATTGTCGATGCGCCCGATGTTTTCTCAATGCACGACGAACCGACTTCGTTGCTGCGCGCAAATAAAAACACCTCTATGGCTGTCGCTTTTCAGCTTGTTGCAGATGGAAAAGCAGATGCGTTTTTGTCTGCAGGCAGCACAGGTGCTGTCGTTGTTGGCGGTACCTTTATCATTAAAAGAATTAAGGGAATAAAAAGAGTTGCGCTTGGCAGTATGATTCCGGGTGTTAACAAGTCATATTTAATGATGGATATTGGCGCTAACGCCGATTGCAGACCCGAAATGCTCGCACAGTTTGGTTTAATGGCTTCTGTATATTTGCAAGAGGTTGAGGGAATAAATAACCCCCAGATTGGACTTCTTAATATAGGCACAGAAGACACGAAAGGTGACGAGCTTCGACTTGAAACCTATGCGCTTTTGAAGCAAGCGCCGATAAACTTTATCGGTAATGTTGAATCGCGCGAGATACCGCTTGGGGTTTGTGACGCGGTTATAACCGACGGATTTACGGGTAATATTGCCCTTAAACTTATTGAGGGTGTTACACTATCATTCTTCAAGCTTTTAAAGGGTGTTTTCTATAAAAATATTATTACAAAACTTGCGGCTTTAACTATGAAAAAGGGCTTATCCGAGGTTAAGGGCAAGGCGGATTATTCCGAGGTTGGCGGTGCTCCGCTTCTCGGATGTTTGAAACCCGTAATAAAGGCACATGGCAGTTCAGATGCTAAGGCTATTAAAAATGCTATCGGTCAGGCTGTTACATATACCAAAAACAATGTTATTGAGAAGATAACGGCAGGACTCGAAAAAATGTAGGAAGGTTAAATTATGGAATCTTTGGAAAAAATCATTGGTTATACGTTCAAGGATAAATCGTTGTTAAGGCTTGCCTTGACACATTCTTCGTATGCAAATGAATTAGGTAACCCGAGCAATTGTAATGAAAGACTTGAGTTTTTGGGCGATTCCATACTGTCACTAATTGTTTCGGAATATATTTTCAAAAATTTCAAAAATAGACCTGAGGGTGAACTGACAAAACTACGCGCGTCCCTTGTTTGCGAAAAATCTCTTTGTTCATTTTCAAAAAAAATTAATGTGGGTGAGCATTTACTTCTTGGTAAAGGAGAACTTATTAACGGCGGACGCGAACGCTCATCAATTCTTGCTGATGCCTTTGAAGCAATACTTGCTGCAATTTACCTTGATGCAGGTATTGAGCAAGCAAAAAAACATGTTTTGCGTTTTGTTGTAGATGAATTAAACCATACCGAAGATGAAGTCTTCAAGGATTATAAAACCACGCTTCAGGAGATTATTCAGCGGAATAGGGAAGAACAACTTTCATATATACTTGTTGACGAGTCTGGACCCGACCATAATAAACTCTTTACGGTCGAGGTGCATTTGAATTCAAACGTTATTGGCAGCGGTGTTGGCAGAAGCAAGAAGCAGGCAGAGCAGCTTGCAGCAAAACAGGCGCTGCAACTGATGGGTATCGAAGAATGAGCAGTATTCATTCAAACATCTCAATTTTTGTGCCTCATTTAGGCTGCCCTAACAAGTGTAGTTTTTGTAATCAACACCATATTGCAGGTACCTGTGATATTCCAACCGCCGAAAGCGTAAAATACGCTGTTGAAATTGCAAAAAGGAGCAAAAAATATAATCCTTCAGAAACGGAAATTGCTTTTTTTGGAGGCAGTTTTACGGCAATCGAACGTGAATATATGCTATCCTTGCTTAAAGCAGCAAAGGTATATGTTGATAATGGTGATGTTAGCGGTATTCGCATTTCAACACGACCCGATGCTATTGATAGTGAAATTTTAGTTTTGTTAAAGGAATATGGTGTTACAACCATTGAGCTTGGCGCTCAAAGTATGGATGACCGTGTTTTGATGCTAAATCAACGAGGACATACCGCAGAAGACGTTTCATTAGCATCTAATCTCATTAAAAAATTTGATTTTTCTTTGGGTCTTCAGATGATGACGGGATTATACGGAAGTGATGATGAAACCGATATAAATACCGCTAAACAAATTATTGATTTGTCTCCTGACTGTGTTAGAATTTACCCAACGATAACTCTAAAAAACACAAAACTCGGTGAACTTTACAATAGCGGTGTTTACGAACCGCCGATGCTTGAGGATTCGGTTAAACTTTGCGTTAAAATTAATGCTATGTTTGAAGCAGCAGGAATTTCTGTAATAAGACTTGGGTTACATACTATCGATGAAAATGCATATATTGCAGGGCCTTGGCATCCCGCTTTTAAAGAGTTATGTGATTCATTTGTTTTTAGAGAAAAAATTGCCAGTATGCTTTCTGAAAAAGGAAGATATCAAGTATTTGTTAATCCCTCAAATATTTCAAAAGCAATAGGTCAATCAAAGCAAAATATTTTGTATTTTAAGAATATCGGATACGATATTCAGGTAAAAAAAGACGATAGTTTAAATATTAATGAATGTATAGTTAAAGGGTGTGAATAAAGTGCTGTTGAGTTCAATAGAAATTCAAGGATTTAAATCTTTTGCAGACAAGACAACACTTAAATTTGGCAAAGGAATAACTGCGGTTGTCGGACCTAACGGAAGTGGTAAGAGTAACATTTCCGATGCTGTTCGTTGGGTTTTGGGCGAGCAGTCAACGAAAAATTTGCGTGGACAATCCATGGAGGATGTTATTTTCGGTGGTACTGCTGACAGGCGTCCGCATGGTTATTGTGAAGTAACCTTGGTTATTGATAACTCTGACCGCAGTCTCAATTTTGATAATGATACCGTTGCGGTTACCAGAAGATATTATCGCTCACACGAAAGTGAGTATCTAATTAATAATGTTTCGGTAAGACTTCGTGATGTTAACGAACTGTTTATGGATACCGGTCTTGGTCGCGATGGTTATTCTATGATTGGTCAGGGTAAAATTGATACCATTATCAGTTCAAAATCACAGGAACGCCGTGACATTTTTGAAGAAGCGTCCGGTATTTCAAAATATCGTTACAGAAAAGCGGATGCAGAGCGTAAACTTGCGGCTGCTGACGATAATATGATTCGACTTCGTGATATTTTTTGCGAGCTTGAAAACCGCGTAGGACCACTTGAGGAGCAAAGCAAAAAAGCACAGAAGTTTTTAGAGTATGCTGATTCAAAGCGTGAGCTTGAAATCGGTCTTTGGATGCATACCTTGAATAATTCGAAGGAAGCTGTTCGTAATCAAGATAGCAAAATTGCGGTTTGCGAGGCACAGTACAGAGAAATTGACGAACAACTGCAGAAATTTGAAAACAATATTGAAGAAAATTCAATCAACAGTGCGAAAATTACATCAGATATTGATGAACTTAGAAAGCAGTCTGCTAATTTTGAGGAACAGGCAGCCGTTTTGGGCGGTGAAATTGCTGTTCTTGAAAATACAGTTTTACATAATAACGAAACGATTGAACGCATAAAGCAAGAAATCGAGTCAATTGCGGACAATGATTCTAAGTCTTTGGCGGAAATTTCAACAAAGGCGGCAGAGATTGAAGAGAAAAAGAAGAGAATTTCGGAGCTTGAGATAAAAATCGCCGAAACAAACGGTGAGCTTAACACGCTTATGAACGACAGCGAAGGCATTGCTAAAAATATTGAAGAATTATCTTCGAAAATAAATGCGCTTTCGCTTTCGGGTTCGGATAGCCGTGTGCTTATGGTAACGGCTCAATCTTCAATCGATGAAATTTCGAACAGAATTGTGGCCTTGGATAAGATAATTGCCGACAGACAGCAAGAGCTTGATTCTTTAGAAAACGAGTTTAATGAAACTCAAAAGCTTTTTGATAATGTCGAGGAGAATATTAATTCTTGTAACAATTCAATTAAGGGATACGAACTTCGTTATAATTCGCGCAAAGAAAAAGCAGATGAAAAGAAAGCAAAACTTGACGAGATTCGTCTTGATATAGAGTCCAAAAAGAGAAAGGCGCAAATGCTTGAAGACCTTGAAAAGAATATGGAGGGCTTCAATTTCTCGGTTAAAAAGATTGTAGCTGATGCAAAAAGCGGCCTTTTGAGTGGCGTTTATGGACCGGTATCCCGTATTATAAGTGTTGATAACGAATATTCTGTTGCTATTGAGGTAGCACTCGGTAACGCAATGCAGAATATCGTCGTAGAATCGGATGCAGATGCAAAGCGTGCAATTTCCTTGCTTAAAAAGGGAAATCATGGCAGAGCAACATTTTTGCCCGTTTCAACCATTCGTGCAAAGAATTTTGACACCGAAGCGGCAAAGGAAATGTACGGATATGTCGGCGTTGCTTCTGAGCTTATTTCGTGTGATAAAAAGTATAAAGAGATTATCAAATACCTGTTAGGTGGAACGGTTGTGGCAGAGGATATTGATTCTGCAACCTCCATCGCCAAGAAAACAGGGTATAAACTCAAGGTGGTTTCGCTTGACGGACAGGTTGTAAATCCGGGCGGTTCCTTAACCGGTGGTTCGCTTTCAAAACAGGCAGGACTTTTGAGCCGTAGCGGTGAGATTGAAAAATTGAACGAGACAGTTGCCAAGCTTATCCAAAAGGCCGAAGCTTCTGAAAAAGAATATAATGAAGCCTTAGAAGACCTATCTGCAGTTGAAGCCGACATTCTCAACGCAAATGCTGAACTTAAAACAGCAAACGAAGATAAAATCAGAATTATCGGTGAACTTAAGCGAATTTCTGAGCTTAAGAGTGCTGCAGAAAACGCATTTAACGATGCTGTGGCCGAAAAAGAAAATTCGGACAACAAAATTAAAGAAAATACCTTGATTGTTGAGAAAGCTGCTGCTGATATTGAGAAAAGCGAACAAGAAAAGCAGTTAATCCAAGCAGAGATTGATAAAATGACGGGCGGTAGAGACACTCTCTCTGCAAAGCGTGAGGATATCGCCTTGCGTCTTACAGATTATCGACTTAATGTCGTTGAGATTGAAAAGGATATTGAAAATCTCACCGAAGCTAAAAATCAACTCGAACTTTCAATAGGCAATCGTGTTGAGAGATGTAATTTGCTCAACAATGAAATTGCAGATTTGAATAACAAAAATATTGATATTCAGAATCAAATTGTTGTTTTAACAGACAACATTGAAAAATTAAAATCCGATAAAGTTTCATCCGAAGGTAAAATTGAAGAGCTTATCAACAGCCGTAATGAAATGGAAAAGAGCTCTCACGAAATGCGCGTTATGGAACGCGAAGCATCTCAAAAGAGAGAAAATCTCGGTGGAGAACTTGCACGTCTTAATGAACGCAGAGAATCAATGCTCCGTGAACTCGATGACGTTGTAAAACGCCTTTATGATGAATATCAGCTCACAAGAAGCGAGGCTGAAGAAATCAGTATTACAATTGATAATGTGTCAGAGGCTAAAAAGCAATTGTCTGAGGTTAAGAGTAAAATCCGTTCGCTCGGTAATGTTAATGTCGCCGCGATTGAAGAGTATAAAGAAGTTAAAGAGCGTTATGATTTTATGTCTCAGCAGATTGCAGACATTGAAAAATCACGCGAAGAGCTTAATAAACTCATTAACCAACTTACAGGTCAAATGCAGGAAATTTTCTCAGAAGGATTTGCAAAAATCAGCGCTTCCTTCAGTAAGACCTTTGCCGAGCTGTTTGGCGGCGGTTCTGCAGAACTTGTGCTCAGCGACCCGACAAATATTTTGGAAAGTGGAATTGAGATTGTTGCAAAGCTTCCAGGCAAAAATGTGCCGAGCCTTGATGGTCTTTCGGGCGGCGAAAAGGCACTTATTGCCTTGTCAATTTATTTCTCAATCATGCGCGTAAGCGCTCCGCCTTTCTGCTTCCTTGACGAGGTTGATACCGCGCTCGATGATATTAATGTTGACCGCGTGGCAGACTATATGAGTAAGGCGGATTTCGGTACACAGTTTATTTGTATTACCCACCGTCGTGGTACTATGGAGGCTGCAGATATGCTTTATGGTGTTACAATGCAGGAAAAAGGTATCACAAAGCTTCTTGAATTAAACGTAACCGAGCTTGAGAAAAAATTATCTTTGACCACTAAGGAGTAAAAATGGGATTTTTCAGTAAAATCGGCGCAGGTCTTCAAAAGACGCGTTCAAACCTATCAAATGCTGTGAACAGCGTTTTGAAAAGTTTTACAAAAATTGATGAAGACTTGTTTGAAGAACTTGAAGAAATACTAATAACATGTGATGTTGGTGTTGCAACATCGACATATATTTGCGATGTTTTGCGCGATAAGGTAAAGGAAGAGCGTATCACAGACCCTGATGCTATTAAAAGTTTGCTCAAATGTATCATTTCTGATATGCTCAAAGGGGAAGCGGGACTTTCTCTTAGTACCAAACCGTCGGTTATTCTTGTTATCGGTGTTAACGGTGTCGGCAAAACCACAACAATCGGCAAAATGGCAAGCATTTTAAATAAATCAGGCAAAAAGGTTGTTTTGGGTGCGGCTGATACATTTCGTGCCGCCGCAATCGACCAGCTTGGTGTTTGGGCAGAGCGCAGTAATGTCAGCATGGTTAAAAGCCTTGTTGGTACCGATGCCGCTTCGGTTGTGTATGACACTATTTCATCCGCAAAGGCGCATGGTGCAGATGTTATAATTTGTGACACGGCAGGACGCCTTCACAACAAGAAAAATCTTATGGATGAGCTTGCAAAAATGTATCGCGTTATTGCAAGAGAATTGCCTGACGCATCGGTTGAATCCTTGTTGGTGCTTGATGCTACAACAGGTCAAAATGCCGTGAACCAGGCGAGTGAATTCAGAAAGGTTACCGATATCACGGGTATAGTTTTGACAAAGCTTGACGGCACCGCCAAGGGTGGAGTTGTTCTTGCAATTAAGCACGAGCTTGGCATTCCCGTAAAATATATTGGCGTGGGCGAAGGAATTGATGATTTGCAACCATTTGACCCTGAAGCCTTTGCAAATGCGCTATTTGAGGGGGAAGAATAAATGAAATATTTTATTGCTACAAAAAATCCTCATAAAATAATTGAATTTGAAAGAATTCTTTCGCAACTCTCTATTGAGCTTATAAGCGAGAAGGATTTGGACAAGCCCTTGACAGACGTGGAAGAAAACGGACTTACTTTTGAGGAAAATGCAATTATCAAGGCGAAGGCGGCATGTGAGGAAACAGGTTTAGTCTCTTTGGCAGACGACAGTGGTCTTTGTGTTGATGCTTTAGGCGGTGCACCTGGGGTTTTTTCCGCAAGATACAGCGGAGTACATGGCGACGATGCTGCGAACAATAAAAAGCTACTTAAGGAGCTTGATGGTGTGCCTTATGAAAAACGCACTGCACGTTATGTTGCCGCAGTTGCCTGTGTATTTCCTGACGGAAAACAAATTGTCGTAAGAGGAACATGTGAAGGACATATCGCCTTTGAAGAAAGCGGAAGCAACGGTTTTGGATACGACCCGCTTTTTGTTTCAAAGCTTGGTTGTTTTGGCGATGTTTCTGCAGCTGATAAGGATTCTATCAGTCATAGGGCAGAAGCGCTTATTAAATTAAAAGCAGAACTTGAAAAAATTTATAAAGAGGTATAATATGCTGACAAGTAAACAACGCGCTCAGTTGCGCGCTCTTGCTAATTCTATTGAAACAATATTTCAAATCGGAAAAACTGGTGTAGGTGACCAGCTTATTAAACAGGTATCAGATGCTCTTGAGGCGCGTGAGCTTATCAAACTTCGTGTTTTGGAGACATCTCCGCAAACTGCCCGTGAAGCCGCAGACAGTATAGCGGAAGCAGTCTCTGCTGACGTTGTCCAGGTTATTGGCTCACGCTTTGTGCTTTATAAGGAGAGTAAGGAACACAAAAAAATAGTTTTGGTAAAAAAGAATGGATAAAATTGCGGTTTTTGGCGGCACCTTTAATCCGTTTCATAACGGACATTTGCAGATAATTGAATCGCTTATAAAACTTGATGTTTTCAAAAAAATAATCGTAATTCCTACAAACATCCCACCGCACAAAACCTCGTCATATCTCGCATCAGGCGAGGATAGACTGAATATGTGCAAGCTCGCATTATCTTCATATCCGCAGGTTTATATAAGCGATATTGAGATTTTGCGTGACGGACCGAGTTACACATATGATACGGTGTGTGAACTTATGAAAACCGAAGGCGATAAAATTTGTCTTGTTTGCGGCGGTGATATGATATCAACGCTTGACACCTGGTATAAATATGAAGAATTAATTAAGCTTGTTGATATCGTTGCTTTCAAACGAATCGGTACAAATGATGCGGAATTTTATAAAACCATAGATAAAATCCGTTTAGCAGGCGGTGTCGTTTCTATCATTGAAGATGAAATTATTGATATTTCTTCGACAGAAATTAGAGATAACAAAGATTTTAATGTTCCTGACGCAGTAAGGGAATATATTGTCCAAAAGAGGTTATATAATGTTGACAATCGATGAATACAAAAGCCTTTTAAAGCAAAGACTTAAACCGTCAAGATATGAGCATTCGCTTTGTGTTGCAGACGAAGCCGTGCGCCTTGCTGAAAAATATGGCGCAGACAAGGAAAAAAGTTATATAGCGGGACTTTTGCATGATGTTATGAAAAATGCACCTGTAGAAGAACACTTGAAAATTTTTGAGGATTTTGGTATAATTCTCACTAATGTTGAATTGAACGCCAAAAAGCTTTGGCACGCTATGTCGGGTGCTTTGTATGTTGAATATATTCTCGATATTAATGACCGAGAAATAATAGATGCAATTCGCTATCATACAACCGCAAGAGCGGGAATGACAAATCTTGACAAGGTCTTATATATTGCTGATTTCACATCTGCAGACAGAGATTATGACGATGTTGATGTTATGCGTCGGTTAGCTGATAATAGTATTGAGGATGCCTTGAAATATGCGCTCTCTTATTCGATAATTGACCTCGTTAAGTCAAACAAACCGGTCCATCCCGATACATTGGCGGCATATAACGAAATTAATTTAATGTAATTGAAAAGAGGAAATTTTTTGAACCCAACCGAAATATTAAAAATTGCGGCAAACGCCCTTAATGATAAAAAAGCAAGAAACCTATCTGCTTTTGAAATTAGTGATTTAACAATTTTGGCAGATTATATTTTGTTGGCAACTGCAACCTCGTCAACACACGTCAGAGCTTTGGCGGATGAGGTTGATGAAAAACTTTCAAGCTGCGGAATTGAGCCGCATCATATTGAAGGCAGGTCAACAGGCTGGATTTTGCTTGATTATAATGAAGTAATAATTCATATTTTTAACAAAGAATCACGAGAATTTTATGACCTTGACCGCATTTGGAGTGACGGTAAAACGGTTAATCTCTCACAAATTCTCACATCACCATTGGAGGAATAGCAAATGTATTACGATTTTAAAAATATTGAAAAGAAATGGCAAAAGTACTGGTATGATAACAATACATTTGCAGCAAAGGACGATTATTCATTGCCGAAGTTTTACGCTTTGGTAGAGTTTCCGTATCCGTCGGGTCAGGGACTTCACGTTGGTCATCCGCGCTCTTATACAGCGCTTGATATTGTCAGCCGCAAGCGTCGCTTAGAGGGCTACAATGTATTGTATCCTATGGGTTGGGATGCTTTTGGTCTGCCGACCGAAAACTTTGCTATCAAGAATCATATCCATCCCGAAATTGTTACTAAAAATAATATTAGCCGTTTCAAAGAACAACTTCAGTCGCTCGGTTTTTCTTTTGATTGGCAAAGAGAAATTAATACAACTGACCCTGAATATTACAAGTGGACACAGTGGATTTTCTTGCAGCTCTTCAAGCATGGTCTTGCTTATAAAAAGGAGATGTCTGTTAACTGGTGCACTTCTTGTAAGTGCGTTTTGGCAAACGAAGAGGTTGTTAACGGCGTTTGTGAGCGTTGCGGAAACGAGGTAGTTCACAAGGTTAAAAGTCAGTGGATGCTCAAAATTACCGAATACGCCGAAAAGCTTATAGAAGGTTTGGACGACCTTGATTTTATTGAGCGTGTAAAAACACAGCAGATAAACTGGATTGGCCGCTCATATGGTATGCAAATCAAATTTAATACGAATATCGGCGATGAGTTTGAAGTGTTTTCAACACGCGCAGATACTCTCTTCGGTGTTACATATGTTGTAATATCACCCGAACATCCTCTTGTTGACAAATGGATGGATATCATTGAAAACAAGGATGAAGTTTTGGCTTACAAAGAAGAGGCAAACAAGAAATCCGACTTTGAACGCACTGAATTATCAAAGGATAAAACCGGTGTCAGACTGTCGGGCGTTAGTGCAATTAACCCTGCAACAAACGAAGAAATACCGATTTTTATATCGGATTATGTTTTAATTTCTTATGGCACAGGCTGCGTAATGGGCGTTCCTGGACACGACACAAGAGACTGGGATTTTGCAACCGAGTTCTCCTTGCCGATTGTTGAGGTTGTCGCAGGCGGCGATGTAACAAAAGAACCGTATACAGACTGTGAATCGGGAGTTATGGTCAATTCAGGATTCTTAAACGGAATGTCCGTTGAGGATGCAAAGGTTGCAATTGCTGATTGGCTTATTGAAAAGGGTATCGCAGTTAAAAAGATTAATTATAAGCTGCGCGACTGGGTTTTCTCAAGACAAAGATATTGGGGTGAGCCCATACCGATTGTTCACTGTGATAAGTGTGGATATATTCCGCTTGATGAGAGTCAGCTTCCGCTTTTGCTTCCTACGGTTGATTCTTATGAGCCGACCGATAACGGTGAATCACCACTTGCAAAAATTACTGATTGGGTAGAAACCACCTGTCCCGTTTGTGGAGGAAAAGCGTATAGAGAAACCGATACAATGCCGCAGTGGGCAGGTTCTTCATGGTATTTCTTGCGCTATTGCGATCCGAAAAACAAGGATGCACTTGCATCAAAAGAAGCGCTTGAATATTGGGGACCTGTTGATTGGTATAACGGCGGTATGGAGCATACTACACTTCACTTGCTCTACAGCCGTTTCTGGCATCATTTCCTTTATGATATCGGTGTTGTTGCAACAAAAGAACCGTACGCTAAGCGCACAAGTCACGGTATGATTCTCGGCGAAAATGGAGAGAAAATGTCGAAATCCCGTGGTAATGTTGTTAACCCTGATGATATTGTTAATCAGTATGGCGCCGATACTATGCGTTTGTATGAAATGTTTATCGGAGATTTTGAAAAGGCTGCACCTTGGAGTTCTTCTTCTATTAAGGGTTGCAAACGCTTCCTTGATAGAGTTTGGGGTCTTAATGATATTGTTGTTGAGGGCGATTCCTTTAGCGCAGACCTTGAAACAGCCTTCCACAAGACAATAAAGAAGGTAACCTCAGATATTGAAGAGCTTAAGATGAATACCGCAATTGCTGCACTTATGTCTTTGTTGAATGATATCTATAACAAAAAATCTATTAATAAAGCAGAACTTGCAACATTCATAACACTTCTCAATCCTTTTGCACCGCATATGACCGAAGAAATGTGGGAAATGAATGGATTTGACGGTATGCTCAATCAAGCAAAATGGCCCACATACGACGAGTCAAAGTGTGTTGTTGATACGGTTGAAATTGTTGCTCAGGTAAACGGCAAAATCAAAGCAAAGCTTAATGTGTCAACAAGCATCACCGCAGAGGATGCAATTGCCCTTGCTAAGGGAGACGAAAAGGTCGCAGAGGCGATTTCGGGACTTAATATTATAAAAGAGCTTTATGTCCCCGGAAAGCTTGTAAATATAGTAGCTAAATAATGTCTTGACATATTTAGTTTGATTTAGTATAATTACTTTTGTTGATAACCCCTGCTTATAGGCGGAGGGAGGGAATTTAAATGAGTCAGGTAAGAGTTAAAGAAAATGAGTCGCTTGATAACGCACTCAGACGTTTTAAGAGACAGACCGCAAAAGACGGTGTTATTCAGGAAGTTCGCAAAAGAGAACACTATGAAAAACCCTCTGTTAAGCGTAAAAAGAAATCGGAAGCCGCACGCAAGCGCAAGTTCCGATAAATTACTTATTCAATAAAAAGGCGGTTGCATATTTGCAGCCGCTTTTTTATTAAGAAACAAGGAGTATTAAATGATTTTCAAACCACACATAAAACGTGATAAAATAACAGACATTACTTTAGATGATATAAAAAAACTTGGTGTTACCGCTTTAATGTTGGATGTTGATAACACAATGTCTACCCACGGCGGTCAGGTTTTGACGGATGGTCTTCTTGAATGGTTAGAACTAATGACAAGCAACGGAATAAAGTTAATTGTCCTCTCAAATGCCCGTAAAAGTCGTGTTGAGCCATTTGCAGAAAAGATTTCTTTGCCGTTTATCCATATTGGATTGAAGCCATTGCCTTTTGGTTATTTCAGAGCAGCTTCAGCACTCGGTGTAAAGAGGAAAAATATTGCAATAGTTGGCGACCAACTGTTCACCGATATGCTTGGCGGCTTTTTATCCGGAGTTAAAAAAATTCTTTTGACACCAATTTTACTTGAAGATAAACCAAGTTTTATTATCAGAAGAAGAATTGAGAAGATTTTTCTTAGTAGATATAAGTTTTAACGAGGTGATTTAATGTCAGCAAAATTCGGACCGGCAGGTAATTCCATAAGTTTTACCGAAATGGGCTATAAAGGCAGCTTGCAGGTGCCTGAGTATATAGAAAAAATGGGGCTTGACGCCTTTGAATATCAGTGCGGTCGCGGAGTTAACATTGGCTTTGATAAAGCGAAGGAGCTCGGTGAAAAAGCAAAAGAAAAAAACATCGCACTTTCTTTACATGCACCGTATTATATTTCGATGTCTTCGGTTGAGAAAGAAAAGAGGGTCAAGTCGATTGACTATATTCTGAGCAGTGCCAGAGCAGTTAATGCAATGGGCGGTGACCGAATCGTTGTTCATACGGGCTCTTGCGGAAAAATCAGCAGGGAAGAGGCACTGTTTTTGGCAACCGATACTATGAAAATGGCAATAGAAGCTCTTGATAGTGAAGGTTTGAGTAACATAAGAGTATGCCCTGAGACAATGGGTAAAATAAATCAACTTGGAACTCTTGATGAAGTTTTAGCTTTGTGCTCAATAGACGAGAGGCTCTTGCCTTGTATTGATTTTGGCCATCTGAACGCACGAACCCTAGGTGGACTTGATTCAAAGGAAAAATTTGAAGAAATCTTTGAAAAAATTGAATCTGCTTTGGGCATATCAAGGCTCAGAGAATTTCATTCGCATTTTTCTAAAATTGAATATACAACAGGTGGCGAAAAATGTCATTTGACATTTGATGATACTATTTTCGGTCCTCAATATGAACCGATGATTGAACTTGTCATTAAAAAGGGTTGCAGTCCGACTGTTATATGCGAATCCAACGGTACTCAAGCTGAAGATGCTAAAATTATGAAGGATTATTATATTAACAGCCTTTGATACTTGACAAAGAATGGAAAAACACTTATAATTCTAAAGGTAATATTTTATTAATATAATTATATTTTGGAGGAATACTAATATGGTAACTGCTGGTGATTTTAGAAACGGCGTAACTTTTGAGATGGACGGCAACGTTTATCAGATTATCGAGTTTCAGCACGTAAAGCCCGGAAAGGGTGCGGCTTTCGTTCGCGCAAAGATTAGAAATGTTATTGCAGGCTCCGTTGTTGAACGCACATTCAACCCTAACGATAAATTCCCGACTGCATTTATTGAGAGAAAAGAAATGGAATTTTCTTATTCTGATGGTGACCTTTATTACTTTATGGACCCTGAATCCTATGAGCTTATTCCGGTTAACAGCTCTGAGCTCGGCGATGCATTTAAGTTTGTAAAAGAAAATATGGTTTGCAAAATCCTTTCTTACAAGGGCAATGTTTTCGGTATTGAACCGCCGACATTTGTTGAACTTGCGATTACACAGACCGACCCCGGTTTTGCAGGCAACACAGCTACTAATGCTACAAAGCCCGCAACACTTGAGACAGGTGCAGAAATTCGCGTGCCGTTATTTATCAACGAGGGCGATGTTATCAGAATTGATACACGTACCGGCGAATATATGGAGCGCGCGTAAATCCTTTGTTTATACTATTTAAGGAGTGTTATATATGACTATTTCGGAGAAGGTTGCTTATATTAAAGGTCTTGCAGACGGTTTAGTGCTTGATGATAACAACAAGCACGACAAACTCATCAAGGCTATCATTGACGTTCTTGATGATGTTGCTCTTACCGTTGAGGATTTGGAAGACAACTGTGCTGAGCTTGGTGAACAACTTGATGCTGTTGATGAAGATTTGGCAGCTCTTGAAGATGTTGTTTACGAGGAAGACGATGATTGTTGTTGCGAATGCGATGATGATATGTATGAGGTTGAGTGCCCCAACTGTAACGACATAATTTATGTTGATGAAGATATGCTTTGTGAAGAAAGCATTGATTGTCCTAACTGTGGCACTAAACTTGAGTTCGATTTTGACTGTGATTGCGATTGTGATTGCGATTGCTGTGATGAAGACGGCTGTGACTGCAACGACTAATTATTAATAAAATGCCGTACTTTACTATAGTAAGGTGCGGCATTTGTTTTTGGAGAAAATATGAAAACGACTGAATTATTATTACAATATAGTGCTTGTGATTCTGCAACGAGTGATACATCGGTGATTATTGTTGCTGCCGGTTCTTCTTCTCGCATGGGCGGTGTTTCAAAACAACTTTTATCACTAGGCGGAATTCCCGTTATTGCAAGAACAATGATGGCGTTTGAAAATTGCGATGCGGTTAAAAATATTGTATTAGTTGCCCGCGAATGTGATATTTTAGAATATCAAAATATTGCAAGAAAATATATGATTACGAAGCTTAGTGATATTGTAAAAGGCGGCGCTTCCAGAGAAGAATCAGTTAAGAATGGAATATCCTATCTTGATAATAGCACAGAGATTGTTTTAATTCATGACGGCGCCCGTCCGCTTGTAAGCAAGGATGTCATAGAGTCTGTAATTATTGCAGCAAGAACACACGGCGCTTCAATGTGTGCTGTTCCCGTTAAGGATACAATCAAGGTCGTGAAAGACGGATTTATAGCCGACACACTCGACCGCTCAAGCCTATATTCTGCACAGACACCGCAGGGCTTTAAATTTTCTCTTTTCAAGGAGTGTATAGAGTCAGTTGATGATTTATCTTTGTTTACCGACGATTGCTCTTTGGTCGAAAAATTTAATATTCCCGTTAACATAGTTATGGGTGATTATAAAAATATAAAAATCACAACTCTTGAAGACGTGCTTATTGCAGAAAGTTTTATAAAAAGGGGCGAAGAGTAATGATAAGAATCGGTCACGGATATGATGTTCATAAGCTTGTAGAAGATAGGAAGCTTATCCTTGGAGGAGTGGAAATAGAACATAAATACGGACTTTTAGGCCACTCTGATGCAGATGTCTTGATTCACGCTCTTTGCGATGCGCTTCTCGGTGCAGCAGCCTTGGGAGATATCGGCAGACATTTCCCCGATAACGATGATGCTTATAAAAACATTGATAGTCGCATATTGCTGCGAAAAGTTGTAAAAACATTGGAAGAGAGAGGCTTCTCACTTGTTAACGCCGATATAACCATTATTGCACAAAAGCCAAAACTTGCGCCATATATTAAAGAAATGGTTGATAACATTTCAAAAGACTGCAATGTTTCCAGTGATTTTATGAACATAAAGGCAACTACCGAAGAAGGCCTTGGGTTTACAGGAGAAGAACGCGGTATATCTGCATATGCGGTTTGTATTATAGAGAAAAAATAGTACAAGTTGTAATAACATACATAAAAACAACATAAATTTTATTATTACGTAAATAAGGTGTGGTTTTTGTGTATGTTACGCTTAATAAAAGAAGCATATACTTTATAATTTTTGTTGTATCTCTTATACTCATATTTTTTGTTGAAGGAATATTTATAAAAGATTCTAATCATAATGTTGATAGCGCAAAAAACGGATGCTTGGATTTTCTTGAGGAAAAAGGTATTGAAGTAGACGTTTCAAGTTGTGAAATTAAAAAGATAAAAATTCCTGAAAAATTTAATGATGTATATAGTAAATACAATGATTTGCAAAGAAAAGCGGGATATGATTTATCTGATTATTGCGGAAAAACTGTTGAAAAATATACATACAAGGTTATAAATCATAATGGTGATGATACAGTGTTTGTGAATTTGCTTGTGCTTGCTGATAAAATAATCGGTGGTGATATTACAAACAATGTCATCAATGGATTTATTAAGCCTTTAAAATAAATTTAGGAGAAAAAATGTCACTAATAAGACTAGACAGATTTATATCTAATCAAACGGGCCTATCAAGAAACGAAGCTAAGGAAATGTTAAAATCCTTGCGGGTTTGTGTTAACGGAAAAGTCGAAAAAAATTACGACTATAAAATTAACACAGATTTCGATATGGTTACACTAGACGGCAAATCAATTAATTACAGTCAACACATTTATATTCTTATTAATAAACCTTCGGGTGTTTTAACTGCAACTGAGGATAAAAATCAGTACACGGTGCTCGATTTAATCCCTAAGAATTTAAAAAGAAAAAAGCTCGCGCCCGTCGGCCGTCTTGATAAGGATACAACGGGACTGCTCATTTTGACGGATGACGGTGACTTTGCACATCGTGTCATATCACCAAAATCCAATATTGAAAAAGAATATATAGCAGAGCTTGACGGTGATATTACCGAAGATATGGTTCGAAAATTTTCTTCAGGTGTCATTCTTGCAGATGGCACAGAGTGTATGCCGGCAAAGTTGAGAAAAATTGAATCAAACGTTGCTTCAATTACAATAAAAGAGGGCAAATATCATCAAATTAAGCGTATGTTTGGAACGGTAGGCTTAGGTGTTAATTCTCTTAAAAGAATAAGAATAGGAGATTTATATCTTCCTGATAGTTTGGGTTTCGGCGAGTTTACTGTTTTGAAAAATGATATTATTTACAAGGATATTCTTGGAAAATAAACCTTATTTTTCATTAAAATACGACTTTATTATACATTTGCAACAAAGTATTGAATTATATTTTGTAAGAAAAATATGTAGCATTTTAGTTTTGATTCTGCTATAATAACCTAGTAATGATGCTGTTTTTTAGAGTGGTACGTCTGCTCAAGTAATAGGAGGTTAAAAAAATGGCTAGTTTATCACTTCGTAATATTTACAAAAAATATCCCGGAGGAGTAGTTGCAGTTTCTGACTTCAACCTTGAAATTAAGGATAAGGAATTTGTTATTCTTGTTGGTCCTTCCGGTTGCGGTAAATCAACAACTCTTCGTATGGTTGCAGGACTTGAAGAAATTACAAGCGGTGAGCTTTATATCGGCGACCGTCTTGTTAACGATGTTGCTCCGAAGGATAGAGATATAGCGATGGTTTTCCAGAACTATGCTCTTTATCCTCATATGACTGTTTTTGATAACATGGCTTTCGGTCTTAAACTTCGTAAGACCGCAAAGGATGAAATTAAGAGACGCGTTGAAGAAGCTGCTCGCATTCTTGATATTGAGCATTTGCTTGAGCGTAAGCCGAAGGCTTTGTCTGGTGGTCAGCGTCAGCGTGTTGCTTTGGGTCGTGCTATCGTTCGTGAACCTAAGGTATTCCTTCTTGACGAGCCGCTCTCAAACCTTGACGCAAAATTGCGTGCACAGATGCGTACCGAGATTACTAAGCTTCATCAGCGTCTTGGAACAACATTTATTTATGTTACCCATGACCAGACAGAAGCTATGACAATGGGTACTCGCATTATCGTTATGAAAGACGGTTTTGTTCAGCAGGTTGATGCTCCTCAGAAGCTTTATGATTTCCCGTGCAACCTCTTCGTTGCAGGATTTATCGGTTCTCCTCAGATGAACTTCATCGAGGCTAAACTTCTTGAAGAGAACGGCAAGTTCTTCCTTGAATTTGGTTCCGAAGATACCAAAACACGTGCAGGTGTTAAGTATAAGATTTTGCTTCCGGAGTCAAAGAACAAGAACGACTGCTTGAAGCCTTATGTTGATAAGGAAGTTATCTTTGGTATCAGACCTGAGCACGTTCACAACGAACCGGAACTTCTTGAGAAGACACCTGAAGGCATTGTTGAAGCAAACGTTGAAGTTACTGAGCTTATGGGTGCAGAAACATACCTTTACATGAACTGTGAAGGTCAGGCAATTAATGCTCGTGTTGACCCCTCTTCAACTGCTCGTGCAGGCGACGAAATCAAGATTGCTATCGACCCTGCAAAGATTCACATCTTCGACAAAGACACAGAAAAAACAATCACAAACTAAGTTTTTAAGAGAGGCTTTTTTGAAGCCTCTCTTTTTTTACAAAAAACTTGTTACCAAATTGTTACTTTTTTAATATAATGGTTGCAAAATTGATATTTTTTGTGTAAAATATATTTGTGTGCTGATATTTATATTAATTATTAATAATAAAGGGAAGAGGATGTAAAATGTCAAACCGTTTATTTCAAAGTGTACTTCATCAAATGCGTGATGCGATTGATAGAACAATCGGTGTTATTGATGAAACATCAACAATTGTCGCATGCAGTGATTTAGGAAAAATAGGAGAATCGGTTGAATCTGTTTTTAACACGAATATAATCGACACCGAAGCTTTTGTTTCGGGCAAATATACATATAAGCCTTTTGGCACCGAACAACATCCGGAATATCTTTTGTTTGTTGAAGGAACCGATATTGAAGCACTGAGATATTGCTCGCTTCTTGCGGTATCGCTTCAAAGCATTAAGTTTTATTATGACGAGAACTATGACAGAGGAAACTTTATTAAGAACATAATTCTTGATAATATATTGCCCGGAGATATTTATCTCAAGGCAAGAGAACTTCGATTTAACAGTGATGTTTATCGTACTGTTATTTTAATACGAATTGTATCAAGAAATGATGTTTCTGTTTATGATATAATTCAAAATCTTTTTCCGGACAAGTCTAAGGATTTTGTTATCAATATCAGCGAAACCGATATCGCTCTTGTTAAAGAAACAAAGGCGGGCGTTGACAGTGAAACAATTGAAAAACTTGCTAATTCAATTGTTGATACTCTTTCAAGCGAATTCTATACACAGGTTACAATCGGTATCGGTACAACCGTGAACGGTCTTAAGGATTTGGCGAAATCTTTCAAGGAAGCACAGATTTCTTTGGAAGTTGGTAAGGTTTTTGACACTGAAAAATCCATTGTTTCTTACGATAATCTTGGTATAGCAAGACTTATTTATCAGCTTCCGATTACACTTTGCGAAACATTTTTGAAGGAGGTCTTTAAGAAAGGCTCTATCGACAGCCTTGACCATGAAACTCTCTTTACAATTCAGAGATTCTTTGAAAATAATCTTAATGTTTCTGAAACCTCGCGTAAGTTGTTTGTTCACAGAAATACGCTTGTATACAGACTTGAAAAAATCAGAAAAATCACAGGTCTTGATTTGCGCGAATTCGACCATGCAATTGTATTTAAAATTGCTTTGATGGTAAAAAAATATCTCAATTCAAATCCCGTAAAGTATTAATGAAAGAGAGCTTTTGATTTTGGAAACTACGACTTCTGCTATCGGACATCCCATAATCGAATTCAGGGGTGTTTCAAAAACTTATAACACAACAGGAACGCATGCCTTGTCCGATGTTAATTTGAAGATTAATAAGGGTGAGTTTGTCTTTGTTGTTGGTTCTTCCGGCGCAGGCAAGAGTACCTTTATGAAACTCATTATGCGTGAGGAAAAAGCAAATGCAGGCGCTGTTTTTGTTAACGGATATAATCTTACTAAGATGAATCGCAAAGATGTCCCAATGCTTCGCAGAACAATGGGAATTGTCTTTCAGGATTTCAGACTCATTCCTACAATGAACGTATTTGACAATGTTGCGTTTGCAATGCACGTTGTTGGTGCAAGTAGCCGTAAAATCAGAAAAGAGGTTGCGCGTTCTCTCAGCAAGGTAGGTTTGGGGCACAAAGCCCGTTCAATGCCTAATGAGCTTTCGGGTGGCGAGCAACAGCGCGTCGGCCTTGCACGTGCTCTTGTTAATGCTCCCGACCTTATTATTGCGGACGAGCCTACAGGTAACGTTGACCCGAATATGTCTTATGAAATTGTTGGCTTGCTCAACGAAATCAATAAAAGAGGCACTACTATAATTATGGTAACGCACGACCACAATCTTGTAAGAGATTTTAACCACCGTGTAATAATGTTGGATGGTGGTAGAGTCGTTGCAGACAATGCGGAGGGTAGTGTTTTATGAAGGCAAGAAGCATAAAGTATTTAGCAGGCGAAGGACTCAAAAACGTTTGGGTTAACCGCCTTATGTCTATAGCTTCAATTGGTGTTTTGGTTGCTTGTATGGTGCTTATCGGCTCTTCGATACTGATAGCCCTCAACGCAAATCGCGCCATGGAAGGTTTAGAGCAACAAAACGTCGTTATGGTATATTTTAACGACCGCAATTCCGTGCTTTACGGCACTTCAGGTGCTTCTTCAGAAACTGTATCTGATGCAGCAACCAGTGAGGTTGACGAGTTAGGAATAGCATATGATTCGTATACTGTACATAATGAAGAGGAAGCGAAGGCGGTATGTGATGAAATCTCCAAACTTGATAATATTGTTTCTGTCACATATGTTTCAAGTGAAGAAGGACTTGAGAGCCTCAAAGAATCTTTCTTAGAGGGTCAAGAAGAATATTTCACATTTCTTGATGATGAATATGGAAATCCATTGTCTTGCGGCGCCAAGGTAATTTTGAAGGATTTATCCTTGTTTGACAGCACGATTGATTCTATAAAACAAGTAAAGGGTGTTGATACAATTCAATCCCAAAGTGACCTTGCAGAAAAAATCACATCAATAAAGAGCGGTGTTACTATTGCAGGCTTTTGGATTATTTCGATTTTGCTTATAATTTCTCTCGTTATTGTTTCTAACACAATAAGAGTTACAATGTATAACAGAAAACTTGAAATCAGCATAATGAAGGCCGTTGGCGCAACCGATGCATTCATACGCTTGCCCTTTGTTGTTGAAGGCATTGTTCTTGGATTGATTTCTGCTATTGTTTCGCTCGTTATGGTATATTTCTGTTATCGAATAATTATTGAAACGATGGGTCCGATTCTTGGAGCCACTGCTGCGGTTAGCTTTTCTTCGGTTGCCCTGCAAATTTTCGGAGTATTTGTTTTAATCGGTGTCGTTGCAGGTGTCCTTGGAAGTGTTATTATTATTGGTAAATACTTAAGACGAGAGGGCAGCGAGTTTAACGCATATAATTAAGGAGGACACATTTTGAAAAAGCGAGTAATTTCTTTTTTCCTTTGTTTAATACTTGTATTTGGTTGCGCTTTTTTTGAGGCGCCCGTTGTTAGTGCGCGTACCGATGCTGAAATTAACCAGGAGATTGAAAAACTTGAACAGCAGGCAAGCATATTAAAGAAGGAAATCAACGCTTTAAAATCAAAAAAGGCTGAACAAAACTCAATCAAGAAAAAAATTGAAGCACAGATTTCGAATCTTCAAAAGCAAATTTCACTTTGCAATAGCAAAATTTCTCAATACAACACAGAAATAGCCGAAAACGAGGCTAAGATTAAGGAAAAAGAAAAAGAAAAGGAAGAAACAATTTTTCTTTTCAAACAGCGGTTGCGGACTATTCATATGAGTAACGGAAGCAGCACAATACAAGTTCTGCTTGGTGCAGATTCCTTTTCCGATTATCTAACCTTAGCTCAGCTAACAAAGGTTATATCTGCGCATGATAATAAGATTATTGACCAGCTTATTAAACTCGTTGATGAGATTAATGCGGCACAGGAAGAAATAAATAAAAAGATTGCTGAACAAAACGATGCTAAAAAAGTACTTGCCGAGAAAAAAGCTGAACTTGATAAGCAGGTTAAAGCAGTAAACAGTGTTATTTCCGAAATTAATAAAGACCAAAACGCTGTTCAGAATCAATATAATGAAAATCAAAGAGATATTGAGGAATTGGAAGCAGAGCTCGCTCCGTATATACATATAACAACAGGCGCTGTTTATGACGGAAGCGCGTTTACTTGGCCCGTCCCGAACCATTATAATATTACATCACCTTACGGTATGCGTTGGGGAAAAATGCATAGAGGAATTGATATTTCTGACGGTAGAATTATGGGTGCTCCCATTGTGGCAATTGCGGATGGTGTTGTTATTAAGACCTATAATTCCTGCGGTCATAATTACAAAAGCTTTTGTGGTTGTGGCGGCGGCTGGGGTAACCATGTTATGATTGACCACGGTAACCAAGGCAGCACGAACTATAAATCTCTTAACGGACATATGACTAAAATTGCGGTTTCGGTTGGACAAACCGTTAAAAAGGGACAGATTATCGGTTATGTGGGTTCAACAGGAAATTCAACAGGGGCGCACGACCACTTTGAAATATATGTAAATGGTTCGCGAGTGAATCCGATGAACTATTATAAAAAGGTTAAATAACAAAAAATAACAAAAGGGCAATAAATATTGCCCTTTTAGTTTTAAAAATTGAGGATTTTTTATGAAAAAACAGGTTTCATATAAAAGAATGGTCATAACATCGTTAATTTCTGCCTTTGTAGCGATTTTATTAGTGATTACGCTGATTATATTGTTGATGGGACGACTTGCGCCTGCATATTTTAAAATCGCAGAAATTGATGCATTGGTGCGAAGTCAGTATATCAACGATGTTTCGCTTGATGAATTAGATGATGCTTTGTCAAACGAATATCTTTCAGTTCTTCAAGATGATTATGCCGCTTATTATTCTGTTGAAGAAGCAAACGAAAAATTCGATTCTTTCGGCGGTAATAAAGCGGGTATGGGCATCAGCATTATTCTCAGCCCACAGTCAAATTCCTTTTATATTAAAAGGGTTATAGATGGCTCTCCGGCAGCTATTGCAGAGCTTAAAGCAGGAGATAGCATCGTTGCTGTTGGGGACATTAAAATTAACAGCGAAAACTATGAAGAATGTTATGATATGCTCTTAGGAAATGTTGGAGACGAGATTAATATCACCATACTGCGTAACGGCAAAGAATTAAACAAAAAAATCATCCTTGATAATTATGTTATTCAGTCTGTTTTTTCAGAAAAAATTGGTGATTATGGTTATATAGAGATAACCACTTTTAACGATAAAACGGTTGAACAATTTATAAGCTGTGTTGACGATTTAATTGAAAGCGGAGCTAAAGGGCTCATTTTTGATTTATCTGATAACAGTGGCGGTACACTCGATTCAGTTATCGGTATGGTCGATTATATAGCTCCTGAGGGTGATATTGTGTCGGTCGAATATAACGACGGCAAGCGAAAGGTGATTGCCCGTTCTGACGAAAAAGAAATTAATATTCCTATGGCGGTTATTATAAGCAATTCAACAGCAAGCGCCGCTGAGCTTTTTGCCGCATCAATTCGTGATTTTGAAAAGGGAATTGTGATTGGTGAAACTTCGTATGGCAAGGGTGTTATGCAAACGACATACAGATTACATGATAAATCGGCAGTCAGATTTACGGTTGCAAAATATTTCTCAAAGAGTGGTGTAAGTTATAATAAGATAGGTATTGTACCCGATATCGAAGTTAAACTTACGAACAAAGAGAGATATGAGCTTAACTTTACAGAGCTTAAATATAATCCAAACATCATAAAGGCGGTGGAATATCTTAATGAAAAGTAATGCTCGTAAAATTATTAGATATATTAGCTTTTTGTGTGCCGTTTTGATTATGGTTTTCATATTTTTTATGTCTTCTGAAAATGCTACCGAATCGGCTGAGACAAGCGGAAGATTTATTAAGATTATTTCCGCAATTCTCAATAAAAATTTTGATAATATGAGCGAAGCAGAATTAGAAGTTTACATAAGTAAATTACAGTTTATTGTTAGGAAACTTGCCCATTTTAGTGTTTATTTTGCTTTGGGATTATCGCTTTCCAGTGGTATTTTAACTTTCTACAAACCAAAATTGTTTTATCGGTCTTTAATTGCATTTTTGATTGCTTCATTATATTCAGTTACCGACGAAATTCATCAATACTTTGTACCCGGTCGTTCGTGTGAAGCAAAAGATGTATTAATTGATTCTTCGGGTGCGTTTTTTGGTATTGCTTTTATTTTTATAATATATTTGATTATTAAAAAATATAAAAACAGCTATCGATAAATTCGATAGCTGTTTTTTAAAATTATTCACATTCAATAACTGTAAGGTCGGGATGAACCTGAAGGATAGAAGCGGGAACAGAAGGAGTAATTGGTCCGTAGAGTGATTTTTTAAGAATTTCCTGTTTATCCTTGCCACTAGCGATAAGAAGCACCTTTTTAGCACACATTATTGATTTCATACCCATTGTGATAGCGCTGCGCGGAACATCATCAATGCTTGCAAAGAAACGTGCGTTTGCCTCAATGGTTTGAGGGTCAAGCTCAACTCTGTGAGTGGGTGCAGTAAAGCAATCGTCAGGCTCGTTAAAGCCGATGTGACCGTCATGACCAATTCCGAGCAACTGAATGTCAGTGCCGCCTAAACTTTCAACAAGATTGTCATAAGCGGTGCATTCTGCTTCAACATCCTCGCAGGTACCGCAAGGAACATAGGTTTTATTTTTATCAATGTTTACATGATTGAAGAGATTGTCGTTCATAAAATAGCGGTAGCTTTGGTCATTGTCACCTGTGAGTCCATAATATTCATCAAGGTTGACAGATGTAACTTTTGAAAAATCAAGAAGACCCTCATTATACCATTTAACCAGGTTCTTATAAGTTCCAATTGGTGTAGAACCTGTTGCAAGTCCGAGAACACAATTAGGCTTTAATTGAATTTGTGAAGCAATAATGCCGGCAGCTTTTAAACTTAGTTCTTCGTAATTTTTTGTATGAATAACGCGCATATAAAACCTCCAAAGTAATAAAAATTTACGTGAAAATTATACACCTATATTTTTTATTTGTAAAGAAAAAATTTTTACTAACCATCAAAATCTTCTATAACACTATATATTTCGTTCAATGTAGAAAAACTCATACCATTTTTAAGAATGTTTTTATCATATTCGGGAAGCGCACTATAGTTTACTGTCTCAAAAACGCGCACTAATTCGTCACACTGATATACCGCAACGCAATTTTCATATTTCTTTAAGACATAAGGTGCAGAGGATTTGATTTTCTCAACGCGCTCATCGGCAAATGAATTAATACTGATAATTGCTGATATTGTTAAAATTAAAGTAATGGTTAAAATTATTATTTTCGCTTTCATAATATATCACCTTTCATAGTATTGCCAAAAAATGCAAAATATATGTTTTGAAAATAATACAATATTGTAACCCCATTTTTTGAAAAATATGGTATAATATCATCACAAATATTTCATTGAATAAGGAGGGGGCCTTATGGCTGAAAACGATTTTAATGAAAATTTAAACTCAAATGAAGGCGGAAGTTTTGACCTTAACAGTTTTTCTACCATTGGAAATAATAACGGTATTGAGCCCGAAAATTTGGAGGGCACAAACAAAAAAATTCCGATTTCCAAAAAGAAAAAACTAACGACAACTATTTTAACAGTTTTTCTTATCGGTATTATAACAGTTAGCTTGGTTGCTGCATCCTTTGCTATTTATGTTTTCGGTTTTATTGACGATACTTTGCCCGAAGACCTAGATAATCTTGTTTTGAATTTCACTACTACAATATATGTAGAAGACGACAAAACGGGTGAATTTGTTGAGTATAAACGCATACATGGCGGCGAAAATCGCATTTGGGTCGATTTTGATAATATACCGCAACATCTAAAAGATGCTTTCACATCGATTGAAGACCAGCGTTTTTATTTACATGATGGCGTTGACTGGAAGCGAACAGTATCTGCGTTTGCTAATGAATTTTTGAATTTCTCTTCAAAGTTTGGTGGCTCCACAATTACACAACAGTTGGTTAAGAATCTCACAATGGATACAGACCAAAACGCAATGCGTAAAGTTCGCGAGATTATGCGCGCGCGCCGACTTGAAATGGAATATCATAAGGATACAATCTTAGAATGTTATCTTAATGTTATTAATCTCGGCGGTGGTAAATGTGGCGTTGAGGTTGCATCAAACTATTATTTTGATAAATCAACAAACGAACTTTCCATCGCAGAAAGCGCTGTTTTAGCGGCTATTGTTAA
The DNA here is from genome assembly GCA_045601885.1 of Acutalibacteraceae bacterium. GTDB lineage: Bacteria > Bacillota > Clostridia > Oscillospirales > Acutalibacteraceae > SIG589. The sequence continues at coordinate 81,722 of JAZSAN010000002.1, read as the reverse complement.
AAGTCCGGAAAATTACCGTCCCGACAAAAATCCCAAAAATAATCGTGAGCGTCAGTTAACGGTTCTTGATAAAATGCTTGAACTAAAAAAGATTTCAAAAGAAGAATATGATGCAGCGGTTGCCGAAGAGGTTAACATTGTTAAAAAAGCAACCGATTCCTCAAATCAAGAAATTTATTCTTACTTTGTTGATGCACTGATTGAACAGGTTGCAGAAGATTTATCAGAGCTTTATGACATTGATAAAACACATGCAACAAGTACTGTATACAACGGCGGCTTCAAGATTTATGCAACCCTGAATCCCGATGTACAGGCAGCGATTGAATCTGTTTTTTATAACGAAGCAAATCGCCTTAAAAATTCACAAACAGGCGAACTTGGCCAGTCTTCTATAACCGTAATGGATTATGAAGGACGTGTTGTTGGCATTGCGGGCGGACTTGGTGAGAAGAAGGAGAATAGGGGACTTAACCGCGCAACATCTTCACCCCGTCAGCCTGGCTCTACAATGAAGCCTATCGCTGCATATGCTCCTGCACTTGAAAAGAATCTCATTACCTATTCAAGTATTGTAAATGACACAAAAATCACCTATAAAAGTGGCGGCGGTTGGGCGCCGAAGAACTGGTATGGTGGATATTGGGGTAATATTACAGCAGCATACGCACTTCAACGTTCGGTTAATACAATTCCTGTTGAGCTTGTCAATCAGATGACGCCGGACACATCATATAAGTTCTTAACAGAAAAATTAGGAATGAAGAATCTCAATTATCCGCAGGATGTGGATTTAGCACCCATGGGGCTTGGCGGTACAAATGGCGGTATTACTACTCTTGAATCTGCCGCTGCATATGCAGTGTTTGGAAATGGCGGATATTATTATGAGCCGTCGTTCTATACCAAAATCACTGACCAGCACGGAGAGGTTATATTAGAAAAGAAATCAAATCCCGTTGCCGCTATTGGAGAAGACACTGCAACAATAATGAACCATATGCTTCAAAATGTAATTTATGGTGCGAATGGTACCGGTGCGGGCGCTGCTTCATATGTTCCTAACATGAAGATTTATGGTAAAACAGGTACTTCTTCCGAAACAAACGACTTGTGGTTTGTTGGTGGTACGCCATATTATGTTGCTTCATGTTGGTACGGTTATGATAATAACGGAAATATTAGTCAGTCTGGTATTGCCAGAAAACTTTGGGGTCAAGTAATGTCTAAAGTTCATTCCGGTCTGGCGCATAAATCTTTTGAAGACAGTAAATATGTTGAAAAACGATATTATTGCACCGGCACAGGTTTGCTTGCAACAGACGCTTGTCCATCTGTCGAAGTAGGTTGGTATAAGAAAAACTATAAATCAACCTGCACAACACATAAGGGCTCTATAAGAGATATTGTGGCTGATGCACCCGTGGTAAGTGAGGATGCTACTTCATCACAAACATCCGAGACACCGCAGACAGAGACAAATTCTACAACACAGTCAGCACCTGCTGAAAATACAACAAACTAAAAAAGGAGCCGCAAGGCTCCTTTTTTGTTACGGATTTAAAATTGTTTTTACAGACTCAATTATATCATTAGAAATATCAATTGCGTTTTGCATGCTGTTTCCAACACTTGAAATATAGGCTTTAATTTTAGGCTCCGTTCCCGAAGGACGAATTATAACCGAATGCTCGCCCTCAAGCACAAACTCTAAAACATCGGATTTCGGTAGGGTAATATCGGTCACATTTCCGCTTATAAGGTTGGTGCGCTTTGATATCATATAATCAGACATCGCAACAACGGGGAATTTTGAAATTGATTTTGGCGGATTGTTGCAAAGAGACTTCATAATATCTGCCATCTTCTGCATACCGCTTTGTCCCTCAAAAGTGAAGCTAACCTGAGTGTTGTTGAAATATCCAAACTCATCATAGATTTCATTTAGCACTTCAACAAGGTCTTTATTTAGTGTACGATAGTAGCAAACCATTTCACAGATAAGCATTGAAGCAACAACAGCATCTTTATCGCGCACATATCCGCCTGAAAGATAGCCATAGCTTTCTTCGAATCCAAACTGATAACGATATTCTTCGCCTTTTGCTTCCAAAATACCGATTTGTTCGCCGATAAACTTGAACCCTGTAAGAGTGTTTATAAGCTCACAATTATATTTATCAGCTATTTTCTGACACAGTTCTGTCGTAACGATAGTTTTAACAGCAATCGGATTTTCGGGCAATAAGTTCATTTTTTTCTTTTGTGAAAGAATGTAGTTAAGCAGCAAAGCGCCAACCTGGTTACCTGTCAATAAAACATATTCGCCATCATGTCTTACTGCGATACCGACACGGTCTGAATCTGGGTCGGTTGCGAGTAATAAATCAGGATTCAATTCTTCAGCAAGCTTTAGTGCACACTCAAATGGCTGACGGAGCTCAGGATTTGGATAAGGCGCAGTGGGGAAGTTGCCGTCCGGCATTTCTTGTTCGGGCACAACTGTGACATCGCTGAGACCTATTCGCTTTAATATTGCGCGGACCGGCTTGTTACCGCTTCCGTGTAACGGGGTGTATATAATCTTAATGCTATTTTCACGGCATAAATTTTTGTTAACAAGCTGAGACTGAACATTATCAAGATAAGCGTTTATAACGTCATCGCCGATAAATTCAATTTTTCCATCTGCAACTGCCTTGTCAAAATCGGTGATTTTAACATCGTTGAATATGTCAACCTTGTTCATTATCGAAAGAACATATTCACTTGCTTCAAGATTAAGCTGTGAGCCGTCGGGACCATATGCCTTGTAGCCGTTGTACTTTGCGGGATTGTGACTGGCGGTTATAACAATACCTGCATCGCATTTAAGATGACGAACAGCAAATGAAAGCATAGGAGTCGGCATCAGTTCTTTATAAATATACACCTTTATTCCGTTAGCGGCTAAAATTGATGCAGCACGTTTTGCAAAAACATCGGATTTTATGCGGCTGTCATACGCAATAGCAACAGAGCCGTTTTGTGTGACGGAATTAATATATTCAGAAAGTCCCTGAGTAGCGCGGCCGACAGTGTATATATTCATTCGGTTGGTACCTGCGCCAATAACGCCGCGCAGTCCACCGGTACCGAATGAAAGGTCTTTATAAAATCTATCGTTAATTGCTTCGCAATCACCCGATATCTCTTTGAGCTCGTTAACAATATCGATATCTGCAACAGCATTTTCAAGCCATTTTTTGTATAAATTATTAACCATTTTTAATACCTCCAAGATTTTCTATATTTATAATAACGCAACCAAAACAATATGTCAACTTTATCTTAAGTATATAAAAAATATATTATTAAAAAATACCTCTTGACTTTTCATTTTTTGTAAGTTATTATTAATAATGTTAAAATACATTATAGTGGTGTAATTTTGAGAATAAATTTTGTTGAAAATTACAAAAAATTGTCGGATAATGAGTTAGCTTTACTTTCAAAGTCCGATAATCATGATGCAAGCGTCACTCTCTTGCGTAGATATATGTCTCTCATAAAGGCGCGTGCTTCTTCTTTTTATAACGGCTCGATTGAAATGGACGACCTTGTTCAAGAGGGAATAATTGCTCTCTTTTTTGCAATCCGCAATTTCAATCCTGAACATGCTTCTTTTTCTACATTTGCTCAGTTGTGCATTGATAGAGGTATCATTTCTGTTATTCGCTCAAATATGCGCAAACGTCACATTCCACAGGACAAGCTCGTTAGTATTAACGATGTTGATTCACTTGCAGAAGTGTCAACGCCTGAGGATATTCTTATTGAAACCGAGGATATGACGGCGCTTAATAATAATATTAGGTCGCTTTTATCCCGCTTAGAGTATAAAGTTTTCTTGCTTTATTTGCATAACTATAATCGTTGTGAAATTTCGAAATTGCTTTCTATGTCTGAGAAGGCGGTTAGTAATGCGATATACCGAATACGAAGCAAGTTAAAAAGTCTTTGACAGATTTTTTCTGTTAAAATATATGCCTGAGTAGTTTAATAAGAAGAACGTTGATTGATTTTCAAAGATGTCGGTGCGATTCCGTCCGGGGCAAAAAAAGAAATCGAGAGAGGTACAAAAAATGTTTGAAGACAAAACATTAGTATGCAAGGACTGTGGTGAAGAATTCGTATTCACAGCACGTGAACAGGAGTTCTATGCATCAAAGGGATTCGAGAACGAGCCACAGCGTTGCAAACCCTGCCGTGATAAGCGTAAGAACGCAGGCAGAGCACCGCGCGAAATGCACGAGGCTGTTTGTAATGCTTGCGGCGGAGTTGCTCGCGTACCGTTTGTTCCGCGTGATGACCGTCCTGTATACTGCAGCGAATGCTTTGCAAAAATGAAAGAAGCAGAAAACGAAAATAACTAATAATTATATTTTTTGTTTTCACACCGTCTTGGTTTGTCCAGGGCGGTTTTCATTTATTAACAAAAACTTCATAATCTTACATTATATTGCGTGTATAATTACATATAGGAGATGATTATTGTGAGCCAAAGAAAAATTCTTATTGTTGATGACGATATAAATATATGTGAATTATTACGACTCTATCTTGTGAAAGATGGTTTTGACACTGTTGTATGTAATGATGGTGAAACTGCGCTAAGGCTTGTAAATGAGGCGAAACCCGATTTGATTTTACTTGATATTATGATGCCGAAACTTGACGGATGGCAGGTATGTCGAAGCATTAGAAAAGAGTCTAATGTTCCAATTATTATGATAACCGCAAAGGGCGAGACATTTGACAAAATTTTAGGTCTTGAACTTGGTGCTGATGATTATGTTACAAAACCTTTTGATACAAAAGAAGTAGTTGCTCGTGTGAAATCGGTATTAAGACGAACTTATTCTAACGACTCAAACGCTGTTAAAGAGGTTGAATATGATAAACTTATAATTAATCTCACAAACTACGATTTAATTGTTGATTCGCAAAAAATAGATACACCACCAAAGGAATTGGAACTCATATATCATCTTGCAAGCAATCCAAACAGGGTATACACCCGCGACCAATTGCTTGACGAAGTTTGGGGATTTGATTATTATGGCGATTCCAGAACAGTTGACGTGCATGTAAAACGTCTGCGCGAAAAGCTTGAGGGCGTTTCGGATAAATGGCAGCTTAAAACTGTGTGGGGCGTTGGATATAAATTTGAGGTAAAATAAATGCACTCAAGATTATTCAAAAATTTTTTCTTCACAACAACGGTGATTTTTGTTATTGGATTTACTTTGCTTTCTGCAATTTTAAGCGTTGTGTTTGTTAATTATCTTGTTGATGACATTCATACAGGATTAAATAAAAATTGCCTGGCGGTTGTTGAAGTGTTCAATAACGGAAAAACCAATGTTTCCGATTTGACCGATACAATAAATGCACTTGCGAGTACATCCGATGCTGAAATTTTTGTTTCAGACGCAAAGGGTGTTGTGAAAATCTGTAGTTGTGAAAGTTGGCAAAGCAATAATTCCTGTGAGTTTTGCAATACAATAATTCCTCGTAAGGTTTTAGAGGAAATAGCAGATAATGAATCATATTTTGAAAACGGTGATATGAACGATTTTTACGGAATAACACGTTATTTCACATCGGCAGCACCTCTCAAAAACTCTGAAAACGATATAATTGCTTTTGTTTTTTCAGCTAGTCCTACATCGCGAATTACCCATTTTTTCAAAACTGTTGCTCGTATGTATCTTCTTGCGGCAATAATTCCAATCGTTTTAATTTTCTTTGCGGAATATGCTTTGTTTAACCGATTAATTCGCCCACTAAAGCAAATGTCTGCTGCCGCCAAAAAGATGGCAAAAGGCGACTTTTCGCAAAGGATACCCGTTGTTTCCGACGATGAGATAGGAGAACTTTCAATTTCTTTTAATAACATATCGAATTCGATGGTACAATTAGAATCTATGCGCCGAAGCTTTATTGCAAATGTCTCGCACGAGTTACGCACCCCCATGACAACAATCGGCGGTTTTATTGACGGTATTTTAGACGGAACTATTGATAAAGGTGCGCAAGACCATTATCTTAATATTGTGTCAGATGAAATAAAAAGATTATCACGTCTTGTTGAAGCGATGCTTTCATTGGCAAAGCTTGAATCGGGCGAACAAAAACTTAAATTACAAAAGGTTGATATTTTAAAAATCACAAGAAATGTTGTTGTTTCCCAAGAAAAACGCATTGAAGAGAAAAATATCGAGATTATTGGTCTTGATAATAGCGAAGTTACAGCCTTTGCTGATTATGATTTGATTTATCAGGTTATATTTAATCTCGTTGATAATGCGATTAAATTTACAAATAATAACGGTAAAATTTATTTCCTTGTGGAAAAAAATGAATTAGGCACACATTTTTCAATTAAAAATACAGGAAGTTTTATAAACAAGGATGAGTTAAGGTATATTTTCGATAGATTTTATAAAGGTGATAAATCTCGTTCGGTTAATAAAACCGGCACCGGACTTGGACTTTATATTTGTAAGATAATTCTTGGCATCCATGGTGGTAAAATATCGGCAAAATCAACCGAAGGTGAATACACGGAATTTTCTTTTTCGTTAAACAGCAGTTTGGAGGAAAAATATGGAGAATAACATTTTTAATAATGAAAACAACACTCAAGAAGCATTTTCAAATGAAGAAACTGTGAATGAAATTATGCCCGATATTAGCATAGAAGAGGAAAAACAAAAAAATTATGCTCCTATAGTTGAACTCACTCCTGCTGATAAATCGGACCCTGAAAATAAAAAGGGGTTAAGAGTTTTTTGTCTTTTACTTGCACTGGTATTATTGTTTACATTTGGCACCGCAACGGGTTACTTTTTTGGAAGGTCAAAAAACGAGGTAAAACCAAATATAGAATTAAATCTTGAACCAAAGCCATCTGACAAAAATATGCTTAGTGAAGCTGAAGTGTATCAAAAAACGACGGACTCTGTCGTCGGAATTGCTGTTTATAACTCAACCGCGGCAAGCTCAGGTAGCGGCGTTGTATATTCCGAGGATGGCTATATCATAACAAATGACCATATTTATGATGGTGTTTCTGCCGCAAAATTCAAAATATATATGTCTGACGGTAATGAGTATGATGCAGAGTATGTTGCGGGTGATACACGAAGTGATTTGGCGGTTTTGAAAATAAAGCAAAAAGTTAAACTTGTTCCTGCAACTATCGGTAATTCTGAGGAATTATATGTTGGTGAGCCCGTTGTTGCAATGGGAAGACCTACAGGCGCTAACACTAAAAATAACATAACAAGTGGTATAGTTTCGCTTTTAGACAGCAGACTCAGTGTCACTTCAAGCTATTCAACAAAGCACATTCAAACAAATGCTGCCATAAATCCCGGCAGCTCGGGTGGTGCGCTGCTTAATATGTATGGTCAGGTAGTTGGAATAACTTCATCAAAAATTGCCGGTTCCGAATATGAAGGTATGGGCTTTGCAATTCCAAGTACTACCGTTAAAAAGGTTATTGAATCACTTATTTCAAAGGGATATGTTGAAAATAGAGCAAAACTTGGAATTTCTTACTATGAAGTTGATTCCATATCTGCAGAGGTTGGTAATATCGAAAAAGGCTTCTGTATTGCCGATATTGATAAGTCAAGTGATATATACGGAAAAGCAGAAATTGGTGATACAATTACCGCCGTTAACGGTACAGCGTATCTTGATTCGGGAACAATACTTGATGTTATTGAGAATGCAAAACCCGGTGACTCCATTGTTTTAACTATAAGCACAAAAAACGGAGTTAAGGATATATCGGTAAAATTATTGCCCGATAGAGGAAGCTCAAGCTATGTTGCTGTTGAGAAAGATGATAGCAACAACAAAGATACACACAACTCCTCGGAATTTTCTTTCCCGTTTGGTGATTAATATTAAAAAAGAAAGAACAAATCTACGGATTTGTTCTTTCTTTTTTTGTAACAAAAATGATTTAAAACGACAAGAAAGGCGTAGTGTTTTTGACATAATAATTATAACTTAAGCGCTATAATATGATTGAAGCGGGGAGATATTATGGTAGTTTATGTTGACGTTCTCTTTTGTTTAAATATAGTGCTTACATATTTGATTTTATTGACAACAAAACATATTTCGCATTCCAAGAGTAATATGCTGCGTCTGATAATCGCATCAATTATTGGCGGATTATTTTCGCTTTATATTTTTTTGCCAAAACAAAATTTCATGCTTGAGTCACTTATTAAATTTGTCTCAAGCTGTGTTATTACAATAACAGCATTCAAACCTATTAAAATTAAAGGTTATTTGCGAGTTGTTTTTTCGTTTTATGTGGTGTCTTTTATATATGCCGGAGCAATGTTGTGTCTATGGTATCTTTTCAAGCCAAACGGAATGGTTATAAATAACGGTGTTGTTTATTTTTCAATATCTCCGATTGTTTTAATTGTATCTACAACGGCTTGCTATTTGCTTTTGCGAGTTGTGCAGGTGTTTTTAAAAAGAGAAAATACATATACTGAGGTCAAAACAGTCAAACTGATACATAATAATAAAACAGTTTTTTGTAAATGTATGGTTGATAGCGGAAATACACTTTGTGAATTGATAAGTGGCCATAAGGTTATAATTGTTGATAAAATGACAGCAGAAAACTTATTTGGAACAAAGGCTGCTGAGGAATTGTTAACCCTTAGTGTTCCAGCTGAGTTTGTGAAAAAATTCAGGGTTATACCTTATAAAACATTATCCTCAAATTCCTTAATGCCTGCTGTTAATATTGATTATGCCGAGATTGATGAAACGAGAATAAATAATGTCTTTGTTTCGATTACAGCAGTTTCATTTGAAGGAGATTTTTCCGGAATAATATCTCCTGAATTTATTTTATGATAGGTGTGATTTTATGAATTTTCTCAAAAAAATATTAAATAAAATTAAAATAAAATTAGGTTTTTTAAATTCAATATATTATATAAATGGTCCCGAAGTTTTACCTCCGCCATTATCGAGTAGTGAAGAAAACGATTTATATATGAGATATGATAAAGAGCCGGAATATGTAAAAAATGAGCTCATAACTCATAATTTAAGGCTAGTGGTTTATATTGCTCGCAAATTTGACGGTGTAAATGTTGGAATAGAAGATTTAATTTCAATAGGCACGATTGGATTAATAAAAGCGGTCAACACATTTAGACCTGATAAGAATATTAAATTGGCTACATATGCTTCACGTTGTATAGAAAACGAAATTTTAATGTATCTTCGAAAAACATCAAACCAAAAAGCCGAAATTTCCATTGATGAACCCTTAAATGTTGATTGGGACGGCAATGAACTGTTATTATCGGATATTTTGGGAAGTGATGTGGATGAGGTTAGCAGGGGAGTCGAACAAGAAGATGAAAGAAACTTACTTAATACCCTTGTTGAAACGCTTCCTTTGCGGGAAAGACAAATAATGGAAATGCGTTTTGGAATGAGCAATTGTGAAGAACTGACTCAAAAACAAGTGGCAGATGCTTTGGGAATTTCACAATCGTATATATCACGCCTTGAAAAACGGATAATTGTTAAATTAAAAAAAGAAATTGAACGAGCGAGCACAACTTGATATTTAAAGAGCAAAATCATAAAATTTTTGTGTTTTTGCTCTTTTTTACATTTTTCTCTATTTTTTTTACATTTACACAAGGTCAATAATTTGATAACTTAATAATATATGCAATATTTGTGTTTTATGTAATTTGAAAGGTTGGTTGTATATGTCCATAAAAAAATATCTTGACGGCACTTGGAATCTTAGCTTCACAAATCCTGATGATGAGAAGCTTATCAATACTACTATTGAAGTTCCAAGCAATATTGAACCTAAATTAGTTGAACTCGGTTTAGTTGATGATTTTTATCCCGCAAACACCGAATATTCCATGATGAAATTCGAATCGGTTGATGACTGGTGTTATACTACAACTTTTGATGCTGAAGCAATTGATGATAATTACAAGTATCAGTTGGTATTTGAAGGAATTGATACCATTGCGGAAGTTTATCTTAACGATGAAAAGATTTGCGATTGCTGCAATATGCATATGACATATTCTCTTGATGTTGCAAAACTTTTAAAGAAAAAAAATAATAAGCTTAAGGTTATAATCAGAAGCAGTCAGTTGTGGGCAAGAGAGCACATTCACGATATGTTCTCAACCTCTCACGAAAATATGAGTTATTATGATTCTCAGGCTTATCTGCGTAAAGCTCGTCATCAGTGGGGATGGGATAATGCTCCGCGACTTATTACGTCCGGTATTTTCCGTTCTGTATATCTTGAAAAACTTCCGCTTAAGCGTTTCGAAGAGGTATATCTCTTTACTGCGTCGGTTGATGATGATTATGTTAAACTTGGTGCTAACTGGGTATATACAACAGATAAGAAAAATCTTCTAAACCATAATATAAAGCTTTCACTTATTGATGGCGACAAAGTTGTGTTTGAATCTACATGTCGCGTGCTTTTTGTACAGGGTCATATTATCTACAAAGTACCTCGCAGCGATGTTAAGCTTTGGTGGCCGACAGGCTTTGGTGACCCCAATCTTTACACAGTTAAGCTTGAAATGTTTGATGGCGACGAACTTACAGCTACATACGAATCATCCTTCGGCATTCGCACGCTCTTGCTCGAGCATACACCTTATATCACCGCCGATGGTGACGGAGAATTTGTTTTCAAGGTAAACGGCGAAAAAGTGTTTATCCGTGGAACAAACTGGAAGCCACTTGATGCTTTGGCATCAATAGCGGATAAAAAGACTCGCGAAGGCAGTGCACTCCAAGAGCTTGTTAACCTCAATTGTAATATGGTTCGTATTTGGGGTGGCGGTATCTATGAAGATGAATATTTCTTCGAATTCTGCGATAAAAACGGTATAATGGTATGGCAAGACTTTATGTTTGCTTGTGAAATACCGCCAACAGATGAGGATTACTGCAAGTTAGTTAAAGAAGAAGCTATTCAGATTGTTAAAAAGCTTAGAAACCATCCGTCTCTTGCAACATGGTGCGGCGATAATGAAAATGATGAAATCATTTCTGAAACCTGCTATGAAAGTCAGCTTCGTCCTTCAGACAGTTATATCACCAGAAGAGTTTTGAAGGATGCTGTTTTGCACCACGATTCATATAGAACCTATGTTGACAGTTCGCCTTTCGTTGCGGATGAAAACTATGTTGAGCGTGCAACCGAAATTAAGCATTTCCAGACCGAGCGTCATCTCTATCCTGCAACTATTAACTATGCAAAGGCGCTCAGAGATTGCAAGAGCTTGTTTATAGGTGAAACGGGACCGATTGGCATCAACTCAATCACAGTAAACGATGCTATCTACGACCGCGAAAAAGAACGTGCCGAAAGACTTTGGAACGTTCGCGGATTGCAAAACTCCAGAGGACATCAGTGCGATGGTTACTTCTGCGAGTGGAGAGCGGTTGGCGAGCAAATGTGCAAGCATTGCTTTGGTAGAGATTTCAGTTTTGCTGAATGGAAGGATTACACATTAGCTGTAAACATTATTTGTGCCGAAGTATTCAAGGATGTTATAGAATATTCTCGCGTTACCCGTTGGAGTAAAACAGGCGTTCTTTGGTGGTCCTTGGCTGATATGTGGCCGATGCTCTTTAACTATTCAGTGCTTGACTCCGATTTGCATAAAAAACTCGGTTATCATTGGATTAGACAGTCTCAGCAGGAATTTGCTATTATGGCTTGTCGCGAAGAGGTTGACGGTGAGCTTTGCATCTATGCCGCAAACGATACACTAGAAACCGTTGAAGCTGAGTACACAATTACTGCATATGATGAAAACTGTGTTGCTAAGGATATCGCTTTTGGCACCTGTAAGCAGGATAAGAACTCCACAACATTGATTCAGAGAGTTGCAGAAGGCGATGCACCACAGCTTTGGGTAATCAAGTGGAAGAAGGATGGCAATACATATATGAATCATGTCTTCACAAAGATTGCTTCATATGACGTTATGCGTTCTTGGGTCAAAATTATCGGAGAAGCGGGCGAGTTTGCAGACGAAATTCTTGAGTTGAAATAAAACAAAAAACAGTTGGCGGCTTGCCAACTGTTTTTTATATTTTTATTAATTTTTCTTTTAGTTCGCTGTTGCAAGGCTTAATATTTTCTAGCGACATATTATATAAATTTGTTGCTTTGTTTTGCAAATCAAAGCACGCTTTTGCAAAGCCTTCAAGGCTTAAATAATCGTTCGAACGCATAATTATCGGAACATAAGTGGATAAATTCTTAATTATTTTTTCACCCGATTTATTAAAGCCTAGAACCTTGATGTATGGGACAGGAACATTTTGAAAAGAGTTATCGATACCTAAATATGCAGATAGTATAATTCTTCTGATTCTTGCCATAGTATAACGCTTAGTTTTTATACCATTATAGCATTCTTCAAGTGATGAAGAATTGCTAATGGAACTTAATATGCGGTTTTCAATACCCTCGCTGATTTCAGGTGAATTTAAAATATCTTCAAGTGATAAGCGCCTGAGATATGAAAGAATAGCGTTCTCAATGTTTGATATTGAGGAAATATGACCATTTTTTAATTCTCTCAATAAAACATCGTATGATTCTTTAGGAAGATATTTTTTCACATTATCAATATCATTGTTTAGAATCATATCTCGTATTGCGGTTGCGCTTAAAAATTCATTATCTGCAAGAGGGGAATCGTGTTTATTTCCAACGCGTGCTATTGCTTCAAATTGCGGTGTAAAATCAAGCGTTTTTGCGGCATAAATATATTCAGTCGCGAGATTATCGTTAGAGTTTGATAAAATATCTGCGTCCTTGCCAATCATTTTTTTAAGTGCTTTTTGACGTGCAGAGGCAAAGGTTTGTCCGTTTTTTAATTCTTTTGAAATATAAGAAGAGAGTTCTTCACTATGAATATAAGAGGAAACGGCTGTAATTTTTTCTATATTTCCGCATTCACTACCAAAAACAACCTTATCAATACATCCAAGAGATTTTAAAATGCTCATAGCACCATATGCAAAATTATTAGCACCCGACATAGACCACATTGAAGGCAGAAGCACACAAAGGTCGGCTCCGCATTTAAGGGCTGACTCAGCGCGAGCGTATTTTGATATAATTGCAGTATCACCGCGTTGCGTAAAATCGTCGCCAATAACACAAACAATTTTATCATCACTGTTTTTGACAGAGTCAATTAAAAACTTATGACCGTTGTGAAAGGGATTAAATTCAGCGATAATTCCTATAATAGACATTTTTCTCTCCTAAAAACACGTATCGACTTGAAATTTTTGGAAAACTATAGTATTATATCATTTGTAAATTAATAATACTAATGATACCCGATATTTTTTCGCTTATCAAGTATTTATATTAAAATAAAGGAGATATTTTATGAAAATCTTAGTTATTAATGCAGGAAGCTCTTCATTTAAGTATCAGTTGATTGATATGACAGATGAGAGCGTAATCGCTAAGGGACTTTGTGAGCGAATTGGAACAGCCGGTAATATTAAACATAAAGCAGCAGACGGAAGGGTATATGAAGCCGAATATCCGATGCCGACACATATGGAAGCCTTCGATTGCTTGGTATATGCTTTGACAAAGAGCGAGGCAAAAGTGCTTGATTCCTTGGACGAAATTTCTGCCGTTGGACATAGACTTGTTCAGGGTGGAGATTATTATGCAAGGTCTGTTGTAATTGACGACGATATGCTTAAGACCGTTGAAAATTACAACGATTTGGCTCCGCTTCATAATCCTGCTAACCTTATGGGTGTACGCGCATGTGCAAAGGCGCTTGGCGATGATGTTCCGATGGTTGCTGTATTTGATACTGCATTCCATCAGACAATGCCGAAGAAAGCATATATTTATCCGATTCCTTATGAATATTATGAAAAGTACGGCATCCGTCGTTACGGTTTCCACGGAACTTCTCATAGATTTGTAAGTGACCGTTGCGCACAGCTTATGGGCAAGGATATTAAAGATTTAAAAATCATCACCTGCCATCTTGGTAACGGTTGCTCGATTGCCGCAATTGAAAACGGTGAGTCTATAGATACTTCAATGGGATTCACTCCGCTTGACGGATTTACAATGGGAACCCGTAGCGGTAATCTCGACCCGTCAATTCTTACGTTTATTGCAGAAAAAGAGAATCTTACACCGGCACAGGTTAACGATATTCTTAACAAAAAATCGGGTATGTTGGGTGTTTCAGGTGTATCTAATGATAACCGCGACCTTTCGGCTGCTGCTGAGAGCGGAAACGAACGCGCTCAGCTTGCAATAGATATACAGAGATATCAGATAGCAAAATATATTGGCTCATATATGGCCGCCATGAATGGTGCTGATGCTATTGTATTTACAGGCGGTATTGGTGAAAATGATTCTGCTCTTCGTGAAGAAGTTTGCGCACATCTTGGGTTTGCAGGTGTTGAAATATCTAACGATAAGAACAAAATTCGCGGAGAAGAGACACTTATTTCCACAGACAATTCAAAAATTGCTGTATACGTAATTCCCACCAATGAAGAGCTTGTAATTGCTCGTGACACACTTAACTTAACACAAAAATAATTAAAAAAGCAACTATCAAACGATAGTTGCTTTTTTATTAGTCTTCAATTTTTGTTTCTCTTACATGGAAAACGGTTACATCACTCTCGGGCAAATTTGCCTTTATATCCTTAGTGGGCTCACCCTGCACATAGAGATAAACCTCACCATAACGGCAGCGGAAGGTTTCTTCCTTACCGTCACAACCATCTGTTGGAACATCCCGAAATTAAAGTAAAAGCCCCGAAAATACGGGGCTTTTACGATGGCGGAGTAGGAGAGACTTGAACTCTCGCGCCGGTTACCCGACCTACGCCCTTAGCAGGGGCGCCTCGTCACCAACTTGAGTACTACTCCATGGTAAAGTGAAATAAAACAATATTACCAAAAATGGCGGAGAGGAAGGGATTCGAACCCTTGGCTCTTGCGAGTCACTGGTTTTCAAGACCAGCTCCTTAAACCGCACGGACACCTCTCCAAAGCAAAAAATATTCTAACATATATTTTAATTCTTGTCAATAATGAAATTATTAAAAAATTTTCTTTTTTGCTTGACATTCGGCATTTCTGCTGATATAATATCTTAGTCAGTTTTCCGATCCATTAGCTCAGTTGGCAGAGCACTTGACTTTTAATCAAGGTGTCCGGGGTTCGAATCCCCGATGGGTCACCAAGAAAGACATTACACCGAATAGTGTGATGTCTTTCTTTTTTGTAAAAAATTAGGGATTCGAAAAGAGGGAGCGAAGCGGAAGAAAACAGTCCGGTGGACTGTTTTTGCCGACGTGGGCGTGTAGGCGCAGAGCGCCGTGGCGAATCCCCGATGGGTCACTAACAAGGACATCACACCAAATGGTGCAATGTCCTTGTTTTTTTGATTTTTTTACATATAATAATTTTAACTTTTAAGAGGTGAAAATTAATTATATGTGTACAGCAATTTCTTTTACAAAAAATAACGAATTTTTGTTTGGCAGAACAATGGATTGGTTTCATTCATACGGCGAAGGAATAATTATCACACCGAGAAACCATCAGATAAAATTTAAAAACAAAAAAAATCTTAATCAGCATTATGCAATTATCGGAATGGGTATTGTCTGCGACGATTACCCGTTATATTTTGACGCTTTTAATGAAAAAGGACTGTGCGTCGCGGCGCTTAATTTTAAAGATAATGCTTTTTATAACAATAATAGTGATAATCTTAAAAATATTGCTTCATATGAGCTTATTTTATATATTTTGGGACGTTGTGACTCTACAAAGAAAGCAACTGAGATGCTAAAAAATTTAAATATAACGAACGATGATTTTAATGCTGATTTTTCAGCATCACCGCTTCATTGGATAATATCAGATAAGCATTCATCAATTACAGTTGAATCTGTTAAGGATGGCTTGAAAATTTATAATAATACCATTGGGGTTTTAACAAATAACCCACCATTTTTATTTCACGTGGAAAACATACGCCAATATATGAGTCTATCAAATGAACAACCGAAAAATAATTTTTCAAGCAATATTGTGCTCACACCAAGCAGTTACGGATTCGGTGCAATTGGACTTCCGGGCGATATGTCGTCTGTATCAAGATTTATAAGAGCAGCTTTTATAAAGGAAAATGCTTTATGTTTTGAACAGAAAGACATAAACATTAACCAATTTTTTCATATTTTGTCTTCGGTATCGCAAATAAAAGGTATAACAAAAAATAACGATGAATATGAGTATACAATTTATTCTTCGTGCTGTGATTGTGAAAAAGGGATTTATTATTATAAAACCTATGATTCAAACAAAATATATGCTGTTAGTTTACAAAATGAAGATTTAAGCGGTACAAAGCTTATTTGTTATGTTAAAAATCAATCGCCCGAGTTTGAATTTTTGAATTAAACCTTTTCAAACCGTCAAATATTTTGTATAATATTTTTGAAGGCAGGTGAATTATATGGAAAAGATTGAAGCGTTAAAGCAAAAAGCAACCGCGTTACCGATGACACCGGGCGTTTATATTATGAAGAATGATAAAAACGAAATTATATATATCGGTAAAGCAAAGGTGCTTAAAAATCGCGTATCACAATATTTTGGCCTTGGTAATCAACATAGCCTAAAGGTGCGCAAAATGGTCTCAAATGTTGATAATTTTGAATATATTTTGTGTGACAGCGAGTTTGAGGCGTTTATATTAGAATCATCACTTATAAAACAACATCTGCCTAAATACAACATTCTTCTAAAGGACGATAAAGGTTATTTTTATATAAAGATAACAGATGAACTGTGGCCGAAAATTCGTTCAGTTAAGCAAAAAGAGAATGATAACGCCATTTATATCGGACCGTATAATTCAGGCTACGTTGTCAATCAAACGGTTAACGAGGTCAATAAAATTTTCAAGCTTCCACAATGCAGTCGTTCATTCGATAGAAAATATGATAAGCCGTGCCTTAATTATCACATTGGTATTTGCAGTGCCCCTTGTTGTAAAAAAATTAAATTTGAAGACTATAAAGAGTGTATTGAGTCTGCAATAGCATTTATAAAAGGTGATACCGGTAACGCTATCGCTGATTTGGCAAAGCGGATGGAAAGCTGTGCAGAAAATCTTGATTTTGAGACTGCGGCACGGCTTCGTGACCGAATAAATGCAATAAAAAGAATTAAGGAAAAACAGAAGGTTATAACTTCAAAATATCCTTTTCAAGACGTTATTTCGGTTGTTAGATATGAAGAAAAATACTGTTTTTGTGTTCTAAATTTTAAGTTTGGCCATCTAATTGATTGTAATCAATATATTACTGATGCTGTCGACAACGAAAATAATGCCAGATATGAATTTATACAAAGGTATTATTCTAACACGGATGAAATTCCACAAAGAATTTTGTGTGATGGGGAAGTTTCTGATATTGATTTAATATCAAAGTGGCTCTCTTCAAAAAGCGGAAAAAGGACGGAAATAATAATTCCCGTTATTGGAGAACAGCATAATTTGATTAAAATGTGCCGAAACAATGCAGCTGAATATATTTCACAAATATATAACAAAACAGGAAATCAGGTTCAATCACTCAATGAACTTGCAGAACTTTTGGGATTGGATAAGATACCGAAATATATTGAAGCTTTTGATATTTCGAATACAGCAGGGCACGAAAATGTTGCGGGAATGACCGTGTTTTTTGACGGAAAACCCCTAAAACGTGCATACAAGAGATTCAAAATTAAAACCTTTGTGGGTCAGGATGATTATGAATCAATGCGCGAAGTATTAAGGCGGAGATTTTCAGAGTATCAAAAGTTGAAAGAAACAAACGAAGGCTTTGGAATTTTGCCCGATTTGATTTTGCTTGACGGAGGACAAGGTCAGCTTAACGCCGCAAAAGAAATACTTAAAGAATTTTCCATTAATATTCCGATGTTCGGCATGGTTAAGGACAGCAAACATAAAACCCGCGCAATTGCGGCGGATGGCGGAGATATTGTTATTAAATCAAACCGAAGAGCATATACTCTTATTTCCACGATTCAAGAAGAAACGCATAGATTTGCAATAACATATCATCATAAACGCTCTAGAAAAGCCGCTCTTAACTCACGATTACTTGAAATCGAGGGTGTCGGAAAGGGAAGAGCCGAGCTTCTTTTAAAGCACTTTAAAACAGTTTCTGCTATTTCTGATGCAACAATACAAGAATTACTTAGTGTTAAAGGAATTACTAAACCTGTGGCAGAAAAAATATATGATTATTTTCAAAAAAACAGCGGTTAATAGCCGCTGTTTTTGTTTAATATTGGTGCCATATTGTTTTTTTCTTTTACACATGATAAGTTGTCTGAAAAAACATATGAGTATGAAAACAGTGAAAAACCATTTATATTAGATTCCCTTAAATATAATATTTGTCTTTTTAATATGTCGTTATTTTCAACCCATTCGTTATTTTGGTCGTATGTCCCGCTTTTGTAAGCCGCGAGACCTACATATAATTTAACGGAATTATTTTTTCTTATTCCGTTCCATTTATTAACCAATGTATCAAAACAAAAGTTTTCATCCGGATATTCAAACCCCCAATAAATCTGCGGTATTATGTAATCAACAAAGCAATCAGATGACATCCATTTTTCCACATCGGCATAACCGTTATATAGTAAATAATCACCGTCAATATATGCGGATGGACTTACACCAAAAATTATATTATTTTTTTGGGTAATTTGTTTAACTGCAGATATTAGTGCGCTTATATTTGTAGTGCGCCAATCTTTTAAATTTAAGGGATAAGCGGTTTTTTCGCAATATGTTGTATAATTTTGCAAATCAAACGCTTCATTGGTTGTTGGATAAAAATAATCGTCAAAATGTATTCCGTCAACTTTATAATTATCTACTATTTCGCGTACACCGTTTAATATAAGCTCACGAACTTCAAGAGCGGCGGGATTGAAAAACAATTTGTTTTCATACGACACAATCTTATTATCAATATTTCCTTCATTATACCACGCCTTTGCAATATGACCGTCAGGCAATGTGTTGATATCGCCGCTTGAATTTGAAATTCTAAAAGGATTAATCCAGGCGTGGATTTTTAAATTTTTACTGTGTGCGCTTTCTATCATATACTCTAACAGGTCAAAATCAGGGTGTTCACGCCTTAGTTTTTCAAGATTTTTATAATGTGTAAAATATTTAGAATCATATATTGCATCAGCGTTTCCTCGAACATGCACAAAAACCGTATTGAGATTTATTGCTGCAATATTTTCAAACATCAAATCTATTTTATTTTTTATGCTTTCTAAATCATCGTTAAAAAAATCATATTCATAATAACTTATCCAAACAGCTCTCATTTCCTGTGAATTTGCTATTTTTTCTTTATCATTATCTTTTTTTAGATTGCACGATGTTAAAAACATCAAAACTAACAATACACAAAAAATTTTTGTTTTCATTTTCTCACCAAAAAACATATTGAAATTTTTACATTTATTGGTATAATATATTTGGTGATATGATGCTTTATGTTTACATATATTTAATTGTAATTTCTGTTTTGGGCGTCTTCATTACGATTTATGATAAAAATGCAGCGGTTGAGAAGAGACGCCGAATCAGCGAGAGAGCCTTTTTCTTAATGTCAATTTTAGGCGCAACATTGCCTATTTATTTTACTATGCGCACAATCCATCATAAAACTCGTCACAAAAGATTTATGATTGGTTTGCCGATAATTTTTGTGGCTCAACTTATTTTGTTATACGGCGGTTTATACTTGACAATGCGCTAATATATGCTATAATGTCAACAATAATTTTAATCTTCGGGGCGAGGTGTGATTCCTCACCGGCGGTATAGCCCGCGAGCCTTTTTGGTTGATTTGGTGAAATTCCAAAGCCGACGGTATAGTCCGGATAAGAGAAGATACGATAGTCTTTTATTATTCCCCAATTTTTTGGGGAATTTTTTATTTGGAGGATGATTTATGAAAAGTTTAAAGCTAAAAAAAATATGTGTGTGTGCAATGCTTACTGCACTAGCATATCTATGTACTTTTATATTCAGATTTAAAGTGAGTTTTCTTACATTTGATTTTAAAGATGCAATAATTTCGATAATATCGTTATTATATGGCCCGCTTTACGGTCTTGCTTCAGCAGGAATTGTTTCGGGCATCGAAGCCTTTTCGGTAAGTGATACGGGAATATACGGGTTTATAATGAATTTCTTGTCAACTGCAACCTTTTCTTTAACCTGCGGACTGATTTATAAATATAAGCGAACATTTTCGGGAGCAATTATTGCTGTTTCAATGTCAGTAATTTCGGTTACCTCTGTTATGTTGCTTGCAAATATTTTTATAACACCTTTTTATTTAGGGGTTAAAACAGCAGATGTTATTGCTTTTTTACCAACACTTATATTACCTTTTAATCTTTCAAAAGCAATAATAAACTCCGCTGTTATCTTACTTATTTATAAACCCATCATTTCTGCTCTCAGAAGAGCAAAATTGGTGCTTAGTGAAAAAAATGAAAGTGCAATATTTAGTTTAAAATCTGTCATTTTAATTATTTCTTCAATAATAATCATAATATTGATTGCCGTATTTTTAACAAAAGTAATGGGCGGTACTTTTGAAACGATATAAAATTATATTTGTTGACAAAATATGCGTATATGTATATAATGTTTTAGTAAACTTAATATTTCCCTTATCAAGAGTGGCGGAGGGACAGGCCCTGTGATGCCCGGCAACCTGTTTTTACAAGGTGCTAAATCCTACGGATTTTTTCCGATAGATGAGGTTTTTTAAAACCCACCTAATCGGTGGGTTAGTTTTTTTGGAGGATGTTATGAGAAACTTTTTATTTACTTCTGAATCAGTTACCGAGGGTCATCCTGACAAGGTATGTGACCAAATTTCAGACGCAATTTTGGACGCTATAATCGAACAGGATAAAAATGCTCGTGTTGCGTGTGAAACGTTTTGCACAACCGGAATTGTAAACGTTATGGGTGAAATAACAACAGAATGCTATGTTGATATTCCTCAGATAGTAAGAGATGTATTAAACGATATCGGTTATGACAGTCCCTCTGCAGGATTTAACGGTAATACATGCGCCGTTGTTACATCAATCGATAAGCAGTCACCCGATATTGCTATGGGTGTTGATAAATCTTTTGAACTTAAAAACGGGGAAGAAGACGAGCTTAATTTGCATGGTGCGGGCGACCAGGGAATTATGTTTGGTTTTGCATGTGACGAAACCGAAGAATTGATGCCCTTGCCGATTTCACTTGCTCATAAAATGGCAAAAAAGCTTACCGATGTTCGTAAAAGCGGTTTGCTTTCTTATCTTCGTCCCGATGGTAAAACACAGGTAACTGTTGAATATGTTGACGATGTGCCGAAGCATATTGATACAGTAGTAGTATCGTCACAACATTCGCCCGATGTTTCTTTAGAAACCTTGCGTGCTGATATTTTAAGAGAGGTAATAAAGCCCATTGTACCTCAGAATCTTTTTGACGAAAATACAAAGATTTTTATAAATCCCACCGGTAGATTTGTTATCGGCGGTCCGCAGGGCGATACCGGTCTTACAGGAAGAAAAATTATTGTTGATACATACGGTGGATATTCACGTCATGGTGGAGGCGCTTTTTCGGGAAAAGACCCTACAAAGGTTGACCGTTCTGCCGCTTATGCCGCACGCTATATTGCAAAAAATGTTGTTGCTGCAAAGCTTGCGAAAAAATGTGAGGTTCAGCTTGCGTACGCAATAGGCGTTGCAAAACCTGTTTCTGTTATGATTGATACATTCGAAACAGGCGCATATTCCGACGAAGCAATTTCTGCGGCCGTTTCAAAGGTTTTTGATTTGCGTCCTGAAGCTATCATAAGAGAACTAAACCTCCGCAACCCTATTTATAAGAGTCTTGCTGCTTACGGTCATCTCGGAAGAACTGATTTGTCTGTAAAATGGGAAGAAACAGATAAGGTTGAGGCACTAAAATTAGCAATTAACAAAGAGTGATTTTATGTATAAAATTCTTAAAAAAGAACAATTAAACGATGTTGTTACCGCTTTTACTATTGGGGCTCCGCTTATTGCCAGAAAGGTAAAAGCAGGTCAATTTATAATATTGAGAATTGACGAACATGGCGAACGAATCCCCCTCACAATTGCTGACTTTGATGCGGATTTAGGTACAATTAAAATAATTGTGCAAGCGGTTGGAGCTACGACAAAACGCTTAGCTGCTTTAAATTGTGGTGATATGATTCGTGATGTTGTTGGTCCGCTTGGAATGCCCACCGAGTTTGGAAATCCCAAAAAAGCAATTGTTGTTGGTGGCGGTGTAGGTTGTGCTATCGCTTTTCCGCAGGCCAAAGCGCTTTTTAATGGCGGTGTTGATGTTGAAATTATTGCAGGTTTCAGAAATAAGGATATAGTTATTCTTGAAGATGAAATGAAGGGCGTTTGTAATAAGCTGCATATTACCACTGATGATGGCTCATACGGCAAAAAAGGCTTTGTTACCGACGTATTAAAAGACCTTTTAACAAATGATAACTATGACCTTGTTATTGCAATTGGTCCTATTCCTATGATGAAATTTGTATCTCTCACAACGAAAGAGTTTTCCGTTAAAACTATTGTATCGTTAAACCCAATTATGATAGACGGCACAGGAATGTGCGGCGGTTGCAGAGTACGGGTTGGAGGAGAAACAAAGTTTGCTTGTGTTGACGGACCTGATTTTGATGGTCATTTGGTAGATTTTGACAGTCTTATAAGGCGTAACTCCTTTTATAAGCAAGAGGAATCCCACGTCTGCAAAATGGGAGGTATATGATGCCTGATATGTCATTAAATAAAGTAAAAATGCCCGAACAGGACCCAAATATCAGAAACAAAAACTTTTGCGAGGTTTCCTTAGGTTATGATTCTGATATGGCAATGCGCGAGGCGGCAAGATGTCTTAACTGTAAAAACCGCCCCTGTATGTCCGGTTGTCCTGTTAACGTTAAAATCCCTGAGTTTATTGAGCTAGTTTCAAAGGGCGATTTTGAAGGTGCATATTATAAAATTAAAGAAACAAACTCTCTTCCCGCAATTTGTGGCCGTGTTTGCCCTCAGGAATCACAGTGTGAAGGCAAATGCATACGCGGTATAAAGGGCGAGAGCGTTGGTATTGGCAGACTTGAGCGCTTTGTTGCAGACTGGTTTAGAGAAAACTGCTGTGAGAAAAAACCTGAAATCAATAAAAACGGTAAGAAGGTTGCTGTTGTTGGTGCGGGACCTTCGGGTCTTACTTGTGCCAGCGACTTAGTTAAACTCGGATATGATGTTACCGTTTTTGAAGCATTCCATTCGCCTGGCGGTGTTCTTGTATACGGCATTCCTGAATTCAGACTGCCGAAAGACATTGTAAAGCACGAAATTGATACCATACAATCAATGGGTGTCGAAATTCAGACAAATACTGTTATTGGAAAAACACTAACAATAGATGAAATCTTAGATAGTGGTTATGATGCGGTTTATGTCGCTTCAGGTGCGGGTTTACCTGTGTTTATGGGGATTGAAGGTGAAGACCTTGTCGGCGTATATTCTGCAAATGAATTTTTGACAAGAATAAACTTGATGAAGGCTTATTTGAACGAATATGATACACCTATTAAACGTTCAAAATCAGTTGCTGTAATCGGCGGCGGAAATGTTGCAATGGATGCTGCCCGTTCTGCAAAGCGACTTGGTGCGGAGCATGTGTATATAATTTACAGACGTTCAATCGACGAGATGCCCGCACGAAAAGAAGAAGTCCATCACGCAGGCGAAGAGGGAATTGAGTTTATGTTGCTCACAAACCCAATTAAGATTAATGGCGATGATAACGGATTTGTAAAATCCATTGAATGCGTAAAAATGGAATTAAGCGAGCCTGATGCTTCAGGAAGAAGAAAACCCGTTAAAATACAAAATTCAGAATTCGAAATTGACGTTGATAGCGTTATTATGGCAATTGGAACCTCACCAAACCCGTTAATACGCAAAACAACAAGCGGAATATCTGCAAACGAAAAAGGCTGTATCATTGTTGATGATTCTTTAAAAACGACAAAAGACGGCGTTTATTCGGGCGGAGATGCAGTAACCGGTGCGGCAACCGTTATACTTGCAATGGGTGCTGGAAAAAAGGCTGCTCATTCAATTGATGAATATTTAAAAACAAAATAAACAACAAAAAACTCCTACCATTCGGTAGGAGTTTTTTTAATCTAAATAAAACAGATTTTCTTTCTTTGAAGATTTGTCAAACACATTATTATACTGTATATACTCGTATTTTTTGAGCAAATCTGAGTGTTTTGAAGGAGCACTCCAAGAATAGTTGTTACCTTCGTTATCGATATAACCGACAGTATCAATTACCGGCAGAGTTTTCGAAAGTTCAAGAAGATATTTATTATATTCCGTTAGCTCACAACCTGCGGTTTTAAGCAACAACGAGGAAAGATAATTTGCACTTAGTTTATCAATTTCCTGTTCTTCAATATCATAGTTTGCCCAGATATAAAACTGAGTTATGTGACGTTTTTGCTGTTCTTCAACACTAAGAGAGCTGATAGATTTGCCCATCAGTTCTTCAACAAAGGCCGATTCGATACTCGGCTGATGGTCGCCAAACATACAGATAATTACGGGCTCATCAACATTGCTGAAATATTCAATAAGCTCCTTAAAAGCATCATCGCTCTTTTTAACCAAAGACAGATATTGATTTGCGAGCAAATACTCTTTTTTCATACCAACGGCTTCAACTTCTTGAGTGAAGTTACTTGCTTTTTTGTTATATCCGCCGTGATTTTGCATGGTAACATTGAAAACGTGATATGGTACTGAGGTGTCGCGATTTTCATAATCCTCAATCAAAACCTTATAATCGTATGAATCGCTTACATAAGCTCTTAACAGCATATTTGAATTGGGATACGCTTCATCAACTAATCTTTGTAACTCTTCAATGCTTCCGGTTTTCTGATATTCCTGCATAATAGACATATCAATAAGATTTCCAAGACTCTTAAAAAGCGAGAAGCCAAAGGCATTATAAACATTTACTCTGTTCCAACCGCTTGAATAATACGGATGGAAAGCCACATTGTTGTATCCTTGAGAAGTAAGAGTTGAAACAATTGACGGTGCTTTATCCTTAACATAAAGCATATATGCGTTACTTCCACCGGGGAAGAAGGCTGTCGTATTTCCGGTCAAAAATTCATATTCAGTATTAGACGTACCGGCGCCGATAACAGGAACATAGAGATTTCCTTTTACGGTATTTTCCTTCAAGGAACGCATGAACGGCATATAATCTATGTTGGTTTGCAAATCACCTAAAACCGACAAATCGGAAAGCGATTCGTTCATTATACAAATGATATCGGGTGTCTTATTGTTCGGATTTTCGTTTGTTGTAACATCAGAATTATCGGTCAACTGATTCATATTTTTTTCAACGGTATTAGCGTCATAACCATTTGGCGTGGTAACAAACAAATACTTTGTGTTAACAAAGAAGCTACATACAAAACCATAACGCTTGTATCCGCGGGTTTGGTTCCAGAAGTCAGGTCGCACTCCAAGATTTGCAAAGAAGTTTGTAAGATAAAACACCAATAAAATAATTATTGAAAAAGCACCAACTGAGAAGCGGGAAATTAGCTTTGCTCTCTTGTTAATATCAGGCGATTTTATTTTCATACCCACTACAATTAAAAAGACCAAAATAATAATTGCAGCTAAAACTTGATGGGTAATTTTGAATGAATATTCGCTAACAACCGTAGCACCTGTGCTGATTGAAAGAAAATCCATTGGGATAAACGGTGTTCCTCTGAACTCTTTTACATAAAAATTAGATATGGCAAAGCCAAATAAAATAGGATTAACAATATACAACGATAAGCTATAACTGCCGCTGAAAAAATATACTAAAAACAAAAAGATTAACACTACAACATAGTTTCCCGCAAAGCCTAAATACGTCATATTATAGACAAAAATGTTGTTAAGACTTTCCGTCATAGTAATGGTAACAATTGGGGAAACAAGGAATATTGCAGCATTAACCAACAGTGAAATTTTTTTATTTTTGATTTTTATATTACAAAGCAATAAGGCGCCTATTAAAAATACGCCAACAAAGCAAAGAATATATAATAAAATATCAAAAGAAACACGCTTTGAGAAGAATGTCTTTCCGTCAAGAATTGTCAATATTAATAACAACGCAGTCAAAATCGCAGAAGGTATACGCATTTTTTTATTAATAGAAAATTCCAACATTAACACTCCAATCTAAAAACATTTTCACATAATATGTCATAAGTATACCACAAGAACTCATAAAATTCAATAAAATAATTGTTAACATTTTCATATTAAGGTAGGTTTTTTTATGGAAAACGATAATTTAAATATTAATGATGGAAAACGAGATTATACAACCGTGCTTTATACCTTTCAAACAGTTTTTATATCCTTGTTTTTATTGGCGGCAATTATATTAAAATTTGCCTTGCCCGACTTTTTTTCGCAAATCAAAAACAAATATATTGAGCTTTTTTGTGATGAAACAACACTAAGCGAAATATTTGATAAAAATTCACAAGAATATAACAGTGAATATTCGGTTTACAGCAAATGAATATCCATTTTTTTGGTGTAAACATAAAAGTATCGTTTTTATTTGCAGCAATACTCTGTCTTATGATTTTTACAGACAGGACAGGGCTTATATTACCGAGCTTGATTGCTGTAACTATACACGAATTCGCGCACTTGTTTTTTATGAAAAAATTTTCTTGCGCTCCAAAGGAAATCGCCTTAATACCAGGTAGTATTATGATTGTAAACTCGGTATATTGTGAAAAAAGAAAAGAAAATATTATTTTAATTGCAGGTCCGCTTTCAAATATAATACTATTCATTGTTTTTTATGTGATTTTCTTATTAACACAAAAACATATTTTCCTCGTTCACTCAGCCACTCAATTAATAATAGGTTGTTTTAATTTATTGCCTGCAAAAAGTCTCGACGGCGGAGCATTGCTTTATAATATGCTGACAAATATGTTCAGCATTGAAAAGTCAGAAATATTAATAAAGGCTATTTCTTTTATAACCGCTTTTGTTTTCTTTGTTATAGGCGTGTTATATATAAAAAACGGCGAAACAAATTTTAGTCTTTTCATACTCGCAATATATATTTTAATATTTACAATTATTAAAAATTAGTTGAAAGTAGGCGAAATTTATAATAATATAGTCTTTGGTGATTATATGGATAAAAAATTTGAAAAATTACTGCTTAGCGTTCAAAAGCCGGGAAGATATTCGGGCGGAGAACTTAACAGTGTAATCAAAAATAAAAATGAGGTTGACGTGCGATTTGCGTTTTGCTTCCCTGATACATATGAAATCGGTATGTCACATCTCGGTATGAAAATTTTATATTCACAGTTTAATGCCCGTGATGACATTTGGTGTGAGCGTGTGTTTAATCCGTGGATTGATTTTCAAGAGGTTATGCGTGAAAACAACATTCCGTTGTTTGCGCTTGAAAGTCATGACCCAATTAAAGACTTTGATTTCATAGGTTTCACATTGCAGTATGAGCTTTCATACACAAATGTGCTCAATATGCTTGATTTAGCAGGTATTCCGCTTCGTTCACGCGACCGAAAAGAGCTCTCTCCAATTGTTGTTGCAGGCGGACCCTGTGTTTCCAACGCAGAGCCTATCGCGGATTTTATTGATTTGTTTTTTCTTGGCGAAGGTGAAGAGGTTGATTTAGAAGTTATTGACCTATATAAAAAGTATAAATTAAACGGGGGAGACAAGCTCTCTTTCTTAAAGGAAGCAGCAAAAATTGAGGGTGTATATGTACCTTCGCTCTATGATATTGAATATAACAGCGACGGAACAATTAAAAATATTTTATCGAAGGAAGATGCACCAAAAATCATAAACAAAAGAATTATTAAGAACCTTAATGATTCTCATTATCCCGAAAAGCTTGTTGTTCCGACTATTGAAATAGTACACGACCGAGCCGTTGAAGAAATATATCGCGGTTGCATTCGCGGTTGCCGTTTCTGCCAGGCAGGATTCATTTATCGACCTGTACGCGAAAAAAACACAGAGACAATTATGAAGCAAACACGTGCTTTGTGTGAATATTCGGGTTACGATGAGGTTTCACTATCTTCGCTTAGTACGAGCGATTATTCTGATATAAATAACCTGCTTTCGCAAATGATTGATTTTGGCGAAGAAAAGCGAGTCAGTATTTCTTTACCTTCGCTTCGCATCGATAATTTCTCAAACGAACTACTTGAAAAAATTCAGTATATTCGTAAAAGCGGACTCACGTTTGCGCCCGAAGCGGGAACACAACGCTTACGTGATGTTATCAACAAAAACATAACTGAGGAAGAAATTTTACGCACATGTTTGATGGCGTTTGAGGGCGGTTATACATCTGTAAAACTCTATTTTATGATAGGACTTCCGACCGAAACAGATGAGGATATTGTCGGCATTGCAACTCTGGGACAAAAAATCGTTGACCTGTTTTATCATATGCCCAACAAACCTAAGGGCAAGTCTGTTAATGTTTCGATAAGTGTTTCAACTTTTGTGCCGAAACCCTTTACACCCTTTGAGTTTGAGCCGCAAATCAGTATAGAAGAAATTCATAGAAGACACGACCTTCTCAAAAATTCCATAACCACAAAGAAAATTTCTCTCAGTTATCACGATTCATCCACAAGTTTTCTTGAGGGTGTTTTTGCGCGCGGAGACAGGAGACTTTGTGATGTTATTGAAGCAGCATATAAAAAAGGTTGTAAATTTGACGGTTGGAACGAATGCTTCAATCTTGATAAATGGCTTGAAGCCTTTGATGAATGCGGTGTTGATACGGCTTTTTATGCCAACCGCAAACGTGGGTTTGATGAAATTTTACCGTGGGACCACTTTAATTACGGCGTCACTAAAAAATTCTTTATCGAAGAAAATAAAAAAGCACACGCTGAGTCCACCACACCTAACTGCCGCTTAAACTGTTCTGCATGCGGTGCGGCTTGTTATGGGGAAGGAGTTTGCTATGAGAAACGTTAGAGTTTTTTATAAAAAAACAGGCAGGATGAAGTTCTCGTCGCATCTTGATATGTACAGACTTATGTCGAGACTCCTTCGCATATCAAATGTTCCAATTTGGTATACAGAGGGCTTTAATCAGCATCCATATCTTACCTTTGCATTGCCGCTTTCCTTGGGATTTACAAGCGAATATGAAATTTTGGATATCAAAATTATAGACGATGAATATAGTGATGATATGCTGAAAAATGCGCTGATTTCGGTCTTTCCCGAAGGACTAGAGGTTATATCTGTATCCGCTCCCGAGCAAAAAACGGGGAAAATTGCATTTGCTGAATTTAAAATTATTTTTGAAAATAACGATAAAGTATTTGCTAATTCTTTGACACAGTTTCTTTCGAGTGAGTCAATTATAACCAAAAAGAAAACAAAAAAAGGTGCGTTTAAGGATATAGACCTTGCACCTTTTATCAAAAATTTTGATATTACTTTAGAAGATAATGTTGTATTAAAAATTACTCTAGCTGCGGGGGGAGAAGCATCCGTTAACCCAACACTTTTGCTTTCTGCTTTTGGAGAACTACCCGAATACAGCATCTGCAGAACGATGATTTATGATTCTGAGCTTAATATTTTTAAATAATTAATTTATAACAATGCTTAACGCCGCCGACAACAATACTGTTGGTATTGAACTTAAAACACTTGCATTATATGCAAACTCACACGGTTCAATATGTTTTCCATAAACTGTTTTTATGATTCGTTGCTGACATACAATTATTCCGTTTTCTTTAATGCTTGATAAGGAAATCGTATCTGTTTTATTGTTGCCGCAGACAATCGCAGTAGCCTTATTTTTAGCAAGAATTTTCATTGCTGTGTGGTTTTCTGATTCAACAATACAAAGCGAATCCTTCTCGATGTACATATCTTCAAATTCTTTAGAAACGTCAAGAAAAATTACCACTGAATTTTTTGAAAACAAATCAATTGGAACGTCGGAAATGTGGATATTTAAACTCTTGTATGAAAAAAACAGGTTTTTTCCTTTAAAGGTTTTATTAAACGAATTCTTGCAAAAGATATTAAGCTGTTTTTTATCATTTGAGAAGATAAAAACCGACTGCAAAACAATTCCCCCAAAAGCTTTTAGAAAAATTATTTTTTCCACAATATATCGCAATATGTAAAAAACCCTTAGACTTTTTTGTCTAAGGGTTTTTTGGAGCTGCTAACCAGACTTGAACTGGTGACCTCATCCTTACCAAGGATGTGCTCTACCACCTGAGCCATAGCAGCAAAAAATCAGCCTGTTTATTATATTACTTAGAAACGCACTTGTCAAGTTATTTTTTAAAAGGTTAAAAATAGTTACAAGGCGCCCCTAAAGGTTGACAAAAGTAATAAATATTTGATAATATATATAAATACATAATGGAGTAATAGCGAAAGGTTGTCTAATTACTATGATTAAAAGTATGACTGGATTCGGTCGCGCAGAAAAAACTTTTGATACAATGGAGGTTTGCGTTGAAGTAAAATCGGTTAATCACCGTTATTTTGAGTTTTCTTCACGCATACCACGAAACTGTATGTTCCTTGAAGAAAAACTGAAATCTTTTTTCAAAGAAAGGGTTTCCCGCGGTAAGATTGAAGTTTATGTCACAATAAACGACGTTAATTCTGACTCTGTAGAGATTGAGCTTGACCGTTCCTTTGCAGATGGATATGTAAAAGCTCTAAAAAGCATCGCATCCGTTTATAAGGTTAAGAACGATATTACCGCATCGGTAATTGCAAGAAATAGCGAAATTTTTAATATAAAGAAAAAATCCGTTGATGAGGATGCTGTTACATCGGCAGTTCTCGCAACAGCAGATGAAGCAATTTCTGCATTTATCAAAATGCGTGAGGCTGAGGGCGCAAAGCTTAAAGAAGATGTTTTAATGCGAACTGACCTGATTTTAAAGCATGTTGAATTCGTTGAGGAACGCTCTCCGCAAACCGTCGCTAATTATCGAAACCGACTTTTTGAAAAAATAAAAGAATTACTTGATGATGCTAATATTGATGAGCAAAGACTTATAACTGAAACCGCAATATTTGCCGATAAGGTTGCCGTTGCAGAAGAGACAGTACGACTCCGCAGTCATATAACACAATTAACCGAATTGTTAAACAGCGACGATGCAGTTGGACGAAAAATAGATTTTCTTGTTCAGGAAATGAACCGCGAGGCAAATACTATTGGTTCTAAAGCTCAGGATGTTGAAATAGCACATACTGTTGTTGATATAAAATCTGAAATTGAAAAAATCAGAGAACAAATTCAAAACATTGAGTAGGTGAGTTTATGAAATTAATCAATATAGGTTTTGGTAATATGGTTTCGGCAAATCGAATGGTTGCCATTGTCAGCCCCGAATCTGCCCCTATTAAACGTATTATTCAGGATGCAAAAGAACGCGGTGTACTTATTGATGCTACACATGGCAGAAGAACAAGAGCTGTTATTATAACCGACAGCGACCATATAATTCTCACATATTTGCAGTCTGAAACCGTTGCAAACAGAATTGCTGAAGAGGATAATTTTGAGGATTATGAGGTAGGTATTGATGAATAAAGGAAAGCTTTTTATCATATCCGGTCCCTCGGGCTCGGGAAAGGATACACTCCTAAAAGAATTCTTCAAAAAACATCCAGAGGTTGCCTTTTCAATTTCTTCAATTTCCCGTCCGATGCGTCCCGGTGAGATTGAAGGCGAAAAATACAACTTCATTTCCAGAGAAGAATTTTTGGAGCTTATTAAAAATGATATGTTGCTTGAGTTTAATGAGTTTTGCGGCAACTTTTATGGTTCCCCAAAAGCACCGATTATCGATTGTATTGAAAATGGTAAAGACATTATACTTGAGGTTGATGTTAACGGTGCTGCAAAGGTCCGTGAAAAAATGCCCAACGCTTTGAGTGTCTTCATTATGCCACCATCCTATGACATTCTTTTAAAGAGACTCAGCGGCAGAGGAACTGATGACGAGAGCGTTATAAAACAGCGTATGACCGAGGCGTTAAACGAAATCAAACGCGCAGACGAATATGATTATATTGTCATTAATGATGATTTAAATAAAGCGGTTGACGATTTGATTAATATCATAATTTCAGGTTGTCCCACAGAACAAAATAAAAAAATAATTATTGATGAGGTGCTTAAAAATGCTTAATCCCGCAATTGGAAAATTAATTGAAGCAAAAGAAAATCGTTACAAGTTGGTATTAGAGGTTGCCAAAGAGGCGCGTGACATCGCAGAGGATGCACACGAAAACAACGAAATCATTGTTGAAAAGGCTGTTAGCCTTGCCATAAACAAGCTTGCATCAAATATAGACTAATTTTCTCTTTACTGCATTAAGGAGGTGCTTATTTTGAGAGTTCATACCGCAAGCGTTGTTATTGACGGTTCGACTAACAGTTTTGATAAGTACTATGATTATGCAGTTCCGCCAACACTTGTTGAAAAATGTGTTGTTGGTAAAAGTGTCATTGTTCCTTTTGGAAGGGGAAATATTAAAAAACAGGGCGTTATTATGGAGACGGGTGTTTGTGATACCGACATAACACTTAAACACATTGTTTCTGTTGTTGAAGATATACCTGTTTTAAATGAAGAAATGTTGTATTTAATCAAATGGCTCAAGGAAAACACCTTTTGCACATATTTTGATGCAATACATACAATCCTTCCATCAGGTCTGAACATAAAAATATTTGATGTTTTTTCTGTTATATCGAATGATACGGAAAATTTGTCAGAAGATGAATTGACCATTGTAAACTTTTTGATTGCTAAGAAAAAACCTTGTGCTTTTGATGTTATAAAATCTGATTTGCCTTTAAAAAACATTGATATTGCTTTAAATACGCTTGTCGAAAAAGGCATACTTTCAAAAGAAACCAATCCTATTAGAAAAATCGGCGATGCCACTGTAAAGAATGCAGAGCTGATTCGTCCCGTTGATGAAATTAATATTAAGCTTTCACCAAAACAACGTGACGTTGTAAAGGTGCTCTCCGATGTTGGTGTTCTTTCGGTTAAGGAAATAATGTATTTTACGGGGGTTAGCCCCATTGTTATTAAAAACCTTGAAAAATACGGCATCATAAAGCTTTTTGAAACTGAAATATATAGAACCCCCTCTGAGTTATCGGTTGAAAACACTAATAAAGACACTAACGTATTAACAAAACAGCAACAATCGGTTTACGATACGATTTCTTCTGAAATAGATAAGGAAGAAGCGCAAACTGTCTTACTGCACGGTGTTACGGGAAGCGGAAAAACACAGGTTTTTTTGAAGCTTGCAGAAAAGGTTATTGATAGCGGCAAAAATGTTATCATAATGGTGCCTGAAATCGCTCTGACACCCCAAATGCTTAATATTTTTTATTCGCATTTTGGAAAAAAAGTTGCAGTTTTTCATAGTGCTTTGCCGCTTTGTCAACGTCTTGATGAGTGGAAAAGGGTGAAAAACGGAGAAGCAACCATCGCTTTGGGTACCCGTTCGGCTGTTTTTGCACCATTTGAAAATATCGGACTTATTGTTATGGACGAAGAACAGGAGCACACCTATAAATCCGAACAATCTCCGCGTTTTCACGCACGTGATGTTGCGCGATTCAGGGCAGCATATCATAAATGTGTTTGTCTTCTTTCATCTGCAACTCCTTCCATCGAATCATATAGCGCCGCAAATTCAGGTAAATATATCTTGTGCACACTTAATGAACGCTATGGTAATGCAATATTACCCGAGGTTATTCCCGTTGATATGCGCAGTGAGATGGCTTTTGGAAATAGCGGAAACATCAGTATGATTCTTGCTGACGAAATACGCAAGAATCTTGATAAGAAAGAACAGGTTATTTTGCTTTTAAATCGACGCGGTCACAACACCTATGTATCCTGTCCAAAATGCGGTTATGTTGCAACCTGTAAAAACTGTAGCATTTCCATGACATATCACTCTGCAAACGGCAGACTTATGTGTCATTATTGCGGCCATTCAGAGCCGTATAGTGAAGTTTGTCCAAATTGTGGCGGTCAGCACTTAAAATACAGCGGAGCAGGAACCCAAAAGCTTGAGGATGAGTTGGCAATGCTTTTTCCTGATGCTAAGGTACTGAGACTTGATGCCGATACCACGATGATGCGAAACGCGTTTTCCGAAAAGCTTTCGGCATTTGCAAGACATGAGTATGACATTTTAATTGGCACTCAGATGGTTGCAAAGGGCTTAAACTTCCCGAAGGTCACGCTCGTCGGTGTGCTTTCTGCCGACCAATCATTATACAGTGACGATTTTCGCGGTTTTGAACGCACGTTTTCGCTTTTAACACAGGTTGTCGGTCGCTCGGGCAGGGGAACTTCGCCAGGCAGAGCATATATTCAAACATCAAACCCTGACAACAATATTATTAAACTTGCCGCAAAGCAGGATTATGAGGCGTTCTATAATGACGAAATTTTGACGCGTAAGCTTATGATTTATCCGCCATACTGCAATATTGTATCGGTTTCGGTTTCTTCGCTTTCGCAAAAAAATGTTGTCGATGCTTCAAATTGTTTTGTTGACATTCTTAAGACCAATATTAATAAAGATTTTTCTGATGTAAAGGTAATTATTCTAACTCCGACACCTGCAGCGGTGCCGCGAGTTAATAATAAGTATCGATACCGAATTATTATAAAATGCAAAAACAACAAAAGACTGAGAGAATTGCTCAGAGTATCAGTTGACGATTTTTATAAATCAAAATATTCGAAAAATTCTTCGATTTCTATCGATGTTAACCCAGAGTAAAAATTAAGGTGATAATATGGCAATTAGAAATATAGTAAAAGACGGCGACCCCATTTTGCATAAAGTTTGCAAGCCCGTGCTTAATTTTGATGAGCGACTTTGGCAGGTTTTGGACGATATGGCCGAAACAATGTACGAAGCAGACGGCTGCGGACTTGCTGCAAGTCAGGTCGGAATACTCAGACGCTACTGCATCATTGATGTTGGCGACGGAATTATCGAGCTTATCAATCCCGTCATTGTATCAACTGAAGGTAAACAAAACGGGGAAGAAGGCTGTCTTTCTTTTCCGGGACAATTTTCCGAGGTAGAACGTCCCATGAAGGTTACTGTGAAAGCACAGGACCGAAACGGAAATTTATTTACAATAGAGGGCGAAGGATTAAAAGCGAGGGCTTTTTGTCACGAAATCGACCATCTTGACGGAATCGTCTACAAAGATAGAGTAAAGAGGTAATTATTTAATGAGAATTCTTTTTATGGGCACTCCTGATTTTGCGGTCTATTCACTTGAAGCTCTGATAAAATCGCAAAATCACGAGGTTATCGGTGTTTTTACTCAGACAGATAAGCTTGTCGGTAGAAAACAGATTCTAACCCCGCCGCCCGTTAAAATCAAGGCAGAAGAATATTCAATTCCGGTTTTTCAACCGCAAACCTTGAAGGATGGCTCGGCCCTTGAAATTATTAAAAATTTAAATCCCGATGTTATAGTTGTTGTGGCATACGGTAAATTTTTGCCGAAAGAAATTTTAGATTATCCAAAATACGGCTGCGTCAATGTCCACGGTTCTCTGTTGCCGAATTTACGCGGCGCCTCTCCAATTCAGTGGTCTATTGTTACAGGCGCTGAGAAAACCGGTATTACCACAATGCTCATGGATGAAGGTATGGACACAGGCGATATGCTTGATAGAGTCGAGGTTACTATCGAATATGACGATAACTTCAGCACTCTTCACGATAAACTTGCAGTTGCCGGCTCAACACTTTTGTGCGAAACTCTTGAAAAATTAGAAAAGGGGACAGCGAACCCTGTTTCACAGGATGATACTTTGGCGACATACGCACCAATAATTAAAAAGGAAATGGGAAAAATCGATTTTTCAAAGGATGCGCATGAGATTCGTAACCTTGTGCGTGCTTTTGACCCATGGCCATCTGCTTTTACATTTATAAACGGCAAAAGACTTAAGGTTATAAATGCTGAAGTTGCAGATTTTACCCACAATACCGATTGCGGAATAGTTGTTGAAAACAAAAAAGGACTCTTTGTTTCTTCAGGCAACGGAACTGTTCTTTGTCTTAACACAGTTCAACTTGAAGGCAGCAAAGCAATGTCGGGTGCCGATATGTTAAAGGGACATCCGCTTGAAAAAGGAATGAAAATTGGTGAATAATCAAAGAAAGATTGTGGCTCAAATTCTCGTTCGCGTTGAGAAGGATATTGCATATTCAAATATCGCTCTTAACGATGCGCTTAAAGCATACAATCTTAATAAAACTGAAGCCGCTTTTGTTTCGACACTTTTTTATGGTGTTTTAGAACGAAAGATTACGCTTGATTATTATATCGAAAAGCTTTCTTCAAAACCGATTAAACGTATACCTACATTTACTTTGCAGGTTTTGCGTTGTGGAATTTATCAGCTTCTTTATATGGACAAGGTTCCGGATTCGGCTGCGGTTAACGAAGCGGTTAATATTGTAAAAAAATCCAAAGAATATAGATGTGCAGGATTTGTTAACGCGATTTTGCGTAATATACTGCGCTCGCTTCCAAAGCTGCCCGATAATGATTCAGCGGATGCTATAAGTATAAAATATTCTTGTTCTTTGTCACTTGTTAAAAGACTTATAAACGATTATGGCATTGAATCTACAATGAAAATCCTTGAATCATCCTTTAAAAAGAATCCCGTTCATGTAAGAACTAATACAACCCTTATTACAACAAGCGAGTTAAAAAATCTTTTCGAAGAAAACAATATTAAATGCGAGAATACCGAAATCGAAAACGCCTTATCATTAAGAGAGACGGGAAGTCTTGAAAACAACAGACTCTTTAATGATGGATTTTTCCACGTTCAAGACCTATCTTCACAAATTTGCTCGAATTTACTATGTGCAATTGAAGGACAAAGGGTGCTTGACATCTGCGCTGCACCCGGCGGTAAATCATTTACTGTTTGTGAGAATATGAATGATAACGGCGAAATTGTCTCTTGCGATATACACGAACACCGCGTTAAACTCATACAAGATGGTGCTTCACGCTTGAAGCTTAAATCAATAAATGCTAAAAAGTCAGATGCCACACAAATAAATCCTGATTTTATTAACTCGTTTGACCGAGTTTTATGTGACGTACCTTGCACCGGCAGCGGCGTTATAGGTAGAAAACCCGATATCAAATATAAAAATTTTGATAATAACGAAGATATTAATGCTTTGCAACTTTTAATTCTCAAGAATTCTTTTGAATATTTAAAATCAGATGGACTCCTTGTATATTCAACCTGCAGTATTCTTAGAGATGAAAACGAAGCCGTTATAAACGCTTTTTTGAATAATAATCAAAATGCCGAGCTGTTATCTATGAAAACATATCTTCCGCATATTGATAATACCGATGGTTTCTTTACTGCTGTCATAAAAAAGAGGTGACCTATGGAACGCATTGATATAAAGTCAATGACAATAGACGAAATTACCGATTTAATTTCGAAATACAATCAACCTAAATTTCGTGCAAAACAAATTTTCACTTGGTTGCATTCAGGTGTGGCTTCTTTTGACGAAATGACTAATCTCCCAAAAGATTTAAGAAATTCTCTAGAACAAGACTGTTATATTGCTTATGTAGAGGCAGAGAGAAAACTCGTTTCAAAAATTGATGGTACTGTAAAGTATTTATATAAATTGTGTGACGGAGAATTTATTGAATCGGTGCTTATGAAATACGAACACGGTTATACTGTTTGTATTTCAACTCAGGTTGGTTGCCGAATGGGGTGTAAATTCTGCGCTTCCGGAATAAACGGACTTGTTCGGAATCTTACCGCATCGGAGATGCTTTCGCAAATCCAATACGCAGCCCTTGATAACAACATTAGGGTATCAAATGTCGTTATGATGGGTATGGGAGAACCGCTTGATAATTTTGAAAATTCAGTGCGTTTTTTAAAACTTGTCTCGCACGACGACGGATTAAACATCGGGCTCAGGCATATTTCTCTTTCAACATCAGGTGTCGTTTCAGGAATAAAACGGCTTTCTGAAATTAATTTGCCCATAACTCTTTCAATTTCACTCCATGCGCCGTCTGATGACATCAGAAGTCAAATGATGCCTGTTAACAAAAAATGGAATATAGACAGTCTTTTGAGCGCATGCAGAGAATACCAAAAAATAACGGGAAGACGCATTTCATTTGAATATGCAATGATAAAAGGCGTTAACGATTCAATTGAGTGTGCCGATATGCTTATATCAAAGCTAAAAGGTATTATGTCTCATGTTAATTTAATACCTGCAAACCCGGTTGTTGAAAATAATTTCAGAAGAACCGACGAAAAAAATGTAAGGGTCTTTTGTGATTATCTTAATAAAAACGGCATAAATACTACCGTACGTAGAACACTTGGCGCAGATATCAACGCGTCTTGCGGACAACTACGCAACCAAAAGAGAGAGGAGGAATGATAATGAAAATTTCAAGTAAATCCGATATTGGTATGAAACGAACTTCAAACCAAGATTCTTTTTCTGCCGGAGAACTTTGTGATGCTGCATGGGCCGTTGTTTGTGACGGAATGGGCGGTGCAAACGGAGGAAATGTTGCAAGTTCGGTTGCTGTTAAAACAATTTCGGATTGTATTTTAAATGCTTATCATTCCGGTATGAAAAGCACTGCTGTTAGTGCTATGTTGGAGTCTGCAATAATTGCTGCTAACATCAACATTTACGATGAAGCTGTTGATAATCCTGATTTGCAGGGTATGGGAACAACGGTTGTTGCCGCGATTTATATGAGCGACCACGCTATAATTGCCCATGCAGGTGACAGTCGTGCATATGTATATTATAATGGTTCTACAAGGCAAATTACACGTGACCATTCGATTGTTCAAAACATGCTCGAAAAAGGCGAACTCACACCTGACGAAGCTCAAAAAGACCCGAGAAAGCATGTTATCACACGCGCTCTTGGTGTTAACGAGGATATTGATGTTGAATTCAGCGAAGTTGAGTTACCAATGGGAAGCGTTCTAATTCTTTGCACCGACGGTTTATCAAATTTTGTTGCACCCGAGGAAATCACCGAAATCATTGAAAACAACTCTTTTGATGATTGCGCAGAATTATTAATAAGTGCTGCTAATAAAGCCGGCGGCTCTGATAATATAACCGTAATAATTATGTCAAATATTCAATAACATTATTGTTTTTTGGAGGTATTTATAATGGATAAGTATTTAGGAAAACGCCTTGACGGACGTTATGAAATTCAAGAAGTAATCGGTGTTGGCGGAATGGCCGTTGTTTATAAAGCATACGACAATGTTGAAGACCGCACGGTTGCTATCAAAATTTTAAAGGAAGAATTCTCTAAGAACGAGGAGTTCTTGAGACGCTTTAAAAATGAATCAAAGGCAATTGCCGTGCTTTCACATCCTAACATCGTAAAAATTTATGATGTTAGTTTTGGTGATTTGCTTCAGTATATTGTTATGGAATATATTGACGGAATTACTTTAAAACAGTACATAGAGCAAGAGGGAAGTCTACCCTGGAAAGATGCGGTCCATTTCATAATTCAGGTTTTACGAGGCTTGCAGCATGCTCACGACAGAGGAATTGTACATCGCGATGTTAAACCGCAAAATATTATTGTATTACGTGACGGTACTATCAAAGTTACCGATTTTGGTATTGCACGTTTTGCAAGAAGTGAACATAAAACCATGACAGACAAGGCAATTGGCTCTGTTCATTACATTAGTCCCGAACAAGCACGCGGCGAAACCACCGACGAGAAATCAGATGTTTACTCGGTTGGTATAATATTATATGAAATGATTACAGGACAGCTTCCTTTCCAAGCAGAAAGTGCTGTTTCGGTTGCAATTATGCAGCTTCAGAGAGAGCCGTCGCTTCCAAGCGAAATCAATGGCTCAATTCCACTGGGTCTCGAGCAGATTACAATGCACGCAATTCAAAAAGAGGCTGCAAGACGTTATAAAACTGCTTCCGAAATGCTTTGTGACCTTGATGCATTCAGAAAAGACCCAGCTGTAACTTTTGATTATTCTTGGTTTGTTGATGATTCTCCAACAAAGTTTATTACCGCTATTGACGAAAATAAGCTTGACGAAATCGAAGAAGAATCGGAAGAAAAATCACCTATTATACCAATTCTTGCAGGTGTCGCAGCTGCATTTGTAGTTGCAGTTATTGTTCTTTTATGCATATTTGTGCCTAAACTTATGGGTGACACAGGCGATGCAATCGACTGCCCTAACTTTATAGGTATGTCATACCAAGAGGTTCAGAAAAGCGAATTTTATGATAAGTTTGACGTTGTTATTAAGTGGGAT
This sequence comes from Acutalibacteraceae bacterium, assembly GCA_045601885.1. Taxonomy (GTDB): domain Bacteria; phylum Bacillota; class Clostridia; order Oscillospirales; family Acutalibacteraceae; genus SIG589. The sequence continues at coordinate 40,865 of JAZSAN010000002.1, read as the reverse complement.
TATGACAGTGAAAGCGAATATGGTGTTATCTTTAAACAAACTCCTGACGCAAAAAACAAGAAGGTAAAAGAAGGCGCTACAATAATTGTCTATGCCAGTGAAGGCAAGAAAACCATTAAGATTCCCGATGTTTATGGTATGAGTGAATCTATGGCAATGTCTACCTTAAAGGCTGACGGATTTACTCCTGTGGTTGTCGAAATGCCTGAAGAAAATGTTGATTTAGGTAATGTAATTCGCACATCACCCTCTAAGGGAACAAGTGTATATTCAGGCACCGAGGTTACTGTTTATGTCAGCAGCGGTGCTCCGACCCTATTTGTTGATTTGCCTGACGTTATAGGTCTCACCGAAGAAAAAGCAACACAGCATATTGAAGCTGCGGGACTTACTGTTAATGTTGAGAATATAGACAGCACCAAGCCAAAGGGAATCGTTGTTTCACAAAACCCATCACCCGACAGCACAAAAGAAGTAGGAAAGGGAACAGAAATCACAATTTACGTCAGCACAGGCGTTATCAACTATAAATCAAAGCTTGTGATTGAGTTGCCGAAGGATTTCAGTTCTGAATCAGGTTATGTTTCATTGTGGATTAATAATGGTAGCGAATGTCTGCAAGAATCAAATAAAATTGCATTTTCTTCACTCAGTTCCTACACTTTCAATCTTGAAACAACAAAAGATACTCTTGAGGTCATTGTTAAACTCAGTGCAGACAAGTCAAAATATCATTCATATATCACTATTGAAGTTGACTCCGAAACCGGTAACTATGAAATCTTAAGCGAACATTCATATCCGAAACTTGAAAGCAACCCGTCCAGCTCAAGCAAAGAACAGGGCAGCAGCGAGAATTCGGGCGATTCACAGAATAATAACGGTTAATTTCAATTTGATATGAAGGGTATTATTATTAAGGCTATATCCGGATTTTACTATGTATCCTCCGGAGATACCGTATATGAATGTAAACCGCGCGGCCTTTTTAGAAAGAATAATGACGATATATTTGTTGGAGATGAGGTTGAACTCACCGAACTCTCCGAAAACAAAGGTGTAATTGAAAAAATTAATACAAGAAAAAACTTTTTAATAAGACCGCCAATCGCAAATATTGATAAAGTTTTTATCATATCTTCATACTCAACCCCTGCACCAAACACTCTTATTATCGATACCTTGACCACTATCGCGGAGGATAAAGATATCGAACCTATTATAGTGTTTAATAAATGCGATATGGGAAGCTTCAAAGATATATCAGAAATTTATAAAAAATCAGGCTTTAAAGTTTTTGTTATCTCTGCCATTAAAAATGAAGGTATAGAAAATCTGCGAACAGAATTTTATAATAGTGTTTCTGTATTGACAGGGAATTCTGGAGTAGGAAAATCGAGCATTTTAAATGCATTATTTGGCGAAAATTTCCTTAAAACAGGCGAGGTCAATAAAAAGCTTGGTCGTGGTAGACATACAACACGCCATGTCGAACTGTTTTCTATAGGAAACAACGGTTTTATTGCCGATACACCCGGTTTTTCGTCGCTAAGTATTGAAGATTCTGATTTAAATTATAAAGAAAACCTGCAATTTGCTTTTAGAGATTTTAGTGATTATATCGGCTCTTGTAAATTCACTTCTTGCAGCCACAACGGAGAAAAAGGTTGTGCTATATTAGATGCCGTTAATAATGGTGAAATCTGCCAAAGCCGTTATGAAAGCTACAAACATTTATATTCTGAACTATCAAAGCGCAAAGATTGGGAAATCAAGAAAGGTTAGTGTAACAAAAAAATTTGTTTTTCGTATAATATTATTAGACTTATGAAAGCGATGTGATATTATGCGAAATCGTATTCGATGTAATAAAGGAGCAGTTGCAGTGTCATTTGCTGCAGGACTTGTGGCATCCTTTATTTTGCCGACAAAAACTGTGATTTTGATTTTATCAATTGCTCTCGTTTGTCTTGGGCTCTCTTGTGCCAAGTATTAACGGAGGTAACTATTATGAAGGTTGTAGTTATAAAAAGTCCTAGGCTTTTAGGCGGATTTCTCAGAATGATTTTCGGCATGAAAAAAGAAAAATAATACATAAAAAACAGCGAGGCTTCGGCTTCGCTGTTTTTTCATATTTTAAAACATTAGAAAGTACTATTATAAGGGGTGATATTTTGAAAAATAAATTTATTGTTGTGTTTGCGCTAATATTGGCTACAACCCTTGTTGTATCAATAATCATAAATTATGAAGCAATTATACAAAGTGTTTTTAGTCAAAACAATACTTACTGCCATACCGTAATCGTTGATGCAGGCCACGGCGGGTTAACTAATACTATAAATTAGGTCCGAAACCTGCCGTGAAATTTCAATATAAAACTGCCCGAAAACCCGCTTAAATAGCGGGTTTTCACCATTTCAAAACAATAAAATGCTTTACAGTTGAATTTTGAATTAAAATCGTGTATAATATATTAAAAATGAAGAAAGGAGAAAAAGCTTATGAAGGATTTTGAGATTTTAAGCCGTGATACAGTTGTGGCTGTTTGGAAAGATAATGAGCTTAAAGTTTTGAACAACGATTTGTTGCCTTTATATTTAAAACGTGTAAGTGATGCTAAGTCTTGGCTTGAAACAAGAGCTATTGACTCGCATAGAGCTAATTCACGTCTGCTTAAAAAGGCATTACGACTTGCCGAAAAAGATGATGTTTCAACCGTGCTTCACGTTAACGCCGCAACAATTACCGACACCTATTGGGTTAGAGCAATCGGCAGTGACTTAAAATATGAAGACGTTCGCTTCAATAAAGACTATTTCTCCAATCTGGCACTCAGAGGACTTTATTCAAGCTTTAATTCTGCCGCAAAGCGTAAGGATACTAAAACTCCCGAGCTTACCAATATCGGTAGCTTTGAAAAGTGTTGGAAGCTCAAAGATGGAAAATGGTGGATTTATAAATCTGCTAACCAAAAAGAACAGTTCTCAGAGCTTTTTGTTTATGAGTTGGGTAAAGCACTTGAAATGAATATGGCTCATTACGAAAAAGGTGATAAATGTGTAAAATCTCTTGATTTTACCGATTCAGCAAAGGTTATTTTTGAACCGGCTTCATCCTTTATGGGTGACGAGGAAGATTATATCAAGGTTGTGGAAAAACTCAAAGGACTTTGTCCCAAATCAATTCCCGATTATATTAAGATGATTTTCCTTGATACCATTACCGCTAACCCCGACAGACACACAGGAAACTTCGGTTTATTGCGTGATGTGAAGAGCGGTGAACTTTTGGGACTCGCACCAAACTTCGATAACAATATGGCACTTATTGCTCGCGGTTATCCCACAAGCAAATCCGCAAATGACCTTTTGATCACGCTCTTTAACGAACTAATGGAAATGTATCCGGAATTTAAGCAATACTTGCCGAAGATTACGGAGCAGATGATTAAGAAAGTTATCAATAAACTTAATATGAAGGTAAAATCTCAAGTAATTGTTGATTTTGTAATTAACCGTTATCAAGCAATTAATAACATGATTTTTAAGGAGAATATTTAATATGAATTGTAAAGGTAAATTGATGGGAATAGGATTATTTTCGTTAGAAGTATTACATTTGATTTCCGCAGGAAAAAAGGAAACACTTAAGGATATTGAAACTCATTTAGATAATGCCGATTTGGTGGAATATCTCAGCAAAAAATATGACTCGCATTTTAGCATAAAATTCGATAATACAAAATATGATAATTCAGAAATTAATAAATATTTTACTAATTATAGCGGCTATATAGAGGGAAACGAAGATAGAAAGTATGGGATATTGAATCAAGACGACGGCCTTTTGTTAATATTAGCATTATTGACAGACAAAATAGAACGAGAATGTATTAACTGGTCTGCAGACAATTAATCTTTTCTTGAAACTAAAATTTAATACTTCCTATGTTTTATACACGATTTAAGGTGTCCGGCCTTGGTCGTGTATAATTTTTTATATAGGAGGACTATATCATGGGAAATATTTATGGCTATGTGCGAGTATCGAGTATTGATCAAAACGAATACAGGCAGCTTGTTGTTATGGACGAAAATAATGTGCCGAAAGGTAATGTTTATATTGATAAGCAGTCAGGCAAGGACTTTGAACGGCCGCAGTACAAGAAACTCGTCAAGAAATTAAATGCGGGAGATTTGCTCTACATACTTAGTATTGATAGATTGGGGCGCAATTACGAGGATATACAAAAACAGTGGCGGATACTCACCAAGGATATTGGCGTTGATATTTGCGTGATTGATATGCCCTTGCTTGATACCAGAAACGGCAAAGATTTAATGGGAACATTTATTGCAGACCTTGTGTTGCAGATACTTTCTTTTGTTGCACAAAACGAGCGTGAAAACATTAAAAAGCGGCAAGCACAAGGCATTGCCGCTGCAAAAGCAAGGGGAGTAAAGTTTGGTAGACCGGAGTCACCGTTGCCGGAGAATTTTGATGAAATTATTAAGGATTGGGACAAGGGTAATTTAACAACTGCAGACGTCCTCAGACTTTGTAATTTAAGTGAATCTACGTTTTATCGCCGTAGGCGACAATACAATCTAATACACAAATAGAAAAAGCAGTCAAAAAGTTCACTTTTTGACAATAGTTTTAAATTGTATACTGCCAACCACTTTTAATAACATACTTTGAATTTTTATTTATAAATAGTTGCTTTTTGTGGGATTTTATGGTAGAATGAGTGTTATAGAAAAAGCAGTCAAAAAGTGAACCTTTTGACAATGGATGAATTTAAAAACGGAGGCTAAAATAATGAAAAAATCTTTATCACGAATTTGTGCCGTATTATTAACAATCGCTATTATGATTTCTACGGTGCCAATATCAGTATTTGCATCAGAAAGTGTTGATAATTCGGTAAATCCATCGTTAGAAAATGATATCTCGGTAGATTCTACCAACTCTTTTGGTGGCTTACTATCTCAAACCATTAATGCAGAGATGGAAAAACAACTTGAAAATAATGGCTTCAATGTTTTTTCAATACAGTATAACGAAGGTGAGGCTTCGGTAAGTTTAGAGGCTTTGCAGGACTGTACTCTTTTTGTTGGTATTTACAGTGAAGACGGAAAAAAACTTATCACCTCTCAAAATATAGATGTCACAAAGGATGATACATTAATTACTCTTTATTTTGACACCTCAGTTGTGCCTCAGTATTTTATTATTCAGGCTTATCTTATAAATACTGCCGACTTAAAACCTCTTTGCAATGTTTATAAGTCAACTATGTATACACAAGAAATGCAGGAGTTTTTAGCTAAAACCACTGACGATTTTGAGGAAGAAAAGGTTTTACAACTTGATGATGATAAAACCAATAACTTTGCAGTTTTTAATGATACTGTTGAAATTATAGAAAATAATGCCGAAATGACCGTTACCGCTGATGAAGAAAAAGGCATTTATACCATAACTAACCCTACCGATGAAGTTAAAACTTTAGGAGTAGGCGATATTTTCTCATATAATTACGAAAATGGTGATGTTTTAATTTTAAAAATCGCCTCAATTTCTACCGACAAAAACGGTACTATTACATATACCGAAGGCGAATTAGAGCTTGAGGATGTTTTTGATTACATAAAAATTGACAATACAGTTGCAACTCAAGAAGCAGAAGTTGATAACACCGATTTAGAGGAAGGCATCACCTATGAAGGTCTTTTTCCTGAAGCAACCACTTTTGGATTAGATGAAGGTATAACAGCAAAATATTCACATAGAATTAAATTTAAAGATTACCAGGTTAGCAATAAAGATAATTTTAAAAGAAAGGGCTTTGAACTTCCGGAAGTTCAGGGTAGTATAACCGGTTCTGTTGGCATAGATTTATCTGTAACACTTAAACTGTATCAAACACTAAAAAGTATATCAACAGAAATAAGATTTGATTATACTGTAAGTGCTGATTTTACGGTATCAGGAAGTATTATGGGTAAAATCCCTTTGGGTGGTACATTTAAATTTTCACCGGTATTTGGCGTGACTGTAAAAGTATCTCCGGCAGTTGTAGGTATAGTTTCCGCATCTGCCAGTTTGACTTTTAAACTTTATGGTACGGTTGGTTTTCTTGCGGATACTGCTTCGGGGATAACAAATTTAACTACAACTCCCAAATTATCTGTTGAATTAAGGGGAGAGATTAAGGTTTTCTTTGGAATATCGTTACTTCCTGAAATAAAACTTATCAGTAAAAAAATAGCGGTAGCCTCTGTTAATGCTGTTGCCGGTGTTGAAATGATTGGTGTCACTAATCCCAAAATTTCGAGCGATGACATAAAACATAATTGTTTTGGTTGTATTGAGGGTGAAATGAAGGGAGTGTTAAATTTATCCTTTGGTGTTAAGCTTTTAAATAATGACAAATTTTCTTTTGATTTTACTTTAGTTAATTTTGAATTAAAAATATGTGATTATTATTACTCCTTAGCCTATGATGAATTTGATTTTACTACATGCCCCCATAAAGAATATCGATTAACAGTAAACGTTAAGGATAGCGGCGGTAAAAACTTAAAGGATATAGCGGTTAATATTGGTGGTAAAAGCTATACTACAAATATTTTAGGCAACGTAAGTGTTTTATTGCCAAATGGTAGTTATACCGTAAGTATTGTTAATGATAAATATATACCATCTTCAAAGCGTGTTACTATAAATGACGCACCACAAAAAATCACAAGAAAACTATCACTAATGGGTGATTCTTCAGGTGGTGGTTCGAGTAGTGGTGTTGTTTCGACAGGTGTTAATAAATTAAGTATGGGTGCGAATCATAGCGCAGTAATAACTGAAGATGGCAACCTCTATACTTGGGGGAATAATGGTTATGGTCAGCTTGGCAACGGCACAAAAATAAGTAGCGTAACACCAATAAAAATAATGGATAATGTAGCATCGGTTAGTTTAAGCAATTATCATAGTGCAGCAATAACAAGAGATGGCAGCCTTTACACTTGGGGTCATAACGGTTATAGTCAGCTTGGCAACGGCACAAAAACCGATAGCGCTACACCCATAAAAATAATGGATAATATATCAACGGTTAGTTTAGGGCGTTATCATAGTGCAGCAATAACCAAAGACGGTAGCCTTTATATTTGGGGCCGAAATAACTATGGTCAGCTTGGCGATGGAACAACTACCGATAGATTAAAACCTAAAAAAATAATGGATAATGTAGAATTAGTTAGTTTGGGCGAAGAGCATAGTGCGGCAGTAACAAAAGACGGTAGCCTTTATACTTGGGGGGAAAACTACAAGGGTAAGCTTGGTAACGGCACGACAACCAATAGCACAAAACCGATAAAAATAATGGATAATATAGCAATTCTTGGTTTTGGAAACGGTCATAGTGCAGCAATAACCAAAGAGGGTGCTCTTTATCTTTGGGGCTTGAACAATAGTGGTCAGCTTGGTAACGGCACGACAACCGATAGTACAAGACCCATAAAAATAATGGATAATGTAGCAACCGTTAGTTTGGGTGGCAATTTCAGTGCAGCAATAACAAAAGATGGCACTCTTTATACTTGGGGAGTTAATAGCTATGGTGAGCTTGGAAATGGCACAAGAACTGATAGCACAAAACCTATTAAAATAATGGATAATGTAGCGACAGTTAGTGTGCGTGCTACTCATAGTGCAGCAATAACAAAAGATGGCACTCTTTATACTTGGGGAGAAAACTCTAGTGGTCAGCTTGGTAACGGTACGACAACGACTAGTACAAGACCTATTAAAATAACTATACCAAACACTACTATATATTCATTAAGAAATATCGCTAACGACTTCAACACATTCACGGAGTTAATACCTAATTTCGTTTACAACTATTATGTAATGGAATCCGACGAAGTCACAAACCTACTTAATTCTCAAAACCTAAAATTTATAGGTCAGGCGATTAGTGATGAAAACGGAAATTTAACCTTACCTGAATATACGGCAGATATAGCATCAACCGAACCGACAATAGTTTTAAAAGAATTTGCGCGTGTTTCGGGTGAGGTGGAATATTTAATTTCAAGCGAGGGTACGGCAATTATTACAGGTTGCACCGCTGAAAATACGGTTACAATACCCGAAAAATTAGGCGATTACACACCTACCGCAATTGCGAATATGGCGTTTGAAACCTGTTATAATCTTACCGACGTTACCTTAGCAAACAGTATAACCGAAATTGCTGATGGTACTTTCTTCGCACAAGAAAATATAGTTCTTCATAGTAATTGCAAAAACGACAATACATATTTTGAAGAATTTGCAACCGAGCAAGAAATTAAATTAACAATAGAACATGACTATGGCAATTGGACTACTGTGACTGAGCCTACCCCGGTTGAAACTGGCGTTAAGCATATGCTATGTACCGAGTGCGGCGATGAGGTTACAGAGGAAATCCCAACGGTTGAAAAATTGGCATTCAAAGGTGCTTCACTTACTTTGCAGGACAACCTTGCAATAAATTATAAGGTAGATAAAGCATTGTTTGATACGGTAGGATATACAAATCCTTACGTAGTATTTGAAGTTAACGGCAAGAAAACAACTGTTAAGACCTACTCTGTTGAAGGCGACAGATATGTGTTCCGTTTCCGTAATATTGCACCTAATCAAATGAATGATACGATTAATGCAACCCTATATGCTACCTATAACGGTAAGAAATATGCCAGCGAAACGAGAGAATATAGCGTTGCGGAATACTGCTACAGCACATTAGGAAAATATTCTGCAGATGAATATGCAGAGTTGCGAACATTACTTGTTGACCTTTTACATTACGGCGCTCAGTCTCAGTTGTATACAAATTATAATACTGAAAATTTAGTGGATGCAAACTTGACCGATGAACAGTTATTGTGGGGCACAAGCGAAGAACCTACTCTAAATAATGCACTCAACACCACTTACGAAACGGTTGAAAATCCGATTATCACTTGGAAAGGTGCAAGCCTCAATCTTAATGATTCGGTGGCTATGAGATTTAAGTTTGTTGCCGAAGACATTAATGGATTAAGTTTGAAAATTACCAGTGATTCCGGTAGTTGGACCATTACGTCAAAGAATTTTACGTTAGAAGATGGCGTATATTCCGTTATATTTAACGAATTAAATGCAGGTCAAATGAGCGAAAAAGTATATTTAACAATGTATAAAAACGGTGTTGCCGTCAGCAACACGGTTTGTTATAGCATCGAATCATACGCTTATAGCAAGCAAAACAGTACGGTTAAGCATTTGTCCAACCTTGTTAAAGCTATGATGAAATACGGTAATTCAGCTTACGCTTATGTTAATTAAGAAAGGGGGTTTCAAAAATGGAAAACAATAAATATGTAGAGCCCGAAATGGAAGTGACTGTTTTTGATGCAAAAGACATTATTACTACAAGTGGCGGAATCGAACTTCCCGACGATGAATGGTAATGTTATGCAGAAAAAGTTAAAAAGCATCATTGCACTACTTGTTTTAGTGTGCTTGCTCTTATCTGGGTGTACTGCAAATATTGATGACGAAAGCAATGATAGTGTTAGCACTACAACGACTGATTCTGTTGTTGATACAACCACGTCAGATGGTACAGCCGATAATGCTTCTTTAACGGGAGATTCCTCAACTACAAGTTCAACAGACAGTAGTGATAGTTCAACAAAAACAGATGGTGTTTCAGAAGAGACATATGAAGGAATAGTCCTTCCAGACGACGAATGGTAAACATAAGGACTGCCGCAATAAGCGGCAGTCCTTATAATCTATTGGAGCATTATTATGGAATTTAAAATTAAATTGGCTAATCAAGTTATATCTGTGATTTGTCAATATGAATACACTTTAAAAGCGTGCAAAGAGTATATTGTTAATTCTTGCAATTCGGCATTTACGGTGTGTGTGACAGATGAAGAAATAACAGAAGAAATTGATAACGCTGACTTTTCTGTAGATGTCGGATACGCTGAGTATATATGTTTGTATCGTAAAATTGCAGAGTTGTTACCACGTTACAATTGTGTTGTTATGCATGGCGCTGCTATAACCTACAACGATTCTGCAATCCTTTTTGTCGCCCCAAGCGGAACAGGCAAAAGCACACATATCAAATTATGGAGACAGACGTTTGGAGAGCAAGTTGATATTATAAATGGTGACAAACCTATTGTGTGTGTCGAAGATAATATTTCGGTATTTGGCACACCCTGGGCCGGTAAGGAGAACTGGCATAAAAATCGACAAGCTCAATTAAAAGCAATTTGCATCATAAAACAAGCAAAAAATAATCGTATTGTTAAGGTGAATGCACAGTCTTTTTTGCCTAAATTATTAAAGCAAGTTTATTTGCCGTTAGATAAATCTTCACTAAAACAAACTCTCGCATTATTTGATTCGCTTGTAAAGAGAGTTCCAATATATGTTTTAGAGTGTGATATATCGAAAGAAGCGGTTGTGACAGCATATAACGAAATTATAGAGGAGGACTTGCATGAAAATTAAAGATGGATTTGTTAAACAACAAATTGGTGAAGAAACAATTATAGTTAGTACCGGAGTTTTGAGTAAAGAGTTTCACGGTATGATTGAACTCAATTATACTGCGGCTGATATTTGGGATTGGTTATCACAAGGTTTCACAAATGAAGAAGTGGCAAAATTGCTATCCGAAAAATATAACATTGAGTTAACCAAAGCACAGGCTGATACGGAAAAATTTATAAATAAAATGATTGCTGCCGGAGTGGTTGAAGATGATTAATACACTATCTGCAGAAGCGGTATTGTATGAAAAAGGATTTCTGTCGGAAACAATAGTTGGGACAAGCATGTTGCCTTTGCTAAAAGAGCATAGAGATACTGTGATTATTGAAAAGATTACTGAGCCTTTGCGAAAATATGATGTGGTGTTGTTCCGAAGAAGCAAGCAATTAGTGCTTCATCGTATCGTCAAAATCAAGATGGGATATTTCCTGATTCGAGGAGATAATTGTGTACACGGCGAGAAAGTATACAACAGTCAAATAATTGGTAAAATGACTCACTTTTATCGCAAGGGAAAGCGATGTAATGTCAACAATAAAGCTTACCGGTTATATTCGATAATATGGGTTAAAAGTCATATGGTGTATACATTCTTTCGAAAAACGTACGATGTATTAAAAATGATGTTGGGGAAACATAATGCAAAAATTAAAAAATGAATACGAGTATCTTGTGCATCTGAAAAAATGTGCACTTCGAAATCTTCAACCTGTTGAAAAACCCAAAGAGTTATCTTTTGATAAGGTTTTAAAATATGGAAAAGAGCATGAAGTTGCTAACATTGCTTTTGTATCTGTTGAAAATTTACACACTAAACCAAACGAGGAAGTGTATACCAAATGGAAGACAGTGTACGCTTTCTCTATTCAACGTCATACTAATCAAATGAATGCTTGTAATAAAATAGTTGCTGCATTAAATAATGCTTGTATTAGGCATATAGAAGCACAAGGCACGATAATGAAACGGCTTTACCCACATCCGGAATGGCGTATGATGAGTGATATTGATTTTATTATCGATAAAGAAAATCTTAACGCTGCCGAAGAGGTTATGAAAAAATTGGGATTTGAAACAAAAAATCCTAACGGAGTTGAGGTTGATGCTTATGGTAAAAATGGCATTGCTGTAGAATTACACTCAGATTTTTTTGATCCAAACTCAATGTGTTATGGGACTATATCAGACGCTTTCTCAATGGCCACTCAAACAGGTAATACTTATTCTTATAGCATAAGTGACACGGCTTTTTATTTATATAACCTTCTACACTGTATTAAGCATTATCTTCAACGTGGAGTCGGTATTCGTAGAATTATGGATCTGTATCTTATGAAAGAGAAACTTGCTAATAGAGTTGATTTTCAGCTTATAGAAAAGGTTTTGGCGGAGAATCGGTATAAAGATGTTGCAAATGATTTATTTGCCGTTGCAGACAAATGGTTTGGAGATGGTAATATAGATAGCTCTGTTGATTTGTCGCAAATCGAATAGTCTATATATTTAGCCAACAATCATGAAACTGCGGAAATACAATTAAATAATGAGTATAAAAGATCAGAAAAAAACAAATTATATTTCAAACTACATAAATGTTTATCATTAATATTTGCATCAAAGGAGAACATATATAGAGCATACCCATTCTGTCAAAAACACAATTATCCTATTGTTTTATGTTGGTTACATGGAGGATTTTGCGTGTTGTTTTCTAAGAGGAAAAGAACTACAGCTTTCAAATTAGTACGGCAAATTTTAAATGTAAAAATATTCAAATAAAGCAACATAGCACTTAAATTTTAATGTTTACTTGAAACTGTAAAACAACCTTATGTAATAAAAATATGACCTTAAAAGTTTTAGGACTTTTTAGGTCATATTTTTTATTTATGAAAAGAGGTTAAAAACCAATGAAAAAGTATGTTGAAACTACAGAGTGGGAAGACGATTACAGGGAAAGGCTCAAAAAACTTATGTTAGAAAAGAACATAACTGCTCGAGAACTTAGTTTAACTCTCGGGTATAACGAGGGGTATATCAGCCGAATTCTCAAAAGAAAAATCGACCCGTCATTTAAATCTATGATGGATACAATGCTGTATTTTGACATAAGCCCCGCTGAATTCTTTACGTTTGATTTATAAAGTCATACAAACGGTTAAGGTCTACTTGAACATTAATCTTATGTATTATAAAATATAAGTGTAGTCTTTTATATTTATGAAGGAATTATTCAAAATGAAAGCTTAAATTAAAGCTAAAAAAAACACGGGAAGAAAGCTCACCTCAGTATTTTCGGTTGGGTGAGCATGGCTTTCATACGGCGGTCTGAGTTTGCAATCGGACAAAATTATGATATGCAGTATTAGTTCTGCAAAATACTGTGAACGAAAAAAGCAGACCTTTTGAAGTTAAGGCATATAACTTCATACAATCAAAGTCCCGATTTGTATTAGTGATTACACAGGGCGAGAACCTGTTTTGCCGTAGGCTTTCAGTAAAAAGCCTTTGCCGTTAAAGCTTATGTTTTGCCGATAATTTCGGTCGTATGGCATCGCGCAGGATTTAATATATCCGCCTTCAATGAAGGTATGCGCTGGAGATAACATAATAATTTATGTTAAGCTCATCGGACTAACCAATGCTAAAACTAAATAAGTATGATACTCGTTTTGAGAGTAACTCATTTCGAAATCCTTCTCGTTTCGAGAGGTATGACTATATTTTTGAAATGATAGATGATAAAGATGATTTACATTTCGAAATGATGATGACTTTCATTTTGAGAGGCAGCCGGTTTCTATTGGGAGATTTTCTCAATAGAAACGCCCCGGAGAACAGTGTTCGGAGGGGCGGCTGCAAAGGCATAGTACGCCTGTACAAATAAAAAATCATAAAAACGACATCAAAATTTTGATATATACACCAAGGGCGTACTATGCCTTTCTATCATTTCCCGATGATATATGACAATATTTCGAGATGATATTTCCCGATGATTGATGATATACATTTAGAAATGATAGGTTGACTGTCCTTTCGAAATTCGTTTTGAAATAAACTGTCGGTGCTTAGTATGAAAAGATTATTATCTTTTTGAAATGCTCCAAATAGAATCCTATAAGAGTAATCAAAGATATATAAAGTGGATGTACCCACGTCTGCAATAATCCTATAAAAAAATCTATCCTGTCTTTTTGAAATGATTGATGACTATCATTTTGAAATGAGCGCGGGAAAGATGATTATCATTTATAGAACGGCTCCCATAGACTGCGAATCAGTCTGTGGGAGCCAAAATTTTTTTATATTTAAAAATTTTCGTCAATAAATCCGCCCAGTGTATTTACGGCTAGAAATAAAATTTTCGTCAATAAATCAAATGTGTTTTTCAATCCACTCAATAAGCTGCTTACGAGAACGCTTTGTCCAGTTTGCTGCAAGATAGTATTCCTTACCGTATGCAGTAATGGTCTTAGCGTAGTAGTTTTGAGGCATAGTAACATCGGCTTTAACTAATATTATTGAGTCAATGTTAAAAAAATCAGTCGCTTCCTTTTTACATAACCATTCAATTTCATCTTGAGTTACTTTGTCTGATTGTAATATATCGATGAAAGGACCTTTTATAAGCTCAGGAACAGTTAATGCCGAAAAATCATAAGAACTCTCATTCTCGCTTAATTCGGGAGCAAAGCTGTTTTTGAGTTTGTTTATATGTTTATGAATGTCGGGCGATATGCAAACATAACCATCTTTCTCAACAAAGACTTTACCGAGACTTTTCTCTGTATCTAATTTCATTTGAGCAAAATTGATATTGAATTTTGGAACATAAATATCATCACGAGTTTTATCACTACAGGCAGTTTTAAGCATACTAAGAGTTACGTTCTTATGAGCACCCTCTAACAGTAGGAAGGCGCGAATAATTTTATGAGCATTAAGCTCTTTGTTTTCGGCCCAACGTGGCAACTTACGAGCAGCCTTTCCACCTATATTGTTCTTGGTGAGCTTAATATCAGTTTCACATTCCTTGGCGGCCTCTTCGAAATATTCCTTTAAATAGAGCTTAATAAGGTTTTCCATAACCGCATTGACATTTTCACCGGTTGCTTTAAGCACAGTTTGCAGGTGATTATAAATATTATTGTCAAGCGTTACAACTACTTGTTTTTTCATAATATCACGTCCTTTTGCTTATATTAGCATATATTTGAGTATATATCAATACTCAAATACTATAATTGTACTCATAAATTGTTATAAAATCTTAAAAATTTGTCGGTTAAAGTTTTCTTGAAATAAAAAATCGATTTTCCCCAAGTTTTTAATACAAGCTTTTTCGGAAGCAAAATTAAAAACTTTAAGGAGAAAAAATTATGAGGAATGAACAACATTTAACCGAAAAACAAATTAACAACAGGCGTAATATCGACGCGCAAATTGATAAGCTGTTTAGAACCACTAATCACAACGGGGCATCAACCCGACACACCTATGAGTGTAATGTACGGCAATTTTATTATTATGTATCCGATAATTACGGAATACAAAGTATTGCCAATGTTAAAGCAAAGCACCTTGTAGACTATGTCGAATATATGCAAAGTAATGACTTGGCGCCGGCTACAATTATATCGCGTATTTCAGCCATACGGTTTGCACACAACCTATCAGGCAGTAAAAACATGTTGCTTGACAATTCTAAACTAAGCTTAGATAAGCGAACAAATGGAACTGTTAATCGAAGTTGGATTTATCCGACTGATATTGAAGGTTGTAAAGCTGAAGCAGCGAAGCAAGGCAAATTTTATATTTGTGATTTTGTTGATATTGGAGTGAACTTTGGTCTTAGAATCAGTGAGGCGTGTAGTTTAAGACTGGAGGATATTAAAAAAGCAATCTTCGCAGGTGAAGTTCATATAAGAAGTGGTAAGGGTGGCAGACCGAGATATATTCCTATAGATTTGGAAGGACAGAAAAAGGTGCTTGTTGACCTTGTGGCTAAATGCGAAAAGAAGGGGATGCAGCCCGGTGAGTTTGTTATTAGTGAAAGCCGCAAATATGGTCCTGCCGAAACCGAGAAAAGACTGGAGCATTGGCTTCGCAATCACAGGCACAAGTTTACCACACCTGATAGAGATAAGATTGTTAAAAAAGGTTATAAGCCATATACTAAAGAATTAACCTGGCATGGTCTTCGCTATACCTATGCACAGTGGTGCTACAACTATTATAAAGCACAAGGTTTTGATGCAGAGGCGAAAGTCTCACGCAATCTTGGACATAATCGCAAGAGCACAACAAGAATGTACCTTGCTATGAATTTGCCGAGGAAACGAAAATGATAAAAACATTAAAATCTTCTTTACTGCATAAACATTATGTAGGTAAGGAGGGCGTATTATATGAAGAAAAATAAAACCGAATATATCGTAGTTAATGCGTTCTCCGAAATTAGTGAGGCAGAGCGCAGAGAAAAAATTAATAATGCAATTAGAACTCTTTGCGTTATGGATATTGAAAAATTATATGAATTAGATTATAATAATAGTGTTGCATTTCACGGCAGCACTCAGGACCTAAGTGGGAAGGAGTGCTTTGAAAATGCTAACTGAAATTGCGGATATTTATGTTCGCCTTTCTTCAGAGGATAGGGATAAGAAAAACAAGACTGACGAGAGCGAAAGTATCCAAAATCAAAAGACGATGCTAATAAACTACTGTATCGAGAAGGGATGGCAAATCAACGGCATTTACTGTGATGAGGATTACAGTGGTGCCGACGCTTCAAGACCTGCTTGGAATCAGGTGCTCAAGGACTGCGAAGAAGGCAGATGCACGATAGTTGTCTGTAAGACACAATCCCGTTTTTCACGTGATATGGAGATGATTGAACATTTCATTCACGGAAAGTTCCCTGAATGGGGTGTGCGATTTGTTGCGGTTGTTGATAATATTGACACCAACGTTAAAGGCAATAAAAAAACACGTCAAATAAACGGGCTTGTAAATGAATGGCAGTTAGAGGAGCTATCCGACAACGTTAAAGCCACTTTAAGTGTTAAGCGGAAAAATGGCGAGTTTGTTGGCTCTTTCGCTCCTTACGGCTATCTAATTGACCCGGACAATAAGAATCATTTAATTCTTGATGAGGTCGCGGCTCCTACAGTTCAGCGGATATTTGATTTGTATATCGGTGGACTTGGGTACATAAGCATTGCAAAAATATTAAATGATGAAATGATTCCACCGCCTTGTGTTCACAAAAAGGAGCTTGGCTCTAAGTATTATAACGGCAATTATGAGAAGAACAATGCACCGAGGACAACCTGGTCCGATTCGGCAGTATATGCAATTCTTCGCCGATTTGAGTACACAGGTGCTTTGGTGCAAGGTCGACAAGAGGTTGTAAACTACAAAACGGGTAAACGCCGTAAAAAGCCGCAAAGTGAGTGGGATATTGTTGATGATACTCACGAGCCGATTATTTCCAAAGAAACCTTTTATAAGGCACAGGAGATTAGGTTATCACGTGGCAGAGGTCAAAAAATTCCAAGCGGCAGCTGTTATTCGCTTGCTAAAAAGGTTTTTTGTGCCGAGTGCGGTAACACAATGTGGAAAATGAGCTATAAGCTGCGTGACGGAAGATACAACTACCTTTCTTGCAGAACTCGGAAAACCACTAACGGAGTTTGCCAAAACGCACACAGTATTCGCCTTGACGAGTTAGAGCAAATCGTAGTAGATGAAATCAACAAGTTGCTTGATAAATACTACGATGAGAAGCAGATTGGCAAGTTAGATGCACCTAAAAGAAAAAAGAACGGCGCTAAAACCTTGCAGTCACAAATTGCAGAACTTGAAGAAAAGGTAAAGCGGAACGATAACCGAATGGCGCAAATGTACACCGACAAGTTTGATGGTGTCATCAGCGTAGCGGAGTTTACTAAATACCGAGAAAGCTATCAAAAAGAATCCGAAGATGTAGAAAAACGCATCGAAATTTTGAAATCAAAACTTGTCGCATTATCAGGCGGCGAAACAAAAATGGATACTAAATCCATACTCGAAAAGTACCGAAAAATTAACACTCTTACATTCGAGATTGCTGATGAATTTATAAGTAAAATCTTCATTGGAAAACTCCAAAAGAGTGGAAAGAGAGAAATTAAAATCGAGTGGAAAATTTAGTGAAAATAACCACTCAAAAAACGACAAAATATACAAGATTAACAAAAACATGTAGTATTGGCTAACTCAGCCCACGGCGGGTTTGACGGCGGTGCCAGTGCACCTGACGGAACCGCTGAAAAGGATATTAACCTCTTAATAGCGCAAAATCTTCGCGATTTTCTTACGCATTTCGGTTTTAATGTAATTATGACACGAAATGAGGATGTATCAACTGAAAGCGAAAATGCCAAAAATAACAAAAAATACAGCGACCTAAATAACCGCCTAAAAATTATGAAGGAAAATCCAAACGCAATTTATGTCAGTATACATATGAACAAATTTACTTCGACTTCCGCAAATGGTGCTCAGGTTTTTTATGCACATAAAATTAAAAATTCCGATTTATTGGCGCAATCAATACAAGACAATATAAAAAATCAACTGCAAAACAACAATAACCGCGTTATCAAGCAGGGCACTAAAAATATATACATTTTAAAAAATGCTACCATACCTGCAACCATTGTTGAGTGCGGATTTATTAGTAATCCGCAGGAACTGAAACTTTTAAAAGATGAAAATTATCAAAGAAAGATGGCATTTTCAATTTTTTGTGGTATAATAGATTATCATAATAGTATAAGGTAGTGATAAAATGGCGCAAAAAATTAAAAGCATCTACATTTGCGAGAATTGTGGTTTTGAAACTGCAAAGTGGCTTGGTAAGTGTCCGTCCTGTAATGAATGGAACACCCTTACAGAGACAGTAACCGAGATTTCTAAAACCACTTCTACTACCAAAAAGACAAACTATATTGCAAAAAAAATTGATGAAATTTCTGTTGTTGATGAGCATAGATATACTACAAATATTTCGGAGCTTGACCGAGTTTTAGGTGGAGGAATTGTCAAAGGCTCCGTTGTGCTTTTAAGTGGTGACCCAGGTATTGGAAAATCAACAATACTTTTACAAATTTGCGGTATGATTGACTCTAAGCTTAACATTCTTTATGTATCAGGCGAAGAATCTGCCGTTCAAATAAAACTTCGCGCCAAACGTTTAGGAATAGATAATCAATATTTAAGTATTTTGACAATAACCGATGTTGAAGCGGTCTGCGAATACATACAAAACGAAAAGCCCGACCTTGTCATGATTGATTCAATTCAAACCATGAATATCAGCGAACTATCATCTTCTTCAGGTAGCATCGTTCAGGTGCGCGAAAGCACCGGTATGCTTTTGAGAACGGGCAAAAGCCTTGATATTCCAATTATCATTGTCGGCCATGTCAACAAGGGTGGAGATATTGCTGGTCCTAAAGTATTAGAGCATATTGTTGATACTGTGCTTTATTTTGAAGGCGAACGCAATCAATCGTACCGTATTTTGAGAGCCATAAAGAATCGTTACGGCTCAACCAACGAAATCGGTGTTTTCGAAATGCGTGACAACGGACTTTGTGAGGTGGACAATCCTTCAATGATGTTACTCTCAGGCAGAAGCAAAAACGTTTCAGGCTCTGCAATTGCCTGTATTATGGAGGGAACTCGCCCGATTTTAGCAGAGGTTCAAGGACTTGTAACATCAACAGGTTTTGGAAATCCGAGAAGAATGTGCACGGGATTTGATTATAACAGATATAATCTTTTGCTTGCCGTACTTGAAAAAAGAAACGGACTTTATTTTTCAAATCTTGATGCATATCTCAACATTGCAGGAGGTATGCGACTCGACGAGCCTGCAGCAGATTTACCCGTTGTTATGTCGTTAGTATCCGCTTTGCGTGATGTTCCACTAGATGAAGAAACCGTAATTTTCGGAGAAGTCGGTCTCTCTGGCGAAATAAGAAATGTTGAAAGAGCACTACTTCGTGTTAACGAAGCAGCTCGACTAGGCTTTAAAAAATGTATTCTGCCAAAAGCGTCACTTAAACAGTTGGAGGGTTATAACAAAAACATAACCCTACTTCCCGTCAAAAACATCTCTGAAGCCATCGATTTTATTCGTTAACGGTCTAATCAGATGCGGACATTCATTGTCTTCATCCGTAATTTCTGCCGCTTTTTCAAGCATGCAGTAGCCTTCCTTTTGATAATCACAATTTTTCATACATGGAATTATACTCATAAAATCACCTATAAAGTAGTTTTATATTTTTAGGCGATAAAATTCATAAAGAGAACTGTTTTTTTACAGTTCTCTTTTTTTGTTACAAAAATTAGCGCTTGTACATAGTATATAATTGAGAAATTAGTGAAACGGAGGAAAAAATTATGGAAGATTTTTTTGAAATTTCTCGTAAAACGCCTAAGAGCGTATGTATAATTAAAAATCAACATCCTGTCACAGATAAAGATTCATGTGATGATATGGTACTTGCAATGGCATATGTTCCCGTACAACAATGGGGTTCAACCTATGACGCCGAAAACGGACTAACCGAAGGAACAATTTTTCCCGACTTAAATAAACCCTTTTACGGCTGCAGAAAAAGGTGGAATGATTCGCTATGAATAATGAACAAAAAATGATGCTTAGAAGACTATCAAGCACACATTTTGCATTGGTAGAACTCAACATTTTTCTTGACACACATCCTAATAACAAAGATGCATTGAATATGTTTAATGCATATAACAAAAAATATACACGACAACTTAATGAATATCAAGAGAAATACGGTCCAATCACGGCAAAAGATAATTACGATAATACAGACTGGAACTGGATTAACGGACCTTGGCCGTGGGATAACAGTAAGGAGATGGAGAAATAATGTGGCAATATGAAAAGAAATTGCAATACCCTGTAAACATTAAAAACTGTAATCCTAAATTAGCAAAACTCATAATAACACAATATGGTGGTCCCGATGGCGAATTAAGTGCAAGTTTGCGTTATTTAAGCCAACGTTACTCTATGCCATACAACGAACTGCGCGGTCTTTTAACAGATATAGGTACATACGCATCAAAAAACGCTCCTTAAGGGATAAGAGTGTGTCCCTTAGGAGCGTTTAAATTATTTTTTAATCCATGTAGAAGGGGATAATGCAATCAAAATCGGGAAAATCTCAAGTCGTCCCAAAAGCATTGCAAAAGACAAAATCAGTTTTGAAAAACCGGAATATTCTGCATAGCTTGCAAACGGTCCTACTGCATCGAATCCGGGGCCAACGTTATTAAAACAGGAAACAGCAGCAGTAAAGTTTGTGGTAAAATTAAATCCGTTTATTGATAGCAACACGAATATCATAAATATTAAAAGAATATAAATAAACAAGTATATGCATATTCCGCTGATAACCGCTGTATCAACTTTTTTATCATCTAATCTTACAACGCTTATTGAACGTGGATGCAGCATTCTCTTAAATTCATTTTTTAATTGACGGTACAAAATCAAAACACGCGAAACTTTAAAACCTCCTGCGGTTGAGCCTGCGCATCCGCCAATAAACATCATAATCAACAAAATTGATTTTGAAAATTCAGGCCATAAATTAAAATCTACTGTACTGTAACCTGTTGTTGTAATAATAGATGCAACTTGAAATACAGAATTTCTAATCGTATCATTAATATTATTGTATATAGGATAAATATTAGCAGCTATCATTGAAGCGGAAACAAGAACGATACAGATATATACCCAAAGTTCTCTGCTTTTAAAAACGGGTTTAAATTTTCTAATTAAAATCAGGTAATATAGGTTAAAATTAACTCCAAAAACTAGCATAAACACAGTAATTACCCATTGAATATAAGAAGAATAACCACCAACACTATCTGAATTTATACCAAAACCGCCAGTACCCGCTGTACCAAAAGAGTATACCGCCGATTCAAAAAACGACATACCACCAATTTTCAGGAAGAGCATTTCTAAAACCGTCAATACAATATAAATAATATACAGAATTTTCGCTGTATCTCGGGCTCTTGGTAATAATTTACCAACAACAGGCCCCGGCATTTCTGCTCTTATCAAATGAATCGGTCGGTCGGTTGAGCTCGGCAAAATTGCCATAACAAATACCAAAACACCCATACCGCCAACCCAATGCGTAAAGCTGCGCCAAAAAAGCATACCTTTTTCAAGAGCTTCTACATTTGTGAGAATAGAAGCACCCGTGGTAGTGAATCCGCTGACAGTTTCAAAAAATGCATCAACATATGATGGAATCTGATTGCTAACATAAAAGGGAATAGCGCCGATTGCCGACATCAATATCCAAGAAAAAGCAACAATAACAAAGCCTTCCTTTGCATATATAACATAATTTCTTGGCTTAAAAAGAAGACAAAGCAGTCCACCAAACACCAAAGCTACCAAGGCAGCAAACAAAAAAGCGGAAACAGATGATTCTTTGTAGTAAAACGAAACAATAGCAGGCAATAGCAAGAGTATTGCTTCTGATATGACCATTTTACCTATCATATTAAAAACCATTCTACGATTCATAATAAATTCTCCGATTACTTAACAATATCTGACAAATTATTTATTCTATGGTCTGAAACAATGATTACTCTATCGTTTGGATAAATCTTATCGTCACCTGATGGGATAATAATTTTTTTACCTCTTAAAATGCCCGCAACAAGTGTATTAGACTTTAGAGAAAGTTCTTTAAAGGTAATGTTGTTAAGCTCGCAGTCGTTAGAGACGATAAATTCCAAAGCCTCAGCCTTACCGTCCATAAACTTGTAAAGCGTTTCCATACTGTTTCCAAGAGAATTTCTGAGCGCACGCGCATATCTCAAAATAACGTCGGCTGTAGATTTTCTTGGGGAAATTATACAATCAAGACCGAGTTTATCTGCCATTAAGGAAAATTCGCCACGGTTAACCTTTGTTATAACCTTCGGTACGTTTTGTGAAGATGCAAAGTAAGAAATAAGTATATTTTGCTCATCCATACCAGTAAGCGAAACAAAAGCATCCATGGAGGCGATTCCTTCTTCTAGCAGCAGTTCTTGCTGTGCACCGTCACCATTTA
Organism: Acutalibacteraceae bacterium; assembly: GCA_045601885.1. GTDB lineage: Bacteria > Bacillota > Clostridia > Oscillospirales > Acutalibacteraceae > SIG589. The sequence continues at coordinate 18,060 of JAZSAN010000002.1, read as the reverse complement.
TCATAACCGCACCCGGCAATCTTTCGGCAAAAATTTCACAAATTTCGGCATTTTTTTCAATAATCTTAACATTATTACCGTCTGCTAAAAGCTTTTTTGCCAGATAAAATGCGGTTTTGCTCGCACCGAGAATCATAACATTTCTTGCTTGTTTTTGTAATATACCGAGCGCCTTTAAAAGTTTTAAAATTTCAGACGATGTTGCAACGATTGCAACTTTATCACCCTTATTAAGCACAAAGGTACCGTCAGGAATATAAAGTTGTTCGTCACGCATAACTGCACAAATAAGAAAATTATAGGGATATTTTTTCTTGAGCTCAATCAAATTCATTCCATCAAGTTTTGTGTCCGGCTTTAAATGCAGCTCTATCATTTCAAAATTGCGCTTTGAAAACATTTCAACCTTTGCAGCAGAAGGAAGTTTTAGTATGTTATAAAGCTCAATAGCGGTCAAAAGCTCGGGATTTATAACCATTGAAAGATTAAGATTTTGCTTTAAAAAATCCAAATCGTTATCATTATATTCGGGGTTTCGAATACGGGCAATAGTCTGTTTAGCGCCCATTTTCTTTGCAATAAAACAGGAAAGCATATTAAACTCATCCGAACCAGTGCAAGCAACAAGCAGTTCGCAGTTTTCTACGCCTGCTTCCATAAGAATATCGTAATCAACACCGTTTCCGCAAACACTCATTGCATCATAAATGTTGTTGATTTCGTTAATAATATCAGGGTTGTTGTCAACAGCAACAACATCATGACCTTCAGAAATTAGATTTGAAAGAACTGTGGAGCCGATTTTTCCGCAACCGACAACAATAATTTTCATAATTCTTTCCTCCTAAATACATTTTCTAACATATTATACTACATAAATTTAGAAATTTCTACAATAAGGTGTGATTTTTATTAATATAACAATTTCAAGCGTGAAAATTTATGAATAAAAACATTATAGTTTGCGCTTATTGCAGGGTATCAACTGATAAATCCGACCAAGCAAATTCTCTTGAAAATCAAAAAAAATATTTCACACAGTACATAAAAAATAAAAAATGTTGGGTTTTGAGTGACATTTATGTTGATGAGGGAATAACGGGCACCTCTACCAAGAAAAGAAATGCTTTTAATAAGATGATTAGCGACGCGAGACTTAAAAAATTTGATTTAATAGTAACAAAGGAAATAAGCCGTTTTGCGCGAAACACACTTGATAGCATTTATTACACAAGACTTTTAAAAGAACTCGGCATTGGCGTTTTGTTTTTGAACGACAATATTAATACTTTAGACGCTGATGCAGAATTAAGACTCACGATAATGTCTTCAATAGCACAAGAAGAAAGCAGAAAGACAGCAGAACGCGTTAAATGGGGACAAAAAAGGCAAATGGAAAAAGGCGTGGTTTTCGGCAGAAGTTTACTGGGATACAATGTTATTGACGGGAAAATATTTATCGAGCCGAACGGCGCAAAAATTGTGAAAAAAATTTTTGATTTATTTGTGAATAACCAACTTAGCACACATCAGATTGCAGATATTCTCAACAATGAAAACTACAAAACAAGAGATAATAAAGATTGGTATAACACCGCAGTTTTAAGAATATTAAAAAACGAAAAATATTGCGGAGATTTGATACAAAAAAAGACATACACACCAAATTATTTAACCCACGAAAAACACAAGAACAATGGGGAAGAAGAGCTTGTTATCATAAAGAACCATCATGAAGCCATTATCAACAAAAAAGTCTTCAATGCCGCTCAAAAAAAGCTTAAAGAAAATAGGAAAAATTAATATTTTGGTGCGTAGGTAGGTACTGAAGAATTGGCGCACCTTGAAATGATAGGTGCTATCGTATATCAGCTAACCAAAAATCTTACAGAAAAAGAAATCTCTGAATCTGGATTCGACGCTTATTTTGTCGACCACACAACAGGAATTTATCCCGTGGCAGCATCAGGCGTTCCTTTTACAGCAAGTTATATTCAGTCAAAAGGCGATGTTTTAACCGACCTTCACGAAGACCTTGCAGCAGAACAAAAGGCGCGCACAACCTATGATAATATTTTACGTTTCTGCGATGACCCGGATGTAGCAGACCCGATTAAATTTTTGCGTCAGCGCGAAATAGTACACTATCAGCGTTTCGGCGAAGCACAACAATCTATGTGGAATGACAACGGCGGAGCAGCTGACAAAACCGCTTGAAATAAGGCTTTTTTAAGTACATAAAGGAGATTTAAAATGAAGCTATTTAAGTGTATTGTCATGCTGATTTTAATATTAATTACTGTTCGGACAGGCTATCTTGCACTTTTATATAAGGTCTCAACATCAACAGGTGCTTTTCTAATATGTTTAGGTATTACCTTGTTTGTTGCAAGTGATGGCGGTCTTAAAAGAAAATCGAATTAAATAATTGCCATCTTGATTACGGGATAGTTATAATTAACCTACAAATTTTCAAATTTTTGTTGATTTGTAGGTTAATTTGTGGTATACTATTAGTAGTCAGGAGGTAGTATTATGACTGATATTATTTTTGAATATAAAGAATTACTTGCATCAAAGCTTGAAATTGAGCAAAAGCTTAGTGTTTTGCCCAAGGGATATATTTCTAAAAAGACGATTGGCGGTAAGCAATATTTATATTTGCAAACCCGTAACGGCGATACTGTTGAGAGTAAATATATTAAAGCCGAAGAAGCAGAAGATATAACAAAGCAAATTTCTTTAAGAAAAGAATATGAGGCGGAATTGCCCGAGGTTATATTGAGACTTGCCGACATTGAAACTGCCGCAGAGTTATTGGATAAAGCGTTACTTCGTAAACTAAAAATGCTTAAACTCACAAGCGGTATGGATAGCATTTCTGCTGACGAAAAAGAAAAGCGAATTTCCTTTTCTGATGCAATGACCTCAATCGAGGGTGTTCCCGTAAGTGATAAGGTTAAAACTGACCTTGCCAATTGGAAAAAAGGCAATATAACTTTCTTATCGGTGTTCGAGCAAACACTTAGAAGATATGGTTTTGCAACGGAGGTATAACAAATGCGTGACCCTTATTTATATGATGATGTTAATGTGCTTAAAAATTTAGCAGATATAAAAGATTCAGAATTGCTACGCAAAGCAGAGGCTGACATAACCGGTCTTGCTATGGCGGCAATTTATGATTATAAATATGCTAAGTTTAATACCGAAACCCTGCAGGACATTCATCGCAACATCTTTGGGCAAATATTTGATTGGGCGGGAGAATTCCGTACTATTCAAATGGTAAAATACGAAGATGTCCTCGGCGGTGATACTGTTCGTTATGCTTATCCTAAAGAAATTAAAAAGCAGCTAAATGAAACGATGAAAGAAATCGCCAAGCTCAAAAGAACCGGCGACAATGATAAAGATATCGTTTTCAAACTTGTTCGTATTATCGCAAGTATTTGGCAAACACACCCCTTCCGTGAAGGCAATACACGAACGGTTATAGTGTTCGCTGTTCTGCTCGCAAAATCAATGGGATTTGAAGTTGAACACGAACTCTTTAAAACAAACTCTGCCTATGTTCGAAATGCTCTCGTCTGGGCTTCACAAGGTATTTATTCTAAATATGAATACCTTGAACGCATCTTCTTCGATGCCATCCTCGGCGAAGATAACGAAACCAACACCCCCACCGAAACCAAATCAAACAAATATGACACCATCGGCGAGTATAAAGTTAAAGACTATAAAGAACGCCCGCATGAGTATACGGATGAATAATATAAAAAATAAAACTATTTAATTTCTATTAAGGAGCTAAAAATAAATCAAAGAATATAATAAGTAGAAAGAGAATGTATTATGAAACTATTAGTGATAGGAAATGGCTTTGATATAGACCACAATTTACCAACAAGCTATTACGATTTTTTGAATTTTTGTTGTTGTGTAGTTCAAAATGCTTCCGTTTATGGATTTAAACCTTTAAAATCAACACAGGAAGAGTATTTTAAAGTTCTTGAAAACGATAATGAACTAAAAGAAAAATTTTCAAACCTAATAAAAGATAATAATTTATTTCATTACTTTTTCATAAAAGAAAGTATTCTTAGTAGTGGATGGGTCGACTTTGAAAAAGAGCTTGATTATATAACAGGTGAATTTAAAGCAATTGAAAAACAATTAAACGAAACTAGCAACGATTACTATACTGCGGACGGAAATCACAGAATACACAATTTAATTGAATGGCTTGGTATAAATAAAAAGTATAACATTCATAGCAGTAAAATTTCAAAAAATTCACTTGAAATTATAGGGGGACTATTACATAAATCTTTAATTGATTTTTCATTGGCTTTAGAGTTATATATATCAACATTTATAAACACGACAGAAATAAATGGCATATCTCCTAATATAGTGGATTTTGATGCTAATAAAATATTAACATTCAATTACTCTAACACCTATGAAAGAGTATATGGAGATACTCATTGGAATGAAGATATTGAATATATTCACGGAAAAGCTGATTCTTACATTGAAAAATCAAATATTGTTTTAGGTATTACATCAAATACAGATTTGAATGATAAAAACATTTCATTTATTGAGTTTGAAAAATATTATCAAAAAATAATGAGAGGAATACAAAATAATTATAAAAAATGGATCTCAAAGGATTTAAGCAAGGATGAAAAAGTTGAAGTTATGTTTTTTGGACACTCTTTGTGCGAATCTGATAGAGATGTTATTTTAGATGTTCTAAACTTGGAACATTCGATAATAAAAGTTTGTTATTTTAATCAAGAATCTCTGCAACAAATTGTAAAAAACCTAACAGAGATCATTGGAAAGAACAAACTTACTGAATATATTTGGTCGGACAATCCAAAACTAAAATTTCTCAAGCAAGATATTCACAGTAATTCGGATGATGCTGGCATTGAGATAATGAGAGATTTACATAAATTATGGCAAGTGCACACATTGAAGCAGACAGATTTTGATCAATTATTAGATAAAATAATGCTTAAAATTAACACGTCGGATTTAAACTATTTTTATTCCCAACACAATGCAATAAGTATGTATGATGTGCTTATGAATTATGACATTATGAATTTTAATACAAAATCTTTCTTCGAAATATGTAAACAACTAAAATTCGAAATTAAGTATAATCGTCCGGTTTTACACAAATATGAGGAATGGAATGACTATTCCGAATATGATGGAGTAATTGAGTGTTCTAAAAAAACTAAAACCTTAATCGATAAGATTAATGAGCACAATAAAAAGATTTTTCGGGAAACACAACATTTGAATCCCGTATTACATGTTTTAACAAATTCATCACCGAACGAATACTCGAAAACACTCTTAGGAATTTTAAATAATCCAGATCCCTCGAGTTTGTATTGGAAACATATCGAAGAAGCAGTTTATTATATGGGCGAAAACCAAGGGCTTGATAAAGCTGTTAATGAGCTTAAAGAAAGTAATTTATCGCAATTATTAAGGTTGAAGTTCAATCATTTTTTGGATATTTATTATGAAAATCAGAGGGATATTTATATGCAAAAACAATATGAAGAAAACGAAAAAAATTGCACTGAGGATAATTGTTAAATACATTTATAAAAATGAGCAATCTTAAAATTGAAAGATTGCTCATTTTATTTATTTATCTATTTGAAAATATTTTTTATCATTCAATTGGATAACAACCGGTTGTTTTAAGCCTAATGCTTTGCCCGTTACTATTGCGTGTCTTTCCTCAAGTGTTGGTAATGTACTTGAATAATCACTTCCTATATAATTTTCCAAAAACGATTTGCCGGTATCATCATATACTCGCATAGCAAAAATAGAATTGCATTGATTGAGAATGCTTTTGGTCACATTTGCTGTTCTTTGAGTGACGAGGATACAACCCAAGCCGTATTTTCTTCCTTGCAATATCACCTTTGATGTTCCGTTTGTAGCATTTTGGTCACCGGAAGAAGAAACGGAATTCCATTCCGGCACCAAAGAGTGTGCTTCTTCCAAGACAACACAACACCTTGCAGCATCTACTTGCCCCTGTTCCATACAATATTTCAATATTTCTTCTGAAATAATTCTTGTTTTTTCAACAGATGTAAGCTCAAAAAGCTCTTGGATATTAAAAGCCGATGCTGCTCTTGTTACTGAATGAGAATCAGGATTGAGAATTAGCACCTTTTTTCCCGAATCAAAAAAAGTTTTAATTAAAAGGGCAATATTTTGCTTATAAGATTCTAAATTTCCCCATTCAGAAGGACGAGCGGGTGAACCTGTTTTCTTTGATTCTTCTTTGATTTTATCAATATACTCTTTTCTAAAATCATTGATAATCAGGTCTTTATTGACATAAGATAGCAACCCTTTTTCAGTATAATATTGATTTGTGATGTCTATACAAATTATCTTGCAGTCTGATTGATTAAGAATTTTGTTAATCAGTTCAAATGTTAGACAAGACTTACCTACTCCTAATATTCCTAATATAGCAGTGTTATGTGTTACTAATTTATTAATATCGCTAATCTTAATTTTCATATCGCTATTCGGTAACCTACCGATTGATGTTTGCGCTATTTCTTTTAAATCAATATTGTCGTTTTCATCAATCAGATATACCATTTCATTAATATTAGGAACCCAAGGAACTATATTTAATTGATTGTTTTCGTATGAATAAACGCCTAACTTCCTTGCTTTTCCGCAGATATATCCATAATTATTCCCTTTTTCCTCGCTAACTTCTTTTGTTAATCCGTTAATTATTTGATACAAGACATAGGTGTTTTTAATCAATACTTTGATTATTGTACCCTCTTTAATTCTATTAGTGTTTGCTATAATGGAGAAATTAATTATATTTATATCAGAATATGGCATGATAAAACCAACCAAATTTTTGCGGTTAGTAAGCACCTCATTATTTTTAACTGCTTCTGATAATTGATCAGGTAGCATTGTTTTGTCAATTAAATATACATTATTAGTTGTCGCTTTGCGCATAAAATTAAAGTTTGTTTTATCAATAATAATTGTTTTACCGTTTTCATTTAGCAAAATAATATCGACCCATAAAGCATCCAAATGTTTTGATATATTGCTGACAACTCCGATTTCAAAATTGCCATCTATGCTTTCCACAACAACCAATGACTGATTTTCTATTTTGCTTATATTTTCTTTTTTTATCTCAATAGTACGTAATACGCTGTTAGTTGATTTTATTACATCACCAATATATTCTATTTGCTCTTTTTGATTTAACGTTTTAATTAAGGAGCAAACAAAAGCAACAATATTTTCGGCAACATGTAAAAACATAATGCAAATCCATATAGTTATGGAAACTATTAAGTAATTCAATTTGTTTGTGTTAAAAAAATAAGAGTACGCTGAAACAAGGTAAATTATTGAGAATAAAATTTTTGCAGATCCAATTTTATTTACAAAGAAGTATACCGCTCTTGAAAAATTACTATTGATATCTTTTGTAGCCATGGCGACAATGCTGAGTATCATCAATATTAAACAAAAACTAAATATATACCAGTATAGTGCAAAGCCCGGTTTGTTCTGAATGCTTAGCATTGCCAGCATAGTTGCAACAGAATTTGAAAGACAGTCAGCAGGGGTTGAAAAAAATGGTTCCGTAACATACTGCCCCATTATAATTAGCAATATTCCAGAATAGAACCAAATACTTTCATCTGTTGCGCCTATCAATAATTCTTTAATATTACCGCCTAGAAGCGACACGCATACAAACACTAAAATTAAATATATTGTTGCAACTATTATTCTTTGTGGCTGTTTCAATTTAATATTTTTATACAGCATAACATTTTTGCCTCTCTTTATATTTGAACTATACACATTAAATATACCACAATTTCATATAATTCTCAATGTTATTGTTTTAAAATTCTTGAAAGTTAATGATTTACTGACGGAATCACTTGTTACTTGATTTATTAGATAAAAGGTGATAAAATACTTATGCGACACAGTTTAATATTACTCTGAACAGGCATACTATTGGTAAAAATGTATGCCTTGATGTCATTTCCTGTTTGGAGTGAACTGTGTCGCAACAGAAGTCGGGCTACGTTTTTCGGCGCGTGGCTTTTGCTGCGCGCTTTTTTATATTGTTCTTATTTCTCTATTGTGGTATAATTAATCAAAAGCAGATACCTTGGAGGCGTTTTAATGAAATTAATACATTTATCCGATCTTCACTTAGGAAAACGTGTTAATGAGTTTTCTATGTTAGAGGATCAAGAATACATACTCACAAAAATAATTAACATTATTGATGAACAAAAACCTGATGGCGTTATTATCGCAGGCGACGTGTATGACAAATCGGTGCCTTCTGCCGAAGCCGTAGAGCTTTTTGATGACTTTTTAGTTCGTCTCGCTAAGCGAAATTTGAAGGTTTTTGTCATAAGCGGTAACCACGATTCTGCCGAGCGTATTGCTTTCGGCGGAAGACTTATGGATAAGAGTGGTATTTATATGTCCCCTGTGTTCGACGGTAAGATTGATCCCATAACCATAACGGATAATTGCGGCGATGTAAATATCTATATGCTTCCCTTCATAAAACCATCTAACGTGAGAAGGTTTTATCCCGAAAACAAGATTGTTACCTATACCGATGCGGTAAAAAACGTTATCGATAATATAGAAATTAACACATCTAAGCGCAATGTTTTGGTTACCCACCAGTTTGTAACGGGGGCTGTTCGCTCCGAGTCAGAGGATATTTCAGTTGGCGGCACTGACAATGTTGATGCTTCGGTTTTTGAGTGCTTCGATTACGTATCGCTTGGTCATATTCATAGGAGCCAAAAGTGCGGCAGTGAGTATATCCGTTACAGCGGAACACCGCTTAAATATTCCTTCTCTGAAGCGAATGACAAGAAAACCGTCACGGTCGTGGAGATGAACGACAAAGGCAACATTACCCTCGACTTTATCCCTCTTGTTCCTAAACGTGATATGGTGGAGATTAAAGGAACTTATGATGAGCTTACCCTTAAAAGCTTTTACGAAAATACCACTTATCAGGATGATTATATCCACATTACGTTAACAGACGAAGAAGATATCCCCGATGTTCTTACCAAGCTTCGCGTCATCTATAAAAATATAATGAAGCTGGATTACGATAACAAACGTACCCGCACAATGAATGAGATTGGCGGAGCGGAAAACGTTAAAGAAAAGACTCCCTTTGAGCATTTTAGCGAGTTCTATGAGCTTCAAAACGGACAACCTCTGAGCGAGGAGCAAACAGAATTTGTAAGCGACATTATAGAACAGTTGTGGGAGGGCAAATAAATGAGACCTTTAAAATTAAAAATATCAGCTTTTGGTCCGTACTCCGGAACAACTGAATTTGACTTTACCAAACTCGGCACGGGCGGACTGTATCTTATAACGGGAGATACGGGCGCTGGAAAAACTACAATTTTTGATGCAATTACATACGCGCTTTACGGTGAAACCAGCGGTAGTCGCCGTGAGGTTTCTATGTTGCGCTCAAAATATGCCGATGAAACTACACCAACCGAAGTGGAACTCACATTCAGTTATCGTGATAAAGAATATACCGTAAAACGCAACCCCGAATACGAGAAGCTTAAAGCACGCGGCGAAGGCACCACAAAACAGGTTGCAAATGCCGAAATCATATACCCCGACGGCAAAGTGATAACTCGTATTAAAGACGTGGATAATGCCGTCAGGGAAATTGTCGGAATAAACAAAGAACAATTCTGCCAAATTGCTATGATAGCACAGGGTGATTTCTTAAAGTTATTACTTGCTTCCACAAAAGAGCGAATTGAAATCTTCCGCCATATTTTTAAAACCGAATTGTTTGGAGATTTGCAGGAGCGTCTTAAGAGAGAGTCGGGTAAGCTTTCGGACGAATGCGATACAATAAAACAAAGCATTTCCCAATATATCGGTGGTATTGTTTGTGATGAAGATAACACTGATTATATCGAGGTATCAAAGGCGAAAAACGGTTCTTTGCCTACCGAGGATGTTTTAATCCTTCTCGAAAAATTGATTGCCGATGATAAAAAAGCCGAACAAGATATTACAATTCAAAAAGAAAAGCTACAAAAAGAACTGGACGAAATTAAGGCAAAAATCAATAAGGCGCAGGACATAATTGCTGCCAAAACGGATTTAGAGAAAAACGAAGCCGCTTTTGCAGCAGAAACCGAAACACAAAAAGATTTAAACGCAAGGTTTGAGGCAGAGAAAGCCAACCAACCTAAAATCAAGGTACTTGGTGAAAAAGCGGCAGCAATAAAAGCGCTTTTGCCGGATTACGATGAGTTTGAAACAAAAGAAAAAGCTTTCAGTCTTAATAAAGCGTTTATAGAAAACGGTGGCGAAGCGATTACGCTAAAAGAAAACGAAATCAAGGCGGTTAGTGATGAAATCGCAAAAATTTCCGAGGAGAGAAAAACCTTGGAAAAAGCAGGCGAAGAAAAACTGAAGCTTGAAACCGAGAAAAAGGAGCTGACCGATAACGCTGATAAGCTTGGCAACCTAAAGACAAACATTACCGCGCTCGAAAAATCCGAGAATGATTATTCGCAAGCCTTACAGGAATATAACAATAAGCAATCTGCTTTTGAAAAACTTGACGTCGAATATAAAACGCTTAATAAAGCGTATTTGGATGCTCAAGCAGGCATTTTGGCCGACACCTTAAAAGCGGACGAGCCGTGTCCCGTTTGCGGCTCTACCTCCCATCCTAAAATCGCAGTAAAGCCCGAAAATGCACCCACAAAAGAACAACTTGAAGAATTGCAAGGCAAGGTGGATGTGGCAAATAATACTGCCAATTCTGCCAGAACAAAGGCAGGTAACATTAAAGGTGCGCTCGATGAGAAAAAGGAAAGTGTTTTGAGTGAAATCAAAGCACTTTTAGGTGATGTTGCTATTGTTGATGCCAAATCACTTATCGTGGTTAAACTTTCGGATATCGATGCCCAAACCGAAACCCTTGATAAAAAAATTTCCGAAGCCAAAGCGAAAATAGAACGAGCAGAGGAAATCGACCGCATATTGCCCGAGAAAAACAAAGACCTTGAAGTGCTTAAGGAAGAACTTTCTAAATTAAATGATGAAATAAAGTCCAAAACCGCAGAAAACGTGTCTTTGGAAAAACGCATTGGCGAACTTAAGGCCAAGCTTACTTTTGCTACTAAAGAAGAGGCAGAGGCGAAGATTGATGAGTTTATCGAGAATGCGGAGCAAATGGGAAAAGATTATGATTCTGCGCTCAAAGCACTCAATGAAAGCAAAGAAAAAATCGCTTCACTAAAATCTGCAAAAGAAGAGATAGTAAAACGACTTGGTGATAAAACCGACGTCAATCTTGAAGAGGAAAAAGAGAAACTTGCGGATCTTGAAGACCGTATGGAAGGCTATGACCGCGAAGCAAAAACTACTCACGCCCGTATTTCTGCTAATCAAACCGCACTTGATAATATCAAAGCGCGTTCGGGTGATTTAATCACTACAGAAAAGAAATATTCTTGGGTAAAGGCTCTTTCAAACACCGCAAACGGCAATATTGCCGGTAAAGAAAAGGTTATGCTTGAAACCTATATCCAAATGAACTATTTCGACCGCATTATTGCTCGCGCGAATACAAGGCTTATGATTATGACCGACGGTCAATACGATCTTATCCGTCGCAAAGAAGCTCTTAACAACAAAGGCCAAAGCGGTTTGGATCTGAATGTTATCGACCATTATAACGGTAGCGAACGTAGCGTTAAATCACTTTCGGGTGGCGAATCATTTAAGGCATCTTTGGCTTTGGCACTCGGCCTTGCCGATGAGATTCAATCAAGCGCAGGCGGCATCAAGCTTGATACTATGTTTGTTGATGAAGGCTTTGGCTCGCTGGACGAAGAATCTCTTGCCGCTGCTATGAAGGCGCTGACCTCTCTGGCTGATGGCAACCGCCTTGTCGGTATCATTTCCCACGTTGGTGAACTCAAGCAAAAAATCGATAAGCAGATCATTGTTAAGAAAGACAAAGTCGGCGGCAGTTATGCTGAAATTGTGGTATAAACAATGGCTCACCACCCACTAAAGTCCGTTTTATGGGACAGTGCATGTGATATAATTATATCAACAAAGGAAAGGTGGTAGTAAATATGGAAGAAAAGTTGAAAGTACTTGATGATTTGGTTGATCAGGCACTAGACATTCTCTATGAAAATGATATGCACTTGATTATGAATCGTGCAGTCAACTCTCGTGGAAAAGACGAGAGACATCATGTTGGAGAGCGTTCTATTGTATTTAGGTTTGCACATTATCTGCAGAATCTTATCGACGCCAATGGTAGTTTCCAAGAATACAATCTAGACTGTGAATACAATCGAAATGGAGCGGAGTGCAAAGCATTACCTTCTTTTCCAAATGGAACATATCCAGATGTAATCATTCATAAAAGAGGAAGCAATGATCACAATCTTCTTGTCATTGAATTTAAGACTTATTGGAATCGTGATATTAGTGACGACAAGAAGAAATTATCTGAGTTTACAGATCCTAACGGCAGATATAATTTTAAGAAAGGAATTTCTTTTCTGTTAGGTGATAAACGAGAAAATGTTCAAAGACTTAATTGTACATATCTAGATAAGGGGTGATGACGGTGTTTGAACCCTGGCAATTAGCAGCAATTGACGATGCAGGCTATAATGGCATCAGAGATGAGCATATAGAACGTGTTGCGGAATCGTTACTTTCGACTGGTCTAACCGAAATTGACCGAAGCACTTTTGATTATCACTGCCATAAATGCGGCATTGATCCCAAGAATTTTACACAAGAAGATTTAGATCGATTGCAAGAAAAATTAAATGAATAAGTGTTTAAAAATACTTAAATAGATTTTTTAGTTTTCTAAAAAAACCAAATTGAGAGGAGAAATAAAAATGCCTACTATGAAAAATCCTGAAACCGGCGAAACTATGGAAATGACTACTGAAGAATTGATGGAGGCTATGCGTGAAGGAAAGATTTCTATTCAACAGCAAGTTCATCACGCTGATGGCACGGTTACTTCATCCACCATTTACGGTAATGAAATTGGTGATGGAATAGACCGATCCATGAATGTTTTTGGTACAATGAATGATATATTCACTCCTGCATTGACAAAAGCAAAAGAAATCAAGAAAGCAGATGAGAATGCAGAAAATCTTTTCTTTATGGACAACTCTGATGTTGATTACGAAGTTATAATTGACGACACAGCAATGCCAGTTATGCATATCGTTACCTGTACTAAAGAAAAGGTTACCATCGCTAGATATACTCGCGACGAAAGAAGAACAGTTGGGGTATCTACTAATGCTATAAGCGTAGATTTTGAAAATGGCGAAATTCATGCTACTCTTGATGAGATTAAAGAACATAATATGATTTTATTTGCATTTGGTTTACATGAAATTAGAAAAATTTTGCGTGAACGTGGTATACTTCAAGAACTGCAAAAAATCGGAAACAAAGGTTCGGGCGTGATCATTACTTCTGATGAAGGAGAGATTAATGCTAAAATCGTTCGTGGACTTGCGCGTCCGGAACTCCCATGCATGATGTTCGGAGGCTTGTTTGCACAAGGTATTGAGGATGCTGTTATGATGCGTCCCTATGTTGACGAATTGATGACTGCAGCTATGTACGAAGATATGTCGTTAGAAGAAAAAATTGCTGCAGCAGAAGATGGCGACACTGATTTAATGAATCAACTTGCAATGTATTATTTGGATGAATGCGATGAACCGGAGGCAGAAAAGGCTGTATATTGGTTCGAAAAAATGGCTGAAGTTGGTATATCTACAGCAATGTTCAGTTTGGGATTGCATTATGCAAAAGGTTTTGGTGTTGGACGCAATTTTGAAAAAGCTGCTTACTGGATGCAACAGGCGGCAGACAATGGCGATGAAGATGCTGTTCCTATCGCAGAAGAATATGCGAAAATTGCCGCAACTAAAGAAAAAGCAGATGCCGGAGATGCGCAGGCGCAAGCAGATATGGTGGGACACTTCACAAGGATGGCATCTTCGCTAGATCAAGCTGGAGAAGATGCGGATTTTGCTCTTGCATTTGAGTATGCGCAAAAATCTGCCGCTCAAAGTAATGGTGATGGAATCTGGGGATTGGCTCTTTGTTATGAACACGGACGTGGTGTAGATGAAGATATTGATAAAGCAATCGAACTATATCGTAAAGGTGCCGAATTAGGACATGCTCCATCTCAACACAGCCTTGCTTGCTTCTTTATGCGCGGTGACTATTTAGATGAAGATCACGATGCTGCATTTGAATTGTGCGAAAAAGCGGCACTTCAAGGTTATAAACTTGCGGAATTTGGCCTTGCCAAAATGTATGAGCTTGGTATGGGTTGCGAGGAGAGCCTTGATAAGGCTCTTGAATGGGGTGAAAAGGCAGCAACTGATGGTGATGCAAACACTCAATATGAAGTTGCTAAGTTGTATACCTATACAAACGATGATGGCGAAATGATTGATGCTGAAAGAGCTAAATATTGGTATTCGCAAGCAGCCGAACAAGGTCATGAAATGGCAGCAGGAGCGTTGAATTTCGGACCTATGTGGGGCGATATGGAAGGCTTCGACGATGAAGCTGATTTTGAAGAAGATGAAGAAGATTTAACTAAGAAAGAAGAATCTAGAGCACAAGCAAAGGAGTTTATAGAAACAGTTATCAAGGAGGATAATGGTGTCATAAAATCCTTGTTAACAAATACAGATGATTCTTTCGGTTTCGAAACCCTTTGTGAAGACGGCTATATATTCTTCGATATTGATGAAATTGATTGGGATTCAGCAAAAGATTGTATGTTTGTAGTTGCTAAGGAGGAAAATCAGAGCCTTTTCGGTGGTGTAAGCACGAATTATTCAATTGATATAGTTTATAAGTTCGCTGTTAATAATTTGAGCAACTATAGAACACGTGCGATGGAACTTTGCTATAACCTCAATGAAATGCTCAATGATTCAGAGATAGGTGATGGCAAAAAATTAAGTTACTTGATGTGCCAATCTCAAAACATAACAAACGAATATGGTGTTACAACGCTCACCTTTACGACAGATGAGGTTTATTTACCCAATGGCGTTGTTAATATATTTGCCGATTATAACAAAGATACCGCTGCAATTATTAACGACCTTTGGGGTGACGAAGATTTCAAAAAAGCTTTAGGACTCACTGGCAGATCGGCACAAGAAGCATTTGATGAGGGATATATTCAGTTTACTGATAATTTTGATGAAAATTATGAAAAAGGTTACGATTCATGGCTTAGTTTGACTTGGGATTTCTCGTTTGATACATCAATCAATATTGTACCTGTTGTGAGAAACAAAAAGCAGTTAAAACCCATTGTTCTGGCAATCAAAAAGAACCACAAAACGATTGAATTGCCTGCGAGGGGAACTATCAATTATGAACCGGAATATAGTCAAGAGAAGATGGAATTGACAGACGGCCTATTCGTTGCAATGCTTATGTTTAAACAAAAGAACGACAACATGTTTTAACAGTATTAAGATCATGTAAAGGAGAAAAAGAATATGCACGCACATTCAACATATACAATAAAATTTAATGGGACACCCGAAGACATTAAAAAAGTTTTACCGGTTATAAATGAAAAATTGAAATATGATTTAGAAGATGTTGTTGAAGAAATAGAGGTTGAGGAAGAATATAGCCTTGTTTGGTTAGAAAATATTACTAATGACTTAGCTGTAAATATAGCTAAAACTGCTCCTGAACTTAAATTCACCATTGATGGCGTTGTCGATACTAGCGAAAGCGCTGGCGAATATATGGATTTTGCTATATCTTATAATGACGGTGAAATCACAGAAAAATCTTCTTGCTGGTATGTAATGATGTTTATGGATGACTTTGAGGAATACGATGAGTTTTGCGAAGAGTATTGTGATGACGATGGAGAACCGCTATATTCCGAAGAAGAGTTTGAAAAATTCAAGGAACATCTGGATTGGTTTGTTCTTGAAAGTGGAGATGGCGCTATTGTTGACACCGTACCGCTTAAGGATATTCGCAAAATAAAAATATAAACCGTATTTGAATACGCTAAAGAAAATGATATAAAAGTTGTTAAAACTTAATTGAATGAGCCTTGCGGCAAATACCGCAAGGCTCATTTTATACATATATGATTTCTTCATTTATAATTCCAATAGCTCTTTGCCTGATATTATTTATATGACCAACCCTCTCATTTGATTCATTGCTTTAACCCACTGTTGTAATAAATTGATTCAAGCTTTGTTGTATGTGAGTTTGTAAAGCAGTAGGTAATTTCTATAAATGCCACACATAGCACATCCGGAGAGCCAAGAGTATAATATTAAAACACAGCTTTTTCGTTGAGAGTAGGCTGTGTTTTTTCAATTTTCACTCAAAAAAGTGTTTGGGTAGAGCAAATATTCGCTAATTTTTATGTTTTTAACCCTTAATTAATGTTTTCTTGAAAGTCGTATATAACCTTTTTTACATTTTTATCAAAGAGTCGCGGTGTCGCGGCTCTTAATTTTTTGTGTAAAAGAGGTTTTTTCTATGTTAGACAGAACAGAGTATGAAAATTATTGGTATGCATTCCAACAAAAATTGGACAAAATCTTGGCTGAGCGTAATATGACCTACCGAGGATTAAGCATTAAGCTTGGCAAATCACCGGGATATATCTATGATATTGTTAACCGAAGGATTGATCCGTCAGCTATATCCTTGTTTGAAATTGCAGCATATTTTGACTGCACAATATGGGATTTTTTAAATATTACCAAGTAAAAACTTCGGGGCGTTGTTTGTCAAACAACACATCGGGCAAATCTATTGACGATAGAAATTCCGTGTGTTAAACTGACTATGCTACATTTAAAATAAAGCAGGAGTGTATTAAAAAGATAACGAAAAATGCAATGTTCCGAAAGGGTTAATTGCGCTTGTTTGTTATGCTTTGCTCCTGCGTATAGGGCAAAGGCAAAAGGACTGCAAGTTAGCACTTAACCTTGAGGGTTGAGTGCTTTTTTGTTATCTTTTTGCCTTCTTTTATGTTTTGTTCTCCGGTAAGTGACGGGTTCAAAATAAACGCATAAAGGAAGGTGGTTCAAAATGATTGTATTTTAAATGGTAAGTTAGTTGCATCAAAGGTTTGGTGCCGATTCCTGCAGTCTGAGTTCTGCGACAGGCTGTAAATCACTAGCAGAGGACCCCTCGAAGTTAGGTCAAACTTTATCAGCCGATGCTCTAAGGCTGATTATCTGTATAACCGAAGAAGTGGAAATACGGAATTAAAGAGCTATCACTGTTTCGGCAACGGACGGGGTGATATATGGAAGATATGCGACACATTTTTAATCGACCTATTACGTTGCTCGGTTTTATGATTTCCGCAATAAATCAGAACCCACTTTCACGCAGTGGTCTGAAGAAGGTAAGTAGGAAAAGTCGTGATATACAAAGCCCTTCACAAAGGCAATGTGAACCAAAATGTGCGGATAGCAGAGCCGTTACGAAACGAGGATTGTTCGACTGCGAACCTGCGCACACGGCAGATCGGATGGTACAGTGTGACAAAACCACTTGTGCACAGTGGGCGAAAGAAGCGAAGTGCAATATACAGAACTGTTTTCACTTATGGCACTCTGTGAACGAAAATAAGTGCGTAGCCTGCATAGACGAGACGGACATCAGCTTCGAGTGCAGACAATGCTTGTATCAGCAAAGATGGATTTCTGACAATAGTCCGTTTTAGATCCGAACGTTTTAGGTAGCTTTTAATCGTATGAAAAGCCCTGCCGGACAATCTGTGGTTGAGGGATTGCATATTGACCGTTCGATGAATGGGACTATATTCGGCATTGTGCAGTAATTTATTTACACTCTTGTTTCAAGAGAACGCAC
>JAZSAN010000001.1:0-24078 GCA_045601885.1 Acutalibacteraceae bacterium | reverse complement strand
GATGGTTGCAATGTGTGCGTATGTGCCGAAATCAGCATTTACGTCAACAACAGCAGCGCCCGGGCCTTCTCTTGTACGGAGCATTCCGTGATAGTACTCTGTGTCGCCGGCTTCAACATATGTACCGGGGGTCAGAGTCGCATTTGTTTCCATTGCTGCTTTGAAGTCTGCAAGCTCTTTTGCTGCATCATATTCAGCAGATGCAAACATATTGATGCCGCTGAAAACTGTGAGCAATAAAGCAAGAGCGCTTACTACAGCAATAAGCTTTTTAAAGTTGCGCATGTTTTTCTCTCCTTTTTATGTTTTCCGCCCCGTTGTCGCAAGACCAAACGGGCGGTTTTTTACAAAGCGGTGGGTTACCGCAGGGTACACCCTTTCAATTTAGAGATACCTTATTGATATAATATCACAAAAATTTTTGTTTGTAAAGGTTTTTTGAAAAATTTTTATCGTTGTTTTTTGTCGTTTTTGCACGATTTTAAGCAGCGTATATATAATATAATATGTAAGGTCGCTTGTTTTTTGTTGCATTCCCGCTTTTTCGTGGTATAATAATTTTAGACTAGGAGGTGGCGTATGGTGCGCTTGAAAATTGTGATTACCGATGCCGACACGGTGTTTGATTCGAACATAACCTTTGATGGTTTTGAAAGGTTTGGTGATGTGACGGCGTATGGACTTTCAGACCAAGCCGAGCTTTGCGAGAGAATCAAGGACGCCGACATTGTGCTTTGCAACAAATCGGTTATCGGCAAACGCGAGATGGATGCGGCAAAAAATCTGAAATATATCGGTCTTTTTGCAACGGGCTTCAATAACATTGATGTGGAATATGCCCGTCAAAAAGGCATCACTGTCTGCAACGCACCCGGATACTCGACCGAGGCGGTGGCGCAGCACACGATTGCCTTAATTTTGGCGGCGCTCAACCGCGTTGGCGAGTATAATGCCACTGTAAAACAGGGCGACTGGATTAAAAGCCGCACCTTTTCATATTTTCCCTTCCCCGTTTTTGAGCTTTCGGGCAAGACCGTCGGTATTGTCGGTTACGGCTCGATTGGCAGACGGGTCGCCGACATTTTAAAAGCCTTCCACGCACGCGTGCTCGTCTTCAACCGCAGCGCCGTCAATGACGACAGCGTAACACAGGTTGATTTTGACACACTGCTTCGCGAGAGCGATGTTATGACGCTGCACTGTCCTTTAAACGCCGACTCTCAGAAGATGATAAACGCAGACGCTTTTTGCAAAATGAAAGACGGCGCGGTTTTTGTCAACACGGCGCGCGGCGCTTTGGTGGACGAAGAGGCTTTGCGTGACGCACTTGTTTCGGGCAAGCTTTTGGCGGCAGGGGTTGACGTGCTCTGCGTTGAGCCGATGACGGCAGACTGTCCCCTTTTTGACATTCCGAACTGTTACATTACTCCGCATATTGCGTGGGCAGGACTTGAAACCCGCACACGACTTATGGGTGTTGTGGAAAACAACATAAAAGCCTTCCTTGACGGAAAACCGACAAATGTTGTTTCGTAATACATTATATCTTTTTTAATGCCCGAAGGGCAAATCATGCAACAAAGTTGCAATTCATTAAAAGGGGCGACCGACAGTCGCCCCTTTTTATCCTTTATATTTTTTTCGCGTTGCCATTCCGCCTCTTATATGGCGCTCACTTTTATTGTGTTCGAGCACCTTTTTGACCTCTTTATAAAGCTGCGGACATTCTTTTGAGAGCTTTTCGGTGACGTCCTTATGCACTGTGGATTTGCTGACCCCCCACACCTTTGCTGTGCCGCGCACGGTGGCACCCGTCTCGATTATGTATTTGCCTAACATCTCTGCTCTGTCTTCAATTGACGAATTCATATAATCAACTCCTAAAAGGACTGTTTCATTATATGAACAAAAAAATTAAAATATGTTAAAAAGGATGGGCATCTGCCCATCCTTTTTATTCTTCTCTTGTTATCAGTTTTCGAATTTTAGAATATGTGTGCCTTAAAGAGAAACCAATCAAACTGACATTTCTCTTTTTTCTGATAAGCACGAGCGCACAACTGAAAAGCGGAAATATCGAACATACAAAAAATGTTTTTTTGCTCTCATAATACAAAAATCTCTTTTTTATCATGAAGGAGTTTTTATTGTCCGCCTCGTATTTGTTAAAATCTTTATCAGCAAAGCGGGTTAAATACTCAAACAAATGCGCGTTCCAAGGAGGACCCGGCACAACCTCTTCCCAAACGGAGCCCTCGGGGTTATCCTTTGGGCGATGGTTGTCTTTCGTGTTGTATTTTGAGAAGGAGGATACACCGCCGCACTTTTGTTGGTGCGACAGTATTTTTTCCACCATTTTGTCAACATCAAACTTTTCACCCGTCACACGCGCAACATCGTCAATTCCTTTGAGAATCATTCCTCCGCCCGCAACCCAGTAAGGATATCTGTTTTGCACACCATTTTGTATTGTGTGACAAAAATATCCCTCCTCGGTTGTATAACGAATCAGGTGATTTGCAGAAGAAAGCAATATTTCCTTCAGTTTTTCATCCTTGTTGTATTCATACACCGCGCAAATTCCGCGCAGAGCCAACGCAGTGTAAATTGTTATATACCAGTGCGGATGGGTGTTTGCATAGCCTATTCCGCCTTCTTCCATAGTCCCCGCATCGCAACACACAAGGTCGGTCACCGATTTTAAAATATCAAGTGCCTTTTCCCTGTAAAACTTCTCTCCTGTCAGCGCCGAAAACCGCATCATCGCCTCTATTGCAACACTGTTCATATTTGCAACATAACGATTTTCTTGCGGCCAATAGTAATCAACCGCGCTGAATTTAAAGGCGCCGCCTTCTTCACAGTAAAGCACACCGAAAAAATATTTGTCAAGGTTAGTCTGCACCGTCTCAAGCGCCTGTCTCTTTATATCTTCATCTTCGGGTTTTGCGTTTTCAGCAAAGGTCAAAAGCGCACAGTCGGCAAGAGAATTGTGAACAAGCGAACTGAATCGGTCGTCTTCAAACCCTGCAAAATCAAACATGCCCGTTTCCCCATTAAGTCTGCTTATCTGCAAGAGCACGGACTGCTTTGCCATATCATAATACCGAGAGTCCCCCGTTGCTTTATAAAGGTTGAACAAGCCGTCGATAATCGGGGTCTGCTCCCAAGGGGTATCGTGTATTTTTTTAAGACGCTTCAAATCAAAACGGTGCACAACAAATCCGTTGTATGCTCCGTCTTCCTGCCGCCAGGTATTAAGCCAATCAAACAAATTGGCAGTGGCCTGCATCATACGCTTCTTTTCCATCGTTACTCTCCCGATTTTATTATTTCATCGCAAAGCCGAACAACCAAAGCGGCGTTTTCGGCGGTGTTTATATATTTCTGACCTTTAATTGCAAAGAAAAATTCGTCCAACTGTTTATATACGGTCTTTTCGTTTATCATGGGAATTTTGATTTGTTTTTTCTCTTCCCCGACATACGCCGTCAAAACCGAGTCGGCATAAGTTATGACTCCTTTTTCGGTTTTGACTTTGAAATTAAAATTATATTCGCCCGAAAAACCATAACTGAGTTTTCCTGTTGCGCCGTCCCTTGTTTTTATGCAAACGGTTTCATAGTTTAAACTTTCCAAAACTGTTGTTTCCCGTCCGCCAATTTCGTTCGGTTCGCCGAACAAGAACAAAACCGTATCCAAAAGGTGAACTCCGATTTGATAAAGCGCGGCGTTTTCATAATAACCGCCACCCTTGTGTTTAACACTGCGGGTAAATTCAAACTCCGTCACACGACCGAGACTATGTTGATTTAATAATTCCTTTGTTTTTTGAATTATCGGTTCATATTTCATACTGTGGGCAACATACAAAAGTTTTCCATTATCCTTTGCTCGCTTGCACATTGCCGCTGCAGAGGTCTCGTCGTTACCTATAGGCTTTTCCATATAGACGGGCAGCCCGTATTTTGAGACCGCATCAAAAACCTCAAAGTGCGTGGGCGTTGGCGTGAGCACAAAAATCGCTTCCGCGCCAAAATTTGTGCAAAGTTCTTCCACACTCGCGGCTGCGCGAATATTATATTTTTTGCACAAAGAATTAAGCTTTTCTTTGTCGGCATCATATGCCGCAACCGGCAAAAATTTATCACTGAGGCTCAAAAACTTCAGATACTGTGCGCCCCAATTTCCCAAGCCGATGACAACCGCTTTAGTCGCGCTTTTTTTGCAAAAACGCAGTTTGATTGAAAGCAAAATCACAATTTTTTCTGCCGTTTGTTTTGCCTTTGAAGAAATAATTTTTAAAGCTTTTTCCAAATACTGCTGAAGCTTGAAAATCACCTTGAGAAAAAACGCACACGGGGTTTTGTGGTACGACCTGTGGCCGATTCTCAGCATCTGCTTTGCCGAGTGTCTTCCCTTGCCAAGACGCGCTTTTCTTTCGTAAAGCATCGAGAAGAAAATCTCCAGTTTTTGCGAGAGCAAAAGCTTTGGCGAGTAGCCGCCAATCCATTTTGGGCTTTCGGCGCTCTTTTTTATTCTTATATTGACCTTTGTTCTTTTTTCTCTGAGCATAAACGGAATTACCGTTTTATCAAACACAACTCCGCCGTTTTCAATTTCCATCGTGTCATATTTTTTTAATGTTGTTATAAGCTTTTTACCCGCAGCGGTTCTCACCAAGAGCAAGGTTTTTTTGTTTTTCCAGCCGCCGATGTCGGCGCAAACCACGTCTCCGTGCTCACACAAGCAGTCTTTACAGAGTTTACATCTGTTCTGAGCAAAATATGTCACATCCACGCTGTGCTCGTCGGCAAAGGGCAAAGAACACGTTGTTCCGTCGCAAAGTTCCAAAGAAAAGCTTCCGGGCAAACCGCCTTCGCGCCAACCGAGAATTCGTTTGACATTGTTTTTTTTAAGACCCATAACCTTTATGAGCCCGTCTATACACTCTTCGTCATATGTATATCCGCAAACCATACCAAACTTATATGCGACGCGCTTTTTCAAGGTCGCGTTGCGGCTCATTGCCTTTGTCAGACCATAAAGCTGGCAAGGAAGTCCCACAACGGCATATCTGCCTTCGTTTTTCTTTATGTAATCAATCACGCCGTCTATCGTTGCTTGTGTGTATTTTGAACGCCTAGCGCTCAAAATAACCTCGGGGTCGTCGGTCACAACAAATTTTGCCGCGCTCTCGTCAAGAGAGTCTCCCGCTACCACAACCGCAGCGCCGGTAATCTCACCGTTTTCAAGCAAAGACAGCAAAGACTGTGTAACAAATCCGCCTGACGAAGCATCCTTCGACACATTTTCATCTTTCGCGGCAACCGAAAACCTTGGTATTTCTTTGATGTCTTCCAAATTCAAGTCGGACAACTCATATCCGCCCGCAGGACAGCAATACAGACACGCTCCGCAATCCACACACTTGCCTTCGTCAATGCTCAACACATTGTTTTCCGTTTTAATAGCACCCGTGGGACACACTCCCGCACAGACACCGCAATGGCAACACAGGTTTTTTTCGAGTGATTCTTTTGTCAGAACTTCTGCCTGTTTCATAGCTTAATTTCCTTTTAAAATTCTTTTTATAAATTTCAAAACCCTATATAGTAAAACTTTGTTCGGAAAAAAGTATATATATCGGCCCATGCGCATTTGCAGTTTGGGGTGTTTTTCGAAAAATTTCAAAACACACTTTTTTCGCACAAATCGATACAATGCCATCTGCGCCCTGTTCTGAAGCACAACAGTCCTTTTATATTTTTCTTTTTGGAATTTTATATCATACTCAGGTGTCGCCTTTTTGTTTGTGGCAATATACAAAAGCGAACGCATACCCTTAAGATAGGCAACCGAGCCCACCGTTGAACGCATCGCTTCCTCGTAGGACATTTCCGAAGCGGTAAGATATCCGTCCTTGCGCATCGAGTCAATCAGTTCCAAGCCTTTTTGCGTTCTGATTATACCTGCGTTTTGGTCGTGTCCCCTTGAGTGAATGTCGCCCAGCGAAATATCGGCGCACATATTCGTGCCGTCGGGACACATAAAACATTTTTCCATTGAATAAAACGGTACCGCAATATTAAGCGCATCATAAATGAGCAGTTGGCGTTGCTCTTTTGTTTCTTTGTTTGTAAACCGCACATATCCCGGATACTCTCCGCATCTCCAACCGTCAAATTCCCATTCATCCGACGGCGTGTTAAGATATTTACTAAGCGCGGTCAAACATTCCTTCGGTTGCGCAAAGCCGCAAAAAAGCCCGATTTTATATTTTATAAGTTCTTTTATAGCGGGTATGTTTTTTTCTGCCAGAACAATTCCCTGCAGTTCACACGGGGTGCCGACAACCGCAACGGTGTATCGGTTTTTGATTATCTCTTTGAGCGCCAAATTCAGCGGAACGGGTATGTATTTTGAGCCCTGTGTTTTTAAAAGCTCGTTTGCATCGTCAATTAAAACCGCATTAAAACTCTCTTCGTCCTTTTTCACACAAAGAACCTTCTGCACGGCTTTTGTTTCCAGCAAATATTTAAAAATTGCCGAAACCGTACCGCCCGATGCGCCTTTTTTTCTTAAAGTCTCGTCGGTGGCTGCGCTTGTGATAAATTTCAAATACGGACCGATTTGCTCATCAAAAACACTTTCATTATTTTTTATGCTGTTGAATTCAAAACCTTTTCCAGGACAGGATTTATAACACAGGCCGCAGTTAACACAGCCGTCTTTATTAATGTGTGGCATATGTTGGTCATTATTAAACTCAATACAATCCTTAGGGCAGACACCTGCACAGGTTCCGCACCCGCTGCACAACCCGTTATCTACAACCTCTGTTTTAAGCCTGTTTAGATATTCCGACATATTTCCCACCCTGTTTTATTTAATAACCATATTTAACATGCTCTGAAAATCCTTTTTTTCGAAACGACTGCAAAGTATAAACATTGCCCATCCCACAATTCCCAAAGCAACAGAAACAAGCAATCCGGGTTCAAACGCAACCTGTATTAAACCCAAACCTGCGGTAATGGTTATCCCGCTAAAATATGCTCTTGAAAGTTTGATTTTATAGCCGCTTTTGAATTTAATCATAAGTTGCGGCAATATCTGAGCACAGCAAACGCCGATTGTTCTGCCGAGAACAACACCAAGAATGCCGAGACTGTTTATGGTAAAAATCGTTATTGTAAACTGAATGGCTATCTGCATTGCACTGTTTAAAAGTCGAAGCCAGTTTTTCTCAAGCACCACCAACAGTGGCGTGTTGGTAAACCCGAGCGACGCTATGCATTTTGCCACAACCAAAATTATGAGCAGGTATTTATACGGAACATATTCCGGACCAAACATATTAAGTGCCACATCAGAAAGGGTTATAACACCCACAACACAGCTCACAAGGAAAAAGAGCATATATTTTTCTATGCGCTCATATGAGCTTTCAACCTCTTGCTTGTTTCCAATTTTAATAATATTGGAAAAATACGGAATTGTAACATTTCCCAGCAGCGACGGAACAAACTCAACCAATGTCAAAATTGAAATCAGCGCCTGATAAACCCCCAACTGTCCCATATCATCAAGCGAAATCAAAAAGATTTTATCGACATTTTTATAAAGATAAGAAAACAACGCCTGTAAAAAGGTCGTCAACGAAAAAACAAAAAATCCCCTTGGCATATAAAAACCTTTTTTTGCTTTAACAGCTTTTTCTTTCTTTATGAAAACTATGCCTAATGCTATGGCAAAAATGTTAGCCGTTATTACGGTTATAAAAACAATAAGCGCTAAATGTTTTTCCAAAAAACTTTTATTTGTCAAATAAACCGAGAACAAAACAATCGGCAAAAGCAGGGTATACATTTTTGACATGATATTGGAAATGCGCGCTTCAAGCAACGCAGTCAAAAGATAGGAAATGACCAACATCACCGTGTACATCGGAGCCATAACAAAGAGCGCCACATATTTAGCCGCACCCGTCAATCCACCCGACAAAAGCACATTCAATTCGGGAAAAAGCAATAACGCCAAAACAAAAATTGCATACATAGAAAATGACATTGCAATATATGTGTTGAGAAGTTGCGACTTTTTAACATCGCTGTCTGTTTTAGGAAAGAAATTACTTAAAACAACCGCTCCGCCCATTCCTACGAAGGTGGTGATTGAGGCGATAAAAACATTAACCGCAGAATATGTGCCAAGCGTTTCGGGCGAAATTTGACCTAAAACAATATTAGAAGCATAGGAAAAAAACATAGAAACAATCGAGGTTATAATCATCCACTTTGCGCTCTTTAGCGCTTTCTTCTTAACCTCTCCCACCTGTGACATGCGTTTTCACCCCTTTTTATCTCAGATAAATATATTATATTATATATACACAATCATTTTATCACTTTCACACTGTTATGTCAACGGACGCTTAATTCACAAAAAATGTAAAAAGGATGGGTGCTTACCCATCCTTTTTTAATCAAGCAACAAATTCATATATATATCTTTTGGAACATTAAACCCGTAGCCGCAGACCAAGGCGTTTGAAGACGACTCTCGCGGCAGTGTAACGCGGACACGCTCTGTGCTGTATCTTTTTGCCACCGCCGAGACGATTTTTTGCAGCGCGCCTTTCTTTGCGGTGGTTTCCTTTATGAATGCACCGCCGCTATCCTTGCCACAAAGCAAAATGTCCTTTCGACCGTCGCACTCGGCAGAGAATGCCTCGAGTCCGAAAAAAGCTTCCTGCAGCAGTGCATATTCCACAGCCTTTTCGTCCCACACAAGGGGTGTTTTATCACAAAATGCGCCGTCGCGCACCGCCTTGTATTTTTCCGCCGTAACGGGCAAAAGCGGCACCGCTTCACCACTCGCGCAAAGAGTTTTCTCGCAGTAATATCCGCAAGGATAAAATCCTGCTTTTTCATAAAAAGAGAATAGGTGTTCATCGGCGGGATGGAGCAAAACTCCGTGTCCTTTGCTTTTTGCGTGGGCTTTTATAAACTCCATCAGCGCAAGGCCGACGCCTTCTTTTCGATGCTTTTTATCTACGCAAATACCATAGGCATAAAAGCAGTCCTCGCCGCCTATAGCGCAAGGCAGTAGATGTGCCTGTCCGATTATTTCTTCCCCCGTTGTTACACAAACGATGTTTTCGGGGTTGAAATTATGGTCGAAAAACATATTGACAAAGCCGATTGTGTCGTCAAACGAATTTAAAAAAAGCGCCTTTAGCCTTGCCTTGTCTTCAGCCTTTGCAAAAGAAATTTCAAAGTCCACCCTGTCACCTCTTAGCAAAATGGACGGGTCTTGCCCGTCCATTTAATTATTTATTGTCGATATAGTCGCATGCGGCAAGTGCGGCAACCGCGCCGTCTGAAACGGCGGTTGTGACCTGACGGATGCGTTTGCTGCGGCAGTCTCCTGCCACGAAAATTCCGTTTGTGCGTGTCAGGCAGTCCTCGCCCGAATCGGCATAGCCGTAGGGATTAAGGTCGAGCACATTCGAAAACGCCTCGTTTTGCGGAATAAGTCCAATTGCAACGAAGAGTCCGTCGACCTCTAGTGTTGTCTCCTCGCCCGTCTCGGCATCGGTAATCACAACGCCCGTGAGAGTGTCTTCTCCAACAAAAGCCTTGACGGTTTTTGATAGCAAAACCTCTGCCTTTTCGTTCTCATAAAGACGGTCGGCAAGTCTCTTTTCGCCCGTCAGATACGGCAGATTTTGTATCACTGTGACATGTGACGCATTCTCGCAAAGCAGAAGCGCCTCTTGAAGCGCAGAGTTTCCGCCGCCGACAACCGCAACTCGTTTGCCGTTATAAAACGCTCCGTCGCACACAGCACAAAACGAAATTCCGTTGCCGACAAGAGATTCTTCTCTCTCGACTCCCAGCATTCTGTGTTTTGCACCCGTTGCGATTATTACCGCACGCGCTTCATACTCGCCACAGTCGGTAACCACAGTTTTTATCTCACCGTCGCGGATTTCCGTAACGGTTTCGAGTTCAATCTGTGCGCCCTGCGAGAGCACCTGTTCAACAAGCTTATCTGCAATTTCGTTGCCGCTTGTATCGGGTATGCCGGGGTAGTTTTCCACCCTCGGCGAATAGGTAATCTGTCCGCCGAAGGTAGCCTTTTCAATTATAAGCACCGTCTTGTTTGCGCGCAGTGCGTATAGCGCCGCGGTCAGTCCTGCAGGACCTCCGCCGATAATTATAATGTCATACATAATTACTGTCCGAGATATTTTTTGATTTCCGAAACGCCTGTGAGCTTCAGCACTCCGTCTGCATCGGGAACGATGAGCGTCGGAGCCTGTCTGATTCCGAACTGTTCAACAAGCTCTGCGTTTTCGTTTGCGAGCAGTTTTTCATACTCTACTCCTGCCTTGTCGAGCAATGCGCAGGCAATTTTACAGTTGGGGCAGGTTGCGGTGGTGAAAAGCATTGCTGTTGCAGCCTCAACTGCTACCTCTGTTTTTGCCTCTGCACAAGCACAGGTCTCTTCGTGAGCGTGGCTCTTTGTGAGCTTGGAGTTTTCAATATCATAAACCTTGCGGTCCTTATATTCCTGAGTCTTACCGTCGTTCCAGTTCTGAACGGGACGATAGTAACCTGTGATACGGCTGTAAACCTCTGTGGAGCAGCCGCAGTCGGGACACTTGTACTCTTCGCCTGTGATGTAGCCGTGGTTCTTACATACCGAGTAGGTCGGTGACAAGGTGTAATACGGCAGTTCATAGTTTTCTGCTATCTTGCGAACAAGTGTAGCAGCGGCGCGCCAGTCGGGCATACGCTCGCCGAGGAAGGCGTGGAATACGGTACCCGATGTATAAAGTGTCTGCAAACCATCCTGAATATCAAGCGCAGTAAAGATATCGTCGGTGTAGCCAACGGGAAGGTGTGACGAGTTTGTGTAATACGGTGTTGCGTCGCCTTCGGTTGCTGTCTTGATGTCGGGATAGTGCTTTCTGTCGTGCTTTGCAAGACGGTATGATGTTGACTCTGCAGGTGTTGCTTCAAGATTATAAAGGTCGCCGTACTGCTCCTGATAATCCGAAAGACGCTCGCGCATATGGTTGAGCACTTCCTTGGAGAATTCCTGAGTTTCGGGGCTTGTCATATCCTTGCCGAGCCATGCTGCGTTAAGTCCAACCTCGTTCATACCAACAAGACCGATGGTCGAGAAGTGGTTGTTAAAGGTTCCGAGATAACGCTTGGTGTAAGGATAAAGTCCCTCTTCAAGCAGCTTTGTGATAACTGTGCGCTTTACCTTAAGCGAACGGGCTGCAACATCCATAAGATGGTCAAGACGCTGATAGAATTCCTCGGGTGTCTTGGAGAGATATGCGATTCTCGGCATATTGATGGTAACAACACCGATAGAACCTGTGCTCTCACCGCTTCCAAAGAAGCCGCCCGACTTCTTGCGAAGTTCACGAAGGTCAAGACGGAGTCTGCAGCACATTGAACGAACATCTGACGGCTCCATATCGCTGTTGATATAGTTTGAGAAATAAGGTGTGCCGTATTTTGAGGTCATCTCAAAGAGCAGACGGTTGTTCTCGGTCTCAGACCAGTCGAAATCTCTTGTGATGGAATATGTCGGAATCGGATACTGGAATCCGCGTCCGTTGGCGTCGCCCTCAATCATAATCTCGATAAACGCCTTGTTTATCATATCCATTTCTTTCTTACAGTCTTTATACTTGAAATCCATCTCCTTGCCGCCAACCAAAGCATTAAGCTCTGCCAAGTCTGCGGGAACGGTCCAGTCAAGTGTAATGTTTGAGAAGGGAGCCTGTGTTCCCCAACGGGACGGTGTGTTAACGCCGTATACAAAGGACTCGATGCACTTCTTAACCTGGTCGTATGAAAGGTTGTCCACCTTTACGAACGGCGCAAGATATGTGTCAAAAGACGAGAATGCCTGAGCGCCTGCCCACTCGTTTTGCATTATGCCAAGGAAGTTAACCATCTGGTTGCAAAGTGTTGCAAGGTGACTTGCGGGAGAAGATGTAATCTTGCCCGGTACGCCGCCGAGACCCTCTTGGATAAGCTGCTTTAACGACCAACCTGCACAGTAGCCTGTGAGCATTGAAAGGTCGTGAAGGTGCATATCGCCGTTGCGGTGTGCCTCTGCAATCTCCTTGTCATAAATTTCAGACAACCAATAGTTTGCTGTGATAGCACCCGAGTTGCTTAAAATAAGTCCGCCAACCGAATAGGTAACGGTGGAGTTTTCCTTAACGCGCCAGTCAGTAATATTAACATAGCTGTTAACAATATCCTTATAATCAAGGAATGTGTTTTTGATGTTTCTGATTTTTTCTCTCTGCTTACGATAGAGAATGTATGCCTTGGCTACATCGTCATAGCCCGACTTAATCAAAACGGTTTCAACGCTGTCCTGAATCAGTTCAACAGCAATCTTTCCGTCCTCAATCTGCGGCTCGTAATCCGCAGTTACCTTGAGTGCCAAAAAGTCTATAATGTCTTTGTTGTATTCGCGCTCGCAAGCGTCAAACGCCTTTTCAATCGCCTTTGCGATTTTGGATAAATCAAACTCTACGGTCATTCCGTCACGTTTAATTACCTCGTACATAGTCTTTCCCCCTATTATTTTTTAAGTTGCTTGAACATAATACCATATAGTGAGTACGCTGTCAAGTGAAAACACCATATCTTGTGTTTACATTCCTCTCAATTCTACCTTTTCGACAAATTGAGATGCAATATCTTGTGCTTGTTTCATAAATTCGTCGCTGTGTGCCGACATACCGCTTGACAATATGTCGCCCGAGTCCACAAATTTTTGCAAAAAATATTTTTTGGCACCCGAAATCCACTCTGCTGCCTCTTTTATGCTGTTTTCCGTGTGTAATTCTCGCACAACGGTGGTGCGAAACTCGTACGGGACCGCACCCGAAAGCAAAAACTCCTTGCTCTCCTCTGCCGCCGCTATTTTAAGAGTCTCAATTCCACAGGTGGCAGGATACAACTCAGGAGAATTTTTTATGTCCATTGCGACATAATCAATAAGCCCCTCGTTTACGAGCGCCTTGAGCTTTTGCGGATAGAACCCGTTGGTATCAAGCTTTACGGCAAGACCCATCTCTTTGATTTTTCTTGTGAAATCCGCAACGCCGTCCTGCATCAGCGGTTCGCCGCCCGTTATACAAACGCCGTCTAAGATTCCTTTTCGCTTTTCAAGATACGAAAAAATCTCCGTCTCGTCAATTTCCTCTTCTGCCGCGCGGGACACGAGCCTCGCATTGTGGCAAAACGGACAGCGCAGATTGCACCCGTGCAAAAAGACTGTTGCCGCAACGCGCCCAGGGAAATCAAGCATTGTCATTTTTTGGAATCCGCTTATCCTCATATTTTCTCCTTTTCTCTACATATTATATAATGTGCAAAAACGCGCTATATAACCAAAATATTGGTGGTGCTTGAGTATTGTACCACAAAATATTGAGTTTGACAATCTTTTTGTATTGACAAATTTTGCTTTTTTATATAAAATTTATTTATAAACATATGGGAGGTTTTTATTATGACATTTTTAATTATTGCAATTATTGTTCTTTTGCTTGTTTTAAGTCTTCGCATCGTTCCGCAGGCAACAGAATACGTTATTGAGTTTTTGGGGAAATACCGCACGACCTGGTCGGCGGGTGTTCATTTTATGATTCCCCTTTTCGAGCGCGTTGCAAAACGCATCACCTTAAAGGAGCAGGTTATCGACTCTCCCCCACAGCCCGTTATCACAAAGGACAATGTTACCATGCAGATTGACACTGTTGTTTTCTTCCGCATTTTTGATGCAAAGCTTTTCGCATACGGCGTGGTTAACCCCATCAACGCACTTGAAAATCTTACCGCCACAACCTTGCGTAACATCGTCGGTGAGCTCGAGCTTGACAGCACCCTGACATCGCGTGACACCATTAACGGCAAGATGACATCTATCCTTGACGATGCCACAGACCAGTGGGGCATCAAGGTTACACGCGTTGAACTCAAGAACATCATTCCGCCGAAAGAGATTCAACAAGCGATGGAAAAACAGATGAAGGCCGAGCGTGACCGCCGTGAGACACTTTTGCAGGCAGAGGGACACAAGGCGGCAGCAATCACTCGCGCAGAGGGTGACAAGCAGGCGCTCATTCTTGCCGCAGAGGGCGAACGCGACGCGCGAATTGCCCGTGCAGAAGGTGAAGCTCAGGCTTTGCTCCTTGCCAAAAAGGCAGAGGCAGACGGAATCCGCGCCATCGTTGAAGCGGCACCCGATGCCGCAGTGCTCGAGCTCAAGAGATACGAAGCTCTCGTAAAACTCGCAGACGGTCAGGCAGCAAAAATTATTGTTCCCACCGACGTTGTTGAGGCAACCAAAAAGGACGTTATGTTCAGCGAGGCAACCGGTCTCGGCGATTCAACCGAGCACGGCAAGAAAAAAACAGCACCCGCAAAAAAGCCCGACCCCTGCTGTGATTAATCGATACAAAAAGCCCGTCTGTGACGGGCTTTTTTCTTTTATACTTGATATAATGCGAAAATGAATATATAATATTTCTATAATCTAAAAAAGCAAGGATGCAAAAAATGGGAAAGTTAAAAAAGACATCGTTCTTAGAGGGTGCGTTTATAGCAACCGCCTGTATCTTTATAAGCAAGGCGCTCGGCATTCTCTATGTCATACCGTTTAAGCAAATCGTCGGCGACCAGGGCGGCGCTTTGTATTCGTATGCCTATAATATATATAATGTATTCCTCTCAATTTCGAGCGTGGGCATACCCTTTGCCATAAGCACCCTTGTCAGCAAATATTCTGCGCTCGGGGACAACGAACGAAAACTGCGCCTTTACAAAATCGCAACCAAAATTATTGTGGCGTTTTCTATCTTTTCTTTCCTTGTCTGCTTTATCTTTTCGCGCCCCATCGCATCGCTTATAATCGGCGATATTGAGGACGGCAACACCCTCTCCGACGTTGTGTTTGCTATCCGCTCAATTTCCTTTACTTTGCTTATTGTTCCGCTGCTTTCCATAAAACGCGGCTTTTTACAGGGCAACAAATACGTCTCGCAGCCGTCAATCAGTCAGGTTGTTGAGCAGTTTGTCCGCGTGGGAATAATTTTGGTAGGCAGTTTTATCTGCACAAAGGTTTTCCACCTGCCCGTAAAGTTTGCAATCTCAATTTCGCTTGCCGCCGCAGGAATCGGCGCGCTCGTTTCGTATATTTACCTGTCACGCGTGGTGAACAAAAACAAGGAAACCCTTGCGCTCACCGAAAAGCTCACAAAAAAGCCCGAGCAGGACCGCCTCGTCGCAAAAGAGATTTTGCTTTTTGCCATTCCGTTCGTGGTTATAAACCTTGCAAACACGCTCTATTCCTCGACCTCTATGATTCTGGTGCTCAACACGCTGCCGCACCTTGATTTTTCGGGAAAAGAGACCGAGTTTATAAGCAGCGTATTCACCACCTGGGGCACCAAGTTCAGCGCTATTGTTGCCGCCGTTGCAACGGGACTTATCGTCAGCCTTATCCCACACATTGTGTCGGACTACACAAAGGGAGACCGCGACGCCGTCAACAGCACCTTCAACAAATGTCTTAAAATCATTCTTTTCATAATTCTCCCCCTTGCGCTGTTTATCAGCATTATGGCGGAAAGTTTTTGGACTGTTTTTTACACCCACAGTCAAACGGGCATTAATATTATCCGTTTCACAATTCTTGTCAAGGTGCTTGACTGCCTTTATATCATTGTCAACTCCCTTTTGCAGAGCCTTGGCAAAAAACGCATTATCTTCACGAGCGTTCTTTCGGGACTCGCGCTTAATCTTGCCTTCAGCGTTCCGCTTATGCACCTTTTCCACCGCTTCGGTTTGGACGGATATTACGGCACAATCGTGGCAACCTTCATTGGTTATACCTTCTCGAATGTTTTAAGCCTTACCTTCCTAAAGAAAAAACTCGGCTTCTCATACGATGAGACAGCAAAGGAGCTGCCGCGCGCAATTCTCTCTTGCCTTTTGCTGTTAGGTTTAGGTTTTATACTTCATCTTATATTGCCGACCGACAGCCACTCGCGACTCACACAGCTTTTCAATGTTGCGGTGTCGGGCGTCATTCTCGGTGGAACATATCTTGTTATCAACCGCAGGACAATCGGCACAATATTGCCCGAACGCCTTGCAAAGAAATTAAAGCTTATATAAACAAAAAGACGGTCTCGCGACCGTCTTTTTTTGTTTTATTTAATTTCCTTTTTTGCGATTTCGAGTAGCACTTCACTTAAGAATTCGTCAACCGTTTTTGAGCCCAAATCGACTCCGCCGCGGCGACGAACAGAGAGTGTTCCCTCTTCGGTTTCCTTGTCGCCCGCTACGAGCATATACGGAATTTTTGCAAGCTGTGCTTCGCGAATTTTGAATCCGATTTTCTCGTTTCGGTCGTCAAGCTCGACGCGAAGACCTGCAGCCTCCAAACGCTCCTTGACCTGCATTAAATACTCTTTGTGGCGGTCGGCAATCGGCAAAAGCTTAACCTGAACGGGTGCGAGCCACATCGGGAACGCGCCTGCATATTTTTCGATAAGCAGCGCCAAAGTGCGCTCATAACAACCGATTGATGTGCGGTGGATGATGTAGGGATGCTTCTTCTCGCCGTTGCTGTCAACATATTCCATCGAGAATTTTTCTGCAAGGAACTGGTCAATCTGAATTGTGATAAGTGTGTCTTCCTTGCCGTGAACATTCTTAATCTGAATGTCAAGCTTCGGTCCGTAGAATGCCGCCTCACCAACACCAACCTTGTACGGAATCTCAAGATTGTCAAGGATGCGCTTCATAGTGCCCTGTGCCTCATCCCAGTCCTCAGCCGTGCCGATATATTTTTCGCGGTCGGCGGGGTCCCACTGCGAGAAGCGGTAGGAAACGTCCTCATATAATCCTAAGGTCTTGAGCATATAAATCGCAAGCTCGAGACAGCCCTTGAACTCGTTTTCAAGCTGCTCGGGGGTACACATCAAATGTCCCTCCGAAATTGTGAACTGACGAACGCGGATGAGTCCGTGCATCTCGCCGCTCGACTCATTTCTGAAAAGAGTCGATGTCTCGTTGTAACGAAGCGGTAAATCGCGGTACGAACGCGGACGGTTTAAATATGCTTGATACTGGAACGGGCAGGTCATGGGGCGGAGCGCAAAGCACTCGTCTTGCTCGTTCTCGGGGTCGCCGAGCACGAACATACCGTCACGATAGTGGTCCCAGTGGCCCGAAACTTTGTAAAGGTCGCTCTTTGCCATAAAGGGAGTTTTGGTAAGAAGCCAACCGCGGCGCTGCTCCTCGTCCTCAACAAAACGCTGCAAAAGTTGAATTATTCTTGCGCCCTTCGGCAAAAGAATCGGCAAGCCCTGACCGATAAGGTCGGATGTTGTGAAGAGCTCGAGCTCGCGGCCGAGCTTATTGTGGTCGCGCTTTTTTGCTTCCTCAAGCTGCAAAAGATGTTCTTCAAGCAGACTTGCTTTCGGGAAGGCGGTGCCGTAAATACGCTGAAGCATCTTCTTATTTGAGTCGCCTCGCCAGTATGCACCTGTGCAGGAAGTCAGCTTTACAGCCTTCACGCTGCCCGTTGACAAAAGGTGCGGACCTGCACACAAATCAACAAAATCTCCCTGCTTGTAAAGGCTGATTTCCTCGCCTTCGGGCAGGTCGTTTATAAGCTCCTGCTTATATGGCTCGTCGCGGTCGGAGAAAAGCTCGAGCGCGTCTTCGCGCGATACGACAATTTTCTCAAGCACGATGTCTTCCTTTATGATATTCTTCATCTCCGCCTCGATATCCTCGAGCATAGCGGGTGTGAACATAACCTCGCTGTCAAAATCGTAATAAAAACCGTTATCAACCGCGGGACCTATGGCAAGTTTCACCTGCGGATAAAGTCTTTTAACCGCCTGTGCCAAAATGTGACTTGCGGTGTGACGATATGCGCGGCGGCCATACTCGTCATCAAATGTGAGGATTGAAAGCTCGCAGTCGTTGTTTATTGGTGTGCGCAAATCGGTCGGCACGCCGTCAACCTCAACCGCACAGGCAGACTTTGCAAGTCCCGCGCCGATGGATGCGGCAATCTCGTATCCGCAAACTCCGTTTTCATACTCGCGGACGGTGCCGCCCTTTAATGTGATTTTAATCATAAAAAACCTCCGAACAAAAAAATAAGCCCCATCCCAAAAGGGATGAAGCAAAAAACTCCACGGTTCCACCCAAATTGCACAAATGTGCCACTCAAACCCTTTAACGCGGGGTCGCGTCCCTGTTTTCAGGGCACTCAGGGGTGGTCTTCGCCGCCGTTTTCTTATGCGGGCTTTCAGCCTATGACCCACACTCTCTTGAAGAACACTTTGCGGTTACTCTTCCCGTCAACGCTTTATACATATTATATAATATAACCTTTGAGGAGAAAAGTCAAGCGGTAAAACAAACAGCACCTCTTGAAAATGTGTGGCAAAAGTGTTATATTTAGGATAATAAAAATTTTTTCGGGAGAAATGTATGTTTTTTAAAAAACGAAAAAAAGAATTTTCCGACAGCGCCTATGATTTTTTAATTGTGGGACTCGGCAATCCGGGACGCGAATATGAAGCAACGCGCCACAACGCAGGGTTTTTGGCTCTTGATGTTTTTTGCGAAAAGCACGGCTGCAAAATCGACAAGCTGAAATTTAAATCTCTGCTCGGCGAATGCTTTTTAGGCGATATGCGTATACTTTTACAAAAGCCGCAGACCTTTATGAACAATTCGGGCGAGGCGGTGCGTGACGCAGCGGCATTTTATAAAATTCCGCCCGAAAGAGTCATCGTCATTTTTGACGATATTTCGCTGCCTGTCGGAAAGATACGGCTTCGCCGCAAGGGTAGTGACGGCGGTCACAACGGAATGAAAAACATCATTTATCTCTCGGGAAGTGACGAGTTTTTGCGCATCAAGGTTGGCGTCGGCGCCAAGCCGCACCCCGATTATGACCTTAAGGACTGGGTGCTCTCGCGCTTCAAGGGCGACGAGACAGAGGGCATGAAAACGGCTCTTTCAAACACCGCAGATGCAGCAGAATGTATTATATTAAACGGTATTGATACCGCTATGAATAAATTTAATAATCGGTAGGCTTTGCGATGCATTTTATTGACGAGATTTTTTGTCAGGTACCCGAAATTAAAAATCTCCTTGACTCTTTAGAGAAAAAAGAAAGCGCGGCACTGACGGGGCTCTCCCCCATTCATCGCGCGGCTGTGGTTTCCGCCGCTTGCAAGAAGCTTGGAAAAAAGGCTTTTGTCATCTGTCCCGACGAAGCGACAGCAACCAAAATGGTAAGCGATTTGCTGACTTTTTCGAACGATGCGCTTTTGCTCGTCTCGCGCGAGAGCGTGGGAAGGCGCGGCGTTTCGTCTTCAAAAGAGTGGGAGCATAAAAGATTATACACCCTGTCTGCAGTTGCAGACGGGGCCTTCTCGGTTTGTGTCGGCTCTGCGGAGGCCTTTTCACAGCTCACAATCAGGAAGGACACGCTAAAGAGCAACACCTTCAAAATTTCGGTGGGCGATACGCTGAAAATTGACACACTTTGTGAACGGCTTGTCTCGGCGGGATATGTTCATCTTGACGCCGTCGAGGGTGCGGGACAGTTTTCGCGCCGTGGCGGAATTCTCGACCTTTTCCCGACGGGCAACAGCACCCCTGTCCGAATTGAGTTTTGGGGCGACGAGGTTGACACTATTGCGTATTTTGACCCCGAGACACAGCGCCGCGAGTCATCGGTCGAGAGCTGTTTTGTTGCCCCTGCGCGTGAGGCATTGCTCGACCGCGACGAACTGCTTTCGCGCCTTTGCGCTTTAAATAAAAGCCGAAAAAAACTAAGCGGTGAGCAAAAACGCACACTCGAGTGTGACATTGAGGCGCTCGAAAACGGCACCTTTTCGGAGTTTGACCGTTATATGTCCTTTATGTCGGACGAGAGGATTTCAGCCGCCGATTATATAGATGACGGGATGCTGTTTTTGTGCGATTTTGCGGGTATCAAGGAGCGCCACCGTGCCTTCACAAAACAGCAAAACGAGGATATAAAAGCCTTGCTCGAGGCAGGCGACCTTGTTTCAAATGATGGCTTCACGCTCACGCTCGCAGAACTTCTTTTGCGGGCAGAAAAACAAAACGCCGTCTTTCTTGATAGTTTTGCGCGTTCGTCTTATGAACTGCCCCTTTCTTCCCTTGCGTCCGTTTCGATGTCGACACTGCCGCTTTGGCGCGGCGGACTCGAAAATCTGCTTTCTTTGATTTCGGGCACCACAGTTATTATGGCAAACAGCGAAAAAGCGGGTCGGCTTCTCTGTGAAGAACTGATATCAAACGGTGTTTCTGCCGTTTTTCAAGAAGAGATTAAGGGTGCGCCCGTCGGCGTTACCGTCACAGTAGGCGGACTCTCTTCAGGATTGCGAATTCCGTCTGCCGATTTTACTCTGATAACACACGGCAACATCACAAAACAAAAGAAAAATCGTGCTTTCGGCAAGGGCAAGGGCATACACTCGCTCGACGAGTTGCGTTCGGGCGACCTCGTTGTCCACGCGGTGCACGGAATCGGACAGTTTATGGGGGTTAAAAACCTTGAAAACAACGGCATCGTCAAGGATTATCTTAAAATTTCCTATGCCAAGGGCGACGTGCTTTACGTCCCCGTGACACAGCTCGACCTCGTTTCAAAATACATCGGCGCAAACGATTCGGGCAACGTCCGACTCAACAAGCTTGGTGGCACCGAGTGGCAAAAAACACGCACCCGTGTGCGCGCCGCCGTTGCCGATATGGCAAAGCAACTGACGGCACTTTATGCCAAACGCCTTTCGGTCAAGGGACACGCCTTTTCTCCCGACACCGACATTCAGTCCGACTTTGAGCGCCGCTTCCCCTTTGAAGAAACCGATGACCAGCTGCGCTGTATAAACGAAATCAAGGCAGATATGGAAAAGTCCGTTCCGATGGACCGACTGCTCTGCGGTGACGTTGGCTTTGGCAAGACCGAGGTGGCTCTGCGCGCCGCCTTTAAGTGCGTCAGCGAGGGGAAGCAGTGCGCCTTGATGGCGCCGACCACCATTCTCGCGTGGCAGCATTTCAACACCGTCACAAACCGCTTTGGCGATTTTCCGCTCGAGACCCGTCTTTTGTCGCGCTTTGTGTCAAGGGGCGAACAAAACAAAACACTTAAAGAATTAAAGCGCGGAAATGTCGATATGGTAATCGGAACACACCGACTCATATCAAAGGATGTCGAGTTCCGCGACCTTGGCCTCATAATTATAGACGAGGAGCACCGCTTCGGCGTGGCACAAAAGGAAAAACTCAAAGAGCTTTATCCGAACGTCGACGTGCTGACCCTGAGCGCGACCCCCATTCCGAGAACGCTTAATATGGCGATGTCGGGACTCAGGGATATGTCATCTATTGACGAGGCGCCCGAGGACCGTCTGCCTGTTCAGACCTATGTGCTTGAGCAGGACAACGGCGTGTTGCTTGATGCCATAAACCGAGAACTGCGCCGCGGCGGACAGGTTTATTATCTTCACAACAGAGTTGAAAGCATCGTATCCTGCGCAGCGCGACTCAAAGCGCAGCTGCCCGATGCAAATATTGGAATCGCGCACGGAAAGATGGACGAAGAAGAGCTTTCATCTGTGTGGAAGCAACTTCTCGAGCACGAGATTGACATTCTCGTCTGCACCACCATAATCGAGACGGGCGTTGACGTGCCAAACGCAAACACCCTGATTATTGAGGACGCCGACCGAATGGGACTCTCGCAACTGCATCAGCTTCGCGGTCGTGTTGGTCGTTCGCCCCGTCGCGCGTATGCATATTTTTGTTTCAAACGCGGCAAGGGACTGACCGAAATTGCCGAAAAACGACTTGAAGCAATACGCGAGTACACCGAGTTCGGCTCGGGCTTTAAAATCGCGCTTCGCGACCTTGAGATTCGCGGCGCGGGAAGTCTGCTCGGCGGAGAACAGCACGGACATCTTGAGTCGGTCGGATATGATATGTATGTTAAGCTCTTGCAAAACGCCATCAGCGAGGAAAAGGGCGAAGAGGTAAAGGAAGAAAACAACTGCGTGATTGATGTTAACATCTCGGCGCACATTCCCGAATCATACATCGAAAATCTGCCGCAGCGACTCGGAATTTACCGCCGAATTGCCGATATTAAAACGCAGGACGATGTGTCGGACGTTATCGACGAGCTTTGCGACCGCTTTGGCGAGCCGCCGAAATCGGTTTTAGGGCTTATCGACGTTGCGCTCATCCGAAACAGCGCCGCCGCGCACGGTATCAAGGAAATCAGTCAAAACGGCGGAAACCTCTTGCTTTATGTCGACGAAATCAGCGGCGAGCATACCGCGCGTCTTCTCTCGCATTTCAAAAACCGCTTCTTGCTCAGTGCGGGCAAGCGCCCATATTACTCTATTCGCATCGGCTCTGAAAGCTCGGCAGAATGCCTAAAAGAAATTATGACCGCCCTCTCGGCAGAAGTATAAATTCTGCTGGACTTTTGCCTTTTTGTGCTGTATAATACTTTTTAGATTATATATAATGTTTACGGAGGACATATTTTATGAATATGATTAAAAAACTTTCCGCAATTTTGCTCGTTTTCGTTATGGTGCTTTCGTTCGCCGCCTGTCACCCGAAGGACGAGGTTGCGCTCACTGTTGAGGATGTTGAGATTACCTCTGCGCTTTATATGTGCGCTTTGATGAACGCCGACAGTGAAGCTAGAACGCTCGTTGACGAAAAGCATGCCGACGATAAGGAAGACGCAGAAATCGATTATTTCAAAGAGAAAATTGACGATAAAAAATATTCCGATTGGGTTAAAGAACGCGCAGTTGAAATTTGCAAGGAGTTCGCCGCTTATGAAATCCTTTGCGAAAAGAATAACCTTTCTCTCACAGAGGACGAGCAGAAAGAAATCACCTCAACCGTTGACTATTACTGGTCAGCATACGGCTATCAGGCTCTCTATGAGGTAAACGGCGTCAGCAAGACAACCTTTGCAAACACCGTTAAAACCGCATATCTCACCAACAAATATTTCCTCAGCATCTATGGCGAGGACGGCACAAAGCCGGTAGCAGCAGATGAGATTACAAAGGCGCTCGAAGAAAACTTCCTGATTGCAAACGTGCTTTCGGTTAAATATGCAAGCATTGAGGAATCACAGGTTGCAGGCACAACCGTTAAGTTTGGCGATTATGCAAAGATGCTCGAAAAGGGCACACCCTTTAAAGAAATTTATAACGATTATTATCAGATAACCGAAACCGAGGAAAAGGAAGAGGAGAAGAACGACGCACCCGCACCGAAAGATGCATACGCATCGGTTCTCGGCTCGGACAAGACCGACTATGCGAGTGAGTATTTCGAAGAAGCAAAGAAGCTCAAGGTCGGCGAGGTTAAGTTGATTACCAACGACGAAGGCGTTGCCATCATCGTTCGCGGCGACCTCTTCGGCGACGAATATTGGACCGAAAACCTCAACACCCCCGCTCTCACACTCTTGAAGGGCGAGGAGTTTGATAAGGACATGGCCGCATACATCAAGGGCCTTAAGGTTGAAAAGAACAACTACGCCGTTAATCGCTTCAAGGTTAACAAAATCGTTTATCCGACATATTAATATTGATGCATCGGTATCAAAGCATTAAAAAAAGACTCCCATAGGCGTTGTACCCGTAAGGATACAACGCCAGTTTTATTCGCCTTGCGGCGAGTTATATTGCTTCGCAGTTATATTTGGACTTTGTCCAAGTGATATTCACTTCGCGAGTTTTTTAAGGCAAATATAGTTGTGGCACTGTGTGCCACAACGGGTGGTGTTTTGTTTTGCAAAGCTGTGAGTATCTTTTCTTCTCTCATACTCAATAAGGCTTTTGTGAACTTTTTACCAATTAGCCGTTTCGGGTTGACATAATACGCCAAAAACCGTATAATTATAATGAGATAAATTGTG